>NZ_BSSX01000006.1:0-637555 GCF_030269205.1 Herbidospora sp. NBRC 101105 | reverse complement strand
GGTCCGGCGGCAGCGAGCGCCGTCCCGGGTGATGGCCGACAGATCAAACACAGGGCACATGGGCCAGTCGTAACGCGGGTCAGACCACCACCCGAGGCGGCACCCTTCGATCCTCACAGTCGTAGCGAGTGGCGATGGCGCGGTGGCGTTTGAGCCGGTTGATCCCGCATTCGACTGCTGATCGGGCCTGGTAGTCGGCCGGGTCGAATGCGGGTGGGCGTCCGCCTCGGCTGCCGCGCGGGAGGCGGCCGGCGATGCGGTCGGCGGGTTCGGGAATCGTGGCCTTGATCCTGCGGGCGCGTAAGTGCGCGCGGATGGCGCGTGAGGAGTAGGCCTTGTCCGCCCGGACCACCTCCGGCCGGGTGCGAGGACGACCCGGCCCTGGTCGGGGAACCTTTGATGGCGGTCATCACGGGGATGAACTGAGGTGCGTCGCCTCGCTGTCCGGCGGTCAGCACCAACGCGAGCAGGCCTTGGCCGCTGTCGCAGGCCAGGTGGAGCTTGGTCGACCAGCCGCCGCGGGAACGGCCCAGGGCGTGATCGGCCGGCTCGGTGGTGACCCCGCCGGGTGGTTCGGCCTGCCGATCGCCTGACCTGCGGGCTCCCGCCGCGTGCTGGTGAGCCCGGCAGACGGTGGAGTCCACGCCGATCTCCCATCCGATCAACCCGGCGGCGTCGGCTCCCGTCTGCAAGGCGGTCATGATCTGCCGCCAGACACCGGCGCGTTGCCAGCGGCGGAACAGCGCGTACACCGCCTGCCAGGAGCCGTAGCAGTCAGGGACGTCCCGCCAAGGCGCCCCGACCCGCACCCGCCAGCGGATGCCGTCAATGAGCTGGCGTTTGGTCCACTGCGCGGGCCTGCCTGGCTTCACGGGCATGGGGAGCACGGCTTTGAGCCGGGCCCACTGCGCATCGCTCAGGTCGAACCGCCGCGTCACCGCTAAGGTGGCCACGAGGTCTCCGGTGGTCAGGTTTTTCTTGGTCGATCAACCCACTTACCGGAGACCTTCTTCATTTCCCGGCCACGACACGCCAGCCCGTCACAACACTTCGAAACACGTCCTAGTCGGGGGTGATTCCCAGCAGCCCACGTGATGAAAACCAGTCGCGGTCGAGAAACCGCCCACTGACTCTTCCCAGGACACATAGATACTCTTCCAGCTGACCTTCCAGTGAACTGATGTCATAGGTCAGATCCTCCCAGTAGATGCGATATTCTTCCGCATCGTAGATGGTTCCATCCCATACACCATCGTGAATGTAGGAGAGTTCATCGATTTCTCCTATACCGTAGATGCATGAGACATCGAAAACGCGCTGGCCGCCTAGGCTGAGGGCCTCCGGAGACGACCTGAATCCATTGAGATAAAGAACCAGGGACCAGCCGGGAGCAAGGCGGGTGATCCAAGCCCGCTGTGACCCCTCGGACGTGGAACCGTAGAATTCCATGGCAGCCTGAAAGTCGCACACGACCGTCGTCTCCGCTTCGATGCGTAACCGCCGGGCCACCTCGCCGATGTCTTCGATGCTGACCCATTGGGCCATGAAGAAGCTGTGCAGTCCATGTTCAAGCAGGAGACTCTGTTGGCTTTCGGCAGGAAGAGCATTCATCGTGATATCCGGATTCTGTACGACGACGGTGAGAGGAAAGTGGGCGAGAAGTTTAGTGATGCCACTCCACGCCCACCTCCCAGGATGGGTTCAACTGGCGAATCCTAAGATTCGATCAGCACCCAGAACTTAGTGCCTCGCCCTACTCGGAATTGCGTGTAGAACGTTTCGAGCGCCGTCCCGTGCAAGCTGTTCTGCCGGGCATTCACAGCTTTCAGGGAAAAATTCCCTTGAGCATAAGCGGCTCCTTGGAGGGTTGACGCGAACGGGTACTCGTCACAGGAGTTACCCATTCCCCCGGGTAGCTTGTCCGCCGTGTTCGGTGCGCGATACTTCTCCGGCATGTAGTATTTGCAGTAGTTTATGCTCCAGGCGCGGCGCTCACGCTCTTTCTCGCGAATGTTGTGTTCGAGCTCGGTCGCCGGCGGGACCGGCAGGGACGGCGGGAGAAGCCAGTGCATTTCCTGTGCCGTCCCCACATCCATGTGCAGTTCTCTCTTGGAGAAATAGTTTCTGTTGTAGTCATAGGTCGGGATTGTGCCTTCGGCGTTGGCCTCCGCCTTGGTCATGCCACGGGTTAGCGGCTTCCCTGCCGGGTTGTTGGCACCAGGTGCCCCCCAGTTGCCGGGGATTTGCTTGTTCTGCCCGCCTACTGGGCCAAATCTGCTGGGCGGATGACTTGGATCACCCCAATTGTGGCCCGGCCGAAGCGGCGGAAAAGTCTGAGAGTTGCTGGGGTTCAGCGCCGCCTCGATATGCTCGATGACCTCGATGAATCTCGCGTCCCTGGACTTGGACATAACGAACACGCGCTTGGATCGAGTGTTGACACAGCCGCCGGTGTGGTCCGGGACGTCGTCATTACCGGCACCGAAGGTCTTCCTGTCGCACCGGAAATTCGGCACCCATGTGAAATCATAGGGTTCTTCGCTGCCGTGACGCCGCACGCCAATCGTCAGGCCGTCCTCGTCCTTGACCTCTTGGCTCCAGAGATTGAGGACCGTTATTCCGTCATCTGTATGAAGCAGAAGGCTTGGCGTGAATGAACAGATCATTGTGCTGTTGGAGGGGACTGATGCGCTGATAAGGAACATCGCGTCAGGCGTGGAATGCCATTCCGAAACATCCTTGTGCCTTGTCTGGCCATCAGGGTCGCAGTCGCCGTTACTGCCACTCCGGGCGCCGGTCAGCAGTCCTGCCGTGATGGGCAGGCCGCCCATCCTGTTCCCTGAGAACTTAACCTCTCCGCCGTCACTGTCATCGACGACCGCGAAGTCATCGAGACGGAGGAACATTTTCATGGTGGTTGGCTTCAGGCCGCTTCCCGCGCCGTTGACCACGCTGTTGCCGGTCTTGTCGCCCAGGTAGCTATGAATAACCCATGTGGCGCGGAAGCGAAAGGCGTCGTCGTCATCGAACAGCTCCTCGACTTCCTCCCCCACATGTTCGGCGAACATTGCGAAGACATTGCTCCTCCTGTTTGCCTTCTTCATCTTGTGTGTATCAGGATCGTATTCGTAGTCCTGGAGGTAGAGGTAGGCGGACCAGCATGAGCTGTAAGGCAGCTCCTCGATGCGAGCGTCATATTCGGCATAGTCAGTTCCGCGCGGGCTGACCCTGCAGTCCTCCAGGCTGGAGTGCTCATAATCGAAGGTGCCGCCGGTAGCCGCGGCCGCAGTCCGATCCGCGGCCGCTCCGTCCTGGGAGGGCTGGGAGTTCTCGGCCGGTGCCCGGGACAATGTCGGCGCAGCTGTCCTTTGCTCCGGTTCCGCCTGGGCCTGCAGCCCGGCCGGTGCAGGACCGCCCAGGGTGAGTTTCCAGGAGTCGATTTTTCCGGTGTCGCCGCCGGCGTTGTCGTTGACGCGGAGTTTCCAGGTGCCGTTGATCGGCTCACTGGACAGGTTGACGGTATAGGTCTGATCGATGTTGTCCGTGTCGCTGCCGGTGTGGCTGTGCAGGGGGTAGGTGCTGCCGTCGGGTGCGACCAGGTCGACTTGGAGGTCCCCGATGTAGGTGTGGGCGATATGCACCTCCACGGTGGAGGTGGTCGAGGCGTTACCGGAGTAGCCCGACATCGTGATGGGGGATTCCACCGTGGCATTGTCGGTGATGGCGACATCATCGGGGTTGCTACCGGTGGGGATAGAGGGTGTGGCAGGACCGCCCAGGGTGAGTTTCCAGGAGTCGATTTTTCCGGTGTCGCCGCCGGCGTTGTCGTTGACGCGGAGTTTCCAGGTGCCGTTGATCGGCTCACTGGACAGGTTGACGGTATAGGTCTGATCGATGTTGTCCGTGTCGCTGCCGGTATGGCTGTGCAGGGGGTAGGTGCTGCCGTCGGGTGCGACCAGGTCGACTTGGAGGTCCCCGATGTAGGTGTGGGCGATATGCACCTCCACGGTGGAGGTGGTCGAGGCGTTACCGGAGTAGCCCGACATCGTGATGGGGGATTCCACCGTGGCATTGTCGTTGATGGGATAGTCAGTCCCATTGGTGCCGATGGGATTGCCGACGGTGGTGAACGACCAGCTGTGCGGGGCCATGGTGTTGCCTGCGGCGTCCTTGGCCGCGCTCACGGCCACCGTGTACTTGGTGGCCGGGGTCCATGCCTGCGCGGGGGTGAAAGTCAGCACCTTGTTCTCGGCGTCCATCACGGTGTTACCCGCAACCGGCGCATCCGCCGGACCCTTCACCGCAGTCTGCGCCGCCGACACCGGTTCGCTGAACGTAACCTTCACGGCGGTCGTGACCGCCACCCCAGAGGCGTCCGGACCCGGAACGGTCTCGGTCACCGTCGGCGCCGTCGTGTCCGGCGGCGCCGTCGTGAACGACCAGCCATACGGGGCCGCCATCACGTTGCCGGCGGCGTCCTTGGCACCGCTTACTTCAGCGGAGTACACGGTGTTCGGAGCCAGCGGCTGGCTGGGAATGAAGGTCAGGACCCTACCGGTGCCGTCCATCGCCGATGTCCCCGGGACCGCTGCTCCCGCCGGATCCTCCAGAGTGATCTCAGCCTCGGAGACCAGCTCCCCAAAGGTCGCGCTGACCGCCGTGGTGACCGAAACGTCCGCCGCTCCCGTGGCAGGGTTCGTCGCAGTCACCGTCGGTGCCGTCGTGTCCGGCCCGCTGGTGGTGAACGACCACGTATACGGCTCCATGACGTTTTCCCACGCGTCGATCGCTTCCGACACATCAACGGTGTACCCCATGCCGGGGTGGAGCGGCTGTGCAGGGGTGAAGGTCGCGATCTTTCCGGTGCTGTCGATAGCGACGGCGCCCTGGACATCGGCGCCCTGCACGGTCTTCACCGCGATCACGGGTTCGCCGACTTCTTCGGTGAACGTCACTTTGATCTGAGAGTCCAGGGGAACCTCGGTGGCATCGCCGGCCGGTTCGGTCGCCAGCACCCTCGGTGCTACCGTGTCTTCCCCCTCAGGATTGCTGGTGTCGCCATCGCCTTCAGCGGGATCGGCAGGAGAGAGGTTGTCGGTTCCGATGAAGGAGCCCTCACCGTCCCGATGCTGTTCGGTGGCGGTTACCTGCTCCTCGCTCATCGCCAGCGACTCAATGGACTCGGGTATCTCCGGGACGTACACCGACCTGGTGAGGGCTTCCTCGTATTCAGGAATCGAGGTGAGCGGCTCACGTGAGGAGATGACCACGGTCTCGCGGCGAAGCGGAGCAGGGGGTTCCACGAAGTCGATGCTGAGGATGGGCGGGTGGGGCTGGAACTTGCAGTCTTCCAGCGGCGACGTCCTGCAGCCGCCCGCCTCCTCCGAGGCGTAGCGCCGCCAGTTTCGCAATTCGGATTCATTACCCGCGGTGAGCTGGATGCCGTGGTTGGTGGCACCGTTGACCCATGACTGGACGATGTCGTCGAGTGAGTGGGTCAGGTTCCAGGCATAGTTGCAGTCTTCGCTGTAGGCCCCGTACTCGGTGTCCGCGCCCGTACCGATGACAGACGGCTGGCTGTTCCAGGACAGCAGCATGTCATCCCAGGTGGAGGTGACCTGCCGCGCGGTGATGCCGGAACCGACCGACGTACCGCAGGTGTTGGACAGATGGTTCCACAGGTGCAGGTCGGCGTTCTCCACCGTGCTGCCCGCGAACTCGGCAGGAATGTTGGGGAACTTGAGGTAACCACGCCAGCGCTTGGCGACGCTGCTGGCATAGGATTTGCCGACCACGACCTCGGGATCGGAGAAGGTGTCCCAGCCCTCCCTGAGGTCGACGTCATTGATGTAGACGTCCATGCCGGCGCCGACGCCGGTATGGCTTTCGTACCAGTCAGAGGCCGCGGCAGTCATCGTCACCGGGTAGGTCGTCGCCGCATCAGCCAAGAACGCGGCATCCGGCGTGAACACCAGGGTCTTGCCGTCCTCGGCGAGAGTGACGGCGGCCCTGCCGATCTTGCCCGCATCGAGCGGGGCGCTCGCGTCGGCGGCCGTGGCGTCCTGCAGCAGTGTCGGCCGAACCTCGGTCAGCGTCTTGCCGTCCTTGCCCACGACGATGGGTCGGCCCGCGGCGTTCTTGCCGAAGGACATGCCCTTGGGCAGGTCGAACGGGACTCGGAAGGAGACCGGCCCGACGGGCCGTTCAGCGATGGTGATCTGCTGCCGGAACCCGGTCGCGTTCGCGATCACCACCAGGTCACGGCCCTTGCCATAAACGGACCGGTAGGTGGCGGTGTTGCCCTTCAGCGTGGGCTTGGGCAGTCTGCCGTCCGGGGCTTCGATCTCGGTGATGTCCTGAGCGGTCTTGCTCTTCAGCACGACGGTGTCCGCGCCCGCCGACAGTGTCAGGTCACCCTGGATGGCCTTGGGTTTGATGACGCCGTCTTGCTCCACCAGTGTGGTGTCGATTGGAGCGAAGCCCTCACCGTCGGCCTTCTTGACCCGCACGGGCTCGGTGGACAGTTCCACGCGCACGGTCTTGCCGTCTGGATTGGCGTAGATCGTGGTGCTCTCCGAGCGCAGCGACTCAATCTCGACGCGCCGGTTCTCCTTCTTGGACTGCGCCAGCGCTTTGCCGATGGGAGTAGTAGGGACGCTTGGCTGCGACGTTGCGGGGGTGGGTGTGCGTACCTGCGTGGGGATAGGGGTTGATGTGAGGTCCTGGGCGATTGCGGGCGCGCTCATCAGCGAGAGCGGCAGCGTCAGAGCTGTGATCAGGGCAGCGCGACGGCGCGTCTGAGCGGATAGGCCCAGCGCTAATCGTGATGTGTTCACTCCAGCCTTTCGAACAGGTGTATGGAAACTGAATGATCATCACATGTGTCACGAAGTCCTGTAAATGTCTTTTTCGATCGCCGTGGTGGACCCACAACCCGGTGCAGGCGGCCTTCTGCGCCATGCTGCGAAGATGCTGCGGGGTGCAGGGGTTGCCCTCCAGATTCCGGTATCCCTTGGCCTCGAAATCTCTCGCCAGACCTCGGAAGCTCCGGCCCCCGCGCAGCAGCGTGAACAACTCGACGATGAGCTTCCCGGTCCGCTCGTCGTAGACGATCACGCGGCGTCAGCACTGTGGTGGGGAGGGAGCGTAAAGGGGCAGGCGCAGCACGAATCGGGCGCCGCGGGCGCTGTCTTCGGCGGTCAGGGTGCCGTCGTGCGCTTCGGCGAGCTGCCGGGCGATCGGCAGTCCCAGGCCGGTGCCGCCGGGGTCCTTGGCGCGGGAGGCCTCCAGGCGGGTGAACCGCTGGAAGACGGCCTCTCGCTGCTCCAGGGCGATGCCCTCCCCGTCGTCGCTCACCTCCAGCACCGCCTGGCCGGCCTCCAGGGCCAGGGTCACGGTGACGGCGGAGGCGGCGTGTCGTGCGGCGTTGTCGAGCAGGTTGTTCAGCAGCCGGGACAACTCGATCCGCGCCCCCTCCACCGTCACGCCGGGGGTGAGGCGGCGGCGCAGCTCGGCCTTGGGCGCGCGGCGATCGAGTTCCCCGGCCACCAGGCCGGTCACGTCGATCGGCTCGTGCCGGGCGGTGACGCCGGCGTCCAGCCGGGCCACCTGCAGCAGGTCGCCGATCAGGGCCTGCATGCGGTCCACGCTGTCCAGCAGCGCCTCGCCCGTCCGCGGCCAGTCGGCCTCGCGCGGCTCGATGAGGGCCTCCTCGATCCGCGTGCGGATGGCGGTCAGGGGGCTGCGCAGGTCGTGGGAGGCGTCGGAGGCGAAGCGGAGTTGCCGTTCCACCGCCGCCTGGGCGCGGTCCAGGGTCCGGTTCGCGGTCTGGGCGAGGTCGCGCAGCTCATCGCGGTATTTCGGGACCGGCACCCGGTGCCGCAGGTCGCTGGAGGTGATCTGCGCGAGGGTGTGGGTGATGGAGCACACCGGCTGCAGGGTCTTGCCGACGATCCGGTGGCTGCCCACCGCGGCCGCCGCGACCAGCAGCACCCAGCTGGTGGCGAGCGGCACGATCAGCTGCGGGCTGACGTACCAGGGAACGGCCGGGACGGCCACGTCGAGCTGCCAGAGGCCGTCGGCCCGGTGGACGGGGTAGGCGAGCTCGATCATGCACCGGCCGGCGAACGTGGGGGCGTCACAGGTCGTGGTGGTGGCGTAGGCGTCGGGATCCGGGCGCAGGTTCGTCATCGGCGGCCGGTCCGCCATGCCGGGCGTGGCCGCGACGACGGCTCCGGCCGGGTCGAACACCTGGACCGCCTGTCCCGGATTCTTCTCGTGCAGGTCGGGAACGCTCCGGCGCAACTGGGCGCCCAGGTTGATGGCGTTGGTGAAGAGTTGTTCGGTCCGGTGGTCGATCGCCGTCTGCCGGACCATGAGCACGATGAACACCGCCATGGCGGTGCACAGCAGGGCCATCACGGCAGCGGCCATCATGGCCAGGCGAGCCCGGATCGAGCACCGATGCCACCAGCTCACGTTGATCACCCCTTCCCGGAAGGGTCCCCTTATCGATCCTTGCCGGTTTCCAGAAGAAAACCACCAAAGAATGGCAAATCGGGCACAGCTGGATCTGTGGGAGACATGTAGAAAGCGGGCCGCCGGCTCCGACTCATGGGTGAAGCCCGACCAAAGGAGCCCGCTCATGTCCGCGGTACGTGTCCACAACCTCTCGATCTCGCTGGACGGTTTCGCCACCGGCGACGGCCCGACCCCTGACGCGCCGTTCGGGCACGCCGGGGAGCGGCTGCACGAGTGGATGTTCGCCACCCGGTTCTGGCACGAGATGCACGGTGACGCCGGCGGCGCCGCAGGAGCCGATCACGTGTTCGCGGTGCGGCACAGTCAGGGCGTCGGCGCCGAGATCATGGGCGCGGGCAAGTTCGGGCCGCCCGGCTGGCAGGACGACCCGTCCTGGCGGGGCTGGTGGGGCGACACCCCGCCGTTCCGGACGCCCGTCTTCGTCCTCACCCACCGGCCGAGGCCGTCGATCGAGATGGGCGGCGGCACCACCTACCACTTCCTGGACGCCTCCCCCGCCGAGGCGCTCGCGCGGGCGCGTGAGGCCGCCGGCGGCCTGGACGTGCGGGTCGGCGGCGGACCCACGGTCGTCCGTGACTTCCTCGCCGAAGGGCTGGTCGATCACCTCCACCTGGTGCAGGTGCCGATCGTGCTCGGCCGTGGGGTCCGGCTCTGGGACGGGCTGGAGGCGCTGGAGAAGACGTACACGATCGAGGCGGTTTCGACGCCCTCAGGTGTCACGCACCTGACGTTCACCCGGGGTTGAGCCGCTCCGCTGATCGCCTGCCGCATTACCTGCGGCGTAATCGCGGCTCCGCGCGACGGCTGACATCTTTCGAGGTGTCAGCACGAACCCCACGCCGAAGGAGCCCGCCATGAACGCCGCGACCGCGACCACCGACCGCACGAGATTCCTGCGCTGGGCGCTCGTGGCCGACGCCGTGGTCACCGGGGGCAACGGCCTGGTCTACCTCGTCTTCGCCGCCCCGGTGAGCGACCTGCTCGGCCCGGAGGCCGGCCTGCTCCGGGGCATCGGCGCCTTCCTGCTCGTGTACGGCCTCGCCGTCGGCCTGCTGTCCACCCGCCGCCCGATCAGCCCGGCCGCCACCAGAGCCGTCATCGCGCTGAACATCGTCTGGTCCCTGGCCAGCGTCGCCGCCGTGGTCGCCGGGGCCCTCTCCTTCACCACGATCGGCGCCGTCTGGGCCGTCGCCCAGGCCGTGGTGGTCGCGGGCTTCGCCGCGATCCAGGTCGCCGGGCTGCGAATGTCGTAGACACCCGCCGTTCGAAGAAGAGGGAATTTCGAAACAATATCGATGGCGGGAGTGGCCTATCCGTGCCAAGCTCCACACGCGATCTTGACGGGTGATCATCACCGAAAGGAGGATCACTGATATCAGACCTCATGAACGGAGCTCGAAATGCGAATGAAGGGCACCCGGGTCCTGTCCATCGCGGCCGCGGCGATCACCGTGGTCGGGACGCCCGTCGCGGTCGTCACGCCCAGCGCGGCGGCGGCGAAGGTGCAGGGCACCCAGGTCATGGCGGGATGCACGAACTGGACGCCGCACATCCGGCGAGTCAGGGTCGCCAGCACCAAGGTCCACAGCAGCTACTCCTCGAAATCCAGCGTGAAGGCCACCTGGAAATACCGTCAGCTTTTCCGCGTGAACAAGCGCTGCGTGAACAGCGCCGGAAATCTGTGGTGGCATTCGGACTGCTGCGCCGGTGTCACCGGATATGTGTGGAACGACCACACGGAAATCTCCGGGACCGGGTGGACCTGATCGAATTCGCCTGGCTTTTCTGCGGCCGAGAATAATCGCCGCGTATTCGAATATTCTCGTCCACGCGAACAGGCTCACCAGCTGTGCATGGTGCCGTCCTCCAGCCGGTTCACGGGCAGGGAGGCGGGCTTGTACGGATACTCCGCCGCCAGGGCCTCGTCGATGTCGACGCCGAGACCGGGGCTCTCGGAGGGGAGCAGATAGCCGTCCTCGAAGCGGTAGGAGTGCGGGAACACCGCGTCGGTCTCCTCCGTGTGGCGCATGTACTCCTGCAGTCCGAAGTTCGGGATGCTGATGTCCAGGTGCAGGGCGGCGGCCATGCACACGGGCGACAGGTCGGTGGCGCCGTGGGAGCCGCTGCGCACGTGGTAGAGCGCGGCCAGGTCGAAGATCCGCCGCAGATGGCTGATGCCGCCCGCGTGCACGACGGTGGTGCGGATGTAGTCGACGAGCTGCTCGGTGATCAGCTGCTGACAGTCCCAGACGGTGTTGAACACCTCCCCCACCGCGATGGGGGTGGTGGTGTGCCGCCGGATGAGCCGGAAGCCCTCCTGCAACTCGGCCGGGACGGGGTCCTCCATCCAGGTGAGCCGGTGGGGCTCGAGGTCCCGGCCGAGCCGGGCGGCCTCGATCGGGGTCAGCCGGTGGTGCACGTCGTGCAGGAGCCGCAGGCCGGGCCCGAACTCGTCTCTGACCCGGGCGAACACCGACGGGGTGTGGGCGAGGTAGCGTTCGGTGGACCAGGTCGCCTCGCTGGGGACCGCGGCGTCGGCCGGTTCGTAGAACATCCGGCCTCGGCCGACGCCGTACGTGGTCTGGAGGCCCGGGACGCCGGTCTGCACCCGGACGGCCTTGTAGCCGAGTTCGACGTACCGGGCGACCTCGGTGAGCACCGATTCGGTGTCGGGGGCGCTGGCGTGGCCGTAGACGGTGACGCCCTCTCGTGACCGGCCGCCGAGCAGCTGGTACACCGGCAGGCCGGCGACCTTGCCCTTGATGTCCCACAGGGCGGTGTCCACGGCGGCGATGGCGGTCATGGTGACCGGGCCGCGCCGCCAGTACGAGCCCTTGTACAGGTACTGCCAGGTGTCCTCGATGCGGCCGGGGTCACGCCCGATGAGGGCGGGCACGACATGGTCGGCGAGATAGCTCGCGACGGCGAGTTCGCGGCCGTTGAGGGTGGCGTCGCCGACCCCCGTCACCCCCTCGTCGGTGACGATCTTGAGGGTGACGAAGTTGCGGCCGGGGCTGCAAACGATCACACGGGCGTCCTCGATCTTCACTCGGGGTCCTCCTTGACGCGCGCGACGAGCTGGGTGGGGTTGACGAACCGTAGCGCGAGCACGAGCAGGACCAGCATCATCGCGGTGTAGATGACGGCCATCGCGTCGACGGACTGCTGGGCGCGGATGCCCGAGGCCGACATGGAGTAGAACAGCGCCACGACGAGCGTCTGCGAGTCGGGCCCCGCGGTGAGGAAGGTCAGCTCGAACATCCCGACGGTACGCACGACCACCAGGATCGACGACGCGAGGATGCCCGGAACGAGCAGCGGCGCCAGGATCCGGACGAACACCTGGCGGGTGCGGGCGCCGCACACCCGGGCGGCGCGTTCGACCGCCGGGTCGATCTGCTCGATGAACGGGGTCATGGTGAGGATGACGAAGGGGATGGACGGCACCAGGTTGGCCAGCACGACGCCCGACAGGTGGCCGGCGAAGCCGTATTTGTACAGCACGGTGGCCAGCGGGATGCCGTAGGTGATCGGCGGCATCAGGATCGGCAGCAGGAACATCAGGTAGACGGCGCGACGGCCGTAGAAGGAACGGCGGGCCAGCACGTAGGAGGCGGGCACGCCGACCAGCACGGAGATCCCGGCCACGAGCAGGCACACCACGAGGGTGACGCCGAGAACCGGGAGAAGGGTGAACTCCTCCCACGCCTGCCCGTACCACTCGGTGGTGTAGCCCTCGGGCAACCAGGTGTCGAACCAGCGGGTGCCGAAGGAGTTGACCAGGACGGAGCCGATGACGCCGGCGACGCCGACGAAGAAGAGGGTCACGGCGCCCCACACCGCCCAGGCCGCGGGGGTGGCGACGATCCGTCGCCGCGGCCGCGTCACCCTTTCCCTCCCGCGGTCGAGCCGGTGTAGAACAGGCCGCGCAGCCCGAGCACGACGCCGATGACGACCAGCTCGACCAGGCCCATGATGATCGCCGCGGCGGCGCCGCCGGCGTAGTCGTAGCGCACGTAGGCGGCCTCGTACGCCGCGATGGAGATCACCCGGGTGGAGCCGGACGGGTCGCCGACCAGGATCGCCGACGGGAACACGCTGAAGGCCAGCACGAAGGTCAGGCAGAACGTGGTGGCCAGCCCGGGCGCGAGCAGCGGCAGGGTGATCCGGAAGAACCGCTGGGCCCAGCCCGCGCCGAGTACCGCCCCGGCCTTCTCCAGGCTGGGGTCGATGCCGGACAGGTAGGAGAGCACGAGCAGGAACGCGAACGGGAACCCGGTGATGACCAGCGAGAGGAACACGCCCCAGTAGTTGTGGGTCAGGCTCACCGGCGCGTCGGCCACGCCGAGGGTGAGCAGGACGCGGTTGAACCAGCCGGTCGGCCCGAGGAAGTTGAGCAGCCCTTCGGCGGTCAGCACGGTGCCCAGGGTGATCGGCACGACCAGGACGGTGGTCAGGACCCGTTTCCCCCGGAACCGGCCCCGCATCCGGTAGGCGACCGGCACCGAGGCCAGCACGTTGAGCAGCGCGGCCGGCAGGGCGATCCACAGGGTGGTGGCGATGGTGTCGCGCTGGTAGGCGTCGCCGAAGAACGCCTGGTAGGCGGCGAACGGCCCGCCTTCGACGGGCTGCACCGACACACCGATGCCGTAGGCGAACGGATAGACGAACAGGGCGGCGACGAACAGGGCCGCCGGCCCGAGCAGCAGCAGGTGCGCGTCGACGCCCCGTTCCGCCAGCCGGTGCCGGAGGGCGACGCGGGTCACGGTTCACCACCCCCTTCGCCCGGGTCGGCGGGGAAGACCAGCAGGCGGGCCGGATCGAGCACGACCTCGATCCGGTCCTTCGGCGCCAGCCGCCGGGCGGTGCGCAGGTGCAGCAGCGCCCCGTCCCCGGTCCGGACCTCGGCGCTCAGTTCCCGGCCCTGATACTCCACGACCTCCACGGTCACCTCGACGCCTCCCCCGGGCTGATCGGCGATCCGGACGTCCTCCGGCCGGATCGCGGCGACCGCCGGGTCGCCTGGACGCATCTCGCCGACCGGGCTGCCGGTCAGGCGCAGGCCTGCCCCGTCCACGACGACGCCGTCGCCCGCCTGTCCGGCCACCCGGACCGGCAGCAGGTTGCGGAAGCCCATGAAGTCGGCGATGTGCCGGTTGGCCGGCCGGGTGTGCACCTGTTCGGGGGTGCCGATCTGCTCGACCCGCCCGGCGCGCAGCACGACCAGCCGGTCGGACATGGACAGCGCCTCTTCCTGGTCGTGCGTCACGTACACGGTGGTCAGGCCGAGCGACTGGTGCAGCCGGCGGATCTCGGTGCGCATCTCCAGCCGTAGCTTGGCGTCGAGGTTGGACAGCGGCTCGTCCATGAGCACCAGCGACGGCTCGACGACCACCGCGCGGGCGATCGCCACCCGCTGCTGCTGGCCGCCGGAGAGCTGGCCGGGCAGCTTGTCGGCGTGGGCCTCCAGGTGCACCAGCCGGATCGCCTCGTCGGTGCGGCGGCGCACCGCGGCCCGTGCCACCTTGCGCATCCGCAGCCCGAACGCGATGTTCTTCCGCACCGACATGTGCGGGAACAGCGCGTAGTTCTGGAAGACCATGCCGAAGCCGCGCTGTTCGGGCGGGAGCGTGTCGAGGCGGGTCTCGTCTCGCCAGATGCTGCCCCGCGACAGCGGCAGCAGCCCGGCCAGGCAGTTCAGGGCGGTCGACTTGCCGCACCCGGAGGGGCCGAGCAGGGTGATGAACTCCCCCCGCTCGATCGTGAGGTCGAGGCCGGCCAGCGCGTCGCTGCCGCCGAACCGGCGCGACACCCCGTCCAGGCGCAGCCGGTCGAACCGGCCGCCCGCCGTCATCTCCTCACCTTGGCCCCGCCGACCTCGCGGTCCCACCGGTCGAACGCCGCGACGAGCTCCTTGGATCCGAGCGGCACCTCCAGCGGGTTGCCGGCGATGAGCTGCTCGTACTCCGGCCGCCCGAACTCCTCGATCGCCTGGCGGCTGTCGGCGGGCGCCATCGACAGCGGCACGTCCTTGATCGCCGGTCCCGGGTAGAAGTAGCCCTTGTCGTAGGCCTTGGCCTGCTGCTCGGGGGTGAGCATCCACGCCACCAGGGCGAGCACGGCGGCCTGCCGGTCGGCCGGCACCCCCTTGGGCACCACGGCGTAGTGGGCGTCGGTGACCCAGTGGAAGCCGTCGAGGGTGCCGATCTTCGCCTCCTTGGGCACGGTGCCGAGCACACGCGGGTTGATGTCCCAGCCGGTGGTCGAGACGATGATCTTCGCCGAGCCGTTGGCCAGGTTCTTCATCGTCTCGCTGGTGGTCGACGGATAGAGGGTGATGTGCTTGTTCAGTTCCTTCAGGTAGGCCCAGGTCTTGTCCCAGCCGTTGACCGGGTCCTTCGGATCGGTGTCGCCGAGCAGGTAGGGCAGGCCCATCAGGAACGTGCGGCCGGGTCCGGAGTTGGACGGGCGGGCGTACTGGACCGCCCCCGGGTTGGCCTTGGCGTAGTCGAGCAGTTCCTGTGCGTTGGCCGGCGGGTTGGGGACGTTCGCCGGCAGGTACTCGATCAGCGGTCCCGATGGGTAGTAGGTGACGGTCACGCCGTGGTCGCCGGCGAGCTTCTGCATCTCCGCCGCGCCCGGCAGATAGTCGCCCATGCCGCTCAGCCGGTCGGCATGGGCAGGCAGCAGCGGCGTCCACAACCCCTGCTCGATGCCGGCGGCCAGGCCGTCGACGCCGGTCAGGACCAGGTCGATGTCGACGCGGTTGGCGCCCTGCTGGGCCTTGATCTTGCCGACCAGCTCGGGAGAGGTGGCCTTGGTGAAGGTCACCCGGGAGACGACGTCCTTGTTCCGCTCCGCGAACTCCTCGATCATCCCCTGGGTGAGCTGGAGGTTGCCGGCGACGTCGAGGATGTTGAGGTTCACCGGGGACGCCGGCTTCTCCGGCACCGGGCCGCCGGTCCCGGCCAGTGCGGCGCCGCCGTCCGGCGCTCCGCACGCGGCCGTCAGCAGGGCCGCGATGGCCATCACCGCGAGGAACGGGTGTCTGTACGTTCGCATGACGCTGCTCTCCTTGTCGCCGGCACGGGGGGTGCGTGGGCTCAGGGGTGGGGTGCCGGTCCGGTGGAGGCGCGGACCAGCAGTCGGGTGGCGAGAACACGGGAGCCGGTCCGCCGGCCGACGCGCCGGTTGAGCACGACAAGGGGCGTCTGACCGGCGGAGGAACGCAGCTCCTCGTCGGCGGAGCGCGGCGAGCAGAGCAGGAAGCCGCCGACCGGCGTCCGGATCAGTGCGCTTCCAGCGCCGGGAACACGGTGTAGTCGGCTCTGCGGGCCCGGGTCTGGACCGCCTTGACGAGAGGACGGGGACACGCCGGCCAGCCGGGCCACGTCCTTGATCGTCACCGTCACGACGGGGCCCTCCCGATCTCTCGACGTGGACCCGGTAACCGTGCGGTCAGTCTGGAACCGTTTCCGGAATCTGTCAACGAGGTGACGTTCAGGTTGCCGACGGCTCGCACAGCACGGGTGTGACCAGCAAAGCAGGTGGGATTGACAAACTGGAAACGGATGGCTCAGGGTGAAAATCCCGGTCGGGTCACCGAAGGAGTTCCGTGTCCTCCCCCCATCTGCTGTTCCCGCCCGATCCGTACACCCGGGCCATCGCCCAGGAGTTGTACGCCCTCGTCGACGACCAGCCGATCATCTCCCCGCACGGACACGTGGATCCGGCCCTGCTCGCCGACGACCTGCCCTTCCCGGACCCGGCGCGGCTCCTAGTCGTGCCCGATCACTACCTGACCCGGATGCTGCTGAGCCAGGGCGTGCCGCCCGCGCTGCTGGGGGTGCCCCCGCGCCCGGACGCGCCGGAGGCCGGACCGGCGCAGACCGACGGACGGGAGATCTGGCGGCTGGTCGCCGGGCACTGGCACCTGTTCCGGGGCACCCCGACCCGGTTGTGGACCGAGCGGGTGCTGCAGAACGTGTTCGGCGTCACCACCACCCTCGGCCCGGCCACGGCGGACGAGGTGTACGACCAGATCGCCGCCCGCCTGGCCGAGCCGGAGTTCCGCCCGCGCGCGCTGTTCGAGCGCTTCAACATCGAGGTGCTGGCCACCACCGAGTCCCCCCTCGACGACCTGAGCGACCACGCCCGGCTCGCCGCCGACGGCTGGGGCGGGCCGGGCGGCCGGGTCATCACCACGTTCCGGCCGGACGACGTCGTCGACCCCGAGTTCGAGAACTGGGCGGGCAACGTGGCCAGGCTCGGGGAGATGACCGGCGAGGACACCGGCGCCTACCGCGGCTACCTCGCCGCGCTGCGCGCACGCCGGGAGGCGTTCGCCGCCGCGGGCGCCACGTCCACCGACCACGGCCACCCGACCGCCCGCACCCTCGTGCTCGACGAGGACGAGGCGGCGGCGCTGTTCACCGCGGCGCTTCGCGGCCGGATCGACCCGGACGGCGCCGAGGCCTTCCGGGCGCACATGCTCGTCGAGTTCGCCCGGATGTCCATCGACGACGGCCTGGTGATGCAGTTGCATCCCGGCGCCGTGCGCGACCACAACCGATGGCTGCACCGCTCGTACGGCCGCGACGTGGGCGGCGACATCCCGCAGGCGACCGACTACGTCCACGGCCTGGCCCCGCTGCTGGCGGCGCACGGCAACGACCCACGGCTGCGCCTGGTGGTGTACACGCTGGACGAGGACGCCTTCACCCGCGAACTGGCCCCGATGGCCGGCGGCTACGCGGCGATGTACCTCGGCGCGCCGTGGTGGTTCCTCGACTCCCCCGACGTGCTGCGCCGCTTCCGCAAGACCGTCACCGAGATCGCCGGCTTCTACAACACCGCCGGCTTCGTCGACGACACCCGCGCCTTCTGCTCCATCCCGGTGCGCCACGAGATGGCCCGCCGGATCGACGCCGGCGTCCTGGCCCAGCTGGTGGCCGAGCACCGCCTGCCGATGGACGAGGCCGCCGAGACCGTCGTCGACCTGGCCTACCGGTTGCCCAAGCGGGTCTTCCGGCTCGGACAACCCGCCGCGGTGCTGCCGTGGTGATGACGGGACCGCGGGCGCTACTGGGGCGAACCGCCCTGGCCGGGCTGCCCGCCGAGTGCCGGCCGCTGATCGAGCCGGGCGCGGCCGGGCCGGGCGTCGTCCACCTCGGGCTCGGCGCCTTCTTCCGGGCGCACCAGGCCATCTACACCGAGGAGGCGATGGCCTCGGCCGGCGGCGACTGGGGGATCGTCGCCGTCGCGCCGCGTTCGCGCGCCGTCCACGACGCGCTGCGGGCGCAGGACCTGATGTTCGCGGTGGCCTCCACGGCCGCGCGGCGCACCGACGTGCGGGTGGTGGCGGCGCTCACCGGGGTCGTGCACGCCGCCGGGGACCCGGACGGGGTCGTCGCCCTGCTCGCCGACCCGCGCATCCGGGTGGTGACGCTGACGTTGACCGAGAAGGCGTACGTCCCGGCCGGCGAAACGGCCGTGATCACCGGGCTGCTCACCCGGGGGCTGCTCGCCCGGGCCCGCGCCGACGCCGGGCCGCTGGCCGTGGTCAGCTGCGACAACCTGCCCGGCAACGGCGCCCGGCTCCGCGAGCTGATCGGCCGGACCGTCCGCGCCGACACCAGGGCACAGGAGTGGATCGCCGGCAACGTCACCTTCCCCGGCACGACGGTCGACCGCATCGTCCCGGCCGTCACCCCGGGCACGCTGGATCTGGTGCGGGAACGACTCGGCGTGACGGATCTGGCCGCCGTGCGGGCCGAGCCGTACCGGCAATGGATCATCGAGGACGCCTTCCCGCACGGCCGCCCGGCCTGGGACCGCGCCGGCGCCGTTCTCACCGCCGACACCGGCCCCTACGACGAGCTCAAACTCCGCACCCTCAACGGCCTGCACTCCTCGCTCGCCTATCTCGGCGCGCTCGCCGGCCGCGCCACGATCGCCGAAACGCTGGCCCTCCCCCAGGCCCGGGTGTTCGCCGAACTCCTGCTCGCCGAGGAGATCCTGCCCACGCTCACCCCGCCGGAGGGCATCGACCCGGCCGCCTACGGCCGGAGTGTCCTCGACCGGTTCGCCAACCCGGCGATCCATCACCGGACGCTGCAGATCGCCACCGACGGCAGCCACAAACTGCCCGCGCGCATCGTGCGGACCGTTCTCGACCGGCGCGCGCAGGGTGCGCCCACGCCGTGGGCCGCGCTCGTGGTCGCCGCGTGGATGCGGTTCGTCCAGGGCACGGCCGACGACGGCCGGCCCTTGCCGCTGGACGACCCGCTCGCCGACCGGATCCGTTCCGCGCTCGCCACCGCCGGACCCGGCCCCGCCGGCGTCGTCGCGGCCCTGCTCGACCTGCGCGCGGTTTTCCCGTCCGAGTTCGCGCACGACACCACGCTGCGGAAGCTGATCGTCGGCTGGCTCACCACGCTCACCCGTCGCGGGGCGGCCGCGACCCTGGCGGGGATGTGACAACCGGTCCGGTCGAGCCTCGCACGATCAGCTGTGTCGGCATGACCCGGCGCGAGCCCGCCGCTCCCACCCGGTCCTGCAACAGGTCGAGCAGCAGGTCGACCGCGGCACGCCCCAGCAGGTCGCCCCGCTGGGCGATGGTGGTCAGGCGCGGGCTGACCTGACCGGCGAGCGGGATGTCGTCGAACCCGACCACGCTGATCTGCTCCGGCACGGAGGCCCCGCGTTCCTTGAACCGGCTCACCAGCCCGAGCGCCTGCAGGTCGTTGTAGGCGAGGACGGCGGTGACGGGCGCGGCCAGCACCAGGTCGGCGGCGGCCGCGCCACCGTCGAAGTTGGGCGTCGCGTTCCCGAGATCGACCAGTTCGAGGCCCATCGACGCGCACAACGACCGCAGCCCCCGCACCCGCTCGCGGTTCACCGTCGAGGCCCGGGGCCCGCCGAGGTAGGCGATCGCGCGATGCCCCAGCGCCGCCAGGTGGCCCACGGCCTGGCGCACCCCGTCGGTGTGGTCGCAGATCACCGACGGAATCGGCCCGACCCGCCGGTTCACCGTGACGACGGGCGTCTCGCCGACGAACGACCGCAGGTCGTCGTCGGCCGCCCGGGGACCGCACAACAGGAACCCGTCGACCTGCTTGACCAGCTTGCGGATCAGCTCGACCTCGGCCGTCGGGTCTTCGTCGGTGTCGACCAGGAGGACGGAGTAGTCGAACTCGCGGGCCCGGGACTGGATGGCCTTGACGACGGTCGGGAAGAAGGGGTTGGCCAGGTCGGGGACGACAAGACCGACGTTGTAGGTCCGGCCGGTGGTCAGCGCCCGCGCGGCGGCGTTCGGCGAGTATCCGACCTCGGCCGCGGCCCGCAGCACCCGCTCACGGGTTCCGGGCCGCACACTCTCGGGCGCCGCCAAGGTCCGGGAGACCGACGAAACCGAGACCCCGGCCAGCCTCGCCACGTCTTTGATTGTCACGACCACCACCCGATTCTTCCACACGCGGACCTGGCGGCTTCGCCTGCGCATCAGTCAGGAAACGGTTTCAGAACGTTGTCAAGAGCTGTCGGTCTGAGACAGATCACGCCGGGGGTCATTGGTGTTCGCGCAGCTGATGAAGTATCCCCACGTCCTCCGAGCCCTCTGGAAACGGTTGCTCTTCCTGCTCGTTCGTCATCGAGCTCACCACCCAGCCGCGGGCGCTCTGTCGAGAAGGGGTGTCGCATGCGTCGCGAATGGGAGATCGAGGTCGACTCCGCGAGCCCATCAGCCCGCACGACCTCGGCAGCCGAGCGGGGCGCTCCGGTCCGTGTCCGAGCCATCACGTACAGTGGCTGGATGGGCACTGAGCTTCGGGTGTTCAGCGAACTGCTGCTCAGCGAGCACCAAGGGGTGTTCGCCGACCTGACGGCCGCGGGCTTCCAGCCCGTGCACGTCAGTGGGTATCCGGCCTTCGGCACGGAACGCGTCGCCTCCATCTGGGAGAAGACGGCGCCCGGCCTGGTCGTGCCCTGGCTCGTGCGCTGCGGACTGCCCGGCGACGAGCACGACCAGCTGTTCGCGACGCTCCCCGGCCAGGGATACCGGCCGGTCACGGTGAGCGGATACCGCACCCTCGCGGGGTCGCGGTTCACCTCTCTGTGGCAGTCGTTCCCCGGAGCCGCCGCTCCCGAGGTCATCGCGCTGCGCGACATGACGGGCGAGGAGTTCCAGGCCAGGCTCACGGCGCTGGAGCCGCAGGGATTCGTCCCCTACGACGTCTGCGGGTACTCCGACAACGGCCCGGTCGCGTTCACCGCGCTCTGGCGGCGGCTCCCGCCCGCCGACTGGGTGACCCGGTTCGGCCTGACGACGGTCGCCCTGGCCGACGAGATGACCCGCCGGGACGGCGAGGGCTTCGTGTTGTGGGCGCTGAGCTGCTACGAGGTGTTCGGCACGCCGTTCTACGCCGCGGTCTGGGCGAGGGTGCCGGTCGCCACGCGGGTGAGCCCTGACCTGTCCACCGGCGAGTTCGAGCACGACGACGCCTTCTTCCGGCAGAGGGGATACCGGACCGCGCGCCTGCGGGGCCGGACCAGCCAGAACGACGACCACCGGTTCTCCGCCGTCTGGACGAAGCCGTCGCTCACCGATGCCGAGAACGTCTTCGTCGAGTCCGTCATCAAGACCTTCATGACGAAGTACAAGGTGCCCGGCATGCAGGTGGCGCGCACGGATCGGGGCCGGTTGAGCTACGCCCGCTCCTTCGGGGTCATCGCCCCGGGCAGCGCCGTCCCGGTCACCGACACCATGCTCTTCCGCGTCGCCAGCATCGCGAAGCCGATCACGTCCACCGCGGTGCTGCGGCTGGCCGACCTGCACCGGCTCAGCCTGGACGACCGAGTGCTCGGCCCGGGCGCCCTGCTCGGCGAGACCCACGGCGCCCCGCCCTACGACGCCCCGCTGCTCGACATCACCGTGCGGCACCTGCTGGAACACACCGGCGGCTGGCCCACGAACCCGGACCCGATGTTCGCCCACTACGACCTCGACCGGGGCCGGCTGATCGACTGGGTGCTGGGACGCCGCTCGGACGGGCAGCCGAACGCCCCGCTGGCCCACCGTCCGGGCACGGTGTTCGAGTACTCGAACTTCGGCTACTGCCTGCTCGGCCGGGTCATCGAGACCGTCACCGGCCTCCCCTACGACACCGCCGTCCGCGACCTCGTCCTGCTGCCTTGCGGCATCACCGGCATGCGCATCGCCGGGGACACGCTCGCCGACCGCCTGCCGGAGGAGGTCGTCTACACCGAGACGGGCACGGCTTTCGACCCCTACGCCATGCACGTCTCCCGCATGGACTCCCATGGCGGCTGGCTCGCCACGGCCACCGACCTCATGCGCTTCACGGCCCGGCTCGACGGATCGCCCTACCAGCCCGATCTCCTGTCCCCCACGTCGCTCTCCACGATGTTCACGCCCGGCGCGGCCGTCCAGACCAGCGGCGAGCCGTCCATCTACGCCAAGGGCTGGTTCATCCACCCGCCGACGGGCAACCGCTGGCACCGGGGCGACTTCGCGGGTACGCAGACGATCATCGTCAGCACCCCGGGCGGGCAGAGCTGGGCCCTGCTGGCCAACGGACGCGACGGGTCCCGCCCCGGCGAGATGTTCGATGAGCTCGACCGCCTCATGTGGACCATCACCGGTGTGGTCACCGACTGGCCCGTCGTGGGCGCCTTCCGCGACTGACGGGCTGCGGGATGGCCGGCCGTTCGTATGCGGGTGAGCCGCGGCTATGAGCTGTGGTCCGCGGCGGCTCGGGCTTCGGCGATCGTCTTGTGGACGACGCCGACGGAGACCTTCACCCCGGCGGCGATGGTGCGGATGGATTCCCCGCGACGGTGGCGGTCGAGAATGGCGGCACGCTTGTCATCGTCGACGACAAGTCCGGGGCGACGCGGCTCGGCTTCGATCTGACGCTGCGGTTCCTCGAGCTCGAAGCGAGTTCTCTCGCCGGTTCGTGACCGGAGATCGTTAGGCGTCGCGGCGCAGCGTGAACCAGAAGGTCGGGACCGAGTTGGTGCCCGGTGTGACGTCGAGGAGTTCCCAGCCGGGGAAACGGGCGCGGAGCTCGTCGGCCGTGACGCCCGCCGCCCACGACGCGATCTCGGTGGCCGAGCTGCCGAGCGGCTCGGGGCCGTACCCGAACATCAGCAACCGTGCTCCGGGAGCGGCGCGGTGGGTGAGCCCGGCGGCGTAGGCGTCGCGGCGGTGCAGCGGGATCCCGCAGTAGCAGCTCAGGTCGAAGAAGAGGTCGAAGGGGCCCGGCACATCCAGTTCGTCGAGGCGGGTGGCGTCTCCGTGCAGCAGCCGGACCGCGACTCCTGTCTCCGCGGCCTTCTGCCTGGCCTGGTCGAGGGCACGGTCGATCAGGTCGACGGCCGCCACCTCCCAGCCGTGTTGTGCGAGGTAGACGGCGTTGGTCCCCGTGCCGGAGCCGAGTTCGAGGGCGCGGCCGGGCGGCAGCGCGCCACCCCCCTCTACCAGGGCGACCAGCTCGGGCGGCGTCACGCCGGTGTCCCACGGCGCCTTGCCGGCGCGGTAGTAGCCCTCCAGCGCGCGGCGGACGGCCTCCTCCTCCGGGTCTCGCTGATCCATCGTCTCCTCCAAGAATTTAGAGTCAAACTTTAGTGACGTACTTTAGAGTTAGACTCGCAACATGGACGATGTCAAGCGACCGGACAAGCGGGCCGAGCGCTCACGCCGCACGCGGGAAAAGGTGGTCGAGGCGGCCCGCAAGCTGTTCCTCGCGCAGGGTTACGGGGCGACGAGCCTGCAGGAGGTCGCGGACCGGGCGGGCGTGGCCGTCCAGACGGTCTACTTCGTCTTCCGCAACAAGCGCACACTGTTCAAGGACGTCGTCGACACGTCCATCGCCGGGGACACCGAGCCGGTCGCCACCATGGACCGTGAGTGGTTCCGCACCGCGTGCGCCGAGCCCACCGCAGCCGGGCAACTGCGCGCGCACGTCCACGGCACCCGCGAGATCCTGGGCCGGGTCGCCCCGATCATGCCGCTGATCGCGGCCGCCGCGGCCACCGACCCCGAGATCGCCGCGCAGTGGCCGGACGGCCCCGACCCGCGTTACACCGTGCACCACGCAGCGGCCGAAGCCCTGGTCCGCAAGCCCGACACCCGTCCCGGCCTCTCCGTCGAGATGGCGGCGGACCTGCTGTTCGGCCTGCTCAGCCCGCAGCTCTACCTGATCTTCGTCCGCGACCGCGGCTGGTCACCCGACACGTGGGAAGAGTGGGCCCGCACCGCCTTGACCTCTCAACTCTGCGCCGACCCCGGCTGAGCGGACGGACGTCATGACGGTCCGACAACCCGTCGAGCGCGGCGCCTGGGCCGGCGTCCGCCGACCCGGGCGCGGGCCGAGGCCACGCCGTCCGGCGTGTCGGCCACCATCAGCTCGCGTGGTGGTTCGGCCAGGACCGGCAGCAGGCCGAACATCGCGCGGCAGGCTGCCACACCACGCATGACGGCACATGACCACGGTCGCCGAAACCGTGACGTCACCATGACCCGCGGCACTTATCCGCAGAAGCCGCCTCTCCTACCGTCGGAATCCCCTCGGTCAAGGAGTCCTCCTCATGCCCTCTCCCCTGCTCCGGTTCGGCGCCGTCTGCGGCGTCGTCATGGCGCTGTCCGTCGGCGTCCCCGGCGCCGTCGAGGCGTTCACCGGCGAGACGACGGTCACCAGCCTCGTCATCGGTCTCGGGGTCGCCTTCGGGCCGCCCGCGCTCACCGCCTTCCATCTGCGGCAGAGCGAGGTCGCCGGCCGGTTCGGCGCGGTCGCCTACGCCGTCAACATGATCGGGCTCACCCTCTTCGCCGGCATCGCCTTCGCGCTCAACCTGGTCGTCTTCTTCCTCGACGGCGCGGTGACGCGGGAGCTGCTCCAGGGGCCCACGAAGGTCGTCCTGCTCGGCGGGACGGCGGTGTTCGTGGTCGGCACGCTCCTGTTCTCGGCGGCGATGTTGCGCGCGGGCGTCTTCCCCCGGGTGCCCGCCGCCGGGTACGGCGTCACGCTGACCGCGCTTGCGGTCGGCGCGTCGTTGCCGGACGGCGTGCTGACGAGTCTGCTGCACGTCCTGGTCGCCGTGACGCTCATCTGGTTGTCACTATCGGTGCGGCGGTATGCGGACCGACCGTAGTCTTTCCGGCATGGCCCTGTCCCGTCCGGTGCCGTGGGTGTCGCCGGTGCTCTACGGCGCGGTCCTCCTCGCGGGTCTGTACGCCTGGCTGGCCGGGGTGGGCGACACCCGGCCGGTGCCGTTCGTGGCGGGGCTGGCGGCGCTGGCCGTCCTCGACCGGTGGGAGCACCGAATCGGCCCGGTGGTGCTGCTGGCCCTGCGGGTGGGGTTGTTCACGCTGGTCGCGTCCGCCGACGGGGCCGGGTTGTCGCGGGTGTTGTTCGTGCTGGTGCCGTTCACGGCCTACTTCACGTTCGGGCGGACGGTCGCCGGGGCGCTCGCCGTGGGGTGCGTGGTCGTCATGGTGGCGGCCGGGCTGGTCGGCGACCCGCACTGGCTCGCCGACGCCGGGCAGGTCTCCGACCTGCTGATGTTCTGCGTGGGGCTGGTCCTGGCGGTGACCATGGCGGCGGTGGCGGCCGAGGAGCGCCGGGCGCGGATGGAGCTGGCCGCTTCGGCGGCGGCGGTCGCCGAACTGTCGGCCACGGCCGAGCGCAACCGGGTGGCCAGGGACATCCACGACGATCTCGGGCACCACCTGACCGCGATCGTGGTGCTGCTGGAGAAGGCCGCCGCGTTCCGTGACCTCGACGCCGAGGCGGCCGACCGGGCGGTCGCCGACGCGCACGGCTCGGCGCGGCGGGCGCTGGAGGACGTGCGGCGCTCGGTGCGCACGCTGCGCGAGTCCTTCAGCCTCGAAGAGGCCCTGTCCGCCCTGGTCGACGGGCAGACGGATGTGGTGCTGGAGTTCTCCGGCGAGGAGGACGGGCATGATCCGGCGGCGTTGCGGGCCCTCTACCGGGCGGCGCAGGAGGGCATCACGAACGCGCGGCGGCACGCCCGCGCCACGCGTGTGTCGGTCGCCGCGTCGCTGGATTCGCGGGGCGCGGAGTTGGTGGTCAGCGACGACGGGCGGGGCTTCGTGCCCGGGAGCGAGGGGTACGGGCTGCTCGGCATGCGCGAACGGGTCGAGCTCGCCGGCGGCCGGGTCGACATCGGCGGCCCGCCCGGCGGCGGCACCCGGCTGACCGTCACCATCCCCCGCAGGAGCGCGCCGTGAGCGACGAGCCGGTGCGGGTGCTGGTCGTCGACGACCAGGGGCTGATCAGGGAGGCCATCGCCTCGCTGCTCGGCGTGCAGCCCGGCGTCACCGTGGTCGGCACGGCGGCCGACGGCAATGAGGCGGTCGAGCAGGCGGTCGCCATGCGGCCCGACATCGTGCTGATGGACGTCCGGATGCCGCGCATGGACGGCGTGCGCGCGGTCGCCGCGCTCCGCGACCGCGCGCCGGAGGTCCGGGTGGTCATGCTGACGACGTTCGACGACGAGGAGTACGTGCTCGAGGCCCTGCGCGCGGGGGCCACCGGCTACCTGCTGAAAGACCTCCCGGCGCGGGAACTGGCGGCGGCCGTGCGGCTCGCGCACGCCGGGGTCGCCCAGCTCGACCCGGGGGTCGCCGCCCGCCTGGTGGCGACCGGCGGCGCCCGTGCCCCGCGGGCACAAGTGCCGCTGACGGCGCGGGAGCTCGACGTCCTGCGGCTGGTGGCCGCCGGGGCGTCGAACCGGGAGATCGCCGACCGGCTCTACCTCAGCGAGGGCACGGTGAAGAACCACATCTCGCGCATCCTCCAGCGGCTCGGCCTGCGCGACCGCACCCAGGCGGCGGTCTACGCCCGCGACCACGGCCTGCTTCCCTAGACCAGGCCCCGCCGGCGGGCCTGGACGCCGGCCTGGAACCGGGTCTCGGCGTTGAGCTCGTCGAAGAGGTGGCGCAGCCGGCGGCGCAGGCTGCGCGGGCTGGTGCCGAACTGGCGGGCGATGGCGTCGTCCTTGAGCCCGGCCGCCAGCAGCGCCAGCAGACGGCGGTCCTCCAGCTCGAGGTCCATACGCTCCCCGTCCTCCTCCGGCGCGAGGTCGCCGACCGGCTCGGGCCCAGATGCGCGCGGGGTCGCGGGCGGGGCGGCCTGCGGGTACATCGGCACCGCCTCGCGCCACATCCGCTCGAACAGCTCGACCAGGGCGACCACCATGGTGGATCCCCTGATCAGCACGCTGCGGCTCACCGGCTGGTGCAGGTGGAGGTGCAGCGGCATGATCGCCACCCGCTGGTCGGCGAGCAGCATCTTGAACGGCAGGCCGGGCAGCACCCGCGCCTCCTCGCCCACCTGGAGCATGGTGTCGAGCTGGTCGAGCGCGCCCTCGTGCTGGAAGGCCTCCGGCGCGTAGATGGTCCGGTAGCGGACGCCGTCGCGCAGGCGGTCGCTCTGGACGGGGTTGCGGTAGTCCAGCACGTACGGCGGGCGGTCGAAGGTGAGCACCTCGTCCTTGGCCTCCTGCTGCACCTGGCGGTACCACCGGGCGAGCACCTCGGGCCCGGCCAGCACCTCGAACTGGCCGATGTCGTCCGGATCCTGGCCGACGGCGCGGAAGGCGGTCTCCAGCTCGTCGGCCGTGTCGGTGATCCGGTCCAGTTCGCCCTGCAGACCCCGGACGAGAGTACGTATCGCGGCCCCCGGGCTGGTCGCCGTCCACCGGGGCGAGCGGCCCCACAACCGGTTGATCAGGCCCTTGGCCTGGAGTCTCGTCAGCGAGGACTGGATGCGGCCCGAGCTCTCACCGCTCCTGGCGACGAGCTCCTGCACCGTGATGCCGGGAGAGGCCAGCACCGCCCGGTAGATCCGTTCGTCGAACGCGCTGATGCCCAGCACTTCAAGCATAGGGAGATCATGGCCATTTCCGGCGGCTGCCGCAATCGGCCACAGGAGCACCATTGGCATCAGAGTTAACGGACAGTTAGAAATCTGGTCGTGCTACAGCGAACCATCCTCACCGGCGTTCTGATATCAGCGCTGGTAGCGGCCGCCGCCCCTGTCCAGGCGACCCCCGCCGCAGGCCCGGCCTCCCCCGAACCCGGACGGGTCCCCCCGAAGACGATCACCCTCATCACCGGGGACACGGTCACCCTCCGCCCGCTCCCCGACAAGCAGACCCAGCTGGACGTCACGCCCGGCCCCGGCCGGGAGAAGATCACCTTCGTGCACCGGCGCGGCCAGGACGGCCTCAGCGTCGTCCCGGCCGACGCGATGCCCCTGCTGGCCGAAGGCCGGCTCGACCCCCGGCTGTTCAACGTCACCCAGCTCGCCGCGTTCGGCTACGACGACGCCGCCAGCCCCGCCCTTCCCCTGATCGTCACCTACGGCGGCGACGTCTCCCGCCTGCGCGTCGCCGGCGGACGCCCGCTGACCGCGATCAACGCGATGGCCCAGCACGAGTCCCGCGCCACGGCGGGCACCCTCTGGAAGTCGCTGACCGCCCAGGCCAGAACCGCCGCCGCCCCCGAGAAGATCTGGCTGGACGGCAAGGCCAAGCTGTCGCTGGACGTCAGCGTCCCGCACATCGGCGCGCCCCAGGCGTGGGCGGCCGGGCACACCGGCAAGGACGTCAGCGTGGCCGTGCTCGACAGCGGCTACGACCCCGACCACCCCGACCTCAAGGGCCTGGTCGTGAAAACCGCCAACTTCACCTCCGAGCCCGACGTCCGCGACCTGAACGGGCACGGCACCCACGTCGCCTCCACCATCGCGGGCTCCGGCGCCGCCTCGGGCGGCACCCACAAGGGCGTCGCCCCCGGCGCGAAACTGATGATCGGCAAGGTCTGCGAGCAGAGCGGCGACTGCCCCGACTCCGGCATCATCGAGGCCATGACCTGGGCGGCCGAGAACGGCGCCCGCGTCGCCAACCTCAGCCTCGGCAGCCCCGACGCCCCCGGCGACGACCCGCTGGAGCAGGCCGTCGACAAGCTGACGGACACGTACGGCACGCTCTTCGTCGTCGCCTCCGGCAACTCCGGCCCGCAGTCGCTCGGCTCGCCCAGCAGCGCCGACCGCGCCCTGTCGGTCGGCGCCTCCTACCGCGACGCCGACGTCGTCGCCGACTTCAGCAGCACGGGCCCCCGCGTCGACGACGGCGCGGTCAAGCCCGACCTCGTCGCCCCCGGCGTGGGCATCGTGGCGGCCCTGGCCGGGAGCGACTCCTACACCGCGATGAACGGCACGTCCATGGCCACCCCGCACGTCACGGGCGCGGCGGCCATCCTGGCCGGGCTGCACCCCGACTGGAAGGCCGACCGCATCAAGGCCGCCCTCATGGCCTCCACCGCGCCCGGCGAGGAACTGGGCGCCTACGTCCAGGGCTCGGGCCGGGTGGACGTCGCCCGCGCCGTGATCCAGCAGGTCACCTCCGACCCCACCGCGCTGACCATGGGCGACTTCGAACTGCCCGCCTCACCCGCCAAGCGCACCCTCACCTACCGCAACGACGGCGACGCCGCCGTGCGGCTGAACCTGAGCGTCGTCGCCAAGGACGGGCAGGGCGCCACGGTGACCCCGTTCACGCTGGGCGCCACCACGGTGGAGGTGCCCGCGCACGGCACCGCGCAGGTCGAGGTGACCTCCGAGGCGTCCGCGATCGGCCGCTACAGCGGCACCGTCATCGCCACCGGCGACGGCGTGTCGGTGCGTACCGGCATCGGCATGCGGGTCGAACCGGAGAAGCGGCGGGTCAAGCTGACCTTCACCGGCTCGGACCGCAAGCCCGCCGCCGCCGCGTTCGCCGGCGTGATCGACATCGACGCCCGGGAGCAGACCAACTACGACGTCTCCGGCGGCACCCTGGACCTCAAACTGCAGAAGGGCCACCGCTACACGGTCGTCACGCTCATGCTCGACCACGACGGCACACTCGTGATGGCCGCCGACCCCGAGTTCACCCTCGACGCCGACCGCGTCATCACCGCCGACGCCCGCGCGGCCCGGCCGGTGGACGTCCGGACCCAGGAGCCGACGGCCCGCCTGGCCATGGGCATGCTCGGCATGCTCCAGCTCGTCGAGGGCAAACAGCCCTTCGGCGTGGACGTCGACCTCGCCCGCGACGCCGACCGCGTCGAGGGCGTCAAGGCCATCCCGTCGGGACGCACGGCGAGCAAGAAGTTCGCCTACTACCGGTGGACCCAGTGGGCCAAGCCGAACGGCGACGGCTACGACGCCAGCCCGTACTGGTACCACCTGATGAAGGCCGAGCCCGGCATCCCCGCCGACCCCGGGTACCGCCCGCGCCGCCAGGACCTCGCCGAGGTCACCTCGACCTACGCCACCCAGCAGGACGGCAAGCACGGCGAACGCTTCGCCCTTCCGGTCCTGTACGGCGAGGAACTGGCGTGGATGCCCTACGGCTCGTTGTCCACGTTCCCGCTGCCGTTCCGCCGCACCGAGTACTACACGCCCGGCGAGACCGGCTGGTACCCCTCGTTCATCCAGTACAAGTCACTGGACGCCTGGGACAACATCGACCAGTTCTTCTTCGGGCAGACGACGACCTTCCGAGCCGGCCAGAAGAGCACCGACCGCTGGAACACCGGCGTCTTCGCCGCCTCGCTGAACCCCGGGAACCACTCCTGGCGTGAGGACGACCTCATCCAGTTCGCCACCGGCCAGTTCGAGGACGCCGTCCCCGGACGCTACTCCTACGGCGACTACCAGAACCCCCGCGCCACCCTCTACCGCGACGGCAAGGAGATCTTCACCACCGACTCCTACCTGCCGGGCACCGTCGAGGTGCCTACGGACGCCAAGGAGAGCCGGTACCGCATCACCATGACGGCCGACCGCGCCGCGGCCATGACCCGGTTCTCCACCCGGGTCGACGCCGAGTGGACGTTCCGCTCCGCGACCCCCGCGCCGGGCACCCGCCAGGTGCTGCCGCTGCTGGCCGTCAAGATCAGCCCGGAGTTGGACGACCGCAACCGCGCCCCCGTCGGCCGGATGCGCATCCCGCTGACGCTCCAGCGCCAGGACGCCTCCCCCGGCCTCAAGGTGCACACGCCGACCGTCGACATCTCCTATGACGACGGCCGCACCTGGCAGCCGGCGAAGGTGCACGCCGCGGGCAAGAACGCCTGGGCCGCCGAGACCGACCACCCGGCCACCACACGCGGGCGCTTCGCCTCCCTGCGCGTGAAGGTCGCCGACACCGGCGGCAACACCTTCGCCGAGACCGTCACCAGGGCCTACGAGATCCGCTGAACCCGGGAACCCCGCCGCCCCGTCCAGGGGCGCGGGGTTCCTCTCATAGGGTGGAGACCGCCCGAGTGGTCCGAAGAAGGAGCGGGATGCCGGACGTTCACCCGCTCCGCCCCGGAGACCCCCAGCGCATCGGCGCCTACCGCCTGCTCGGCGTGCTCGGCTCCGGGGGCCAGGGAGTGGTCTACCAGGGGGTCGACGAGGCCGGGCACCAGGTCGCCGTCAAGCTGCTGCACCCTCACCTCAGCCACGACAAACACGCCGCCAGGGGTTTCCTCCGCGAGGTGGAGGCGGCACGACGGGTGGCCGCGTTCTGCACGGCTGCCGTGCTCGACGTCGGGCTCCTGGACCAGCAGCCGTACATCGTGAGCGAGTACATCGCCGGGGACACCCTGCAGGCGCTCGTCCGTGCCTCCGGTCCCCGGACCGGAGGCGCGCTGGACCGGCTCGCGATCTCCACTTTGACCGCTCTGGCCGCCATCCACGAAGCCGGGATCGTGCACCGCGACTTCAAGCCGGGCAACGTGCTGGTCGGGCCCGAGGGGCCCATCGTGATCGACTTCGGCATCGCGAAGGCGCTCGACTCGACCACACTGGCGTCGGGCCCGATCGGCACCCCCGCCTACATGTCGCCCGAGCAGTTCCGAGGCGAGCGCGTGACCCCCGCGTCCGACGTCTTCAGCTGGGCGGGCACGATGGTGTTCGCCGCGACCGGCCGCCAGCCGTTCGCGGGGCGGACCGTGCCCGCCATCGTGAACGCCGTCCTCGGCGCGGAGCCCGACCTCTCCGGAGTGCCCGCGCACCTGGTCGATTCCCTCAGGCCGTGCTTCGCCAAGGACCCCGCGCTCCGGCCGTCGGCGGCCGATCTGCTGGTCCGGCTGATCAGGCCGGCAGGGCCGGTCCCGTCTCCAGAGAGCACCGAGCCTGCGCGGGTGCCGTTCACCGACGCGGAGACGCAGCCCCGTCCGGACGGGAAGATGAGCCGCCGGGTGCTGATCGGCGGCGCCGCCGCAGTGGGCGCGGGGGTGATCTCCGCTCTCGCGATCCTCCGGAACAGAGACGGAGACCCCACACCGAACGTCGGCGAACAGGTCCAACGCTCCACTGCACCATCGGCCACTACACCATCGGCCACCCCTGAGGTCGCCTCGCCCGAGCCCTTCGGCGCGGCGGTCAAGGGGCCCGTTCCCCTGGCCGAAGGAGACGGTGATCCGACGTCCATCACCGCCGCCGGGGCCACGGTCGTCTGCGGCACGTCCGAGGGCGTCACGCTCGTGTGGGACACCGGCACCACCACGCTCACCCGGCTCGGCGACCGCGCCGCCGCGGTCACCTCGGCGGCGATCGGCACCAGCGGCGGCACACCGGTCGTGGCCACCGGGCACACCGACGGCAGGATGCGGTTGTGGAGCCTGAGGGGCGCGGAGCTCGCCGCACACCTTGCCCGCGACCCCGTCATCGCCGTCTCGGCCGGTCAGCGGGCGGTGGCCGTCTCCCAGAAGTACGACAGCCTGCGCGACCTGCACAGTGTCGTCCGCCTCACCGACATCGCCACCGGCGAGCAGATCGGCGCCACGATCACCGACCACTTCCAGGGCATCAGCGGCCTGGCGTTCGGCAGGCTGGGCCACGACGACGTGCTCGTCACCGGTGACGGCGAGGAACGCATCCGGGTCTGGAGCCTCGCGACCGGAGAACTCACGCACTCCTTCCGCACCGGGGACGTCGGCGGCATCGAACGGCTCGCCTGCGGCGAGTCCGGCGGCCGGCCCATCCTGGTCTCCACCCACCTGGACGCCACCCTGCGCGTCCACGACCTGGCCACCGGCAAACGCCGGAAGAAGTGGTCGTTCAGCGACCGCAGCCCCGACGACCGCGGCGCCGCCGCCCTGGCCGCCGGACGACGCGGCGACGTGCCCATCGCGGTGGTCGCCCACCACCCGGCCGGCGACGAGATCACCGTACGGATCTGGAACCTCGACAACGGCGAGATCATCGGCGAACTCGGCCCAGGCCCCACCGCCACCGTGGCCCTGGCCGAGCTCACCGGCCGATCCGTCGTCGTGGGAGCGGCCGAGGACCGCACACTCCGCGCCTGGAGTCTCGGCCCCTGAACCGTTTCCGTGGGTTTGTCACGAGCGACCCCCTTTACAAAGTAAGACCTTCGTTGACTGGACGGAGATGACTGGCGTGTAGCGAGATGTTGACACCCTCGCATGCGAGCGTTAACACTCTTCGGAAATACGTCAGACACATGAATGCAACCCGATCGCCGCTTGCTCGTCGGGAATCACTGCCCCATTGCCAAAACCCCCAGCCACGAGGGATACGCACACGTGTTAACGCTAACAGCCAGGCGGGTCCGCCCAGCGTAGTCACGACGTCGCTCCTCCGCAGGCCAAGGGTCGCCCTACACCGTCATGCAGCCGGTGAACTCCAGCCGTCGTGAACCGAACCACCCGGTCGTCACGCCGACCGAGGACTCCCCCAGTGATGCAGGTCTAGTGATTGGAAGTTTCATGGCACTGAGAACGACCCGGCCGCTCCGCCGGTTACTGGTCGCCGCCGTGGTGACGGCGCTCACCGCGGCGGCGAGCCTCGTCGTCTCCACCCCGTCGGCCCATGCCGCGACCAGTCAGTTCCGGGGCATGAACTGGGCGGTGCTGGGTGACAACTTCAGCACCGGCACGCTCGTCGTGCAGGGCCTGAGTCAGTCCGACAACAACGCGACGGTTCGTGCCAAGGCCAACTCGATCTACGACAGCATGGAATACCTGATGGGGGTCAACACCGTCCGGCTGCCCATCAACACCCACACCGTGGCCAACACGACCTGGTGGAACTCCTACCGCGGCGCCATCGACGCCGCCACCGAGCGCGGCTTCAAGGTCATCCTGGCCTACTGGGAGGACGGCGCCGCCTCCGGCGGCCGGATCACCAACCTGGCCGCCTGGAACACGATGTGGTCCAGCGTGACCAACACGTACGGGGGCAACAGCAACGTCTACTTCGAGCCGATGAACGAGCCGCACGGCTACAGTTCGGCCGAGTGGCGCAACGTCGCGGCCAACTGGCTTACCTATCACACCTCGGCGGTGCCCGGCCGGGTGCTGATCGGCGGCACCGGCTTCAGCCAGGACCTACGGGACATCTGCAACGACAGCCGCTTCAACGCGACGCTGCTGTCCTTCCACTACTACACCTTCTTCTACAGCGCGATGACCTACGACGAATTCCGGAGCCACATCCAGACGCGTCTGGGCAACTGCGCCTCCCGGGCGGTCGCGACCGAGTTCGGCGCGCCGATGGCCACCGGCCTCAACTACGGCGATCCGAACAGCACCGACAACTTCGTGCGCTACCTCCGCGCCATGGCCCAGGTCATGCGGGACAACCAGATGGGCGGCACCTACTGGCCCGCCCTCGGCGGCAAGGTGACGGCGGGTCTCGGCTACGACCACTACTCGATGTTCGCCCTCGGCGGCAGCGGCACCACCCTCAACCTGTCCACCCGCAACGGCTACGGCGCCAACCGGGTCCGGTACGCCTGGGGCGACGCCGTCAACGACTCGCCCCCTCCGTCGGCGTACCGGGTCGAGGCGCGGCACAGCGGCAAGGCCATGGACGTCCAGCAACCGAACACCGCCAACGGAGCGCGCGTCGGCCAGTACACCTACGGCGGCAACGCCTGGCAGCAGTGGCAGTTCCAGGACGCCGGCAGCGGCTACTGGCGTCTCGTCAGCCGCCACAGCGGCAAGTGCCTCGACGTGGTGGGCGCCTCGACCGCCGACGGCGCCGAGCTCATCCAGTACACCTGCGGCACCGGCAACAACCAGCAGTTCCAGATGGTCGCCAACGGCGGCTACTTCCAGCTCCGGGCCCGGCACAGCGGCAAGTGCGTGGACGTGCCGGCCTCCTCGACGGCCGACGGCGTGATCCTCAAGCAGTATCCGTGCAACACCGGCGCCAACCAGCAGTGGTCGCGCGCGGGCGTCTGACGAACCGGACCGGTCTGGGCGTCCCTCCCCGGGGCGCCCGGACCTTTCTCACCCGGGTCCGCGGAAGTGTGAACCTCCCACGAGGTGGAGACGCAAGCGATGACGACATCGCCGCACCTCAGGAGCACGACATGACCGACCCCGTCACCGACGACGACATGCGGCGGGCCCTGGCCGGCACCAAGGCCTACACCCTGGTCATCCTCTCCGCGGGCCCTGAATACGGCAGCGCCGAGGCGCCCGCGCTGGTGTGGGAACACGGCCGCCGCAACTTCGCCCTGCGGGCCGAGGGCGTCCTCAACATCGTCTGCCCGGTCACCGACGACAGCACGACCTGCGGCGTCGGCATCCTGGACACCGACCTCGAGACCGCCCACCGGATCATGTCCGAGGACCCGGGCGTGGAAGCGGGCGTCTTCACCTTCGCCCTGCATCCGGTCCGCAGCTTTCCCGGCGACCGGCTCGCATAGCCCGAACGGCATCCTGGCCCGGCGGCTCAGCTCCTGAGTGCCCGCAGGGCCGAGCCCCAGGCCAGGACCTGGTCGAGCACGACGTTCAGCCGGTCCTCGTGGGCGGCGGACGGCGTGAAGCCGTCGGCGAAGTCGGTGTGGATCGACAGCCCCACCTGGTTCGACACGGTGGCCACGCTGAGCAGGCCCAGAACGTGGCGCAGGTGCGCGATCGCGCGGGGCGCGCCGTCCACGCCGTAGCCGACGAAACCGGCCGCCTTGTTGCTCCATTCCGCGTACAGGAAGTCGAGCGCGTTCTTGAGCGCGCCGGGATAGGAGTTGTTGTACTCGGGGGTCACGATCACGAACGCGTCCAGGGGCGAGATCGTGGCCGACCAGCGCTTGGTGTGCTCGTGCACGTAGCGGCCCGTGGCGGGGTGTTCGGGTTCGTCGAGGTTGCCCAGGTCGTAGTCCTTCAGGTCGACGAGTTCGTATTCGGCGTCGCCTCGCTTGACCGCCAGGTCGCGGACCCACTGCGCCACCGCCTCGCCGTTGCGGCCGGGACGGGTGCTGCCCAGGATGATGCCCACCTTCAGCATGCGGAATGCCTCCTCAATCGGTTACGGAAACCACCGTAGGGAGGCCGGGTGAGATGGTGAATGCGCCGCTGTCCAATATTCATACGCGATCGTCTCAGGCCCTAGACTTCACGCATGGACCTGCTCAGTGACGTGGTGGCCTTCATGCGGTGCGGGCGGCCCGCCTCCGTCCGCGTCTCCTGGAAGGCGCCCTGGGGGGTGTCGTTCCGGGTGGCGCCCGGGTCGGCGGGTTTCCACGTGGTGCTGCGAGGTTCCTGCTGGCTCCTCCCCTCGGAGGGCGGGCCCGTTCCGCTGAGCGTGGGCGACGTGGTGTTCCTGCCGCACAGCGGCCCCTTCGGCCTGGCCGACGACCCCGCGAGAGCGCTGGTCGAGTCGGACTGCGAACCGCACTCGGAGTTGTTCGCCTCGGCCGCGTCCACCGGCTCCGGCGCCGAGACGGTGACGCTGTCGTGCACCTACCGGATCGACGCCGACCGCACCCACCCGATCCTCGACGCGCTGCCCGACGTGATCCACCTCCCCGCGACGCTCGGCAGCCATCCCGAACTCCGGGCCGCGGTCGAGCTGCTGGCCGCCGAGATCGAGAGCCCGCGGCCCGGCACCGACACCGTCGTGACGTCCCTGCTCGACATGCTGCAGCTGTACGTCCTGCGGGCCTACTTCGAGACCCAGGACGAACCCTGCACGCTGTCCGGATGGGCCGCCGCCCTCGCCGATCCCGCCATCGGCCGCGCGCTCGACGCCATCCACCGCACCCCCGCCCACCGCTGGACGGTCGAGTCGCTGGGCGTGCAGGCGGGCATGTCGCGGGCCGGATTCGCACGCCGGTTCACGGGGCTGGTCGGGCAGTCGCCGCTGGCCTACCTGACCTGGTGGCGCCTGGTGAGCGCGGCCCGCATTCTGCGCGAGTCCGACGCGTCGGTGGCGGAGGTGGCCGGGCGGGTGGGATACGGGTCGGAGTTCGCCTTCGGCAACGCGTTCAAGCGCGAGTTCGGGGTGGCGCCCGGCCGGTACCGGCACCGGGTCGTCAGCGGATAAAACTGTTTACGGATTGTATTTCACCGATTACGGAATCTCTGTACAGCCGCCCGCGCCCGCCGGATCCTTGGCAACCATGATGACCAGTCCATTACGGGCAGCGCTCGCGGTCCTCATGGTCATCGCGAGCCTCACCATCCTTCCCGCACCAGCGAGAGCGGCCGGAGACCAGCCGCTCACCGTGCGCATCCTCCTGATCAACTGCGTCGACGCCTGCAACGAACACGGGCTCGAAGCGGCCGGAGAAGGCACCCCCGACTTCTACGGCGAGATCATCTTCGCCGGGTTCCCCGCCCACATCACCCCCAGGGCGCCTGACGACCGGTCGCAGTACGCTCCGTTCTGGACGCTCAAGCGGGACATCCCGGCCAGCGTCGTCCACCAGGACATCGCCATCGGGATCTGGGACCACGACTCGACCGGTGGAAACGACCTGGCCGACACCACACCACGCGCGGGCGACGCGTACACGCACGTCCAGGTGAACATGATCGACGGAGAGGTCACCGGTGACCTGACGTCCTCCACCGGCTGCGTGCACGGCAACGGCGAGCCGGGCGGCGGCATCTTCGGAGCCGACCCGAAGCCCGCCGTGGAGGTCTGCTTCGAGATCACCCCGACCCCCGTCACCGACACCGACGGCGACGGGTTCACCGACTTCGAGGAGTACCGGGGCCGCGACTTCAACGACGACGACGTCGTCGACGTGACCCTGCCGAACGCCGATCCGCAACGCCAGGACATCTACGTCGAGATCGACTACATGCGGAACCGGGGGCCGCAGAACGGGGTGCTGGCGGCGGTCGAGGGAGCCTTCAACGCCGCCACCATCACCAACGCGCACACCGGGGCAAGCGGTCTCGCCCTGCATTTGCTGCTGGACGAGGAGATCCCGTTCGCCACCACCACCTCCTTCGTCACCGTGCCGCCCGGCGCCCCCGCCGACGACTTCGACGTCATCAAGCTGGGCAGCCCGGAGAAGCCGTGCGGCACCTCCGGCACCGGCCATTTCGGCTACGCCGCCGACCGGACCAGCCCGGTCTGCGCGGACATCCTCGCCTACAAGCGCCAGCGGTTCCGGTACGGCCTGTTCGTCAACGGCCTGGCCGGTGCGGGCAGGGGGTCGGGCCGCGCCGAGACGCACGAGCGCGGCGGCGACGACTTCCTGGTCTCCCTCGGCATGTGGACCCCCGCCATGATCGCCGCGGCGGGCGGGCTGAAGGCGGCCGAGGAAGGCACCCTGATGCACGAACTCGGGCACACCCTCGGCCTCGAACACGGCGGCCGTCGTGACGACGGCAGCCTGGACGAGACCAACTGCAAGCCCAACTACCAGAGCGTCATGAACTACGCCTGGCAGGTGCCGAACATCGACCCGGGCCGCCCGCTCACCTACCAGCGCTTCGGCAAGGCGACCCTGGTGGAGAACAACCTCGACGAGACCGCCGTACCGGGCCTGTCCGGGGTTACCCGTCCGGTCATCTACGGAGTGGGCGGCGCCACCTGGCTGGCCGACGGCAACCTGGCGATCGACTGGACCGGCACGGGTGCGCCGTTCTCGTCCGCCGCGCAGGCCAACATCAACCACCTGCCGGGCATCGACGGAGGGTGCGCCAGCACGTCCAGCACCGAGACGCTGATCAGCGAATCGGACTGGGACCGTCTCCAGTACGGCTTCACCAACAGCCCGCACGCGGCGGACGGCAACCACGGCGACATGCCCGAGGAACTGTCCGGCGAGTCGGTGCTCAGGGCCGTCTCGGCCGACCTGACGGTGGAGATGAGCCTCGACAAGGCCGACGCGGCCGGCGGCGACACCGTGACCGCGACCGTCACCATCGGCAACAAGGGCGGCAGCACCTCGACCTCCGGCTCGGTCACCTTCACCCCTCCGGCGGGCGCTCCGGTCACCCGTCCGGTCGCCGACCTCGGCACCACCGGCTCTCGGACCGAGACGTTCACGTACACGGTGCCGTGCACGGTCGCCGACGGCGCCACGCTGACCGCGACCGCGACGGTGGCCGGCAGGAACACGCAGGGCGTCGCGGAGCCCGCGGAGCTGCTGGCCGACAACACGGCCACGGCCGCCACTGTGGCGCACGTCCCGGTCATGGCGGCCACCGCCGCCGCGACCTCGGCCGTGAACGCCGGTGAGAAGATCACCTACACGGTGACCCACCGCAACGACGGCAGCGCCGCCGCCACGGGGGCCACGCTGAGGCACACCCTGCCGGCGGACGTCTACTACAGCACCGCTCTCGACACCGGCGCGGGCCCGGCCCCGGCGGCCGTGACCAGGAACCCCGACGGCACCACGACGCTGACCTGGCACCTCGGCACGGTCGCCACCGCCGGGACGGGAACCGTCGTCTTCACCGCACGGCCGAGCCTGCTCATGGAGGCGGGCGACACGGTGACCGGCTCCGCCACCGTGACCTACGGCGGGACGAACGGGTGCACGTTCACCCCGGTGACCCGCACCGCCCAGACCACGATCACCGAGGTCGAGCCCAGCCGTCATCCGCTCCTCACCACGGTGTGGGCGCTGAGCCCCGACCTGCGCACTCCGGAGGCGCTGGCCCGCGTCCAGGCCACCGACACGCGCTTCGACGGCGGGGACGACTCCCCCGCCGACGGCGTGTTGTCCCAGCCGGAGGCCTCGGCCGCGTTCTTCCTGCCGGTGACCCAGCCGCGCACGCTGCGGGCGGAGCTGCTGGCCACCGTCCTCAACCTGGCGACCCGCAAAATCAACGCGGGCACTGGCGTGCACACCGTCACCCTCCAGCGGCTGGGGCTGCAGACGGTGGGCGACGCCGTCCGGTACGTCCAGGGCACGCTGGCCCAGCCGCCGGCCCTGGGGAACCTCGTCCGCTACACCGACTCGACGCTGATCCTCACGGAGATCAACTCGAACCTGGCGGAACAGTACTGACCATCGCGGTGTGCCTCCCCACGATCGGGAGGCACACTCAGTCGGCGCCCGGCCGGGGGCCGGTCAGGTAGTTCTGCAGGGTGGGGCCGAGCCAGGCGACGACCGTGTCCCGGTCCATGGCCGTGACCGGGGGCAGGCGCAGCACGTAACGCGTCAGGGCGAGGCCGAGGACCTGGGTGGCGATCAGACCGGCGCGGGTGGGGGCGTCGTCGGGCGCGATCGCCACGACCGCCGGGCCGAGCTGGGTGGCGAAGATCTCCAGCATGCGGTCGGCGGCGGCCTGGTGGGTGACGGCGGCGCGCAGCAGCGCCATGAGGGTCTCGTCGCCGTCCCAGCGGTCGAGCACGTGCCCGGCGATGCGCACGCCGATCTGGTCGAGGGGGGTGCCCGCCAGATCGGGGATGCGCAGGTCGAACTCGGCGGCGGCGGCGAAGAGCTTCTCCTTGTTCTCGAAGTAGCGCATGACCATGGCGGGGTCGATGCCCGCGCTCGCGGCGATGGCCCGGATGGTGGCGCGTTCGTATCCGTCGCTGGCGAACAGTTCGCGCGCGGCGGCGAGGATCGCCTCCTTGGTGGCGTCCGAGCGCCGCCCCTTGATCGTCGACATGTCAACAAGTGTAGGCCAACACCTGTTGACATGTCGGACGGCGGCGGGTTCTACTGATGCCAACAAACGTTGACTTACCAAGGGAGCACGTCATGACCGACGTCATCGTGGTCGGCGCGGGACCCACCGGACTCCTGCTGGCGGGCGACCTGGCCGAGGCCGGGGTCGCCGTCACGATCCTGGAACGCCGCGACGGCACGATCTCCAACCTCTCCCGCGCCTTCGGCGTGCACGCCCGGACGCTGGAGCAGCTCGACGCACGCGGACTGGCCGACCGCCTCGTGTCCACCGGCGCCACGCTCGGCGAGGTGAGGTTGTTCGACCGGGTGACCGTCGACCTCGGCCGCCTGCCCAGCCGCTTCCCCTACCTGCTGATCACCCCGCAGTACAACGTGGAGAACCTGCTCCTGGAGCGGGCGCTCGCGGCGGGCGCCGAGATCGTGCACGCCGCCGAGGTCGTGGACGTGCGGCAGGACGACACCGAGGTCACCGTCACCACCACCGCGCAGACCTACCGCGCCGCCTACGTCGTGGGCGCCGACGGCTTCCGCAGCGCGGTGCGGCGGGCCGTCGGCCAGCCCTTCCCCGGCCGGTCGGTGTTGAAGTCGATCATGCTCGCCGACGTGAAGGTGGCCGAGCGGCCCGCGGAGATGCTGACCGTCAACGGGGTCGGCGACGCGTTCGCGTTCCTCGCGCCCTTCGGTGACGGCTACTACCGGGTCTTCGCCTGGGACCGGCGCCGCGCCGTGCCCGACGACGAGCCGCTCACCCTGGACGAGGTCCGGGAGGTCACCCGACGCGCGCTGGGCACCGACTTCGGCATGCACGACCCCCGCTGGTTGTCGCGTTTCCACAGCGACGAACGCCAGGTGCCGGACTACCGCGTGGGCCGCGTCTTCCTGGCCGGGGACGCCGCGCACGCCCACTCCCCCGCCGGCGGCCAGGGCATGAACACCGGCCTGCAGGACGCCGCCAACCTGAGCTGGAAGCTGGCGGCGGTGCTGCGCGGCGCACCCGACCGCCTGCTCGACACCTACCAGACCGAACGCCACCCGGTCGGCCGTTCGGTGCTGCGCAGCAGCGGCGCCATCATCAGGGCCGCCATGCTCAAGTCGCCGGTCACCCGCGCGATCCGCGGCTTCGCGCTACGCCGCGCGTTGTCCGTCCCCAGGATCCGCACGAGGGCCACCGGGCAGATCAGCGGCGTCGGCTACACCTACCCCGCGCCCCGCGGCGCCCACCCGCTGGTCGGCACCCGGGCCCCGGACGTCGCCCTCGCCGACGGCGGCCGGCTGTACGAGGCGCTGCGCGGCGGGCACTTCGTTCTCATCGGCGACGCCGACATCCCCGGGTGGCACGACCGGGTCCGCGTGGCGGCGCCTCTGGCGACCGGCGGTCCCTCGCTGCTCGTCCGCCCGGACGGCTACGTGGGCTGGGCCGGCGCCGACACCGGCGAGCTCGACCGGATCCTGACCGAACTGGCCGGCCGCGACACCCGACGTCCCTGTTGACGGGCCGGGCCCGAGGCCCAGGTCAGGCTCGGGCCAGGAGCAGGTCTTCGACGGCCTTGGGCAGGGTGGTCTCGAAGTCGAGGAGCTTGGCCCACTCGGGCACGACGGTGATGAGGACCATCCGGTCGTAGGCGGGCACGGCGGCCATCACGAGGTGCTCGCCGTCCCACCAGAACCCGATGGGGATCGCGCGGGGATCGACGATCCCAGCAGCTCCCGCGAGATCGGCTGGGCGAGCACCTCGGCGACGTCGTGTCGGCTCATGTCCTTCCCCTTCGTCGCATGAGTTCGTCTCATGAGGAGGACGGAGCCGATCACCGGTTCTCGACATGCCCGCCGCCGGAGTTTCTCAGGCGACCTTCGCCGCGGGCGCCGTCCAGGTGTTGCAGGCGCCGGGCCTGCCGGACTGGTAGCCCTTCTTCATCCAGTACACGCGGTTGGCGAGCTTGCCGTTGTGCTTGAGGTAGGAGTACTCCGGCGGCTCCATCCCCGAGATCACCTGCTTGAAGTCGGTGATCTTACGGCCGAGGCTCCTGGCGGACACCGCCGCGAAGCAGTCGTCCTGCAGGGAGTAGCGGTGCATCTGCTCGGCCATGTCCTCGCCGGTCCGGTCGTTGGGCATCCGATGGTAGGCCGCGCCGATGCCCGTCATGCCGTGGACCACGCCGCTCCACGTGTGGACGAGGGACGCGAAGGCCTTGAGGTCGCTCTTGGCCTTGATCCAGTCGTCGGCCAGCCGCACCTCGATGGTCTGGCCGCAGATCTCGGAGTAGGAACCGGCGATGTCGTTCCCGCTCTGACAGGCCTGCTTGTCGGTCTTGAACCTGACCGGGACGGGCCGGAAGCCGTCGATCGTGCCCTTCCAGGCGGTGTTCAGGCAGGAGACGACCTTCTTGACGTACTTCTCGGTCGAGGACTTGGTGGTGCCCTTGACCGCCTTGCAGGAAACCTTCTCGAGCGCGGGCTTCTTGTAGATCGCATTGTTCGTCAGGGTGGGCTGGCCCTTGATGGGGGCGGCGTGGGCGGGGCCGCTGAACAGGACGAGCGCCGCCACGGCGGCCCCGGCCAATCTCGTGATCATGGCACCGGAGAGTAGCGGGTCCGTCCGTGATGATCGGGAACTCCTCATTTTCCCTACAAAATCTCCACCTCTGACTTCAGGACCTCTTCACACCATTCGCGGAAGGTCGTCGGGCTCGCCGTCCGAGGGGTGCGCCGCACGCCGTCGTCGAGGCCCTCGTTCTTGGCGCGCATCATGTCGACATAGCCGTCGACGAAGGCGTCCCCGAAGCCGCGTCCGGTGAGTGCGGCGCGGAAGTCGGCGAGCGACTGCCGCTCGTAGCGGACCGGGCGGCCGAGCACCTCGGTCATGATGTGCGCCATGTCGTTCGGTGAGAGGGACTCGGGGCCCAGCACCGGGACCTCGCCCGTGCCTGTCCACAAACGGTCGAGCAGCAGGCGGGCGGCGGCGGCGGCGATGTCCCGGGTGGCGGCCACGGGTGTTCTGTGGTCGGGGGCGGCGGTGCCGGTGAACACGCCGTCGGCGCGGATCGACGCCGCCTGCCGGAGCAGGTTGTCCATGAAGCTCGGGTTAGCGAGCGCCCGGTAGGCCACGCCGGTGCTCGCGATGAGGTCGTCCATGGCCAGCGACGCCGTGACCAGTCCGGCGCGGTCGGCGACGGGTGTGTCGCGGCCGAGCGCCGAGACGCCGACGACGTGCCCCACTCCGTGGGTGGTGAACGCCTTCGCGGCGGCGTGGCTGAAGCCGGAGTAGGCGGCGTCCAGGCTCGGCGCCCGCGGGTTCGGCGGGACCAGCCAGAAGACGGCGTCGGCACCGGCGAAGGCGCGGTCGACGACCCCGGCGTCGTCGTGGGAGCCGGTGACGACGTCGACGCGGGCGCGGGCCCGGTCGGGCAGTCTCGCGGGGTCGCGCACGATGACGCGCAACTCCTCGCCACCGGTCTCGTTGAGCAGGACGTCCAGGAGCCGGCTACCGATCTGGCCGGTGGGGGTGGTGATGACGATCATATGGAGAGTGTCGCGGTGTCCGATTTGTGGCGTCCAATACCCTTCTCTGGCCATTGATACCCTGACGGCATGGATCTCGATCTCCGCAAGCTCCGCTATTTCGTCGCGGTGGCCGAGCGCCGGAACTTCGGCCGGGCGGCGGAACAGCTCTACATCGCCCAGCCGGTGCTCAGCCGTCAGATCAGGGCCTTCGAGCAGGAGCTGGGGTGCACGCTGCTCGTCCGGACCACCCGCAGCGTGGAGCTGACCGCCGCCGGGAAGCAGCTCTACGAGGAGGCGCAGGGCATCCTCGCGGCCGTCGCCACGGCGGTGCGGCGGGTCCACGACGCCGATCGGGGCGTCCAGCGGCTCACTGTCGCCTTCTCCCCCGGGCTGCACGTCTCGGACGCGATCCGGGCGTTCACCTCGCGCCATCCGGACGTCGAGACCGACGTCGTACCGACGCGCTGGTGGGAGCAGGACGCGCCGCTCCGGGACGGCCGGGCCCAGGTCGGGTTCCTGCGGCGGCCGTTCGACGATTCGGGGTTGCGCACCATCTCGATCGGACACGAGCCCCGGGTCGCCTGCATGCCCGCGGCGCACCCGCTGGCGGGCCGTGACGAGCTCACCTCCGCGGACGTCGCCGGCGAGCGGCTCCTCGACACGCCGACGCGGCGGACGTCCTCCCTTGAGGAGAAGTTCGAGCTCATCGCCTCCGGGCACGGCATCGGGCTCGTCCCGCTGAGCATCGCGCGCTCCTACTCCCGCCCCGACCTCGTCCACCTCCCCGTCACGGACGCCCCCGAGATCGAGACGTGCCTGGCCGTCCTCGCGGACCGGCGCGAGAAACTGCTGCGCGACTTCCTGGAGATCGCCACCGCGACGCTGCGGCCCTGAGTGGCAAGGTCGTGTCAAGGCGGCCTGCCGATGCTCCCGGGTATGAGACACCCCCGGCGGCTGCTCCTCATCGGTGCCACGATCGCCGCCAGTCTGGCCACCCTGTTGACCCCCGCGACCCCCGCGCTGGCCGAGCCGCCCGCGCCCTCCCCCGCCCCGTCGCCGCAGCAGTTCGAACCGTCGTCCGTCCAGCCCGAGCAGCGTGACCGCGTGCTGGGCGCGAACTGGCAGAAGTCCGCCGACCTCGCCGTCACCACGGCCGGTGACGCGACCGGGTTCCACGTGTTCACGGCGACGGCCGCCTCGGGCTACCAGTGGCGGACCGTCGCCACCCTCACCGAGCCGGGCATGGACACCGACCAGTGGATCGGCAACGCCTGCCTCACCGGATCGGGCGGCACGATCGTGGCGGTCTACGCGCCGCGCTACTTCACCAACCGCGACTGGCTGTTCAGCCGGGGCGCGTTCGCCGCGATCATCGACGCCAGGACCGGCGCCGTCACCAAGCTCCGCGACCAGGTCACCCTCGCCTATTTCAACCCGGGCTGCGGCGCCGGTGACACGGTCGCGCTCACGCAGGGCGTCAGCGAACGGCGCCGCACCACCCGCATCCTCACGGTCGACACCGCCGCCAAGCGGGTGACCAGGGCCGTCGTGACCGCCGGCCAGCTCACCTCGGCCGTCCCCGTGGGCGACACCCTGGTGGCGGCCGACGGGGCGCGGCTCGTCGAGGTGCGGGCGGGCGGGGCGCTCACGCAGCTCGCCGCGACCGAATCGGTGCCCTTCGACCTGCGCGCGACCGCCGACGGCGGCGTGGCCTTCGCCACCCGCGACGGCGCGTCGGTCAAGGTCCGGCAGTACCTGCGCGGGCAGACCCGCGAACTGGCGTCCGGCCGCCTGGGCGAGCTGACGGTTCAGTCCGGCACGAACGGCCGCGTCTTCCTCGTCGGACGGGCCGATCGGCAGGCCGCCCTCCCGCAGGGCGTGTCGCTCCTGGAGGCCCCGGCGGCGGCCGACGTCTCCTCCGACGGCGGCCTGGCGGTCACCGGCGCGGTGATGCGAGGGCTGCGCGGCGGCCCCGGCGCCCCGCCCACGGGACCGCCGGACGCCTCCACCCTGGGCGACGACAGACCCGGCGCCAGCCCCGACGTGCCCGACGCCGAGCCCGTCGACATCACCGCCCAGGTCGTCACGACCAAGACCGACGTCGGCTTCGTGGTGCAACCGGGCGAGGACCTGCTCCCGGCGGCGGCCTCCGGGCGCGTCACCAACCCCAGGCTGGCGCCGGCCCTCCGGCCGGTGGGGCCCGCCGTGACCACGGCCGTCACCGGGACCGTCGACACCGGCTACCGGTGCGCCGTCCCGCGTAACGACCCGGCGATCCAGGTCTACCAGCCGCACTGGCGGCAGGTGGAGTGGGCCGTCGACCAGCTCGTCTTCAAGAACCGGCTGAACGTGACCCGCCCGACCGGCTGGAAGGGTTCGGGCCTGCCCGCGTGGAACCCGCAGACGGAGTTCCCCGTGCCCGACCTCCAGGGCGGCGGCCGCATCCCGGTGTCGATCATGTTCGGCATCCTGGCGCAGGAGTCGAACCTGTGGCAGGCGCAGCGCAGCGTGCTGGAGGGCGAGACCGGCAACCCGCTGGTCGGCAACTTCTACGGCGTCAACATCTACGACGACAACGCCGCCAACGACTGGGACGTCGACTTCACCAAGGCCGACTGCGGCTACGGCATCTCCCAGCAGACCGACAACATGCGCGGCGACGTGTCCCAGTGGAGCCCCAACACGCAGAAGCGGGTGGCGCTCGACTACGTCACCAACATCGCGGCGGGCATGTCGACCCTGGCCCAGAAGTGGAACCAGATCTGGACCGACACCGACGGCCAGGCGAAGGTCCACGACGGCGACCCGTCGAAGATCGAGAACTGGTATCTCGCCGTCTGGGCGTACAACTCCGGCTGGCACGCCAAGGCCGACGCCTGGAAGATCGACAACAACGGCACCCCGAACAACGGCGCGTGGGGGGTGGGCTGGACGAACAACCCCGCCAACTCGACCTACCGGCCGGACCGCCGCCCGTTCCTCGACAACAACAACTACTCCGACGCGGCGCACCCGCAGGACTGGCCCTACCAGGAGAAGGTGCTGGGCTGGGCGGCGTGGCCGATCACCAAGACCTACTGGGACGCGGCCCAGAACAAGACCGTCGCCGAAGGCGGCTACAACTATGCCTGGTGGACGAACGAGGGCTACCGCACCATGATCGTGCCGACGATCTCCAACACGGGGATCGTCGACAACAACGCCTTCTGCGCTCCGGGCAGCGAATGCCTGCCGCCGTCCACGGGGAACGGGCGCGGCACCTGCCAGCGGTCCGACTTCAAGTGCTGGTGGCACCTCCCCACGGAGTGGAAGGACTGCTCGTCGGCCTGCGGCCATGAGGCGTCGTTGCGGTACGACTCCACCTGGGCCTCGACCGAGCGCGCCGAACCGCAGGACCACCTGACGCCCTGTCACACACCCGGGCTGCCGTACATCAGCGGCGACACGACGAAGGTGCTGATCGTCGACGACGGCAAGCAGTACGCGATCCGGAGCAACTGCAACAACAACGGGTGGGACAACCACGGCACGCTGAGCTTCGAGTTCGCCCAGGACTCGGCCGGGCGGGTGCCCGCCAGGGCCGACTTCCAGCAGCTCGGCAACGGGTTCGGCGGCCACGAGTGGTTCGCGTACTCGCGGATGGCCGCGCACAACGGCGACGTGATGAAGGTGACCGGCACCTGGGAGCTCGACCAGCACATCAACGGGTGGGCCCGGGTGCTCGTCCACATCCCGAAACGACGGGCGGAGACCCAGCAGGCCCCCTACACCGTCCACATCGGGGACGGCTCCGCGGAGTACCGCACCCTGAACCAGAGCCGGGAGGTGAACGAGTGGTACAACCTGGGCGTCTTCGAGTTCAAGGGGCCGCAGAGACCGAAGGTGTCGCTCACCAACCGGAACAACGAAGGCGACGGCTCGGCGGCCGTCTCGTGGGACGCGATCGCCTTCCAGGTGCTCGCGAAACGGCCCAAGCACTTCGTGGTCGCCATGGGCGACTCCGTCACCTCGGGTGAGGGCGTCGGGAACTACTACCCGGAGACCGACTTCGAGTACAAGACGCCCCGCTGGAACGCCTGCCGCCGCAGCAGGGACGCCTGGATCCGCCAGACGGTCCTGCCGGGCGAGACCCAGACCATCGGCCAGCTGGCCGACTCCTGGGATCCGAGGCTCGACTTCTCCTTCGTCGCCTGCTCCGGGGCCGCCACCCGGGACCTGACCGTGGGGCAGTACGCGTACATGCAGAACCCGATCGGCTCCTGGTCGGACTACCGGGACGGCGCGGAGGGCCGGTTCCGGGAGGCGGCGCAGCTGAACGGCGACGTCCTGACGAAGAACACGACCCTGGTCGCCCTCACGCTGGGCGCCAACGACGCGGACTGGGACGGCGTCATCCTGGACTGCCTCCTCGGCATCCGATGTCGTCCGGGCGACTTCGAGGACGACCTGCGGGCCAACATCCTGGAGACGCTCAACACCCGGGTGACGCTGGGGGAACAGGCGAACGTCGCGAACATCCTCAAGGAGATCGAGAACGACGCGGACAACAAGAGTCCCTCCAGGGGCAAGAAGGCGAAGATCGTCCTCATGGGCTATCCGGACATCGCCGGCACGTCCCCGCCCCTGACGTTGTGCGGGCAGTTCGGCGTCGACGCGGTGGGCGTGCTCGGCCGGGCCAGCGCGTTCTTCGCCGCCGAGGCGCGCAAGACGGTGGAGGGACTGAAGAACAACGGGTTCGAGGTCTCCTTCGCCGACCCCCTGCCCGCGTTCCAGGGCCACGGCACGTGCGGCACCGACCGGTGGGTGAACGGCCTGATGTTCAGCAAGACCGGCCCGGGTGACTTCACCGACGTCTGGACCGGCTGTCTCGGCGACAGCGTCCGCTGCGCGAGCCGCAGCTCGTTCCACCCGACGAAGAGAGGGGCGCAGGAGTACGCGACCGTGTTCGGCAACCACCTGCGCAGTTCAGAGGTGAACTACACCGGCTGGTAGGAGGCGGCGAAGGCCTTTGCGTTGTCCCGCAAAGGCCTTCTCCCCGGTGGCGCGCTGATCGACTCTTACGGCTATGCGACTCACACGATCAATGATCTCGACGGCGATCGCCCTCTGCATCGGCCTCGCCATCCCGCTGGCCGTCAGCCAGCCCGCCAACGCGGCCTGCGGGACCGTGAACAGCGGCAGCAGCTACTGGGGCTGGAACGGCACCTGGAGCACGCACGTGGTCGGCACCAACTGCTCCACCCGGTATGGACGCTTCGTCTGGGACACCAGCGACCAGTGCTGCAATCCGTGGTGGGTGAAGATCGAGCGGCAGCTGTGGGGCAGCTACGGCTGGCTGACCACGCACACCCAGTCCAAGCGGGTGGAGTTCGGCAACTTCGGCACGCACAACACCGGAACCGTTCCGTCGCGCCCCTCCGACGGCAGCGAGCGCTTCCACGCCTGCTGGGGCGTCGGCTACCAGTCGACCCCGCCCAGCTCCTGGACGTGCGGCGGCTGGGTCAGTTAGCGGGACGTCGCAGGTCAAGGCCCGGTCGCAGGTCGCGGCCGGGCCTTCTGCTCGCCCGGATCAGGACGGTGGAGTAAATGTCCCAGTTCCCGGCCGCCGTTCTTCCGCTGCCCGTCGACCGGCTCGGCCGGATCACCGCCACGCGTCTGCCTGGTGGAACCGGGATCTGCGCCCGGCGCCGCGGAGATGAACGGCCTCCCCGGATACGTCGCCTCGACCACCCTGCGTGATCCCGGGTGGAACGCCACCGTGATCGAGGGAGACGTCGCCGAGGAGGTCGCCAAGCTCCGGGCCGAGGAAGGCGGAGGCCTGCTGATCTACGGCAGCATCGAGCTGCTGAACCATCTGATCGGGCACCTGCACCCCGTCGTGGTCGGCACCGGCAGGCGGCTGTTCGCCGACGGCGTCGAGAGCACCAAGTGGAAACTGGCCGGCACCGCCACCTTCAGCTCCGGCGCCATCGTCCTCGATTACCGCCCCGTCGGCGGTTAGGAGACTCTGACCATCAGGCGGCCCGGCCGGTGCACCAGTCCGCTGGTCCAGGGGATCTGCTCCGGGGGCACGGCCAGGCGCAGGCCGGGCAGCCGGGTCGCCAGCGCGCGGATCGCCTCGGTCAGCTCGACCCGGGCCAGGGCGGCGGCCAGGCAGCGGTGCGGGCCGTACCCGAAGGCGACGTGGGGGTTGGGCGGGTGCACGGCGAATCGGTGGATGTCGAAGTTCCCCGGATCGGGGAACGCCGCGGGGTCGTGGTTGGCCGCCAGCAGGTCCGGTAGGACCACGGTGCCGGCCGCGACCGGGCAGCCGCTCGGCAGGTCGAGGTCCCGCGTGATCCGTCGCATGAACGCGCTGGCCGGGGGGCCGTCGTAGCGCAGCACCTCTTCGATCGCGGTGGGTGCCAGATCCGGGTCGGCGGCCAGCTCGGCCCAGGCCCGGGGGTGCAGCAGCAGCCGCAGCACCCCCTTGGTGATCATCGAGGCGGTCGTCTCGTGCCCGGCGGTGATGAGGGAGAAGACCGTGTTGACCAGCTCGCCCTCGGTCAGCCGGTCGTCTTCGTCGCGGGCGGCCACCAGCAGGTCGATCAGGTCGTGGCCCGGGTTGGCGCGGTGCTCGGCGACCAGTTCGGCGCAGTACGCCATGAACTCGGTGTAGCCCCGGTAGCGCACCGTCTCGTCGGCCGTGGACGTGGTGAGGAACATGTCGGTCCAGGCGAGGAACTGGTCGTACCTCTCCAGGGGCACGCCGAGCAGCTCGCAGATCACCCGGCCCGGGATCCGCACCGCGAACGCGCTCACGAGGTCGAACTCGTCGCCGGTCTCGTCGATCAGCTCATTCGCGATGTCGGCGACCCTCGGCCGCCACCGTTCGGTCTGGCGGGGCGTGAAGGCGCCCTGCATGATGCGCCGGTAGCGGGTGTGCCCGGGCGCGTCCTGGTTGACCAGGGCGTCGGGGTCGTCGTCGATGCCGATGCCGGCGACGAACCTCGGCAGCCCCGGCAACCGCAGGTTGCGGCTGGACGCGGGCGAGGCCAGCAGCATGCGGACGTCCTCGTAACGCACGGCCACCGGCACGTGGTCGCCGCTCGGCATCGGAGCGGCGCCCATCGGGTCGTGCTCGCGGCGGCGGGCGTAGTCGGGGGACGGGGTGCCCAGCGGACCCGGGCGGAGCTCTGCGGTCATCACAACCTCCCCACGGAACGTAACACCGTGAGCGCGCCGGGCAACCCCCCTAGCCGACGGCGCATTCGCTCCCGTTGAGCGTGAAGGCGGACGGTTTGGGGTTCGCCCCCGCGTGTGCTCCGGTGAAGCCGAGGTGGACGACCGCACCCGGCCGGATCTCCGCGTTCCACGGCAGGTTCGCCGCCGTGACCGCCGGGCCGGCCTGGCTCCAGGTCGCGCTGTACCCCTGGGTCACCTCCTGGCCCGCGTCGGGGAAGGTGAAGCGCAGCGTCCAGGCGGCGACGGGGGTGGTGCCGGTGTTCTTCAGGGTCATCCACGAGCTCATGCCGGCGCCCCAGCCGCTCGTGTTGTACGTGACCTCGCACGTCGTCGGCGGTGTGGGGGTCGGGGTCGGGAAGCCGGGCCGGGCCAGGACCGGGGTCACCGCCGACGGCCTGCTGACGTTGCCGGCGGCGTCTCTGGCCACGACCGTGTAGTTGTAGTACTGGCCGGTCACCAGGCCGGTCTCGATGAAGAAGGTCTGGGTGGTGGTCCCGGCCTTGACCCATCCGTACAGCGGGGATTCCCGGTAGACGTCGTAGGCGGTCACGCCGACGTCGTCGGTGGAGGCGTTCCAGCAGAAACCGGCGCCGGGGAAGTCGAACACGCAGTTGTCGCGCACGTTCGCCGGTTGCGACGGCGGCGTCTCGTCCACGATCGGCGAGGGTGACGGCGTGGGGATGGGCGAGGGCGTGGGGGTGGGCGAGGGTTGCATGCCCGTGCTCGCGGTGACCGTGATGAAGTCCGACGGCGCGCTGCGGTTGCCGGACAGGTCGACGGCCATGACGTACAAGGTGTAGCCGCGGCCCCTGACGCCCGTCGTGCCGGCGATGGTGCCCGTCGTCGTGGTGGCCAGCCGGAAGCCCGTGGCCTCCAGGACGTACAGCTCGTACTTGGCGATGGGGCCCGCGTCGTCGGTGGCGGGCTGCCAGCAGATGCTGGCGTAGCCGTACTGCTGGCCGGGTGCGCTGGGCGGCGGACACGGGATGAGTCCCGTCGGGCGCGTCGGTGGGGTGGTGTCCGCGGCGTACGCGGGGAGCGAGCCGGTGATCGCGAGCAGGGCTCCAGCGATCAGCGCCAGTCGGGCCTTCATGACCAGGATGCTCCGTGCCGATGGATGACCCGGACAACGGCCGGCGGCCGGGTCGGGTGTTCTCGCAGGTCAGTTGATGGATTGGATGAACTTTTCAGACACCGCCTCCGGTGGGGCGCTCGCGCTGTGGTCGAAGGCGAGCATGACGGCCAGGACGCCGAGCATGCTCCCCATGACGACCCTCTGGGCCTGCAGCCAGAACGGGCGGCGGGCCAGGAAGCCCGCGACCCCGCCAGCGACCAGGACGATCGACAGGTTCACGGAGGTGGCCACCACGATCTGGAATGCTCCGAGGACAAGCCCTTGAAGGAGAACATTGCCCTTCTCCAGGTCGATGAATTGCGGAATGACGGAAATGTAAAGAATGGCGATCTTCGGATTGAGCAGATTGGTCATCAGGCCCATCGCGAAGAGCCGGCGCGGGGGGTCGTGCGGCACCTCCTGCACGGTGAACACCGACACGCCGCCGGGCCTGATGGTCTTCCAGGCCAGCCAGAGCAGGTAGGCGGCCCCGGCCAGGCGGATCACGGTGAGGATCTCAGGGACCGCGGCGAAGAGCACCGCCAGGCCCAGGTTGGTGCCGACCAGGTAGACGAGGAATCCGGTCACCACTCCGGCCAGGGAGATGACGCCGGCCCGGCGTCCCTGGCTGATGCTCCGCGACACCAGGTACATCATGTTCGGCCCTGGGGACAGCACCATGCCGAGGGCGATGGTGACGACGCCCAGCACCGCGCTCTGTTCGACCATCGTCGCCGCCTTCTTGTGTAGGAGAATCGCGATCGGCGCCAGACCCGGAGGGCTTTCTCAGCGTATCCACGACCTCATTCCGAGTGCAATAACCAATATTGCACTCGGTGCAATTCTGTGTTTGTATTATCTAGCGGCTTAATTTGCCGTGCACGGCCTATGGGGAGGCCCTGGAGAGGAGAAGGAGATGGAGAGCTACCGCAGGGTGGCCGACGAGGTGACCGCGGAGATCGCGGCCGGGCGGTTGCGGCCGGGAGACCGGCTGCCGCCGCAGCGGGACTTCGCGCGGCAGCGCGGCATCGCCAACTCCACCGTCGCCCGGGTCTACGCGGAGCTGAACCGCCGCGGCCTGACGGTCGGCGAGGTCGGCCGCGGCACGTTCGTCCGGGCCTCCGTCCGTCATTCCGGGCCCGCCTTCACCGAGCCCGGCGACTCCCGGGTCGACCTCGAACTCAACTATCCCGTCGTGCCCGAGCAGCCCCGGCTGCTGGCCGACGGCATCAGGTCGCTGCTGCGCCCCGACGTCCTGCTCTCCTCGATGCGGCCGGTGGGCGCGGCCGGCACCCCGCAGGCCCGCGACGCCGTCGCGGAGTTGCTGGCCCACAGGGAGTGGCGGCCCGATCCGGCGCGGGTGCTCTTCGCGGGCAACGGCCGCCAGGCGATCGCGGCCGCCGTCGCCGCGCTGGTCCCGCCGGGCGGGCGGCTCGGGGTCGAGGAGCTCACCTATCCCGTGCTCAAGACGATCGCCGGCCGACTCGGCGTCACCCTCGTCCCGCTGGCCGTCGACCAGAACGGGCTGGTCCCCGAGGCCGTCGCGGAGGCCGCCCGCAGGGCCCCGCTGAAGGCGGTCTATCTCCAGCCGACGCTGCACAACCCGTTGTCGGTCAGCATGCCCGCCGGGCGCCGGGCCGAGCTCGCCGAGCTGCTCGGGCGGCTGGGCCTGCGGGCGATCGAGGACACCATCTGGTCGTTCCTCAGCGACGACCTGCCGCCGCTCGCCGCGCTCGCGCCCGAGCACGTGATCGTCATCGACAGCCTCTCCAAGCGCCTGGCGCCCGGCCTGACCATCGGCTTCGCCGTCGTCCCCGAGGCCGCCGTCGCCGGGGTCACGGCGGCGCTCCACTCCGGCGGCTGGACGCCGATGAGGTTCGCGCTGGAGGCGGCGACCAAGTGGATGACCGACGGCGTCGTGCGGGCGGTGACCCGCGGCAAACGGCGGGAGGCCGTGGCCCGGCAGGAGATCGTCGCCCGCCGACTGGGCGGGTTCACCCTCCGCAGTGACCCTCGGTCGTACTACTGCTGGTGGGAGCTGCCGCCGCCGTGGCGGGCCGACACGTTCGTGGCCGCCGCCGCGCGGCACGGCATCGCCGTCACCCCGGCGGCGGCCTTCGCCGTCGGCAACTACCGGGCCCCCAACGCCGTCCGCCTCGGCCTCGCCTCTCCCCCGGCCGAGACGCTGGAGCGCGCCCTCACCACCCTGGCCGGGCTGGCCGCCTCCTCACCCGAGGACCTCCTCGCCGAGTGACCTGAGCAGGCGGGCGTGCTCCTGCAACGGGAGCACCCCCATGTCTCCGCAGATGAGCGCGTCGACGCCCTGGATGGCGGCCGCCAGGGCCTGGACGGTGGTCAGGCAGGGCACCCCTCGCGCGACGGCGGCGGTGCGGATCTCGTAGCCGTCCATGCGGCCGTCCGCGCCGTAGGGGGTGTTCACCACCAGGTCGACCTCGCCCTGGTAAATGAGCTGGACGACGGTCGGCTCGCCGTCGGGCCCTGCGCCGTCGTGGTGTTTGCGCACGACGGTCGCCTCGACCCCGTTGCGGCGCAGCACCTCGGCCGTGCCGGCGGTGGCGAGCAGGGTGAAGCCGTGCCCGGCCAGGGCGCCGGCCAGGAAGACCATGGCCCGTTTGTAGCGGTCGGCGACCGAGATGAAGACCCGTCCCTTGGTGGGCAGCGCGCCGTAGGCGGCGTTCTGCGACTTGGCGTAGGCGACGCCGAAGACCGGGTCGATGCCCATCACCTCGCCGGTGGAGCGCATCTCGGGACCGAGCGCCGTGTCGGTGCCCCGCCCCGAGGCGTCGCGGAACCGGGTCCAGGGCAGCACGGCCTCCTTGACCGAGATCGGCGCCGTCGGCGGCAGGTCGCCGCCGTCGCCGTGGGGGCGCAGCAGGCCCTCGCGGCGCAGGTCGGCGATGGTCGCGCCGAGCGAGATGCGCGCGGCGGCCTTGGCCAGGGGCACGGCGGTCGCCTTGGAGACGAACGGCACCGTGCGCGACGCCCGGGGGTTGGCCTCCAGGACGTACAGGACGGAACCGGCCAGGGCGAACTGGATGTTGATCAGTCCGCGTACGCCGATCTCGCGGGCGATGGCCTCGGTCGAGGCGCGGAGCCGTTCGATCTCGCCGCTGATGGTCATCGGCGGCAGGACGCACGCGGAGTCGCCGGAATGGATCCCGGCCTCCTCGATGTGCTCCATCACGCCGCCGAGGTAGAGCTCCGCGCCGTCGTAGAGGGCGTCCACGTCGACCTCGATGGCGTCGTCGAGGAAGCGGTCGACCAGGACCGGGCGGTCGGGGCCGATCTCGGTGGAGCCGGCGATGTAGGCGGCGAGCCGCGTCTCGTCGTACACGATCTCCATGCCGCGCCCGCCGAGCACATAGGAGGGGCGGACCAGGATCGGGTAGCCGACCTCGTCGGCGATCGCCTTGGCCTGCGGGAAGGAGGTGGCGGTGCCGTGCTCGGTGCCGGGCAGCCCGGCGCGGGCCAGCACCCGCCCGAACGCGCCGCGGTCCTCGGCGAGGTGGATCGCCTCCGGCGGGGTGCCGACGACCGGCACGCCGTTGTCCTTCAGCGCCTGCGCGAGGCCCAGCGGCGTCTGTCCGCCGAGCTGCACCAGGACGCCCGCGACCGGCCCGGCCCGCTCCTCCGCGTGCACGACCTCCAGCACGTCCTCCAGCGTGAGCGGCTCGAAGTAGAGCCGGTCGGAGGTGTCGTAGTCGGTCGAGACCGTCTCGGGGTTGCAGTTGATCATCACGGTCTCGTAGCCGGCGTCGTGCAGCGCGAAGGAGGCGTGCACGCAGGAGTAGTCGAACTCGACGCCCTGGCCGATGCGGTTGGGGCCCGACCCGAGGATGACGACCGCCGGCCGGCTGCGCGGCGCCACCTCGGTCTCCTCGTCGTAGGAGGAGTAGAAGTACGGGGTCCGGGCGGCGAACTCGGCGGCGCAGGTGTCGACGGTCTTGTAGACGGGCCGGACGCCGAGGTCGTGCCGGAGGCGCCGGACCTCGTGTTCGTCCAGGCCGCGCACGGCGGCGATCTGCGCGTCGGAGAACCCGTGCCGTTTGGCGTGGAGGAGCAGGTCCCGGTCGAGGACGGGCGCGGCCGCCAGTTCGCCGGCGATCTCGTCGATGAGGAAGAGCTGGTCGACGAACCAGGGGTCGATCCCGGTGGCCTCGGCGAGCTCCGCCCGCGTGGCGCCGGCGCGGACGGCCCGCATGAGCGTGGTGATCCGGCCCTCGGTGGGCCGCCGCACGGCCTCGACCAGCTCGTCCTTCCCGGTCTCGGCGGCGAAGGCGAACTGGCCGCCCTTCTTCTCCAGCGAGCGCAGCGCCTTCTGGAGCGCCTCGGGGAAGTTGCGCCCGATCGCCATGGCCTCGCCGACCGACTTCATCGTCGTGGTGAGGACGGGGTCGGCCTCGGGGAACTTCTCGAAGGCGAACCGGGGCACCTTGACCACGACGTAGTCGAGGGCCGGTTCGAACGACGCGGGGGTCTGCCCGGTGATGTCGTTGGGGATCTCGTCCAGGGTGTAGCCGATCGCCAGCCGGGCCGCGATCTTGGCGATCGGGAAGCCGGTGGCCTTGGAGGCCAGCGCGCTGGACCGGGAGACGCGGGGGTTCATCTCGATGACGATGATCCGGCCGGTGCGGGGGTCGACCGCGAACTGGATGTTGCAGCCGCCGGTGTCGACCCCGACCTCGCGGATGACGGCGATCCCGATGTCGCGCAGGATCTGGTACTCGCGGTCGGTCAGCGTCATCGCGGGCGCCACGGTGATGGAGTCGCCGGTGTGCACGCCCATCGGGTCGAGGTTCTCGATCGAGCAGACGACGACCACGTTGTCCTTGCGGTCGCGCATCAGCTCCAGTTCGTACTCCTTCCAGCCGATGATCGACTCCTCCAGCAGCACCTCGGTGGTGGGCGAGAGGGTCAGCGCGACGTCGGCGATGCGCCGCAGGTCCGCCTCGTCGTACGCGATGCCCGAACCCGCGCCCCCCATGGTGAACGACGGGCGGACCACGACCGGGTATCCGCCGAGCCGGTCGGCGCCCGCCAGGACCTCGGCCATGGAGTGGCAGATCACCGAACGGGCCGACTCGCCGTGGCCGGTCCTGGCGCGGACGGCGTCGACGACCGCCTTGAACCGCTCGCGGTTCTCGCCCCTGCGGATGGCCTCGGCGTCGGCGCCGATCAGTTCGACGCCGTACTTCTCCAGGACGCCCGTCTCGTGCAGGGTGATGGCGGTGTTCAGCCCCGTCTGGCCGCCCATGGTGGGCAGCAGGGCGTCGGGGCGCTCCCTGGCGATGATCTTCTCGACGAACTCGGGGGTCGCCGGTTCCACGTACGTGGCGTCGGCCATCTCGGGGTCGGTCATGATCGTGGCCGGGTTGGAGTTGACCAGGATCACCCGCAGCCCTTCGGCCTTGAGGACCCGGCAGGCCTGCGTACCCGAATAGTCGAACTCTGCGGCCTGGCCGATGACGATCGGCCCGGAGCCGACGACCAGGACCGAGCGGATGTCGGTGCGTTTAGGCACGCTGTCTCTCCATCATCGCGACGAAGTGGTCGAACAGGTGACCCGCGTCATGCGGGCCGGCCGCCGCCTCGGGGTGGTACTGGACGCTCAGCGCCGGCCGGTCGAGCAGCACGAGTCCCTCGACGACCCCGTCGTTGAGGCAGACGTGGGAGACCTCGACCCGGCCGTAGGGCGTGACCGTCGCGCCCTCGATCGGGGCGTCCACGGCGAAGCCGTGGTTGTGGGCGGTGATCTCGACCTTGCGGGTGATCCGGTCCTGTACGGGCTGGTTGATCCCGCGATGCCCATACTTGAGCTTGTACGTGGGGAAGCCGAGCGCGCGGCCCAGCAGTTCGTGGCCGAAGCAGATGCCGAACAGCGGCGTGCCCCGTCGCAGCGCCTCGTGCACCACGGCCAGGTCGGCGGTGTCGGGGTCACCCGGCCCGTTGGACAGGAAGACGCCGTCCGGTTCCAGCGCGTAGACGTCCTCCACGGTCGCCGCCGACGGCAGCACGTGCACCTCGACCCCGCGCTGGGCCATCCGGTGCGGCGTCATCGACTTGACGCCCAGGTCGACGGCGGCCACCCGGAGCCGAGGGTGGCCGAGCGCGGGGACGACATAGGGTTCGCCGGTCGAGACCTCGCGGGCCAGGTCGGCGCCGGTCATCTCCGGCGTGGCGCGGACCCGGCCGAGCATCGCGGCCTCGGTCGTGATCGCCGGACCGGAGAAGACGCCCGCCCGCATCGCGCCGCGCTCACGCAGGTGGCGGGTGAGCGCCCGGGTGTCGACGCCGCTGACGCCGACGACCCCGTGGGCGGTCAGGTCGTCCTCCAGCCCTCGGGTGGCACGCCAGCTCGACGGCGTCCGCGCCGGGTCGCGCACGACGTACCCGGCCACCCAGATCCGGCTCGACTCGGGGTCCTCGTCGTTCATCCCGGTGTTGCCGACGTGCGGCGCCGTCATCACCACGATCTGGCGATGGTAGGAGGGGTCGGTGAGGACCTCCTGGTAGCCGGTCATGCCCGTCGAGAAGACCGCCTCGCCGAAGGTCTCCCCCACGGCCCCGAACGCGCGGCCCCGGAACATCCGGCCGTCCTCCAGCACGAGCACGGCCGCCGTCACCGTACGCACGCCCGGTAGCGGACGGCGGCCGTGGTCAGCGACGCGCACTCCAGGCGGAACCGTTCGGCCGTGCCGACCACGGCCCGCTCGACCTCCCCGCTGGAGTCGCCGCAGAACCGGAAGCGGGCCCCGACGTGCTCGTAGCCGCCGACCCGGGGGATGACGTCGCCCACCGGCGCGATCACCTGGGCGTACGGCCCCTCGCCCGGTGTGGGCGGTTCGGGCAGGTCCCAGTCGAGCACCCGGCACGGAGCGGGCACCGGGGTCGGCACCAGCAACCATCCGCCGGTCCGCCACTCGGCCGGGACCGGCAGGTCCGGCCGCCGCCCGAGCTGGATCTCCACGGCGGCGCGCATCAGGTCGATGCCGTGCACCTCCCGCCACAGGAACGGGATCTCCGCGCCGCCGACCCGGTAACCGGACTCCAGGAACGTCAGCCGGGGAACGCCCCCGGGGGTGGTGCCGACGAACACCTCGTGGTGGAAGACCCACGGCTCGTCGCTGAGCGCGCCCGCCACGGCGGCCGTGAACTCGCCCAGCGCCGCCAGCAGGGCCGTGTCGTCGACCTCGACGGAGCCGAGCGCGTCGCCCTTGGTGAAGCCGACGCAGGTGTTGACGTACCGGGAGGCCCGCCAGGGCCCCAGGCGCTCGCCGGTCCACAACCCGTCGACGTGGTAGACGGGGTCGCCGCAGAACTCCTGGACCAGCCGGGGTTCGGCGGGCAGCCGCCGCAGCGCGGGCAGGTCGGCCGCCGAGCCGAGGCGGACCACGTCCCTGCTGGCCGTGCCCTTCCGGGGTTTGACGATCAGCGGCCAGCCGTGCTCCTCGGCGAAGGCCAGGACGGCGGCCTCGTCGGGCGCGTCCGCCCAGGCGGGCGCCGGGATGCCGGCCGCCGAGATCACCTCGGCCATCACCAGTTTGTCGCGGAACCGGGCCAGCCGCCGGGTGTCCTGCCCGCCGCAGCCCAGCCGTTCCCTGAGCAGCGCGGCGATGTCCAGGTCCCCCTCGTTGAGGGCGACGATCCGGGTCGGGGGCCCGTACAGGGCGGTCAGCTCGCCGACCGCGCCCAGCACGTCGGGCACCTGGTCGGTGGCCGGGACGACCTGGACCGCGGCGGCGCCGGCCGGGACGGAGGTGACGCCGAGCTGCGTGGTGACGTAGCTGACCCGGTGCGCGTCGTGGTCGATGTAGTCCTGGTAGAGCGCCTGCCGGTCGCGCCATCGGTGGATGATCAGGATGTGCTCGCTCATGCGTCCTCCGTCCTGGACAGGTCGTGGATGCGCCGGACGGCATAGGTGGCGGAGACCACGGCCGCCCGTGCCGATCCGAGTGCCTCGCGGGCCGACTCCAGGTCCCCGGCCGGCAACCGGCTGACCACGTCGGCGGCGCAGTCGATCAGGTGCAGGGCCGCCTGGGTGAGCGGCTGGTCGGCGGTGGAGCGTTCGGCGACGAGCCGGCGGGCGGTCCGCAGCTGAGTGACGGAGTCGGCCATGTCGGCGGAACTGATCATGGTCACGGGCGTTCCTTTCGTGAGGGCTGCCCCCCGGGCCGGGCGGTCCAGCCCGGGGAGCCGGATCAGCTCGTCCTGAACCGGATCTTGTCGTTGGCCCGGTCGCACCGGGCCACGGCGTCCGCGGCGTCGGCGCCCGACGCGATGACGTAGCCGGAGACGCAGTCGGCGACGGTCAGCAGCGGCGGCACGGAGTCGCCGGGGTTCTTGCCGATCACCGCGGCCACCTCGACGTCGGTGAACTCGTCCAGGTAGGGCAGGAAGACCAGCGGGACCTCGCCGGGGGGCACCGTCCTGATCACGTCGGCCGCGTCCTGGTCCGCCTCGACGGCCGTGATCGTGCCGGGCTCCGGGGTGAAGAAACGGACGGCGGCGCCGCCGAGCGGTTCCGGCGAGGTCTCCGGCAGCGGGTCGATGCCGAGCGGGACGGTGAGGAACATGCGGTTCAGGTCGAGCCCGAAGGCGCGGCGGACCAGCTCGGGAGCGCCGCTCCCGGCCAGCCGCGCGTGCGACTCCAGCACCCGCGGGCCCTTCGGGGTCAGCACGAACTCGCTGTGCGAGGGCCCCTCGGTCAGCCCGACCGCGTCCAGCAGCCTGCGGGTCAGCTCGAACAGCTCCTCCCGGTGGGGGGCGGCGACCCTGCTGGGGGTGCTCACCTCCCATTCGACGTACCGGTCGTTCATCCGGTACTCGGAGTAGCCGATCGGCAGGTGCCGCCCGCCGTACGAGAAGGAGTCCACGCTGACGACCGGGCCCTCCAGGTACTCTTCGGCGATCACCAGGGTGACCCCGGCCTCCTGGAGCGCCCGCCACGCCCGTTCGGCGTCCTCCCGGCCGGCCACCGGGTGGATGTGCAGGCTGGCCACCCCGTCGGCCGGCTTGACGATGACACGGTCGCCGATCTCGGCCTGGAAGCGCACGACGTCCTCGACGCCGGTGACGTGCCGGTAGCGGACCGGGCTCAGGCCGTGGCGGTCGAGCAGCTCCCGGGTGAGCACCTTGTTCTTCAGGGCGCGGGCCGTCGCCTCGCTCACTCCGGGCAGGCCCAGCGCGTCCACGACGAATCCGGTCGACTCGCCCGCGGGTTCGGTGGTGGTGAGCACCCGGTCGAAGGGGCGCTCCTCGTGCAGCGGCTTCAGCACGTCGAGGATGGCCTGCCCGTCGGTGATGGGCACGTGCACCACCTGCTCGCAGTGCCGCAGGACCGATTCCTCGTACGCGCCCTTCTCGTGGAAGAGCACCACGTCGATGCCCAGCTCCTTGGCGCCCGCCACGGGAGCCGGCCTTCCGCCGATGACGGCCACCCGGTACGTTCCCGGCATCTCTGTCTCCTCAGGTTCGTGGTCGATGGGTTGTCAGGCGACGTAGCAGCGGCGCAGCCAGCGGGCCGCCGAAGCGGGCCCCGGCACGAACTTGCGCCTGCGGTGCAGCACCCGGTAGTTGTCGAACGCCATGAAGACCCCCGACTCCAGCACCAGCTCCTCGGCCGGAATGGTCTGGAGCACCTCGCACCAGCGGTCGAGCGCCTCGACCGCGTTCGCGGTGAGGCCGGTGGTCGAGCCGCGGTCGTAGCGCACCCGGTAGCCGCCGCCGGCGTCGAAGCTCAGCACGGAGGTGTTGCGCAGCGGCTGCGTGCGCTCCCCGTCGTTGGAGGCGGGCGCCCTGACCTCGAACTCCGGCGCGGTCAGCCGGTCGACGGTCTCCTGGTCGAGCCGGATGACCACGTCCTCGACCGCCGTGAGCTCCGTCGGCACCCGCTCCTCGTTGCGCATCGCCATGAAGGTCAGGTACTGCGGGATGAAGGGGCGCGGGTCGGAGCCCGGGATGCCGAAGGGCTGGTGCGGGTTGTCGGAGTGCCAGAAGAACTCCGAGTCGGCGCCCCAGGAACTGGTCAGCCCCGCCGCGGCCGGGTTGGGCACCACGTTGCGGATGAGACGGCCGTCGTTCTCGAAGTCGACCGCGAACGGCGTGGTGCGCATCAATCTGATCAGCCCCAGGTGCAGGGCGTTGGTCACCGCGAGTTCGCGCTCGTCGCCGAACCCGTGCACCGGGGTGGCGGGCAGGTTCTCCTGCCGGGGCAGGTTGGCGACCACCAGGGCGTGGCTGCCCGAGTCGGTGAACAGGTCGATCCCGTGCAGGACCTCGCCGGGCAGGTAGCGGCGCAGAGCGTGGGCGCCGATGCCCGCCAGGATGGTGTCGTCGATGTCGGAGTCGAGGGAGCTCTTGGAGACCCGCTCGGCGATCTCCTTGCCGAGGATGTCCCGCGTCCCGTCCTCGATCTGGTAGCGGAGAATCCGCCGGAAGTTGGTCATCGGTGCCTCCCGTCAGAAGGGATCCAGTAGGTCGTCGTGTCCGCGTCCGCGCGGCGGGACAGGGGGTCGCGCACCACCCGGGCGATCAGCCCGGCCGGCGTGACCACCAGGTGGTAGAGCAGGAAGAGCAGGAAGGTTCGCATGGCGTTCCGATCAGTCCAGGGGGATTTCCGTACGCCAGTCGGACTGCTCCGACCAGGCCGGTTGCTCGCTCTTCTCCAGCAGGAACCGGCCGATCGCGAGCATGTCGATGTCGGTCCGCATGAAGCAGACGTAGGCCTCCTCGGGGGTCCGCACGATCGGTTCGCCGCGGACGTTGAACGAGGTGTTGACCAGGACCGGGCACCCGGTCCGCGCCTTGAACGCGGTGAGCAGGCGGTGGTACGGGGGGTTGCTGCGCCCGTCGACGGTCTGCACCCGCGCCGACTGGTCGACATGGGTGACCGCCGGGATGGTCGAACGCCGCACCCGGAGCAGGTCCAGGCCGGTGACGCCCGACTCGGGGGTCTCCAGCTGCTGCGCCGCCGCCACCCGCGCCACCACCAGCATGTACGGGCTCTCCTGGCGGAGGTCGAAGTAGTCCTTGGCGTCCTCGGCCAGCACGGCGGGCGCGAAGGGCCGGAACGACTCCCGGAACTTGATCTTCAGGTTCATCGCCGACTGCATCCGGGGGTCACGCGGATCGCCCAGGATCGAGCGGGCCCCGAGCGCACGCGGACCGAACTCCATGCGCCCCTGGAACCAGCCGACGATCTTCCCCTCGGCCAGCCCCTCCGCCACCTGCGCGACGAGTTCGTCGTCGGACAACCGCCGGTGCGGGATGCCGTTGGCCGTCAGGTAGGCGCCGATCGTGTCGTCGTCGTAGGCCGGGCCCAGCAGCGAGCCGGACATCGCGTCCTGACCGGTGCCGACGTGGGCGCGTGCGGCCCCGCGTTCCATGGCGACCGCCTGCGCCGCGCCCAGCGCGCCGCCCGCGTCGCCCGCGGCCGGCTGGACCCAGACCTCGTCGAAGATCCCCGCGTCGATGATCTTGCCGTTGGCGACGCAGTTGAGCGCCACCCCGCCCGCCAGGCAGAGCGTGGACTCCCCGGTCCGGTCGCGCGCCGTGCGGGCCAGCCGGAGCATCACCTCCTCGGTGACCTGTTGCACGGAGGCCGCGAGGTCGAACTCGCGCTCGGTCAGCTCGCCCTCGGGGTGGCGTCGCGGCCCGCCGAAGAGCTTCTCGAAGGCGCTCCCGGTCATGGTCTGGCCGCGCAGGTACTCGAACCGGCGCACGTCCAGGCGGAAGGTGCCGTCGGGCTTGATGTCGATGAGGGTGTCGCGGATCAGGTCGGCGTAGCGCGGTCTGCCGTACGGGGCCAGGCCCATCAGCTTGTACTCGCCCGAGTCGACCTTGAACCCGCAGAAGTAGGTGAACGCGGAGTAGAGCATGCCCAGCGAGTGGGGGAAGCGGAGCTCCGCCAGGGCCGTCAGGTCGGTGCCGCGGCCGTGCCACAGGGTGGTGGTCGCCCACTCCCCCACCCCGTCGACGCACAACACGGCGGCCGACGCGTACGGGCTGGGGAAGAACGCCGAGGCGGCGTGCGATTCGTGATGGCGGCGGACCGAGACCTCGGGGACCCGCCCCCGTCCGAGCCTCTGGAGCTCCCGGCGGACGGTCCGGTCGGTGTGCCGCTTCCCGTGCCGCGACAACCAGGAGGGGAAGGCGTCGCGGAAGAACGGGAACGCCGTGGGGGCCGCGCCCGCGAAGGTGGCCATCACCCGGCGGAACTTCAGCCGCGGGTCCTCGTAGTAGGCGACCGCGGAGACGTCGTCGAAACTCACGCCCGCCTCCTCCAGGCAGTACTCCACTGCCCGGGACGGGAACGCGGCGTCGTGCCGCCGCCTGGTGAAACGCTCCTCCTGCGCCGCCGCGACGGGCACGCCGTCGGCCACCAGGGCGGCGGCGCTGTCGTGGTAGAAGGCCGAGATGCCGAGGACGAGATCGGACATGGTGCTGCTCCTCTCCGTACGTGGGTTCGAGGGCGGGACGCGCGTCACCGACGGCCGGCGAACGGGAAGAGCGGCGCGATCCTGCCGCGGCGGGTGGCGCGGCGTGCGGCTCTGCGCGCGCCGAGGCCGCTGGGCGGATTGAGCGACCGGTAGCCCGTGCGGACGCGCTCCCAGGTCTCGGCCCGGGAGCCCGGCCCGGGGGCCTCGGGCAGGCCGGCGAGGAGGATGTCGACGGCGTCGGCCGCCCACGCGGAGTGGCCGGTGGCGACGTTGTCGATGGTGTTGTGGATGTCCACGAACCGGGTGTTGAAGCCGTACCGCTTCAGGGCCAGCCGGGCCCTGCGGTAGGTGCCGCCCACCCCCGACAGCTCCATCGCCAGGTTGAGGCCGAGCACCTCGGGCAGGAACGTGCGGGGGAAGCGCCCGACGCAGAGCCAGTAGACCGGCAGCTCGAACGACTCGTCCCGGAAGCCCGGCCAGCGCGCGAACTCGGGCGACGCGGTGGGCGGCAGGTCGATCGCCATCTCCTTGAGCACGGCGCGGTAGATGAGCGGGTGGTTCAGCTTGGCCAGGCCGTTGCCGAGCTCGTCCCAGTAGGTCTGGAAGAGCGCGTGGCCGATGTCCGAGGAGGCCAGCTCGTGGTCGGTGAAACCCTGCAGCCAGCTGCCGTCGATCAGGGTCAGCGGCGCGGTCTGCACGGTGTCGTCGATGACGTCCTCACGCGAGGGCAGCGGGACCTCGGCGTTCCGCTCGAACTCCGCGCCGTGGCGGTCGTGCTGGGTCTGCAGCCACGGACGCAGGCCCGCGCTTCCCCAGCTCGCCGGCAGCGGCATCGCGCCGCCGTCCATGCCGTAGCGGGAGCGGGCCAGCCAGCCGTGCACGTACTCCAGGCACCAGGAGCGCAGCGCCGGGGTGTCGGTGCGGACCATCAGCAGGTGGTACGCCTCCCGCAGGTCGGCCGGCGCCCTGCCCTCGGACCACGGCCCGGCCCTGAGCGCCCGGGCGACCGCCGTCCCCGGGGGCCGGGCGGCGGCGTCCCCGTCAGGGGCCTTCGGCGGGGCCGCCTCGGAAGAGTCGGCCGGGAGGGAGTCGATCCAGCGCCGGATGACCGTGAGGTCGTCCGGCGAGAAGACCCGGAACATCGGCCCGCGCTCGCCGACGAGCCCTCTGACCAGCGCACTCGCCGAGGAACGCCCCGGTTTGACCAGCCTGCTGCGGGCCAGGGCGGCCAGCAGGCCCGACGGGTCGGTCCGGGCGTCGGTCAGCCAGGCCGCCAGCGACCGGCCCTCCAGCTCGAACTCGTGGTGGTAGACCGCGCCCTCTCTCGCGCGCAGCCTCATCAGCTCGGCCATGTCGTAGGCGGGGTCGGCCGCCGCCGTCAGCTCCGCGTGGAGCGCGTCGGTGTGCTCCCGCAACGCGGCCAGCGTCCAGGAGAGGCCGAGCAGCACGGCCGCCTCCGCGGCGCGGCCCTCCCGCGCGACCAGGTCCGCCACCACCGCGCGGCACTCCTCGGCGGGCGGGGGATCCTCCGGCCGCCGGGCCGCCGACGGGTCGATGACCGGCCAGTCCGCAGCCACCGGCAGCGCCCGCTCGACCAGGGCGAGCGGCGGCGGCAGCCCGACCGTGCGCAGGCACAGGTCGGCGCCCAGCAGCTCGCCCCGGAAGTCGTCGGGCCGTCTGCTCATCACCAGCAGCAGGGACGGGAGGGTGAACGCGCCGTCGGCGATGCGCGGGTCACCCGCCAGCCGCGCGAGCGGCACGGCGTTCTCGGACAGCCGTAACCGCCGGAGCAGGTCGAGATAGGCGTCGCCCCGCGAGGCGCCGGGGTGCCCGACGCCCACGTCCGACGCGTACAGCGCGAGGACACGCAGCACCAGGTCGTCGTCGGCGTTGCCCGGGGCGCTCAGCCACTGCAGCCACGCGCCCGAGGCGAGGGCCAGCGGCGCGCACCCGAGCGCGGCCCGGCGGACCAGCACGCGGCGGCTCTCGTCGTCCTGTGTCCGGTCGCCCAGCTCCCGGAACCTCACCCGCTCGGCGGAGGCCCAGTCGGCCGCCCGCCGCAGCAGGTCGTCGAGTGACGCCGGGGCGACGGGAACGTTCCCGCGCAGTTCGGCGCGGACCTCTTCGAGGAGCTCGCCGGCGGGGACGGACGCCTCAGGGTCGGCGGCGCAGGCGTACAGCCACCGGGTGGCCACGTCGGCGGTCGCCGTGGTCGTCGTGTTGATCTCCATCGTCTCCCTCACCTCCCGGACCGGATCTGGATCGCACGAAGCTCTCCTCCGGTCTCAGAACATGGGGTAGATGGACGCGTCGTTCTTCTTCTTGGCGCGCTTCTTGCGGCGGAACACCCTGTCGACGATCTTGCGCAGGAAGGACATGCCGAATGACTCCTCGAATGGGGGAACTGCGGGGGTCGGAATGGTTCAGGAGAGCCCGAGCGTCTTGGCGAGCAGGCCGGCGACCACGTCGTGGCCCTTGTCGGTGTAGTGCGCCCGGTCGACGAACATCCAGTCGTCGGCGCCCACGGCGTCGGCGACGACGGGGTTGAGGTCGTAGAACCGCACGTCGCGCTTCTCGCAGCCGACGCGGATCGCCTCGGCGAAGTCCCGGGCGACCTGCGGCGTGGAGATGTCGCCGTAGAGCTCCTCCCAGGTGCCGAGCTTGGAGATGCGGTCGATCTCCTCGAACAGCAGCTTCTCCTCCGGCGACCAGGTCTTGCCCATCCAGAGGAACATCGGCTGCAGGACGTAGGAGATCCGGGTGCCGGGCCCGGCCACCCGGCGCCACGTGTCGAGATGGCGCAGCGTGAGCTCGGCCGCCGAGTCGATGACCTGGCCGATGTCATGGCGGACGTCGTCGAAGGTGGCGACGCGCGACTTCCGCTCGGCCCGCCTGCCGAAGACCTTGGAGTGCTTGCGGTTGCGTTCCTTGAGGTCGTCCATGGCCTCGAAGTACTCGCCGCAGAAGAAGAAGGCGCCGTGGTCGCCCTGCTGCCACTCGGGCAGCCGGCCGACCGTGAGGTCGTTGAGCCCGCTGAACAGGACGACCTCGTCGATCTCCGGCAGCAGGTGGCGGTAGAGCGTGAAGAGCAGCACTTCCTGGGTCGAGTTGTAGCAGCGGCCGCTGAAGTTGAGCCAGGGGCGGGACGGCGCGTACCGGCTCCACAACAGGGACGCCAGCGTGTTCTGGTCGCCGGTCGCGCCGATGCCGAGCGCGGTGGAGCCGCCCGTGATCACCCGGACCGGGCCGGGCCCCACGGGCCCGCCGGCCGAGGCCTGCTCGCCGTCCGGGCCGACCGATACGCGGAACCCGCAACGGTCGGTGTTGATGATCGGCGAGGTGAAGTGCGGGTGGTGGAAGTACATCAGGTACGGCTGGTAGTTGAGGTCCGCGGGGTCGAAGAACCTGTCGTACTCCCGCATCTGCGGGGTCAGGGCCTCGCGGTGGAGCTTCACTGGATGCACACTCCTCGGTTTCTCGGGTGCCGGTCAGGACGGGAACAGAGGGCCGCGATGGACCTTGTGCTGGGCGGCCTGGGCCAGGGGACGCACGACGAGCCGGTCGACGTTGACGTGGAGCGGGAGCCCGACGACCAGGGACACGCACTCGGCCACGTCGTCGGCGCTCAGCGGCCGGTCGACGCCCTCGTACACGGCCGCGGCCTTCGCCGCGTCACCCCGGAGCCGGTTGAGCGCGAACTCGTCGGTCCGCACCATCCCCGGCGCCACCTCGACGACGCGCACCGGCTCGCCGCCCAGTTCGAGGCGCAGCGTCTCGACGAGCGCGTGTTCGGCGTGCTTGGCCGCGCTGTACCCGCCGCCGCCCTCGTAGTTGACGAACGCGGCGGTGGAGGTGACGGTGACGACCGTGCCGCCCGCCCCTGCGCGCAGCAGCGGCAGCAGCGCCTGGGTGACGTGCAGGGTGCCCAGCACGTTGACCTCGTACATGTGCCGCCAGTCGCCCGCGCGGGCGAGGGCCACCGGCTCCGCGCCGAGGGCGCCGCCGGCGACGTTGACCAGCACGTCGCAGGTCTCCAGTTCGGCCGCGAAGCGGAGGACGTCGTTCTCGTCGGTGACGTCCAGCGGGCGAACCCGCGCTCCGGTCTCTTCTTCGAGGGCCGCCAGCCGGTCGGCCCGCCTGGCGACTCCGACGACGTCGAACCCGTCTTTCACCAGGCGGCGGACGGTCGCCGCGCCGATGCCACTGCTCGCGCCGGTTACCACGGCCACGCTCGACACATGAATCACCACTCTTAGTAAATGTTGCAGTCAATACGGCGTGCATGAACCCGCCGACAATTTGTGGAATACCGCATACGTTGCTCTTCAAGGCCCGATCGTGCTCATGTTCGCGCAATGAAGGATATGAAGCGGGGAGGAATGCACTGAGGTTCTTCGGTGCATTCAATCTTCGTCGGAAAGGTCTGCCCCTTGGGGTCCGGGAGGCCCGTGACAGCGGACCGGCAGGCCGCGACAGGTCTCTTGAGCAAGGTCTTCCCCCGAAGTCGACTGATTGCTTTCCATGCCATACCGAAGATTAAATTTCAACGTTCAGGCTGGTAGAGGCCACGTCACTGGGGTTGATCTACCTGCTGCGGGCAAGGCGTAGCTGGAGCTCAATTGCCCGCTTTCGTATTAGACTGACCGAGTTTGGCGCTGTCAATAGACGTAGTTGTTTCGGTCTTCTCGCGCTATGAGGGCGGGTGTCACAAATGTCGTCCGCGAGACGGCCTGGAGGATTTTCGTGACCGGAGAACGACACGCCGGCCTGGCGCCCGGTCCGCCCTGGCGACCGGATTGGCCGGGCGGCCGAATCGGCCTGTGAAATGCGCCTGAGGGTTCGGCGGAATCCGCGTGCGAGAGCGGGTGCGCGTCGGTGACGCCGATATTACGGTCCGACGCATTCTTCTCGATCGGAATGCCGTAAGAGAGGCGATTTCAGGCAACCTATATTCCCTGTATGAAAAGTGGGTTATCCTGAGGCCGTGACGCTGCGGTCGCTCGGGTTACGGCACTCGATGCCGCGCACGGCGAGCGCAACTTCTCACCTTGCGGCACTCCATCCTCGTGTCACCCGTGAGATCACCGCAGTTTTCCATCGCCTCCCGGCGCACGCCACCGTCGAGCAGGCCCGCACGGCCGCCGCCAACCCATCGCGGGGAGCCGGCGGTGCACGCGAGCCCTCCGCCAGGAGCAGCTCCTTCCCACGGCCCGGCAACCAGAGCGCCGCCACCGTCGAGCAGGCCCGCTGTGACACGCTGCCAACCCATCGCGAGGAGTCGGCCGGGCACGCGAGCCCTCCCCCAGGAGCCACTCCTTCCCACGGCCCGGCAACCAGAGCGCCGCCACCGTCGAGCAGGCCCGCTGTGACACGCTGCCAACCCATCGCGAGGAGTCGGCCGGGCACGCGAGCCCTCCCCCAGGAGCCACTCCTTGCCCCCGCTCCGGCAACCAGAGCTCCGCCGCCGGCCTGAGGAATCGGCAGCCCGCTTGGATGATCAAACGTGGCATGCCTCGCCACGAGGCGTGATCACATTCTGATGGGCTGGCTGGCTTCGGCCTCGCCGCGAACCGCCGTGATCGTATTAGGGTTTCCGGATGATCACTCCGATCGAACTGGTCATCTTCGACTGCGACGGCGTGCTCGTCGACAGCGAACGCTTGGCCGTGCGCCTCCACGTCGCCGTGGGCGCCGATCTCGGCTGGCCGCTGACCGAAGCCGAGGTGATCGACAAGTTCATCGGCCGGTCTCCTCTCTTCAACGGAGAACAGATCGCCGCGCGAGCAGGCCGAGCCGTGGCCGCGCTCTGGCAGGAGAAATTCGAGCGACTGCATCGCGCGGCCGTCGATGCCGAACTCACCCCCGTCGACGGCATCCTCGAAGTCCTCGACACCCTCACGATTCCCAGCTGCGTCGCCTCTGGCGGCAGCCACGACACGATGCGCCGCACCCTGGGGCGCACCGGAATCCACCCCTACTTCGAAGGCCGGATTTTCAGCGCGAGCGAAGTCACCAACGGCAAACCGGCCCCCGACCTGTTCCTGCACGCCGCCGAGCGGATGGGCGTCGACCCCTCCGCCTGCGTGGTCGTCGAAGACAGCAAATACGGAATCCAGGCAGCGCGCGCGGCCGGCATGCGCGCTCTTGGCTACGCCGGCGGACTCACGCCCGCCCAGTGGCTCCAAGGGCCGAACACCACGGTCTTCCACGACATGCGCGAGCTCCCGGCGCTCCTCGCACAGACCTGACCCATGAACGCACTCGGCCCCGGCGTCGGGAGAGGACAGGGCTCAGTCATCGTCCACTCCATCATCAGGGGCGGTCGCGTCGAGCCCGTCGCGGACATCAACCTGCCGCGATCAACTGACCTATCAGCCTGTCCACCTCGGCACCGACGGCATGATCACCGGCCAGGTCCTGGCCTCCCCGCCCCTACAGGGGGCCGTGCTGCAATGACGGCCCAGCGTTGACCAGGTGAGTTACGACAAAGCCAACGCCGTTCGAGATCATGACGCGCTTCTTACCGGCACCCCTACTCGGGGCAGGAGGCGAACGGACACGGCTTCGCGGTGGAGCGCCGGAGCCATGGTGCCGGCAAGGACGACCGATGGGTACGGGTGTCTACCAGCCGGATTTCCAGTGCTCGTCGGAGACCGCCGGGTAATACGGCGTGGGTCACGTCGGTGAACAGAGCCCACCTTCTGCTGGGGTTGCCGCGCCACCGGTAGAAGACGACGGTGCTCCAGCCCGTGCCCTGCGCGTACCACTCGGGATCGAGCGCGGTGGTGGCGCTGTCGCACCCGGAGGTCGTCCTGACTTGTTGCCGGAGTAGACGAACGCGAGGCACCTTTTCGTCGCCTTGTTCTGAAGGGCGACGATGTCGTAGGTAGGGCGGTTGGGCAACTGGAGGAGCGGCGGTGGGCGTTGGTGTCACGGGCGCTGCAGGGCAGCGTGTACACCTCGCCGGCGTAATTGCTGTCCAGGCATTCGTTGGTCAGCCTGCTTCTCAGGATCCTCTCGCCGACGTAGTCGGCGGGCGCGGGCAGCGTCGCCCCTACAGTCAGCGCCGCCGCGGCCGCGGCGATCCTTCGGACACGGTTGATGCCGTTACCAGACATGTTCCCTCGCTGTCGGTTCAGAAAGGACGCCCTCTGCGGGCGTCTCGGCTTTCCTGAAGGCGCATACAAACCGGGTCGGAGCGCCATGTGGTGTACGGCGGATGAATCCACGAGATGACGATAAAGTCGAATGACAGTAGAGATGCTTTCAGCAATGCGTCAACGTAGCTCACCGAGACTCGACTGTTTCCCCATTGTCAATATTCGAGAACTGACGGAGCCGCCCGCAGCGATTCTCCATTCCCGCCAGCACGGGATTCATAAAAGCTCCGGACATGGAGCGGAATTTCAAGTCACCGGCCGACCGGCATACCGCGTAGCCGTTCCGTTCATATTCAGAGACAATGAACCAATCGATCTGGCTGAGCGGTCACTCTCATGAATGCGGCTGGACCCCGACAACGACGCCGATCTGGAGGAGGCCGCCAAACTCGGTAGTCAGAGTCTTCCCGAGGCCCCGCCGGTTGAGGCCGAACGAGGATCAGCATCCCAGGAGATCTGCACCACCACCGCTATGTCCCGACCGTCGATCAGGATCGGTTCCGGTGTGCCTGCTGGCTCATGGGCGGACGAAGGGATTCTGGGGTCAGTCGCCCTCCACGACCACATTTTTCACGGGGCCCGATACCCAGGACCCACATTGTTCATCCCCCGCCGATTTCTCGTGACGAAGACGAACGGAATATGCGAGCCGATTTGCGCTGTCTCATCGAAGGTGGTGGGCGACCGCCGATTCGAGGTTTTCGATGTGCGGCCTCACCGGTACGGTTCCGTCGTACCGCAACGACCCAACAGAAGGCAGAACATGAGGAACGCGTAAGGAAGCGGTAAGGCCTTCCGCGTTGACATCTGGAGGCCGGTCGAGTAGCACGGGCGCGTTCTCATGGCGCCGCCGAGATATATCTCACGTTGACTCACGCTTGAAGAGCCATTACCGGATGCGCTCGGGCGGCCGCTCTTCACCATTCGCCTTTCTCGTCATCTCGCCACGGCGAATCGTTCACCTGCCGTACACCGCATCGCATTCTGGTGGCGATTGTATGCGCGATTAGAAGAGACGCCATATGAGCGTCCCGCGCGGGAGCGAGGAAGAATGCCTTCTACTGGCAGCAACGGGGCGACGGAGCAGGGAGCGTATCGCCGTCGTGGCGCTGTCCCGGGGCCCGGTGCGGACCGAACCCGCCGAGGCGGCGGGCTACGTCGGCGTCAACGTGCTGCGGGACATCCGGACCGGGCGCTGACTGGACAGCTGCTTCCATGGCCGGGTGACACCTCGCCGTGCAACCCCAATCAGTTCTGGGAGCGCTTCTCCGGGGACAGATCGGCGGACACGACGACGTGACGCTCAAGAACGCGGCCACGGGCCGCTGCTTGGCCTACTACCGGTCGGGCAAGATCGAGACGTCCATCCAGCGCGACGACGACCCCACCTGGGACTCGGCGAACACCTTCTACGCAGTCGGCTCCAGCTGGAGCAGTGTCGTCCTCGCCGTGGCGGCCCACCTGAAAGGATGGCCGTCCACTCCGACTACGGCAACCGGCAGCGCTGGAAGTTCGGCCTTCAGGCGCATGAGCCGGATTCGGCATGAGCCTCGGCGCGGCCCGCGAGTGTGCCGGAATCGGTCCGCCACGGGTTCGACTGAGGTGCTCGCCCCCAGTGTGGCCGCGGTCGCCGGCTTGAACGCCCCCAGGAAGGGCCCGACGCGGTCGACCCGTTACGCCGTCGGCAGTAACCGTCACGGCCCCGCCTACGCGCATCGTGGAGCGGCGGCCGCCATCGCGGTGGAACTCCGGCGCGGGGGCACATACCGGCGTAGATCTCACGTGAGACGAGCGGAGTCGCGCGGCACGAAGACGTGATGACTGTGGCCTCGTCGGCCACTGGATCGCCTGCGTCTCCAAAGGCCCCATGACGACCGGCTGGAACCGGCCGCGTGGTCACCGCCGTTCCTCGCCCCATCCCGGCATCATCCTCCGCCGGTTCAGGCAGCCGATGTCCCGATTCCATCGGTGACCGCATCCCGCCGGTACCTAAACAGGCTTTCCCCGAGCGGTCCACTGGGCGCATCGCGGCCCAGCTCATCTGCCCGGACCTGGCGGCGCATCCCGGAGCTGCGACTTTCGTGACTATTTCCCCTTTTCCTCGGCCCGCTGGGGCGGCCCGAGGCCATCGACACGGCTCACGGCGGACCGTCGGTGGGCTTCTCACCCGTACAGCTGGAGGGACAGTGCCCGTCACCGGCGGAAAGATCCGAAGATCGGGCAGGGTCGTGATCGCCCTGCTCGTCATCCTGACTCTGGTCATGAGGCCCGGCCTGGAGCCGCTGGCCAACGCCGCGACCACCGAGGTCACTTTCACCATCGCGCTGCCCTCCGGCTTCGATCGGGCCGACACCCAGGCCTACGTGGCGGAGCTCAATGGCCGCAACGACCTGCTCAGCGACACGATCAGACAGGAGCTCACCCGTCACCCGCTGGAGGGCGCGCCGAATCGGAACTGGGGTGACTTCGATGGTCGACTGACCGTGACGGGCACGGGGATCTCCCTGACGATCGAATCCGACCAGGTGCGCACCAACGGCTCATGGTGGTCGGACGCCCTCATCGCGCTGGCCGCGCTCGCCGCCGCGTTGGTGATCCGGTCCGGGTGCATGTTGGCCATGAACAGCACGGGCGTCGGGCTGGCCATCTCCAAACCGGCCTGCGCCGGGCTCGCCGCCGCCCTGGGCACCTTCTTCATGCAGGCGATCTGGATGTACCGGGACGGGGCACTGGGCGACAAGGACAGATGGAGGAGAGCCGCCTGCCTGGCGGCGGCCGCCGCGATCGCCGCGGCGGCGTGGGAAGCCGGAATCGGCGACTACGTGAACGCCCGCACCCTGGGTCAGTTCGGCGCCGACATCAAGGCGGTGCTCGACTCGGCCGCGACGGCGATCCGGGGCTGGTGGTCCTCACTCGCGACGGCGATGACGGACGCCGGCGCCTGGATCTCAAGTCAGATGGGTGCGCTCGGCAGGGGCATCCAGGACGCCGCCGTCGAACTCGGCCGGTACCACCCGTCGAATCTGCGGGTGATGCCGATGGGCGACTCGATCACCGTGGGCTACGGAGGGATCGGCGACAGCACCGAGGAATACGTCGGTTACCGGCGCGAACTGCTCAGCCGGCTCCAGGCGGCCGGTCACTCGGTGGACTTCGTCGGTTCCCAGGACTCGGGCGCGGGCTCCATCCCCGACACCGACCACGAGGGCCACGGCGGCCGGCGCATCGACCACATCGACGACCTCGCCGAATGCGCCATCCGCCGCTACCGGCCCAACGTCGTCCTGCTGCACATCGGCACCAACGACATGAACCGGAACTTCGACGTCGGGAACGCCCACCATCGGCTCGCCGCCCTGATCCGCAAGATCACCAATGCCGCTCCGGAGACCACGGTGCTGGTCAGCGGGCTCGTGCCGTCGCAGGACGATGCGATCAACGCGCGGATCGCGGCGTACAACTCCCGGATCCCGGACATGGCCAGGACCCTCGCCGCCGAGGGCCGGCGCGTGCGGGCCCTCAGCATGGGCGCCGTCACCGAGGCCGACCTGAGGGACAAGCTCCATCCCGGCCAGGGCGGCTACGACAAGATGGGGAAGACCTTCAACACCGCGATCATCGCGGCGCTCCGCGAGCACGTCATCGCCGGCCCGGTCGCCGGCAACCCGTCGGCGTGCCAGATGCCGCAGCCCGCCAACCCCGCGGAGGGCTGGAACGCCGTCGAGCAGATCTCCGCAGGCTACGGCTACCCGCGTGACTGGGTGCGGTTCGCCGACATGGACGGCGACGACCGGGACGACTATCTGATCGTCCAGGACCTTGGGCAGGTCCGGGGCTGGCTGAACGGCGGCGACGGCCGGAGCTGGACGTGGCGGGGTGAGCTCAACGCCGGTTACGGCTACCCCCGTGACTGGGTTCGCTTCGCCGACATGGACGGCGACAACCGGGACGACTACGTGATCCTCCAGGACCTTGGGCAGGTCCGGGCCTGGCTGAACAACGGCGTCGGCCAGAGCTGGACGTGGAAGGGCGAACTCGCGGGTTACGGCTACCCGCGCGACTGGGTGCGCCTGGAGGACGTCAACGGCGACGGCCTCGACGACTACGTGGTCATCCAGGACCACGGCGAGCTCCGGGCCTGGATCAACAACGGCCCGGGCAAGGACTTCACGTGGCAGGGCGAGATCAACCCGGGTTACGGCTATCCCCGTGACTGGGTCCGCCTGGAGGACGTCAACGGCGACCGGAAGGTCGACTACCTCGTCGTCCAGGACCTCGGGCAGGTCCGCGCCTGGCTCAACGACCTCGGCGGCAAGGGGTGGATCTGGCAGGGCCAGCTCATCGGCGACGTCGGCGTCGACCGGAACAACGTGCGACTCGCCGACGTCAACGGCGACCGGAAGACCGACTACCTCGGGATCGGCCCGCTGGGCCAGATCGGCGCCTGGTTCAACGACCGCTACCCCGGTGGCCCCACCCCCGGCAATCCGGCGCCGGTCGACCCCGGCCCCCCGCCCGCCAGTCCCGGCGAGGGCTGGAACCACGTCGTCCAGATCACCGCGGGCTACGGCTATCCGCGTGACTGGGTGCGCTTCGCCGACATGGACGGCGACGACCGGGACGACTATCTGATCCTCCAGGACCTGGGGCAGCTCCGCGGCTGGCAGAACGACGGCACCGGCCAGGGCTGGACGTGGAAGGGCGAGCTCAACCCCGGTTACGGCTACCCCCGCGACTGGGTGCGCCTGGCCGACATGAACGGCGACAACCGGGACGACTACGTCGTCCTCCAGGACCTGGGCCAGTTGAGGGCCTGGCAGAACGACGGCGACGGCACCAGGTGGACGTGGAAGGGCGAGCTCAACCCCGGCTACGGCTACCCCCGCGACTGGGTGCGCCTGGAGGACGTCAACGGCGACGGCCTCGACGACTACCTGGTCCTCCAGGACGAGGGTGAGCTCCGCGCCTGGATCAACAACGGCCCGGGCCAGGGCTGGACGTGGAAGGGCGAGATCAACCCGGGCTACGGCTATCCGCGTGACTGGGTGCGCCTGGAGGACGTCAACGGTGACCGGAAGGTCGACTATCTGATCGTCCAGGACAACGGACAGGTCCGCGCCTGGCTCAACGACCTCGGCGACAGAGGATGGATCTGGCAGGGCCAGCTCATCGGCGACGTCGGCGTCGACCGGAACAACGTGCGGCTCCACGACGTCAACGGCGACCGGAAGGTCGACTACCTCGGGATCGGCCCGCTGGGCCAGATCGGCGCCTGGTTCAACACCCGCTACCCCGGCACCCCGGACAACCCTCCGCCCCCCTTCCCGCTCCCGCCCGACTGGCAGCTTCCGCTCTGCGTCGCCAACCGCTGTCCGTGACGCCTGCCTGAACGACGGCCCGTGGAGAGGTACACCTCTTCACGGGCCGGCCTACGGCTTTCCCGCCGTCGCCGTCAGGTGGCGAGCATGGTGTACGGGCCGAGGCCGATCCCGGCGGCGACCAGCACCAGGCACGCGCCCGCGCCGATCCGGCCGGCAGCGACGCCACGAGGATCTTCCAGAGGGCGTCCACGTCGAGGAAGTCAGGGTCGGGCGGGCGCCAGGCCGCCGGTCCACTCGTCGTTGACGTTGCCCGCGTGGACGGGACGCCGCCGTGCGGCGAGAAAGAGCAGACCCGACAGCAGCAGCATCGCGGCGAAGACCACGCCGACGCCGGCGGCGCCGCCGATGAGGTCGGCGGCGGCCCAGGCCAGGGCGCCCACGACGCCGGCGGCGGGCAGGGTGATCAGCCAGGCCAGGGCCATCCGACCGGCCAGGCCCCAGCGCACCCGGGCGGTCCGCCTGCCGACGCCCGCGCCGACGACCGAGCCGGTGCACACGTGCGTGGTCGACAGCGGGAAACCGAAGTGGGACGAGACGAAGATGACCGCCGCCGACGAACTCTCGGCGGCGAAACCCTGTGGTGTCTCGATGTCGGTCAGTCCCTTGCCCAGGGTGCGGATCACCCGCCAGCCGCCCACGTACGTGCCGAGCGCGATCGCCAGGGCACTGGACACGATCACCCACAGCGGGGTCCCGGCGTCCTCGGTGAGCGTCCCGGCGGCGATCATGGCCAGGGTGATGACGCCCATGGTCTTCTGGGCGTCGTTCGTGCCGTGCGCCAGCGACACCAGCGAGGCCGACCCGATCTGCCCGAACCGGAAACCGCGCTCGCGCATGCGCTCCGGCACCGACCGGGTGATCCGGTAGACCAGCCAGGTCCCCAGAGCCGCCACCGCGATCGCGGTCAGCGGCGCGAGCACGGCGGGCAGCAGCACCCGGCCGACGATCTCACCGGCCTTGACCGCCGACATCCCGGCCGCGATGAGCGTCGCCCCGACCACGCCGCCGATCAGCGCGTGCGACGAACTCGACGGGATGCCGAAGTACCAGGTCACCAGGTTCCAGGCCAGTCCGCCGACGAGCCCGGCGAAGACGACGGTGAGAGTGATGGCGCCGGTCTCGACGATTCCGGTCGCGATCGTGGCCGCCACCTCCAGGGACAGGAAGGCGCCGGCGAAGTTCAGAACGGCCGACAACGTCACGGCCGCCTTCGGCTTCAGGGCGCCGGTGGCGATGGACGTCGCCATCGCGTTGGCCGTGTCATGGAATCCGTTGGTGAAATCGAAGGTCAGCGCAGTGGCGACGACCACCGCGAGCAGCAGGGTGTCCGCGTCCATGACGGCCACCTGACCCGGGGGGATGCCGCCAATCCCGCGTCCCCGGATGTTCACCGACCGTACGCCGGGGCGTCGCGTTCGAGGCCGCCGGCGAGGCAACGGGCGATGACACAGCAGGCCGGTGCCTACGTGACAGGCGGGTCACACTCCCTGGTCGCCAGTCCGCCCCCTTCTCTCGCGGGTGTCCATGCTGCGATCGAACCCGTTTCCGATCTCCGTCAAGGCGCGGTCCCACGTCCACCCCCACCGGTGGGAGACAGGCCGCGCTGCTCTGAGCGGATCTGCCGCAGGCGGATCGGGTCGATATCGCAGTGGGCGGCCTCACATGATGGACGCATGAGCGAAGAATCGAAAGCGCCTTTGTTCGACATGCATTTGCGGCGTCGGCTATACGAACAGCGAACCCTCGTTCTCGACGGTCCTCTCGACGACGACAACGGCACCCTTCTCACCACGCAGCTGATAACCCTCGCCTCGCAGGACCCCTCGGCCGACATCGCATTGTGGATCCATTCTCCGGGCGGTTCCGTTCCGTCGATGCTGGCTATTCGTGACGTCATGCGGCTGATTCCGTGTGACGTGTCGACGCTGGTCCTGGGCATCGCCTACAGCGCCGGACAGTTCCTGCTGTCCTCGGGCGCCCGGGGCAAACGCCGCGCTCTCCCCCACGCGCGGGTGCTGATGCACCAGGGGTCGGCCGGGATCGGCGGTACCGCCGTCGACATCGAACTGCAGGCCAGCGACCTGCGCCACACCCGCGACACGGTGCTCGGCCTCATCGCCGAAGACACCGGCCAGCCCGTGGAGCGCATCTTCGACGACTCCCTGCACGACCGCTGGTACACGGCGCAGGAGGCGCTCGACTACGGCTTCATCGATTCGATCGTCAGCGATTTCGGCGAGATCGCGCCGCTCGCCCACCACCGGCTCGGTTTCGGCGTCACCGAAGGAGCGGCCCGATGAGCACATACACGATCCCCAACGTCATCGCCCGCAATTCGCGCGGCGAGCGCATTCTCGACGTTTATTCTCATCTGCTCACCGAGCGAATCGTCTATCTGGGCACGGCGATCGACGCGGGCGTCGCGAACGCGCTCATCGCGCAGTTGATTTTCCTGGAGTCCGACAACCCCGACGCCGAAATCCAGTTCTACATCAACTGCGAGGGCGGCGACCCGAGCGCGATGCTCGCGATCTACGACACGATGCGCTACATCCGCCCGAAGGTCGCCACGACCTGCATCGGCCAGGCCATCGCGGTGGGCGCGGTGCTCCTCGCGGCGGGAGCCGAGGGCAAACGGGCCGCCCTGCCCCACGCACGCGTGGTTCTGCATCAGCCGGCCGCCCAGGGGCGCGGCGCGATCCCCGACCTCATCCTGCAGGCCGACGAGGTCGTGCGGGTCCGGGCCGACATCGAGCGCATCCTGTCGCGCCACACGGGCCAGACCGTCGAGACGCTGCGCGCCGACACCGACCGCGACCGGGTGTTCACCGCGACGGCGGCGATGGAATACGGGCTGCTCGACCAGATCATCGACGAGCACTCGCGCGGCTGACCGCCGGACGCTCGCTGCGACGTCCGGGGTCGTCGGGCCACGCTAAGCGGCCAGCAGCGTGGCCCCCGCCGACGTGCCACTCCGCGCCGCCCGCAGGTTCTCGGTCACGGCGGAGGTCAGATCGACCAAAGCGACCCCGAGCGCCCCGGCGACCGCGGCGATCATCTCGCTCGACGGCTCCTTGACGCCCCGTTCCATCTCGGAGAGGTACTGCGGCGAGACCCCGGCGCGGCGGGCCGTCTCGGCCAGCTTCTCACCACGCTCGTGGCGGATCTCCCGCAGGCACTCGCCGAGCGCCTCCCGCCACAGCGGCTCACCTGCGGGCTCTTGCTCGCTTCGATCGCTCACCCGCCGCAGCGGCGTAACAGAGGAGGCCATGCCTCACCATAAACAGGCACCCTGCCGTCGTCGCGGCCTCTTCGCGCACAGCACAACCGGAACCGCCGCCGGGGTGGCTGCGTGTCAGGGCGGTGAGAGGCCGAGGCCGCCTCAGGCGAGGCAGGATCGCGGTGACAACCGCGGCTTCGTCGCGCCGGCGATCAACTCCGCGAGGTCCAGACGGCTTGGCCGACGAAAATGGGAGGCGGTGGTCACCTGCCCATGTCAGCATGGTCGCTTCGCTCCCGACGTCAAAGGACCTGAGTGGCCATGCCCAGCACCATCACTCTGATCCGATGCGCTTCTCTGTCCGACGTGGCTCAGTACGCCTACGCAGCCACGGCGCCTGCCGAGTCACGACTCATCTTCCTCGCCGGAGCGTGCCCCCTGAACGAAGACGGCTCGACGGCGGCGATCGGCGACTACGCGGGCCAGGCGGCGAAGGCCGTCGAGAACATGCGGAAGGCCCTCGCCGCCTCCGGCGCATCGTTGCAGGACGTCATCAGCACAAGGGTTCTCGTCGCGTCCTCCCGGCGGGAGGACCTGGGGACCGCCTGGAAAGTGGTCCGGGACTCCTTCGGTGACCATGACGTACCGAGTACCTTGCTGGGAGTCACCGTGCTCGGTTACGACCACCAGCTCGTTGAGATCGAAGCCGTCGCCGCCGTCCTCGACTCCTGAACCCCGTCCAGCGTGGCGCAAGCGGACACGGTGAGATCCAGAGCCTGCATGAAAGCCGGTTGGAGCCATTCGTTGATCTCGCTGTGTCGCCGCCGGGGCGGTCCCTTTCGGGGCGGTCGCCATCCTGCCGGCCGAAACGGTCACCTCATGACCGGTTTGAGTGGAACGTTGGCGACGTGCGAACCGACCGGCTGGTGGCCATCCAGCTCCTGCTGCAACGGCGGCAGTGTTCTCCCGAGGGCTGGAGATCTCCGAGAGCGCCGCGACCTCGGCGCCCTGGCCATGGCCGGGGTGCCCGTCTACTCCACCAGGGACGAGGCCGCGGTTGGCGTCTCGTGGGCGGTGCCCGGACGGATCTGTCCGGGTTGACGGAGAGTGGGGTCCGCGCGCTGTTCCTGGTCGCCGGACCGGCCTCGGCTGCGATGCCGGCCGTGGAGGCGGCTCTGGGCAAGCTCGTCCAGGCCCTGCCGGAGCCTTTCCGGGTGCAGGCCGAAGAGACCCGGGTCCATACTCGACGAGCTCCAGAACGCGGTGATCCGCGGCCACGACGCGTACGCGCCGGCCGGCGAGCTTGCCGGGCTGGTCGAATGGCTTGAGGTGACCGCCCTCCGGGGGTGCGGGACCACCTGTTCTCCATCGGCACCGCGCTGGTCGGACGACACGGCTGAGGCCCGCCGAGATGGTCGCTGTTCTGCGGTCAGCGCCCGGTTGGCATCGTCCAGAAAGAAGAACCGCCGACACTGTGAACGTTTCACTCGGCACTTGACACCTTTCGACGACATTTTCAAACTGACTGTCCGAGACGGCTTCCTCATGGTCATGTGTGGTGCGTGGCGAGGATGGCCGTGACGCCCAAGTGGTGTGCGTTCCCCGCTCACGGGACGCGGCGTCGATCGCGGGGGTGACCCCGCATGTCCGCTTTCACGTGATTCCTTCTGGAGCGACCAGCCATGGGCAGTACATCCACACGTCTGAGATGTTCACGGGTTCTGTTGGCAGCCGTCGGCTTCCTCAGCGTGCTCTCCGCGATGCCGGCCGATGCGGCGGCGGGCACGCTCGGGGCGGCCGCCGCGCAGAGCGGCCGGTATTTCGGCGCCGCCATCAGCGCGGCCCGGCTCGGCGACGAGCAGTACACGACCATCGCGAACCGGGAGTTCACCATGGTCACCCCCGAGAACGAGATGAAACTCGACGCCACCCAGCCCGTCCGCGGCCAGTTCGACTTCACCGCCGGCGACCGGATCCACAACTGGGCCGTGCAGAACGGGAAGCGGGTGCGCGGCCACACGCTGCTCTGGCACGCCGGGCAGCCGAGCTGGTTGCAGGCGCTCTCCGGCAGTGCCCTGCGGCAGGCGATGATCGACCACATCGACGGTGTCGTGGGCCACTACCGAGGCAAGATCTATGCCTGGGACGTCGTCAACGAGGCCTATGCCGACGGCGATTCCGGCGGGCGGCGCAACTCCAACTTCCAGCGGACCGGTGACGACTGGATCGAGGCGGCCTTCCGCGCCGCGCGGGCCGCCGATCCGGCCGCCAAGCTCTGCTACAACGACTACAACATCGAGAACTGGACGTGGACGAAGACGCAGGGCGTCTACGCCATGGTGCGCGACTTCAAGCAGCGTGGCGTGCCGATCGACTGCGTCGGCCTCCAGGCCCACTTCACCAGTGGCAGCCCTTACGACGCCAACCTCCGCACCACGATCTCCAGCTTCGCCGCCCTCGGCGTCGACGTGCAGATCACCGAGCTGGACATCCAGGGCGCTCCCCCGCAGACCTACGCCGCCGTGGTGAACGACTGCCTCGCGGTGGCCCGTTGCACCGGCATCACCGTGTGGGGGGTGCGCGATCAGGACTCCTGGCGGTCGGGTGACAGCCCGCTGCTGTTCAGCGGCGCCGACAAGAAGCCGGCCTACGACGCGGTCCTCGGCGCCCTGAACGCGGTCTCGCCGTCCCCGACTCCCAGCCCGGTCCCGGGCGGGTGCACGGCGACGATGACGACGACGACCAGGTGGCCGGGAGGCTTCCGCTCGGTCGTGACCGTCCGGGCGGGCGGCGCGGCGATCAGCGGGTGGACCGTCCGGTGGACGTGGCCCAGCGGCCAGACCGTCAGCAGGCTGTGGAACGGCCGCCAGAGCGTGTCCGGTTCCACCGTCACCGTGGTCAACGCCCCCTACAACGGCTCCCTCTCCGCCGGCGGCTCCGCGGCCTTCCGGTTCACCGCGAACGGCACCGCGGCCACCCCCACCGCCACGTGCACCGGCTCCTGACCGGGAAAAGGATTGCCGTGAGGTTCGGCGGCCGGCGGCGCCTGATGGTGACTGGTCGGGAGATGGCGCGCGGCCGGCCTCCACGGCCCGGTCGCGTTCGTGGACGACCATCTCGTTCCCGCCCGATCACCACGACTTCATGATCCCTTCGAGTCGACCGTCGCCGCACGTCGATCCGATGCGGACGAAATTATCGGTACAGTTCCGAAAATTACGGCGCGAAGAGTCCCACATGGAGGCGGTTCAGCGGTCGACACCCACCACCGTCGACCCCTCGTGATCGCCCTGTTCAGCACGAAAGTTTCACGCCACCGGCCCGTACCTTCCCTGGCCAGCGTGTCCCGCGTATCAAGCTGCTTGACATCAGCGACCAGGTCGTATGTGCTCCGCTGCAATCTCAGCGCTCCCACCTCGTTTCCGGTGCCCCTGATGGAGAGGAACGCAGAACATGTCTTTATCGTCGGCCCGGCCGCCACAGCCGGAGGGAATCGCGAATGTCGAAGCCTAGGTTCATTCGCGGGGCGATGGCGGTCGTCGCTTCGCTCGTCCTGCTCGCGGCGCACCTGGCGATGAACAGCGGCAGCGCCGCCGCGGCCGGTACGTCCGGATGCGGGAAGACCCCGACGCTGACCAGCGGAACGCACACCATCCAGTCGAGCGGGAAGAACCGCCAGTTCATTCTGCGGATCCCGGCGAACTACAACAACAACACGCCCTACCGGCTGATGTTCGGCATCCACTGGCTGAACGGCACCATGAACGACGTCGACTCCGGCGGCAGCAGCGGGGCGTCCTGGTCCTACTACGGGCAGCGGCAGCTCGCGAACAACACCGCGATCTTCATCTCGCCGCAGGGCCTCAACAACGGCTGGGCCAACTCCAACGGCGAGGACGTCACCCTCTTCGACGACATCATGCAGCGCGTCGAGGCCGACCTCTGCGTCGACCCGTCGTTGCGGTTCGCCATGGGCTTCAGCTACGGCGGCGGCATGAGCTACTCCCTCGCGTGCAGCCGGGCGAACGTCTTCCGCGCGGTCGCGGTGTTCGCCGGCGCACAGCTCAGCGGGTGCAGCGGCGGCAACCAGCCCATCGCCTACATGGGGCTGCACGGCATCACCGACAACGTGCTGAACATCTCGCAGGGACGGTCGCTGCGCGACCGGTTCGTCCGCAACAACGGCTGCACCGCGCAGAACCCGCCCGAGCCGGGTTCCGGCAGCCGGACCCACGTCGTCACCGCCTACTCGGGCTGCCAGGCCGGATATCCGGTGGTCTGGGCCGCGTACGACAACGGTCACACGCCCGCGCCGGTGGACGGGACGTACACCGAGAACGGCGCGCAGACCTGGACCAAGAACGAGGTCTGGAAGTTCTTCTCCCAGTTCCAGAGCACCTCCGGCCCCAACCCGTCGCCCAGCCCGTCGCCGTCGCCGAGCGCCAGCCCGTCGCCCAGCCCGTCGCCGAGCCCCTCGACCAGCTTCCGCCTGCGCAACGAGGCGGCCGGGCGCTGCCTCGACTCGCCCAACAGCGCCAGCGCGAACGGCACCCTGCTGCAGATCTACGACTGCCACACCAACCCGAACCAGATCTTCACCTACGGCTCGGGCAGACTGCAGACTCTCGGCAAGTGCCTCGACTCCCCCACGAACGCCGGTTCGGGCACGCGCGTGCAGTTGTGGGACTGCCACACCAACAGCAACCAGCAGTGGACGTTCAACTCCAACGGCACCGTCACGAGCAACGCCAACAACCTGTGCCTCAACGTCACCGGCACCGGCAACTCCGCCACCGTGACCGTGGCATCGTGCAACGGCCAGGCCACCCAGCGATGGACCCGGGCCTGATCTCCTAGCGGCCGATCACAGACGTCGGGTCCAGGCGAACCAGCCTGGACCCGACTCGTTTCATGCCCTCACCCATGGGGAGACGCTCGACGCCACAACCGGCTTCTTCCTCGGGCGGGGAGCCTCAGCGGCAACGCTCAGCCGGTGGGTGACCACGCGACGAGTGCCGCCAGGTTCACCGGATCGTGTCGGCGCCGGTGCGGCTGGACTCGGTCCCGGGCCGCACCGGCGCATCGTCTACCGCGTGCCTACCGAGCGGTGCAGGTCACCGCGGTCGGGGTCGTGTTGGCGCCGTTCCAACCTCCGTTGAACCCGAAGGAGGTCGTCCCGTTGGGAGCCAGCGCGCCGTTCCAGGACAGGTTCGTCACGGTGACGGCCGAGCCGCTGGTGGTGTGCGTGCCGCCCCACAGCTGCGTGATGGTCTGGCCGTTCGGGAACGTCCAGGCGACGGTCCAGCCGGTCAGCGCGATGGTGCCGGTGTTCTTCACCTCGACGGAGGCTCCGAAGCCGGTGGGCCACTGGTTGACGACGGTGTAGGTCGCGGAGCAGGCTCGCCCGGCACTGGGAGACGGCGACGGGCTGGGGCTCGGGCTCGGAGAAGGAGAAGGCGAGGGTGACGGGGAGGGCGAAGGTGAAGGGGACGGGGACGGCGACGGGGACGGCGACGGGGACGGCGACGGGGACGGCGACGGGGACGGCGACGGGGACGGCGAAGGACCGTTGGGGCCGGACTTCTCTGCCGTCCACGCTCCCACCCAGGCCAAAACCGCGTTCCAGTTGATGGCGACCTCGTTCACCGACCAGGCGTCGATGTCGTCCACGTAGCACTTCTGCGGCCGACACCCGCTGAGGCGTTGTTGCGCGACGGGGTCCTGGAGGCCGCTGTTGGGGCCGCCGGCCAGGGAACCGGGCGGTGCGATCGGCAGGGACGCGTCGAGCTGGTTGGCCCAGAAGCGATGGTGGACGTTGCGTGAGGGCTTGTCGCCGTAGCCGGTGACGTAGGAGTAGCCCATCGGGTTGCGGCCGAACTCGTACGCCATCGTCTCGAACACCCCCGTACGGAAGCGCTCGGCGCCGGTGAAGTCGTGGGCCAGGGCCAGGAGCACGGCGTTGTTGAGGATCAGGTTGTTGGACCCCCAGATGTAGCCGCCTCCCCCGGGCTGGAAGGGCACCGGGTAGCCCTGGCCGCGCATCACGTTCAGCAGGCCGTCGGCCGCCGAGACGAAGGAGGCGCGCAGCTGCGAGCCGATGGCGGAGGTCAGCCCGTTGGGGACCAGCGCCAGGGTGATGTCTCCCAGGCTGCCGACCTCCGACCACTGCGCGCCCTCGTTGGTGAAGCTGCGGCCGTAGTACAGCGGGGAGGCGGTCAGGTCGTTGCGGTAGGTCTGCTTGCCGGTCGTGGTGTAGAGCTCGGCGGCGGCCCAGTAGAACTCGTCGGTCACCTTGTTGTCGACGTAGGAGCCGCCGCCCACGTCGTCGGAGGTGGGGGCGAAGCGGGACGGGTTGGCCTTGGCCGCGGCGTAGGCCTTCTCGGCGGCGGTCAGGCAGCGGGTGGAGAAGGCCGAGTCGATCGAGGCCCACACGCGGGCGCACTGGGCGGCCGCGGCGGCCAGGTTCAGGGTGGCGGCGGTGCTGGGCGCCGACAGCACGCGGGGCTGGGGGTCCTGGGCGGGCAGCAGGGGCAGGCCGGTCCAGTTGGTGTCGTGCATCTTGTGGTGGGCCATGCCGGCCAGCGACCGGCCGTCCGGGACCTGCATCTTCAGCAGGAAGTCGATCTCCCAGCGGGCCTCGTCGAGGATGTCGGGCACCCCGTTGCCGCGCTCGGGGATGGACATGGTGCCGTCGCCGAAGGCCGCGGGGTCGGCGCCGGGGACGTTCCTGGCCCGCTCGTAGGTGTTGACGAGCTGCCAGGCGGACATGCCACCGTTGACGACGTACTTGCCGTGGTCGCCGGCGTCGTACCAGCCGCCGCGCACGTCCAGCCGGTAGCCGCAGTCGGTGCGGCAGGGCACGTTGGCGTCGCCCTGGTTGGGGGCGACGTTCAGGTGGCCGGCGGCGCGGGCGTACTGGGCGCCGCCGGCGTACTGGGCGGTGATCGCGATGCCGCTGCGCTGGTGGTAGAAGAACGCCAGCGCGTCGTAGGGCAGCTTCTTCCAGGCGGTCGTGCCGATGTCGAAGGGGTGGCTGGACTCGTTGTTCACGGTGAGCACGAAGTTCGTGCCGGTTCCCGTGTACGACGAGAAGTCGATCTTGTGGACGGTGTCTCCCGAGGCCGAGTCGGCGCCGAAGACGGCCGTGGTGCCGGTGGCCACCACCTGGTCCGAGCCGTTCAGCAGGCTCCAGCTCAGCGGCGAGCCCGAACCGCTGACGACGGTGGCGTGTTTGGCTGCGCCGGGCGCGTACGCGACCTGGTTGACCTTGATGTTCTGGCCGAGCGCCGGGCGGGCGACGGCGTGCGCGGTTCCCGCGGCGGTCAGCGCGGTGATCGAGGCGGCGGCGAGGGCGACGGCCAGTGCCGCCGCCGATAGCCGCATCCGGCCTGAGGTGTTCACGTGGCGTCCTCTCAACCCGTGAGCATGGGACTCGCATCTTGCGACCGCACCGGCCCCGGACGACAGGCGTCCTGCGGAGAGAAAGCGTTTCGTGCAGCTCAGCGGCCTTTCCACGGCGAATGATTCTGCAACTTTCACGACACTTTCCGGCCGATTCGTAGAATCTCCGCGTGACCGCTATCCCCCGCGACCCGCATCCCCGCCAGGAGGTCACGCTCGCGCACATCGCCAAGCTGGCCGGCGTGTCCGCCCCGACCGTCTCCAAGGTGATCAACGGCCATCCCGGGGTGGCCAGCAGCACCCGCCGCCGGATCGAGGACCTGGTCAGGGAGCACGGCTGGCGTCGCCGTCCGGACACCGGCGAGTCGAGCGCGGTCGTCGAGGTGGTCTTCGAGTCGCTCGACAGCCTGTGGGCGCTGGAACTGATCCGGGGCATGGACGAGGTCACGCAGGCGTACGGGATGGTGCTGGGGCTGACCGACATGCGCGGGCGGCGCTCCCCGCACGCGGGCTGGATCGACCAGGTGCTCGCCCGCCGGCCGCTCGGCGTCATCGCGGTCTCGGCCGACATCGCCGAACGCCATCGCGACCGCCTGGCCAGCCGCAACATCCCGCTGATCGCGCTGGATCCGCGCGGCGAGCCCGAGCACGGCGTGCCCTCCGTGGGGGCGACGAACTGGAACGGCGGCCTCTCGGCCACCCGCCACCTGCTGGAGCTGGGCCACCGCCGCATCGCCATGGTCAACGGCCCCGGCACGCTGATGTGCTGCCGGGCCCGTCTCGACGGCTACCGTGCCGCTCTGGACGCGGCCGGCGTGCCCGCCGATCCCGGCCTGGTGCGCACCGCCCCGCTGTACGTGGAGGGCGGCCGGATGCAGGGCACGGCGCTGCTGGAGCTGCCCGAGCCGCCGACCGCCGTCTTCGCCGCCAACGACCTGCAGGCGCTGGGGGTCTACCAGGCGGCCCACCGGGCGGGGCTGCGGGTGCCCGAGGACCTGAGCGTCGTCGGGTTCGACGATCTGCCGCTGGCGCAGTGGGCCGACCCGCCGATGACCACCGTGCGGCAGCCGTTGCAGAAGATGGGCGCGGCCGCCGCGCGGATGGTGCTGGCCCTGGCCTCCGGCGCGGCCCCGGGCGAGGACCGGGTGGAGCTGGCGACCCGGCTGGAGGTGCGCTCCAGCACCGCGCCGCCCGCCCGTTTTCACAGACGATGAAAAAAGACGTGACGTTAGTTTCCCGCTAGGTATTGACCTTTAAGAGAGCGCTCTCAAAGATCGGTGGTGCTCCCCCCAAGGAAGGAACGAACCATGAGGACCACCCGCCGGCCGTCCCTCGGCAGGCTGTTCGCGTTGGGGCTGTTACTGGCGACCTCCGTCGTGGCGACGGGCCCCGCCGCCACCGCGGCGGCCCCGACGACCGACCTCGGCCCGAACGTCACCGTCTTCGACCCGAGCATGCCGCTGGGCACGATCCAGGCGACCCTGGACGCGGCGCACGCCGCCCAGGTGGACAACGAGATGGGCACCACCCGGCACGCCTACTTCTTCAAGCCGGGCACCTACGGCACCGCCGAGCAGCCGCTGCACTTCAAGGTCGGCTACTACACCGAGATCGCGGGTCTGGGCGCCTCGCCCACCGACGTCGTCATCAACGGCAAGGTCGAGGTCTACAACCGCTGCCTGACCCCGACCAACTGCATCGCGCTGACCAACTTCTGGCGCACCATCTCGAACCTGTCGATCAACATCACCGGCAAGGGTTCGGAGGGCTGCCGTACCGGAACGAACTTCTGGGCCGTCTCCCAGGCGGTGTCCATGCGCCGGCTCAACGTCACCGGCGGCACCCTGTCGCTGATGGACTACTGCACCGCCGGGCCGCAGTACGCCAGCGGCGGCTTCATCGCCGACTCCAAGCTGCCGGCCGTCGTCAACGGCTCGCAGCAGCAGTGGCTGACCCGCGACAGCGAGGTCGCCAGCTGGTCCAACGCCGTGTGGAACCAGGTGTTCGCGGGCACCGTCGGCGCCCCCGACGACGCCACGTTCCCGAGCCCGCCCTACACCACGCTCGACACCAACCCCGTCAGCCGGGAGAAGCCCTACCTGTTCGTGGACGCCGAGGGCGAGTACCAGGTCCGGGTGCCCGCGGTCCAGAAGAACTCCCGCGGCATCACGTGGGCCAATGGCCTGACCCCGGGTTACACCCTGCCGCTCAGCGACTTCTTCGTCGCCACGCCGTCGGACTCGGTGAAGGACATCAACAAGGCGCTGCAGGACGGCAAGCACCTGCTGCTCACCCCCGGCGTGTACGACGTCGAGCGCACCATCGACATCAAGCGCGCCGGCACGGTCGTCCTGGGCATCGGGCACGCCACGCTCACCGCCGTCAACGGCGCGACCCCGGTCGAGATCTCCGACGTGCCCAGTGTGATCTTCGCCGGCGTGACCATCGACGCGGGTCTCAAGAAGTCCCAGGTGCTGCTGAAGGTCGGCAAGAAGGACAAGCGGAGCAACAACCCGGCCGACAACCCGACGACCCTGTCCGACGTGTACTTCCGCGTCGGCGGCCCGCACGTCGGCAGGACCAACACCGCGCTCGAGGTCAACACCGACAACGTGCTCATCGACCACACCTGGGTGTGGCGGGCCGACCACGGTGTCGAGGGCTTCACCGACACCGAGCGGTGGAACACCAACGACGGCCGCAACGGCGCCATCATCAACGGCGACAACGTGACCGCGACCGGCCTGTTCGTCGAGCACTTCCAGCGCTACAACACGATCTGGAACGGTGAGAACGGCACCACGATCCTCTACCAGAACGAGCTGCCCTACGACCCGCCGACCCAGGCCGACTGGATGAACGGCGACGTCGAGGGCTACGCCGGCTACAAGGTCGGCAACGGCGTCCAGAAGCACCAGCTCTACGGCGGCGGCGTCTACGTCTTCAACCAGAACAACCCGTCGATCCACACCGAGAACGGCTTCGAGGTGCCGGACCGTCCGGGCATCAAGCTGCACCACATCATGACCGTCAACCTCAGCGCCGGCATCATCGACCACGTCGTCAACGGCGTGGGCGGCCCGGCCGACCTGACGCGGGTCGGTTCGCCGGTGTACATCACCGACTACCCGGCCCCGTAGTCCGTCCCCCTCGGGTGGGCCGTCCGGCCCGCCCGAGGGTCATCGGTGGACCGGCGTCAGGTCCGCGTCTCGAAGCGGAGTGCGCCGCGCAGCAGCGGGCGGGCCGCCAGGGCGACGAGCGCCGCGGCGAGCACTCCGATGCCGGCCATGGCCGTGGCCCTGGCGACGGCCCAGCCGAGCCACTCGACGCGATAGACGTCCAGAAGGCTCACGACCACCACCGCGACCCCTGAGAGGGCCGCCACCACGCAGACGGGCAACCCGGCCATGACCGCCTGCCGCACGAGGACCCTGCCGAGCGACCGCTCCGGCACCCCGGAGGCGGCGAGGGCCGCGAACGAGCGGCGAAGGTCGATCAGTTCCTCCGCCTGGTGCACCACCAGAGCGACCGCCGAGGTCACCAGGGCCACCAGGAGCGCGACGTCCATCAGCGTGTGGGCCTGGAGGTAGCCGACCGCGGCCTGCTGGGCTCCGATCCCGGCGCCGAAGAACACCGTCAGGCTCACCACGGACAGGGCCCTGGCCCACGCGCGCGGGTCCGCCTCGACCAGGCGCGCGGCCAGCAGCGCCTCCGCCGTGCGGGCGCGACGGCCGGCCCGGCGGGCGTACGCCCTGATCAGCCAGGTCGCGGCCAGGGTCACGCCGAACAGCAGCAGCACCAGACCGGCCGCCACGGCCACCGCGGACCCGTACTTGCCGACGAGCGGAAACCGGCCCTTCACCACGACTCCGAGGACGAAGAGGCCGAGGCCCGCCGCGACCAGGAGCAGGTCGCGCACGCGCGGCCCCCGCACGCGCGCACGGCGGGTCACTCCCAGCGGGGAGGCGACGACGTGCCGACCGGCGCGTGCCCCCGACAGGACGCCGCCCAGCGTCACCACGGCCATGACCAGGGGCACCTGAGGCAGCGGCCCGGAGAGATGGGTGAGCACGTAGAGCACGCCGCCGCCCAGCGACCCGCCCAGTGCCAGCGCGCCTCCTTCCAGGGCGCCCAGCCACCGCACGTCGCCCGGCGTCGCCCCCGCCAGGCGCAGGGCGGCCAGCCGCCGCTCCCTGGTGGCCGAGGCCAGCCGGTTGGCCTGGTGAACCAGCCCGGCGACCGGCACGGCCAGCAGGGCCAGTCCGAGCCCGGTCAGCGAACCGCCTTCATCCTGGTAGTCCGCCAGGCTGACGGCCGTGCAGACCAGGAAGGTCGCCAGCGCCGCGCCCGCGGCCACCAGCCGGGCGCGCACCCGTTCGGCGCCCGAGCGTCCCCTGTTCAGCATCCGCAGCACGGTGATCATCGCGGCACCCCCGCCAGCACCGCTCCGTCGCGGAGCACGATCTCGCGATCGGCGTAGGCGGCCACCCGGTTGTCGTGCGTGACCAGGACGACTGCGGTACGTCCGGCGCGGGCCGTGCCGATCAGCGCGTTCATGACCTGCTCGCCGCCGATCGTGTCGAGTGCGCCGGTGGGCTCGTCGGCGAAGACCACGCGCGGACCGGTCACCAGCGCCCGCGCGACGGCCACCCGCTGGCGCTGCCCCCCGGACAGCTCGCCCGTGCGCCGGCCGGCGCAGTCGGAGACCTCCAGCCGGTCCAGCCACTGCGCGGCGGCGGTCATGGCCTCCGGCCTGCCGTGCCGGTTGAACAACATCGGCAGCGCGACGTTCTCGGCCGCGGTCAGCTCGGGCACCAGTTCGCCGGACTGGAAGACGACACCGAAGCTCTCGCGCCGCAGCCTGGTCAGCTCCGCCTCCGGCAGGGTGTCGATCCGCCTGCCGTCCAGGACGACCTCGCCGGACTCCGGCCGGACGACCCCGGCCAGGCAGTGCAGCACCGTCGACTTGCCCGCGCCGCTCGGGCCCGTGACGGCGACGATCTCGCCCGCGGCGACGGTCAGTGAGACGTCGGTCAGCGCCGTGGTCCGGCCGAACGACTTGCCCAGGTTCCGGGCCTCAAGCATGGTTGTGCTCCTTCATCCGCGCGAGAGCGGTCTCGATCCAGCGCAGGTCGGCGTCAAGGTGCTGAAGCGCGTAGTCGGCCGCCAGCACCTGGGCGGGCGCGCCGGTCGCCTTCTCGGCGGTCAGCTCACGCATGCGGGCCAGGTGGGCCTCGCGCTGCCGCACGAGGTAGCCGTCGACGGCCTTCCCCGCGACGGCGACCCGGGCGAACAAGGGGCTGGCGACATACGGCGCCGACGGCTCGACGGCGTTCAGCCACCGCTCCAGCTCGGCCCTGCCGTTCTCGGTGATCGCGTAGAGGGTGCGTTCGGGGCCGCCCTCCTGCTGGGTCTCGGCCACCTCCGCCAGGCCGTCGCGTTCCAGGCGCTGCAGTGTGGCGTAGACCTGTCCGTACGCCAGCGGCTTGGCGCCGGCGAGCCGGTGATCGTGCTCCTTCTTGAGCTCGTAGCCGTGTTTCGGGCGCTCGACGAGAAAACCAAGTAGCACATGACCAGTTGTCATGGCGGAGACTATACATTCAATGAATAGTCGCCGGGCGACCGCTTGTTCACGATCGGCTAGATCGCCGGTGCGATGAGAGTCCAGGATCGTGTTTGTCTCCATCGGACCGGCAAGGAACCCCAGATCGCCCGCCGGAGTGTTCCCCGGCGCCTTTGCCGAAGCCGGGTGCCGGGCGCCTCCGGACAGGCGACGTCATCGGCCGAACATTCAGACGGATACGGGGTTCAGCGCGTCGGAGGGGGTGGCCGTTCGGGGGCAGGTCCCGGCGATTGGGCAGCGGCTAGCCTGGTGACCTGGGGGAACTATGCGCTGCCAATCCTGTGGATATGTGAATTCGGCAGGCTACGGCTACTGCGAACAGTGCCGGGCGGGGCTCACCCGGCCGTGCCCCGGCTGTGGGGAACCGGTGCCTTCGGGGTCGGGCCGCTGCCCGGCCTGCGGCGTACCGGCGGACGCCGCCGGACGTCCGCCGCCTGTCGCCCGGTCCGTCGGCACGGCGCCGCAGCCGCCGGTGTGGACGCCTCCTCCGCCCATGCGGACGGCATACGTGCAGCAAGCCTGGCAGGACTCCTGTGTCAGGGGGGTCGTGCGCGATTTCCAGCCACGCCGTGAGCGTTCGATGACGAGCGGCGACATGGAGATGGAGTCGTGGCACTTCCGGATCGAACGCCATGACGCGAGCGGCAACCGGCTGGCCCCCGTGCCGGTGGAGATGAAGGGCCTGACCTTCGTCGGGGCGCTGAGCAACGGCGACGAGGTCAGCGTGCGGGGCGTCTGGCGTGACGGCACGCTCCGCGTCCAGGAGCTCACCAACCTCACGACCAACGCGTATGTCCGGGCGAAGGACTACCGCGTCGCGCGCACGGCCTTGATGATCGCCGTTCTCGTCGGTTTCGTGGTCGTCGTCACCATCATCCTGAGCGTCGCCGTCTCCATGTGCTCGGCCCCCTGGCCGCCGGAGATGCCATGACCGCCGATCCCGTGAGCACCGCCGCCGTCGACTACCTCCAGCGCGCCCGGCTCGTGCCGCCCCTGTCCGGAGTTCCGGGCGGCACGACGCCGTTCGACGTCCGGCGGGTCGTCCGGGTCGCGGGGGCCGGGGAACCCCTGCGCGCGCCGGCGGTCTCGTCCGCCGCCTCGGAGGACGGCGGACGGGCCGGCTCGAACCCGGAACTCCCGATTCTGCCGCTGCTCGTCGGCCTGGCCGGAGCGCGTGCGCCGGTGGCCTTCCTCCTGGACGGCCACGACCAGAACGTGTCGGTACGGCTCGGCACGTGGGCGCGGGACGGTGTGGACGAGGCCGGACTCGACGCGCGGCAGGCGACGTTGCTCGCCGTGCTCGACGGGTGTTACCCCGCCCTGAGCCTGGCCGCGGCGGGGGTGGCGGCGTCGCGGCTGCCGTACGGGGCGCTCGGTCTGGGCGTGCCCAGCCCTCCGGCGATCGATCCCCGGGACGGCGCCTTGCCGGTCGACCGGCTGGTGCGCTCGATGAACGGCCTGCGCTGGGCCGCGCTCGTGCTCGCGACGCCCGCCGACGGCGACACGCTCGGCGCCGACCGGAACCTCGTGCTCAACGAGATGCGGTCGGTGGCCTCGGCCGTGGAGGCAGGCGGCGTCGCCAGCCCGCTGGCCGAGCACTATCTCGCCATGCTGAAGGCCAGGCTGGAGGCGCTCGCCGACGCGCAGGCCCGAGGCGGCTGGCGTACGGCCGTCTACCTGTTCGGGGAGCGGGCCGGCGACCTGGCGGCGTTGAGCGCCGCGTGGCGGGCGGTGCACTCCGGTGTGAAGTCCCTTCCGGAACCGGTACGCACGATCGCACACCCGCTCGCCGCCGAACTGGGCACGGGCTGGGCGCTGCCCGACGTCGGCGAGCAGCCGGGCCCGAACCTCTACCGGCATCCCTACGGCGCGCAGACCCTGCTGAGCTCGGCCCAGCTCGCGGCTTACGTGCACCTGCCCAACGTGGAGACCCCGGGCTTCGCGATCAGCCCGGCACCACGGTTCGACACGGTCGTCCCCTCGGTCGACGACCGGTCGCCGCACCTGGTCGTCGGGGAGGTGATGCAGCACCTGCGGGCCACGGGCGGCGCCTACCGGGCCCCGCTGCGCTCGCTCACCCGTCACGTCTTCGTCCCGGGCACCACCGGCGCGGGCAAGACGAACACCATCATGGGGCTGCTGCTGGAGGCCGCCTCGCACGACGTGCCCTTCATGGTGATCGAGCCGGCCAAGACCGAGTACCGCGCGCTGATCGGCCATCCCGTCCTGGGCCGCGGGATGCAGGTCTTCACCGCCGGCAAGGCCATGGTGGCGCCCTTCGTGCTCAACCCGTTCGAGGTGCCGCCCGGCACGACCGTCGGGGAGCACCTCGACCTGTTGCGGGCCGTCTTCATGGCCTCGTTCGGCATGTGGACGCCCCTGCCCCAGATCCTCGAACGCTGCCTGCACGAGATCTACCTCGACCGCGGCTGGGATCTGCGCACGAACGAGAACACCCGGCTGGACGAACCCGGGCCCGACGCGACGTCCGACGTGTTCCCCACCCTGTCCGACCTGGTGGCCAAGGTCGGCGAGGTCATCCCCGCCCTCGGCTACGACGACCGCATCGCGGGCGACATGCGGGCGTCCCTGCTGACCCGGCTGGAGTCGCTGCGCCGCGGCGCGAAGGGCTCGATGCTGGACGTGGCCAGGTCACTGCCGCCGCAGGTGCTGTTCGAACGGCCGACCGTGGTCGAACTCGACGCTCTCGGCGACGAGGGCGACAAGGCGTTCTTCGCCGGGTTGCTGCTGATCCGCCTGGTCGAGCACCGCCGCGCGCGAGGGCAGTCGCAGGACCTGACGCATCTGCTGGTCGTCGAGGAGGCGCACCGCCTGCTGGCGAACGTGCCCGCCCAGTCGTCCGAGGAGTCGGCGAATCCACGCGGCCAGGCCGTGGAGACCTTCTCCAATCTGCTGTCCGAGATCCGCGCGTACGGCCAGGGTGTGATCATCGCCGACCAGATCCCGGTACGGCTCGCGCCCGACGTCATCAAGAACACCAACCTGAAGATCGCGCACCGGATCATCTCCGCCGACGACCGCGTCGCGCTGGCCGGAGCGATGGCCATGGACGAACCGCAGGCCAAGGCCCTGACCACCCTGCGGACCGGCCAGGCCGTCGTCTTCAGCGGCGGCGAGGACGCGCCCCTGATGGTCCGGGTCCCGCCGGTCAAGGACGCCCTCGCGCCGCAACCGCCGCCCGACGCCCAGGTGCGGGAGCACATGGCACGCTGGCGCGAGGAGGGCTCCTTCGCGCCGCTCTTCCTGAGCCGTCCCTTCTGTGGCGAGACGTGCGCCGCGCCGCCCGTCTGCGACGCGGCCAGGGCCCTGGCCGCCGACACCTACGCGCAGCGTGTCCTGTCGCGGCTGGTGACCTCCGCCATCGACGATCCCGGGGCGTTCGACCGGTTGTGGGACGACCTGACGGCCGCCGTGCGCGCCCGGCGTCCGTCCGCCGTCCCCGACGAGGCGCTGCTGCGCGCCTTCGCGGGACACGGCGCCGACTGGCTGGCCACCCGGCGAGGGATCCAGGGCGCCTGGACCTACGCCGACACCGCCGAGTTCCGCGACCGGCTCCGCGCCCTGCTCCTCGACAGGCTCGACGCCGCCGGCCGGAACACGGCGGCCCTGATCGACGTGTTGCGCCAGACGGTCCATCGCCTGTCCGCCCGCCGGTTCGAGCCGTATCCGGCGTGCCATCTGGTGTGTACGCAGGATCCGCCCCTGTGCCTCTACCGCTCGGCGGTGGCCGATCTGGTGGCGGGACGCCGGTACCGGACGGGATGGCTGGAGGCCGACCACGCGGACGCCTCCTCCGAGGACAAACGGCGACGCCAGACCTGGGAGGTGTGCCAGGACGCCGCGTACGAGATGATCGAATTCCCCGCGGAGGACATGCCGGAGGAGAGCCGGGCCGCTCTCGACGTCGCGGCGCGGCGGGTGTGCCTGTGCTTCGAGCAGCAGATGCTCGCCGACGACGACCGCAAGGCGCCCCGCACGATCCGGCGCATCCTGGCCCGGGTGATGGGCGAGGCGGGTCTGTGATGGCGAAGCTCCTGGGCGGCGGCACGGATGGGCGCGACGCCCTGGACCGGTTCGAGGAATCCAGCCGTGCGATGGCGCTGCTGGCGGCGGAGAACATGGAGAGGTCCAACATCACCGGGGCCTCCGAATGCGCCGCCGCGTTGAGGCGCGCCTACGATTCGGCCGGCGCACAACTGGCCGAGGCGCAGTCGTCCTCCTCGCGCGGTTCCCAGGCTCTGGAGATCGGCATCGGTACGGGGGGCCGGGCCGACCTCTCCGCGACCAAGTCCCTGGGCAACGACATGCTGGGCAAGGGAACGGAGCAGACGAAATTCGGCTCGGGCATCAGCCTCGGAGGCGGCTTCCCCGAGCAGAAGGACTCAGGAGGCAGGCACGAGTCCTCCGGCGACCAGAAGGAGACCCCGGACTCCCGACTCGAACAGCAGACCACTCTCCGCGGCGGCACCGGCTCCTCCACTTCCGTGCCCGCCGACTGGCTGAAAGGCGGAACCCGCCTTCCTTCATAGGAACCCGGCAACCGATTGGGACGGAGCGCCATGGGCGAGCGTGACGTGGAGCAGACGAGACAACCGACGGAGAAGTCCGGAGAGACCGACAACGCCAAGAGTTCAGAACGCCCAAGCCTGACTTCGGACGACCGTCAGGAGCGGAACCAGCGGAACGACCAGGCGAGCGGCTCCACCCGCGACGGTCAGGATCGGCCCTCGCTGCCGAACACGCAGGACCACCGCACGGACGGCGGATCGCCGAACACCCGAAGCGACATCGACACCGTGCACCGGGACCACGCCCCGTCGAAGGATTCGGCGTCCACCTCCGATCACCACGCCGCCACGCAGAAGGACGCAAACAAGCACACCGTCACCGACCACCACAACTCCAAGGGCGAGAAGACAGGGAGCACCGAAACCTGGAGGGAGAAGGCGAGCGACGGAACCTTTCACGACCACACGAAGGAAACGGTCGGAAACAAGACGGTCGCGCATTCGGAGACCTGGCAGGACCGGAACGGCAACACGCACGTGAAGACGGACCACTTCGAGAACGGGGTCAGGGACCGTTCGACGGAGAGCTGGAAGGAGAAGGGAGCCGACGGAACGCAGCACGAGCGTTCGATCACGCGCGACGCCCACGACAACAAGCTCTACGGCAACGACCGGTGGCGGGACGAGAACGGAAACGAACACAGCCGCATCGACAACTACGACGACAAGGGGAAGTTCGCCGGGAGCACGGAAAGGTGGCAGGAGCATGGGGCCGACGGAAGGACCGACACCTTCTCCGACCACAGGGACGTGAACGGGGAGAGGACGTTCACCCACGGCTGGTCGACCAAGGAAGGTCCGGTCGAGTTCACCAAACACTACGACAAGGACGACAAGCTGACCTCGACCGACATGAAGTGGCAGACCACGAAGCCGGACGGCACGACCACCGTCCATACGGAGCACTGGGACCGAAACGGAACCACCAAAACGGATGTCTCGCGCGCACCGGACGGCCTCAAATCCACGCACGTCGAACAGTTCGACAGGAACAACAATCCGACCCGCACCGAAGATCGCCAAGAGGTCGTCAAGGACGGAAGGATCCAGGAGACCGTCACCACCAAGACCACGACCACCCGTTAGAAGGTGGTGGTGCGGATCCGCCGTCTGGTCTGCCCGACGCGTGGCTGCCGTCGGACCTTCCGTGAACAACTGCCTGGGGTGCTGGAGCGTTACCAGCGGCGTACACCACGTCTGACCTCGCAGATCGGTGCGGTGGTCCGTGAACTGGCCGGACGAGCCGGCGTGCGCGTCTTATCCGCGCCGGCCGTCGCCCTGTCCCGGCACACCGCGCTGCGCCTTCTGCTGCGACGAGCTGCGCTCGGATCTTGAGCGGATCCGGACGGAGCGCGAGACCGGCCTGGCGACGGCGCGCGGTCAACGGTTTGTCGACTGGCCCGTGGTCAAGGGCGCGGTGGACCTGCGGTGGTGAGAGGCGCGGGCTTTGGCGCGGTTCCCGCAGATGTCCATGGAGCACCAGGTCCGGCGCCGATTGCGGGAGTGGTCGTAGTAGGCCCATCGGCAGCTCGGCTCGCGGCAGGCCTTCAGCCGGGTCCAGGTGCCTTCCGCCACGGCCTCGGCCACGACGGCGAGGAGCCCGGCCAGCGCCGCCTCCACTGGCGTCCGGGCGCGGGCCGCCAGCCGGGGCGGGGAAACGGTCACGTCGAGCATCAGCGGGAAGTCGCGGGTGAGTTCGGCGAGTTCGGCGCGGGCGGCGGGGTTGAGGCCGTCCGGACGCGGACTCGAGATCGGCTCGGTGTTGTTCTCGGCGATCAGCGCGCGTAGTCCCTCGCGGATCCATTCGGCACGGTCGCGCTGCTCGGCGTTCACCACCGTGTCGACCGGCAGGAGGCCGCGGGCGTGCAACCACGTCGCCAGCTGTTGCGGGGTTGCGATCTCGTCGCCGTCCCGGCGGCGGGTGTTGATGAACTCCTCGATCACGCGCAGCGGCATCGGCGCCGTCCCGGTCGCGAGGTTGTCCGGCACATGCTCATCCATCACGTCCCGCAGCCTACCCGGCTATCGGCGATGATAGGTTACATAACCGGCGTAAGTGATACGTCAGTTAGATCAGGAGGGATCGCTGGTGAGCATCAGCATCGGCAACATCTGCATCGACACCAACGACCTGGGCGGCAGCACCGCCTTCTGGCAAGCGGTCACGGGGTACCAGGTCGCGTCCTCGGACGAAGGCACCACCTACCTGGAGGACGCGAACAAGAGTGGCGTCGGTCTGTCCCTGCAGGCCGTGCCCGAAGGCCGGGAGGGCAAGAACCGCCTGCACCTGGACCTGTTCACTGATGACCTGGCAGGCGAGGCCGACCGGATTCAGGCCCTGGGCGCGAGCGAAGTGCGGCGCTTCGACAGTTGGGTCGTGCTGGCCGACCCCGAGGGAAACCAGTTCTGCGTCGTCGCCGCATAGACACACTCGCCAACGCGCGACACCGGTTCCCGCCACTACAGAAGGGACAGACATGGCCTCCGTGCAAAAAGAGATCATTATCGATGCCGACCCCGCGGCCGTGTGGGCGATCATCAGAGACTTCACCGACGGGCCCGTCCGGATGGCGCCGGGCTTCGTTACCGACAGCCGGCTCGACGAACCGGACGTCAGGGTCGTCACGTTCGCCGACGGAACCGTGCTACGGGAGCGGCTCATCGCGCTCGACGATGAGCCGCGCCGGCTCGTCTTCTCGGTCATCGGCGGCACCATGCAGCCCGCACACGACAACGCGTCGATGCAAGTCGTCCCGCACGGGGACGGCCGCAGCCGGTTCGTATGGATCCACGACGTGCGACCGGACGACCTCACCATCCCGATGGGCGCCGGAATGGACCACGGCCTGAACATCTTCAAGCAGACGGTGGAGTCCTCCAGCGAGCATCTCGGCTAGGTCAGTCGCTTCATCGCTGGTCGCGATCCTCCCCGGTGAGGACCGCGACCAGCTGCGTGACCGGACGGGGCTACCCCACCGTTCAGCGGCAGGCCGGTCTTGGCCGGTCCGGCGACCAGCCGCGCCCGTTCACCCGTGGCCGGTTTCCCAGTCATGCGGGCGGCGGGCGCTCACCCGGTCAGATCACCTGGTGGTATGTGGGAGTCGTAGAGGCGCTGCAACAAGTGGTTGAGTCGCTCGCGGTCGGTGGCGTTCAAGGCGTGGAGGAATCGGTCTTGTTCGGTGGCCGCCGCGTCGGCGACGGTCGCGAGTAGGGCGTTTCCCTTGCCGGTGAGGGTGACGGTGCGGCGTCGGCGATCGGTGTCCTCTGGACGCCGTTCAATGAGGCATCCCGCGGCCAGTGTGTCCAGAACGAGCACGATGTTGCGCGCGTCCATCGCGACGAGCTCAGCCAGGCGCCGCTGGCCCACCGGTCCGTGCTGGTAGAGCGCGACCAGCACGGTGTACTGCGCCTGGGTCAGCCGATGCTCGGCCAGGAACGCCGTCCAGGAACGCGCCGTGAGCGAGCCCAGGCGTGCCAGCAGGAAGCCGGTACCGCGTTCGTAGGCGGCCCGTTCGTTGTCACCGCTCATGGACGCCAGCCTACCCAATAGACATGTCGCATGTCGTTTGATAGACATGCCACATGTCTATCAACCAGCGAAACTCCACGGTGACGATCGACGATCTCGCGCTGCACGTAGTCGAGTCCGGGCCGCCCGGGGGACGCCCCTTCCTGTTCCTGCACGGCTGGCCGGAGTCGTGGCGGACGTGGCTGGGCGTGATGGAGGCCGCGGACGCCGGGCCACCCGAGGCGCGGATCATCGCCATCGACCTGCCCGGCATCGGCGAATCCACCGGCGTGGCCGGGCGCGGGTCGAAACTCCGGCTGGCCGAGACGGTCCACGCCCTGGTGCGGTACCTGGACCTCACCGGCCTCACGCTGGTCGGCCACGACGCGGGCGGGATGGCCGCCTACGCTTATCTACGTCGATTCGACGACGTCGAACGCGTCGTCATCATGAACACCGTCATTCCCGGCATCGATCCGTGGAACGAGGTCCTGCGCAACCCCTACATCTGGCATTTCGGCCTGCACGCCGTCCCGGACCTGCCGGAGACCCTCGTCCGGGGACGCCAGGCCGAGTACTTCGACTACTTCTACGACGTGCTGTCGGCGGATCCCGGCCGGATCTCCGCCGCCTCACGAGCGGCCCACGCCGCCGCGTACGGCGATGATGCCGCGCTCACCGCGGGATTCGACCTCTACCGGGCGTTCCCGCAGGACGCCTCGGACAATGCCGCCTTCGCCGAAGCCGGTGCCGTCGACATCCCGCTGCTGTACGTGCGAGGCGACCGTGAAGGCGGCGACATCGACGCCTACGCCCGGGGCTTCCGCGACGCCGGGGTGAAGAACCTGACCACCGCGACGGTGCCAGACGCCGGCCACTTCGCCCAGGAGGAACAACCCGCCGACGTCTGGCGGATCATCCACGACTTCGCTCACAGCACCGCGAACTGACCGGCGCCGGAGGTCACTTGTAACCGCCGAGATCGCCGCCAACACGACGAACCTACGCAGAACACAGACCACTCAATTGTCTGTCACGGGAATCTCAGGGGTCTAGTCGATGACGACGTAGCGGAACGAGCTGTACTGGTCGTTGTAGACCGCGTTCTGCGGGCGGCTGTGGCCCAGGTTCTCGATCCGGTGCGCGTGGCCGCGCCAGTAGGAGTCGGTGTAGAACATCGCCGCGTTGCGGCTGGCGATCACGCTGATCGAGGAGATGCTGTCGTTGACGCTGGTGCCGTCGAGGTAGCGGTTGTTGGAGAAGTTGTTGTCGGCCGTGGTGAAGCCGGCGACGGTGCCCGTTCCGTTGCTGTTCTTGTATACGCACACGGCGTCGGTGCAGGCGAAGGCCGAGGCCGGCGAGACGTTCGTCACGACGGTGGCGGCGGCGAGGACGGCCACGGCCGCGAGTGAGCGTGTGACACGGTTCATTCGGTTCGGTGCCTTTCTCTGGAGTGAACCGGACCGGAGGACTCCGATCCGGTGACTAATGAAGTCATTTCGCGGAAACGACGGTCCGGGCGGCGGAGACGAGGGAAGCGATCGCACTTCTCCCCTCTTCCAGTTCGGCGCGGTTCTCGAATATCGCGCGTTTCTGATAAGCCGCCTCGACGAGCGCCCAGGTATCGACGACTTTCGTCTGCCGTTTGCACCGGACGTCGGAGACCGCGGTGGTGATTTCCCTAGGGGTCGGTTCTTCGGTCTGGAAAGCGGTGTCGTTGTTGGCCGCGCGCGGATTCGGATAGTGATGACCGAAGCCGGCCATGCACGACGACCACGCCGCGAAGACGGCGGCGACCCGGCTGTCGCGCACGGACTGCTCCCAGCTCCGGCTCTTCAGGTCGTCGACCAGCCGCATGGCCGCGGCCGCGTCCTTCGTGGGAGCGAGCCCGGTGACCGCCTCTTCCTCGCAGTCACCGGCCCCGGGGTGGCGGGTGGGCGGCCCGCTGATGGCTTGTTGCGCCTCGGACGGGTGGTATCCGCGTGTCTGGGCCGCGTTCTCGTCTTCCAGGAGGTAGCGCTCGTGGTTGAGGGGGACGGCGGGCGCCGCGTCCCGCACGGGGACCGTGAAGCCCGACCGGGCCATGCAGCCCCGGAACAGTTCGGTGCGGGCCCGCGCCACGACGAGCTGGTCCTCCGGCGACACCTGGTAGGCGTCGAGCGGCAGGACCAGCGGCCGCCCGTCGAGGCGGAGAGCCGGGTCGAGTGGCGGTTCCGGTTCCGCCGTCGTGCAGGCGCTCAGGAACAACAGGAATGCCGTCGCCACGACCGGTACGCCGGACATGCGGAAAACACGAATCACCCCCGAAACCCCCGAATCCCCGTTCGGCGAACAATATGCGTTCGCCTGTTTCTCCCGTGGACCCATGTTCGCAAGCGTCAAGGGTTTCTTGTTGTCCCTGCGTGCCAGGGCATTGACTTCTCGCGCCAATCGCGGTGATCGAATACCGCGATGCCGGTCTTCGTCAGCGCGATTCCTCGGTGGGAACCACCGCCAGGGTGCGCAGGACGCAGAACTCGTTGCCCTCGGGGTCGGCCATGACCACCCAGCTCCGGTCCGGGCCTTGGCCCAGATCTCTTCTGACGGCGCCGAGGCCGAGCAGTCTGGTCACCTCGTCGTCGGTGCTGCCGTCGATCGGGCTCACGTCGAGGTGGAGCCGGTTCTTCACGGTCTTGCCCTCGGGCACCTGGATGAACTGCAGCGTGGGTGGCATCTGACGCGCCAGCACCCGCTCGACGGTCGGCTCCCAGGAGCCGATCTCGACCTTGCCTTCGCCGCGGTCGATCACTTTGAAGTCCAGGACCTCGCACCAGAAGGCGGCGAGTCTCTCCGGATCGTGGCAGTCGATGGTCAGCTCGGTGAATCTACTCGTCATGTCTCTTCCTGGTGTTCGACGGCGTTCCAAGCCATGCGGAGAGCGCCTCACGCAGCGAGGCCGTGGCGCTGTCCGCCGTCTCGTCGAGGCCGGCGGCCCAGGCGACGTGGCCGTCCGGGCGGATCAGCAGGGCGTCGGCCGGTCGGTCCTCGGTCTTGGCGGTGTGGACGTCCAGTCGATGCTGCCAGTCCCGGCAGGTCCGGCGGAGCTCGGGGCGGTCGGCCAGGTCGAGCAGGACGGGCCGGGCGGCGTGCATGAGTTCGGCGAGGCCGGTGATGCCCTGGCCGGTGTGCAGGGTGAGGTCGGGAGCGAAGGCGCCGGCCAGGGGGTGAGGTCCGGCGCCGGGCATCGGATAGCGGATGTCGGCGCCGGCGACGAGGGCTCCCATGCGGCGCAGCGGCTGCTCGTCGGCGAGCAGTTCGGTGAAGACCTCCCGCAGCGCTTCGGCGGCCGCGTCGTGCCCGCGCCGCAGAGCCACCTGCGCTCGCGTGTGCAGCAGAGTGCGGGCGCCGGCCAGATGGCGTTCGGTGTGGTAGGTGTCCAGCAGGCCCGCCGGGGCCGTGCCGTGGACGTCGGCGGCCAGCTTCCAGGCCAGGTTGACCGCGTCCAGCATGCCGGCGTTGATGGCCACTCCGGTGGCCGGGAACAGGTGCGCCGCGTCACCGGCCAGCAGGATCCGCCCCTCGCGGTAGCGTTCGGCCTGGCGGGCCTTGAAGGTGAAGCGCGACAGCCGGGTCGATCCGGCCAGGGGCAGGTGGGCGCCGAGCACGCGGTGGACGCTGTCCTGCAGTTCGGTGAGGGTCATCGGGACGTCGTCGTCGTATTCGGTGGTCTCGTCCTCGACGGTGTAGAGGGAGACGGACGGCGTGCCGGGCGATGAGCCGACGCCGAGCAGGCCCCGGTCGGTGCGGGTGAATCCGGCACGGACGGCGCCGAAGCCAGGGACGTCGAGATCGCCGTTGCCGAGAACGGTGACCGTGCCGGGCAGGGTGACCTGGCCCAGCCGGTTGACCTCGGGATAGGTGATGCCGGGGAACGGGATCCCGGCCCAGTCACGGACCCGGCTGCGCGCGCCGTCGCATCCCACGAGGTAGCGGGCGCTCACCTGATAGGGGCCTTCCGGGCCGCGCACGTCGACGGTGACCGCGTCGCCGTCCTGGTTCACCCCCGTCACTTCGTGCCCGCGGCGGAGGTCCACGCCGAGTTCGCCGGCGCGTTCGCCGAGCAGCCGCTCCAGCAGTTGCTGCGGCAGCGGCAGGGCGTGCATCGGGGGATCCTGCATCCGGGTGAAGTCCAGATGCACCCCGCCGAACGGGAACCGGGGAGCGGGCATCGGGCCGGGGCAGGCGGCTTGGAAGCGTCGCAGCAGGCCTCGGTGGTGCAGCAGCTCCAGGATCTGGCCGCCCAGACCGCCGGCCTTGGGGGTGTCGCGGGGCCGCGGCTGCCGTTCCAGCACCAGCGGCCGCACCCCGGCCAGGCGCAGTTCGGCGGCCAGCATGAGACCGGTCGGACCGGCCCCCACGATGATCACATCGGCATCGTGCTTCATCATCGATGACCTTTCGATAGTGCCGGGCCCTGGCCGGGATCATCCGCGACGTGGGCCCTCTCCCGGCGGCGCCCGCGCCCTTGGGGTGACGTCCTCGGAGCGGGCGGTGGGCCGGGCTGATCCCGAACATATGGGTCAGCCCCTGCGAAGCCCCGGGTCATCACCAGGCGACCTCGCCGTTTCCCAGGTCGTCGAGCAGCCGCCGCACGTATTCCGCCTCGGCGGCCACCACCGCCCGCTGATACTCCGTCTCCACGAGGAAGACCCGGGGCAGGAAGGTCGCCCCGTCGGCGAGTTCGGCGTCGAGGGCCGCCACGCGGGTCTCCAGGGTGGTGAGCCGTTCGGTCAGCGCCTCGGCGGCCTCGGGCATGGTCAGCACCGGCAGGAAGGCGAGGGCCGCGGGGAACTCGGGGAACTCGCGCCGGGGGGCGGCGAGCATGGTGCGCATCCACTCTTTCAGCGTGTCGCGGCCGGCCGCCGTGGGTTCGTAGACGGTGCGTTCGGGGCGGTTCTCGTCGCGGGCCGTCGTCTGCACGGCGATCAGGCCGTCGCGGAGCAGGCGGTCGATCGTCTGGTAGACGCTGTTGCGCTGCGCGACGTTGACGACGTCGTCCTTGTGGCGCTCCTTGATCAGTTGCTGCATGCGGTACGCGTGCATCGGCGTCTCCACGACCAGTGAGAGCACCGCCATCGCCAGAGGAGATCGCCGGGGTGTCATGACGGCCATCGTATTTGTTAGTCATATTATGTATAGTCATAGTATGACCAAGGATGCTTTGATCATCGGCGGCGGGATCGCCGGGCCGGTCACGGCCATGGCACTGCGGAAGGCCGGGCTCGGGGTCCGGCTCTTCGAGGCGTACGACCGGGGCTCCGACGGCGTCGGGGCGTTCCTGACCCTGGCGCGCAACGGGCTGGAGGCGCTGAAGGTCCTCGACCTGCACGACCTCGTGGCCCATCTCGGCATGGACACCCCCGAGGGGGTGATGGTCAACGCCAAGGGGCGCGAGCTGGCCGTCATCCCGCAACCGAGCCGGACGCTCCGGCGGGGCGACCTCTACCGGGCGCTGCGCGACGAGGCCGTCCGGCGGGGGGTGAGCGTCGAATACGGCAAACGGCTGACCGACGCGGCCTCCGTCGGCGGGGGCGTACAGGCCCGGTTCGAAGACGGGACCACGGCGGACGGCGCGCTGCTCATCGGCGCGGACGGCCTGTGGTCGCGGACGCGGACGATCATCGACCCCGCCGCGCCCCGGCCCCGGCACCTGGGGCTGCTCAACACGGGCGGGTTCGCCGAGGGGGTGCGGGTGCCAGGGCGGCCCGGCGTCAGCCACTTCGTCTTCGGCCGGCGCTGCTTCTTCGGCTATCTCGTCCACCCCGACGGCGGGGTCTGGTGGTTCGCCAACCCGGCCAGCCCGAAGGAGCCCACGGCCGCCGACCTGGCCGCCGTCACCCCGTCGGCGCTGATGGAGCTCTTCCGCGACGACGCCGGGCCGATGCGCGACATCATCGCGGCGACGCCCCACGTCATGCCGGCCTGGAACACCTACGACCTGCCGACCGTCCCGAACTGGTCGAACTCCCGCATGGTCATCGTCGGCGACGCCGCCCACGCGACCTCGCCGTCATCGGGGCAGGGCGCGTCGATGGCGATCGAGGACGCGGTCGTGCTGGCCAGGTGCCTGCGCGACCACGACGTGCACGACGCCTTCGCCGTCTACGAGCGGCTGCGCCGGGCGCGGGTGGAGCGGATCGTCGCGCAGGGCAAACGCAACGGCGACGGGAAGGCGCCGGGGCCGGTCGGCGCCTACCTCCGCGACCTCTTCCTGCCGGTGGTGCTGCGGCAGGTGGCGAAACGGGGCTCCCTGTCCTGGATGTACGACCACCGCATCGCCTGGGACGAATCCGTCTAGGCCCGGGTCCACTTCTGGTTGGTGCCCCCGTGACAGGACCAGATGTGCACCCGGGAGCCGTTGGCGGTGCCGTACCCCACCACGTCGAGGCACTTGTTCGCGCCGATCGCGGTGATGCTGCCGTCGGCGTTCAGGCGCCACTTCTGGTTGTTCTGGCCGTTGCAGTCCCAGATGGTCACCGCGGTGCCGTCGGCGGTGCCCGCGCCGGTCACGTCCAGGCACTTGCCGCCGTAGACCCGCAGCTCACCCGCGGCGGTGGAGGTCCACTGCTGGTTCGCGCGGCCGTTGCAGTCCCAGATCTGAATCGGCGCGCCGTTGGCCTGCGAGTTGCCGCTCACGTCGAGGCAGCGTCCCGATCCGACGCCCTTCAGGGCGCCACCCGTGCCGGTCGACGGAGAAGGCGACGCGGACGGCGACGGGGACGGCGAGGGGGTGCCGCCGCCGTCGAGGCCGAGGAAGGTGATGGCGTAGGCGAGCTGGCCGCTCATGGGCAGCTGGTGGCCGACGCCGCTGATGCTGATGCCCTCCACCGTCGCCTGCGCCGAGGTGGCGCCGTACCTGGTCCGGGTCCAGTTCGACTGGGGCTGGTCGGTGAAGGCGGGGGTCTGGCTCAGGCCGTGGAGGTTGGTCCACTGCTTGATCTCCTCGCCGAAGTTGTTGTAGTGGAGCGTCGTGTCGGTGGTGCCGTGCCAGAGCTGCATGCGGGGGCGGCGGCCGGTGTAGCCGGGGTACATCGCCCTGGCCTGGTCGCCCCACTGCTGGGCCGTCTTGATGAGCTGCCCGCCCGAGCACTGGCTGTTCCAGAGCGACCCGTTGGTGGTCGCGAAGCATCCCGCGGGCACCCCGGAGAACGCCGAGCCGGCGGCGAACACGTCGGGGTACTGGGCGGCCAGCACGTTGGTCATCATCGCCCCCGAGGAGAACCCGCTGACCACGATCCGCGCCGGATCGACGTTGTGGCGCTGCCGTGCCCAGGCGACCATCGCCATGACCCCGGTGGAGTCGCCGCCGCCGTCCCGCCGCAGCGCGGCGGGGGTGGACACGTCGAAGCACTTCTCCGTACGCGTGACCTCCGGGATCACGATGACGTATCCGTACCGGTCGGCCGCGGTGACGTAGTCGCGCCCGTTGCCGTTGAAGATCGCCCCGGCCGACCCGCCGCAGTAGTGGGTCAGCACCAGGAGGGCGGGCTGCGGCGCGACGGTGTCGGGCACGTAGATGTACATCCGCAGGTTCGTGGGGTTGGCGCCGAAGTTCGTCACCTGGGTCAGCGCCGCGGCGGAGGCCGACGACAAGCCGAAAAGGGTTCCGGCTGAGGTCAGGCACAGAACGAGGGCCGCCAGCACCGCTCGGCTCATGCGTCTCACGTGACTTCCTTCCGTTCCGACCGCGTGGGCCGCAGAGCGGTTGTGACGGGACCTCACGCTAGAAGCCGGTTCCGCCCTGTCAAGGAGCCCGCCCTCGCGCCCGCCGTGACGCGGACGGGCCGCGATGATCACGGCTGGTCGGCGCGGTGAGGCGCACGCGGGCCAGAACGGCCCTGACGGGTCACGGTGAAAGTTTCATACTCATCAGGCTGTGAAGCGAGCAGCTGAATCTGACTCACGCGGCTGGATCGAGGAGTCACGCGGCCCGCCGCAAGGATGAGCGGGCTTATCCCGCCAGGGCGGTGATGTCAGGGACCAGGGCGCCGGCCTTCGCGCGGACGTCGTCGAGTGTCCCGGCCTCGGAGAGCACGGCCCGCAGGACGAAGTCGGCCACGTCCAGGGCGCGGGCGGCCGGCGCGGCGGAGGGGGCGGCGCCGCGCTCGCGCACCACCTCCAGCAGGAGGCCGGTGATCGCGTGCTGGACGAAGCCGGTGTCGAAGGCGACCAGTTCGCCGTCGTGGATGCCCGCCTCGATGAGTTCGCGGGTCAGGTCGTGGATCTCGGCCCGCCGCTGCGCCTGTTCGGACAACTCGGGGGCGCGCAGCACGTCGTCGTTGTACAGGCCCCGGACGTCGTAGGGCAGCGACAGGATCGCGGCGACGTCCACCTGGAGATAGGCGTGCAGCCGGGCCGCCACCGGGCCGGGCAGGTCGAGGGCGGCGCGGATGCGGGCCCGCGCGGGCACCAGGTCGGCGTCGAGCAGCGCGGCCAGGATGAGGTGCTTGGTCGCGAAGTGACTGTAGATCGACGGCTGGCGCATGCCGACCTTGTCGGCGATGTCGCGGGTGGACGTGCCGTGGTAGCCGCGCTCGGCGAACAGTCGCGAGGCCTCCACGAGGATCCGGTCTCTGGTGACTCCTCCACCACGGGTCATGTGAGCATCATGGCGGTCCTCCGGAGGGGGTGGCGTCAGGTAGCTTAACCAGGGTTTTTGGGTGATCCGAAATTAATATTCGGTTAACACCGAAAGGGCTTGTGTCTCTAGCCTATCGGTCGATAGCTTTGCGCCGGAAGTCAGCCCGGGTCTCCTCCGTACGAGGCCGCGCATGTCTTGGAGGCTGCGATGAACAAATGGACCAAGCCGGCCGCCGCCGTAGCCGCCGTCGTGCTGGCCGCCGGCTGCGGCTCGGGAACCGGCACCGGCGGCTCCGGCTCCGCCGCCGTCAAGGCGGACAACGACCTCGTCATCGGCCGGACCGTGGCCGTCGACGGCATGTCCGGGGACTCCTGCTACGGCGCGGGGTCGATCTCGACGATGCCGATGATCTACGGCAACCTGCTCACCAACAAGCCGGACGGCTCGGGCGTGCAGCCCGGCATCGCCGCCTCCTACGACTACGACGCCGCCGCCCGCACCTACACCTTCCAGATCCGCGAGGACGCGGGCTTCAGCGACGGCTCCCCCGTCACCGCCGCCGACGTCGCCTTCTCCTTCGAGCAGTGGCGCGACGGCAAGACCAGCGGCTCCTACTACGACATGGTCAAGAGCGCCGAGGCGACCGGCGAGCACACGGTCGTCGTGCACCTCACCCGGCCCGACACCTTCCTCCCGGCGCTGCTGACCTGGTGCACCTCGACGGTCTATCCCGACGACTACGCCGGGAAGACCCCGGAGAAGTTCTTCGCCGCCCCCGTCGGCGCGGGCCCGTTCGCGTTCGTCTCCTGGCAGAACCCCGGCCCGTCCGAGACGATCACACTGAAGAAGAACCCCCACTACTACGGCGCCGCCAAGGGCGAGCCCCACGTCGACAAGGTGGTCGTCAAGACCTCGGCCGACGCCGCCCAGCAGATGCTCGCCTTCCAGGGCGGCCAGCTCGACCTGATCGAGGGCCTCACCGCCGACGAGGGCAACCAGCTCGCCCCCGAGCAGGCCCGCATCCCCAAGCCGAGCCAGGCCAGAGACCTGATGCTCAACGCCAAGCGCCCGGCGCTGGCCGACGTCAACCTGCGTAAGGCCATCTCCGCCGCGATCGACCGCCAGGCGCTGGCCAGCGTGCAGCAGGGGTACGTGGTGCCCGCCACCGGCATGTTGCCGACCAACGTGCCCAACTCGGTGCCTCCCACCACGCCGTACACCTATGACCTGGCGGCGGCCAAGGCGTTCATGGCCAAGCGGGCCGACCCCAAGCCGGTCGCCCTCACCCTCGGCTTCGAGGGCAGCAGCTCGACGCTCTCGACCATGGCCCAGCTGCTCCGCGACCAGCTCGCCAAGATCGGCGTCGAGGTGACGCTCAAGCCCAGCGACAGCGCCACGGTCTACTCCCAGGGCAGCAGCGGCGACTTCGACCTGCTCATCAGCGACCTGTCGGCGATCTCGCCCACGGTGTTCGACCCGATCAGCTTCGTGCTGGCCGCCTGGTCGCCCTGGACCGGCGCCGACTCCGCCCTGCTCAAGGACAAGTTCACCGAGGGCACCTCCACCACCGAGGACGCCGTCAAGGACGCCGCCGTGCGGGCCATCCAGGACGACGCCCAGGCGCAGTCGACGGTGATCGGCATGGTCAACATGTCGACGGCCTTCGCGGTGGCCGACTACGTCGAGGGCTTCACCGCCACCCCGTTCCTGTCCTGGGACGCCGCCACGGTCACGATCCGGACCGGGTCGTGACCCGGTGAGCGGCCGCGGACGGTTCTGGTTCGTCGGCAGGCGGTTGCTGCAGGCGATCCCGCTGACCCTGGTGCTGCTGCTCCTCGTCTTCGCCATGCTCAAGGTGGTCCCGGGCGACCCGGCCCTCCAGGTGGCCGGCCCGAGGGCGAGCGCCGCGACGCTCCAGGCGATCCGGGTCCACCTGGGCCTCGACCAGCCGGTGTGGCTCCAGTTCGTGCACTACCTGGGCCGGGTGGCGACCGGCGACCTCGGCACCACCGCGACGGGCTCGACGAAGGTCAGCACGCTGATCGCCGCCGGCACGCCGGTGACGCTGGTGCTGCTCGCCGTCAGCACCGTCTTCACCGTGCTCATCGCCGGCGCGACGGCCCTGCTCGCCGCCCGCCGGCCCGACGGCCTGGCCGACCGGCTCATCAACGTGGTGGCCGCGTTCGGCGTCGGCGTGCCGACCTTCTGGCTGGGCATCGTGCTGCTGGCCGGGGTGGCGCTGCCCACTGGAGCGTTCCCGATCGGCGGCTGGGGCGACACCCCCGCGACGATCCTGCGCGCCGCGGTGCTGCCCGCCCTCGCCCTCAGCGTCTCGGTCGCGCCGGTCCTGATGGCCAGCCTGCGCAGCGGCATCGTGGAGGCCCGGCGCTCGGAGTACCACGCCGCCGCCCAGGCCGCCGGCCTGCGGGGGTGGACGCTGACCCGCAGGTTCGTGCTGCGCAACGCCGCCGTGCCGCCGGTGTCGCTGCTGGCCGCCCTCACGACGCTGCTGCTGTCCGGGGCCGTCGTCGTGGAGTCGACCTTCGGGCTGCCGGGGCTCGGGCTGAGCCTGACCCAGGCCGCGCAGAACCGGGACTTCAACGTCATCCAGGGGCTGACCCTCGTCTTCTCCCTGGCCGTCGTGGCGGTCAACCTGGTCGGCGACGTCCTGGTCGCCCTCCTCGACCCGCGAGTGGAGGTGTGATGGCCCTCGTCCAGGTCCTGGGCCGCCGCCGGGCCGCGCGCGGCTCCGGGTCGGCCGCGCTGCTGACCGGCGCGGCGCTGCTGGCCCTGCTGCTGGCCGCGAGCTTCGCCGCAGGCGCGCTGACCGGCCACGACCCGGCGCTGACCGACCTGACCGCCCGGTTCCGCCCGCCCACCGCCGAGCACTGGTTCGGCACCGACCAGCTCGGCCGCGACGTCTTCACCCGGGTCCTCGTGGCGGCCGGCACCGACCTGCCGCTGGCCCTGCTCGGCGCGGCCGTGCCGGCCGTGATCGGGATCGTGCTCGGCGCGCTCGCCGGATACGCCCGGGGCTGGCTCGGCACGGCCGTCATGCGGCTCGCCGACCTGATCCAGGCGTTCCCGTCCTACATCCTGCTGATCGTCCTGGTGTTCCTGCTCGGGCCGGGCGCCGGCTCGTTCCTGGTGGGGGCCGCGGTCGGCGCCTGGGTGACCTACGCCCGGCTGGTGCGGGGGGTGGTGCTGCGGCTGCGGGAGCTCGACTACGTGCGGGCGGCCCAGGCCGCCGGGCTCGGGCACACCCGCGTGCTGCTGCGGCACGTCCTGCCCAACGCCCTGCCGCAGGCCGTGGTGTACGCGGCCTCCGACATCGTGCTCGCGCTGAGCTACCTCGCGGCCCTGTCCTACCTCGGCCTGGGCATCCAGGCGCCCGGCATCGAGTGGGGCCAGATGATCGCCGAGGGGCAGCCCTTCCTGCGCAACCAGTGGTGGGTGTCGGTCATGCCCGGCCTGGCGATCATCCTCGTCGGCGTCGCCGTACGGCTCATCGCCGGCGGCCTGGAGCGGAGGCTGCAGCGATGAGCCCCCTGTTGCGGATCACCGACCTCGTGCTGGAGAGCGGGCCCTCCTCGGCCCCGCTGCGCCCGGTGTCCCACGTCGGCTTCGAGGTCGCCCACGGCGAGGCGTTCGGGCTGGTCGGCGAGTCGGGTTCGGGCAAGAGCCTGACCCTGCGCGCCGTGACGGGCCTGCTGCCCGAAGGCGTGCGGCAGGTCGGCGGCACCCTTGAGCTGGAGCGCGACGGCACGCTGCGGCCCTACCGCTTCGCCGAGGCACGCGGCCGGGGCGTCGGCATGGTCTTCCAGGAGCCGATGACCGCCCTCAACCCCACCATGCGGATCGGCGACCTGGTCACCGCCGGGCCCCGCGCCCGCTACGGCTGGAGCCGCCGCGCCGCCCGGAGACGCGCGGTGGACCTGCTCGCCGAGGTCGGCATGCCCGACCCGGAGGCGCAGGCCCGGATGTGGCCGCACCAACTCTCCGGCGGGCTCCGCCAGCGCGTCATGATCGCGATGGCGCTGGCCACCGAGCCGTCGGTGCTGCTGTGCGACGAGCCGACGACCGCGCTGGACGTCGCCGTCCAGGACCAGATCCTGCGGCTGCTGCACCGCATCCGCACCGAGCGCGGGTTGTCGATCGTGTTCGTCACCCACGACCTGGGGGTCGTCCGGCGGCTGTGCGACCGGGTCGCGGTGATGTACGCCGGCCAGGTCGTCGAGACCGGCCGGGTGGACGAGGTCTTCACCCGGCCGACGCACCCCTACAGCGCCGGCCTGCTGCGCTCGATGCCGACGCCCGACACCCCCAGGGACCGCCCGCTCGCGGCCATCCCCGGCGGCCAGCCCCCGGCGGGCGACCGGCCGGAGGGCTGCCGGTTCGCTCCCCGATGCGCATACGCCGTGCCCGCCTGCGCCGGGCTGGCGCACACCCTGGCCGAGGTGCCCGGCTCGCCGTCGCGGAGCGCCTGCCTGCGGGTGGCCGACCTCGGCGGGCCGCCGCTGGACAGAAAGGCCCTGATCGTATGAGCGCCGCACCGCTGCTCCAGGTGGACGACGTCGTGGTGGACTACTCCCACCGGCGCGGGTCGCCGGCCGTCGACCACGTCAGCCTCGACATCCCGCGCGGCCGCACCCTCGGCCTGGTCGGCCAGTCGGGCTGCGGCAAGTCCAGCCTGGCCCGCGTCGTCGCCGGGCTGGCCGTGCCTTCGGAGGGGGCCGTGCGCCTCGGCGGCGCGGTGCTGCCCACCCCGCGCGGCCGGGCCGACGCCACCCGGATCCAGATGGTCTTCCAGGACCCCGGCTCGGCGCTCAACCCGATGTACACCGTCCGGCGCACCCTGACCGAGCTGCTGCTGGTGCACCGCAGGGCCCCCGACCGGCGCGCCGCCACCGACCGGGCCGTGGAGCTGCTGGAGCTGGTCGGCCTGGGCGCGGCCGTCCTGGACGCCCGCCCGCGCGGGCTCTCCGGCGGCCAGCGCCAGCGGGTGGGCATCGCCCGCGCGCTCGCCGTCGAACCCGAGGTGCTCATCGCCGACGAGGCCGTCTCGGCCCTGGACGTCTCCGTCCAGGCGGCCGTGCTCAACACCCTGCGCGACCTGGGCTCCCGGCTCGGCCTGACCATGCTCTTCATCTCGCACGACCTGGCGGTGACGCGTTACGTCTCCGACGAGCTCGCGGTCATGCACCGCGGCCGGATCGTCGAACGCGGCCTGCCCGACGCCGTGCTGCGCACCCCGCGGCACGAGTACACCCGATCGCTGGTCGCGGCCACGCCGCGCATGGACGGCCCGGCGCTGACCGCGGCCGAGGAGGGACGTCCGCTATGACGGTTCTCGACGTCCAGATGATCGCCAAGGGCGAGGGCGTGACCGTGGTCCCGCCCCCGACCGACTACGCCGAGGTCTCCCCGGGCTGGCGGGAGGTCGAGCACCGGGCCCGCCTGGAGGTCCCCGGCGCGCTGGCCGGGGCCTGGGAGGGCACCCCCGGGTCGGTGCGCATCCCGCACTGGCCCTATCACGAGGTCTGCGTCCTGCTGCGCGGGCGGGTGGCGATCGAGGACGCCCAGGGCCGCCGCCGTGAGTTCACGGCCGGGGAGTCCTTCCTGGTCCCCGCCGGGTTCGACGGCTGGTGGCACACCCTTGAGGACACCGAGAAGATCTTCGTCGGCATCCCCGGAGGTGCGGCGTGAGCGGCTACCCCGTGCCGCGTTCGGCGTGGTCGCCGCCCGGCTGGCCGTCCCCGCGACCGACCGGGGTGGGCCTGGAGGCGTGGTGCTACACCGACCGCTTCTCCTACCGTCCGGGTGAGACGGTGGAGATCTCCGCCTACACCACGGCCGACCGCTACTCGCTGACCGTGATCCGCGACGGCGCCCGCCCCGAGGTCGTGCACCGGCAGGCCGGCCTGCCCGGCACCGCGCCGGACACCCCCGCCGACGCCTACGCCGAAGGGTGCGGCTGGCCGGTCACCGCCCGCGTGGCCGTCCCCGGCGACTGGCCGTCGGGCATGTACCTGCTGGTCATCCGGGCCGAGGCGGACGGCCAGGTGGTGGAGAACGAGCACTTCTTCGTGGTCCGTTCCGCCGAACCCGGCCGGCGCACCCCCTATGCGCTCGTCCTGACCACCAGCACGCTGATGTCGTACAACGACTGGGGCGGCGCCAACGCCTACCGGGGCCTCGGCGACGACCCGGCCGTGGACGTCGCCTCGCCCCGGCTCTCGATGCTGCGCCCGCTGTCGCGCGGCTTCCTGCGCAAACCGCCGGGGGCGCCGCGCAACCGCTACGAGGAGCACGTGCCCCCGTTCTGGGAACCGCGTTATCCCGTGTACGAATGGGCGCGGCTGCGCGACTACGGCCGCCACCACGCCGACGCGTTCTGGGCCACCTACGAACGGCCCTTCGCCGTCTGGGCCGAGCAGCAGGGCTACGTCCTCGACTACCTCACCCAGGACGACCTGGACCGCGACCCCACCGCCCTCGACGGGTACCGGTGCGCGATCCTCGTCGGCCACGACGAGTACTGGTCGTGGCGGATGCGCGACGCGATCGACGCCCTGGTCGACCGGGGGGGCAACGTCGCCCGCTTCGGCGCCAACTTCGCCTGGCAGGTCCGCATCGAGGGCACCACCCAGATCTGCCACAAGTACGTGCCCGAGGACGACCCCGTCTTCGGCACCCCCGACCAGCACCTGGTCACCCTGCACTGGGACCACCCCCTCATCGGCCGCCCCGCCGCCGCCACCCTGGGCCTGACCGGCTTCGCCGGGGTGTACGCCGGCTACGGCGCCTCCGCCCCGCGCGGGCACGGCGGCCTGCAGGTCTACCGGCCTGAGCACTGGACGCTGGCCGGCACCGACCTCTACTACGGCGACCTCCTCGGCGGGCACCCCGCCCGGATCGCCACCTTCGAGGTCGACGGCTGCGCCCATGTCGTACGGGACGGCCTGCCCTTCCCCACCGGCGCCGACGGCGCCCCCGGCAACCTGGAGATCATCGCGATGGGCCCCGCGGTCCGCTACGAGGAAGACCACTTCGCGGGCACGGTGCCGCTCGGCGACCCCGGGACGGCGGCGCTGGAGGAGTACCGCGGCACCCACTGGGTCGAGCGCGACGACGGCACCCGGCGGCCGTCCTACGGCTCGGCCATGATGGCCACCTTCACCCGGGGCGAGGGCACCGTCTTCAACTCCGGCACCTCCGAATGGGTGGCCGGCCTGATCCACCGCGACTGGTTCGTCGAGCACGTCACCCGCACGGTGCTGGACCGGCTGGGAGGAGGCGCGTGAGCCCGGACACGTCGGCGCTGGCCCAGCCGCGCTCCGCGCCGGGAGGCCCCGTCGACGCGACGATCGTGCCGCGCTACGCGGGCGAGAACACCTTCGCCCGGCTGCCGCGGCTGCAGGATCAGCCCGCCGCCGACACCGTCGTCTGGGGCGTCCCCTTCGACACCGGGGTCAGCTACCGGCCGGGGGCGCGGTTCGGCCCCGCGCACATCCGGCAGTCGTCGCGGCTGCTGCGCCCCTACAACCCGGCGCTCGACACCGCGCCGTTCGCCACCCGGCTCATCGCCGACGCCGGGGACGTCGGGGTCAACCCCTTCGACATCGGCAGCGCCCTGGAGACGATCCAGCGGGCCGCCGGGGAACTCGCCGCCCCCGGCCGCAAGCTGATCACCCTGGGCGGGGACCACACGATCGCCCTGCCGCTGCTGCGGGTCCACCACGCCCGGTACGGCCCGATCGCCGTCCTGCACTTCGACGCCCACCTCGACACCTGGGACACCTATTTCGGCTCGCCGTACACCCACGGCACCCCCTTCCGGCGGGCCGCCGAGGAGGGGTTGATCGACCACGCCCATTCGATGCACGTGGGCCTGCGCGGCCCGCTGTACTCCCGCCTGGACCTCGACGAGAGCAAGCGGCTCGGCTTCGCCGCCGTGCACGCCCGCGACTTCGCCCGCCGGTCCCTGGACGAGATCATCGAGCGGGTCCGGGACAGGCTGCGCGACCGCCCGGTCTACGTCTCGCTCGACATCGACGTCCTGGACCCGGCGTTCGCGCCCGGCACCGGCACGCCGGAGGCGGGCGGCATGAGCAGCCGGGAGCTCCTTGAGGTCCTGCGCGGCCTCGACGGCCTCCACGTGGTGGGAGCCGACCTGGTCGAGGTCAGCCCCGCCTACGACCACGCGGAACTCACCGGCATCGCCGCCGCGCACGCCCTCTACGAGCTGATCAGCGTGCTGCCGGCGGGGAGATGATCAACACAGGTCCTTCATGACTCGCGTCGGCCGCGCGCCGCCCCGACACCAGCGCCCCCTGGATCGACCCGGTGTCCCGGTGGTCGCCGCAGACGTAGAGCCCCTCCCCCAGGCGGACGCGGCGGCGCAGGGGCATGGGCGGCGGCATCGACGGCAGCGCCTCGGCGATCGTGTAGGTCGCGAGGTGCCGCCACTTCCGGGCCTGCGGACCGTAGATCTCCTCCAGGCGGTCGCGCACGCCCGGCTCGTCGTCGTCGCCGGCCGCGCCCAGCACCGACGTGGAGATCAGCGCCTCGTCGGTGGCGCTGTACTCCGGCGCGGCGTCGGTCATGACCAGCGTGTCGGCGATGACGCCGTCTCCGTCGATCACCTGGGTGGCCTCTCCGAGCGGAGAGCGGGGCGCGGCGTGGTAGAAGGTGGTCACCGCCCGCATGGCGGGGGCGCGCAGGCCGGGCAGCAACGCCGCGGCGGCGCTCGGGTCGGCGGCCACCACCACGGCGGCGGCGGGCAGCTCCGCGCCGTCGTCCAGGACCACCCCCGTGCCGGCGACCTCGCGCACCCGGCGGCGCAGCCGCACGGCCTCCGGGGGCAGCCGGCTCGCCAGCTGCGCCGGGACCTCGCCCATGCCCAGCGCCGGCACGCCGATGGTGCCGCGCGCGAACGACCGCCAGATCAGGTGGAAGACCCTGCTGGAGGTCTCCAGCTCCCGTTCCAGCAGCACACCGGCCAGGAACGGCCGGATCAGCCGCTCGACCATGACCGGTGACATGCCCCAGTGGCGGAGCTCGTCGAGGACGGTGCGCTCGGCGCCCGCCCGCACCATCCCGGCGGGAAAGGCCATGTCGCGGGCGGTCATGGCGGCCAGGACCGCCTTGTCGACCGGGGTGCCGAGATCGGCGGTCAGGCCGCTGAGGGCGTGCCGGGGATGTCTCCACGGCAGCATGACCCTCTCCTTGCCGCCGTCGGTCCGGAAGACCAGCATGCCGGAGTTGAAGGCGCGCAGCCGCAGCGCCTCGACGTCCAGCAGGCGGGGCACCTCGGGATATCCGGTGTTCAGCACCTGGAAGCCGCGGTCGAGCCGGAAACCGTCGACCACGTCGGTGCGCATCCGGCCGCCCACCCCGTCGGAGGCCTCCAGCACCGTGACGGGCACCCCCGACCGGCGCAGCCGCACCGCGCAGGCCAGCCCCGCCAGCCCCGCGCCGATCACGATCACCGGTTGCCGACTCATGAGCTGGTCCTACCCGGGCGGTCGCCGGTAATCCGGTTTGATGTGGCATTGGTCCCAGTTCTGCGGCCTTTTGAACCAACGGACTCGCGCGCTTTATCCGCCGGTCGGGAACTTTGCCTAATCGCGGGAAGTTTTGGCTGGTCATCGGGGTTCCTTGGCCATAGAGGCGACAGCCCGGCGAAAGGAGGCTCCATGGGCAGGCAGCGACCGTCGTTCCGCACCCGAAGAACAATCGCCACCGGTGTCCTCATGGTGCTCATGTGCCTGGGGCTGAGTCTTCTTTTCCTCATGTACGTCGGCGGCAAGGAAGGCGACAAGGCGCTGCAGCAGGGCCTGTCGGCCTGGAACAACGTCGAGCCCCTGATCCCCCAGGGGCGGTTGCCGTCCGAGCTGCCCCACGCCGAGGACGAGGTGGTCCAGGTCGTGGACGCCCACGACAAGGTGGTCGCCTCGAGCAGTCAGCTGGCCGGCCAACCGGCGATGGCCACCTTCCACTCCACCGGCGACAAACTCAGCACCACCCGGGTCCTGTGCCCGCCCGCCGGGCTGGAGGGATGCCGGACCGTGACGTCGATCAACGTCTACCAGCCGGACGGGATCTGGTCGATCTACGTGGCGACCCCCACGGTCCCCTGGTACGGCAACACCACCGCCGTGCTCCTGGCGATCGGCACGTCCCTGCTGGTGACGACGGCCGTCACCGCCTGGGTGTTCCGCGACATCACCAAGGCCGTGAAGCCGGTCGCCGCGATCCAGCGGCAACTGGCCGACATCACCGCCGCCCAGCTCGAACGCCGGGTCCCGGTGCCCGGCACGTACGACACCTACGAAGAGGTCACGGTCCTGGCCGAGACCGTCAACGGCACCCTCGACCGCCTTGAGGGGGCCTACGAACGGCTGCGCCGCTTCACCTCCGACGCCTCCCACGACCTGCGCAGCCCGATCACCGCCATGCGCCTGCAACTGGACGAGGCGCTGACCTACCCCGACGACGCCGACTGGCCGACGGTCGCCACCACCGTGCTGACGGGCGTCGACCGGCTCCACGCCATCGTGACCGACCTGCTGGCCCTGGCCCGGCTGGACGCGGGCGCGCCCCTCAGCGGCGAGCCGACCGACCTGGGCCGCCTGGCCGGGGACGAGCTCGACCAGCGCCCTCACCGCACGAAGATCGTCCGGCGCCTCCAGCCCGGCGTCTGCGTCGACTGCGACCGGCTTCGCATCTCCCGGGTCCTGGTCAACCTGCTCGACAACGCCGAACGGCACGCGGCGTCCCAGATCACCGTCACCGTCCGGGCCGAGGAGGGGACCGCCGTCCTGGAGGTCCTGGACGACGGCGCGGGCATCGCCGTCGAAGACCGCGAACGCGTCTTCGAACGGTTCACCCGCCTGGAGGCGGGACGGGACCGCGACGCCGGCGGCACCGGGCTGGGACTGGCCATCGCCAGGGAGATCGCCAACGCGCACGGCGGCACCCTGGCCGTGGAGGACAGCGACCGGGGCGCGCGGTTCGTGCTCCGGCTCCCCCACCGCGGGAGCACCTCGGCGGCCGCCCCCGCCCGGCCCCGCCAGGCCGCCGACGACACGGCCGAGCGCCCCGCCGGAAGGCCGACCCTGGTCGGCCGCCTGGGCCGCGCGACGGCGATCGTCATCCGCGACCCGCGCCGGGCGATGGCGGGTGGGACGAGCCCCGGACGGCGCGGGGCCAGGAGCTAGTCCTGCTTCTCCACCAGGGCGGGCAGGGACAGGACGAGCCGGGCCCCGCGGTCGCTGTCCTCGGCGCTCAGCGTGCCGCCGTGGGCCTGGGCGAGCTGCCGGGCGATCGAGAGCCCGAGGCCGGTGCCGCCGGGATCCCTGACGCGGGAGGCCTCCAGGCGGGTGAAGCGCTGGAAGACGGCCTCCCGCTGGTCGGGGGCGATGCCCTCGCCGTCGTCCCCGACCTCCAGCACCACCTGGCCGGCGTTCCGCGTCAGCGAGACGGTGATCTGGGACACCGCGTGCCGTTCGGCGTTGTCGAGCAGGTTGTTCAGCAGTCGGGTCAGCTCGATCCGCGAGCCCTCCACCATCACGCCGGGCGCGAGGCACTGGCGCAGCTCGGTCCTGGTCCGGCGGTGCTTCAGTTCGCCGCTCACCAGCTCGGTCAGGTCGATCGGCGCCTTGCGGCAGCAGACTCCGGCGTCCAGGCGGGCGACCTGCAGCAGGTCGTCGACCAACGCCTGCATGCGGTCGACGCTGTCGAGCAGGGCCTCGCCGGTCCGGGGCCAGTCGGCGTCCTCCGGGTCCATCATGGCCTCTTCCAGCCGGGTCCGGATGGCGGTCAGCGGGCTGCGCAGGTCGTGGGAGGCGTCGGACGCGAAGCGGAGCTGCTTCTCCACCGCCCTCTCGGTGCGGTCGAGGGTCCGGTTCGCGGTCTCGGCCAGGTCCCGCAGCTCGTCGTGGTACTTCGGCACCGGCACCCGGTGCCGCAGGTCGCTGGAGGTGATCCGGCGGAGGGTGCCGGTGATGCCGCCCACCGGCTGCAGGGTCTTGCCCACGATCCGGTAGCTGCCGACCCCGGCCGCGCCGACCATCAGGACCCAGGTGACGGTGAGCGGGACGATCAGCTGGGGGCTGACGTACCAGGGAAGGGCGGGGACCGCCACGTTGAGCCGCCAGACCCCGTCGTCCCGGTGGACCGGGTAGGCCAGCACGATCATGCACCCGCCGGGGAACACCTGCGCGTCGCAGGTGGTGGTGGTCTCGTAGGTGCCGGGCTCCGGCCGCAGGCCCGTCATCGGCGGGCTGTCGGCCATCTCGGGGGTGGCCGCCACCATGGTCCCGGTGGGGTCGAACACCTGGACCACCTGCCCGGGATTGCTCTCGCTCAGGTCGGGGACGTTCTGGCGGAGCTGGGCGCCGATGCTCATGGCGTTGGCGAAGAGCTGTTCGGTCCGCTGGTCGATGGCCGTCTGCCGGACCATCACCACGATGAACACGGCCATGGCCGTGCACAACAACGCCATGACGGCGGTCGCCACCACGGCCAGGCGGAAGCGGATCGAGCTGCGATGCCACCAGCTCATGTGGTTGGTCCTTACCGATTTATGGGCCGGAAAACGGACATTTAGGTATGAATCATCACCTCTGGAGTGCTCCCCATACGAGCGCGGCGAAGGTGAGGGCGTTCATCGTGTAGTGGACGAGGATCGGCACCACGACCCCGCCCCTGGTCCGGGCCCACGCGAGCGGCAGCGCCACCACGAACACGGTCAGCCACGCGTACGGCTGCCAGAGGTGGTACACCGCGAACAACACGCACGACACGACCGGCCCGCCCGGCGTGCGAGGCTGCAACCAGCCGCGAAAGTAGATCTCCTCGGCGATCGGCCCGGCCAGCACCGGCCCGGCGATCCACAACGCCACCGTGACGGCGTCGAGGTCGCCGGGGGCCGTGGGGATCATCGGCCATCCGGCGCCCGCGTCGCGCAGGAGCGGCTCCAGCCAGGACACCGCCGCGCCTCCGAGGAGCGAGGCCGCCAGTGAGATCACGAAGATCCGGCCGGCGCGCCGGGGCACGCGGATGCGGGGGAGGCCGTGGCGGAAGGCGTACCGGACCAGACCCAGCTCCACGGGCACCACGATCAGCAGCACGCCGACCAGTAGGGCGTGCACGGGGCGGTCGAGCAGCGGGCCGGCCAGGGCGGCGAAGGCGAGGAGCAGGACACCGGGGAACAGGTGCAGGAAGATCGCCACGGGGAGGCGGAATCGGGTCATGGGCGGACCTTCGCTGCTAACCTCCTCGAAATGGAACCTGGGCCCTCGAGTAGCTCCCGGCAGACCCTGACCACCGCCGCGGCCGCCCAGATTCTGCTGCGGCCCGACGAACGCCGTTTCCTCGTGCCCTTCATGGGCCGCGAGCGCGGCACCGCCGAAGCGGCCCGCGAACTTGGCGTGACGGTCGAGCAGATGGCCTACCGGGTACGCGCCCTGTCGGCGAAGGGCCTGCTGGAGGCCGTGGGCGAGCAGCCCCGCAAGGGCCGGGCGATCGTCGTCTACCGCGCGGCGGCCGAGATCCGGGCCCCGCTCAGCCTGCTGCCGCAGGCCGACGTCCACCACCTGTTCGACCTGGTCGACGAGGGCGCCCGCACCGCGTTCCTGGCCGCGCTGGCCCGCCAGGCCGGGCGGGCCGGGCTGCTCGACTGGGTGGTGCGCTGCCGCCGCGAGGGCGACCAGGTGCGTCTCGACATGACGCCGTCGGACGGCGACTGGAACCCGACGACGCTGCTGAACGAGGCCGCCCCGGCGGTGCTGTTCAACTGGGCGCCCCTGGCGCTGGACGCGCACCAGGCGAAGGTCCTGCAACGGGAGCTGACGGAGGTGCTGGCGCGGTTGCCGGTGAGCACCTCGGCCCCCACGCATCTTCTCGGCCTGTTCCTCACCCCTGTCCAGGTTTGACCTGTAGTGCGCTACAGGTGGCACTGTGGACGCATGAGCGAGGTTCTGCTTCCCGAGGTCACCGTGGAGGTGCCGCCCGAGGGTCTGTCGATCACCGAGGTGTCCCGGTTGACCGGGGTCGGGGTCGAGGCCCTGCGCTACTACGAGCGCGAGGGGCTGCTCCTGGACCCCACGCCGCGCGACGGCGGGGGCCGCAGGCGCTATCACGAGGGCGACCTGGCCTGGATCTGCGGCCTGGTCATGCTCCGCGAGACCGGCATGTCGATCGCCGACATGCGGCGCATGGCCGACCTGTGCCGCCGCGAGGGCACCGAGAAGGAGCGCCTGGAGCTGCTGACCCGGCACCGGGAACGCGTGCTCGCCGAGGTCCGGCGCACCCAGCGCCACCTGCGCGCCATCGAAGCGAAGATCACCAAATACGAGGCATCCAGCACATGAACGACGTCAGTCTCGGAGCACTCCGCGTCTCCCCCCAGGGCCTCGGCGCCATGGGCATGAGCGCCTTCTACGGCACCCGCGACGAGGCCGAGGCCATCGCCACCCTCAACCGGGCCGTCGACCTCGGGGTCACCCACATCGACACCGCCGAGGCCTACGGTCCCTACGAGAACGAGAAGCTGATCGCCAAGGCGCTGGGGGCGCGCCGCGACGAGATCACCATCGCCACCAAGTTCGCCCTCGACTTCGAGAACGGCGCGGTGATGGACGGCAGCCCCGCCCATGTGCGCCGCGCGGTGGAACGTTCCCTGCGCCACCTGGAGGTCGACGTGATCGACCTCTACTACCTGCACCGGGTCGACCCCGACGTGCCCATCGAGGAGACCGTCGGCGCGATGGCGGAGCTGGTCACCGCCGGGAAGGTGCGCCACCTGGGCCTGTCGGAGGCCGCTCCGGCCACCATCCGCCGCGCCCATGCGACCCATCCGATCGCGGCGGTGCAGTCGGAGTTGTCGCTGTTCGTCCCCGACCTGCTCCACAACGGCGTGAAGGACGTCACCGACGAGCTGGGCATCGGCCTGGTCGCCTTCTCCCCCATCGGCCGGGGCCTGCTGGGCGGCGGGATCCGCAAGGTGGACGACCTGGACGCCGACGACGCCCGCCGCACCCTTCCCTGGTTCACCCCGGAGAACATGGCCGCCAACCAGCACCTGGTCGACCGCGTCACCGCCGTGGCGGCCGGACGGGGCGCGACCCCCGCGCAGATCTCGCTGGCCTGGGTCGCCGCCCAAGGCGCGGTCGCCATCCCCGGCACCAAGCGGCGGCGTTACCTGGAGGAGAACGCGGCGGCGATGGACATCACGCTCACCACCGCCGAACTGAAGGCCCTGGACGAGGCCGTCCCGGCCGGAGCGGTCACGGGCGCCCGCGACACCCCCGCGGGCCTGGCCAGGAACCACCTGTAGGCAGGGCGTGGCGGCGGACCTGGACCCGATCGCCGGCCAGGTGGGTGAGGAACGCGGCGGCAATCTGGGAGCGGCCCGCGTTGTGCACGCAGCCGAAGAGCACCGACGGAACGGCGGGTGGGACGGGAGTGCTCATGAGCGGCGGAACGCTCACCGGCTGGAAGCCGTTCCGCGGGGGCCTGGAGCAGGCCGGACAGGCGGTTCGTCCCCCGGCCTCCGCTCACGCTGGTCCTGCTCGAAGGCGAGCCGGGCCAGGAGACGGTCATGGACCACCTCGGCGTCGAGGTCGAGACCGGCGAGGAGGTTACCGCGGCCACCGGGCGTCTGGCCGCCTGCGCCCGGGGTGCCGTGCCCGGCGTCGACGCTCGGGCAGCAGCGGCTCGATGACCTGCCACAACTCGTCGCTGACCTCCCACGGCTTCAACCGCGCCACGCTTGACCTCCCGCCATCGCTCCAGCGAGAGATCAAAACGCACCACAGCAGCTTCTGTTAGGAGCTCTTGGCGAACCGGCAAAAAACGCAAAATTTTGGTATTGCTCCGGCCTAGGGTTCTGTTGGAGCCGAGCCCGTCCAGCCCTGCGCAAAAGGCATACCGAGAGCCTGGACGGCCAAGCCCTCACGGGGCCGAGGGCCACCGAAGTACATCCGGTGCGTAACCTTACAGAAGACCGACGGCGCGCTTGCGCGGGCACTGTTATCGCAGGCAGTGGCGCTACTCCTGCCGCGAAATGCCAAATGACGCCAGACTCGTCCCATATCGCAACATATGACTCTCAACACGTACTGGTGCAGTAGATGAGATCGGTGGGTGCCGGGAGGGTGAGGAGGTGCATGGATGGCCCTTTTTTTTCGTCGTCGCTCAATCCAAACACGTTTCACAGCAACTACGGCGGCGCTGTCCCTGATCTTCTTCACGCTGATCGCCATTGGTCTCAGCCTTATGATCCGCAACGAGGTCCGGGACCGGCTATTCGGTGACACGCAGCGAGTGGCGACCGACTGGATCGCGTCCATGAAGCCCGGCCCCATCCCGAGTCCGACTCCCAATACCGCTGTCAACCTCCTGCAACTCGTCGACTCCCGCGGTCGGGTAGTGGCCGCCAGCCCCGCAGCTGCGGGCATGCCCCCGCTGAGCGCCGTCCGGCCGCTCCAGGACGACCGGATCATCCACCTCACAGAGTGCCTCCACAGTGGATGCTTCGTGCTCACGGCCGTCCGTGTCTCACCCCAGGAGGCATCGCTCCTCTGGAGGGGAGAGCCCCATGTCGTCTACGCCGGAACAATGGAGCCTCCCGCCCTTTCCACCAACATCATCGAGTTCAGCACCCTGGCTGCAGCCCTGCTGGCGACCGGGTTCGCCACATGGATCACCTGGACTGTGGTTGGGCGGGCACTACGTCCGGTGGCAGCGATCCGCGAGAGGATGTCGGAGATCAGCGTCACCGATCTGAGCCTTCGGGTGCCGGAACCACCCGGCAGTGATGAGATCGGGCAGTTGGCACGCATCGCCAACCAGACCCTGGCCCAGCTGGAGACGGCAGTGCACCAGCAGCGGCACTTCGCGTCGATTGTCTCCCACGAGCTCAAGACCCCCGTGGCCGGTCTCCAGACCCAACTCGAGGAAGCGGTGCTGTATCCGGACGACGTCGACCTCAGCGAGACGATCAAAGCGGGGCTGGCGACGACGGAACGGCTACGAGCGCTGATCGATGACACTATGGTGTTCGCCCGGATCCGCACGGCCGCTCCCGAGCCACCAGAGCCGGTCGATCTCGGCGCGCTGGTGCACGATGAGCTGGTCACCACGACTCGGGACGTGCCGGTGCGCACCTGTGTAAAGGGCGAGGTGACGGTTCTCGGCAACCATATGCAGTTGATCGGGGTGTTGAACAACCTTGTGGTCAACGCCCAGCGGCATGCCATAACCAGCGTCGAGGTCAGCGCCGACCGCGAGGACGGCCAGGCGGTGGTGACGGTGAGCGATGACGGGGACGGCATCGCCCCCGAGGACCGTGACCGCGTGTTCCAGCCCTTTGTCCGCTTGGAAGAAGGAAGCCGCAAGGATCCCACAGGCACCGGCTTGGGCCTCGCCATCAGCCGGGCGATCGCCACAGCCCACCACGGGACCCTGGAAATCGATGACTCAACGCGAGGCGCGTGCTTCGTCCTGCGCCTGCCGCTGCTGAAGCGTCACCGGGCCTGACACGGCGGCTGGTGCGCGGGGTCGCCGTGCCCGCCTCCAGTACCCGCTCGCCATAGCCGCCGCCGGCCGTCTCATGTACTGCCACCAGATCCGGCAGCTGCCCGTGGTCGACCCGGCCGACGGGAGGTTCGTGGGCGTCGTGCCGCAGCCCGAGGTGATGCGGGTCTTCGACACGTTGTCCGAGGAGGTTCGGCGCGAGGTCGCCGAGGTGGTCCGGGCGGTGACCGGTCTCGACCCGTCCACGCTGCCGATCATCGTGGACCAGGGCGTGGTCGGCGTCGCCGCACGGGTGCCCGCCCGTACGCCGACGACTCCGGCCGCCGGCTTCCCGGCGGCGGCCCTCGGCGCGATCGTCGTGTTCGCCGCGACCCGCCTGATCGACGTCGGCGAGTTCCGCCGCCTGCTGAGCTTCCGCCGCAGCGAGCTGGTCCTCGCCGTGGCCACCTGCCTGAGCGTGCTGCTCCTCGACATCCTGTACGGGGTGCTGCTCGCCGTCGCCCTGTCGGTCGCCGAGATGCTGGCCCGGGTGGCCCGCCCGCACGACGCCGTCCTGGGCGTGGTCCCCGGCCTGGCCGGCATGCACGACGTCGACGACTACCCGCAGGCCCGCACCGTCCCCGGGCTGGTGATCTACCGGTACGACTCGCCGCTGTTCTTCGCCAACGCCGAGAACTTCCGCCGCCGCGCGCTGGCCTCGGTCGACGACCACGACGGGCCGGTCCGCTGGTTCGTGCTCAACGTCGAGGCCAACGTCGAGGTCGACATCACCGCCCTAGACGCCGTCGAGACGCTGCGCGCCGAACTCGCCGGACGCGGGATCGTCTTCGGCCTCGCCCGGGTCAAACAGGACCTCCGCGACTCCCTGGACGCCTACGGCCTGACCACGTCGATCGGCGAAGACCACCTGTTCCCCACACTGCCCACCGCCGTGGCGGCCTACGAGAGATGGTGCGCACGACGACCGCCAGGAAGGCCGTCAGCGTGAAGGCCACCGCGATCGGCCAGACGCCGACCGCGCCGAGCCAGGCGGTGACCTGCCCCTGGACCTCGGTGACCGCGCCGACGACCGGGTCGGCGGCCGTCCCGCCCGCGTTCACGCGCAGCTCGTACCAGCCGTAATAGGCGACGTACAGGCCCGCGAGCAGCAGGAGGACCCCGCTCGCCCGCGAGACGTGGGGCAGGATCGCGCGGGTCCTGCGGACGGCCGCCTCCCGGGCGAGGGCGACCAGCAGCGCCAGCAGCCCGACGACCAGTCCCATGCCGACGCCGTAGGCGATGAACGCCACCAGCCCGCCCACCACGTCACCCGCGCCCGACACCAGCCCCGTGACGGCCAGGAACGGCGCGACGGTGCACGACAACGAGGCGACCGCGTAGGAGGCGCCGTACCCGTACAGCGCCAGGAACGAGCCGGACGGACCGCCCACGTTGAGCCGCGGGATCCGCAACGACAACTCCCGGCCGGACGCCAGCCAGCCGCCCAGGATCAGCAGCACCCCACCGGTCACGACGGTGACCCACGGCAGCTGCCCGTGGATCGGCGCGGTCGCCACGCTGATCACGAAGCCGAAGACGCCGAAGACGGTGACGAACCCCGCCGTCATCGCGGCCGACAACCGCAGCGCCCGCACCGTCCCGCCCGGCCCGGACACCAGCAGGGCGAGGAAGGAGGGCAGCATGGCGAAGCCGCACGGGTTGAACGCCGCCACCAGCCCGGCGGCCAGCGCGAGCGCGACGCCGTCCATCTACAGGGCGTGCTCGTCGACGAGCGCGGACAACTCCGCCTCGTCCAGCGGGCCGACCGCGGAGTGGGCGCCGCCCCGGGCGTTGAGGATCAGGTAGGACGACTGCGAGGTGACCTCGAAGTTCCGGTACAGCGCGCCCGTGCGGTCGTCGAGGTGGACGATGCCCGAGGTCCCGGTGCGGGCGACGAACCTCTCCATCGCCGCCTTGTCGTCGTCGAGACCGGCCACACCCACGAAGACGACCCTGCCTCCGTACTTCTGCGCGGCCTTGGCGACCGCCGGCCCTTCGGCCTGGCATTTGGGACACCACGGCGCCCAGAACCACAACACCGCCGGCTTGCCCGCCAGGCTCCTGCCGTCGAAGGCCGTCCCGTCGAGCTCGGTCGCCGTGAAGCCGAGCAGCGCCTCGGCGGAGGCCGACGGCGCCGAGGCGACCGGATCACCGGAGGGGCCTCCGCAGGCCGTCAGGACGAGCGCCGCCGCCGTGAGTAACGAAGTGAGCGACTTCATGACCGTCACCGTAGATCGGCTCGGCGAGCGGCGACCCTTACAAGTCGATGACGTCGTCGTGGTGGGCAGGTTCCCGATCGTCTTTCCGTTGAGGCGTCGTTACGAAGGAGGCCGAAGGTGAAGTACGTCCTGATGTTCGTGGAGACCGAGGAGTTCGCCGAGGAACTGGAGGCGATGGGCGACCTGGAGCGCGAGGACGCCTACGCGGCGGTCGGCCGCTGGTTCGCCCAACACGCCGGCGAGATCACCCACCACACGTATCTGACTCCGGCGCACACCGCGACCACCATGCGGCTGCGGCGGGGCGACGAGCCCGTGGTGACCGACGGGCCGTTCGTGGAGGGGAAGGAGGTGGTGACCGGGTTCGCGGAGGTGGAGGTGGCCGATCTCGACGAGGCGTTGAAGATCGCCAGGTCGTGGCCCGCGTGCCCGATCGTGGAGATCCGTCCCGTCTCATGACCGGTCCCGGTTCCGAGCGAGTGAGTCAGGAGGTGCTGGCCCGGTTGGTGCGTGACCACGCGGGCCGGCTCGCCGCCTCGCTCGTCTCGCTGCTCGGCGACTTCTCGGCGGCCGAGGATCTCGTCCAGGACGCGGTCGAGACCGCACTGCGGCGCTGGCCGGTGGAAGGGGTGCCCGACCGCCCGGACGCGTGGTTGTTCACCGTCGCCCGCAGGCGCGGGCTCGACGTGCTGCGCCGGGAGGGCAACTACCGCGCCAAGCTCGCGCAGCTCACGTGGGTCGAGCCGGGCGCGAAGGACGATCGGCTGCGGCTGGTCTTCACCTGCTGCCATCCCGCGTTGTCTCCGGAGGCCCGGATCGCGCTGACGCTCCGGGTGGTGTGCGGGTTGAGCACCGCGCAGATCGCGGCCGCGTTCCTCGTCCCGGAGACGACCGTGGCCCAGCGGCTGACGCGCGCCAAACGGAAGATCAGCGAAGCGGGCATCCCCTACCGGATCCCCGCCGCCGACGAGCTGCCCGAACGGCTCCAAGGCGTGCTCGCGGTCATCTACCTGCTGTTCAACGAGGGCTATCTGTCCAGCGGCGGGACCCGGGCGCACGCCCGCGACCTGGTCGACGACGCCGAGTGGCTGGCGAGCCTGCTGGCCGGGCTCATGCCGGCCGAACCCGAGGTGGCGGGGCTGCTGGCGCTGATCCGGCTGCACCGCGCGAGGGGCGCCGCCCGGTTCGACGACCGGGAGCAGCTCGTCCTGCTGGCCGACCAGGATCGCGGCCGGTGGGACCACGAGGCGATCGGCGCGGCGACGGCCTCGCTGGTACGCGCCGCCCGCGCCCACCGGCGGCCGGGTCCCTACCAGCTCCAGGCGGCGATCGCGGCCTGCCATGCCGAGGCCGAGAGCTTCGAGAGCACCGACTGGCCGCAGATCGTCGTCCTGTACGACATGCTGCTGCACCTGGCGCCCTCGCCGATCACCCGTCTGCACCGGGCCGTCGCGCTCCGGTACGCCGTCGGCCCGGAGGCGGCGCTGGACGAACTGGAACACCTCCACCGGACGCTGGAGAACCATCCGCTGCTCCACGCCACCCGGGCCGACCTCCTGCGTGTGCTGGGCCGGGACGCGGAGGCCCGGGAGTGTGACGAGCGGGCGCTGGGGCTGACCGCCAACCCCGCCCAGCAGGCCCTGCTGGAAAAGCGCCTGGGCCGGCGCTGACGTCCGCGGCCGGGTGAAAGGTTCATGGCTGACCTGGGGGTTCGCCGGGCCGGGTTGCCGGGGGCGGGTCTCGTGAGGTGACGATCGGGGGTCGGTCGTCGCGTCCTGGGGGTGCCATGAAGCTCCTGCGCGTGCTTGTCGGGATCGTGCTCGTGTTCGTCGCCCTCCCCGGGGTGGCCTGGGCCGCTCCGGGATGTGTGGTGACGTACGGCGCGGATTCGTGGCCGGGTGGGTTCACCGCGGCGGTCACCATCAAGAACACCGGGGACCGGGTCGACGGCTGGACGTTGCGGTTCGACTTCACCGCCGGGCAGACGGTCACCCATGGCTGGTCGGCGCGGTGGAGCCAGTCCGGCGCCCGGGTCCAGGCGGTGAACGAGCCGTACAACCGGGTGCTCGCGCCGGGCGCGACGGTGACCATCGGCTTCAACGGCCGCTGGACCGGCGGCAACCCCTCCCCCGCCGGCTTCACCCTGAACGGCACCACCTGCGGCGGCCAGCCCTCCCCGAGCCCGTCGCCGTCGCCATCCCCGTCCCCCTCGCCGTCGCCGTCGCCTGAGCGGGTCGACAACCCCTACCTCGGGGCGCGGGGATACCTGAACCCCGAATACGTCGCGCACGTCAACGCCGCCGCCACCGCGGCGGGGGGCGAGGTCGGGACGGCGATGCGGAAGGTCGCGTTCCAGCCGACCGGCCTGTGGCTGGACTCCGTGGCGGCGATCGGGTCCATCCGGGGCGGCATGGGGCTGCGGCAGCATCTGGAACGGGCCCTCGTGCAGGCGTCGTCGCAGGGGAACACCGATCCCGTCGTGGTGACGCTCGTGCTGAACGACCTGCCGGGCAAGGACTGCTCGTCGTGGTATTCCACGACGGAGTTCCCCGTGACGGCCGAGGGGGTGGCGGCGTACCGGAACCAGTTCGTGGAGCCCATCGCGGCGATCCTGGCCGACCCCCGCTACGCCCGGCTCAGGATCGTCACCCTCGTCGAGCCCGAGACGCTGGGCAGCATGGTCTCCTGGCCCCAGGACCCTCCGTGCGTGGAAGCGCGCACGTCAGGGGTGTACGTCCAGGGACTCAGGCACGCCGTCGCGGCCCTCGGAGCGGTTCCCAACGTCTACGTCTACCTCGACGCGGCCCGGTCCTCGGTCGCCGGCTGGACCGAGGTCTCCGGGTCGTTGGTCGACGTGCTGGCGGAGGTCGTCGAGGGCACGCCCGGCGTGCACGGGTTCGTCACCAACGTCGCCAACTACGTCCCGGTGGAGGAGGTGTTCCTCCCGGACGCCGCCAAGATCCACTACGGCTCGCCGCTGTACCTGAGCCGGTGGATCGACTGGAACCCCTACATCGACGAGGACGACTACACCCGGTTCCTGCGCGCCGCCCTCATCGAGGCCGGGTTCCCCGAGGACATCGGCATGCTGATCGACACCTCGCGCAACGGCTGGGGCGGGCCCGCCAGGCCGACCGCCGTCAGCGTCTCCACCGACGTCAACACCTACGTCGACCAGTCGAGGCTGGACCGGCGCGTCAACCGCTACAACTGGTGCAACCAGCTCAACGCGGGCATCGGCGAACGTCCCGCCGCCGCCCCGAGGCCGGGGGTCGACGCCTACATCTGGGCCCGGCCGCCGGGCGAGTCGGACGGCGCGAGCGACGGCCCCAACCGCTGGTGCGATCCGACCTTCGCTCCTCCGATGGGGTCGTACCGGCCGTCGGGCGCGACACCGGGCGCGCCGGGCTACGGGGTCTTCTGGCCGTCCTACTTCGCGACCCTCGTCCAGAACGCCTATCCGCCGCTCTGACGGGCGACGGCCATCACGAAGCCGCTGCGCGGCAGGGTCGGGATGCGGCGCAGCGGGATGCGCAGGTCCTGCGGCGGCACGGAGTAACGCAGCCGCGCCAGCCGGACGGACAACTCGCGGAGCAGGCCGACGGTGACCGCCTCGCCGGGGCAGCGGTGGCCGGTGTGGGGGTCGCCGCCTCCCTGGGGGATCAGGTCGTCGCGGCCGACGCCGGCGTCGAGGAAACGCTCGGGGCGGAAGGAGTAGGGGCGCTTCCAGCGGGCCTCGTCGTGATGCTGGCCGTACACGTCCAGGAGGATCATCGTGCCCTCGGGGACGGGTTCTCCGCGCCAGGTCAGGTCCTGGACGGCCCGGCCGCCCACGTAGGGCGCGAACGGGTAGAAGCGCCGCACCTCCTGCGCGAACGCCTCGGCGAAGGCCGGGTCGCCGTCGCGGAGCCGGGGCCGGTGCTCCGGCCACCGGTGCAGCGCGTGGGCGGCGAAGGTGACGTACCAGGCGACCGCGACGGTCGGGCGGATGACGTTGAGCATCTCGACCGCGGCGAGCCTGGGGTTCAGGGGCTCGCCGTCGGCGTCGCGGTGGCGGGTGACGTGCCGGGCCAGCAGCCCGGCCGACGCGCCGTCGTCGTGGGCGAGGAGGTCGGCCAGCCACGCCTCCCGGCGCAGCCGCGCCCGGCGGCCCCGCCAGTGACGGGCGCCGACGGAGCCGAACCCGTCGACCAGGGCCACCATGTCGGCCGCGAGGGCGTCGAGGTCGTCCACGGGCACTCCGGCCCAGCGGCACACGCCTGCGGTGATGGCGCGGCTCGCCTCGTCGAACAGCACGACCCTCGGCCGGGACGGCCAGCCGGCGGCCCGTTCGTCCCAGCTCTCGCCCACCTCACGCACCAGGTCGGCGACGTGGCCGGGATCGGCCAGCAGCGCCAGGAACATCGCCTTGCGGGCGCGGTGGGCGGGACCGTCGAGGCCGTGCACGGTGCCCTTGCCGGTCAGCGTGGCCCGGATCGGCTCCGGGAGGGCGCCGGCCCGCGTGACGTGGCGTTCGTCGTAGAAGAACCGGGCGGCCTCCGGGCCGCGCAGGGCGACGGCGGGCCGCCCCATCACCCGGGTACGGGCCGGCGCGCCGTCCGCGCGGCGGAGCAGGCCCGGCAGCCAGGCGTAGCCCCCGGCCAGCATGTCGAGCGTGTGGTCCACGAGGGGAAAGCGTCGAATCGGCATCCGTCACGCCTGCCCGCCGGCCCGTCGCCGAAACGAGCCGGTCAGCGGGGCCGGGTGTCGTACGCCGTCTGGCTGCGTTCGATGTCGGGGTTGTGCTCCACCGCCCACTCGGCGAGGGTGATCGCCGGGACGATGAGGGTCTGGCCCATCGGCGTGAGCTCATACTCCACGCGGGGCGGCACCTCGGCGTGGGCCGTGCGGGAGATGAGCCCGTCGCGTTCCAGGTGGCGCAGGCTCAGCGACAACATGCGCTGCGAGATGCCGGGGATGTGCTGCTGGAGTTCGGTGAAGCGCATCCGGCTCCCGTGGAGGGTCGCGATGATCAGCAGGGTCCACTTGTTGCCGATGCGGTCGAGGATGGCGCGGACCGTCCTGCCGGAGTCTCCCCTGATCAGACAGGTCTTCTCGTTCTGTGACACGGCCACTCCCGTCACCCACGCACACTGATGTTCCTTTTGTACGGCATTCGACGGTCCCCCATCATGGGCGGGCGCAACCATTGGGAGGAACGCCATGACCGTCGCCTATTGGATCATCGCCGGACTGCTGGGCCTGTTCTACCTCTACGCCGGCGGCAAGAAGGTCGTCCAGAGCAAGGAGCGGCTCCGGCCCATGATGGGCTGGGTCGACACCGTCCCGATGCCGATGGTCCGGCTGATCGGCGTCCTGGAGGTGCTGGGGGCGGCCGGGCTGGTGCTCCCGCCGCTCACCGGGATCCTGCCCGGCCTGGCGCTGGCCGCCGCCGTCGGGTTCGCGGTGCTCCAGGTGCTGGCCACGGGGCTGCACCTGTCACGGGGCGAGGTCAGGGAGACCGGGCTGAACGTCACCCTGATCGTGCTGGCGGCGGCCGGGATCTGGCTCGCGACGATCTGGTGGTGACCGGCTCAGCCGAGCCGGGCCCGCCACGGGCCGGGCAGGTCCAGCCGTCGCCAGTCGTCGGTGTAGGCCGAAGGCTCGACGCCCCGGTGGGTCACGATGACGTCGTGGCGGCGGTCCCGGAATCCCCGGACGCGCGCGGGCATGGTGTCGTCGAACCGCTGGGCGATGGCCTGGGACTCGCAGCCCAGCAGGTAGCCGAGCTGGGCGCCGCCCTGACCGTAGATCACGCACGGCCCGTCGATCCGGGCCCTGAGCTCCTCGGCGGCGGCGTTCATGACGTCGCGGTCGGCGCGGGTGCCCGACGACATGGCGACGGCCACGGCGCCCTGGAGGATCAGGTGGGCCGCCACCCCGACCAGGGCCGGTCTGAGCGAGCGCAGGGCGGCGGTCGCGACGGGGAGGGCGAGCAGGGCGTACACCGGATGCAGGAAGCGCGGGGCGGCGTAGTCGACGTAGAAGAAGTACGGCAGCGCCATCGCCACGGCCGTCGCCGTCGCCAGCGCGAGCGGGCGGAACCACGGGGTGCGCCGGACCGCCCACAGGCCCGCGCCCGCCGCCAGCGGGATCGCGATCCACCAGATCAGCAGGGCGGGCGGCACGCCGCCGCACTCGACCCCGAAGCGGCACAACACCGGGCCGTCGAGGGCGCGGGCGTGCTCGCCCAGGGTGCTGGTCAGCCCGGTGTCGTTGTGCTCCCCGGCCGCCCCGAGACGTTCGGCGACCCCGCCGAACCGGGTGACGGCCTCGACGGCCCACTGGCCCCAGCCGATCGCCAGCCCTGCCCCCAGCGCCGCCAGGTCGCGGAAGTCCCGCTGCCACAGGGCGTAGGCGGCCAGCGGCACCGCCAGCACCAGCGCGTCGGTCGGCCGCATGAGCGAGACGAGCACCATGGAGGCGCCCAGGCCCAGCGGGTTGCCGATCAGCAGGAAGCCGGTGGCGGCGACCGCGCCCAGCGCGACGTAGAGGTTGGGCATCGCCTGGTTGCCGTAGAAGACCGACAACCAGCATCCGGCCAGCAGCAGGGCGGCCAGCGGCACGACCCGGTGGTTCCTGACCCGCAACCAGACGGCGAACGCGCCGAAGAGGGCGGCGGAGGAGACCACGGACAGCCAGAGCCGCAGGACGACCACCTCGTCGGTGATCGCCACGATGGGCGCGACGAGGAGCGGCACCCCCTGGGCGCGCGGGGCGGAGTAGACGGCGGGCGGGGCGTGGGCGGCGTACTGGGAGGCGTAGACGGCCTCGTCCCAGCCGATGCCCATGCCGAGGGTGGGGATGAGGAGCTGCGCGGTGAAGTAGAGCAGCGCGACCCCCGCGAGCAGGACCGTGGGTGTGGTGGTGAGCTCTCGCCTGACGATGACCATGGCCGCTCCCCTGACCTTCAGCCAGGCGGGCACACCTGACCGGCGGGTCAGCCTTCCCTGCGCTCAGGCCGGGAAGAGGGGGGCCAGCCGCTCGGCGCCGAGGAAGGTGACGATGTCGGTGATCGCGCCGTCGGCCACGTCGAGCACGACCAGGGCGAACGGACGGTGGGCGCCGTCGGCGTCCGGGCGGGTCTGCCAGAAGGCCGGTGACCCGTTCGCCGCGACCGGCCGCAACCGTGCCCCCGCGCACGCCGCCGCGGGGTCGGACATGGCCAGGCGGATCTGGTCGCGACCGCGCAGCCACCAGGCGAACGGCGGCATCGACATCGTGACGTCCTCGTGCAGGAGCGACACCAGGGTGTCGACGTCGTGGCGTTCGAACGCCGCGCAGTAGCGGTCGAGCAGGTCGCGCCGGGCCGCGTCGTCGGGCCGCCGGTCCGCATCGAGGGTGGGCGCGGCGGCCCGCATCGTCGCCCTGGCCCGCTGCAGGGCGCTGTTCACCGAGGCCACGGTGGTGTCGAGCAGGTCGGCGGTCTCCCTGGCCGTCCAGCACAGGACGTCGCAGAGGATCAGCGCCGCCCGCTGGCGGGGCGGCAGGTGCTGGAGGGCGGCGACGAACGCCAGCCGGATCGTCTCGCGCCGCACGGCCACGTCCTCGGGAAGGGCGCGGGCGTCGGAGATCGGGTGGATCCACCGTTCGTCCGCGATCGGGGGTCCCAGCGGGGCGCCGGCCTGCGACGCCGGGCCGAGGTCGACGGCGAGGGCCCGGCGCTGGGCGCTGCGCAGCATGTCGAGGCAGACGTTGGTGGCGATGCGGTAGAGCCACACGCGCAGGGTGCCGCGCCGTTCGTCGTAACGGTCGTAGGCCCGCCAGGCCCGGATCAGCGTCTCCTGCGCCGCGTCCTCGGCCTCGAAGCCGGAACCGAGCATCCGGTAGCAGTAGCCGGTGAGCTCGGTCCGGTGCCGTTCCAGACGATCCACCATGCGTCCCACCATGCGTCCCACCATGCGTCGACCTTACGGCCGGCCGATGAGTTCTCGCCCTCCGGTCCGTATGTGGTGGCAGACCCCTACCTGATGGAGGCGACGTGACGTTCGAAGAAGTGATCGCGGAGCGCGGCGAGCTGGCCGACCTGCTCGCCGGGCTCACCCCCGGCCAGTGGGACGCCCCGACGTTGTGCGAGGGCTGGCGGGTCCGGGAGGTCGTGGCCCACACGACGATGCCGTTCCGGCGGTCGGCCGGGCGGGTGCTCGTGGAACTCGTGAAGGCCGGGGGGAACTTCAACCGGGCGGCCGACCGGCTCGCCCGCCGCGACGCGGCCCGGATGAGCGGGGCGGAGCTGCTGGCCGTGCTGCGCGCCAACCTCGACCATCCGTGGCGGCCGCCGGGCGGCGGAGTGGCCGGCGCGTTGTCGCACGACGTCATCCACGGCCTGGACATCACGGTCGCCCTCGGGCTGGACAGGGTCGTGCCGCCGGACCGGATCGCGACGGTCTTCGCCGCGATGTCGCCCAGGAGCATCGCCTTCTTCGGCACGGACCTCACCGGCGTCGAGCTGCGGGCCACCGACCTCGACTGGTCCCTCGGCGCCGGATCGCCGGTCACCGGCCGCGCCCAGGACCTGCTGCTCGTGGTCTGCGGACGGCGGCTGCCGCCCGGTCACCTCGAAGGCGACGCCGCCGGCCGGTTCACCGCGGAAAGGCGCGTCGGGTGAGCGTCACAGGGCGCGGACGAGACCCGGCGTGAGCGTGCCGTTGAGCTCCTCCAGGTCCCACTGCCCCTCCTGGTACGCGTGGTTGGTGATCCAGAACACCATCACGCCCTTGTCGGGAAACCGGGCGAACTGACCGTACGACCAGTCGTTGCCGCCGTCGTGTTCGACCACCCGGCCGAACTCGGTGCGCGGGAACACGCCCCAGCCGTAGCCGTAGTGCAGCTTCGCCTTCCGGTCGACGACCACCCGTGGGGCGAACATCTCCGCCTTGGCCCGGCGGGACAAAATGCGGTTCCCCTCCAGCGCCCGGTGCCAGCGGTACATGTCCCGGGCGGTGGAGAGCATGCCGCCGTTGCCCCTCAGGTACCAGTGGGGGCCGTCCGCCGCCCAGGGATGCTCGGTGGGCCGCCCCCGCCTCGTGCCCCGCCGGTCGTACTCGATCGCGATCTGGTCCGCCTTCCAGCGGGGCAGCACGTATCCGGTGCTCGTCATGCCGGCGGGCGCGAACAGGTGCTCGGCCAGGAAACGTTCGTACGACATGCCCGACACGCGCTCGATTATGGCGGCCAGCAGGCTGTAGCCCACGTTGGAGTAGTGGAACTCGGCTCCCGGCGCCGACCGCAGCGGCGACGCCAGCGCGCGCCGTGTCATGGTGTCGCGGGAGACGGGGTCGTAGTCGTCGCCGACGTCGCCCAGCCCGGAGGTGTGCGTCAGCAGGTGGCGCACGGTGATCCGGCGTTTGTCGGCCGGCACCGCACCGAGGTGGACGGCGATCCGGTCGGTGGTGCGCAGCCTGCCCGTCATCTGCAGCTTCATGATCCCGGCCGCGGTGAACTGCTTGGTGATCGACATGACGTCGTAGGCCGTGTCGCAGCCGGCCGGCGTCCGGTTCTCCCGATCGGCCAGGCCGAATCCGGCGCAGTGGACGAACTCGCCGTGGCGGGCCACCGCCACGGTGCCCCCGGGGCCGGGGGGAAGCGTGCGATCGAGGAACGCCTCGATCCGCGGATGGACCTGAGCGGTGGACAACAGGACGCCGGCCAGAGCGGCGTGGAACCAGGTGGAGATCATGGGATCGACGCTGGCCGCTCCCCCGGCCCGTGGGCAACGAATGTGCCGTTCCGGCTTGTGCGGGTCTGTGCGGCTCCGTTGTACTGCCAGGTTATGACCATCAGCCCCCCCGACCCGGCCGCCGCACGCACCGAGGTCGAATTCGTGGACCTGCTGCGACGGCTCAAGGCGTGGTCCGGACGCAGTTACCGCGACATCCAGCGCCACGCGCAGCGGGCCGGCCGCCATCTGCCGTACTCGACCGCGGCCGGGATGCTCAAACGCGAGACGCTGCCCCGGCCCGAGACGGTCACGGCGTTCGTCCTCGGTTGCGGTCTCGACGAACAGACGGCCGCGGCGTGGAACACGGCCCGCACACGACTGGACATGGGCCTGCCACCCCAGCCGGAACCGAGGCCGGCGCCGGTGCCCGTGCCGATGCCGGTGCCGGGACACGCTCCGCGCCGCCGCCGGTGGGTGGCGGCGGTGGCCGCGGTGGCGGCCGTCGTGGTGTTCGCGGCCAACGTCCACCAGACCGAGGACGAGGTCGCCCTGCGGGACGTGCCGGCGCTCAACCGGTGAATCGCTCAGCGCGACAGGTACCGGAGTTGTCCCTCGTGTACGTCGCTCACCCACTCCCACCCCGGCTTGGCCGATGGGCCGATCCGGGGGTCGTCGGGGACGTGCCCGTTCCGCAGGCCGTGCACGTACGCCCGGTCCAGGTCGATCCGGGCCCGCGCCTGGCCGGGTCCGCCGACGGAACCGTGACCCGGGATGACGACGTCGGCGTCGCCCGCCGCGCTTTCGAGCAGCCGCAACGCGGCGAGATAGTCGTCGACCGGGTCGGCGGTGTCGTGTTCGAGCATCGGGACCAGGACGTCGGAGAGCATGTCCCCGGCGATCAGGACGCCGCGTTCCCCGATCAGCAGCGCCGCGTGGCCGGGGGCGTGTGCCCGATGCTCGATGACGCGGATCTCGGGGCCGTCCCAGGGGACGCGCGCGGCGCCGGCGGGCAGGCCGGTGACGAGGCCGAGGAGGTCGAGCGGCACCTGCCCGGCGATCTCGGTCTCAAGCAGGTGGTCGGCGATGCGGGCCTTGGCGTCGGGGTCGGACAGCTCCTCGCGGGCGGCGGCGGCGCAGGCCGCCGTGCCGTGCCGGGGCACGTCGCCGAACCCGGCGTGCCAGAGCAGATGGTCCCAGTGGGGATGCGTCGAGAATCCCGCCACGACCGTGTGCCCCAGCTCCGACAGGTCGCTCACCAGGCAGTCGAGCTCGGCGGCCGTCACCCCGGGGTCGACGAGCAGCACCCCGGCCCGGCCCTCCACCACGACCGCGTTGGTCTGCACGAACACGCTCTCGTGGACCAGCACACCTTCGGCGACCTGCCTCAGCACGGGCCCGCCTCCTTCCCGTCCACGATGGCGTAGTGGTGCATGGTGACGCCCTGCTCGAACGACCGCCGTTCGAGCAGGGCGAGGTCGATCGGGTGGTCGTAGTCGTCGAACAGGGGCCTGCCGAAGCCGAGGATCGTGGGATGGGTGAAGAGCACCAGCTCGTCGAGGAGCCCGGCCCGGAGGAGCTGGGTCGCCAGCGCCGCCCCGCCCACGCCGATGCCGCCGTCGGTCTCGGCCCGCAGGGCGGCGAGCCGCTCGATCGCGTCGTCGCCGCCGAAGATCCGGGTGTTGTGTCCTGCGCTGTTCCTGGTGCGGGAGACCAGCACCTTGGGCTTGGCCGTCCAGATCTCGCCGTATTCCCGCATGTAATCGGGCAGTGACGGGTCCTGCGGCGCCTGCGGCCAGTACTCCTCCATGACCTCGTAGTAGACGCGGCCGTGGACCAGGAGCGCGAGCTCCCGCGTCAGCGTGTTGCACGCGCGGTGCAGTTCCTCGTGGAGGCGCAGCCACTCGCCGGCGCCGTCGTCCCCCGGGACCTGCTCGATCCGCAGGTCGAGGGACACCTGCATCGCGTAGACGAAGCGGCCCATCAGCTCCCCTTCCCAAGTGATTGCATTTTGCAACTACTATCGGGAGGGCAAAACGCCTGTCAAGGAGGGAATCGTGGATTCACGGTCGGGCTGTCCGGTCAACGCCGCCGTCGAGGTGCTCGGAGACCGGTGGTCGTTGCTGGTGCTGCGCGACGTCGTCTTCGGCGATCGGCGCCACTTCCGCGCGCTGCTCACCGAGTCGGCCGAGGGCATCGCCTCGAACATCCTCGCCGACCGCCTCGTGCGGCTCGTCGAGGCCGGGCTCCTCACGCGGGGCACCGCCGCGCGGGGCCAGCGTGCCCGCTACAGCCTGACCGAAGCCGGCATCCGGACCCTTCCGATCATCTGCGCCCTGGGCGACTGGGGCCTCGACTGGCGTCCGGGCGGCGGCGAACCGCGGGCCCGGCAACAATTCATCCGCGATCAGGGCCCGGCGTTCGTCGAGGAGCTCATGGACGAGCTGCGGGTCCGGCATCTCGGCGCCCCGCCGAAGGCCCACGACGGTCCGGGCCCGTTCGAACGTCTCGCCGCCGCCCAGGGGTGAGTCCTACACGTCGGCGGGCGCCTCGGCCGGCAGGGCCGCGCCCGCCTCCTGGAGTGCGCTGATCCGGCGCACGATCACGACGGCCAGCACGCCGCACACCACCACCAGCGGATACGTCGCCACGTCGAGCAGCGAACCCACGCGGATCGCCATCGCGTTCTCCTCGTCGGAGTACGCCACCCGCGCGGAGGCGTTGCCGAGGAAGACCGTCACCAGCCAGAGGATCCACCAGATCATCATCAGCACGCCGGGCCGCTTCCCCCGGGGGTCGGAGGCCCGCCAGATGTCGTCCACGATCTGCTTGGGGAACCAGAACGACACGATCGGCACGAACCAGCCGAAGAACAACCAGGGCGTGGCGCGCCGCTGCGGGAGCGTGGACATCTGCTCGGCGTTGTCCCGCACGCGGTAGAGCCAGACCACGAACATGATGCCCGCCAGCACGAACGTCGCGTTCACGCCGAGGTCGGCGAGCATGACCAGGAGCTCGTTGTCGGCGATCGCCTCGAAGTCGATGTCCTCCAGATCGGACAGGTCGTCGAGGGCGACGTCGAACGCGGCGTCGATCAGGGTGATGCGCTGGTAGTGCGCGACCGCGGCCAGCGTCTCGGCCAGCAGGTGGGCGACGAGGAACACGACGGTCGCCTTGGCCAGGCCGCGGACCGGCCAGAGTTGTGTTGAGGGGTACATGTGCACCTTCGGAGGGGACGAAGATCCACAAAATACCGTGCCGGCGTGGCCGGGGCCACGCATCGCCGATGCGCGGCCCGACTCGTCCGGGTTACGCGTAGAGGAACCAGTAGCCGTGCTGGGGCACGCACTGGTAGGACGTCCACCAGCCCTCGGTGATGCCGAGGTTGCCCACCCGGTGGCAGTCCCAGTCGTAGTAGTAGACGTTGCGGAGAGTGGCCGCCTGCGCGGGCGCGGCGCCCACGGACAGCACGAAGCCGAATGCGAGCAGTGCGGAGACCATGAGTTTGCGCATGGCGCGAGAGTCGCACCCGCGCGTGCCCCCGGCCAGCGTGGCGGATCTCGGGTTCACGATGACCTGGACCGGGCGGCCGTCCGGTGTGAAAGATTCAGCCTGCCGGCCTCACCCGGACTGGAGACGTGATGCGAACCCTGACCTGCCTGGCACTGCTCGCGACCGTCGTGGCCTGCGGGCGGCAACCGGCCGTCGCGCGCCCGACGGCCACGCCGGCCCCGTCGCCGCGGATCACCGAGGAGACCGACCGGTTCCAGGACGAACTGACACTCGCCGACGGCCGCCGGGTGGCGATGCAGTACAAGGCCGGCCGGGGACTCTTCGAGCAGCACTACGACCCGGGCGCCGGGACGTGGTCCCATCCGCGCCTGATCTACGGCACGAAGACCGACCCCTGCCAGAGCATCAGACTCCAGGCCAAGGGCGGCACGGTCACGGCCATCGCGAACTTCGGCCGCTACTGCGCGGACGGCGAGCCGCCCACCGAGTCGATCGCCGGTGGCCGTGGGGAACCTCGACGCGTGGGACCACCACCTGACCAGGAAGTTCGACGGCTGGGCGCGGGCCACCGTCACCGACGACGGCCGGAAGGTCACCTTCGTCCGCAACGCCACCCACGTCCGGGCGAAGCTCGTCTGGACCTCGGCCGACGGCTTCTCCGACGCCGTCTTCACCTACCCGAAGTGATCGCCAGCGGTCAGCGCTTGAGGTCCTTCTCGTCGATCACCTGGTCGGCCCGGGGCGCCGCGACGGAGACCTTGGCGCCCCAGTTGTAGAGACGGGTGTCGGAGACGTGGTCGACGATGCCGCCGCCCGGGACGGGCATCCGCATCGTGACGCGGAGGCGGGTGACCAGACCCTCCTTGCTGAGGGAGAACGCGTAGGTGATCTTGGAGATCTGCCCGCTCTCGCTCTTGCCGCCGGGGCCGTACTGCTTGCGGAACACCGGTGACAGCGCGGCCATCTTCGCGCTCGTGGTGGACCCCTTCACCACGCCCCCGCGGACCGAGTCGGCTCTCGCGATCAGGGCCTTGACCGTGCTGGGCTCGAACACGCTGATGATGATGCCCTCGGGCTCGGCGGGGATCGGCCGCTTGCGCACCCAGGACTTGCCCTCCGGCAGCCCCTCACCCGCCCAGCGGCCCTGCATGTACGCCGCCTTCGGCAACGAGATCACCCTGCCGGGGGCCTCCAGGCTCTTCCGCATCTCGCGCTCGTCCTTCTTCGAGTCGTCGAAGAAGCCCTTGTCGTAGCGCACCTTCTTGGTGAGGTCCGACGCGACCGCCCCCTTCGCGCCGAACTGGATCACGCCGATCTCCTGGGTGACGCTCCCGTGCCCGCCCTTGCCAGATCACGGCATGATCACGTGCACCACGCCCCGCAAGTGTTCGATACCATCGAACAAATCCGCGTGAGCCATGGGGAGATCAGGTGGCCAGGAACGACCGGCGTGCCGGCGACGGCGACAACCAGCAGGTGCTGGTCGGCGCCCGGGTGCGGCAGTTCCGCACCGAGCGGGGGCTGACCCTGCGCGGGCTGTCGGCCCAGTCGGGGCTCTCGATCGGGTTCCTGTCCCAGGTCGAGCGGGGTGTCTCGTCGATCGGGCTGACCGCGCTCAACAGTCTCGCCAAGGCGCTCGACCGGCCGGTGCCGGAGTTCTTCAGCGCCGACGAGCCCGAGCCGCGCTCCGAGCCGGCCGCCGCGCCCCTCCACTTCACCCTGACCCGCCGCGACGACGGCGCGACGCAGTACGTCTCAGGCCAGACCACCTACCGCATGCTCTCCGACCGGGGGCCTGACCTGGTGCTGGAGCCGATGCTGGTGCACATCGCGCCGGGCGGGAGGCGGGAGGAGTCCTACGGCCACCGGGGCGAGGAGTTCGCCTACGTCGTGCACGGCGAGCTGCTCTACGAGGTCGACGGGGTGGAACACCGGCTGCTGCCGGGCGACAGCGTGCACCTGCGGTCGAGTGTGCCGCACCGGCTCTACAACGACACCGACGAAGTGACCACGGTGGTGTCCGTGGTCACTCCCCGGTTGTTCTGACGCGGCTCTGTTCACTCCTACGTAACATCGCGGACGAGCTCCGCGTGATGGTGCACGATCGCCCAGCCCGTCGCCGAGCGGCGCAGCACGTCGGTGACCCGGGTGTGCTCCGGCTCGCCGCCCGGCGCGACCGCGACGAGCACGTAACGCGCAACGGCGGTGTCGCCCCACACGTCCACGCGCATCTCGCGGGCGCTCAGCGAGTCGAGCGACGGGCGGGCCCCGGCGGCGTCGCGCCGGGCGCGGTAGGCGTCGAGTTCGGCGCGGGTGCGCAGCGGGCCCGGCAGGTGGGTCTCCCAGGTGGTCACCTCGGGGTGGAGGTGGCTGTCGAACCGGGTGCGGTCGCCCGCGAGGAAGGCGTCGTACATGTCGTCGATGGCGGCCGCCACGTCGGCGGCGGCGGTGCCGCGCGTGAGGTCGAAGGCGGTCACAGGGCGGCCCGGCCGTTCCGGTCGTCGCGCACGACCCGGCCGCCCGACATCACCCAGCGCACGCCCCGGAACGCCGAGGCCGACTCCAGCGGGTCGGCGTCCATAGCGATGAGGTCGGCGTACTTGCCGGGCTCGACGGTGCCGAGGTCGGCCTCCGCGCCGAGCCAGCGGATCGGGCCGAGGGTGCCGGCGTAGAGGGCGCGGGCGGGGCCGAGGCCGGCGTCCGCCATGTGCTCCAGTTCGCGGACGGTGGCGTTGGTGCCCTCGAAGTCCCAGAACGGGGGCATGTCGCTGCCGAGCAGCACCTCCACGCCCGCCTCCAGCGCGAGGGCGTAACTCTCCAGGTGGCGGGGGCCCGCGCCCAGCGAGCGCCGCTGCATCCACTCGGGCACGCCGAGTTCGTCGAAGAACGCCTTGCAGCGGGTGACCAGCAGGGTCGGCACCAGCGCGGTGCCCCGGGCGGCCATCGCGGCGACCACCTCGGCGGTCAGCTGGTAGCCGTGCTCGACGCAGTCGAGACCCAGTCCGACGGCCTCGGCGATGACCGGGGCGGGGCCCGCATGGGCGGTGACCTTGCGGCCCCAGGCGTGCGCGGTCTCGATGACGGCGGTCAGCTCGTCGGTGAAGAGCTGACGGGTGTCGATGTCCTCGTGTTCGCCCGCGATGCCGCCGGAGATCATCACCTTGATCAGGTCGGCGCCGGCCTTGACCTGGCTGCGCACCCCCTGGCGGAAGCCGTCGGCGCCGTCGCACTCCAGGGTGTCGGTGCCCTCGTGGCCGTGGCCGCCGGTGGAGACCAGCGCGCGGCCCGCCGTGAAGACGCGCGGGCCGGTCGTGCGGCCGGAGGCGATGGCGCGGCGCAGCGCGAAGTCGGCGTGGTCCTTCTCGGCGACGCAGCGCACGGTGGTGACCCCGCAGAGCAGGGTGCGGCGGGCGCCGTCGGCCATGTAGAAGGCCAGGTCGTGCGGGCTGAGGCCCTTGACGGTGTCGCCGCCCTGGCCGGGCAGCGACAGGGACAGGTGGGTGTGCATGTTGGCCAGACCGGGCGTCAGGAACGCGCCGGCCAGGTCGACGCGCCGGTGGTCTCGCCCGGCCTCGGCCAGGACGTCGCGGGCGGGGCCGACGGCGGCGATGCGGTCGCCGCGCACCCACACCGCCGCGTCGCGCAAGGGGGCGACGCCGTCGAGGACGCGGGCGTCGACCACCGTGCAGCCGGTCAGCACGGTCGAGTTCATGAAGGGTTCTTCCTTTCGTACAGGTCTAGGGCCGCCTCGGCGGAGACGTAGCCCTCGGCGAGGTCGTCGCGGACGGCCGCCGGGTCGCGGTCGCGGGGGTCGCCGTGGCCGCCGCCTCCGGCCGTGAGCAGGGTGACGCGGTCGCCGGGCGCGACGGCGGTGCGGCGGGTGCTGACCCGGTGTTCGCGGTCGGTGCCGGGGAAGACGATCACCTGGGTGGGGTCGGGTTCGTGGCCGCCGTCGAGGGCCCAGGGGCGGGAGCGGGTCTTCTTGACGACCGACAGGAACTCACCTTCGGTGACGAAGCGGATGTCCCGCCGCAGGCCGGGGCCGCCGCGATGCCTGCCCGCGCCGCCCGAGTCGGTGCGGATCTCCAGCCGCTCGACGAACATCCCGGTCCTGGCCTCCAGCACCTCGATCGGGGTGGTGCGGGCCTGGGTCTGGGCCAGGTGGTTGGCCGGGCCGATGCCGTCGTGGTGCGGGGTGCCGCCCCAGCCGACCGGCTCGTTGTTGCTGACCGCGAACAACTTCCCGGTGTCGGGGTGGACGCCGACCATCATGAAGCCCGGCACGTCGCCTCCGGACGAGGCGGGCAGCCGGTCGGGCATGCCCTGCGCGAGCGCCTTGTAGATGAGTTCGAGCGCCACCGTGCCGGTCCACTGGGTGAAGGTCGCCGCCGGGTAGACCGCGTGGAAGAGCGTGCCGGGCTCGGCCCGGACGGTCAGGGCGGTGAAGTGCCCGGCGTTGGCGGCCTCGCCGGGCGTGGTGATCGCCTTGAACGCGACCCGCGCGGTCGCGATGGTCGCCCCGAGGGGCAGGTTCACCGGCCCGGCCACGGCGGGTGAGGAACCGGCGAAGTCGACGACGCAGCTCCCGTCGGCGACGGTGACGGTGACCCGCATCCGCACGGGGTCGTCGGTGACGCCGTCGTCGTCGAGCCAGTCCTCGGCCGTCCACGACCCCTGCGGCAGCGCCGCCAGGGCGTCGGCGGTGGACGCCTCGGCCACCGCGATCACGGTGTCGATCACCTCGGCGACGGTGTCGCGGCCGTACCGCCTGTTCAGTTCGACCAGGCGGCGTTCGCCCGTGCGCAGGGCGGCGATCTGGGCGTGCAGGTCGCCGAGCACCTCGTCGGGCATGCGCGAGTTGAAGCGGATCAGCTCGTGGATCGCGTGCACCGGCTCGCCCCGGGAGACGACCTTCGTGCCGGGGAAGATGACGCCTTCCTGGTGCATGTCGGTCGAGTCGAGCACGTACCCGGGGTCCTTCGCGCCCAGGTCCATCCAGTGGGCCCGCACGCAGACGAAGCCGATCAGCTCGTCGTCGAAGACGGGGGCGAACAGGGTCGCGTCGTAGGAGTGGGCGGCGTTCCAGTACGGATAGTTCAGCAGGACCACGTCGCCCGGGTGCAGGTTCTCGCGGCCGACGTACTCCACGCCCTTGCGGATGGAGTAGTCGTTGGCGCCCAGGAACCGGCTCAGGCCGGTCGACTCGGCGACCAGGCGCAGCCGGGGGTCGTAGACCGAGATGCCGAAGTCGTGCACCTCGTAGACGACCGGGTTGAACGAGGTGCGCACCAGCGTGGCCCGCATCTCCTCGGCCACCGAGACCAGGTGGCTGCGCACGACCTCGACGGTGGTGCCGTCAGTCATCGACGTCCACTCCGTAGAGGTCGCGGGCCGCCTGCGGGGAGACGTAGCCCTCGGCGACGTCGTCGCGGACGGCCGCCGGGTCGCGGTCGCGGGGGTCGCCGTGGCCGCCGCCGCCCGCGGTGAGCAGGGTGACGCGGTCGCCCGGCGCGACGGCGGTGCGGCGGGTGCTGACCCGCTCCTCCCGGTCGGTGCCCGGGAACACGATCACCTGGTTGGCCTCGGGCTCGTGGCCGCCGTCGAGGGCCCACGGGCGGGACCGGGTCTTCTTGATCACCGACAGGAACTCACCCCCGGTGACGAACCGGATGTCGCGCCGCAGGCCCGCGCCGCCCCGGTGCCGTCCCGCGCCGCCGGAGTCGGTGCGGATCTCGACGCGCTCGAAGAACATGCCGGTCTTGGCCTCCAGCACCTCGATCGGGGTGGTGCGGCCGGTACTGCCGGAGACGTGGGTGGCGGCGTGCATGCCGTCGTGGTGCGGGGTCGCGCCCCAGCCGACCGGGTCGTTGTTGCTGACCGCGAACAACTTGCCGGTGTCGGGGTGGACGCCGACCATCATGAAGCCCGGCACGTCGCCGCCCGACGAGGCGGGCAGCCGGTCGGGCATGCCCTGGGCCAGCGCCTTGAGGATCAGCTCCACGGCGACGATGCCGGTCCAGAGGGTGAAGGTGGGCTGCGGGTAGACGGCGTGGAACAGCGTGCCCGGCTCGGCCTTCACCACCAGCGGCGCGACGGTGCCCTCGTTGGAGGGCTGGTCGGCCGAGGTGAGCGACTTGAGCACGACCTTGCAGATCGCCTCGGTCGCGCCGTAGGGCATGTTGATCGGCCCGGCCGTCGCCGGGGCGGAACCGGCGAAGTCGACGGTGAACACGCCGTCGGCGATCGTGACCGTGACCTGCATCTTCACCGGGTCGTCGGTGATGCCGTCGTCGTCGACCCAGTCGACCGCCGTCCACGAGCCCTGCGGCAGCGCGGCCAGCGCCGCGCGGGTGCGCGCCTCGCCATCGGCGATGATGCGCTCGACGGCGGCCTCGACGGTGGGGCGGCCGAACTTGGCGAGGATCTCCAGGAGGCGGCGCTCCCCCGTGCGCAGGGCGGCGATCTGGGCGTGCAGGTCGCCGAGCACCTCGTCGGGCATGCGCGAGTTGAACCGGATCAGCTCGTGGATCTCCCTGACGGGCTCGCCCCGGGAGACGACCTTCGTGCCGGGGAAGATGAGGCCTTCCTGGTGCATGTCGGTCGAGTCGAGCACGTAGCCGGGGTCCTTCGCCCCCAGGTCCATCCAGTGCGCCCGCACGCACAGGAAGCCCACCAGGTCGGCGCCCTCGAAGACCGGCGCGAACAGGGTCGCGTCGTAGGCGTGGGCGGAGTTCCAGTACGGATAGTTCATCAGCACCACGTCGCCGGGGTGCAGGTTCTCGCGGCCGACGTACTCCACGCCCTTGCGCAGGGCGAAGTCGTTGGCCCCGAGGAAGAAGGTCAGGCCGGTGGCCTCGGCGATCAGGCGCATCCCGGCGTCGTACATCGACATGCCGAAGTCGTGCACCTCGTAGATGACGGGGTTGAACGAGGTGCGCACCAGCGTGGCGCGCATCTCCTCGGCCGCCGACAGCAGGTAGCTGCGCACGACCTCCACGGTCGCGCCGTCGAGCTCGGTCATCACGCCTCCTCGTCGAGGGTCACCAGCAGGTGGCCGAATTCGTCGACCTCGACGCGCTGGCCGCTGGGCACCACGGTGGTGGAGGTGCCCTCGTCGACCAGGGCGGGACCGGCGAAGGCGTCGCCGGGGGCGAGGTCGTCCCGGTCGTAGACCACGAAGTCGGTCAGCGCGCGCACGCCGAAGTCGTAGGCCCGGCGACGCCGGGGCGCGAGGTCCTTCTCGCGGCGGGGCGGGCGCGCCAGTTCCGGCCGGTCGGCCCGGCCGATGCCGCGCACGCGCAGGTTGAGGATCTGGAGCGGGTTGCCCATGGCGTGGCCGTAGCGGGCGCGGTGCAGCTCCTCGAAGGTGACCCGGACGGTCTCGGCGTCGAGGTCGCGGCCGACCGGGACGGTCAGCGTGTGCTCCTGGCCCAGGTAGCGCAGTTCGAGCTGCCGCTCCAGGACCGCCAGGTCCGCGGGCACGCCCTGCGCCTTCAGCGAGGCCACCGCCTCGGCCTCCACCTCGGCGAACCGTTCGTCCAGGCCGGCGAGGTCGATGTCGTCGAGGGTCGCCATGACGGTCCGGGAGAAGTCGCCGACGATGTCGGCCGACAACATGCCCCAGGCCGAGAAGCCCGAGGGCGCGAACGGCACGACCACCTCGCGGATGCCCATCTCCCGGGCCAGCAGCGGGGCCAGCAGCGGCCCGGCCCCGCCGAAGGCGAGCAGCGAGAACACCCGGGGGTCGTGGCCGCGCTCCACCGTGATCTGCCGGACCGCGCCGACCGTCTTGGCCAGCAGCACGTCGAACACCCCGGCCGCGGCCGACTCCACCGGCAGCCCGAGCGGCCCGGCGATCTGCTCCTCCAGCGCGGCGCGGGCGGCCTCGGCGTGCAGGCCCATCTCGCCGCCGAGGAACCGGTCGGGGTCGACGTAGCCGAGGACGACGGCGGCGTCGGTGACCGTGGGGCGGGCGCCGCCCCGGCCGTAGGAGACCGGGCCCGGGTCGGCCCCGGCGCTCTCCGGGCCGACCTTGAGCAGGCCCCGGTCCAGCCAGGCGATCGAGCCGCCGCCCGCGCCGATGGTGCGGATGTCGTACGTCGGGATGAGCAGCGGGAAGTGTTCGAGCTGGGCCTCGTAGGCGGCCACCGCCGAGCCGCGCTCGATGACGCAGGCGTCCAGCGAGGTGCCGCCGATGTCGAAGGTGAGCAGGTGGTCGCGCTTGAGGGCGTCGGCCAGGTAGGCCGCGCCGACGATGCCCCCGGCCGGGCCGGACAACACCGTGTGGGTGGGCGAGGTCTTGGCCACCGAGGAGGTCATCGAGCCGCCGCCCGAGCGCATGATCAGGAACCGGCCGCCGAAGCCGCGCGCCGCCAGCCCGGCCTCCAGCTCGTCGACGTAGCTCTCGAAGATGGGCCGGATGTAGGCCTCCAGCACGGTCGTGCTGGTGCGTTCGTACTCGCGGTACTCGCGCACGATGTCGGTCGACAGCGACAAGCTGACCTGCGGATACGCCTCACGGATGATCGCCGCCGCCTCCCGCTCGTGGGCGGGGTTGAGGTAGGAGTGCAGGAAGCAGACGGCGATGCCGTGCACGCCGTGCTCCTCGACGAGGGTGCGGGCCGCCGCGCGCACGCTGTCGGGGTCGAGCTCCTCCACCACGCGGCCCCGATAGTCGAGCCGCCCCCTGACGCCCGCCGTGTGGCGGCGGCGGACCAGGCTCTCGGGGCGTTCGTACTGGAAGTCGTACATGTGGTCGGGCGGCACGTTGCCCCGGCCGATGAGGAAGACGTCGCGGAAGCCCTCGTTGGTGATGATGCCGGTCGGCCCGCCCCGGCGCTCCAGCACGGCGTTCAGGCCGAGGGTGGTGCCGTGGATGAACAGCTCCACCCGGGACAGGTCGGTGCCCAGCGCCTCGATCGCGTTGAGCACGCCCTCCCACGGCCGGGCCGGCGTCGTGGAGGCCTTGCGGAACCGGACCCGGTTGGTGCGCGAGTCCAGCTCCATCGCGTCGACGAAGGTGCCCCCGATGTCGACGGCCAGCCGGATGGTGCGTTCAGACACGGATGTCACTACCTTTCAGCAGATCGGGGATCTCGGGCACCCGCCGGCAGGCCGCCCCGGTGTTCCCGTAGGGCCGGAGCTCCTGCTCCTCGGTACGGCAGCGGTCCTCCGCGAACGGGCAGCGCGCGGCCAGCGGGCACCCCGGGCCGGCGGCCTCGGTGTCGTCCAGGTCCTCGGTCAGCGTGACCTTCGGGCCGGAGAAGCCGTCGCCGAGGCTGGGCGCGCTCGACAACAACGCCCGGGTGTAGGGGTGGCGGGGGTTGCCGAAGACCTCCTCGACCGGGCCCTCCTCGACGATCCGGCCGAGGTAGAGCACGATCACCCGGTCGGCGAAGCCGCGCACGGTGGCCAGGTCGTGCGAGATGAAGACCGAACCCCGGCCGGGGTCGCGCACCACGTCGGCGATCACTTCGAGGATCTGCGCCTGCACGGTGACGTCGAGCGCCGAGGTGGGCTCGTCGAAAACCAGCACGTCGGGTTCGCCGGCGAGCGCGCGGGCGATGCAGACCCGCTGCGCCTGCCCGCCGGACAGTTCGTGGGGGTGGCGGGCCAGCATCGAGCGGTCGAGCTTCAGCCGGTCGGCCAGGGCCTCGACCCGCTCGGCCCGCCGCGCCGCGGAGAGGCCGAGGGCCCGGAGCGGTTCGGCGATGGCGTCGGCGACGGTGCGGCGCGGGCTGAGCGAGCCGATCGGGTCCTGGAACACCATCTGGACGCGGGTGCGCAGCCGGCGCAGCTCACGTCCGCGCAGGGCGGACATGCGCGAACCGGCCACCCGCACGTCGCCGCGCGCCGCCGGCACCAGGCCGAGCAGCAGCTTGGCGAGGGTGCTCTTGCCGCAGCCGCTCTCCCCCACCACGCCGAGCGTCTCGCCCGCCGCCACCCGCAGGCTGACCCCGCGCAGCGCGGCGTGGCCGCCCGTGCCGAACCGGCTGCGGTAGACCACGTGGGCGTCGTCGACCTCCAGCACCGGCTCCGCCGCCGCGCCGCCCCGTCCGGAGGCCTCGGCGGCCGGTTCGTCGCGGGCGAGCTCGTCGGTTCGGGGGTGGAAGCAGGCCAGCGTCCAGTCGCCGGTCGCGCCGGGCACCCGGGAGACGGGCGGGCGCTCCGACGTGCACACGGCGGTGGCGTGCGCGCAGCGCGGCGCGAACGGGCAGTCGCGCGGGGCTGACTTGAGCAGGGGCATCGCGCCGGGCGTGGCGACGACCGCGCGGCCGTCGACGTCGGGGACCGACCGCAACAACGCCCGCGTGTACGGGTGGGCGGGCCGCCCCAGCACCCGCGCGGCCGGGCCGCTCTCCACCACGGTGCCCGCGTAGAGCACCACGACGCGGTCGCACACGCCGGCGATCGAGGCGAGGTCGTGCGAGATGAGCAGCACGCCCCGGCCGTCGGTGTCGGCGGCGAGCCGGAACCGGCGCAGGATCTCCCTGGTCAGCGTCACGTCGAGGCCGGTGGTCGGCTCGTCGGCGATGAGCAGGCCGGGGGCGCAGCCGGTGGCCAGCGAGATCATCACCCGCTGCGCCATGCCGCCCGACAACTCGTGCGGGTAGGCGTCCAGCCGGCGCCGGGGCGAGCGGATGCCGACGGCCGCGAACTGCTCCTCGGCGGCCTTCCTGGCCTCCGCCCCGGTGAGCCGCTGGTGGGTGGTCAGCCGGTCGGTGAGCTGGCGGCCCACGGTCCTGGTCGGGCTCAGCGCGCCGCGCGGGTTCTGGAAGCAGATGGCCGCGCCGTGCCCCCGATGGCGGCGCAGCGCGTCGTCGTCCATGCGCAGCACGTCGTCGCCCTCGAAGCGGACCGCGCCACCGGCGAGGGACCCGCCGGGGAGCAGCCCGACGATCGAGCGGGCGACCATGCTCTTTCCGCCGCCGCTCTCCCCCACCAGGCCGACCACCTCGCCGCGGCCGACCCGCAGCGTGACGCCGCTGAGCGCGGCCACCTCGCGGCCGGGACGCCGGATGACGACCGACAGGTCCTCGATCGAGAGCAGGTCGGGGTCCACGGGGCTCACCTCCGCTTCGCTTCGGCGCGCTCCTGGAGGCCCTCGCCGAGAAGGCTGAAGCCGAGCACGCAAATGAGCAGGACAAGGCCGGGCGGGACCGAGGTCCACCAGCGTCCGGCCACCACGTCGGGGCTGCCGAGGCTGATCATCGCGCCCCATTCGGCGGCCGGGACGGTCACGCCCAGCCCGAGGAACGAGAGCCCGGCGAGCGTGAGCATCGCCCACCCGGCGTTCAGGGGCGCGATCACCCGGACCGGGGTCAGGCTGTTGGGCAGCACGTGCCGCCGGAGCACCCCGAACGTGGACGCGCCCGAGGTGACCGACGCGGCCACGAACGACGACTCGCGCACCGTGCGCACCTCGGCCCGGACCAGCCGGGCGTACGCGGGCGCGTTCACCGCCGCGATCACCGCGATCAGGTTGCCGGTGCCGTTGCCGACCAGCGCGGCCACCGCCAGGGCGAGGATGAACGTGGGGAAGGCCTGGAAGACGTCGACCACGCGCATCAGCACGTCGTCGACCCAGCCGCCGAGATAGCCGGCCACCAGGCCGAGCGCGGTGCCCGCGACGACGGCCACGGCCACCCCGGCGACCGCGATACCGAGGTCGAGGCGGCCGGCGTGCAGGAGCCTGCTCCACACGTCCATGCCGTTGGCGTCGGTGCCGAGCGGATGGCCGGGGCCGGGCGGCACGAGCGTGCCGAGGGGATCGATCTCGGTCGGCCCCCAGCCGGTGAGCAGCGGCGCGAAAATTGCGGCCAGCGCGACGACGGCCAGGATCACCGAGCCGGTGACGATGAGGACGGTGGCGAAGCGGCCCGCGCGGGCCGTGCCGACGACGACGGTTTCTGACATGACGCGGCTCCTAGATCTGCACGCGCGGGTCGAGGACGGCCTGCACCACGTCGGCGACGAGGAACACCACGACGTAGCAGAACGCGATCACCAGCACCGACGCCTGGACGACCGGGTAGTCCCGGTAGAGCAGCCCGCGCAGCGCCCACTGGCCGAAGCCCTGCCACGAGAACACGTACTCGACGAGCACGGTCGAGCCGATCGAGGTGCCGAAGACCAGCGCGGCCAGGGACGGCAGCCGGGCCAGCGTGGCCCGCAGCAGGTAGCCGCGCAGCAGCGTGCGCCCGCTCAGGCCGTGGGCGGTGGCCGCGACGTAGGGCTCGGAGTGCAGCACCTCCAGCGCCGAGGCCCGCACGCTGCGCAGCAACGGCGCGACGACCACGATCGACAACGTCGCCACCGGCAGGATCAGGTGCGCCAGCGCCGACCCGAACGCCGGGCCGTTGAGGGTCAGGGCGGCGTCGAGCAGGTCGGCCCCGGTGAGCGGGGTCAGGTTCGTGTCGGGGTCGACCCGGCCGCTGGGCGCGGGGAACCAGCCGAGCACGCTGTAGCCGACCAGGATCAGCACCAGCCCGAGCCAGAACTCCGGCATCGAGTTGCCGACCAGGGCCAGCAGCCGCACCCCGTGGTCGCCGGCCCGGTCGGCGTGCCGCGCCGACCAGACGCCGAGCAGCACCGCGACCACCAGCGCGACGGCGAGCGCCAGCACGACCAGCTCGAAGGTGGGGCCGACGCGCAGCCCGATCTCCGCGCCGACCGAGGTGCCGCTCTGGATGGAGGTGCCGAGGTCGCCGGTGACCAGCCCGCCGAGGTAGTCGAGGAACTGTTGCACGACGGGCTGGTCGAGGCCGTAGCGGGCCCGCGCGGCGGCGGCGTCCTCGGGGGTGGCGTTCGGGCCGAGGATGGTCCGGATCGGGTCACCGGGCAGCACCCGGACCAGCAGGAAGGTCAGGACGACCACTCCGAGCAGCACCGGGACGAGCTGGAGCAGCCGCCTGACGAGGAAGCGGACGATCCTCATGTCACCCCAGGAACCGCAAACGGGCCAGGCCGTCCATGGGCTGCACCCACCCGGCCACGTTCTCCCGTACGGGCAGGTTGAAGTTGGGCTGGCAGACGACCACCCACGGCACGTCGTCGGCGAGGATCTCCTGCACCTTCGCCCACAACTCGCCGCGCGCGGCGGCGTCGACCGTGGTGTGCGACTCCTCGTAGATCTTCTCGATCTCCGGGTTGGAGTAGTTCGAGTAGTTGAGGTTCGCGCCCTTCACCAGGCTGGTGGCGAGCATGTACTCGACGTCGTTGACCCAGAGCTGGCCCGAGGTGATCTGGAGCGGCACGCTGCGCTTCTGGCGGCGTTCGGCGAGCGTGGCCGGGTCGAGCGGGGCGAGCGTGAGCTCGATGCCGGCCTTGCGGGCCTCGCTCTGGACGAGCACGGCGAGCTGCTGCTGCTCCTCGTTGTCGGCCTCGAAGACCAGCTCGGAGCTGACCGAGGGCTTGCCCGCGGCGGCCAGCGCCGCCTTGGCCTTGTCCAGGTCGTAGGCGTAGGGGTAGCCGCGCTCGTCGTAGCCGGGCATGTCGAGCGGCACCGGGCTCTTGGCCGGGCGCGCGTCGCCGCCGTAGATGTTGGCGATGATCTGCTCGTACGGCACCGCGTACGCCAGCGCCTTACGGACGTTCACGTCGTCGAACGGGGCGGTGGTCACCGACATCTGGAGGGTGACCTGCTGGTTGCTGGGCGCGGAGATGACCTTGACGCCGGGGGCCTTCTTCAGGTCGGCGACGTCGCGCTTGCTCACGCCGAGGGCGATGTCGATGTCGCCGTTCTGGAGCTGGAGCCGCTGGTTGGAGGCGGCGGGCACGACCGAGATCCGGATCGTCGGGGTCTTGGCCGGGTCGGGACCGGGGTAGCCGGTGTTGGCGGCCAGCACGATCTCCTGGCCCTGGACGGCCTTCTCGACGTTGAAGTAGCCGCCGGTGGGCGGGTTCTTGGCGAACCACTCCTTGGCCCACGGGTCGGCGTCGGTGGCGTGCTTCTTGGCTTCGACGGAGTCGAAGACGTACAGGGAGATGGCCTGGATCTGCGGGGTGAGCGCGCTCGGGAAGGCCTGGGTGAACTCGACGGTGTAGTCGTCGACGACCTTGACCTGGTCGGGCTCGGTCAGCCCGATGACGCGGTAGACGCCGGCCACGTTGGCCTGGGCGGCGAAGGCGCGGTCCTTCGACCACTTGACGTCGGCGGCCTTCATCTCGTTGCCGCTGGCGAACCTCACGCCCTTGCGGAGCTTGAGGGTCCAGACCTTCTGGTCGGCGCTCGGGGTGAAGGACTCGGCGAAGGTCGGCGTGATGTTCGTGGTGTCGAGGATCTGCGCCCCGTTCACGTCGGTCACGCCGTAGTCGATCAGGTAGGGGTAGACGTTCTTGTAGAGCATGAGCGCGGTGAGGTCGAAACCGACGAAGTCCTGGTCCCAGCTGCTGAGGTAGCTGGAGACGGCGATCCGCAGGGACGACGCGGCGGCGGGGGCGGTGCCGGAAGGGGCGTTCGCGCCCTGGGGCTTGGAGCCGGCGGCGCAGCCGGTGGCCAGCAGCAGGGCGACGCCGCCGCCGAGCTGGAGCACCGACCGACGAGAGAAAGCGGGTGAACCAGCCATGGCTCGCCTTCCACGAACGGGGGTGTGCGGGCCGGGTATCGCCCGCACTGCCACCGTTCTACCAAGGCGAAACTTCGGTGAACAAGAGGGAAAGCTGTTTCATCTGGGTAAACATGTCATCGCTGACCTGCGGAAGCATGTTCACCGTTGTTCAGTTAAAGCGAAATGGCGGGCAGGACCTCGCTGCCGAGCTTCTCCACGGCCTCCCGCAGGTCCGGGCCGAGCGGCGGCCCGAACGACAGGTGGGTGGCGCCCGCCGCCCGCAGCGCCCGGCAGCGGGCGACCACGTCGGCCGTGCTGCCGGTGATGCCGAGCGACAACATGCGCTCGTCGACGAGCCGCGCGGCGGCGTCCAGTCCGTCGCGCTCCAGCACGGCCGTGATCGGGGCGAAGTCCTCGACCGCGAGCCCGGCCCGGCCGAGCAGGTACGGCGCGAACGACGGCCCGTAATAGGCGATCTTGGCGGCCATGGCGAGCCGGGCCCGTTCGTCGTCGTCCCCGGTCGACACCCAGAAGCAGGCCGGGATGTCGAGCTCCTCGACCGGCCGTCCGGCCTCCGCGGCCCCCTTCGCCACCTCGGCCCTCGCGGTGGTGAAGTGTTCCGGCGGGTAGAGCAGCGGCAGCACCCCGTCGGCGAGCCGCCCGGCCATCTGGAGCATCTTGGGGCTCATCGCGCCGACGTACACCGGCACCGGGTCGCCCGGCGGCAGGCGCAGCTCCGACAGCGGGCCGAACCACGCGGGCAGCTCGCCCCTGACCTCCTCGGCGCCGAGCAGGGCCCGCAGCACGGTGACCGCCTCGGCGGTTCTGGACAGCGGGCGCGGGCGCTCGATCCCGGCCCAGCCGAGGAACTCGGCCGACCCGGCGGCGACCCCGAGCAGGAACCGGCCGCCGGTCGCCTCGCGCATCGTGGCCGCCATCATGGCGATCTCCGACACGTGCACGGAGTAGGGGTTCATGATGCCGACGCCGAGCGTGATGCGCTCGGTCCTGGCGGCCAGGACGCCGAGCAGCACCGGGGCCGAGCGCAGGAACAGGTCGTTGGAGACCCAGAGCTGGTCGAAGCCGTGCCGTTCGGCCCGCTGCGCCAGGTCGACCAGGGTCGGGATGTCGAGGTCGTTGTTGACCCGCAGGGAGTACGTCATGCGCCGGCCGCCTTCGCGTCGATCTCGACCTCGACCAGGAAACCGTCGCCGATGAGGGCGCCGACGACGTACGTGCTGTTGGCGGGGGCCACGTCGCCGAACACCTCGGCGTGGGCCCGCGCGGCCTGCTCCCAGTCGGCGTCGGGGGTGAGCAGCAGCCGGGTGCGGAACACGGTGGTGCGCGACCCGCCCAGGGCCTCCACGGCCGCCACCCCCCGGCGCAGCGCCTCAAGGGTCTGGGCGTAGGCGTCGGGGCCGTCGGCCGTGGTGCCGCTCACGGCGATGAGGTCGCCCTCGCGGGCCGCGCGGGAGTAGCCGGCCTGCTCCTCCCAGCCCGAGCCGTCCTTGAACCGGCTCACCGACGGGACCGAGCCCTGGGCCGGGTCGGTGTACTCCTCGATCCGGGTGACCCGGCCGTCGCGCACCTCGACGCGCATCATCGCGTCGACCGCCATCTCGGCGCCCTCGTCGCGGTCGCGGCCCCGGTAGACGCAGCGCTGCACGTAGCCGCCGGGCACCGGGTCGACGCGCACGTCGGTGGCGTGGAAGCCCTCGATGCCCGCGTCGATGAGGCGGATCGCGTCGAGGCTCTCGGCCTTGTCCCGGTCGATGCCGTCGTAGTTGTGCCAGACGCGGATGTCGTCGGCGTACAGGCGGTCGAGGCGGGCGACGTCGCCGGAGGTGATGGCGTCGAGCAGCTCGGCCGCGAAGGCACGCATGTCGCCCGCCAGGGCGTCGGCCCGCTCCAGCTCCGTGGGGTCGCCGAGCAGCTGCAGGCGCTGCACCGACAGCGGGATGTTGCCGTCGGACCAGAGCGCGTCGTGGAAGGCGCGCAGGTCGAAGCCGTCGCGGTCGCGCCGGGCGGCGTCGGCCAGCAGGCGCGTCACCTGTACCTTCCCGACCTGGTACGACAGGCCCTGGCCCGGGGTGGCCGCGAAGAAGGCCGCCTCCTCCCTGGCGGTGTCCAGGTCGACCGGCACGAGTTCGTGCAGCATGCGGGCCGCGCCGTCGATGTCGATCTCGCCGAGCGCCAGGCGCACGTCCACCTCGACCCGGATCGCGCGCAGCCGCATGAAGTTGTAGACGATGGCCCGGGTGAGCGGCGCGTCCTCGAAAAGGCCGGCCTGGAGCATCATCTCCTCGTTGTAGAAGGCGATGCCCTCGTTGGGCACGGAGTCGTAGAACCGCCGGTGGGCCGGGTTGGGGTGCCGCCACGTCAGGGCGAGCTGCTGGTAGTGCACGCCCTCGTGGATGATCCCGGCGCGGGGGTCGGCGGCGTTGGCCCGGTAGAAGTAGGGCAGGTCCGGGCCCGGGACCGGGACGTAGCTGACGCCGTCCTGGTCGAGCCGGTGTTCGTCGGTGAGGTCGTCGCTGACGCCGAGCCAGCGCAGCGGCTCCAGGTAGTCGGGCCGGGGCAGGTTGCGGTAGTGCCGCAGCTCCGGCGGTTGCGACAGCAGGCCGCGCGCCTCGTAGAAGGCGCGCACCTCCAGCTCGGCGGCGCGTTCGGCCGCGCTCTGCTCCGCCGCGCTCGCCGGGGGCGGCGGCCACTCGGGCGGGCCAGAACGGGCCCGCTCGAACAGCTCGAACGCCTCGGCGCGGTCGCGTTCCTGGGCGGCCAGGGCGAGGATCTCGGCGGTCGACCAGGGCAGCAGGGCGACCCGGTGCAGGAAGAAGCCGAACGCCTCCGGGCCCACCGGCCGGTGCGGGGCGAAGCCGGGCAGCCGCTCGGTCAGCCAGGCCCGCCAGGCGGCGAGCGCGTCGGCCGCCTCCGCCGCGGCCGTGGCGGCGGCGTCGCGCGCGGCCGGGTCCAGGTGCGGCAGCAGCAGCTCGACGGCGGTCGTGAGCTGGTCGCACACGTCGGCGCTGTCGGCCAGGGCGAGCTCGGCGAACTCGCGGGTGGCGGTGCCGTCGAGGTTGTCCCTGGCGGTGCCGAGGGTGCCGGGGATCCAGCGCAGCCGTTCGACCAGGTCGGCGCTGCGGGCCGCGTCGAAGGGGCCCGGCGGGAGCAGCGCGTCGTAGACGTGGCCGACGGTCTGGTCGAGGTAGAACCAGGGGTCGCGCCGCCAGCTCCGCACGACCTCCAGCTCCCAGCGCACCCGCGCGGTCGCCGAGCCGAGCAGCCGGCGCGGCACCTCGACCGCCGGGTCCGCCGAGGGCGCGATCTCCGCCAGGGCGCTCTCGATCCCGGCCAGGAAGCGCAGGTCCTCCTCGACGGTGAGGGCGTCCCACTCCGGACGCCACCCCGAGGGCCGGACCACCCGGGGGATGTCGTCGCGGCTACGCGGGGTGGTGGCCAGCCGCCAGGCCCAGAACCGCTCGGTCAGCTCCGCGAGCACGGGATGTCCCTTCATTGGTCACTTCGCCAGGACGCAGGCGGCCGACCGGCCGTCCCGCAGGATCGTGAGCGGCGGGTCGTCCTGCGCGCACGACGACAGGGCCACCGGACACCGCGGATGGAACCGGCACCCGCCGGGGGGCCGCGAGGGGTCGGGCACGTCGCCCGGCAGCTCGACCGGCAGCACGCCCGCGCCGTCGGCCCGGGGCACCGCCGAGATGAGCGCCTTCGTGTACGGATGGGCGGGCTCCGACCACACCTGCCGGGTCGGGCCGGCCTCGACGACCCGACCCAGGTACATGACCGCCGTGCGGTCGGCGATCTGCCGCACCACCGACAGGTCGTGCGAGATGAACACCATGCCCATGTCGAGCTCGCGGACCAGCTCCACCAGCAGGTTGGCGACCGACGCCTGCGCCGAGGCGTCGAGCGCGCTGATCGGCTCGTCGGCGATGATGCAGCTCGGCTCGGCGGCGAGGGTCCGGGCGATCGCGATGCGCTGCCGCTGCCCGCCGCTGAACTCGTGCGGGTAGCGCCTGACCGCGTCCGCCGGGAGGCCGACGCGTTCGAGCAGCTCCCCGGCCCGGCGGCGGGCCTCCGCCCTGCTCGTGCCGCCGAGCAGGTACCCGTCGCCGACCTGGTCGCCGACCAGGCGGCGGGGGTTGAGGGAGGCGTACGGGTCCTGGAAGACCATCTGCAGCCCGCGCAGGGCGGCCGGGCGGCGGCGCAGCCCCAGCGGCGCGACCGGGCGGCCGTCGAAGCGGATCTCCCCGGCGGCGGTGCGCTGGAGCCCGACGACCGCGCGGCCCAGCGTCGACTTGCCGCAGCCGGACTCGCCGACCAGCCCGAGGATCTCGCCCCGCGACAGGGTCAGGTCGGCGTGGTCGACGGCGCGCAGCGGCGGCGCGCCCGTCCGGTGGTATTCGACGGCGACCCCGGTCGCCTCCAGCAACACGCTCACGCCTCGCCTCCCAGCGGGTCGGGCGGGCAGGCCACCCGGTGGTCGGATCCGACGGGCACCGGCTCCGGCCGTTCCTCCCGGCAGGAGGCGACGGCGAACGCGCACCGCGGGTGGAACGGGCACCCTTCGGGCACCGCGCCGAGCGACGGCGGACTGCCCGGGATCGGCCGCAGCGCCGCCGCCCCGCCCTCGGGGTGCGGCAGCGCGTCGAGCAGGCCGCGGGTGTAGGGGTGGCGCGGGTGGGTCAGCACGGTCTCGCGCGGGCCGATCTCGGCGGTGCGGCCGCCGTAGATGACGCAGATGCGGTCGGCCACGGCCGACATCACGCCCAGGTCGTGGGTGATCACCACGACGGCCAGGTCGCGCTCCTGCCGCAGCCGGTTCAGCAGCCGCAGGATGCCCGCCTGCACGGTGACGTCGAGCGCGGTCGTCGGCTCGTCGGCCAGCAGCAGGCGGGGCTCGCAGGCCAGCGCCACCGCGATGGCGATGCGCTGGCGCATGCCGCCGGAGAACTGCGCCGGATGCGCCTTCAGCGCCCGCTCAGGATCGGGGATGCGCACGGTCGACAGCAGCTCGACCGCCCGGCCGCGCGCCTCGGACTTCCCGACGCCCAGGTGGTGGCGCATGTGCTCGGTCACCTGGGTCTCGATGCTGAGCATCGGGTGCAGGCTCGTCGACGGGTCCTGCGACACCATCGCGATGCTGCGCCCGCGCACGTCGCGCAGCTCGCGCGGCTTCATGGCCAGCAGGTCGCGGCCCTCGAAGACGGCCCGGCCGCCGGTGCGGGCGGCGTGCGGGAGCAGGCCGAGCAGCGCCATCGCGGTCATCGTCTTGCCGCTGCCGCTCTCCCCCGCGATGCCGAAGACCTCGCCGGAGTCGACCCGGAACGTCAGGCCGTCGACGGCCTTGCGGGGGCCGTTCCTGGTGGCGAGCCACACGGTGAGGTCCTCGACCTCCAGTAGCGTTCCCACGGTCACCCCCTTAGTGCACGCGCGGTGCGCGGATCGAGGGCGTCCCGCAGCGTGTCTCCGACGAAGTTGAAGGCGAGCACGACGGTCAGGATGGACAGGCCCGGATACAGCCACAACCACCACAGGTCGAAGTAGTCCATGCCGGACACCACCATGGAGCCCCATTCGGCCATGGGCGGCTGCGCGCCGAGCCCCAGGAACGACAGGCCCGACAGCAGCAGCACGGCGTTGCCCACGTCGAGCGCCGCCATGACCAGCACCGGCCCGGCGACGTTCGGCCGCAGGTCCACGATCATCGTGCGGACCGACGAGGAGCCGAGCAGCCGCCCGGCCGCCACGTATTCGGAGTTGCGGGCCGACATGACCAGGCCGCGCACCAGCCGCGCGTACGACGGCCACGACACCACGACGACCGCCAGCACGGCGTTGCGCAGCTCGGGGCCGAGCGCGGCGGCGACCGCCATGGCCAGGATGATGCCGGGGAAGGCGAACACCAGGTCGGCCAGCCGCATGAGGGTGCCGTCGACCCAGCCGCCGAAGAACCCGGCCACCGCGCCGACGACCGACCCGATCACCGCCGAGAGGGCGACGAGCAGGAACGCCAGCGGCAGCGAGACCTGCGCGCCGTAGACGACGCGGCTGAGCACGTCGCGGCCGAGCTGGTCGGTGCCGAACAGGTGCTGCGCCGAGGGTTCGAGCAGCTTGTCGGCGATCTGGTCGAGCGGGCCGTAGGGCGCGAGCACGGGGGCGAGCACCGCCACCAGCACCCACGACACGACGAAGGCGGCGCCGACCAGGGCGAGGGGCTGCCGCCACGGGGTGCGGGATCCAGTCGTCATGTCAGCCTGATCCTCGGGTCGATGACCCCGTACAGCAGGTCGACGAGCAGGTTGATGAGGATGTACACGGCGGCCACGACGATGCTGACGCCCATGATGCCGGGCAGGTCGAGGTTGACCGCGCTGCGGTAGGCGTACTGGCCGACGCCGGGCCAGGAGAAGATCTTCTCCACCAGCACGGCGCCCGACAGCAGGCTGCCGAAGGCGACGCCGGCCACGGTGATGATCGCGACCATCGCGGGGCGCAGCACGTGCCGCACGATGACCACCCGCTCGGGCAGGCCCTTGGCCCTGGCCGCGCGCACGTAGTCGTTGCCGAGGATCTCCAGCACCGACGCCCGGCTGAAGCGCATCAGCATGCCGACCGTGTAGACGGCCAGCACGAGCGACGGCAGCACCAGGTGCCCGAGCGCCGACCACATCACGTCCCACTGTCCGGCCAGGGCGGCGTCCACGGAGTAGAAGCCGGTCGTGTACGGCGGCGGGCTCAGCACCGGATCGAGGCGCCCGGTGCCCGGCAGCAGGTCGAACTTGAACGACAGCAGGTAGAACGCGACGAGCGCGACCCAGAAGGTGGGCATGGACACCCCGCCCAGGCTCACCACCCGCAGCACCTGGTCGGGCCAGCGGTCGCGGTTGACCGCCGCCACGACGCCGAGGGCGACGCCGACCAGCAGCGACACCACGATCGCGAACAGCGCCAGCTCGATCGTGGCGGGCACGAACTCGGCCAGGTCCTCGGCCACCGGGCGGTGGCTCTGCTGCGACATGCCCAGGTTTCCCTGGAACACGTTGCCGATGTACGTCAGGTACTGCACCGGGAGGGGCTGGTCGAGCCCGTACTTGGCGCGGAACGCGGCCACCGCCGCCGGGTCGCCGATCGCCTGCTGCCCCAGGTTGGCGGCGGCGGGATCGCCCGGGACCAACTGGGTCAGGGTGAAGGCCACGAGGGTGATGCCGACGCACAACAACAGGGCGGCCGCCAGCCGCCGGGCCAGGAACCGCAGCAGCACCCCGCCGGGACGGGCCGCCCTGCGACCCGTCCCGGGGGCACCGCTCTTCGGCTTAGCCGAGCTCACGGACGTTGACCAGCCAGAGGGCGTTCGACTGCAGGTTGGTCACCGACTTGGCGGCGACCAGGATCTGCGCCGGCTGGATCAGCGGCATGATCGGGCCGCCCTCGTTCATCTTGTGCTGGATGTCGACGTACAGCGCCGAGCGGGCGGTGTCGTCGACGGTGGTGCGGGCCTTGGCGCCCAGCTCCTCCAGCTCGGGGGCGGCGCCCTCGGCCCATCCGGCGCGCAGGCCGACGAGCTGGCCCGGCAGGAAGTTGAGGTAGTTGCTGGGGTCGGGGAAGTCGGGGCCCCACTGCCACAGGCCCAGTTCCTCGGTGCCGCCCCGGTAGGACTCCAGCGCGGTCTGCACCGACGCGGGGGCCAGTTCGACGTTGATGCCGACCTCCTTGAGGTTGGCCTGCACGCGGGCGGCGAGGTCGCCGAAGTTGAGCCCGTTGACCTGCACGTCGCTCGGGTAGTTCAGCTTGACGGTCGGGTTCTGCAGGCCCGACTCCGCCAGCGCGGCCTTGGCCTTGGCGACGTCGCGCTTGATCCCGTCGGCGGCCGGGAGCGCGCCGAGGAAGACCGAGGGCACGATGCCGGGCGCCTGCACGGCCCCCTCACCGGCCAGGTCGACGAGTCCCTGGTAGTCGATGCCGTAGCGCACCGCCTCCTGGAACTTCGGGTTCGAGGAGATCTTGGAGATCTCCGGGTTGTCGTTGGTGAACAGGAAGAACACGTTCGGCGAGGCGCCGTTGACGACCTGGAGGTCGCCCATGCCCTTGGCCTGCTCGGGCGACAGGTCCACCGCGATCTGCGACTCGCCCTTTTGGACGTTGAGCCGCTGCACGTTGGCCTGCGTGTTGCGCACGACGACCCTGGAGTAGGCGGGCTTGGGGCCCCAGTACTTCTCGTTCACCTTCAGCACGACCTGCGAGGTGGTGCTGTAGCTCTCCAGGACGTACGGGCCGCTGCCCTGCGACTGCTTGTTGAGGAACGCCTCGGCGGTGTCGCTCTTGTCGGCGCCCTCGGCGTCGCTGGCGCCGTTCTTCTTGGCCACGGCCGAGTTGACGATGCCCAGCGCGGGGTTGGGCAGGATGAACGGGATGGCGGTGTTCGGCTCCTCGCTGGCGACCACGACGGTGGCGGGGTCGGGCGCGGTGACCGTGAGGCCGGCCATCAGGAACGACGGGTTGCCCTTCACGTTCTTCACGCGGTTGAGCGAGAACGCGACGTCGGCCGAGGTGACCGGGGTGCCGTCGGAGAACTTCGCGTCGGGGCGCAGCTTGAACGTGAAGGTCTTGGCGTCGTCGGAGGCGGTGAACGACTCCGCGAGCGCCGGGACCGGCTTGGTCACGTCGCCGCCCTTGAAGGTGAGCAGCGTGTCGTAGACCGCCTGGTCGATCAGCAGGCCCGTCGGCTCGAACATGCGGGCCGGGTCGGTGGTCTTGAGCTGGAACGCGGTGTCGATGACGAGGGTCTTCCCGCCCTGCCCGCCGGGCGAGGAGGGGGCGGCGGCGTTGCCACCGCCGCAGGCGGTGAGCAGGCTCAGCGCCACTGCGGCGGTGAGCGCACCGGCAGACCGGCGGATCTTCATGAGGGACTCCAAGGCCGGGCTACGGGGGCCCGCTCAGACATATGGGGCGATGTCATGACTCTCCTGTGCGGCGGCGGAACGAGTCCGCGAGCCGACGTGCAGCCTTACTGCACGTTGACCGGGCACGCTAGGCCGTCGGCAGTGACCCCGTCAAGACCCGTCACCGCTGATCACCTGCCCACGACTGTCTGTTGACGGCGAATGCGCACACCCCTACGGTGCTGCACACGCGTGTAGTTAACCTGCACGTGACAGTGCGATGGTAGGAAGGACGGCGCGGGTGATCGGAGATCGCTTGCACGAACTGCGCACCGAACGGGGGATGAGCCTGCGCGCCCTCGCCGAGCAGGCCGGGGTCTCCCCGACGTTGCTCAGCCAGATCGAGCGGGGCGTCACCGAGCCCAGCCTGTCGACCCTGCGCCGCCTGGCCGGGGTGTTCGGCGCGTCCATCGCGTCGCTGTTCGAAGACCCCGCCGCGCCCTCGGTGTGGATCAGCCGGCCCGGTGAGCGCTCCACCCTCGGCGCGCCCAACGGCCAGATCCGCTACGAGCGGCTCACCCCCGGCAACGGGCAGCTCGAGGTGCTGCACGCGGTGCTGGCGCCCGGCGAGGTCTCCAGCGACGAGTTGTGGAGCCATCCGTCGCTGGAGTGCGTGTACGTCGTGTCCGGCACGCTGACCGTCCAGGTCGAGCGGTCGTCCTACACCGTGACCGCCGGCGAGAGCCTGACCCTCGACTCCAACCGCCCGCACCGCTACCTGAACACCTCCGACGCCGAGACGGAGATCGTTCTGGCCATAAACCCCCCGACCCCCTGAAAGGAGCCGGCCCGATGGACGAAACAGACATGGAGCTCTACGACCTCCGCGTCACCGTCGAACGCATCGAGGGCCGCTCGGTCTGCGGCATGAACGTCGGCGACCACTTCGACCTGACGAACAGCGCCCACCTGAAGCTGCCCGACGGGCAGCACTTCTGCGTGTACGCCCTGGCCTCCGTGCTCCCCTTCCTCGCGGCCAAGCAGCGCGACCTGGCGGCCGGCGACTGGCTGGCGCAGGACACGCAGTTCGCCTGCCCCGACCCCGAGGAGCGCCTGATCATGCAGGTCTCCCGCACCTGCCGTCGCCGGATGAACTCGGCGGACCTGACGTGAGCACCGTGCCCACCGTGGAGATCGGGCTCGGCCTGCAGAGCGACAAGGGCGCGGGCGACTACGCGGACCTGGCCCGCAGCGCCGAGGCGCACGGCTTCGACGTGCTGACCGTCTTCGGCGACCTCATGTACCAGCCGCCGATCTTCCCGCTGCTGGAGATGGCCGCCGCCACCGAGCGGGTGCGCCTGGGCGTGGCCTGCCTCAACCCCTACTCCCTGGCCCCCTACGAGATCGCCGGGCAGATCGCCGCGCTCGACCTGGCCTCGCGCGGCCGGGCCTACCTGGGCCTGGCCCGGGGCACCTGGCTGGGCGCGGTCGGCATCGACCAGCAACGCCCGCTGACCACCCTGGAGGAGTCGGCGCAGGTCGTCTACCGGCTGCTGCGCGGCGACGCCGGCGGCTACGAGGGCCGGGTGTTCCGGCTGGCCCCGGGCACCACGCTGCGCTACCCGGTGCACCGCCCCGACCCGCCGCTGCTGCTCGGCGCGTGGGGCGCCAAGGGCGCGGCGCTGGCCGGGCGCATCGCCGACGAGATCAAGGTGGGCGGCAGCGCCAACCCGGCGATGGTGAAGGTGATCCGCGAGCGGCTGCGGCCGGGCGCGGAGGCCGCCGGGCGCGACGCCGACGACGTCGGGATCGTGCTGGGCGCGGTCACCGTCGTCGACACCGACGGCAACGCGGCGCGGGCGCGGGCGCGGGCCGAGGTGGCCATGTACCTCGCGGTCGTGGCCGAGCTCGACCCCACCCTGGAGATCCCGGCCGACCTGGTGGCCCGGGTGAAGGAGCTGGTCGACGCGGGCCGGCACGAGGAGGCGGGCCGGCTCATCCCCGGCGACCTGCTCGACCTGTTCGCGTTCGCGGGCACCCCCGACCAGGTCGCCGAGCAGGCGCAGGCGCTCATCGACGCGGGGGTGCGCCGGGTCGAGTTCGGCACCCCCCACGGGCTGAGCGACCGGCGCGGCGTGGGGCTCCTGGGCTCGGCGGTGCTGCCGGCCCTCAGGCGGACGAGGTCCGGGGCGGCGTGACCGAGTGCCACGGGAGCGGGGTGGAGAGCACCATCGTGCTCGACGGCTGGCCGTAGGGCGCGAGGCGGTCAATGACGTGCTCGAAGGCGTCCATCGTCTCGGCGGCCACCTTGAGGATGCAGCAGGCGTCGCCGGTGATGCGGTGGATCTCCAGCACCTCCGGCCACTCGGCCACCGACGGGTCGCGCAACATGCAGCGGGGCCCGTAGCAGGACATCCGGATGATCGCCATCACCGGCCAGCCGGTCCGGGTGAGGTCGACCCGGGCGTGGTAGCCGGAGATGACGCCGGTCTCCTCCAGCCGCCGCACCCGCTCGGCCACGGCGGGCGGCGACAGGTGCACCCGGCGGGACAACTCGCTGAAGGACAGTCGCGCGTCGATCTGCAGCTCGCGCAGGAGCGCCCAATCCATATCGTCCATGGCGACCTTCGGTTCGTTAAGCGGTTGAGCGGTTTGGCCGTGAAACCACAGGCCAAGGGCGCATCGTACCTTTAAGTGCTCCTTCTCGCCATATGACCGTTTGGTGGAGCATGAGGTCTTGTGGAGAGCACCAACAGCACGCGCGCGGCCAGGGCCGCCGCCAACGGCGGGAACCCCACCCTGGAGTTCCCCGACGGCCTGCCGTACGACGTGTACGTGCACGCCGAGACCCTGCACTCGCTCCAGCAGACCATCAGCAAGGACCCCGGCGAGATGTCCTTCCTCATGGTCAGCCAGATCATGGAGCTGTACTTCGGCCTGACCTGCTTCGAACTGCGCGAGGCCCAGCGGCTGCTGCGCGACGACGACGTGTGGGCCGCGCTCGCCCCGCTGAAGCGGGCCGCCCTCGACATCCAGGGCCTCAACGCCGCCTGGCGCGGGCTCGACTGGATGACCCCGGCAGATTTCAACCGCTTCCGCGACCAGCTGGGTGAGGCGTCGGGCTTCCAGTCCGCCATGTACCGCCATATGGAGTTCCTGCTGGGCCTGCGCAGCGCGACCCTGCTGCGGCCCTTCCACCGCCAGCCCGAGGTGTACGCCGCCCTCCAGGCCACCCTGCGCGCCCCCAGCCTGTGGGACGACGTCATCGCCACGCTCGCCCGCCAGGGCTTCGACATCCCCCGCGACCTGCTCGAACGCGACGTGACCGTCGAGCACGAAGGTCATCCCGCCGTCGAGGCCGCCTGGGTCGAGATCTACCGGGAGAACACCCCCGGCAACCACCTCTGGTCGCTCGGCGAGGCGCTCACCGACCTGGCCGACGGGTTCGGCGACTGGCGCTGGCAGCACCTCAAGGCGGTGCAGCGGACCATGGGCGAGAAGGTCGGCAGCGGCGGCTCGGCCGGGGCGAACTGGCTGCGCCGCAGCATGGCCCGCGTGGTCTTCCCCGAGATCTGGTCCGCCAGGACCCTCGTCTGAGCCTCGTCCGAGCGGAGAAAGCATGTTCACCGAGGCCGACGCCCTCGAACGCGACCTGGCCGACCCCGGCCACCGCGAGCTCTTCCACGTTCCCCCGGCCGAGGGCGGCCGCTACGCCGAGACCGCCTACCTGGCCGGCAATTCTCTGGGGTTGCAGCCCAGGGCGACCCGAGGCGACCTGCTCGACGACCTGGACGCCTGGGCGCGCCTCGGCGTCGAGGGCCATCTCGACGCGGCCCGCCCGTGGTTGCCCTACCACGAGTTCCTGACCGGCACCGCGGCCCGGCTAGTGGGCGCGCTGCCGCAGGAGACCGTGGTGATGAACTCGCTGACGGTCAACCTGCACCTGCTGATGGTGTCCTTCTACCGGCCCACCGGCACCCGGACCAAGATCGTCATCGAGGACACCGCCTTCCCCTCCGACAGCTACGCGGTCCGCAGTCAGGCCCGCTTCCACGGCCTCGACCCCGACGCGACGGTGGTCAGGCTCGACCCCGCCGACGTGCTGAGCTACCTCGCCCATGAGGGCCACGAGGTCGCCCTGGTGCTGCTCGGCGGGGTCAACTACCTCACCGGCGAGCTCATGGACATCCCGGCGATCACCCGCGCGGGGCACGAGGCCGGCGCGCTGGTCGGCTGGGACCTGGCGCACGCCGCCGGGAACGTCCCGCTGGAGCTGCACGAATGGGGGCCCGACTTCGCGGCCTGGTGCTCCTACAAGTACCTGAACGCGGGGCCGGGCGCGCTCGGCGGCGTGTTCGTGCACGAGCGGCACCTCGGCGACCCGGCCGTGCGGCGGTTCGAGGGCTGGTGGAGCACCGAACCGGCCACCCGCTTCGAGATGACGCCGGTCTCCCGTCCCCCGGCGACGGCCGACGCGTGGCAGATCTCCAACCCGCCGATCTACGCCATGGGCCCGGTCCGCACCTCCCTGGAGATCTTCGACCGCGTCGGCATGGCCGCCCTGCGCGCCCGGAGCACCCGCCTCACCGGCTACCTGGAAACGCTGCTCGACGAGCTCCCGATCACCGTGGTGACCCCGCGCGACCCCGCCCGGAGGGGCAGCCAGCTCTCCCTGCGCATCGGCGGCGGCAGCGCCCACGAGCTGGCCAGACGGCTGCGTTTCGAGTTCGGCGTGATCACCGACGCCCGGGAGCCCGACATCGTCCGGGCCGCACCGGTGCCCCTGTACTGCACCTACCACGACTGCTGGCGTCTGGCCGACGCCCTCGCGCACGTCATCGAGGAGGTCCGATGAGCGACCCGGACGAGATAGCGGTGGTCGGCGCCGGCCTGGCCGGCTGCCTGCTCGCCTGCTTCCTGGCCCGGCGCGGCCTGCGGGTCGCCCTGTACGAACGGCGTCCCGACCCCCGGACCGGCGCGGTCGAGCGGGGCCGCTCGATCAACCTGGCCCTGTCGGAGCGCGGCCTCGACGCGCTGCGCCGCATCGGCCTGGACGAGCAGGTCATGGCCGACGCGCTGCCGATGCGCGGCCGTGTCATCCACCCCGTGAAGGGCGAACTCGACTTCCAGCCCTACAGCCACGACGGGCAGCGGGCGATCAACTCGATCAGCCGCTCGGCCCTCAACAACGCCCTGCTCACCGCGGCGGCCGGGCAGCCCGGCGTGCGCATCGCCTTCGACCACCGGCTGACCGCCCTCGACCCGCGCACGGGCGAGATGACCTACGAGACCCCCGGCGGCACCACGAAGGCCAGGGCGGCCGTGGTGCTCGGCGCCGACGGCGCCGGTTCGGCGGTGCGGGCCCAGTTGCTCGCGCACGCCGGGCTGACCGAGAGCCTCGACTTCCTCGACTACGGCTACAAGGAGCTGCGCATCCCGCCCCGCGACGGCGAGTTCGCGCTGTCCCCCGACGCGCTGCACATCTGGCCGCGCGGCACCTCCATGATGATCGCGCTGCCCAACCCCGACCGCTCGTTCACCTGCACCCTGTTCTGGCCCACCAGCGGCACCAGCAGCTTCGCCTCGATCGGCAGCCGGGCGGCGATCGAGCGCCACTTCGCCGAGCACTACCCCGACCTGATCGAGCTGGCCCCCACCCTCGTCGAGGACTACCGGCACAACCCCGTCGGCCCGCTCGGCACCGTGCGCTGCACCCCCTGGCACGTCGGCGGCACCGCCGCGCTGATCGGCGACGCGGCGCACGCGATCGTGCCGTTCTACGGCCAGGGCGCCAACTGCGCCTTCGAGGACGTCGTCGAGCTCGACCGCTGCCTGGAGGAGACCGGCGGCGACTGGACCCGCGCGCTCCCCCTCTACGAGGAGCGGCGCAGGGACAACACCGAGGCCATCGCCCGGATGGCCCTGGCCAACTTCGTCGAGATGCGCGACAAGGTCGCCTCCCCCGTCTTCCAGCTCCAGAAGAAGGTGGAGCACGCGCTGGAGCGGGCCCTGCCCGGCCGTTACGTCTCCCGCTACGAACTGGTGTCCTTCTCGACCGTGCCCTACGCGCAGGTCTGGCGGCGGGTGCGCCGTCAGCACCGGGTGCTCGGCGCGGCCGTCGGCGCGGGGGCGCTGCTCATCGGCGGCGCGATCCTGCGAGGGAGGCGGAACGCATGACACTGTGGACGCCGGACCTGATGTCCGGACGCCCGGCCGGCGAGCCGGGCCTGCTGCGCAACTTCGTCGACGGCCGGTTCGTGCCGGAGGGGAAGAGGTTCGCCAAGGTCAGCCCGGTCACCGGGGAGACCGTCTTCGAGGTCGCCGAGGCCGGGGCCGACACCGTCGACGCGGCGGTGCGCGCCGCCCGCCGGGCGCTGCGCGGGCCGTGGGGCCGCATGGACGAGCGCGCACGCGCGAAGCTCCTGAACGCCGTCGCCGACGAGCTCGACCGGCGCTTCGACGACCTGGTCACGGCCGAGGTCGCCGACACCGGCAAACCGATCTCGCAGGCCAGGACGCTGGACATCCCGCGCGGCGCGGCCAACTTCCGGGCCTTCGCGGAGATCGCCGCGACCGCCCCCACCGAGTCGTTCGTCACCGGCGGCCGGGCGATCAACTACGCGGTGCGCAAGCCCGTCGGCGTGGTGGCGGTCATCGTGCCGTGGAACCTGCCGCTGCTGCTGCTGACCTGGAAGGTCGCGCCCGCGCTGGCCTGCGGGAACGCGGTCGTCGTGAAGCCGTCGGAGGAGACGCCGGCGTCGGCGACGCTGCTGGCCGAGGTGATGGCGGCGGTCGGCGTGCCCGACGGCGTGTTCAACCTGGTGCACGGCTTCGGCCCCGGCTCGGCGGGCGAGTTCCTCACCACGCACCCGGAGGTCGACGCGATCACCTTCACCGGCGAGTCGGCCACCGGCAGCGCGATCATGCGGGCCGCCGCCGACGGCGTGAAGGCGGTCTCGTTCGAGCTGGGCGGCAAGAACGCCGGGCTGGTCTTCGCCGACGCCGACCTCGACGCCGCCGTGGAGGGCTCGGTCCGCTCCAGCTTCACCAACGGCGGCCAGGTCTGCCTGTGCACCGAACGGCTCTACGTGCAGCGGCCGGTCTTCGAGGAGTTCACCGAGCGCCTGGCCCGGCGGGCCGCCGAGCAGGGGTTCGGCTGGCCGTCCGACCCGGCGACCGGCACGATGCCGCTGATCTCCCGCGGCCACCGCGACAAGGTGCTCGGCCACTACGACCTGGCCCGCGCCGAGGGCGCGACCGTGCTCGCGGGGGGTGAGGTGCCGGTCTTCGGCGACGCCCGGGACGGCGGGGCGTACGTGCGGCCGACCGTGCTCATCGGCCTCGGGCCGGACGCCAGGACCAACCGGGAGGAGATCTTCGGCCCGGTCTGCCACGTCGCCCCGTTCGACGCCGAGGAGGAGGCGTTCGCGCTGGCCAACGACAGCGCCTACGGCCTGGCCGCGACCGTCTGGACCCGGGACGTCGGCCGCGCCCACCGGGCCGGCGCCCGCCTCGACGCCGGCATCGTCTGGGTCAACACCTGGTTCCTGCGCGACCTGCGCACCCCGTTCGGCGGGGTCAAGGCCTCGGGGGTCGGCCGCGAGGGCGGCGTCCACTCCCTCGGCTTCTATTCGGAGCTCACCAACGTCTGCGTGGACCTCACATGACCGACATCCAGCGCGCGGCCGACGTCCTGCGGGCCGCCTACGACACCCGAACGCCGTGCCCGCCCCTGCGCGGGGACCTGCTGCCCGAGGGGGACGTGGCCACCGCCTACGCCGTCCAGCGGGCGCAGGTGGAGCGCTGGACCGCCGAAGGGCGGCGGCCGGTCGGCGCGAAGATCGGGCTGACCAACCCCGTCGTCCAGAAGGCCCTCGGGGTGTTCCAGCCCGACTTCGGGGTGCTGTTCGCCGACATGGCGGTGCCCGACGGCGCGGAGGTGGCCCCCGGCCGGGTGCTCCAGCCGCGGGTGGAGGCGGAGATCGCGTTCGTGCTCGGCGCCGACCTGCCGCACGAGCAGGTGACGGTCGTGGACGTGATCCGCGCGACCGACCACCTGCTGCCGGCCATCGAGATCGTCGGCTCGCGGGTGGCGAACTGGGACATCTCCATCGTCGACACCGTCGCCGACAACGCCTCCAGCGGCCTGTTCGTGCTCGGCACGAGCCCGCGCCGCGTCGCCGACGTGGACCTGCGGCTCTGCGGCGCGGTGCTCGAACACGACGGCGAACCGGTCTCGGTCGGCGCGGGCGCGGCCTGCCTGGGCAACCCGGCGCACGCCGTGGCCTGGCTCGCCGAGACCCTCGCGCGGGCGGGCAGCCCGCTGCGGGCCGGCGACGTGGTGCTCTCCGGCGCGCTCGGGCCGATGGTCCCGGTGACGCCGGGCGCGGCCTACGAGGCCCGCATCTCGGGCCTCGGCTCGGTCAGGACCTGTTTCGGAGGTGGGGAATGAGCGCCGGAGTGGCGGTGATCGGGTCGGGCAACATCGGCACCGATCTGATGATCAAGGTGCTGCGCCTGTCGACGACGCTCCGCATGGTCGCGATGGCCGGGATCGACCCCGCCTCCGACGGCCTCGCGCGAGCCCGGCGCATGGGCGTGGCCACCACCGACAAGGGCGTCGAGGGCCTGGTCGCGATGCCGGAGTTCGCCGACGTCGACGTGGTCTTCGACGCGACCTCCGCCGGGGCCCACCGGCACAACGACGAGGTGCTGCGCGCTCACGGCAAGATCGTGGTCGACCTCACCCCGGCCGCGCTCGGCCCCTACGTGGTGCCGCCGGTCAACCTCGGCGAGCACCTGGGCGAGCGCAACGTCAACATGGTCACCTGCGGCGGCCAGGCCACCGTGCCGATCGTGGCCGCCGTCGGCAGGGTCACCCCGGTCGTGTACGGGGAGATCGTCGCCTCCATCGCCTCCCGGTCGGCCGGGCCGGGCACCCGCGCCAACATCGACGAGTTCACCGAGACGACGTCCCGGGCGATCGAGGTGGTCGGCGGCGCCGAACGCGGCAAGGCGATCATCGTGCTGAACCCGGCGGAGCCCCCGCTGCTGATGCGGGACACCGTCTACTGCCTCTGCGCCGACGCCGACCGTGCGGCGATCTCCCGCTCGGTGACCGAGATGGTGGCCTCGGTCCAGGAGTACGTGCCCGGCTACCGCCTCAAGCAGGAGGTGCAGTTCGATCCCGTGGACGCCCACGTCCCCGCGCTCGGCCGGCGGTTCGCCGGCCTCCAGGTGTCGGTCTTCCTGGAGGTTTCCGGGGCCGGGCACTACCTGCCCGAATACGCCGGGAACCTCGACATCATGACCTCGGCGGCGCTGCGCACGGCCGAACGGATGGTGACCCGGTGAACCGCCTCTACGTCCAGGACGTCACCCTGCGCGACGGCATGCACGCCATCGCCCACCGCTACACCCCCGCCCAGGTCGCCGAGATCGCCGCCGCGCTCGACGCGGCCGGGGTCGACGCGATCGAGGTCGCCCACGGCGACGGCCTGGCGGGCTCCAGCGTCAACTACGGCCACGGCGCGGCCGCGGACGCCGAGTGGATCGAGGCCGCCGCGTCGGTCATGACCAGGGCCCGGCTCACCACGCTCCTCCTTCCGGGCATCGGCACCATCGCCGACCTGAAGGCCGCCCGCGACCTCGGCGTCACCAGCGTGCGTATCGCCACCCACTGCACCGAGGCCGACATCGCCGCCCAGCACATCGCCTGGGCCAGGGACAACGGCATGGACGTCGCGGGCTTCCTGATGATGTCGCACATGGCCGACCCCGCCACGCTGGCCGGACAGGCGAAGCTCATGGAGTCGTACGGCGCCCACTGCGTCTACGTCACCGACTCGGGCGGCCGGCTGCTCATGCGCGACGTCGCCGAACGGGTCGACGCCTACCGGCAGGTGCTCGACGAGGGCACCGAGATCGGCATCCACGCCCACCACAACCTGTCGCTCGGCGTCGCCAACAGCGTCGTCGCCGTCGAGCACGGCACCACCCGGGTCGACGCGTCGCTGGCCGGGATGGGCGCGGGGGCGGGCAACGCCCCGCTGGAGGTCTTCGCCGCCGTGGCCGAACTGCACGGCTGGCCGCACGGCTGCGACGTGTTCGCGCTGATGGACGCCGCCGACGACCTGGTCCGGCCGCTGCAGGACCGGCCGGTGCGGGTCGACCGCGAGACGCTCTCGCTCGGCTACGCCGGGGTCTACTCCAGCTTCCTGCGGCACGCCGAACGCGCCGCCGACCGCTACGGCGTGGACGTGCGGGCCATCCTGGTCGAACTGGGCCGCCGCCGGATGGTCGGCGGCCAGGAGGACATGATCGTCGACGTGGCGCTGGACCTCGGAGGGAAAGCATGATCAGCGAACTCGCCGACCGGCTGGACCGGGCGGCGCTGACGGCCACGGCCATCCCGCGCCTCGCGGCGGCGGCCGGTCTGGACCCTGCCGGGGCCTACGACGTGCAGCGCGCGCTGGTCGAACGGCGGCTGGCGCGCGGCGACCGGCTGACCGGCGTGAAGATGGGCCTGACCAGCCGCGCCAAGATGGCGCAGGTCGGCGTGGACGAGGTCATCTGGGGCCACCTCACCGACGGCATGCGGATCGACGACGGCGGCCGGGTCGACCTGACGCGGCTCATCCACCCCCGGGCCGAGCCGGAGATCGCGTTCCTGGTCTCCCACTCGGCCGTCGAGGCCGTCGCTCCGGCGCTGGAGGTGATCGACTCGCGCTTCGAGGGCTTCGACTTCTCGCTGCCGGACGTGATCGCCGACAACACCTCGGCGGCCGGCTACGTCGTCGGCCCGTGGCGGCCGGTGCCCGACGGGCTGGACAACCTCGGCGTGCTGCTGGAGGTGAACGGCCGCGTCGTGCAGACCGGCTCGACGGCCGCCATCCTCGGCGACCCGCGCCGGGCCTTCGACGCGGCGGTCCGCCTGGCGGGCGGGCGCGGCGTGGAACTGCGGGAGGGCTGGATCGTCCTGGCCGGGGCCGCCACGGCGGCGGTCGCCCTGAAGCCGGGCGACCACGTCCGCGCGGTCATCGAGAAGCTCGGCACGGCGTCCTTCAGGGCCGGCTCATGAGCACGGGCGAGACCGCGCCCGGGGCTGTCACCCGCCATGGGGCTCTTTCATGAGCGCGGGCAGGATCGTTCCTGGGAAGGCCACCCCACGCGGCCGGTTCCCGCACCTGAAGATCGCCGGTGGGTTCGCCTTCGTCTCGGGCACCTCCAGCCGTCGTCCCGACAACACCATCGCGGGCGCGAGCGCCGACGCGATGGGCACCACCTCGCTCGACATCCGGGCGCAGACCCGGGCGGTGATCGAGAACATCGGCGAGATCTTGGCCGCCGCCGGGGCGGGCCTGTCAGACCTGGTGCAGGTGACGACCTACCTGGTCAACATGAACGACTTCGGCGGCTACAACGAGGTCTACGCCGAGTACTTCGACGAGACCGGGCCCGCCCGCACCACCGTGGCGGTGCACCAGCTTCCCCATCCCCATCTGCTGATCGAGATACAGGCCGTGGCGCTACTCCCGGAAGGAGTCGACGAATGACCGACATCACGGAGCCGGTGAACTTCCCCGGCTGGATCGAGGGCAACAGGCACCTGCTCAAGCCGCCGGTCGGCAACAAGGAGATGTTCCCGGGCGGGTCGGACTTCATCGTGCAGGTCGTGGGCGGCCCCAACCAGCGCACCGACTTCCACGTCGACCCGTACGAGGAGTTCTTCTACCAGGTCAAGGGCAACATGCACGTCAACCTCATGACACCCGAAGGGCCGCGGACCGTGCACATCCGCGAGGGCGAGATGTGGATGCTGCCGGGGAACGTGCCCCATTCGCCGCAGCGGCCCGAGGCGGGCTCGATCGGCATGGTGGTCGAGCGGGTGCGCGAGGAGGGCACGCTGGAGAGGTTCCAGTGGTACTGCCCCGACTGCGGCAACCGCGTCCACGAGGTCGAGCTCCAGGTCCGCGACATCGTCACCGACCTGCCGCCGGTCTTCCAGGCCTTCTACGCCGACGAGGCCGCCCGCACCTGCACCGAGTGCGGCGCGCTCCACCCGGGCAAGGGCTGATGGCCGGGCCCGTCGTCGACGTCCACACCCACCTGGTGCCGAAGGGGTGGCCCGACCTGGCCGCCCGATGCGGCGGCACGGGCTGGCCCTGGCTGCGCGTCGACTCCGAACGCGCCGCCATGATCATGGTCGGCGAGACCGAGTTCCGCCCGATCGGCGCGGAGGCGTGGGATCCGGGCACCCGCCTGGCCGACATGGACGCCGACGGCGTCGACGTGCAGGTCGTCTCGCCCACGCCGGTCTTCTTCTCCTACGACCGCCCGGCCGACCAGGCCGTCAAGGTGGCTCGCGTCTTCAACGACCTCACGCTGGAGATGACCGGGGGCGGCGACCGGTTCGTACCGTTCTGCCAGGTGCCGCTCCAGGACCCGGAGGCGGCGTGCGAGGAGCTCGACCGCTGCCTGGCCAACGGCCACGCAGGCGTCGAGATCGGCAACCACGTCGGCGACCGCGACCTCGACGACGCGGGCATCGTGATGTTCCTGCGGCACTGCGCGGAGGTCGGCGCGCCGGTCTTCGTCCACCCGTGGGACATGCCCGGCGGCCCGCGGCTCGACCGCTGGATGGCGCGCTGGCTGACCGGCATGCCGGCCGAGACCCACCTGTCGGTGCTGGCGCTGGTTCTCGGCGGCGTCTTCGACCAGGTGCCGGAGACGCTGCGCCTGTGCTTCGCCCACGGCGGCGGCAGCTTCCCGTTCTGGCTCGGCCGGGCCGACAACGCCTGGCACCGCCGCGGCGACGTGGTGCGCGGCCGGTCGGCCCACCCGCCGAGCCACTACGTCGGCCGGTTCTCCGTCGACAGCGTCGTGTTCGACCCGGCGGCGCTGCGCCTGCTGGTGGACGTGCTGGGCGAGGACCGGGTCATGGTCGGCAGCGACTACCCCTACCCGCTGGGCGAGCGCCCGGCCGGCAGGGTCGTGCGCGACGCGGCGTTCCTGAGCGCGGAGCAGCGGGACAAGCTGCTGTCCGGCAACGCCCTGCGTTTCCTCGGGAGGACACGATGATGCTGGTGGCGCTCGCCCCCGGCCTGACGGCCGACCCCGATCTGGTCCGGCACGTCGCCGAGACGGAGTTCCGGCGGCTGGGGATCGACGGCCGCGTGGTGACCGGCCTCGGCGAAACGGCGGAGGCGGTCGTCGCGGTGGGCGCACCGGTCCCGCACCCCGCGCCGGTGGTCTGGTACGACCCCGCCGACACCGGCCCGGCCGAGGTCTCCCCCGGGTCCGCCCACCTCTACGGCCGCGGCCTCTGGGGCCTGACCTGGGCGATCCGGCACGCCTACCACCGCCTGCGCCACCCCGCCGAGCGCGTCGCCTACGGCCCCGGCGACGAGCAGTGGGGCGAGCTGCGCCTGCCGCCGCACCACAGCGGCGGCCGGTTGCCGGTCGCGGTGCTGATCCACGGCGGCTACTGGCGCTCGATCTGGGCCGCCGACCTGATGGACGCCCTCGCCGTCGACCTGGCCGGACGCGGCTACGCCGCCTGGAACCTCGAATACCGCCGCCCCGACCGGCACGGCTGGCAGGCCACCGTCGCCGACGTCGCGGCCGGCCTCGACCGCCTGACCGGCATCGATTCCCTGGACTTCGACCTGGACCTCGATCGGGTCGTGGTCTTCGGCCACTCGGCCGGCGGCCAGCTCGCCCTGCGCGCCGCCGCCGACGACGGCCGGATCGCCCTGGCCGTCTCGCTGGCCGGGGTGCTCGACCTCAGTGAGGGCGAACGCCGCCGCGTCGGCACCGGCGCGGTCCCGCACGCGCTCGGCGGCTCCTCCGCCGAGATCCCGGAGGTGTACGCCGCCGCCGACCCGATGAGCCGCCTGCCCATCGGCGTCCCGCAGCTCGTCGTCATCGGCCACGACGACGACCTCGACCTGATCGACTTCAACCGCCGCTACGCCGCCGGGGCCGAGGCGACCGGCGACGACCTCACGTATCTCGAAGGACCGGGCGACCACTTCGCGGTGATCGACCCCACGTCGGAGATCTGGAACTCGGCCATGACGGAGGTGGATCGCAGGATTCGTTATTGACGTCAGACGTCATACGAATTACGTTCCCCGGTGGATCAAGCGCCCTCACCGGAAGAAAGGAACACTGTGCGTCCGTCCCCTGAAACGCGCAGACGTCCCGCGGCCGCCCTGGCGGCCGCCCTCACCACCGCGCTGCTCACCGGCGTGTTGTCCGTGCCCGCCCACGCCGCGCCCGCGAGCCACACCATCGTGGTCGCCGCCACGGGCGCGGCCAACGCCGACGACGACGGGAACGGCCGGCGCGACGAGCCGCTCGCCACGCTCGCCGAGGCGCAGCGCCGCGTCCGCGCCGCCCTGGCCCAGGGCGAGGTCAACGTCACCGTGGAACTCCTCGACGGCGTCCACCGGCTGACCGCGCCGCTCCGCCTGGACGCCGCCGACTCCGGCGCGCGGGCACCACCGTCACCTGGACGGCCGCCCGCGACGCCCACCCGGTGATCAGCGGCGCGACGCCCGTCACCGGCTGGGAGCTCGACGACGCCGCGACCGGCGTCTACAAGGCCGCTGTGGGCACCGGCTTCGACACCCGCCAGCTCTACGTCGACGGCAAGCCCGCCCAGCGGGCGCGGCTCCGGATCGCCCGGAGCGACATCACGCTGAACGCGGCCGGCTTCACGATCAACAACCCGGCGCTGGCCTACCTGTCCGGCCTGCCCGACCAGAAGCGCATCGAGCTCCAGGCGATGTTGTCGTTCACCAACCGGTTCGCGCCCGTCGAGAGCATCACCGGCTCCACGGTCGTCATGCAGCAGCCGGCCTGGGACAACAACACCTACGGCTACGACACCGTCCAGTCGCCGCTGCGCACGCCCACCTTCACCCTGCTCAACTCCAAGAGGTTCCTCGACGAGGCGGGCGAGTGGTATCTCGACACCACCGCGGGCGTCCTCTACTACAAGCCGCTGCCCGGCCAGGACATCACGAAGGCGCGGGTGGAACTGCCCCGCCTGGAGTCGTTGCTCCAGGTCGGCGGCACCTACGACGCCCCGGCGCGCAACCTGCGCTTCGAGAACCTGACGTTCACCGGGACCACGTGGCTGCACCCCGGCACCTCCGACGGATACGCCAACCAGCAGACCGGCGTGTTCATCAGCGGCGTCCAGCCGCACCGGCCCGCCGACGCGTTCACCTCCTGCGCGTTCGGCTGCAAGGGGTTCGAGGGCTCGCGCAACGGCTGGGCCCAGTCGCCGTCGGCCGTCCAGGTCTCGGCCGCCGAGGACGTCACGTTCACCGGCAGCACCTTCGTCAACCTCGGCTCCGTGGCGCTCGGCATCGGCAACGACGCCAACGCGCACGCCAGCGGCGTCGGCCTGGGCGCGCGCCGGGTGTCGGTCGTCGGCAGCACGTTCACCGCGAGCGCCGGCGGCGGGATCATGGTCGGCGGCGTGCGTCCCGACGCGCACCACCCGTCCGACCCCCGCATGGTCAACAGCGACATCTCGATCCGCGACAACCGCGTCTACTCGACCGCCCTGGAGTTCCTCGACCAGGACGCGATCTTCGCCAGCTACGTCACCCGGTTGTCGATCGAGCACAACTACGTCTCCGACATGCCGTACACGGGCATCGGGCTCGGCTACGGCTGGGGCGCCAACGACCCGGGCGGCAGCCCCGAGTACCTGAACCGGGGTCTGTACGACTTCCAGCCCGTCTACGACACGCCGACGACCCTGAGCGATGTGCGCGTGGTGGGCAACCACGTCCGCAACGTCGTGCGGACCATGTTCGACGCGGGCTGCATCTACACCCTGTCGGCCATGCCGCGCAGCGTCATCGACGAGAACTACTGCGAGAACAGCGGACAGCTCGGCCTCTACTTCGACGAGGGCTCCCGCTACCTGAGCGCCAGCCGCAACGTGTTCGTGCGGACCGCCGGGCAGTGGGCGCACGCCAACAACCAGAACGGCAACCGCACCGGCGACCTGACCCTGATCGACAACCACACCACCAACCCGGCGATCACCGGCATCACGAACGGCAACCGCGGCAACGTCACCCGGGGCAACCTCACCGTCACCGAGACCACCCTGCCCCTGGAGGCGAGCCGGGTGATCTACCAGGCCGGTCCCACCGGCGACCACCGCGGCGCGCCCGACCCGCAGCGGCCTCCCGTCGGCGCCGCCCTGTCGGCCGACCCGGCCGTCCTGCGGGCCGGGGAGTCGGCCGAGGTCACCGTCACCGTGCGGAACTTCAGCCCGCGCCGCGCCTCGGAGCTGGCCGTCGCCCTCACCGTCCCCGACGGCTGGCGGGCCGAACGTGTCGGCAAGCCCGTGCCGTACGGCCTCGACTCCGGCACGTCCGACGCCGAGACGTGGCGGGTCACCGCTCCCGCGTCGGTCCCGGCGCCGGTCAGCCGGGCGGAGGTCAAGGCGGCCGTCACCGGACGCGCCGACCAGGCCGCTTTCAGCCTGACCCGATCGGCCACCCTGACCGCGTTGAACCCCCTCACCTCGATGAAGGGGCACGGCTCGGTGCCCAGCCAGTTCGCCGAGGCCGGATCGGAGTTCGTCATCCTGACCTCGGGCGCCGACATCTGGCAGGACGCCGGCGGCGCCTTCGACGAGTACGGGGCCATCTACCGCGACGACGTGGCCGGTGCCACCGCCACCGTCTCCGCGCAGGTCACCCGCATGGACAACACCAACGCGTGGGCCAAGGCCGGCGTCGTGCTGCGCAACGACGTCACCGGTTCGGCCGCCTCGCCGGGCTACGCGGCCATGGTCGCCACCCCCGGCAACGGCGTGGCCTTCCAATGGGACGCCAACGGCAACGGCTACCTCGACTCCTTCAGCGGGGCCTCGGGGGTCACCGCACCCGTGTGGGTCCGGCTGGTCCGCACCGGCGACCAGGTCAGCGGCTACTACTCCCGCAACGGCACGACCTGGACGAAGGTCGGCCCGACCGTGACCCTGCCCGGCATCGCCGAACGGCAGGACGCCGGGCTCATCGCCACCTCCCACGCGGCGAACGTGACCGGCCAGTTCGCTTTCCGGGACTTCACCGTGAGCTGACCGCACGACGCATCCCCCGTGAGAGCTACCCGAAGTGTTCACCTCACGGGGATTCGTGACCCGCGCCCGCATTCGTAGCGTTTCCGGCGTCTCGCCGTACGGATGCGGCGCGGGTCACCGGAGGTTCCATGGACACGACACAACACGCCCGTTCCCCGCTCGTCTGGCTCCCGGTCGGGGTGGTGGCCGTCGGCGCGGTGTCGGCGCCGGCCGGGGGCGGTGCGGTGCTCGCCGTCGTGGCCGCGGTGGCGGCCACGGCCGTCTACTGGGCGGTGATGCGGTGGGTGGCGCGGCGTCCGGTGCCCGAGCTGGCCGGGCGGGGAGCGGGGCGGGAGGCGCTGACCGGCGGGGCGATCGGCCTGGGGTTCGTCCTGGTGTCAGTGCTGGTGATCACGCTGTTCGGCGGCTACTCGTTCACCTGGTCCCGGGGATTTTCGGCGCTGGTCCCGGTGGTCGCGGTCGCGATCGGCGCGGCCGTCACCGAGGAGCTGCTCTTCCGGGGGCTCGCGCTGCAGGCGCTGGAGGCGCTGTTCGGCAGCCGGGTCGCGCTGGCGGTCACCGCGTGCCTGTTCGGCGGCCTGCACCTGGCCAACCCGGGCGCCACGTTGTGGAGTTCGGTGGCGATCGCCGTCGAGGCGGGGGTGCTGCTGGGGGCCGCGTTCCTGTGGCGGCGCACCATCTGGTTCGTCGCCGGGCTGCACTTCGCCTGGAACGCCGCCGAGGGACTGCTGGGCATCCCCGTCTCCGGGCACCCGTCCGAGGGAGTGCTGACCGCGCACGTCTCCGGACCGGAGTGGCTGACCGGCGGCGGGTTCGGGCTGGAGGCCTCCGTCGTCCCGGTCGTGGTGAGCCTGCTGATCGCGGCGGCGATGTTGCGCCGCGCCCGCCGCTAGGCTCGTCGGATGCCGGCCAGAAGGGACATACTGCTCGCCGCGCTCCTCACGCTGCTGGCGTTCGTGCCGACCGTGTCGGTCATCGGGGCCGAGATCGGCGACCTGCCCAAGCGCCCGCCCGACGCCCTGTCCGTGGCCGTGACCCTGGCGCTGACCGTCCCGCTGACCGTCCGCGCCCGATGGCCCGGCGCCTGCCTGGTGGTCGTCGGCGGCGCGTTCGCGCTGCACCAGGCGCTGGCCCTCCCCTCGACGTTCGGCACGGTCGGCCTCTACGTGGCGTTGTACAGCGCCGGGGCCCACCAGGCGCGGCGGCGCCGGACGACGCCGATCGCGGCGACCGCCGCCTACGTCCTCCTGGCGGTGCTGCTCCACCTGCTGGGCTCGCCGCAGCGGATCCCCGACTTCGTCGCGTTCTCCCTGGTGCTGGCGGTGACCTGGACGGCCGGAGCGGAAGTGCGCCGGCGGCGGGCCGACGAGGCCGAACGGCGGCGCCTGTCGGCGGAGGCGGCCGTGGTCGCCGAACGCACCCGGATCGCCCGCGAACTGCACGACGTGGTCACCCACCACGTGACCGCGATGGTGGTCCAGGCCGACGCCGCCCAGTACCTGCTGCCGGGCGCACCCGACCGGGCCGGCGAGTCGCTCACGGCGATCAGCGGCACCGGCCGCCGCGCGCTGACCGAGCTCCGTGCCCTGCTCGGCGTCCTGGAGGCCACCGGCGAGCCAGCGGCCGACCGCACCCCGGCCCTGGGCACGGTGGGCGACCTGGTGGAACGGGCCCGGTTGTCCGGCCAGCCCGTCGAGTGGACCGAGCACGGCCACCCGCTCGCTCGGAGTGTGGACGTCGAGCTGGCCGTCTACCGGGTCGTCCAGGAGGCGCTCACCAACGCGCTCAAGCACGCGGCCGGGCACCTGACCGCCGTGCTGGTCCGCCACGGCGACACCCACATCGAGATCGAGGTCACGACGGAGGGCCCCGTCGCGTCGGGCGGCCAAGGCGGTGGACGCGGCCTGGCGGGGCTGCGTGAGCGGCTGCGGCTACTCGGCGGCGAACTGGCCGCCGGGCCACGCCCCGGAGGCGGGTTCACCGTCCGCGCGCTCATCCCGTCGAGGAGTGACACGTGATCCGGCTGCTCGTGTGTGAGGACCAGGCGCTGGTGCGCGCCGGATACGTCACCATCTTCGACGCCCAACCCGACATGGAGGTCGTCGGCGAGGCGGCCGACGGCCGCGCGGCCGTGGAGGCCGCCCGGCGGCTGAACCCGGACGTGATCGTGATGGACATCCGGATGCCGGTCGTGGACGGCATCGAGGCCACCCGGCGGCTGGCCGGCCCCGGCGCCGCGAACCCGGCCAAGATCCTCGTCGTCACCACCTTCAACGTCGACGAATACGTCTACGAGGCCCTCCGCGCGGGGGCGAGCGGCTTCCTGCTGAAGGACGCCCACCCGGCCGCGCTGATCGACGGCGTGCGCACGGTCGCGGCGGGCGACTCCCTGCTGGCCCCCGCCGTCACCCGCGCCCTCATCGGCCGCTACGCCGAACGGGTGCGCCCCGCCTCCCCGCCCGGCGCGCAGGTGGTGGACGTCCTGACGCGTCGCGAGCTGGAGGTGCTCAGGCAGCTCGCCGCCGGGTTGTCCAACGCGGAGATCGCCATGCGGTTGTCCATCACGCCGGAGACCGTGAAGACCTATGTGTCCCGGATTCTGACCAAGCTCGACCTGCGCGATCGGGTCCAGGCCGTCGTCCTGGCGTACCGGATCGGGCTGGTCTCCGACCCCCGGTGATCCTGGCGATCAGCCCGTGACCGGGCGCCGCCGCAGCGCCGCCCCGACCAGGGCGAGGCCGATCAGGAACGGATAGACGACGCCGCGTTCGACCAGTCCGATGAGGAGGCCCACGCCCGATTCGAGCAGGGCCATGTAGCCCGCCAGCGAGACCAGGCCGATCACCCCCGCCGCGACCAGAACCCGGCCGAGCCTGCGGGACAGCCCGAGGAGCCGGTGCGCCGTGCCGAGGAGCACGGCCAGGACGTTGCCGCCGACGAACGCCGAGAAGGCGCCCAGCCCGTGGAAGTCGGTCGCGGTGCTCGTCGTGTCGCCCGACCCGGGGAAGAACGCCAGGACGACGCCCCCGGCCGCCAGCAGCACCCCCATCGCGACGATCGGCAGGCGGCGGCGTCCGGGCAGCCCTCTCAGCAGGACGACACCGGCCAGCGCGGCGAGGCCGAACAGGAAGAAGCCGGTGTTCATCACCCAGGCGAGCGGCGAGTACATGTACTGCCCGAACGCCGTCGTGGGACCGTGCACCCCGAGGTTGCTGATGAAGTGGTGCGTGTAGCTGTAGGGCGGGTCGCTCCACGCCGCCGCCGCGACGAACTCGGCGATGAAGTAGACGCCGGCACTGGCCATGAGCGCCGCCCCGGCCGCGCGGCTCTGTACGTCGGACACGGTTTCCTCCTGAGGTCCGGAAGTGGTCTGCGAAGACTGGGGCCGGCCGCTCACACGGGGCTGTCACGGCGCTCGTACGGCCGCCGCCCGGTTTGGGACCCGCGGAAGAGCACGCGAAGATGGGCCGATGGACGAGGGTGCGCGACTTCGTGTCGCACTGCTGGGCACGCCGCGGGTGTCGCGCGGCGGGGCCGTCCTGGCCGTGCCGGGCGCGCGGTTGCGGGGCCTGTTCGTCCGGCTGGCGCTCGCCGGGGGCCGCGCGGTCGAGCCCGGCGTCCTGGTCGACGCCGTCTGGGGAGCGGAGCCGCCGGCCGCCCCCGCCCACGCCCTGCAGACGCTCGTCTCCCGGCTGCGCCGCGCCCTCGGTCCCGCCGACGTCGTCGTGTGGGCGGCGGGCGGCTACCGGCTGGTGGTCGACCCCGACGACGTCGACGTGGTGCGCTTCGAGCGGCTCGTCGCCACCGGCCGGGAGAGGTTGTGGGCCGGTGAGCCGCAGGCCGCCCGCGCCGCCCTCGCCGAGGCCGTGGCGTTGTGGGGCGAGCGTCCCGGCGCGGAACCCGCCGTCGTCGCCTCGGTTGCGCCCGCGGTCGCGACCCGGCTGGCCCAGGTGTCGATCGAGGCGGTCGCCGACCTCGCCGACGCCGAGACCTCACTGGGGCGGCCCGAGCCGGCCGCCGCCCGGCTGACCGCGCTGCTGGCCGAGCAGCCGGTGCACGAGCGGGTGGCCGCGTCGCTGCTGGACGCGCTCGCCGCACAGGGACGGCAGGCCGAGGCGCTGACCGTCTACGAGCGCACCCGCCGGGCCCTGGCCGACGTCCTGGGCGCCGATCCCGGCACCGCCCTGCGGGAGCGCCACCTGCGGCTGCTGCGCCCCGGCCGGCCGGCTCCGAAGCCGTCCGCGACCACCTTGCCCGCGCCCCTGACCAGCTTCGTCGGCCGTGACGACGACCTGGCCCGCCTCGACGCCCTTTTCGGTGGCGGGCGCCTGGTCACGGTCGTCGGGCCAGGAGGCAGCGGGAAGACCCGGCTCGCGCTGGAGGCCGCCCGCCGCCGGGAAGAACCCTGCTGGCTCGTCGACCTGGCGTCCGTCACCGAACCCGCGGAGACCACCGCGGCCGTGCTGGCCGCCGTCGGGCCGCGCGGCCCGACGTTCGACGCGCGCAGGCGCGTCGAGGGCGACGAACTGGACGTGCTCGCCGGCGAACTCGGCCGCCGCGAAGGCCTGCTGCTGGTCGACAACTGCGAGCACGTGATCGACGCCGCGGCGCACCTGGTCGTGGCGCTGCTGTCGCGCTGCCCGCGCCTGCGGGTGCTCGCCACCAGCCGCGAACCTCTCGCGGTCGACGGCGAGACGCTCCTGCCGCTGGCCCAGCTCACGCTGCCCGCCCCCGAAGACGACGTCGGACGGGCCAAGGAGACGGCCTCGGTGCGCCTGTTCACCGAGCGGGCGGCCGCCGTGCGGCCCGGATTCGACGTCGACGAGACCACGCTTCCCGACGTGGTGCGCGTGGTGCGCGCCCTCGACGGGCTGCCGCTGGCCCTCGAACTGGCCGCCGCCCGGCTGCGGACGCTGGCACTGCCCGACCTGGCCGACGGGCTCACCGACCGGTTCCGGCTGCTCACCACCGGCAGCCGCACCGCGCCGCCCCGGCACCGCACGCTGCGTGCGGTCATCGCCTGGAGCTGGGACCTCCTCGACGACCACGAACGCACGGTCGCCGAACGGATCTCCGTCCTGCCCGGCGGTGTCACCGCCGCCTCGGCGACCGCCGTCTGCGCCGGCACCGCCGTGCCCCCCGCCGAGATCCCCGGCCTGCTCGCCGCCCTCGTCGACCGGTCGCTGCTCCAGCTCGCCACCGGCCCCGGCCGCCACCGCATGCTCGAGACCATCCGCGAGTACGGCGCCGACCGTCTGGCCGCCACCGGCGACCTCGACACCGTCCGTGACCTGGCCGCCGCCCACTTCACCGAACTGACGGCCCGCCACGACCCCCTGTTGCGCGGGCCCGGCCAGCTCACTGCCATGCGTGTCATCGGCGCCGACTACGACAACGCCCTGGCCGCCCTGCGCCACCGGTGCGCCGCCCACGACTCTCCCGGCGCGATCGCCCTCGCCCTCAACCTGGTCTGGTACTGGCAGATGTTCGCCCGCCACTCCGACGCCGCCCACTGGCTGGGCGAGGCGCTGGCCGTGCCCGGCGGCGGACCGGCTCCCGAACGCGACTGCGCCCGCGCCGCCTACCTGCTCAACCGGGCCGACGTCCTTCCGGAGGTCACCGGCGAGGAGGCCGCCGACCCGGCGGAGACGCGGGAACTGGCCGGCCGGCTGCTCGCGCACGCCGGGCTGGCGGGCCACCACCGCGTGTTCGGCGCGGTCCTGCTGTTCCTGCACGACGCCGAGGCCGCGCTGCCGGTCTTCCGGCGCCTGGCCGACGGCGACGACGTGTGGCTGGCCGGGCTGGCCCACATGTTCCAGGCCGAGATCACCGAGAACGCGGGCGCGCTCGACCGGGCACGCCTCCACGTGGAGGCGGCCCTGGCCCGCTTCCGGCAGGCCGGCGACCGCTGGGGCCAGGCCGCCACCCTGCCGATGCGGGCCCGGTTCCGCCGCTACGACGACCTCGACGGCGCCTTCGCCGACCTGCGCGAGGCCGGGAGGCTGGCCGGCGAGTTCGGCTCGCTCAGCCTCGGCGACCGGATCCGCGGCGACCTGCGCTGGATCGACCTGCACCTGCGGCGCGGCGACGCCGACGCGGCGCTGGCGCTGATCGGCGCCGCCAGGGAGCGCGCGTCGTCGACGGAGCCGCTGGCCATGATCGACGCGTGTGAGGCCGGCCTCCGGATCCGGCTCGGCGACCTCGACCGGGCGGACGCCCTGCTCGGCGGCACCGCCCTCCTCTCGGACCACGCCCGGACGTCCGTCGAGAACACCCGGGCCGCCCTCCGCCTGGTGCGGGGCGACCCGGACGGCGCGGCCGAGGCGCTGCGAGAGGCGCGGGCGGCGGCCCTGGCGACCGGTGAACTGCCCGTCCTGTCGCTCGTGGTGGTGACCACGGCCGCGCTCGCCGAGGCGCGCGGGCGGCGGCACGAGTCGGCCGTGCTGCTGGGCGCCGCCGCCCGGCTGCGGGGCGCCCACGACCACACCGATCCCCGGGTCCGCGAACTCACCGACCGGGGCCGCGCCGCACTGGGCGAAGAGGAGTTCGCCTCGGCGTACACCCGCGGCTGGGCGATGGACGCGGGAACGGCCATCGCCGCCGCCGCGCGGGTGATCCTGGAGGAGGTCAGACCACGGTGCAGGGAACGCCGTTGAGGGTGAACGCGCCCGGTTCGGCGGTGTTGCCGGTGTGGGTGGCCTGGAAGCCGACGTCGATCGTCGCGCCGGGGGCGAGGGTGGCGTTGTGGCCGACGTTGACCGCGCTGACCTGGCCGCTGGAGGGCGAGTAGGTCGCGTTCCAGCCTGACGTGATCGCCTGCCCGGAGGGCAGGGTGAAGACCAGCGTCCAGCCGTTGACCGTGGACGAGCCCGTGTTGGTGATGCTGATGTTCGCGGTGAACCCGTTGTTCCAGGGGTTCATCGTGTACGCCACCCGGAACTGCCCGGTGCCGCTGGGGCTCGGCGTCGGCGTGGGGGTCGGCGTGGGGGTGGGCGAGGGCAGGGGGCCGCTGCTCGTCACGAAGGTCGTCACGCTGCGGGCGGGCAGGGTGACCGTGAGGGAGCCGTTCGTCATGGCCGTCGCCCCCTGGGGCGCGACGTTCCGGCTCGCGTCGGTCACCCACGACGACGCGCTGGTGGCGGTGCTGCCCGCGATGGTGAACTGCTGGCTCACCGCCGAGGTGTTCTTGTTGATCGCCACGATGACGACCGTGCTCCCGTTCCGGTACGCCGACACGTAGACGTTCGACGCGGGGGTGGCCGTGGCGCCGATGCGCACGTAGCCGGGGCGGACGAACCGGGCGTAGTGCGCCATCATCGCGCCGCGCTTGCTGATCTGGCCGTCTTCGCGCATGGGGCCGTAGCTACGCCGGATGTACCACCAGACGTACATCTGGAACTCCGCGTCGACCATGGCGCGGTGGATGTGCTCCCCCACGTCCAGGGCCTGCGGCCACAGGTCGGCCGAGTCGCTGCTGTTGGGGTAGTAGACCTCGGTCATCCACAACTCCTTGCCCGCGCCCCGCTGCTGGAACAGCGGGTAGGGGAAGTTGGAGTAGGACGTGCCGTAGAGGTGGGCGCCGATGACGTCCACGTTCGCGAGCGCGGCGGCGTCGTTCAGGATCGGGTCGGACATGCTCTTGACGTACTGGAACGACTCGGGCGCGATGACCCGGGTGGAGATCGAGCCGGCGTTCTCCCGCAGGAAGCGCAGCATCTCGGCCGAGGTCCACCACGTCCAGTCGTGGGCGTAGTCGGGCTCGTTCTGCACCGAGATGGCGTACAGGTTCACGCCGTTGTTGCGCATGTGGGTGGTGAAGTCGTTCAGGTGCTGGGCGTAGGCGGCGTAGGCGTTGTACCGCAGGCGCTTGGCGTTGGTCTGGCTGCCCCGGGTGAAGGTCTCGATCATCGAGGCCGGCGGGTTCCACGGCGAGGCGAAGACCAGCACGCCCAGTTCGGCCGCGCGCCGGGCGGTGGCCAGGTCGCGGCTGAAGTCGGCCGAGCTCTCCGGGACGGGGATGCGCAGCACCGAGAACCCCAGGCGGCCCTCGCCGGTGCCGAACGCCGTCTCCCGCTGGGCGGCCGTCAGGTCACCGATCCAGGCGGCGTGGGCCATGCCGCCGAAGCCCCGGATCGTCTGCCGCTGCGTCGAGGGGTCGATGACCGCCGTGGCGGCCGCCGCCTCCGACGCCCCCACGACCGTCGCCGCCGCCGTGATCACCGGCAGGGTTCCCATCGTGGTCAGGAGGGTTCTGCGGCTCAGCAGGCTCCGCCCGCTGCTCTCCGGGTCGTGCTGATCGTCCATCATCTCGTCTCCGGCGTCGTGCTGGGGGTCGTGTTCCCGCACACACGAACGCCCGATGACGAGAAGCGTCAAACCGGACATCGAGCGACCGGCCGCCACGCTGTGCGAATCTTCGGCGGGTCCTGAAAATTTCACCTGCACGCGCAGGTGGACGACCGAAAATTCACCCTCTCGGCGCCGCCGTGCTGCCCCGGACCATCAGCTCGGTGCCCAGTTCCACCCGCCGCTGCGGCAGCGGCTCCCCCGTGGCCAGCTTGACCAGCATCTCGGCGGCCGTGGCCCCCATCTCCATCAGCGGCTGCCGGACGGTCGTGAGCGGCGGATTGGCCCACCTCCACGTGGCCACGTCGTCGAATCCGACCACGCTGAGGTCGTCGGGGACACGCAGCCCGAGTTCGTGGGCGGTCCGGTAGACGCCGATCGCCATGCCGTCGTTGGCCGTGAAGACCGCGGTCGGCGGGTCGGCCAGCTCCATCAGCGCGCGGGCGTGCACGACCCCGTCCTCGATGTGGAAGGACCCCTGGCGGATCAGGGCCGGATCGACCGGTATGCCGGCGGCGTCGAGGGCGGTGCGGTAGCCGTCGAGGCGGGCCCGGCTGGAGAAGGCGAACTCGGGGCCGGTGATCATCGCGATCCGGCGATGGCCGAGTTCGAGCAGGTGGCGGGTGGCCTCCAGGCCGCCGCTCCAGTTGGTCGCCCCGACCGACGGCACCCCCCGGCCCGGGTCGCCCGCCGGATCGAGCACGACCAGGGGCATGTCACGCGTGGCCAGCAGCAGCCGCTGCTCCTCGGTCGGGCCGGAGAACACCGTGATGATCCCGGCCGGACGACGGCCGAGCACCTCCTTGATCCACCGCTGACCGGGGATGTGCCGTCCGCCCAGCTCGGAGACGATCACGTTCACGCCGTGGTGCTCCGCCGCCGTCCTGACGCCCTTGACGATCTCCATCGGGTATTCACCGGCCAGTTCGTGGAAGACGACCTCCAGCAGGCCGGCCGGCTTGATGCGCCGCCGCTGCCGCCGCAGCCCCCGCTCCCGGATGAGCCCCTCGACCAGGGCCCGGGTCCGGGAACCGACCTCGGAACGGCCGTTGACGACCTTGGAGACGGTGGCCACCGAGACTCCGGCCAGCCCGGCGATCTCGGCGAGGGTCAGAGCGTCGGTGGAGGGCTCGGTCGAGGTCATGCCGGAAAGTTTACGGGTTGTGTTTCGGCCGTTGATGCCTTCGTTTCCGCTGATATCCGGCTCTGCGCGACATCTGCGAGCGGCCGTTGATGGAACAATGTTCTGAAAATTATCGAATTGGATCAGAAACATTTCGCTGACCAGGCACACTCTCCTGCGCCGGGGGACGGTACGAGCCGGGAGACAGTCCTGGGTCCCGCCGAAAGCAACGGTCGTCAGCAGGTGGTTTCTGTGAAATTTTCACCTGCACGGACGATCTCCGTCCGGGTCGATTGCCCAGGCCGGGCCCACCTCCCCGGCGATGGCCGGGCCCGAGGGCGGCGACGCCTCGTTGACCGGGTTCGGATCACCGGGGTGTACTGCGCGACAACGCACCTCGCCAGGGCGTCACGGAGAAATGTTTGCGATAACACGGCTCCGTGGCCACGCCTTCGAACCCCCTTCAAGGAAGCGGCATGCTCCCACCTGCGATCCTGACCATCGCTCCGTCAGTCCGCCGAACGCTCGTCGTCGCCGTCGCCGCGGCCCTCGGGGCCGGCGTCCTGGCGGTCACACCCCCGTCCGCCTCGGCCGCGGCCGACACCCTGGGGGCCGCCGCCGCCCAGTCGGGCCGCTACTTCGGCGCCGCCATCGCGGCGGGCCGGCTCAGCAACACGACCTACGTGAACATCCTGAACCGGGAGTTCAACCAGGTCACCGCCGAGAACGAGATGAAGTGGGACGCGACCGAACCCTCGCGCAACAGCTTCAACTTCGCCAACGGCGACCGGATCGCCAACCACGCGATCTCGCGCGGCATGAAGATCCGCGGCCACGCCCTGCTCTGGCACCAGCAGCAGCCGACCTGGGCGCGCGGCATGGAGGGCTCCGACCTGCGCAGCGCGATGATCAACCACGTCACGCGGGTCGCCACCTACTACCGGGGCAAGATCCACTCCTGGGACGTCGTCAACGAGGCCTTCGCCGACGGCGGCAGCGGCGGACGCCGCGACTCCAACCTCCAGCGCACCGGCAACGACTGGATCGAGGCGGCCTTCCGGGCCGCGCGGGCGGCCGACCCCGGGGCCAAGCTCTGCTACAACGACTACAACACCGACGGGATCAACGCCAAGAGCACCGGCATCTACAACATGGTGCGCGACTTCAAGGCGCGCGGCGTCCCGATCGACTGCGTCGGCTTCCAGTCCCACCTGGGCACCTCGATCTCCGGTGACTACCAGGCCAACCTCCAGCGCTTCGCCGACCTGGGGGTCGACGTGGAGATCACCGAACTGGACGTCGCGCAGGGGTCCAACCAGGCCAACATCTTCGCGACGGTCACCCGCGCGTGCATGAACGTGCGGCGGTGCAACGGCATCACGGTTTGGGGCATCCGCGACAGCGACTCCTGGCGAACCGGCGAGAACCCGCTGCTGTTCGACTCCTCGGGCAACAAGAAGGCCGCGTACACCTCGGTGCTCAACGCCCTCAACGCGGCGACCCCCACCCCGAGCCCGACACCCACGCCGACCCCCACGCCGACTCCGACTCCGACGCCCACGCCCACCCCGACCCCGACGCCGACCCCGACGCCTGGCGGGCCCTGCCGGGTGAGCTACGCGGTCAACGCGTGGAACACCGGCTACACCGCGGCGATCACCATCACCAACACCGGCTCCGCCGCGCTCAACGGGTGGTCGCTCGTGTTCACCCTGCCGTCCGGACAGGCCATCACCGGCGGCTGGAACGCGACCTACTCGCCGTCGACCGGCCAGGTGACGGCCAGGAACCTGAACTACAACGGCTCCATCCCGGCCGGCGGCTCGGTGGACATCGGCTTCCAGGCCACCCACACCGGCAACACGGCCACCCCCTCCGCCTTCACCCTCAACGGGAGCACCTGCTCCCGCGCCTGACCTCCCGGCGGGGAGACGCCGTCCGCCCGGGATCGGGCCGGGCGGACGGCGACCCGGGGGCACGCAGCCCCCTCGGCAAGACCACCGACAGCCAGCCGGGCCCGCCACTGCCGCCCGCATTCGGCCCCTCGCCGACCTTCACGGCCGTGCCGCAGCCCTCGGACGCCCGCCGCCCTCATGGCGAGAGAATTCCCCTGGGAACGACGACAAGCCGTTTCGGGGCTTCGAACAGCCAGGCTTCCTCCACCTGGACCCCGGTCAGCAGGGTCCCGAGCGCCAGCCCCTTGCTTCCGCCGGTCGCCGAGTCGTCAGAGTTGTCGTAGAAGCGGCACAACCACTCCTCGGTCGTGGTCTCGTCATCAGGGTCCTGGAGAGACTGGAAGAACCGGGTGTTGCCGCCGTCACGCCAGATCTCGATGCACGTGTCGACGTTCACATTGGTGGAGACCGCCACCACCGGCCCGGGCGAGCTGAGTGGCCCCCACATGTGCCCACTACCCGGCCAGGTCCCGACGAGGTTGAGCAGCGCGACGCCGGAGCCGCCGGGCGGTGTGCCCAGCCAGAACGCCTCGTAGCCGACCCCGGGGAGCGCGCGGCGGTAGCCACCGCCGTCGGTGATCGGGCAGTCCGCCGGGTCGAGCCCCAATCGGCGGATGGCCGTGTCCTCGTCGACGCCGGCGACGAACGCGTAGCTCTCGCCTTGTTCCCGGTATTTCGACCAGGTCGCGTAATGCGCGACCACCTCATCGGCCGGCCGCTGGCGACGCATCCACGCGGGATCGACGGGAGGCGCACCGGGGAGATCGGCGAACAGGTCGGCCAGGGGCCCGGTGAGCGCGACCGAACCCGCCGAGCGACCCCCGATGACCGGCCGCCACGGATCGACTCCGGCACGCAGCAACACGCTGACGATGTCCCGGTTTCCACGCCGTACCGCCAGCCAGAGCGGCGTATGGTCCAGGAAGAGCGACTCGGCGTCCGCCCCGCGCTTGAGGAGAACCTCCACGTCGTCGGCATCGCCATCGAAGATCGCGTCATGAAGGTCCTCGTCGAGGGAATCTCCGGACCGGCTCGCCCCGTAATCATTCATCACGTGGACCATCCTGGGTCAGGTCAGGCCGACGATGACCGGAACGTCGATCGCACGCGGGTCAGCCGCACTCGCTGTACGAGGACGGACGCGGTCAGGTCGTCAGGTCGTCGCCAGACTGACTGCCCGGGGTGGTTCGGCGAGTCTGGGGTCGTAGATCAAGGGACGACTGACCTCGCCCGTGGGCACCTTCTCACGGGCGATCATCTCGATGAACCCTCTCCCGCCGATCGCATCGCGTCGACAGCGCCGGACAGGGCGTGTTCCGTGAGCAGCCTGACGGCCGGCAGATGCGCGATCTGCCGGCCGTCGTGGTTCGTATCGGTGGTGGGAGCGTCCCAGCCGGACCCGCCGCCGTACGAGAAGGAGGTCAGCGCTGGAGGGTCAGCAGGCCCGGCCGGTAGGGCAGCAGGCCGTAGTCGACGCCGTTGGAGTTGGGGTTGCGGCCCTGGTAGAGCAGCTGCAGGTTGCAGGGGTCGACCGTCATGGTCTGGTCGGCGCTGGTGCGCAGGAGCTCACCGTGGCTGATGTCGTTGGTCCAGGTCGCGCCGCTGTTGGCCTTGCCCGCGAACGGGTTGGACTCGGTGGTGGCGTTCGGGGTCCACGTGCCGCCCAGGCTGGTGGCGGTGAAGGAGCGGAAGTAGCGGCCCTGCGAGCCGATCGCCTCGACGATCATCAGGTAACGCTGCTGGCCGGCCAGCTTGTAGACCTGGACCGCCTCGAACAGGTTGTTCGTGGTGTCGGTCATGATGGTCTGGTAGCTGGTGCCGAAGCTGCCCGGGAAGTTGCCGATCGGCATGCTGGCCCGGTAGATGCGGCCGTTGTCACCGGCGAAGAACAGGTACATGTTCTGGCTGTCGCCGATGAGCGCCTGGTCGATCGGGCCGGTGGCCGAGTTGGAGATGCTGCCCGAGAACAGCGTCTGCGGCGAGGACCAGCCGTTGGCGTTGGTCGGGTTGGAGGAGGTCCGGTAGGAGAACGCCGGGCCGCCCCACTGGTAGGCCAGCACCCAGATGCTCTTGGGCGCGAAGTAGAACAACGACGGCGCGACCGTGCCCGAGTTCATCGGGTTCTGGGTGGCCGAGGCCATCTGCGAGTAGTTGCTGAACAGGGAGAAGTTCATCGAACCCCAGCTCGACCCGAAGTCGTGCGTGGTGGCGTAGACGAGCTGCTGCCCGTTGTAGGGGGCGACGGTGAAGTCCTTCAGCGACACCCAGCCCGAACGCGGCTGCGCCAGCGCGCCGGTCGAGGTCCACCGGTAGGTCGACGGCAGGTTGCACGTGGGCGTGGGTGACGGCGTCGGGCTCGGGCTCGGGGTCGGCGTGGGACTGGGCGTCGGCGTGGGGCTCGGCGTGGGCGTCGGGGTCGGCGTGGGCGTGCCGGGGTTGCCGGTGCAGGGGACGCCGTTCAGGGAGAACGCGGTCGGCGACGGGTTGCTGCCGCTGGAGGAGCCGTTGAAGCCGAAGCCGGTGCTGCCGCCGGAGGGGATCGCGGCGTTGTAGGGCATGTTGGTCGCCGTCACCGTCGAACCCGACTGGGAGGGTGTGGCGTTCCACATCTGGCTGATCTGCTGGCCGGAGCCGAACGTCCAGGTCAGCTGCCAGCCGCTCACCGCGTCACCCAGGTTGTTGATGGTGACGTTGGCGCCGAAGCCGCCCGGCCACGACGACGTGACGGTGTAGTCGACCCGGCAGGCGACGGCGGCCTGGGCGGGCTGGGTGGCCACCAGTCCGGCCGCCGTCAGCAGGATCGGGAGGCTGATGATCGCGAACCGGCGGCGCACGGCCGATCGGCGCGGTGTCCGCGTTCGCCAGGGCAGGCGCATGGGGGTGCTCCTCGTTCTTCGTCTGTGGGGGCGTGGTCGTTCGCGGTCAACTGAGGCTGATAGCGTTAACAAACGGTGCGCGGAGCTAATACGAGGGGATCGATTCGCGTCAAGGCGGCCCCTTGGCGCGTACTTTCGCGCCGTCCGCCCCGGCGAGGCCCTTTTTCTGCTCTTACGGGCCCGTGGCCGGACCGTACAAGATCGCTTCGGTGCTGAAACGTTCACGTCGGCGAAACTTACGTCGATCCGGCCACGTCCAGACAGCGGTTCGGCTCGTAACTTACGGAAGCGGGGTCGCCGGGGCGTCGAGTTCGTCGAGCACGATCTGATGCACCACCGGGTCGTGGTTGACGGCCGCGTGACCGCTGAAGTCGAGCGGGGCACGGTCCTGGAGCAGGATGTTGCGGACGGCGTCGCCGGTCAGGAAACTCGACGTGTACGGCGTGACCACCCGGTCGAACCTCGTGGCGATCACCGTGTAGTCCACTCCGGGAACCGTGTCGCCCCCGTCGTTCAGCGTCTTCATGAAGTCGGAGCCGGCCATCTGCTGCTGACAGGCCTGGCACACCAGGGCGACGGCCGGGCTGAGCCCGAGCAACCGGGCCAGGTCGACCAGGCCGCTGGAACTGGTGCCGTGGTTGGACGGCGTGACGCCGATCAACCGGTGCACCTTCGCCGCGCCGTTCAGGAACTTCAGGTAGTAGCGCGGCATCATCCCGCCCTGGGAATGGCCGACGACGTCGACCTCGGACGCCCCGGTCGCCGCGAGCACCCTGTCGACGAAGTCCGACAACTCCTGGGCCGAGCGGGCGATGTCGCCCACGCCGTGCAGCGGCCCCGTGGCCGGGACCCGGCCGTAGTTGAGCGCGAAGACGCAGTGGCCCGCCAGCTTCAGCCTCGGCGAGAGGGTCGCCCAGTTGCCCGCCATGTCCTCGAACGTGCCGTGGACCAGCACCACCGGGCGCGGGCGGAGCGGCGACGGCTCACAGGTCCAGATGTTGGCGCCCAGCGGCGAGATGTCGGCGGCGGCGGGGGCGGCGGTCAGGCCGGCGCCGGCCGTCAGGACCACGGCCAGCGTGGCGGCCCACGTCGCGACCCGCCGGACACCCTGATTGATCGTCATCCCTCAATTGCGCTGCCTGGCCAGGGGGAATCCGGGCAGCACCCGCCGCCTTAGAAGATCACTTGCAGTGATCATTACTTACTGCGGCAGTCCCTGGTAGTCGGCCGGCCCGGCGATCTGGCCCCCGTCGCCGGCGACCTCCGCGCCGGTGACGAACCGGGAGTCGTCGCTCGCGAAGAACAACACGATCGCCGCGATGTCGTCGGGCTCGCCGACGCGTCCGAGTGCGACGTTCCGGGTGTCGAAGACGACGCCTTCGGTCATCGGCGTGCGGATCTGCCCCGGGTGCACGGCGTTGACCCGGATGCCGAAGACGCCCAGTTCCAGAGCGGCGGTCTTGGTGAGGCCGCGTACCGCCCATTTGGAGACGACATATCCGGACATCCGCGGCACTCCTTGGAGTGCGCCGACCGAGCCGATGTTGACGATCGACCCGCCACCGGCCCGTCTCATCGCCGGGACCACGGCCTGGACACCGTTGAAGACGCCGACCAGGTTGACGTCGAGCGTGCGCCGCAACCGGGCGGCGTCCCACTCCTCCAGCGGCGCCGGGTCGGCCACGCCCGCGTTGTTGACCAGGACGTCGACCGAGCCGAACCTCTCCTCGGTACGCGCGACCACCTCGGCCCACTGCTCTTCCGACCGCACGTCGAGCCGTTCGGCGACCACGCGCGGGCCGAGGCCGGCCGCCAGGCTCCGTGCCGCGTCCTCGTCGACGTCGGCGACGACGACGTTCGCGCCCTCCGCCGCCAGGCGGCGTGCCGTGGCCGCGCCCATGCCCATGGCCCCGCCGGTGACGATGGCCGTCTTCCCCGCCACACGATCCATCGTGGGCTCCTTTCCCATGTCGTTCACTCGTCGTCGAAGTCGGTGCCGCGCGACAGGGGCGCCCAGGCGGCGCGTTCGGCCGCTGCGGCGAGGCGGTCGAAGGTGTCGTCGCCGAACGCCGGGCGCAGGGGCGTGCCGGGGGCGTCCAGGGTGGTGAGGACGGCGGCGGCGATCTTCGCGGGGTCGCCGGGCCGGCGGCCGGTGACCTCGGCCACGTGGGCGCGCAGGTCGCCGACCGTCTCGTCGTATCCGGGGATCCGGGCGGCGAAGGCCCGGCCGGGGTGGGTGGCGACCAGCTCCGCGGCTCCGTCGGTGCGGCGGCCGGTCAGCGCGGCCGTGCCCCCGCCCCCAGGGCCACCCGTGCGATCTCGCGGCCGAGGCCGGAGGCGGCACCCGTGACCAGCCAGATTCGTTCCATGATCACTTCTCTCCAGACGATGGGTGATGCATCACCCTGTGAAGGATGATGCATCACCCTTTCCGAAATGGCAAACGTCGGGATATCTCCGCTCAGATCACTGCAGCGTGGGTGATGTGTCATCACCCTGCCTCGACGGGATTTCTGCCGGGCGGCCCTGATTCGGCGAAGGGGGACGTGTCATCCGTTCGGTAGCCTGGGTGGGTGACCGAGCCCGGGGAGCTGAGCGACCGCGAGCGGCGTGCCTGGTACGCCTTCCTCACCATGCAGGAGGACCTGCGCCGCCACATGAACCGGCAACTGCTCAACGACACCGGCCTGTCGCTGGCCGACTACGCCGTCCTCAGCACGTTGTGGATGCAGCCGGACAACAGCCTGCGCGTCTTCGAACTGCGCGAACGGCTCCGCTGGGAGAAGACCCGGCTCACGCACCAGATCTCGCGGATGGTCACGCGCGGACAGGTCGAGCGCAACCCCTGCGCCGACGACCCACGCGGCCAGCAGATCACCCTCACCCCGGCCGGCCACGAGGCCATCACCAAGGCCGTCCCGCTGCACATCGACTACGTCCGCCGCGTCTTCCTCGACGTCGTCACCCCGCGCCAGCTCGACAGCCTGGCGGCACTGTCGGAGGCCGTCCTCGACAACCTCACCACCGACGAGGACCCCGCCGACACCTGACCTCAACGACGACGGCACCTCGGCGGGCGCACCAGCCGTGCACAGCGGACCGACCACGCACGACAGACCAACACGCACGACAGACCAACCACGCGTTGGCAGACCAACCACGCGAGGGCGACCCACCACGCGAAGGCAGACTGACCACGCAGGCCGGACCGACCACGAATGCCGGACCGGCCACGAGCAGCGGACCGGCCACACTGAGCGGGCCGGCGATCAGCGAAGTAAGTCCCTGTCCCCTCCCGGGCGCTCCGGCCGCGACGGCGTGCTGAAAATTACACCTCCGCCTGGTCCAGCGCTCAACGCATCCCTGGTGGCACGCGTGTGAATCGGCCGATTTCGCCTCTCGACGGCACGAACGCCATTCTTGACAGCCCCTCCGACGCCTGCCTACGGTGACCGCGAAATCAGGATGTTAGCGATAACAGCATGCCGTTTCGCTTCTCTTGCCTCCAGGGCCGATCCCGTGACCCGGCCGTCTCCCGGCAGGAGAATCCGGCAATCCGTCCAGTCGCGTCGGCGCGGGGATTCGCCGCGCGGAAGGGACGGAAAGGAGCCCGGTCTCCCGGCCCCCAACCCCCAAGGAACTCACGTGATCACACGAACTCGATCGGTCCTCGCCGCCGCCGGGGCCGCGGCGCTCGTCATCCTGGCCTGGGGTCCCGCCGCGTCGGGCCACAGCGCGGCCGCGCCCTCGGGCGGGGCGGCCGTCCTGGCCGCGACCGCGGGCTGCGGCAAGACGCCCACCCTGCGCAGCGGCACCTACTCGCTCCAGCACAACGGCAAGAGCCGGTCGTACATCCTGCGGGTGCCGGACAACTACGACAACACCCGGCCCTACCGCCTGGTCTTCGGGTTCCACTGGCTGAACGGCACCGCCACCGACGTGGCCACCGGGCAGACCGTCCAGCGGGACGTGTGGTCCTACTACGGCCTGCAGCGACTGGCGAACAACAGCGCCATCTTCGTCGCGCCCCAGGGGCTCAACAACGGGTGGGCCAACTCCGGCGGCGAGGACGTCACGCTCGTCGACACCATCATCGGCCAGATCGAGTCCGACCTGTGCGTCGACACCGCCCAGCGGTTCGCGGTCGGCTTCAGCTACGGCGGCGCCATGTCGAACGCGCTGGCGTGCGCGCGGCCCAACGTCTTCCGCGCGGTCGCGGTGCAGTCGGGCGCGCAGCTGAGCGGGTGCAGCGGCGGCACCCAGCCGATCGCCTACCTCGGCATCCACGGGCTGCGCGACAACGTGCTGGCGATCTCGCAGGGGCGGACGCTGCGCGACCGGTTCGTCCGCAACAACGGCTGCACGGCGCAGAACCCGCCGGAGCCCTCCCAGGGCAGCCTGTCGCACCGGGTCACCACCTACTCCGGATGCCAGGCCGGCTATCCGGTCGCCTGGGCGGCCTTCGACGAGGGCCACATCGCCGCCCCGCAGGACGGCGCGACCGGTGACAGCGGGTCCCGGACCTGGGTGCCGGCCGAGGTGTGGCGCTTCTTCACGCAGTTCACCTCGCCCACGCCCTCGCCGAGCCCCTCACCGTCGGCCTCGCCCAGTCCTTCGCCGAGCCCGTCTCCCAGTCCTTCGCCGAGTCCGGGCACGGGGGCGTGCCGGGTGTCGTACACGATGAACGCCTGGAACAACGGGTTCACGGCCGCGATCAGGATCACCAACACCGGGCCGACGGCGTTGAACGGCTGGTCGCTGCGCTTCACCCTGCCGTCGGGGCAGGCCATCACCGGCGGGTGGAACGCCGCCTACAACCCGGCGAGCGGGGCGGTGACCGCGACCAACGTCGGCTACAACACGAACCTGGCGGCGGGCGCGACGCTCGACATCGGCTTCCAGGCCACCCACACGGGCAACACCGCGGCGCCGGCGTCGTTCACGCTCAACGGCGCTTCCTGTACGACCGCCTGACGGCCGGCTCGTGCGGGAATGGACGCCTCCATTCCCGCACGAGCCCCCGCCATCAGTCGGATTCGCGCTAATGCAGCAGAAATGTCCGACAGAAAGTCCGGCGACCGATTTCAGACCGTCGATCGCAACCATAATTTGATCTGCTATCAGGTCATATCACCACCTGACGAGCTACGGTGTGAGCGTTAACACAGAAAGACGACTGAGGGAGAAAGTAATGGCCGGTTTCCCCAACGGTCCCAGGGCCGAGTCCGCCGGTGACGCTCCGCCGCTCACCCGGATCGATCCGACGATCCCTCACCCCGCCCGCATCTACGACTACCTCCTCGGCGGCAAGGACCACTTCGCCGCCGACCGCGAGGCCGGCGAGCAGCTCATCAAGCTGTCGCCGGGCACCCGCGAGGGGGTGCGCGCCCACCGGGCCTTCCTCAGCCGGGCCGTGCGCCACCTCGCCGAGGCCGGCATCTGGCAGTTCCTCGACATCGGCACCGGCATCCCGACGCAGGGCAACACCCACGAGATCGCCCAGGCGGTCAACCCCGCCTCCCGGGTGGTGTACGTCGACAACGACCCGATCGTCCTGGTGCACGGGCGGGCGCTGCTGACCAGCAGCGACGAGGGCCGGACCACCGTCATCGAGGCCGACTTGCGCGACCCCGACCACATCCTGTCGCACCGCGAGGTGGTCGACGTGCTCGACTTCTCCCAGCCGGTCGGGATCATCATGGCCGGGGTGCTGCACTTCGTCACCGACGGCGACAAGCCGGGCGAGCTCGTCGAGCACTACAAGGCGGTCGTGCCGTCGGGCAGCCACCTGCTGCTGTCGCACATCACGCTCGACTTCGCGCCGCAGGTGGAGGAGGACCAGTTCACCAAGCCCTACGACAAGGGCCCGGCGTCCATGGTCCCCCGGACCCACGCGCAGGTGACGAGCTTCTTCGACGGGTGGACGCTGGTGCCTCCGGGCGTCGTCGAGGTCGTCACCTGGCGGCCGGACGAGGACGAGTACCAGGCTCCCATCCCCGGCGGCGGGCACGCGTGGGCCTACGGCGGCGTGGCCGTCAAACCCTAGAACGCGCTGCGCACGGTCCCGCCGTCGACGCGGAGGGTCGCGCCGCTGACGTAGTCGGCGTACGGGCCGCACAGGTAGGCGACGGCCCCGGCGATCTCGTCGGGGCGGCCGAACCGGTCGGCGTCGTTGGGCACCCACTCGTCGGAGGCGGCCCGTTCCAGGTCCGCCCACTCCCCCGACCAGCCGCGCGCGGGCGCGATCTGGGTGACGAGCTCCCGCACGTGGTCGACGAGCACGGCCCCCGGGGACACGACGTTGGAGGTCACGCCGGTGCCCTTGAGCTCGCGCGCGAGCGAGGTGGCGAGGTTGTGGCGGGCGGCGAGGGTCGCGTTGTAGTGGGGCGCGTCGGCCATCGGCTGGGAGGCCAGACCGCCGCCGATCTGGATCACCCGCCCCCATCCGCGTGCCCGCATGCCGGGCACGAGGCGGCGGATCATGCGGGCCGCCGCGATGACGTTGACGTTGTAGATGGCGGCCCAGTCGCCGGAGCTCAGCTCGTCCCACCCGAGCCGGTCGTAGACGCCGGCGTTGTTGACGAGGATGTCGACCGGCCCGGCGCTCGCGGCGACGGCGTCGGCGTCCTCGTCCGTGCCGAGATCGCCGACGGCGGTCACAGCGGCGCCTCCCTCTTCGCGGATGGCCTCGGCGACGGCCTCGGTCCGGGCGGCGTTCCGCCCGTGGACGACGACCTCGGCCCCCTCGGCCGCGAGCAGCCGGGCGATGGCCTCGCCGAGGCCCGAGCTCGATCCGGTGACGAGGGCCCGGCGGCCCTTCAGGTGCAGATCCATGGTTATTTCTCCTCTGGTGTCCTGGTCTCAACGGGGAGGTCGGGGTAATCCGTTGAGCCAGTCGGGCACCAGCCCGACGAGGAGGTCAAGCAGGTCGTCGCGCGAGCAGTCGATCTCCCCCAGCAGCCACGCGACCACCGCCGAGGCCAGCCCCGACCCGACCATCACGGCCGCCGTGGCCCGTTCGGCGCGGGGTCGCTCCGGCGCGGCGACTTCGAGGTAGCCGGTCAGGTTGGCCCGGATCCGCTCCCCGAAGAGCACCCGCGCGTCGCCGCCTGCGGTCGAACCGAAGACCGCCACGAGGTCGGCCCGCTGCCCTTCGACCTGGTCGAGGATGCGCCCCACCACGACTCGCGAGGCTTCGACGCCCTCGGCCGCCCCGCTGGTGCGGGCCCGCAGGTCCTCGACGGAGATCTCGATGAGTGCCTGCTCCAGTACGTAGAGGGCGAGCTCGCTGGTGGAGTCGAAGTGGGCGTAGAACGACGACCGGTTGAGCCCGGCCCGCTCGACGATGGCGCTGACCGACACGGGCACCTCCCCGGCGACGGCGGTGAACGCCTGGGCGAGCCGGTTCCTGGTGCGAACGGCCCGCGGGTCGGTGCTGCGGTTCATGCCTCGACGATACCACTTCTCCGACAGTTGTCGGAGAAGTCGAGCGCCGCCGCCTTGCGGAGCAGGACCGTGCGTTCGCGGGCGTTGGCGCACAACCGGGCGGCCGTCTCCAGTTCGGCGCGGGCCTCCGGCAGCCGGCCGAGGCGGGTCAGGAGTTCGCCGCGTACGGTCGGGACCAGGTGCGAACCCGGGAGGCGGCCGGCGGCGATCAGGGCGTCCACGATGACCAGGGCCTGGGCCGGGTCGCCGGCCATGGCGACGGCGACGGCGCGGTTGAGGTCGACCAGCGGCGAGGGGGCGACGCGGGCGAGGGCCTCGTAGAGGAGCACGATCCGGTCCCAGTCGGTCGCCTCGGCCGAGGGGGCAGCGGTGTGGACGGCGGCGATCGCGGCCTGGAGGGCGTAGGGGCCGAGGCCTCGCTTCGTGGCCCTGGCCAGGGCGGTCAGGCCGCGGTGGATCGCCGCGGGATCCCACGACCGGCGGTCCTGGGCGTCGAGCAGGATTGGAGTGCCGTCTGGCGCGGTGCGGGCGGGGAAACGCGCGGCCGTCAGTTCGCACAGGGCCAGCAGGCCGTGCACCTCCGGCTCGTCGGGCTGCAGCGCGGCCAGGGTCCGGGTCAGCCGGATCGCCTCGTACGCGACGTCGGGGCGCAGCAGCCGGTCGCCCGACGTGGCCGTCGAGCCCTCGGTGAAGATCACGTAGAGGACACTGAGCACGCCGCCGAGCCGGTCGCGGCGCTCGTGGGCGGGCGGGAGTTCGAACGGCACCCCGGCCGCCGCGATCGTCTTCTTGGCCCGGGTGATGCGGGCCTGCACCGTCGGCACGGGCACCAGGAACGCGCGGGCGATCTCCTCGCTGGACAGGCCGCCGACGACACGCAGGGTCAGCGCCACCCGGGCCTCGCGGGAGAGCACCGGGTGGCAGCTCACGAACATCAGCGCCAGGACGTCGTCGCCGATCCCGTCGGGGTCGGCCTCCCGCCCGGCCGTCTCCGCACCGGCCGCGAGCAGGGCGTAACGGTCGTGGAGGGCGGCCCGGCGGCGGATCGCATCGATGGCCCGACGCCGGGCCGCGGCCATCAGCCAGCCGGCCGGGTTGACCGGGGAGGCGCGCGGCCACGACGTCAGCGCCTCGGCCACCGCCTCCTGGGCGGCGTCCTCGGCCAGCCCGAAGTCGCCGGTGAGCCGGGTCAGCACGGCGACGATCCGGGCCGACTCGACGCGCCAGACGGCCTCGACATCGGTGGTGTCCATCAGGCCCGGCTGCCGGGCGGCACCTCGTCGGCCTCGGCCACCCGCCGCACCTCGATCTTGGAGCCGCGGACCGCCGGGACCCGCGTGGCCCACTCGACCGCCTCCCACTGCGTGGCGACCTCGATGAGGAAGTAGCCGCCGAACAGTTCCCTGGTCTCGCCGTAGGGCCCGTCGGTGACCACCGGGGTCTCGCCGCCGAAGTCGACGACGACGCCGCGCGCCGGATCGTCCAGGCCCTCGGCCGCGAGGAGCACGCCGGCCTTCATCATGTCCTCGATGAACCGGCCGGTCGCGGCCATCGCCTCGTCGATCGAGGCCATCATGGCCGCGTTGCTCTCGTCGGTGCCCCGCATGATCAGCATGTATCTCGGCATCGTGTCCTCCTCGTCGGGCGGGGCCGCATTCCGGCCCGCGCACCCCCTTGTCGAACGGGCGGTCCGCGGATCGACACGGCGCGGGGAAATTCTCAGGCGGGGCCGCCGCCGATCCCGACCTCGTTGCCGTCGGGGTCGTGGTAGGTCGCCTTGCGGACGCCGTTCTCGTAGGTCTCCCGTGTGACCGGGTCGATGCCGCGCGCGGAGATCGCCGCCACCCGGGCGTCGTAGTCGTCGACGAAGAGGGTCTGCAGGGCGCGGCCCGCGCGTTCGGGCAGGAGTTCGACGTAGAGATAGCGGTGTTCGGCCAGCTCCCACACGGCCTCGACGTCGTTGGGGAAGAACGCCGGGGGCGCGCCCAGGAGACGTTCGTACCAGTCCAGGGCGCGCCGGTAGTCGGTGACGGGGATTCCCGCGAACAGGTCCATGCGGCCCACTCTAGGATCGCGGCGCGATCACTCGGCGGGGCAGACGGTGCCGGGAGGGGGCAGCCTCAGGCGGGTGAGGTAGGTGGTCGCGTGCCGGATCGGGCAGGCCTTCCCCGACAGGTACAGCGCGTGACCGGGGCCGTCGTAGGCGACGGTCGCCGATCCGGGGATCCGGCCGGTCAGGCTCTCGGTCCACACGAGGTCGCCCCACGTGCTGCCCGCGCCCAGGAACGGCGGCAGGCCGCGGGTGGGCAGGGGCCGCGACGGGTTGGCGACCGGCAGCGGCCAGCCGGTGCAGCCCAGGGTGTCGAACGCCGCTCCCTGGAAGTCCGGCGAGATCCGCCGCGCCTGCCGGCGGAACTCCTCCAACTGGGCGTAGCCGGTGTAGCTGCGGCCGTCGCCGCAGGTCATCGCCAGGATGCCGGGGGTGGCCCAGATGCGCGCGGTGCCGATGACGCCGTCGGCGAAGCCGGATCCGTCGCCCCTGGCGGCCTTGTCGATCGCGTCGGCGAAAGCCGGCCATCGGGTGTTCTCGGGGCCGGGATCGGCCATGAAGCCGAAGCTCCGCAGGTGCCATCCGGTCAGCTCGACCTCGCCGAAGTGGGACGACGTCCCCCGGATCGGCGTGCGGTCGGCGCCCTCGGTGAGGTCGCGCCAGGTCGCCCTCACGTCGCGCCCGTGCAGCACGCAGGCGGGGGTGGCCGCGCACCAGGCGGCGAACCGGGTGAAGATCGCGTCCCGGACGGGCAGCGTGCGGAGCGTCTGGTCGAGCCAGCCGTCGACGTGGTCGGGGGTCCCGTCGACGTACATGGCCCGGATGCGCTGCGGGAACAACCGGGCGTACGCGACGGCGGCCACCCCTCCGTAGGAGTTGGCCATGAAGCTGAGCCGTTCCTCGCCGAGGGCCCGGCGGACGGCGTCCATGTCCCTGGCGACCGACAACGAGTCCATGGCGCCGAACAGTCCGGTCGGGTCGGCCTCCCGGCAGGCTTCGAAGCCCCTGGCCATCGTCTCGGCCAGGGCGCGGTACTCACTCCGGCTCGCCGGTTCGGACAGCGTCGTCGCGGGTCGTTCGCAGGCCGGGGGCAGCCGGTCGAGCCACACGCTGGTGCGCGGGTTGTAGGCGACGAGGTCGAACCTGCGCCGCAACCCGGTGAGGTCGGCGGCGGCCCGCCGCAGGTCCTCGACGCCCTTGGCCCCGGGGCCGCCGGGCACGCCGAGCACGCTGCCGATCCGCCGGGCCGGTTCGGTGGCGGGTAATCGGGCCAGATCCAGGGTGATCGTCGCTCCGTGGGGGCGGGCCCAGTCGACGGGCACCTCGATCGCGGCGCACTCCAGGTCCGCCGGTGTGTCCGGACCCGCGCACGCGCGCCAGAGCGGCTCCCGGGCCGCCGCCGGGGTCGCCGCGGTCAGTGCCGTCAGCGTCAGGCCGATGAGCAGCGCGGCGTGTCGTCGCCGCCGTCGATTCGTCATCATGGTGGTCACTATGCGGGCGCGGATCAGACGGCGACACGAGGACGTCCTCCGGACCTTTTCCGGATGTCCTCCATGGTCGTCCGCGGCGGGGCGCGAGCTCGCGTACACGCTGATCCTGCCTCTGGCGGTGGGGGTCGGCCTGGTCCATCTGGTGCTGGTGCTGTTCGGCGTCCTCACGACGGTCAACCTCATCGGGGTGCCGCTGCTGGCCCTGAGCCTGGTCGCCGCCCGGGGTCTGGGCACGGTCAACCGGAGGCTGGCCCGCGTGCTCCTCGGGGCGCCGATCACCGATCCCGCGCCCTTCCGCCCCGGCGAAGGACTGTTCCGGCGGATCGGCGCGGCGCTCACCGACGCGACGGGATGGCGGGCGGTCGCCCACGCCCTGCTCCGGCTCCCCGCCGCAGTGCTCGCCTTCGCCGCCGCCGCCGGCCTGTGGGGAGGCGGCCTCGTCCTGCTCGCCTCCCCTTTGTGGCGGGGCTGGCCGGGCGCGGCGCTGCTGAGCCCGGCCGGTCTCGTGCTCCTCCTGCTGGCCCCCTGGGGACTGCGGCTCGCCCTGGCACCCGAACGGCTGCTGGCCCGGACGCTGCTCGGCATGTCCGCGAACGAGGCGAGGATCCGCAGGCTGGAGCGGGCGCGGGCGTTCGCCGCCGACGACGCGGTGGCCCGGCTCCGCCAGGTCGAGCGCGACCTGCACGACGGGACGTCGGCCCGCCTGGTCACCCTGGCCATGACCCTGGGCCTGGCCCGCGAGGAGCTCGACCTCGGCCACCTCGAACGCGCCCGCCCCCTGGTCGAGGGCGCGCACCGCGACGCGAAGGAGACCATGGCGGAACTGCGCGACCTGATCCGGGGCATGCTCCCGCCCGCGCTCGACCAGGGGCTGGAGACCGCCCTGGCCACCCTCGCCGCCCGCACCCCGATGCCCGTCCGGCTCGACGCCGACCTGCCCGAGCGGCCCGACCCCTCGATCGAGGCCGTCGCCTACTTCTGCGCCGCCGAACTGCTCGCCAACGTCGTCCGGCACAGCGGCGCCCGGCACGCCTCCGTCGACGTGCGGGGCCGCGACGGCCGGCTGACCCTGGTCGTGCGCGACGACGGCGCCGGGGGCGCGGTCACGGGCGCCGGATCCGGGCTGCGCGGCCTGGCCGCCCGGACCGGCGCGGTGGACGGAACCGTCGACGTCCGCAGCCCCGCCGGAGGCCCTACGGTGATCACCGTGGCCCTCCCCCTCCACATCTGAAGGGACGACGCATGCGCATCGTGATCGCCGAGGACGCGGTGATGCTCAGAGACGGCCTCCGCATGCTGCTCACCGCCCGGGGCCACGACGTGGTGGCCGCCGTGGGCGACGGCGAGGCCCTGCGGGAGGCCGTGGCCGAACACGCGCCCGACGTCGCCGTGGTCGACGTGCGGATGCCGCCGTCCCACACCGACGAGGGCCTGCGGGCCGCGATCCGGATCCGCCGCGACCACCCCGGCGTGGGCGTGCTGGTGTTCTCCCAGTACGTCGAGACGCGCTACGCCGCCCAGTTGCTCGCCGAGGGCGCCCACGGGGTGGGCTACCTGCTGAAGGAGCGCGTCGCGGACGTCGCGGACTTCCTGGCCGCGCTCGACCGGATCGCCGACGGGGAGACCGTGCTGGACCCGGAGGTCGTCACCCAGATCATGGGCGCGAGCCGCCGCGTGGAGACCCTGGCCACCCTCAGCTCCAGGGAACGCGACGTCCTGGCCCTGATGGCGGAGGGCCGGTCGAACAGCGCCATCGCGAGTGCGCTGTTCCTGTCCTACGGCTCGGTGGAGAAGCACGTCAGCCAGATCTTCGCCAAACTCGGCCTGCCGCCGTCGGACCACGACCACCGCCGTGTCCTCGCGGTCCTGCGGCACCTTCAGGCCTGAGGCGGCGCGGGGCGCACGCCGTCGAGCAGGGTGGCGAGGTAGCGGCGGGCCGTGTCGATCTGATCGGCGGGGGCGCCGCCCCTGACGGCCACCGCGTGGGCGATTCCGCACATGAGCGGCACGAGGTCGGCCGCGGTGAGTTCGGCGCGCACGGCCCCGGCGGCGTGGGCGCGGTCGAGGAGCGCGGTGCCGGCCGAGGCGAGCGACCCCTTCAGTTCCGTGGTGCGCGGCAGGGCGTCGACGGCCGCGGCGGCGACGGGCGGCAGGGCGGCGTCGGTGACCTGCGCCTCGACGACGCGGGACAGGAAGCCCTCCAGCGCGCGCCGGGGGTCGGGGTCGGTCAGCGCCTGCTCGCCGTGCCCGGCCAGGGCCTCCAGGCAGGGCGCGGCGACGGTCTCCAGCAGCGCCTCGGGGGTGGCGAAGTGGCGGTAGACCGTGGCGACCCCGACGCCGGCCCGGTGGGCGACGTCGTTGAGCTGCAACGGGGTGCCCTGGTCGACCAGGTCGCGGGCGGTGGCGACGATCCGCTCACAGTTGCGGGCGGCGTCCTTGCGCAGCGGTGTGGTCGTCATGGGGAGAGTATCCCGGTTCACCGCCGTGCCACGGGCGCGTGGGCCCGGCTGAGCAGGGCGACGGCCTCGGCGACGCGCGGGTCGGTGGCGGCGCGGATCGGGGCGACCGGGCGGGCCCGGGGCCCGAGGACGAGACCGGTCCGGCCGGTCAGCGCGGGGTCGGTGGCGGCGGTGATCGACGGCTTCGCCGCCTCCGACGCCGGGCCCCAGGTGCTGCGGGCGAACACGCGGCGGACCAGCGGCCACAACACCCGCAGGGGCGGCGAGACGATCTTCGGGTCGGTCATGGTGCCGTCGGTCATGTCGGTCGCCGCGCCTCCGGGATCGGCGGCGAACACCGAGACGCCGGTGCCGTCGAGCCGTTTCGCCAGGTCGAGGGTGTAGGCGAGGTTGGCGAGCTTGGCGCGGCCGTACCAGTGGAAGCCGTAGTAGCCGCCCGGCGGTTCGACGGCGTCGAACCGCTTCCTGGCGCTGCGCACCGCGCCCGAGGTGACGTTCACGATCCTGCTCGGCGCCCCGGCGGTGAGCACGGGCAGCAGCAGTTCGGTCAGCAGGTAGGGCGAAAGGTGGTTGACCACGAACGACGCCTCGACTCCGTCGAGGTCCGCGCGGTCGGCGAACATCGCCCCGACGTTGTTGACCAGCACCGTCAGCGGCTCCCCCGACGCGGTGACGTCGTCGGCCAGGGCGCGGACCTGGTCGAGCGAGCCGAGGTCGGCCCGCCGGAACCGGGCGGGGTGGGCCGGCCGGGTGGCGTCGATGCGGTCGACCGCGCGGGCTCCCCGGGCGGGGTCGCGCCCGACCACGGTGACCGCGAACCCGGCGGCGGCCAGCCCGAGCGCGGTCTCCAGACCGATGCCTCCCGTGCCGGCCGTGACCAGAGCCGTCTTCGTCATGTGCCCCTCCATCCAGAAAAAGCGGATAGTCCATCCGCTCAGGAAGACGGTAGCACAAATGGATGGATTATCCGCTTCGAGTGGTCGTGGTGGCGAAGCGCTGACGGTAGGCGGTGGGCGTGATGCCGAGATGGCGGTCGAAGACCCGGCGGAGGGTCTCGTCGCTGCCGAGCCCGCTGTCGCGGGCCGCCGCCGTGACGCTGTGCCCCTCGAGCAGCAGCCGCTGGGCGTGTTCGAGACGCACCCGCTCGACCCAGCGGGCCGGGGTGGTGCCCAGTTCGGTGTGGAACAACCGGGTCAGGTGGCGGGTGCTGACGGCCGCCGCTGCGGCCATGGCCGGCAGGCCGTGGTCGGCGGCCGGGTCGGCCAGCACGGAGTCGATCAGCACCCGCAGGACGTCGTGGCCCCCGGGCGGCGTGGTGGCCTCGGTGAACTGCGACTGCCCGCCGGGCCGCTGCAGGAAGACGACCAGCTCGCGGGCGATGCGGCGGGCCGCCTCGGCTCCGTGGTCGTCCTCCACGAGGGCCAGGGTCAGGTCGATCCCGGCGCTGATCCCGGCCGAGGTGACGAACCGGCCGTCCCTGACGTGGATCGCGTCGGGCTCGACGCGCACCCGGGGGTGACGGCGGGCGAGCACGCCCGCGTGCCGCCAGTGGGTGGTGGCGCGGCGGCCGTCGAGCAGGCCGAGCTCGGCCAGCACGAACGCGCCGGTGCACACCGAGGCGACCCGGGTGGCGCCGGCGGCCAGCGTGCGGGCCGTCGCCAGCAGGCCCGGGTCCAGAGGCCGCTCGGCCAGCAGGTCGCCGCCGGCCACGAGCACCGTGTCGACCAAGCCGGCCTCGGCCGCCGTCACGACCCCGCTCAGCGGCAGGCCGGTCGACGTGGTGACCTGGCCGCCGGAGGCGGAGACCAGGACCAGCTCATAGGGGTGCCCGGCCTGACCGGCCTGGTGCAGGACCTCGGCGGGGCCGCTGACGTCCAGCAGGGTCACCCCGTCGAACACCACGAATCCGACCCGGTGGTTCATGTCTGAATCTGTGGTTCATCTGTCAGAAAGGACATGGCCCCCAGTGTAGGCGGCCGGAGATTCTGGAGTCGTACCGAGAAAGAGGGAGGAAGATCATGAGCGAGACGATCGCGGGCGTGCGGATCCCCGACAGCCCTCTCGCGCGGGAGGCCACCGAACTGGTCAGGGAGGCGGCCGAACCGCTGCTGTTCGACCACTCGCGGCGGGTGTTCCTCTGGGGTTCGCTGCGCGGGCGCGACCAGGGCCTCTCCTTCGACCCCGAGCTGCTGTACGTCGGCGCGATGTTCCACGATCTCGGGCTGACCGGGCGTTTCCGCAGCACCGGTCAGCGGTTCGAGATCGACGGCGCCGACGAGGCGCGGCGGTTCCTGCACGCCCACGGGATCACCGGCCGGGAGGCCGATCTGGTGTGGACGGCCATCGCCCTCCACACCACCCCGGAGATCCCGCTGCACATGGCTCCGGAGATCGCGCTGGTCACCCGGGGGGTGGAGCTCGACGTGCTGGGCATCGGCTACGACGCCGTCTCCGGCGAGCAGCGGGCGGCCGTGGTCGAGGCCCATCCCCGGCCCGACTTCAAGAAGCGCATCCTGGCCGCGTTCACCGACGGGATCAAGGACCGCCCCGAGACGACGTTCGGCAACGTCAAGGCCGACGTGCTGGCCCACTTCGTGCCCGGGTTCGTCCGGGGCGACTTCGTCGAGGTGATCGAGGGCTCGGCCTGGCCCGAGTAGGTCAGGCGATGCGCTGGATCATGGTGTTGCTGATCTGGTAGCGGTATCCGGCGTCGAGCACCGCCCGGTCCTGGAAGTCGCTGGTGCCGAACGGCGTGCCGTACAGGTAGACGTTGGCGGCGGCCTCCTGGCCGGTCACCTCCTGGACGCGGCGGCGCGGTTCGACCAGCTCGCGTTCCACGTCGGCGGCGGTGACGATGCCGCCGATCGGCGTGTGGCTGCCGGTGTGCGGGACCACGACGTGGCGCTGCCCGATCTCGGCGACCTCGTCCCAGGTCAGGGCAAGACGGTCGTAGGAGAGCTCCTCCTCCACCAGGTCGATGTCGTGGGCCTCGGCGAAGGCGCGCTGCTCGGCGGGCGGGCAGTCGACGAACCTGGTGATGATCGGGAACCACGCCGTGAGGCCCATTTCCTCGCAGACGGGGGCGGCCACCGTGTGGTTGTTGCGGTAGCCCTCGTAGAAGACCGGGATGAAACCGGGCCGGTCCAGGCGCCACTCGCCGGTGGCGTAGAAGTGGTCGAGGTCGGCCACGGTGACGCTCGCGAACGCCTTCGCGTAGGCGGCGAGCTCTTCGCGGAGCTGGCCGGCGGTCGACTCCGGGGTGTTGTGGTAGTTGACGACGCGCAGGTGGCGGCCCTCTTCGAGGGCGGTGCGGTAGTCGGCGAATCCCATGTCAGTCCTCATCCGGGAAGAAGTGCACGCGGGCCACGACGGTGACCACCGACGCCAGGGCCGCGAGGTCGTCGTCGGCCGCATCGGGGCGGACCACCGAGGCGTACCGGCCGGTCAGGTCGGCCAGGGCCGGGCCCTCGGCGCGGTCGGCGGCCGGCGTCGAGGGGCCGCGCAGGTCCTCCAGCGCGAGGAACATCGGGATGCCCTCCCGCTCCAGGGCACGCCGCTCGTTCTCGGCGAGGATCGCGCCCGGGTCGGGGTGCGGGGTGAGACTCATGGTCGGCTCCTTCAGTGGAGGACCCGCAGCAGATGGGCGACCTGCGCGCCGACCGCGGTGCGGGCGGGCTTCAGGTACCTGCGCGGGTCGACGGTGGTGTCGGCGGCCAGCACCCGCCGGACCTCGGCGGTGAACGCCTTGTTCAGGTGGGTGGCGATGTTGATCTTCGTCATGCCCGCGGCGACGGCCTCGGTGAGCCCGTCGTCGGCGACGCCCGACGAGCCGTGCAGCACCAGCGGGACCGGCACCGCCGCGCGCAGCTCGGCGATCAGGCCGAAGTCGAGCGCGGCGTCGCGGGTGAGCATCGCGTGGGAGGTGCCCACGGCGACCGCGAGGGCGTGCACGCCCGTGGCGGCGACGTAGGCGGCGGCCTCGGCCGGGTCGGTGCGGGCCCCGGGCGCGTGCACGCCGTCCTTGCCGCCCACCTCGCCCAGCTCGGCCTCCACGAAGACGCCGGTCCGGCGCACCACCTCGGCGGTCGCGGCCACGTTCTCCTCGTACGGCGACGCCGACGCGTCGAACATCACCGACCCGAAGCCCAGCTCCACCGCCTGTTCGACCAGGTCGGCCCGGGTGGCGTGGTCGAGGTGGACCGCGACCGGCACCGACGCCTCGCGGGCGACGGCCAGGCAGGCCGCGCCGATGGCGGCCAGGCCGCCGTGGTAGTCGACGGTGTTCTCGCTGACCTGGAGGATCACCGGCAGCCCGGCCTCCTCGGCCCCGGCCACGATGCCCTGGGCGTGCTCGACCTGGATCACGTTGAACGCGCCGACGCCGCGGCCGGCGGCGTACGCGGCGGAGATGATCTCGGCGGTGGGGGTCAGCACTCTCGCTCCAGTGGTTCCGTGGTGACGACGGTGAGATTGGCCCGGTAGGCGGCGTGGTCGGCCTGCCCGGCCAGGGGTGCCCTGACGGCGGCGGCCGACAGGGCGGCGGCGTGCTGGAGCGTCTCGGCCCAGTCCCAGCGGGCGACCACGCCCATGGCGATGGCCGCGACGGCGGCGTCGCCCGCGCCGGTCGGGTTGCCCTCGGCGAACGGCGGCACCGCCCGCCACACCCCGTCGGAGGTGTCGGCGTGCAGGCCGCGCGGCCCGTCGGAGACGACGGCGGCGCGGGCGCCGAGCTCGCGCAGCCGCATCGCGCCGTCGCGGACGGAGGTCGCCGCGCCGAAGGTGCGGCTCAGCTCGTCGGCGTTGGGCTTCACGACGTGGGGGCGGGCGGCCAGCGCGTGGACGAGGGCGTCGCCCTCGGCGTCCACGATCGTCGGCACGTCGCCGGCCAGCGCGGCGAGCACGGCGTAGGCGTCGGGCGGCACGCCCGGCGGCAGGCTGCCGGACATCACCACGGCGGAGGCGCGCGGCGCCCAGGCCTGGAAATCGGCCAGGAACGCGGCCCACTCCGCGGCCGAGACGGCCGGGCCGGGCTCGTTCAGCATCGTGACCTCGTCGGCGACGACCGCGATCGTGCGGCGGGTCTCCCCGCCGATCGGCGTGAAGGCGTTGGGCAGCCCGGCCGCCGCGCCGAACCGGGGGTCGGCCAGGCCCAGCGCGGTGACCTCGTGACCCAGCGCCCGCAGCAGCCGGGCCACGTTCAGGCCCTTGCCGCCCGCGCGCACCGCCACCTCGCCGACCCGGTTGGTGGCGCCCAGCCGCAGGCCGGGGACCCGGTAGGTGACGTCGTAGGCGGGGTTGAGCGTGACGGTGAGGATCACCCGACGACCCCCGGATCGGGCCAGGAGACGAAGACGTAGCCGGGGTCGACGCCCAGTTCGGCGCTCAGCAGCGCGGCGGCCCGGTCCACCGCCGCGCGCATCAGCCCGGGGTCGCGCGGCCGGCCCCGGACGACCGCCGTGACGCCCGCGCCGTCGAGGACGGCCAGCCGCTGCGCGACGACCGCGCCGGGCGGCAGGTCCAGGGCGTCGGCGACGGTGCGAGCCAGCCGGGCGGACAGGTCGGCGGGGACGGGGGCGGTGGTGGCGTACTGGACGAAGGGCACGGTTACTCCACGACGACCGAACGGGACAGGTGCTCGGGGCTGTCGCACTCCAGCCCCCGGTACCGGGCGTAGGCGACGGCCAGGCGGTGCACCCGGACCAGCTCGGCCTGCGGGTCGCCGCTCGCGACGCGGAGCGTGGCCCCGGTCGCGTTCACGGCCTCGACGACGTCGGCGGGCAGCGGGCCGAGCGCCCACACGAGGCTGCGCGGCGAGGCGCAGGCGATCGGGCCGTGCCGGTATTCGAGGCTCGCGTACGACTCCGTCCACAACCGGGCCGACTCGCGCAGCTTGAGCGCGGCCTCCTCCGCCAGGCCGCGCGCCCAGCCCGTGCCGAGGAAGACGACGTGGTCGTAGTCGGCCGGGTCGGCGACCAGCGGCCCGGCCAGCGCGGCGCGGGCGAGGTCCGGCAGGCCCGCCACGTCGTCGCCGATCGAGGCGCGCAGCAGGGTCAGCGCGGAGGTGGCGTAGCGGGTCTGCACGACCGAGTGCTCGTCGGCGAAGTCCATCACGATCGTCTCGTGCACGGCCTCGGTGATCGGCGAGCCGGGGGTGCCGGTGATCGCGATCGTGCGGATGCGCCGCGACAGGTCGCGGGCGACCCGGACCAGGTCGCTGGTGGTGCCGGAGCGGGACAGCAGGATCGCCGCGTCGTAGGCGTCGTCGTCGTCGAGTTCGGTGGCGATGGCGGCGCGGGTGCGGCCGTGGCCGAGCTGCTGACGGCGGCGGGCGTAGCTTTCGAGGATGTAGTAGGAGGTGCCGCAGCCGACGCCGAGCACGTTCGCGCCGGCGGCGGGCAGCACGCCGGTCGCGGCGGCCAGGTCGATGGCGCGACGCCAGGTGTCCGGCTGGGACTCCACTTCGGCCTGCGTGCGCCGGGCCAGCTCGGGGGCGGTCGTTGCGGTCACTTCTGGGTCTCCTGGAGATCGTGGACGGTGAGGGTGCCCGCGAGTTCGAGCGCCTCGGGGAGGGTGGGCTGCGCGGCGGTGCCGCCGAGCCCCTGGGTCGAGAGGGCGCCGCAGGCGGAGGCGACGCGCAGCGCTTCGGCGTGGGTGCCGCCGCGCAGGAGGGTGGCCAGGAAACCGGCGTCGAAGGAGTCGCCCGCGCCGGTCGTCTCGACCGGGGTGATCGCGGGGGCGTCCACGCTGAGGGCGGTGCCGTCGGGCAGGTTCAGGGTGGCGCCGTCGCCGCCGCGTTTCACCACCAGGCCGCAGGTGAGCGGCCCGCCGTTGGCGCGGGCGATGTGCTCGGCCTCCTGCTCGTTCGGCAGCAGGTAGTCGAGGTGGGGCAGCAGCGCCGGCAGCCCGTGGTCGAAGGAGCGGGACGGGTCCCAGTTGGGGTCGACCGACGTCGTCCCGGCGAACTCCTGCACCAGGGCGGGCAGGCCGGCCCACAGGTCGTACTGGAGGAAGTAGGAGCTGACGTGGAGGTGCCGCGCGGCGGCGAGCGCCTCGGCGGGCACGTCGGCGGCGGCCAGCCGGCCGATCTCGCCGGGGAAGGTCAGCATCGAACGGTCGCCGCGGGCCCCCAGTACGACGGTCATCCCGGTGCGCCGGCCTGGTCTGCGCAGGCAGTAGCGTGTGTCCACCCCGCGCTCGGCCAGCCGGTCGAGCACGAAGTCCCCGAGCCAGTCGTCGCCGACCACCCCGGCCATGGCGACGCGGGCGCCGAGCCGGGCCGCCCCGCAGGCGGTGATCGCGCCGGAGCTGCCGAGGACGATCGTGGCGTCCTCCACGATCTCCTCGACCTGCCCGAACGTCGGCCGCACGTCGCCGCACTCGACGACGACGTCCGCGTTCAGCTCCCCTGCCACGAGGAGGTCGAATTCCATGTCAGGTCACGTCCTGGTCATCGGAGGTACGGGGATCCTGGCTCCGGCCGTGGTGGGATTGGCCGCCAGAGGGATGGTCGTTTCTATCGTTTCGCGCAACAAACATTGCACTTCAGACATTGGCGACATAGTGCTAGCAGACGTTACAAATGTGCCCAGTTTCGTGACGGCCCTGGGTGACCGGCGCTTCGACCTGGCGCTGGCGTATCTCCCGTTCGGCGACCAGGCCGCCTGGGACGTCGTCGACGCCCGCGCCGACCGGGTCGTCCAGGTGCTGACCAGCGCGTACGCCGCGCCCGACGGGCCGCGGCCCCCGCTGCCGGACCGGCCGCGGCTGATCCTGGGCTGGCACCCGACCGGCCGGTGGCACACCCCGGAAGAGGTCTCCGCCGCCGCCCTGGAGCTTGCCTTCAGCGGGGACTCCGCGGTGCTCGGCGTGACCCGCCCTTGGGGCGACCGCCCCGCCTGAACGCGCACACCGATCCCCCGAAACTCTCAAAAACGCGCAGATCTGTCATTTCAGGACCGTAGAGACGGCCGTCGTGACTGTCAAGTGACCATTTTGCGATGTATTGACGTTTTCTGCGTGAAGTTGATAGGAACTGCACACCAGGCCGGAGCCCAAGGGAGGCCCCCATGAATTTCAACCGCCGCCAGTTCCTCCGCGCGGCCGGCATGACGGCCGCGGGCGCCGCCGCGACGAGCGCCCTCGCCGCCTGCGGCGGTGGCGGAGCCGCCCCCAGCGCGCCCGCCAACGCCGCGAGCGCCGGCGCCGCCACCGGCGACCTCACGTTCTCCGTCTGGGGTTCGGACGCCGAGATGGCCGCCTTCAACACCGTCGCCCGCGCCTTCGAGAAGGCCAACCCGGGCGTGAAGGTGAAGGTCGAGCAGCTTCCGTACGACCAGATGCGCACCACCCTCGACGCCCGGCTGCAGTCGGGCCAGGGCCCCGACCTGTTCCGCGTCACCTACAACGACATCGGCATCTACAGCTCCCAGGGCGTGCTGGCCGACCTGTCGGCGACGATCGGCGCGGACTCGGCCCAGTTCATCGACGCCCTGTGGGCCGGCGTGCAGTACGAGGGCAAGCCCTACGGCGTCCCGCACCACACCGACACGAGCGCGATCCTCTACAACAAGGCGCACTTCGCGAAGGCCGGCATCACCGACGTGCCGACCACCCTCGACACCGCCTGGACCTGGGAGCAGTTCCTGGAGGTCGCCGAGAAGCTGAACGCCGCCGGCACCGGCGCGACCGCCGCCTTCGGCGTCAACTGGCAGCAGTACGGCGCCTACCGCTGGTTCAACTGGCTCTGGCAGGCGGGCGGCAAGGCCCTGGGCCCCGACGGCAAGAGCGTCGTGTTCGACTCGCCGCAGGCCCGCCAGACCCTGGAGTTCACCAAGTCGTTCTACGACAAGGGCCTGATGCCGAAGAACATGATGGTCAAGACGGCCAACAGCCCCGACCTCGTGTTCGGCTCCGGCAAGATCTCCATGGCGTTCGTCGGCGACTTCCTGCTGCCCGACATCAGCAAGACCGCCAAGGGCATCGAGATCGGCGCGACCTTCCTGCCCAAGGGCCCCGCCGGCGCCGCCTCCGACCTCGGCGGCAACGCGGTCGCGGTGACCACGCAGAGCAAGGCGCCCGAGGCCGCCGCCGCGTTCGCCAAGTTCCTCGCCGAACCGGCCAACATGCAGCTGTTCTGCGAGCAGACGACGGTGCTCCCGGCCCGCAAGGACCTGGCCGGCGCGAAGCTGGACTACGCCGTCTCCCCCGACCTGATGCCGGTCTTCCAGCAGCAGGCCACCACCATGCCCGCCGACCTGGTCCAGTTCGTCACCCTGCCCGGTTTCTCCGGCGTGAACGACGCGCTGGTGCAGAACCTGGAGGGCTGGTTCACCGGCGGCCAGTCGGCCGACGACACCGTCGGCGCGATCGGCACCGCGATCGAGAAGGCGCTGTCCGCCTAAGAGGAGGCCCGATGGCAACGGTCCGGACGCGGCGGGCGCGCGAGGCGCTGACCGGCCTGGCGTTCGCCGCACCGGCGGTGGCCGTCTTCGCGGTCTTCATGTTCTGGCCGCTGATCCAGGTCTTCTGGATCAGCCTCCAGCAGACCCGCGGTTTCGGCATCGCCAAATGGGTGGGGCTGCAGAACTACCAGGAGATCCTCAGCGACAAGATCTTCTGGACGGCGTTGTGGAACACCGCCCTCTACACCGCGATCTCGGTGCCGCTGTGCCTGGTCGCGGGCCTGGCGGCGGCGCTGCTGCTCAACAAGCGCATGCCCGCCCGGGGGCTGATCCGGGCGGTCTACTACCTGCCCGCCGTCATCTCGGGCGTGAGCAGCGCGCTCATCGGCGCCTGGTTGTTCAACGAGGACATCGGCCTGGTCAACCGCGTCCTGGACGTCGTCGGGCTCGGCCCGGTGCCGTGGCAGTCCGAGGGCGTGCCGGCCTTGTTGTCGCTGGTGGCCATCAGCCTGTGGATCGGCCTCGGCTTCAACATGGTCGTCTACCTCGCCGCGCTCCAGGGCATCCCGCGCGAGGTGTTCGAGGCGGCCCGCTGCGACGGCGCCTCCCGGTGGGCGACGCTGCGCCGCATCACGATCCCGCAGCTCGGCCCGACCACGTTCTTCCTGATCGTGATCGGCATCATCAACAGCTTCCAGGTCTTCGACATCGTCTACGTCATGACCGGCGGCGGCCCCGGCAACTCGACCACGATGCTCGTCACCTACGCGTACTCCGCCGGGTTCGAGCAGCGGCAGCAGGGTTACGCCTCGGCCATCGGCGTCGTGCTCTACCTCATCGTCCTGGTCATGACGATCGTCCAGTGGCGTGTGAACAAGCGGAGGGACGTCGCATGACGCGCTATCGCCTGGCGTTCGCGATCACCGGGGCGGTCGCGATGTTGTTCCCCGTCTACTGGATGGTCGTCACCGCGATCTCCTCCTCGGCCGACATGCGCGGCCCCGGGCTGCACCTGTGGCCGACGAGCGTGCGGTGGGAGAACCTGACCGACCCGCTGAGCAAGTTCCCCTACGGCATGTGGGCGGTGAACTCGGTGTTCATCGCCGTCGTCGCCGTCGTGCTCACCGTGGTCATCAACCTGATGGCCGGCTACGCCTTCGCCAAGTTGCGCTTCCCCGGCCGGAACGTGCTGTTCATCCTCATCATCAGCACGCTGATGGTGCCGGTGCAGGTCGTGATGGTGCCGCAGTTCCACCTGGTGGTGGACTTCGGGCTGATCGGCAGCGACTGGGGCGTCATCGTGCCCCGGCTGGCCGAGGCGTTCGGGTTGTTCATGGCCCGGCAGTTCATGATGGCGATCCCCGACGAGCTGATCGAGGCCGCGCAGTGCGACGGGTCGAGCCAGTGGCGCATCTTCCGCACGGTCGTGCTGCCGCTGTGCCGTCCGCTGATCGCGGTGCTGGTCATCTTCACGTTCATGTGGCGGTGGAACGAGTTCGCCTGGCCGCTGATCGTGCTGAAGGACCCGGAGAGCTACACCCTCCAGGTCGGCCTGCTGTTCCTGAAGAACCAGTACGGCCAGGACTACGGCTCGCTGATGGCGATGTCGCTCCTGTCGATGATCCCCATGATCATCGTGTTCGCCCTGTTCCAGCGGCACTTCGTCGAAGGCATGGCCCGATCGGGCATCAAGTGAGGACTCCCCCGATGATCAACGTGCTGGTGACCCTCGACTTCGACGACGACTGGCTGGCCGCCGTGACCGTGCCCGGCGTGCGGGTGCGCAGGCACCTGGCCCGCAGCGCCGAGGAGATCCCGGCCGAGGTGCTGGCCGAGACCGACGTGCTCTACACCAACACCGCCTTTCCCCCTCATGGCGCCGCGCCGAGGTTGCGCTGGGTGCAGCTCGACACGAGCGGCTGCGACCACGTCAAGGGCACCGACCTGTGGGAGTCGGAGGTCGACGTCACCACCATCGGGGGCGTCTCCCCGAAGCCGCTGGCCGAGTGGGTGCTGATGATGATCCTCGCGCACGCCCACCACCTGCCGCACATCATCGGCCTGAACGGCGACCGCCACTGGCCCGATCTCGACTACCGGTGGAACCGGCTCATGCCGCGCATGATCCCCGGCTCCACCGTGGGCATCGTCGGCTACGGCCGCATCGGCCAGGAGATCGGCCGCCTCGCGCACGCCTTCGGCATGAACGTCATCGGCATGCGCCGGGGCGGGACCCGGGCGGGCGAACGGTTCAGCGAGGTCGCCGACGAGACCCCCGCCGAGGTCGTCGGGCCCGAGGGCCTGCCCGGCCTGCTGGCCCGCTCCGACTACCTCGTGCTGACCGTCCCGCACACCGACGAGACCCACCATCTGCTGGACGCCGAAGCGTTCGCCCAGCTCAAGCCGGGTGCCGTGGTCATCAACGGCGCCCGGGGCGGCGTCGTCGACGAGGACGCGCTGCTGGCCGCCCTCAGAAGCGGGCAGGTCGGCTACCTCATCTCCGACGTGTTCGCCGAGGAACCGCTGCCGGAAAGCAGTCCTTTCTGGTCGGAAAGCAATGTCCTGATCACTCCGCACGTGGCAGGATTCGCGCCCGGCTACCACGATCATGTCCGCGTTCTGTTCACCGAGAATCTGCGGCGGCTGGTCGAGGGCCGCCCCCTGCTGAATCTTGTGGACAGAAAGGCCGGCTACTGATGCTGAGCGAGAGGCGCCGGAGCGAACTGCTCTCCCACGTGCGCAGCCGAGGGTCGGTGAGCGTGGACGACCTCGCGGCCCTGCTCAACGTGAGCGTCTCCACGGTGCGCCGCGACCTCGACGAGATGGACGAACGCGGCCTGCTGCGCCGGGTCCACGGCGGCGCGGTCGCCGTGGACGGCGGCCCGGAGGTCGCCGAGACGCCCATGGTCGAACGCTCGATCCGCAACCTCGACGAGAAACGCCGCATCGCCGCCGCGGCGGCCCGGCTCGTGACGCCCGGCAGCGCGGTGTTGCTGACCGGCGGCTCGACCACGGCCCAGATGGTGCCCCACCTGGTCACGGTCCCGGACGTCACCGTGGTGACCAACTCGGTCGCCATCGCGTACGCGATCGGCATGGCCTCGGAGACCACGCAGGTGCTCGTGCTGGGCGGCCTGATGCGCAACGCCGAGTTGTCGCTGCTCGGCCATCTGACCAGCCAGGCGCTCAACGACGTCCACATCGACGTCGGCTTCTTCAGCGCCTACGGCATCGATCCGGCGTACGGGATGCTCGGCGCCCACCTGGCGGAGGCCGAGACCGACCGCAACATGATCGCGGCGGCCACCCGGCTCGTCGTGCTCGCCGACCACAGCAAGTTCACCCAGCGCAGCGCCGTGCGCATCGCGCCGCTGTCGCGCATCGACACGGTCGTGACCGACACGGCCGCGCCGGTCGAGGCGGTGACCGCGCTCGAAGGCGCGGGCGTCACCGTCGTTTCCACCTGAGATAGGAGCACCATGAAGGTCCTGGTCCTGATCGGAGCAGGTTCGGCCGTCTTCACCAGGGGCCTGCTGGCCGACCTGATCTCGGCCGACGACCTCGGGGCGTGGGAGATCCGCCTCGTGGACGTCAACGAGGAGGCGCTCGGCGTGGCCGCCCGGCTGGCCGGGCTGATGGTCGAGGCCAGGGGCGCGGGCGACCGCATCACCGTGCGCTCCTCCACGGACCGCCGGGAGATGCTGCCGGGCGCCGACTACGTCGTGACCTGCGTCGGCGTCGGCGGCCGGCCCGCGTGGCAGGCCGACCACGACGTCTGCATCCGGCACGGGATCTACCAGCCGGTCGGCGACTCGGTGATGCCCGGCGGCATCTCCCGCCTGCTGCGCACCGTCCCGGTCATGGTCGAGATCGCCCGTGACGTCAAGGCGCTCGCGCCCGGGGCGTTCTTCTTCAACTACAGCAACCCGATGACCGCCAACGTGTACGCGATGACCCGCCACGCCGGGGTCGAGGTCGTCGGCCTGTGCCACGGCATGCACCACGTCCAGCGCGAACTGGCCGCCTTCGCCGGTCTCCCCTTCGAGGAGACCTCCACCCTGTACGCCGGCATCAACCACCTGACGTTCATCTACGACTTCCGCCACAACGGCGCCGACGCCTGGCCCGGCGTGCGGGAGAAGGTGGCCCGCGAGCTGGCCGTCGCGCCCGAGCCGCAGGACATCGGCTCCATCTGGGAGAACGGCAAGGCCTGGCACAACCCGTTCTCCTGGGAGATCTTCCAGCGGTACGGCGCCTACCCGGCCGCCAACGACCGCCACGTGCTGGAGTTCTTCCCCGAGCGCTGGGCGGGCGGCTCCTACTACGGCAAGACCCTCGGCGTGGACGCCTTCTCGGTGCCGGAGATCCTGGAGTGGGGCGAGAACCGCTACCAGGGCATGCGCGCCCAGGCGCTCGGCGAGGCCCCGCTCGACGAGACCGTCTTCGACCGCTCGACGGGCGAGCAGGAGCAGCTCATCGCGATCATCCGCTCGATCGAGCTGGACCAGAGACAGATGTTCTCGGTCAACGTGCCGAACCGCGGCGCGGTCCCCGGCCTGCCCGACGACGCGGCGCTGGAGATCCCCGGCGTGGCCACCGCCCGGGGCCTGCGCCCGGTGTCGGTCCCCGACCTGTCGGCCCCGCTGACCGCGATCCTGGCCCGCCGCCTGACCTCGGTCTACCTGGCGGTCGAGGCGGCCATGACGGGCTCACGCGACCTCGCGGTGGAGGCGATGATCGCCGACGGCGCGGTGACCGACCCCGAAGCCGCCGCCACGCTCACCGACGCCCTCATCGCCGAACAGAAACGCTTCCTACCGGCCTTCGCCTGAGCACATCGCCCGATCTCCTCTCCGGCACCCGACCGTAGGGGCTGCCGTCAGCTCGGCACCCCCAGCTCTTCGTTCGCCCGTTTTATCCCGATATTTCGGGATTGGAGTTTGCACCTATGCGCATCGCCCGATACCGCACGTCCGACGGCCGGATCTTCGCCGGGCTCGTCGAAGGGGACGCCGTCGCCCCCGTGGCCGAGGAGTCCACGGCCTACATGGCCGACGCCGTCCGTGACCTGATCGCCTCCGGCGGGGACTTCACCCCCGCCGGACCGGCGGTCCCGCTCGCCGACGTGGAGCTGCTCAGCCCGGTGGCCCACCCGGAGAAGATCATCTGCATCGGCCTGAACTACGCCGACCACATCCGGGAGACCGGCCTGGACACCCCGTCCAAGGTGCTGGCCTTCGTGAAGACCGCCCACACCCTGACCGGCCCGTATCAGGACGTCGTGGTCCCGGCGGGGACCACCGACCAGCTCGACTGGGAGTCCGAGCTGGCCGTGGTCATGGGCCCCGACGGGGTGTTCGGCTACACCGTCGCCGACGACGTCTCCGCCCGCGACGCCCAGTTCGCCGACGGGCAGTGGTTCCGGGGCAAGAACTTCGACGGGTTCTGCCCGCTCGGACCGTGGATCGTCACCGCCGACGAGCTCCCCGACCCCCACGACCTGGCGATCTCCGCCAGGGTCAACGGGGAAACCGTCCAGGACAGCACCACCGGCGAGATGATCTTCAAGATCCCCGAGATCATCGCCTATCTCTCGACGTACATGACCCTGAACCCGGGCGACGTCATCGCCACCGGCACCCCGCACGGCGTCGGCATGGGCCGCAGGCCCCCGCTCTGGCTCAGGGACGGCGACGTGGTCGAGTGCGAGGTCGAGGGCGTCGGCCTGCTGCGGAACACGGTGCGGATCAAATGATCATCGACTTCCACTGCCACTTCCCCGGCGACGAGCCCACCCAGGACCGCCTCGACGCCGAGTACGAGCACGTCTGCGGCCCGGCCAAGCTGGAGGTGCTGCGCGCCAACTCCGCGAAGTACGCCGAACGCGTCCGCAGGGCGCGCAGCCTCCCGCCCACCGCGCCCGAGACGCGCACCACCGAGGCGCTGGCCGCCGCCTGGCGGGAGGAGGCCGACGACTTCGGCCTGGAGCGGGTGGTCTTCATGTCCGGCGGCGGCAACGACCGCCTCGCCTCGGTGGTCGCCGCCCACCCCGACCGCTTCGTGGGCTTCGCCAACCACCAGCCCTGCTCCCCCGGAGCCGCCGCCGAACTGCGCCGCGCCGTGGAGATCGGGCTGCGCGGCTACAAGGTCATCGCGCCCTGGGTGACCGTGCCGCTGGCCGACCGGTCGCTCTGGCCGGTGTGGGAGGTCGTCGAGGAGCACGCGCTGCCCGTCGTGCTGCACTTCGGCCCGGTCAACGGCGGCGGCGGGCTGGGCTGGGCCCCCAACATGGACCCGCTGGCGCTGCACGACGTCGCCAAGGCCTTCCCCACCGTCAACTTCGTGGTGGCCCACTTCGGCTGCGGCTACCCGGCCGAGCTGCTGCGCCTGGGCTGGTCGAACGCCAACGTCCACGTCGACAGCTCCAGCAACCACGAGTGGACCCGCTGGGTGCCCTACGACCTCGACCAGAAGGCCCTGTTCCGGAAGTTCCACGAGACCTTCGGCCCCGAGCGCGTCCTGTTCGGCACCGACTCGTGCGACTTCCCGTGGGGATACATCAGGAAGTACGCGGAGGAGCAGGTCAGGATCGTCGACGAACTCAACCTGTCGCCCCGCGACCGTGAACTGATCTTCGCGGGCAACGCCGCGCGGTTGTTGAACCTCGACCTGCCCGTCGCCAGAACCAGGGAGACCGCATGAGCATCGCGACCGACCCCGACCGCGCCCCGGCGCGCTCCCACCTGTACGCGATGGGCTGGACCGACGAGGACATGCGCCGCCCCAAGGTCGGCATCGCCTCCACGTGGACCGGCACCATGCCGTGCAACCTCACCCACCGCGAACTCGCCGCCCACGTCGCCGACGGGGTGCGCCGGGCGGGCGGCACCCCCATGGAGTTCAACACCATCGCGGTCTCCGACAACCTCACGATGGGCACCCCCGGTATGCGGGCCTCGCTGGTCAGCCGCGAGGTCATCGCCGACTCGATCGAGCTGATGGGCCGCGCCCACCAGTTCGACGCGATCGTGGCGATCGTCGGCTGCGACAAGACCGCACCTGCCGCGATCATGGCCCTGAGCCGCCTCGACGTGCCGTCGGTGATCCTCTACAGCGGCAGCATGATGCCCGGCCGCTGGCGTGACCGCGACGTGACGATCCAGGACATGTGGGAGGCGCTCGGCGAGCGCAGCGTCGGCAAGCTCAGCCAGGACGACGTCGACGACCTGGCCCGCCACGCCTGCCCGGGGGCCGGCACCTGCGCCGCGCAGTACACGGCCAACACGATGGGCGCCATCTGCGACTTCCTCGGCCTGTCGCCCTTCGGCGTGAGCGACATCCCGGCCGTGGCCCCGTCGAAGAACGAGGCCGCCGTGCTGGTCGGCGAGGTCGTCATGGACGCCCTGGCCCGCGACGCCCGGCCGTCCCGGGTGATCACCGAGGCGTCGCTGCACAACGCGATCGTCTCGGTCGCCGCGATGGGCGGCTCGACCAACGCGGTCCTGCACCTGCTGGCCATCGCCCGCGAGGCCGGGGTCGCGCTGGAGATCGACGACATCGACCGCATCTGCCACCAGATCCCGATCGTCGCCGGGGTGAAGCCGGCCGGTCCGCACAGCGCCGCCGACCTGTGGCGCGCGGGCGGCACGTCGCTGGTGGTACGCCGCCTGCTCGACGCCGGCCTGCTGCGCGAGGACGTGACCCTGGTCGACGGCCGCACCCTCGCCGAGGTGGCCGAGTCGGCCCAGGAGGCCCCCGGCCAGCAGGTCGTGAAGACGGTGGCCTACCCGGTGAAGGGCCCGGGGGCGCTGGCCGTCCTGCGGGGCTCGCTCGCCCCCGGCGGCTGCGTGCTGAAGCTGGGCGGCAGGCCCGACTTCGTGTTCACCGGCCCGGCGCGGGTGTTCGACGGCGAGGAGGCCTGCTTCGCCGCCATCCAGGAGCGCCGCATCGTCGACGGCGAGGTGGTGATCGTCCGGTACGAGGGCCCGGCCGGCGGCCCGGGGATGCGGGAGATGCTCTCGATCACCGGCGCGCTGGTCGGCCAGGGCCTGAACGTCGCCCTGGTGACCGACGGCCGGTTCTCCGGCGTCTCCCACGGCCTGGTCATCGGCCACGTGGCCCCGGAGGCCTACCGGGGCGGCCCGCTGGCGCTGGTCCGGGACGGCGACACCGTCGTCATCGACTCGGCCGCCCGGGTGCTGGACCTGCGGGTGGACGCGGCCGAACTGGAGGCCCGCGCCGCGGCGTGGACCCGCCCGGACCGCCCGGTCGAGCGGGGCGTGCTGGCGAAGTACGTCGCCACGGTCGGCTCGGCCTCGGACGGCGCGGTCACGATCTGACCTCTCAGCGGGCGTCGTAGCCCGATCTCGACTCGAGGATGCCGGCGGCGTTGGCCTCGGCCCAGCCGGCCAGCTCCCGGACCACCTTGAGCAGGCTGATCCCGCGCGGGGTCAGCGCGTAGTCGACCCGCGGGGGCTTGGTGTCGTAGACGGTCCTGGTCACCAGGCCGTCGCGCTCCAGCCCCTGCAGGGTCGCGCTGAGCATTCGTTTGGTGATGGGGCTGCTCATCCGGCTGAGCTCGTTGAACCTGCGGGTGGTGTCGTCGAGCTGGCAGATGACCACCACCGACCACTTGTCGCCGATCCGTTCGAGCACGTCGCGGATCAGGGCGAGGCGGCCCTCCTCGCACAGCTCGGCCGGTTGCGACATGGACGCAGTATACGGCCAGTACCAGGTTCCTCCCCGGGCGGTTCCGCCTGCGATACCTGGTCATGACGAAGTGCCTTCTTGCGGCCGGGCCGCACTCGGGTGGAAGGTACCAATGTCAGACCTGGTATACATCAAGAACCATTCGGGAGCTGGGACGATGCAAGCAATCGGGGTCCACGAGTTCGGAGGACCCGAAGCGCTCCGTGTTCTCGACCTGCCCGCCCCCCACGCCGGCCCCGGCGAGGTCCGGGTGCGGGTGCACGCCGCGGCGGTGAACCCGGCCGACACCCTGCTGCGCTCGGGAGCCAGCGCGTGGGCGTTCGCCGGCGTGCCGGGGCCGTACGTGCCCGGCCTGGACATCGCCGGAGTGGTCGACGAGATCGGCCCGGGAACCGAGACCGGATTGTCGATCGGTCAGCGGGTGATGGCGATGGTGACGCCGCAGGGCGGCTACGCCGAACACGCGGTGCTGCCGGCCGGCTGGGTCGTCCCGGCACCGGAGAACACCGGCCACGCGGCCGCCGCGACGCTCCCGATGAACGGGCTCACCGCGCTGCTGGCGCTCGACCTGCTGGCGCTCGCCCCCGGATCGGTGCTCGCCGTGGTCGGGGCCGCCGGAACCCTGGGCGGCTACCTCGTCGAACTGGCCGCCCACGCGGGCCTGACCGTGGTCGCCGACGCCGCGCCCGCCGACGAGGGGCTGGTCCGCGGCCTGGGCGCGGACGAGATCGTGGCCAGGGGGCCCGGCGTCGCCGACCGCATCCTGGCCCGGCGTCCCGGCGGCGTGGACGCCGTCGCCGACACCGCACTGGTCGGGCCGGGCCTGCTCGACGCCGTCCGCGACGGCGGCGCGTACGCCCGCTTCCGCACCGGCGACGAGCCCGGCGGCCACCACTTCGGCGAGAACGGCCGGGTCGCGGTGCGGACGGTGTTCGTCCCCGACTACGCCGGGCGCACGGACAAGCTCCACCACATCCGCGGGCTCGTGGAGTCGGGCGTGCTCACCCCGCGCGTCGCCGCGACCCTCCCCGCCGCCGAGGCGGCCACCGCCCACCGGCGGCTCGAAGCCGGCGGCCTGCGCGGCCGGCTCGTGCTCACCTTCTGAACACCCTCTATCCGACACAGGAGTCACCGTGTCCGCACGTTTCACCGGCAAAGTCATCCTGATCACCGGCGCCACCTCCGGCATGGGCCGCGCCACCGCCGAACGGCTCGCCGCCGAGGGCGCGAAGGTCGTCCTGGCCGCACGCGGCAAGGAGGCCGGCGACACCCTGGCGGCCGCCATCCGCGCCACCGGAGGGGAGGCCACGTTCGTGCCCGCCGACGTGACGGTGGAGAGCGAGATGGCCGAGCTGGTCCGGCAGGCGGTGAGCCGGTACGGCCGCCTCGACGGCGTCTTCAACAACGTCGGCGCCGCCACGGCCCCCGGCCCGGTCACCGACCTCGACGCCGACGCCTGGCACGCCGAGCTGGCCCTCAACCTCAGCAGCGTCTTCTACGGCCTCAAGCACCAGATCCCGGCCCTGAAGGCGAGCGGCGGCGGCGCGATCGTGAACAACGCCTCCGTCACCGGCGTCGGCGGCCAGCCCGGCGCGGCCGCCTACAGCGCCGCCAAGCACGGCGTGATCGGCCTCACCCGATCGGCGGCGCTCGAGACGGCCCCGGCCGGCATCCGGATCAACGCCCTGGTGACCGGCGGCGTCGACACCCCGCTGCTGCGGTCGGGCATGGGCCCCACCCCCGACGAGGCGCTGCGGGCGGCCGGGGCGATGCACCCGATCGGCCGGATCGGGCGGCCGGAGGAGATCGCCGCGTTCACGGCCTTCCTGCTGAGCGACGAGGCCCCCTTCATCACCGGAGCCGCCCTCGCCGTCGACGGCGGCATGACCGCCGCCTGAGCCAGGGCAGGGGCGTCGCGGCAGTCCGGGAGGTGGTCAAGCCGTTTCAGTCCGAGGTCGTCATGGGTGTCGGGGCAGGGCCATCGGGGCGAAGCCGAGATCGGCCAGCACGGCCGCCCCGCGGGCGGCGTGATCGCCCCCGGCGAGCACCAGGGTCCGCGCCGACTGATAGCGGCAGCCGGCGGTGTCGAACGTATCCGCCGTGGCGAGCAACCGCTCCCGGTCGTCGTCGAGCAGCGCTCGGGCCCGCTCCACGATGGCACCGGCGACCGGGTTGCCGGCCACGACGGTCCGAGCCTCGGCCAGACGGTCGCCGGCATCGGAGCTCCTGGCGAGCACGGCAGCTTCGGCGCGCAGCGCCACATACCAGTGCAGCCAGATCCAGGTGACCCATTGCCACACCTCGCCGGGCTCGGGCGCCAGGCGCTCCAGCGCCTCCGATGCCTGCCCACGGTGGAGCAGAAGCACCGCCTCAAAGATCGCCCCGTAGCCGTGGGCGTTCCCCGGTGAGGGGTCGAGCCGATTCAGCACCGCGCTCCATTCGCGCCAGGCGTCCTGGTCCTCGCGTAGGCCGTGGATCATCGCCACCGCGGCCGCCGGCGGACCGAGGACGGACCTGGCGGGGCTGCCGGCCTGCTGCCAGGCGTCGAGGAACCGGACGCTGCCGGTCAGTGTCTCCTCGACGTCGCCCGCCAACGCGTCGGCCACAAGGAGCCAGCCCGTGGCACGGTGGCCGACTTCCGCCAGCAGCGGATGATCCGCGAGTCGCCGTGCCCACCGGCGGGCACCCGGCAGGTCGCCGGTGCCGAGGCTGGCCTCGGTGGCCTCACCGAGCGCCTCGATCAGCTCGTGGGCAGCGGCCGGGGTATCCGGTGTGGATGCAAGCAGCGTGATCCGGCGCCGGGCCGTGTCGGCGGCGGCGAACGTGTCACCGGCCCAGCTCTGGGCGCAGGTCAGCGTATCGAGCGCGGCGGACTCGGCGAACGGGTCACCCGTGCGGTGAGCGAGTTCGACCGCTCGTCCGGCGCGTGCGATCGTCATGGGGACAGCGTCGTCGTTCAGGCCCGGTGCGGCACCGAGCTCGGTGAGCGCCCGCCCAGCCTCGGCCAGCGCCACCGCGGCCTGGGCGGCCGGGTCGTCCCCGCCCAGCTCCCGCGCCTCGGTGATGAGCGCGATCGCCTCTTCCCGTGGCGGCTTCCGGACGAACTTGCCGGAGAACCGGTAGGCGTTGGCGGCGGCGGTCGCCAGGTCACAGGCGGCGCCGGCGGTGTCGCCGGACCGGCGGGCGGCGTCCGCGGCCGCGCGGTGCAGGCGGTACATATCATCACCATTCATCCGGCAGCCGGCCACGGCCGCGGCGTGCCGGAGCATCGACGCGCCGGCGGCGGGGTCGTCGGCGAGCGCGGCGGCCTGCTCATAGCGCCCCTGGGACTCGCCGATCAGGTTACGGATGAAGGTCAACTCGGCCAGGCGTCGGGCGAGGTCGTACGCGTCCGTGCGCTGTTCCGGCCGGTCGGCCGCCCACGCCAGGGCGGCGCGCAGATCGTCCGCCACCGCGTCGAACCGGGCCCGCCAGTCCGCTCGTACCACCGCCAGCTCGGCGGCCTTGGCCAGGCACCAGCGAACGTGGCGGGATCGAGCGCCGACCAGCTCACCGGCCTCGGCCAGCCGCTCCGTCCCGTACTGGCGGATGGTCTCCAACGCCCGGTACTCGGTCCCGCCCGGGGACGCCGTCACCACCAGCAGGCTCTGTTCGGCCAGCCGGGCCAGTCCCTCGGCGACGATGCCCTCCTCGGAACCGGTTGCCTCCGCCGCCGCGGCAGCGGTGAACGGTGCCACGAACACCGACACCTGGCGCAGCAGCGCCCGGTCGGCCGGTTCCAGCAGAGCATGGCTCCAGTCCAGAGCCCCCCGCACCGAACGGTGCCGCTCATCGGCACGGGAGCCGCCGGTCAGCATCCGCAGCGGGTGGGACAGGGCGGCGTTGATGCCGTCCAGCCCGAGCGTGGAACACCGGGCGGCGGCCAGCTCGATCGCCAGCGCCATCCCGTCCAGCCGCTCGCAGATCGCGGCGATCTGGTCGCGCAGTGCGGGATCCAGCGGCCGGCCCACCGCCGCCGCCCGCTCCCTGAACAACGCGACCGCGTCGGACTCACCGTCGACGGACAGCGACAGCGGCGGGACCGGATACACCCGTTCGAACGGCACCATCAGCCGCGCCTGGCTGGTCGCCAGCACCGTCACCCGAGGGCACGTCGTCAGCAGCCTCTCGAGGAACAGCGCCACCCCGTCCACCACGTGCTCGCAGTTGTCCAGCACCAGCAGCGCATGGCGGTCGGCCAGCGCGGCGACCACGGATTCGGTCATGTCGCGGCCGGGCTGCTCACCGAGGCCGAGCGCCCCGGCGACCGCCGTGGCGATCAGGCCCGGATCGGTGACAGGAACCAGGTCGACGAACCACACCCCGTCGGCGTACTCGCCGGTTGCCTCCGCGGCCACCGCCAACGCCAGCCGGGTCTTGCCCACTCCGCCGGAACCGACCGCGGTCACCTGACGGTGTGCCTTGATCATCTCGGCCAGCTCGGCCCGCTCGCTCACCCGGCCGACGAACGAGGTCAGCGGAGCCGGCAGAACCGGTGCCAGGTGAGACGGGCCGACGCCGGCCGGCTCGGGCGCGCGGCCGGCGAGCGCCCGCCGATCCGGCACCTCCAGCTTGCGCAGCAGCGAGGAGACGTGACTCTCCACGGTACGCACCGAGATGCACAGCCGTGCCGCGATCTCGGCGTTGCTGAGATGGGCCCCGACCAGGTCCAGCACTTCGGCTTCCCGAGGCGAGATGTCGGCTGCTGCAATCACTGTCACATATTGCCGCATTCCTCCGTGCTCTCCGTGCCGTCGATCCGTGGGCGGTTCCGTGCTCACCACGGATGTGGGCCGGCCAGGCCGGGAGCCAAGCTGTGAACACGCACGACAGCGGGTCGATGAGACCCACCACCACAGGAGTGACCATGACCGGCTCTTTCACCCAGGGAATCAAGACCGTGCTGCACCCCGTGTCCGACCTGGCCAAGGCCAAGGCGGTGTACGCGGCCCTGCTCGGTATCCCGCCGCAGACCGACTCGTCCTACTACGTCGGCTTCGAGGCCGAGGGCCAGCACATCGGGCTGGTGCCTGGCGGTGGACCGCAGGGCATGACCTCACCGGTGGCCTACTGGCACGTGCCGGACATCGAGGCGAAGCTGGCCGAGGTGATCGCCGCGGGGGCCGTCGTGCAGGAGGCCGCGCACGAGGTCGGCAGCGGCCGCCTGGTGGCCACCGTCATCGACCCCGACGGCAACGTCCTGGGACTCCTGCAGGACCGTTGAGCGCCGCCCGCCCCTGCCATGTCCGCCGCGTAGCGGCCGCCGACAAGACGACGAACCCGCCTTGCGCAAAGGACCTGCCATGACCTCCTTCCGATCCGTCACCCTGGAAGTCCCCGACGCCACGGCCGCGGACGCCTTCTACAACGCCTTCGGTCTGGGCCCTTACGTGCACGTCCGCGCCTCGGACGCGCCGACGACCGGCTTCCGTGGGTTCGCGCTGTCACTCGTGGTGTCCCAGCCGGGCAACGTCGACGCCCTCATCGACGCCGCCCTCGACGCCGGCGCCACGACGCTGAAGCCCGCCACGAAGGGGTTCTGGGGCTACGGCGGCGTCGTACGTGCCCCGGACGGGACGATCTGCAAGATCGCGACCTCGAAGAAGAAGGACACCGGCCCCGCCGCCCGGCACATCGACCAGGTCGCGCTCCTGTTGGGAGTGGCGGACGTCAAGGCGAGCAAGCGGTTCTACGTCGACCGCGGCCTGGCCGTGGCCAAGAGCTTCGGCGGCAAGTACGTCGAGTTCGACACCCCGTCGTCGGCCGTCACGCTGGCGCTCTACCCGCGCCGCGCCCTCGCCAAGGACACCGGCGTCTCCCAGGAGGGCATCGGATCGCACCGGATCGTGATCGGCAGCGATGCCGGGCCCTTCACCGACCCAGACGGGTTCGTGTGGGAGGTCGCATCCGTCTGAGGCACACGGCGAGACGACCTCGGCGGCATCAGCACGCAGGGACAAGCCGGTGGGGCCGAGGCCGGCAGCGCAGCCGCACGGCGTTCGCGACCGCGATCTTGCGGCGAACTCAACGTGCCGCCGCTGGTTTAGCCCCTCCTCGCGCCGCATCCAGGCTCGACGCAAGGAGAACCAACCGCCCGACCGCGAGCTGATGCGCGACGGCCGGCCCGAGGTTGCACGCTCCGGTGGCACCGCTCCCGAACAGAGGACCACAAGGTCCCCTCTCAAGATCCCGAACACCAAGATCCTCAAGGAGAGAATCCGTCATGAGCAGCACCTACCAGGGATTCACGGCCGAGGAACGGGCCGCGATGAAGGACCACGCCCAAGAACAGAAGAAGGCAGCGCGCCGCAGCTCACGCGCGGACAAGGCGGCGCAGGACCAGCGTGACGTACTCGCGAAGATCGCCGAAATGCAGGCATCGGACCGGATCTTGGCCGAGCGCGTCCATGCCGTCATCACCGCCAGCGCCCCGGCCCTCGCGCCGAAGCTCTGGTACGGGATGCCCGCCTACGCGCTGGACGGCAAAATCGTCTGCCACTTCCAGAGCGCGGCCAAGTTCAAGACACGCTACGCGACGCTCGGGTTCAGCGACCAGGCGAACCTGGACGACGGCACGATGTGGGCCACCGGTTTCGCCCTGACCGAGATGACGGCCGAAGTGGAGGCGCGGATCAGTGCGCTGGTGAAGCAGGCGGTGAGCTGAGGCGCGCCCAGGAGTGTGCGCACTACATCGAGCCGACTCAGGTCATACATCACTTTCATCGAATGACGTCGGCTCGCGCATGTCACCGGGGCGGCGCCAGCGGATGGGGGCGAAGACTCCGATGTTGCCCGTGGTGTCTCTGCTGAGCGAATCATTGGTCTTCACGCCGACCAATACGTGTGTCTCCACTCGGAGCCGGGATCCAGAGGCTCCTAGTGGGAGCCCTGTCGGCTTGGGCTGATCCTCAAGCCGCGTCCCACCACGGCCCAAGGGCCGGTTGACATCGTCCGGGTGATCGCCGATCACCAGGAGATTCCCGTGCGCAAGCCCCTTCTCGTCACGACGTTGGTCCTCAGCATCGTGACTCAGCTCGGCATGGTGCCGCAGGCCGCCATGGCGGCCGGGCCGGCCGACCCGTTGCCCAGGTCCTACCGGATCGACAGCGTGACCGAGGTGCCCGACCTCACGATGTATCCCGGGCAGGTCTCGATGTCCGCCGACGGCACCACGGCCTTACACCTTTCCCCACGAGGAGACGATCCACCGGTACTGGTGGCCACCGACCTGGCCGACGGCACCGAGGAGGTCGTCGGCCTCGACCTCGAAGGCCAGCCGGTGCCTCAGGTGACCAGCGCCGCGATGAGCGGCGACGGCCGCAGGGTCGCTTTCATGGCCGGCGGCGACAACGCGGCCGACCTGCACCTCCCGGCCGATGCCGACCCCGACATCAAGCAGGCCGTCTTCGTCCGCGACCGGCTCACCGACACCACTCAATGGGTGCAGGTGCCCGACCTCGGCGTCCAGGCCTCGCACTTCCGGTTCTCCACCCTGGCGCTGAGCGCCGACGGCGGGCGGCTGGCCGTGGGCTCGACCCTGCCGCTGCCCAAGTACGAGGGCATCCCCGCCCCCGAGGGCGTGCTGCTGTTCACCCTTCCGGCCAACGGCGCCCCGACCTCCGCCGTCGTCGGCCCGGACAGTCTCGTGGTCCCCAAGCCCGACGTGCGGAATTTCGCCCTGTCCGGGGATGGCTCAATGCTCGCGGTCAACCTGACCGGCGGCGGCAAGCAGCTGCTGCTGCGGTTCGACGCCGCCTCGGGTGACCGGCTGCCCGGCGACCGCGAGCTGACCCAGCGCCAGTACACCGCCTGGACGCCCAACCTGGACCAGTCGGGCCGCCGGACCGCCATCACCGGTGAGGCCGCCGGGGTGACCGTCGCCGACCTCGTCTCCGGCCCGTCGGCCGACGTGACGCTGGCGGCCTCGGAGAAGGCCCCGTTCGTCTCCGGCGACGACGACTTCGGCTACGAGGACTTCCCCTCGGTCGCACGGCTGAGCGCGGACGGTGCAACCGTCGCGTTCCGGCGCGCGGGCGCGCTGTGGACCCAGCCGGTCCAGGCCGGTAAGGCTCCCATGCTGGCCAGCCCGGGCCTGGACGGCCGCATCGCCGACCCGATCCTCACGGAGACGGCCGACTATCCCGACCTGGTGTACGCCTACGCGATGAGCGCCGACGCCTCTACCCTGGCCTTCCTGTCGGCGAGCACCGCGTTCGTGGCGCCACGCACCGACACCCCGCAACCCTCCCACCTCTACCGCGCCGTCCCCGCCGACGCCCCCGCGCCCGCCTGGCCGGAGAACGCCGCGCTGACCGCCGAACCCGGCACCACCAGCGTCACCGTCTCCTGGCCCGCCGCGAGCGCGTCGACCAAGGGCTACGACGTCAGCGTGAACGGCGCCAAGGCCACGACCGTGACCGCCACCCAGGCGGTGCTGACCGGGCTCACCCCCGGATCGACCGTCGAGATCGGCGTCGTCGCCAAGGACGCCGACGGCCGCGCCTCCACCCCGCTGACCAAGAACGTCACCCTGCGGGACGAGGTGCCCCCCGGGGAGGCCCCGCTCTCGGCCGTGGCCGGGCCCGGCGCCCGGGTGCGTCTCCAGTGGGAGGCCTCCGGCACGACCGGCTACCGGGTCCTGCGGGACGGCGTGAAACTGGCCGACCTGGCCGACGGCGTGACCACCTATGACGACACGAAGGTGGCCGCCGACACGGCGTACACCTATTCGATCGCGGTGCTGAACGGCGCCGAGCAGATCCGTCTCACCAAGGACGCGCAGGTGCGCATCGACAAGATGACCGTCACCGAGGCGGCCGCGGGCCTGCCCAGGGTCGCCGGGTCGACCGTGCTCGCCCTCGGCCGTGAGGCCACCTTCGCGGTGGTCGGCGCGGCGGGCTTCACCGCCACCGCCGATCTGGTCGTGCGCACCGCCGACGACCCGGCCAAGCCGGTGACGGTGCCGCTCGCCGAGGAGCGGGCCGGGCAGTACAAGGGCGCGTGGGCGCTGCCGGAGGGCGTGACCGAGATCGTCTCCGGTACGCTGCGGCTCGCCGACGGCGCCGGGCACTCGCTCACCCGCCCGGTCACCGGCCTGCCGGCCACGGTCGGGGGCCTGATCAAGATCGACGTCACCGTACCGGGCGGAGAGCCTCAGGGAGTGCGCCTCCAGGTGTGGAGCGCCACTACGGGCACCGGCTACGTCACCCAGCTCAAGGCCAACGGCATGGTCGCCGTGCCAGTAGCCCCCGCGACCGACCACCAGATCACCACCCGCCGCTCCGACGGCCTTGACGGCACCCCGCCTCGCACGCTCGCGGTTGCCTCAGGGCAGGCGGTCGACCTGGTCATCGCGCCGCACCCGCCGGCCTCGCTCACCCTCACGGTGCGCCGCACGGACAACGAGGCGCTGGCCGACGTCCCGGTCGTGCTCACCACGCGGACCGGCCTGCGCGCGGAGCGTACCGACGAGCACGGGAAGGCGGCCTTCGGCGCGCTCGACGCGGCCACTGACGTGACCGCGAAGATCACCGTCCCCGCGGGGACACTCGTGAAGTACGGCCTGGCCGCCGTGCCCGACCAGAAGGTGACCCTCGTCCCCGGGGACAACGTGCTCACGGTGACCGCGAGCGCCCTGCCCACGGTGACCGTGCACGGCACCGTCAAGGACGGCGCCGGCCGCCCGCTCGGGGCGAGCGTGCTCCTGCGGCAGACGGTGGCCGGGGTCGGCGTGCCGACGCGCGTCCAGTCGGCCGCCGACGGCACCTGGTCGGCGCAGGTGTTCGGCGGCGGAACCAAGACCCTCGTGTCGGCCACCCGCGCCTTCCGTACGACCGATGAGGTCGAGGTCTCCGGGGACACCCCGGTCGGCCTGGTCCTGCCCGAGGTGTCGGGCTACGTCATCAGGCCGAAGCTGTTCACGGTCTCGATGGACGGCGAGCGTACCGAGCAGACCATCGACCCGAGCTCGGTGGGCGTCTTCAGGCTCACGGTCCTGGCCGGCGGCCGGATGTACTCCGTCAACAGCGCCGAGGTCCCGGTCGACGTGCCCCGCGGCACGACCGTGACCTTCTGCGCCGACGGGTCCCAGCAAGGGCTGAGCACCGCGTGCGCGGATGCCGTCGTGGGCGACTCGCCCGACGTGGCGGTGAGCGCGGAGATCCGCGAGGCCTCCCGGATCGTCGGGCGCATCCTGGAACCGGACGGCACCCCGCGGACCGGCCGAAGCTGTGCGAAGGTCAGCGGCGGGGGCATCGCGGCCCACACGGGGGCCTTCGCGAACGTCTCCGGCGCCGACCTGAGGCTCTCCGTGCCCGCGGCGGGGACGTACACCCTCAGCGTGACCGCCTGCAACAGCGGCGATTCGGTGCAGCGGCTCGTGACGATCGGCGCGGGCCAGGAGCTCGACCTCGGCGACCTGCGGCTCGGCCCGAGCTCCACGCTCCTTGACGGCGGCGCCAGTGGCTTCGGCGCGGTCGCCGACGCCGTGCTCCCCGGCGAACTGGCCCACCTGCGCGCCGACATCGCGTTCCGGGACACCACCCGGGCGGGAAGCGCCACGCTGGCGGTCCCCCCGGGTGTCACGGTCCCCGACGACGCGGTGCTGCGCGACGGCAGGCCCGTGGCGTTCACCCGTGAGGGGAACACCGTCGTGATTCCGCTCCCGGCCGCCAGGCGGCGCGCGGTCGACGTGTACGTCCGCACGCCGCAGACCGCCGGTGGAGAGTTGCCGTTCGGCATGTCGGTCTCCGGCGGCGAGCTCACCGAGCTCCTCGGCACCGCCGGGGTCCGGGTGGGGACGGTCACCCTGCTGGCGCCCCCGTCCAGCGGCACCGGGCGGTTCACCGTCTCGGGACTGGCTCCCGCCGGTGCGAACGTGGCGGTGCGTGACGGCGACACCGTGGTCGCGGAGTCCGTCGCCGGCCAGGGCGGGCGCTGGAACGCCGTCGTCGACCTCGGCACCGGGGCCGAGGCGGAGCGGCACACCCTGCGGGCCGTCGTCGCCCTCGCCACGACGGAGCTAACCTCCGACCAGGTGAGCGTGGTCGTCGACCCGTACGCCAATCGGCTGAAGACGGTGACCATGTCGCAGCCGGGGATCACCAGGACCTTCAACCCGGCCGACGGCGTGGCGCGCTTCCCCTGGCTGTGGGTTCCACGCGCCGAGGTCACCATCCGGGCCGAGTTCAGCGGGCCGGTCGGCGACCCGAGGGCGCGGATCGGCGCGCTGGACCTGCCGATGACGCCCGTACCGGGCAAGGACAACGTCTACGGCGTGGCCATCAGGCCGGAGGCCGCCGAGGTCGGCGACCTGACGATCGCCTACGCGCCCGAGCACGACCGGCCGCCGGTGCCGGTCCCCCCGGCGCCCGACGCCGACGGCGCCCTGTTCGACCCGGAAACCGTGACCGTCCAGGACCCGGTGACCGAGGGCGAGGCTGTCAGCCAGACGTTCACCGTCGCCGTGCCGAAGCTGGGTCCGCAGGCGCAGGCGCAGATCAAGCTGACCGTCGAGCCGCTGCCGGACTACGAGCCGGACACCGACGAGGCCGCCGCCTCGCGCGCCTCCGGGGTGCCCGTCTACGAGCCCGTCGTGCGGGGGAGTGACCTCGGTGCGATCGGCACGACCGGCCGTTACACCAGCGAGATGGCGGCGATCGTCGACATCGGCAAGCTGGCCGAGCAGTCGCCGAACTCGCCGCTGGTCAAGAAGCTGCACCTCGCCGGGTTCTGGAACGGCCCGGCCCGGTTCATCTTCGAGGACCAGTTCTTCCGGATCACCAGCGCCGACTCCCTCTACTCGGCGGGCTCCGGCTTCGAGAAGTACTCCTCCCTCAACAAGCTGATGGACCAGGCCAACCACTGCATGAACGAGGGGCGGAGCAGCTTCTACCGCGGTGCGCTCGACCGGCTGATGACGCGGGCCATCGCACTCGACGTCTACAACGGGACGTCGGCCGCGGCGGGCCTGGTGCTCGCCCCCGCGACCTTCGGCATCGGCACCGTCGCACTCTGGGCGGTCACCTGGGGTATCGGCAAGGCCATCGAGATCCCGCTCGGCAACGACATCGACGCACTCCAGCGCCAGATGAACAGCGACCCGACCTGCGACTGGAACAACAAGGACAACCACTACGACCCGCGCCGGCCCCGGCCGGACGCCGACATCGACTACCGCTTCGACCCCTCCGGCTACGTGTACGAGGGCCTGGACGGCCGCCGCGTGGAAGGCGTCACCGCGACCCTGTTGCGCGCCCCCGCCCCCGAAGGGCCGTGGCAGACGTACGACGCCTCGGTCTACGGCGACGAGAACCCGCTGATCACCGACGCCGAGGGCCGTTACGGCTGGGACGTGCCCGAGGGCTGGTGGAAGGTGGTCTACACCAAGAACGGCTACCTGCCCGCCGAGTCGAAGGCACTGAAGGTGCTGCCCCCGCACACCGACGTCAACGTCAACCTCTTCAAGGCCGAACCCGCCGAGGTCGCCAAGATCGAGGCCGACGGCGAGGGCCTCACGGTCACCATGAGCCAGCCGACCCGGGTGGCCCAGGCGCTCGGCGGCGCCCTGAAGGTCACCGGCGCGGGCGGCCAATGGACGGCCGTGTCCCCGCAGTCGCCCCCGGTCGGCCACCCGTACCCGGACCAGAAGCTGGCCATGGCGTTCCGCTTCACCGGCGAGAAGCACACCGGTGAGGTGAACGTCGAGGTCGACGGCCTGCTCCAGGACCACGGCGGACGCGCCATCGCCGAAGGCGTCTCCCAGACGCTCGACGTCCGCTGGACCGGCCCTGACGCGGCCGGACCGCAGGTCAGCATCACGGGCGTGGCCGACGGCGCGACCTACCGCCTGCACGGCGTGCCCACGCCCAAGTGCGTGACCACCGACAGCGGTTCGGGCGTGGCCACCCAGGCCACGCTGACCCTGGCCGGCGGCACCCCCGCCGGGGTGGGGGTCTACACCGCCACCTGCGCCGGAGCCGAGGACAACGCGGGCAATGTCACCCCGCCGGTGACGGCGACCTACTCCGTGACCTATGTCTTCACGGGCTTCGCCGCCCCGGTGAAGAACGACGGCGTGGTCAACACGGCCAAGGCGGGCCAGGGCATCCAGGTCAAATGGCGGCTGACCGACGCGGCCGGAGCACCGGTCAACGGCCTGACCACGGCCGCCCTGACCGTCACGGCCTTCGACTGCACGACCGGCCTGCCCACGGGCCAGCCGGCGCAGCCCGCCGAGGGCGCCGAGGAGCTGCAGATACTGGGCAACGGCAGCTACCAGGTGGTCTGGCGGACGCCCAAGTCGTACCTCGACCAGTGTCTGAAACTGCACGTCGACCTGGGAGAGGGGGCCGCGGCCTCACACACCGCCCTGTTCCACTTCACCCGCAACGAATCCCTGTAAGTCAACCGGTGCCGCGCCCGCTTCCGAAACGGGCGCGGCACCGCCGTTTTCACATCCTGGAAACGGCACCAGCCGCCCACCCGTCCGGGTGCGGTGGTCGTCGCCGAACCGTGCTCATAACACGAGCTCAAAGCCGTTATGTAGGCCCGCCTTGTCCGGGTGTGCGAGTAATGCAAACAGCGGGTGCCGCGCAGTTTTTGAGATCGCCGAAGTCCGCGAACACATCTCCCGCCGCAACAGCCCTCCGGGCAGCGCCCTTTGGATCGGATCGAACGCCGTCGCGTCCACGACTTCCGTCGGCTTCCGGCGCTGTGGTTGTGGGTGTAGACCCCTAACTCGATTCGATGGACGTCCATCTCCTCGAAGGCCGTGGTGATCGCGGCCCCCAGCATGGCGGCGCCCAGCCCCTGGCCGCGCTTGTCCGGCGACAGCAGAACCATGCCCAAGCGGGCAGCCCTGTGGGGTTGCCTCCTGAAGGTGAGGTGACCGGCAGGCTCACCGTCCTTCGCCGTCGCCATCAGGATGCGACGATCAGGCCCGGCGGCGTAGTAATCGATCAGCTGTGCCGCGTCGACCGGCGATCTTTCACCCAGCTCGCGACGATCACAGCATCCGCAGATTCGAATGGACGCAAGAACACTCTCATCACCCCATCCCAGCATGAGTGCCGTATACGCCTCGGCTGCAATCTCAGACGGTGGACTGGCACCGTGTCATATTCGACTGTGTCCTAATCGTCCGCGCACGCTGGGGATGCGGGTTGGTCACGGTTCGTTCCATCGCGGGAGCGCTGTGACTGGATAGCTCAGAATTTGGTCATGGCGAGGCGGGGCGGTTCATGCGGTACGCGCCGACTTGGTGGGCCGGCGTGGCTGGTGTGATCGGGTTGCCGGCGTTGATCGGTTGGGGGTTGAGCGGTAGGGACGGCCTCCAGACCGGGGCGAACCTGGCGGACGCGATCCGCGGGCTCGTCGCGAGCTCGGTGGGTGTCGGATGAGCGGGGCGGTGAGGCTGCGGGGACCTCAGTCGGCGACGATTCGACGGCTTGCCGCGCTGAGTACCGTCAACGGCGCGGGCGACGGTCTGCTCGTGCCCGTGCAGGTCCTCTACTTCGTGAAGGAGGCCGGGCTCTCCGGCACGTCGGTCGCCGTCGGTCTGAGCCTGGCGGGTCTCTTCGCCGCTCTGAGTCTGCCGCTGGTGAGCCGGTTCGCGGAGCGGGTCGGGCTGCGTGGCTCGCTGGCGAGCATGTACGCCGTTCAGGCCGTGGCCGTCGCCGCATACACGGTCGTGGACGCGTGGTGGTCCTTCGCCATCACGGTCGCGGTCGCCACCTGCGCGGGGGCGGCCACAGTCCCGATCCGGCAGGCGATGATCACCGCGTACTTCGGTGCGGGCGAGCGCGTCCGGGTCAGTGCCGTCAACCGGTCGTTCTTCAACGGCAGCTTCGCCGTTGGCACTGTCGGTGCGAGTATCGCTCTTGCCATCGACTCACCGGCCGCGTATACCGTCGTGGTGCTGGGTGACGCCGTGTCGTTCGCGCTGTCCGCCGCGCTCGCCCTCTCGCTGCCGCCGGTGGAGTCCAGCACCCGTGTACAGGGGCTGCGGCTGGGTGCGCTTCGGGGCAGTCCCGCCCGGTGGGGCGTCGTTGCCCTGGTTGGCCTGCTGTACGTCCAGGCCGACATGCTGGCGGTCGGTGTGCCGCTGCTCGTCGACGGGGCCGATGCCCTGCCCGCGTCGACTGTCGCAGTTGCCTTTCTGCTCAACGCGCTGATGACGGTGGCCTTCCAGGTACGGGCCGCACGAGGCGCGGACGACATCGGCGCGGCGGCGCGGCTGTGTCGCCGCGCCGGGGCGGTGCTGTTCTTGGGCGCCGTGCTGCTGGGTGCGGCCGGGTACAGCGCGGGGCTCGCAGGAGCGGCACTCGTGCTTGCGGGCGCGGCCGTCGTCACGCTCGGCGAGCTGTGGACATCCGCTGGGACGTGGGGGTTGTCCTTCGGTCTCAGCCCATCAGGCCGCGCCGACGAATTGAGCCTGTTCGGGCTCGGGCAGATCGTCGTCAAGGTGGCAGGCCCCAGCATCGTGAGTTTCGCCGTGCTCCACCTCTCCTTCGGCGGATGGCTGCTGCTCGGCTTCTTGATGGCCGTGTCCGGAGTTCTTCTCGTCCCCGCTGCACAGGCAGCCCGCGCACTGGTCCCGGACAGCGGTCTGCCGTCGACCGCGCGCCGGCAGTCCTGATCCCGCCGCCTTCCGCCTCGACGACGTCGGCGTGCAGTGCGTCTACTGATCCCACACGAACGGGGCCGCCGGACGTCCGAGGGGCATGCCGTCGATCGCGAAGAGCGCTCCGGCCGGGGGTCCCGAGGTCAGGCCCAGGGCGGCGGAGGTGACGAACAGGCGGCCGTCGGTGAGGCAGACGCTCGTGGGCTGGGGCGTCGGCACCTTCACGACCCGGTCGAGCCGTCCGTCGGGGGTGTAGCGGCGCACCTGGGAGCCGCCCCAGACGGCGACCCACAGGTGGTCGTCGGCGTCGACGGTCATGCCGTCGGGGCCGCCCTCGTCGATCACGGCGAAGACGGCGGGTGCGCCCAGGTCGCCGGTCGCCGGGTCGACCTCGTGCCGGTTGACGCGGCCCTCGGCGCTGTCGGCCAGGTACATCGTGCGGCCGTCGGCGGTGAAGGCGGGGCCGTTGGGGATGGTCAGGCCGGTGCGGACGGCGGTCACCGTCAAGTCTTGCCCCACCCGGTAGAGCACGCCCGCGCCGGGCGTGGAGTCGTAGGGCATCGCGCCGGCCCACATGCGGCCGGCCGGGTCGCAGACCGCGTCGTTCATCCGGGAGGTCGGCGGCGCGGGGCGGTCGAGCCACTCGACCGAGCCGTCCCGTTCGTCGAGCAGGGCGAAACCCCGGCCTGCGGCCGCCAGCCACCGGCCGGGGCGGTCGCGGACCGGGGCGACGGCCCCGAGGGGCACGTCCAGCCGGAAGAGCTCCTCGGCGGGGCCGGGCTCGTCGGCCGAGACGGTGAGCAGCCTGCCCGCGAGGATGTCGACGAAGACCAGCCGGCCGTCCACCCAGCGGGCGCCCTCGCCCAGCTCGCAGTCGATCGCACACCAGACGTCCATGGTTCTCCTCATCGGATGACGGATCCGGGCAGGGTGTCGAGCAGGCGCAGTTCGGAGCGGGCGGGCAGGCCCTCCCAGTCGCCGGCGGAGGCGACGGCGAACGCGCCGACGGTGACGGCCCGTGCGAGGCGGCCGGGCAGGTCGAGGTCGTCGAGCATCCCCGACAGGTACCCCGCGACGAACGCGTCACCCGCGCCGACCACGTCGGCGACCCGCACCGGCCGGGCCGGGGCGTGCACGGTCTCCGTCGCCGTGCAGCCGGTCGCGCCGTCCGCGCCGCGTTTGACGACGACGTCGCGCACCCCGGCGTCGAGCAGGGCGGCCACCCGGTCCCGTTCGGTGGTGGCGGCGGCGGGCGCGACGAGGTCGAGTTCGTCGTCGGAGGCGATGACGACCGCCAGCGAGGACGCCAGGGGGCGGAGCGTCGCGGCCGCCGTGGCGCGGTCCCACAGGCGGGCGCGGTAGTTGACGTCCAGGCAGACCGGCACGCCGGAGGCGACCGCCGCCCGGACCGCTTCGGCCGGGTTCGGGCCAAGGGCCGGGGTGACCCCGGTGACGTGCAGGATCACCGGGGGCGGGTCGAGCGCGGGCAGCACATCGGCCGGTGACAGGAACGACGCGGCCGAACCCGCCCGGTGGTAGATGACCCGGGTCAGCTCGCCGACCCTGCGCTCGAACAGCACCAGGCCGGTGGGCCCGCGCCGGTCGGCGCGGGCGTGGGTCAGGTCGACGCCCTCGGCCCGCAGGGTGCGCAGCACGAGTTCGCCCGTCTCGTCGTCGCCCACCAGCCCGGCCCAGCGCACGGGGTGGCCCAGCCGGGCCAGGCCGATCGCGACGTTGGACTCGGCCCCCGCGACCGACAACCGCATGCCGCCGCCGAGCCGGATCGGGCCGTCGGCCCGCAGGGCGGCCATCGTCTCCCCGAAGGTGAGCACGCTCACAGGAGCTCCCTGAACCCGCGGACCCGCGCCTTCAGCGCTTCGAGGTCGCCGCCCGCCGCCGCGTCGCCCACGAGCGGGGAGCCGACGCCGACCGCGACCGCCCCGGCCGCCAGGTAGTCGGCCGCCTCCGCCGGTCCGACCCCGCCGACCGGGACGAACGGGATGTCCGGGAAGGGGTCCCGCAGCGCCCGCAGGTGCCGCACCCCGCCGAGCGAGGCCGGGAACAACTTGATCGCGGCGGCCCCGGCGGCACACGCGGCGACGACCTCGGTCGGGGTGAGCGCCCCCGCGAGCACCGGCAGCCCCAGCGCGGCCCCCGTTTCCACCGCCTCGCTGACGGCCGGGGTGACCAGGAAGGACGCCCCCGCGTCCGCCGCCCGCCGGGCGTCGTCGGCGGTGACGACGGTGCCCGCGCCGAGGTGGGCGCCGGGCCCGAGCGCGGCCCGCGCGGCGCGGATCACCTCCAGCGCCCCCGCGGTGACCAGCGACACCTCGGTCAGCCGCACGCCCTCCTCCGCGAGGGTGAGCACCGTGTTCAGCGCCGCCTCGCGGTCGGGTCCGCGCACGATCGCCAGCAGGCGGTGCTCGGTCAGGTCGGGGAGAAAACCGGTCATCTTCACATCCGTTCCGCGGCGACGACGAGTCGCCAGGTCAGTTCCCCGGACGCGGGCACCTGTGCGGCGTCGTCCGGACCGGCTTCCGCCACGTCGAAGACCGTGCCCAGCATGGGTTCGACGCCGATGCTCCGATAGGGCGCGTGGTCGGGGAATCCGCCCAGGTTGCGCCACAACGCGGTGCCCACCGGCACACCCGGCGGCGCTTCGACGCGCAGGTCGAGCACGTCGCTCCCGTCCTCGACGCGGACCGAGGCGCAGCGCAGCACCGCACCGGCGGCCGAGCCGTCGGCCGGGCCGAGCCGGTCGAGTTCCAGGCCGAACGGGGCCGGCCAGTGGCCCTCCAGGTAGGGCGCGCCGGGTGGCCAGGCCGTGTCGAGCAGGGGCGCGGCCTCGGGGTAGATCCGCAGCGGCGTGCCGTGCGGCGCGACGAGCCTGGCCTTCTCGCCCAGGTCGAGCAGGGCGTGGGCGGACCAGACGAAGCGGAAGCCCGGGTCGGCCGACAACCGGTAGGTCGCCACCACCGCCCCGGCCTCCGCGCCGATCGTGCGGGTCAGCTCGAAACCGTCGCAGGTCACGGTCGCGTGGGCGGCGGTGCCCGTCCAGGGGCGGCTCCAGGCGTCGCCGTGGTCGGGCCGCCCACGGACCGTGGGCACGCACTCCTCCAGCCCCCCGGCGTCCACGAACGCCGAACCCGGGGAGACCTCGTCCCGCGCGGGGTCGGGGCGGGACCACAACCATTCCCGGCCGCCGCCGGCGAGCGACGTCCACCGGCCGCCCCGGGCGAGGTCGACGCGGGCCGACAGTGGAATCACCATTCCGCCACCGCGCCGTCCTCGTGCCGCCACACCGGGTTGCGCCAGGCGTGGCCGACCTTGTCGACCCGCCGGACCTCCGCCTCGTCGATCTCCACGCCGAGGCCGGGGCCGAGGGGGCGGGCGACGTAGCCGTCGGTGAAGCGGAACACCTCGGGGTCGGTGACGTAGTCGAGCAGGTCGGCCCCCTCGTTGTAGTGGATGCCGACGGACTGCTCCTGGATGAGGAAGTTGGGGGCGGCGAAGGCCACCTGGAGGCTCGCGGCCAGGGCGAGCGGGCCGAGCGGGCAGTGCGGGGCCAGCCGGGCGTCCCACACCTCGGCCAGCGCGGCGATGCGCCGGGTCTCGGAGATGCCGCCCGCGTGCGACAGGTCGGGCTGCACCACGGCGACCCCGGCCTCCAGCACGGGACGGAAGTCCCAGCGCGAGTAGAGCCGCTCGCCGACCGCGACGGGGACACCCGACGCGGCCACCACGCCGGGCAGCAGGTGCGGGCGGTCGGGCAGTACGGGCTCCTCGGCGAACAGCGGGTGGAACTCGGCGATGAGCGGCAGGATGCGGCGGGCGTCGGCCGCGCCGATCCGGCCGTGGAAGTCCACCGCCAGGTCGCGGTCGGGGCCGAGCGCCTCCCGGGCCAGCGCGATCCGGTCGACGACGCCCGCCACGGCGGCCGGACCGGCGAGCGCGGGCATGCGCCCGGAGGCGTTGATCTTGACGGCGGTGAACCCGGCCTCGACCCGGGCGGCGATGCCGTCGGCGAGTTCGCCGGGCTCGTCGCCGCCGGTCCAGGCGTAGACGCGGGCGCGGTCGCGGACGTGGCCGCCGAGCAGGGCGTGCACGGGCACGCCGTAGGTCTTGCCCGCGATGTCCCACAACGCCTGGTCGAGGCCGGCCAGGGCGCTGGACAGCACCGGGCCGCCCCGGTAGAAGCCGCCGGTGGCCATGACCTGCCAGTGGTCCTCGATCCGCAGCGGGTCGCGGCCGGCCAGATAGTCGGCCAGCACGTGGACGGCCGCGCGCACGGCCTCGGCCCGCCCCTCGACGACCGGCTCGCCCCAGCCGACGACGCCGTCGTCGGTCTCGACGCGGCAGAACAACCAGCGCGGCGGGACGAGGAAGGTCTCGATCCTGGTGATCTTCACGCCGAGTCCTTCACCGCGGTCCAGCCGCCGTCGACGACCAGGGTGGTCCCGGTGATGTACGAGCTCTCCGCGCTGGCCAGGAAGGTGACCGCTGCGGCCACCTCGTCGGGGCGGCCGAACCGGGCGGCGACGGTGGCGGCGGCGCTGCGCCGCCGGTCCTCCTCGCCGATGCCCTCCCACGCGGCGGTGAGGATCGGGCCGGGCAGCACGGTGTTGACCCGGATCGCCGGGCCGTACTCGACGGCGAGCTGGCGGCCGAGCGAGACCAGGCCGCCCTTGGCGGCGGCGTAGGCCGGGTGGCCCGGCATGCCGACCAGCGCGTGCACCGAGGAGGTGAGCACCACGGCTCCCCCGCTCTCGCGCAGCAGGCCGGCGCACGTGTGCAGGGCCAGGTAGGCGGCCTTCAGGTTGACCGCGAGCTGGCGGTCCCAGTCGGCCTCGGCCAGTTCGTGGGCGGGGGCGCCGATCGAGGTGCTGGCGTTGCTGTGCACCACGTCGAGGCGGCCGAACTCGTCGCGGGCGAGGCCGGCGACCCGCCGCCAGGTTTCGGCCGCGGCCACGTCGCCGGTGACCGTCAGCAGGCCCGGCCGGGCGGGGGGCTGCTCGGCCACGTCGACCGCGATCACGCGGGCGTCCTCGGCCAGGAACCGCTCCACCACCGCCGCGCCGATGCCCGACGCCGCCCCGGTCACCACGGCGACCTTCTCCGACAACAATCCGCGTCCCATGGCCTTAGTCAACAAGTGTTCCCTTTCAAATTGAATGTCTGATTCACGTCACGACCTGGACGATCCGCCATACTGGGCGAATGCCGATCCAGGAGGGGTTCCGCAACCAGCGGCTGACCGTCGTGCCGCGCCGGGTGGTGGCCGAGGCGAGCGCCCGGCCGGTCACCCGGCGGCTCATGGTCACCGACACCGGCTACTACCCCGTGGCCGCAGACCACCTGATGAGAAGGCCGAGCGGCATCGAGGAGGCGGTGTTCATCCTCTGCGCGGGCGGCCTCGGCTGGGCCGTCGTCGACGGCGTGACCTACCGGATCGGGTCGAACGCGGCCCTGGTGATCCCGCGCGGCGTGCCGCACGCCTACGGCGCGTCGGCGGAGGCACCCTGGACGATCTGGTGGTGCCACCTGCGCGGCACCGATCTCCCCGAGCTGCTGGAGGAGATCGGCGCGGGGCCGTCCCGGCCGGTGGTCTCCATCCGGCGGCTCGACCGGGCGGTGGCCCTCCTCGACGAGATCGTCACGATCATGGAACGCGACCACTCCCCCGCCGCGCTGACCGGCGCGGCCGGGGCCGCGTGGAAGCTGCTCACCCAGATCGTGCTCGACCGGGTGATGCCGGTGCCGGGCGATCCGTTGCAGCGCGCGATGGCCTACCTGGCCGAACGCCTCGACACCACCGTCCGGGTGGCCGAGCTGGCCGCGCTGGTGGGCGTCTCGCCGTCCCACCTGTCGGCCCTGTTCCGCCGGGCCACGGGCGGCGGGGTGCTCGCGCACCACACCGCCCTGCGCATGGCCCAGGCCCGCAACCTCCTCGACACCACCGACGCCACCGTGGCCGACATCGCCCGCGAGGTGGGCTACACCGACCCGTTCTACTTCTCGCGCCACTTCCGCCGCCTGCACGAGGCCAGCCCGACCGAATACCGCAACCGGGCCAAGGGCTAGACGGCGACGACGCGGAACAGCACCGAACGGTCGGCGTCCAGCGACGGGGCCTCCACCCGCAGCGCCCGGCCGGGCAGGGTGACCCCGGTGTGCTGCCACGGCGGCAGCACGCCCCCGGGCGGCGAGCCGGGATAGACCGCCTCGACCCGGTAGGAGCGGTCGTCGTCCAGGCCGGGGAAGGCGATGCGGCCCGGCGGCCAGACGGCGGGGCGCTCGACCACGCTGAAGGCGTAGAGGGCCTCGGAGCGGTCGGCCGCCACCACGCCCTCCAGCCGGAAGGCGGGGTCGGGGAGGTCGGCGTGCACGACGTCGCCCGAGTGCAGCAGGTCGCGGTGCTCCTTGTGGAAGGCGACCCAGCGGGCCAGCGCCGCGAGGGTCTCCGCGTCGGCGGTCAGCAGGTTGACCTCGACGCCGAGGTGGCCCCACAGCGCCTTCTCGGCGCGGTAGTCGAGGGGGTGCACGCGGTGGGTGGTGTGCGACTCGGCCGCGCCGATGTGGGTGCCCTGCATCTCCGGCGGGACCAGCAGCCCGGTCCAGCGCTGGATCTCCAGCCGCTCGTGCGGGTCGTTGCAGTCGCTGGGCCAGATCCGGTCGGCGAACTCCAGCACGCCGAGGTCGACCCGCCCGCCGCCGCTGGCGCACGACTCGATCTCCAGCCCGGGATGGGCCGCCTTGAGCCCGGCCATCAGCCGGTAGACCTGCTCGACCTGCCGGCGCACGCCGGGCCGCTCGCCCGCGTCGAGCAGGTAGCGGTTGTGGTCCCACTTGATGTACGCGATGTCCAGCTCCGCCACGAGCGAGCTCATGCGCTCGAACACGTACGCGTACGCCTCGGGGTGCCCCAGGTTCAGCACGTGCTGGTGGCGGGAGGGCAACCCGGGGCCGTGCCCGGCCTGGAAGACCCACTCGGGGTGCCGCCGGGCCAGGTCGGAGTCGAGGTTGACCATCTCGGGCTCGAACCAGAGCCCGAAGTCCATGCCCAGCTCGCGCACCCGCTCGGCCAGCGGTCCGAGCCCGGCGGGCCACACGCCGGGGTCGACCGTCCAGTCGCCCAGCGAGGTGGTGTCGTCGCGGCGGCCGAGGAACCAGCCGTCGTCGAGCACGAACCGTTCCGCGCCCAGCTCCGCGCCGCGTTCGGCGAGCGCGACCAGGGTGTCGAGGTCGTGCCGGAAGTAGACGGCCTCCCACGTGTTCAGCACCACGGGCCTGGGCGGCCGGGGGCGGGACCGGAGATGCCGGTGGAACCGCCCGGCCAGTTCGTCGAGGCCGTCGCCCCACGACCCGTACTGCCAGCGGCTCTGGAACGCCTCCCCCGGGCCCAGCACGACCTCGCCCGGCAGCAGCACCTCGCCGGCCGCCAGGTGGCGGGTGCCCGCCGGGGTCAGCTCGGCGGCGAGCACCTGGTTGCCGCTCCACGCCAGGTGGGTGGCCCACACGAGCCCCCGCCGGAAGCCGAAGCCGCGTTCCCCGGCCGCCAGCAGCAGGGTGTGCTCCAGCCCCGGCTTGCCGCCGCGCGAGGCGCGCACCCACTCGCCGACCTGGAACGGACGCCGCTGCGGCACCCGCTCCAGCGCCCAGCGACCGGTCAGGTCGAGCAGCTCGGTGGCCTCCGGCGGCACCGGCAGCGCGAGTTCGAAGGAGCCGATCCGGTACGGCTCCGCCGCCTCGTTGACCACCCGGGCCCGCTGCCGCACCAGCCCGCTGCCGGGCAGCACCTCGATCTCGACGTCGAGGGAGAGCCCGTACTCGGGGTCACGGGCGGCCGTCCGGAGCACGGTCCCCTCGACCGTGTGCACGGCGTCGCGGAAGTACGGCGCCCAGCGCCGCCCGTCGTCGTCTCCCACGAGCCCCGGGCGGCCGAGCCAGCCCTCGTGGAGCTGCGGCAGCACCGGGACGGGTTGCGGGTAGGTGACGGCGCTGTCGCCGACGGCCGGGAGCGCCGCCCGCTGGAGGTCGGCCAGCGCGCCGGGCCCGAGGTCGCCCAGGTCGGGGCCCCAGTGCAGGACACGCGGCAGCCGCCCGCCGTCGACGGCGACGACCACGCTGGTGCCGCCCGCGCGCAGGTGGATCGGGTGCATGATTCCTATCCTTTGAGTCCGCTGCTGGCGATGCCCCGGAAGAACTGGCGCTGCAGCAGCAGGAAGACGAGCACGAGCGGGATCGAGCAGACGAGCGCGCCGGCCATCAGCGTCGGGTAGTCGGTGCCGAACTGGCCCTGCAGCCCGGCCAGGCCGACCGGCAGCGGCCGGTTCTCGCCCGAGGGCGAGACGATCAGCGGCCAGAGCAGGTCGTTCCACGAGTAGAGGCCGGTCAGCACGGTCAGCGCGGCCAGGGTCGGCTTGGTCATCGGGAGCATGACGTGCCAGAAGACCTGGAAAGGGTTGGCCCCGTCGAGCCGGGCCGCCTCCTCGAAGTCCGGCGGCAGGTTCATGAAGGCCTGGCGCATCAGGAAGGTGCCGAACGCCGAGAACATGCCGGGGATCGCCAGGGCCGGCAGGGTGTCGAGCAGGCCGAAGTCGCGGACCAGGCCGTACTGGCCGATCAGGAAGAGCTGGCTGGGCACCATCAGCATCGCGAGGAACAGCCCGAACAGCACGTTCCTGCCGGGGAACGGCAGCCGCGCGAAGGCGTATCCGGCCAGCGCGGCGACCACGACCTGGCCGGCGACGCGCAGCACCAGCGAGCCGGTGGAGACCGCGAACATCGACCAGAACGGCACCGTCGAGAAGAACGTCTCGAAGGAGTGCAGGCTGAACTCCTCCGGCAGCAGCGTCGGCGGGATCCGGGCCACCTCGGGCGTCGTCTTGAAGACGGTGAGGATCTGCCAGACGAACGGCACCACCATGATCACGGACGCGATCACCAGCAGCAGGTGGATCGGCCACGTGCGGCGCTCACCCATAGAAGACCCACGATCTCTGGAGCCGGAACTGCAGCGCCGTCGCGATCATGATCACGATCAGCAGCACGATCGCGATCGCCGCGCCGTATCCCTGCTGGAACTGGACGAACGCCTTCTCGTAGAACAGGTAGACGATCGTCTTGGAGTCGGCCAGCGCGGTGTTGTTCACGCTGCGCAGCATGATGAAGATCAGGTCGAACATCTGGAGCGCGGCGATCACGGTGAGGATCGTCACGAAGAAGATGCTCGGGCTCAGCAGCGGCACGGTGATGTGGAAGAACTGCCTCACCCGGCCCGCGCCGTCGAGCGCCGACGCCTCGTACACGGCCTTCGGGATCGCCTGCAGCCCCGCGCCCAGGATGATCAGGTTGATGCCCAGGCCCATCCAGATGCCCACGGCGGCGAAGGCGTAGATGGTGAAGCGGGCGTCGGCCACCCAGTAGTGCCCGTCGATCCCGAACCACGAGAGCACGTGGTTGAGCAGCCCGAAGTCGCCGTTGTAGATGAAGCGCCAGACCATGCCGACGGCCACCGGCAGCGTCACGACCGGCAGGAAGAACAACACCCGGTAGACCGTGCGCCCCCGGCTCACCTGCTCGATCAGCGCGGCCAGCACCACCGCGAGCGGGATGCCGAGCAGCACGAGCACGGTGTAGAGCGCGGAGTTCCCGAACGCCTGCCACACCTCGCCGTCGCCGGCGAGCTCGACGTAGTTGTCCAGGCCCGTGTACGTGGCGGGCCCGAACGCCGGGACGTCCTGGAAGCTCTTGGCGAACGTCGACAGGAACGGCCAGAGGTAGAGCGCGACCAGGCCGACGGTCGCGGGCGCGACGAACAGCAGGGCCCACCTGGCTGAGGACGTCATTGTTCGGCGAGCACCTCGTCGACGGCGGCCTGGTACTCCTCGGCCGCCTCCTCCACGGGCTTGGCGCCGTCCCAGGCCGGGGCCAGGTACTGCGCCGCCAGGCCCTGCCACTCGGCGGTGTTGCCGGCGACGGGCAGCGGCACGCTGTAGTCGACGGCGTCGATGAACACCTGGAGCTTGAACTCCGGCATCGAGTCGAGCCACGGCTGCTGGGTGCCCTTGTAGGCCGGGAGCACGGTGCCGGTGGCCGCCTGGATCTCGGCCGCCTTGGCGCCGCCGAGGAAGGCGAGGAACTTCTTCAGCTCCTCGGGGTGCTTGGTGCCGGCGTACCCGGCGTTGCCGATGCCGCTGGTCACGGTGGCGCGCTTGACGCCCTGCGGCAGCGGGGCGACGTCGACCTTGCCCTTCAGGTCGGCGTTCTTGTGGAAACGCAGCGCCCAGTAGGCGCCGGAGAAGTACATGGCGACCTTCTGGCTCTCGAACATGGACACCGCCTCGGTGTCGGAGAGCTGCTTCAGCGTCGGCGACGAGCCGGCCTTCTGCAGGTCGGTCCAAAACTTCAGCCCGGCGACCGCCTCGGGCCCGGCGAAGTCGGAGGCCGTGCCGCCCGGCTTGATGATGCTGCCGCCGGCCTGGAGGATCGTGTTGTAGTAGCCGCCCTGCGCGTCGATCGGGGCGGCGATGCCCCACACGCCCTTGGCCGGGTCGGTCAGCTTCTTGGCGGCGTCCTGCACCTGCTGCCAGCCCCACGTGTCGTCGGGGTAGCTCACGCCCGCCGCGTCGAACAGCGCCTTGTTGTACCAGATGCCGTTGGTGTCGAAGTCCTTCGGCAGGGCGAAGATCTTGCCCTCGTACGTGTAGGAGTCGGACACGGCCTTGGGATAGGCGGTCATGTCGATGCCGGCCGACTTCACCGTGTCGGACAGGTCGATCAGGGCGCCGCCCTTGGCGTACTCGCGGAAGTGGTCGGCCAGCATCCAGAAGGCGTCCGGGGCGGTGCCGCCCGCCGCGCCGACCTGGAGGGTCGACCAGTACTCGGGCCAGGGCAGGGTCTGCACCTTGACGGTGATGTTCGGGTTCTGCTTCTGGAACTCGGCGGCGATCTGCTCCATCGCGGGGGCCTGGTCCTCGCTCCAGTTGGCGTAGGTGAGCGTGACCTTCTCCGCCGTGTTCGCGGCGCCGGGGGACTCGCCTCCGGAGCAGGCGGTGAGAAGGGTCGCCGCCACGGCCAGGGCGGCCGTCCAGGTGTGTCTCATGTCGTACCTCTTCAGTTCGTGCTGGGGGGTTGGTGTACGTGGACGATGGCCTCGACCCAGTCGACGTGCGCGGAGCCGCCTTCCAGACCGCGCAGGACGAGCGTGCGGACGCCCGAGACGTCCAGGTCGAAGGGGATGACGGGCTGACCCGCGGCGACGTCGGCGGTGAAGAGCTCCCGGCCGTCGGCGAGCACCGCGACCGAGGCCCGGCCCGCCGACTCGTCGTCGACGCCGACGGCGCCGGTGAGGCGGGCGGCCCGGCCGCCGAGATGGAAGTGCGCCTCCGAGGGCGGGGCGGTGCCGAGGCCCCGGGCGAACTCCCGCCCGGCCACCCGCAGCGGGCCGCCGTCGCGGGGGTTGCCGCCGCCGTTGGACATGTCGCGCTCGACCGGGCCGTCGGCGTTGACGAAGGCGGTCATCGGCAGGTCGGAGAGGGCGTGCTCGCCCTCGGTCAGCGGGTGGAACACCCGGGTGTGGGCGACGACCGGGACGACGCCGTCGCCGTCGCGTTCGACGGTGACCACGCCGAGCCGTCCCGGGAGCAGGCCCCGGGCGCGGACCAGCCACTCGGTGCCGGTACGCCGCTCGGCGGTCCAGCCCGGGGGCGGGCGCAGCCGGTCGGCGGGGCCGGTGGTGATCGTCGTGGTGCCGTCGGCGTCCAGTTCGGCGATCGGGACGGCCTCCGGCGGCGTCAGGCGCGGACGGGACCGGGCGCGGAACACCTCCGTGCCCGCCGGGGCGACGATGGCGGCGAACCCGCCGTCGCGGGCGACCGGGACGTCGAAGCTCCCCGTCGCCTTGGTCTCGGTGAGGTCGTCGCCGACGATCCACACCTGCGCGTCGGGTCCGGCGACGGCGTCGAGGGGCACGTGGATCGTGCGGGCCTCGCCGGTGGCGATGCCGCCGACGAACCAGCGGTCGCCGGACCGGCGGGCGATGACGGCGTGGGTGTCGGGGTCGCCCGCCAGCAGCACGGTCTCGTCCCAGGCGGGGGCCAGCTCCGCCAGGAACCGGGCGGCGGCGGGACGGGAGGCGTAGGCGTCGACGTGGTCGGCGAAGTGGGTGATGCCGCACTCGAAGGCCACCGCGAGGCCGAGTTCGTGGCCGTCGCCGGTGGTCCGGCCGGCCGCCCCGAAGGCCACCGGGGTGGCGTCCATCGCGCCGACGACGTTGCGGGTGAACGGCTGGATGACGTTGTGGGAGGCGGTGAGCGCCTGGTTCTCGAAGAACACGTAGTATTCGGCGCCCCTGACGGCCTCGTAGCCGACGACCTGGGGGAAGGTGCGGGCCCAGCCGCGCGGGACGACCGAGCCGTGGAAGTTGACCATGAGGCCGAGCCGGGCCGACTCGGTGAGGATCGTGTCGTACCAGCGGTAGCGGTCCTTCGACTCCGACTCCATGAAGTCGACCTTGATCCCGGCCACCCCCCACGACCGCCACAACGCGAGCCTGCGCAGGTCCTCGGGGCTGTTGAGGTCACGCCAGATGGTCCAGAGGTGCACCTGGATCCCCCGCAGGCTCGCGTACGCGACGATCTCCGGGACCCAGGTCTCCTCCCAGCCGCAGTCGATCAGCAGGTGCTCCCAGCCGAGGTCGGCGGCGACGTCCACGAAGTGCTTCTGCTTGCCGAGCTGGGCGCCGGAGTAGAAGTCCGACCACCACGACCAGGCCGCCCGGCCCGGCCGCACCCAGTCGGCCGCCTCCAGCTCGGGCGCGGCGGCCGGGGCCAGCTCCTCGACGAACAACGAGGAGACCAGTTCGGCCAGGCTCCCGACGAGCAGCACCCGCCACGGGGTCACGACGCCCCGGGTGACCTCGACGCCCGCGTCGGCGAGGGTGAAGCGCAGGGCGCCGTCCCAGCGCAGGTGCGCCCCGGCGAACCGGCCGTCGATGCCCGACTCGGTGATCAGCAGGTGGACGGCCGGGTCGAGGCGGGTGAGGAAGGGCAGGCCGTAGGCGCCTTCTTCCAGGTCGGCGGTGTCGACGCCGTAGCGCGGGGTCTCGTACCAGGTCTGGTAGTCGAGCACCCAGTTGCGCGACCCGGCGGGCAGCGGCACGGCGGTGTGGTCGGCGGTGATCTCGGCGGTGCCGTCCAGGAGGGGCAGCGCGTAGCGCACGGCGGCCCCGTGCGGGCCGGTGCGCACGATCGCCTGCCAGACCACGCCCTCCTCGCGGAAGGTGTGCACGGTCTCGCGGTGCTCGTAGTCGTGCGGGCCGGCCGCCTTGCCCGAGTGCAGGGTGAACCGGTCGCGGACCACCCGCTCGGTGACGCTCACCTGTTCGGGGGCCACGCCCAGCCGCAGGCCGCCGAGGGAGAAGCCGAGCGCGACCCCGTCCACGACCGTCGCCGCATCGCGGCTCACGGTCAGCCGCACGCCCTCGCCGGTGATCCCGATCAGGGCGCGGGTGCCATTCGTCTCGTCGCTCACACCTTCTCCATCGCTGCTTCGCCTCAGGCCACGGCCGAGCATAAGTCCAGGTCAACGGCGGGCCGTCCGTCGGGGCGGGCCGCCTCACTAGACAGATGAACGCGGGTGAGGAAGAAACTACGGGTGCCCTGAGCGTGGCTGGAATGGTGGAATTGTGTGTCGGGCTGGACAATCCGACTATTTCACCAGGCGCAGGCCGAGGGCGACGTACCAGATCATGACGGGAAGGTGCAGGGCGTAGCCCGCCTGCTCCAGCGCCGCCGACGGGCCCGCGAGACCGGACGGCCAGGGAAGCGCGACGGCCGCCAGACCCGACAGGGCCGCGAGGCCGCCCGCCCGCCGAAGCCACCGGGGCAGCGGCAGCAGGGCCGCTCCGGCGGCGGTCGCGGCGGTCCACACCAGCCCGGCCAGGTTGACCGCCCACTTGGCGGTGAGCAGCACCGGCAGCGCCGCGCCGGGATCATCGGTGAGCTGGGTGACCGCGAGGTTGCCCGCGTCGTGCAGCAGCCCGGCCAGCCCGGCGGCCGCGAGCAGCCCGCCCGGCAGCCCGGCCAGCGCGAGCCCGGCGGCGGTCAGCGCCAGCCAGCCGACCACGTCGAGGCCCAGGGAGAGCAGGTGCGGGCCGGTCTGGTCGTGCACGGCGCGCAGCGTGGCGTCGAGATCGGACGGATTCAGGGTCAACCCCGATGGCACCGCCACCGCGACTCCGGCGACCATGGCGGTGAACGAGGACAGCAGCAGGACTCCGGCGAGCCTGGACAGGTCGGTCATGCCGGGACCGTAGAACCCTGACGCACGGACAAGGTCAAGCATGTGGCGAATCGGACGGCTGGCCCGCATGGCGGGGGTGTCGGAACGCACCCTGCGCCACTACGACAGAACCGGTCTGCTGCGGCCCGCCGCCGTCGACCACCTCACCGGCTACCGCTGGTACGGCGTCGCCGAACTGTCCCGCCTCGAACGCATCCGCGCCCTGCAACGCCTGGGCCTGCCGCTGCGCGACATCGCCGACCTGCTCGACGCCCCGGAGAGCGAGACCCGCCGGGCCGTCGCCGAGACCCTCGCCCGTCTCCGCGCCGACCTCGCCGCCCTGACGGCCACGGCCGCCGAGGCGGAGCACTACCTCGCCGAACCCCTGACCGTCGTCCCGCGCACCGCCACCGCCGGGGCCCGCCGCCTGAAGATACGCCGGCTGACCGCCACCCACCCCTCCGAACTGGCCGGACAGTGTTCGGGAACCCTGCTGACCTGGCTCGGCGGCCCCTTCTCCGCGGCTGTGGCCGACGAGGGCGGCGAACCTTTTGTGCTTCCGGCCCGCGAGGTGGTCAGGGCGGTGCTGCCCACGCCCGAGGGCGTGGTGCGGGCGGGCCATGACCTGTTCACCTGGATCGGCCGCCACGGCCTGAACGTGGCCGGGCCCGCGCTGGAGGAGCACCTTTTCGACGAAGAAGGCGGCCACGCGGTGGTGCTGGACATCCCGATCGGGTCTTAGCCGGTCAGGCCCGCGTCGTGGGCCAGCAGGGCGATCTGGGTGCGGTTGTTGAGGTCGAGCTTGTCGAGAATGTGTGAGATGTGGGCCTTCACGGTCGCAACGCTCATGAACAACTCGCCGCCGATCTCGGCGTTGGACCTGCCCCGGCCCACCGCGACGGCGACCTCCCGTTCCCGTGCGCTGAGCCTGCTCAGCACCCGCGTGGCGTGCTGCCGCCGGCCGGCCGCGCCGGAGTCGGCGACGTGGGCGATCAGCTGACGGGTCACCGTCGGCGACAGGATCGGCTCCCCCGCCGCCACCCGGACGATCGCACGCAGGATCTCGGCGGGCGGCGTGTGCTTGAGCAGGAACCCGCCCGCTCCGGCGCGCAGGGCACGCAGCACGTACTCGTCGGCGTCGAAGGTCGTCAGCACGACGACCTCGGGCGGATCGGGCCGGGCCCGCAGCAGCTCGGTGGCGGCCAGCCCGTCGAGCACGGGCATGCGGATGTCCATCAGCACGACGTCGGGGGCGCATTCGTCCACGGCGGCGGGCACCTCGGCCCCGGAGGCCGCCTCGCCCACCACGCTCAGCTCGGGTGCGGCCGCGATGATCATTTTCAGCCCCGCCCTGACCAGCGGGTCGTCATCGACGATGAGAACCCGGATCGGGGTGTTCACCTCGGCCACGGCAACCACGCCCGCAGCCGGAACTCACCTGTGGCGGTCGGGCCGTACTCCAGCCGTCCACCGGCCAGACCGGCCCGCTCGGCGAGGCCGATCAGCCCGCTACCGCCGCCCGGGATCCCGGCCCCCGCGGCTCCGGCCGGGTTGCGCACCTCTACCGTCAGCCCCTCCCCCGCCGCCCCGCCGACGGCCACCGACACCTCGCCGTCGCGGCCGTGCTTGCGTGCGTTGGTGAGCCCTTCCTGCACGATCCGGTACGCGCCCCTCCCGATCGCCGCAGGCGCGGCGGCCGGTTCCCCCACCTGGCAGTCGAGCAGCACCCGCATGCCCGCGCGCCGTGACTGGTCGACCAGGTCGGAGAGGTCGGCAAGGGTGGGCTGGGGCTGCTCCGGCCCCTCCCCGGACCGGTCGAGGCCGGCCCGGAGCATGCCGATGACCTCGCGCAACTCCTCCAGCGCCCGGTGCGCGCCGTCGCGGATCACCCCGGCGGCCAGGGCGACCTCCTCGGGCGCGGCGTCGGGGCGGAGCTCCAGCGCCCCCGCGTGGAGGCTGAGCAGGGACAGCCGGTGGGCGAGGACGTCGTGCATCTCGCGGGCGATCTGGTCGCGTTCGGCCTGGCGGACCTGGGCGAGATGCAGTTCCCGCTCCGATTCGACCCGCCGGGCCCGTTCGCGCAGGGACTCTCGCCTGGCCCTGATGAACATGCCCCAGGCGAGGACCGCGGCCACGCAGGCGAAGCCGAGCAGAACCTGCCACCAGGGCGGCGCCTGGACGTCGGGCCGCACCAACGGCGTCAGGAACGGCACCAGCAACGCCCCGGCCACGATCGGGCCGACCACTTTCGGTCGTCGGTGGGCCGCGGCGGTGCACAACGCGATCAGCGCGACCCCGGCGGCCGACATCGAATAGACGCTCAACGCCACCGTGACCACCGCGAACCCGACCGGCCGCCGCCGGCGCAGCCACACCCCGAGACAGCTCGTCGCGCCGAGGACGGCATCGACCGTGAACGGCACCGGCGCGGGCCGCTGGTCGAGATTGTCGATCACGCCAAGCGTTGTCAGGGCGATGGCCAGCAGGAACAACGCCGCGTCGGCCGCCCGGTCGCGCCTGGTGCGTCCTGGGGTCGTCACGATCAACAGGGTACGGCGGCCCTCGATCCGGCGGAATCCGACCAAAGTAGGTCCCATGACGCCGACCTTCGGCCGTCGCGACGGGTCTGCTCGTCGCGCCAGCCTGTCCCCATGACCGGTAACCGGCAAGGCATCGAAGGCGACATGCGAGCGAGACTCTCCACCCTGTGGATCGTCGTCCTGTTCACCATGCTCTACGCGGATGTGCTCAGTTTCCTGGACGCCGAGTTCCTGCGGGGGCTCATGGCGGGGCATGCCGGCGGCGTTCCCGTCACCTCGGCGCTGCTGGTGGGATCGGCGGTGATGGTCGAGATCCCGATCGTGATGGTGGTGTCGTCGCGGGTGCTGAAACCGGCGGTGATGCGGCGGGTCACCTTGGTGGCGGCCCCGCTCACGGCGGCGTTCGTCATCGGCGGCGGGTCGGTGAAGCCGCACTACCTGGTTCTGGCCGCCGTCGAACTGGTGTGCCTGGCCGTCATCGTGCGGCTGGCCTGGCGCATGGAGACCTCACCGGCCGTGACCCGACCCGCGGGGTGAGGCTCGCCCGCGCTCGTCGTCGAGCAACCGCCGCATCGTCAGCGCGATCTTGACCCTGGTCCGTCCCCCCGGTTCGGTCAGGTCGACGCCGAGCACCCCGCCGAGCTGGGCAAGACGGCGGGCGACGCTGCTGTGGTGCAGGTGGAGGACGTCGGCGGCCCCGCGCAGGGAGCCGGTGGCGCAGTAGGCGTCCAGTGTCTTCAGGTCGTCGGGGTCCACCAGGGCGAGTGCGGCCACGTCGGCGTTGGCGCGGGCGGTCTCCGGTGGTATCTCGGCCAGCAACGCCAGCGCGCCGAGGTCGTCGTACCGGATGACGGGTTCCTCCGTCGTGGTGAAGCGCAGGGCGGTGCGGGCCTCCCGCCAGGATCGGCCGGCGCCCGCGCGCGAACCGGCCGGGAACCGGGCCACGTCGACAGAGGCGGCCAGGAGCACGCCCACGTCCCCGAGCGCCGCCGCCTTCACCAGGCCCGCCGCGCAGACGAGACGTGCGACCCGGTCGAGCGGAACCGGTGAGACGACCGCCGCCACGGCGACCGGCGAACCGGGGGCGAAGCCCAGCAGGCGGAGCGCCCGGGCCCGGGCCGCCTCCTCGGCGTCCTGGCTGATCACGAGTTCGACGAGGGCGGGATCGGCCATGGTGGTGCGGGCCGGGCCGTAGCGTTCCACGACCGACGCGGCGGCGATGGCGAGCCGGTCGAGCAGGAGCTCGTCGAGGGGACCGGGAGGCCCGGGGCGTTCCAGCCACACCTCGCCGATCTCCTCGTCGTCCAGCGAGATCGGCGTGACCGTGGACGCGGGAGGGGCCGGGGCGGTCGCCCGGCCGCCGTCGGGGGCGAACCGGATCACCTGGCCGGCCTCGTGGAGCCGGATTCCGGCCACGCACTCGGCCAGGCCCGCCGAGGCGCGGGCCAGGGCCGGGAGGTCCACCCGCCGGCGCATCAGGGTGTCGTAGAACATGACGACCCGAATGGCCCCCTCGGCCTGCGAATCGAGCTGCGACAGCCGTACGGCGAGTGCCTCCATGACAGGAGGATAGGTCGGCCCCGGCCCGCAGGACGGCGCTCATCCGGGCGCGGAGACCCGACGGACGGCGGATGATCCCGGGAGCGGCGGCCGGGAGGATGGCCGCCATGGATCCCGAACTCGAACCGTTCGTCCCGCTGATCCCCCGCCCGGACTACGCCGACCCGGTCGCCGAACGTGCGACGACCGCCCGGCTGGTCGCCTCCCTGCCCGCCCCCGACACCTCGGCGATGCGGGTGACCGATCGGCTGGTGGCCGCCGTCCCGGACGTGCCGGTGCGGATCTACCGGCCGCAGGAGGCGCGCGGCGCGATCGTCTGGTTGCACGGCGGCGGCGGCATCGTGGGCGACCTCGACACCGAGCACCCCTCGGCGGCGCGGCTCGCCGAGGCGTCCGGCGCGATGGTGGTCTCGGTCGGCTTCCGCCTCGCGCCCGAGCACGTGTTCCCCGCCGCCCTCGACGACGCCTACGCCGTGCTGTGCTGGCTCGCCGACAGCGCCGACGAACTCGGCGTCGACCCGGGGAGGATCGCGGTCGGCGGCATGAGCGCCGGCGGCGGCCTCGCGGCGGCCATGACGCTGCGGGCCCGCGACGAGGACGGACCGCCGATCCGCTGCCAGCTGCTCAACCAGCCCATGCTCGACGACCGGCGGCACACGTGGTCGGCGCGCGCCTTCACGCGCACCCCGCGGCTGGACGCCGAGAACCTCGCCGTCATCTGGGGAGCCAACCTCGGCGCCACCCCCGCCACCCCGTACGCCGCCCCGGCCCGTGCCACCGACCTGTCGAACCTGCCGCCCGCCTACATCGCCACCGCCGAGTTCGACCCGCTGCGGGACGAGGGCATCGCCTACGCGGTGCGCCTCCTCCAGTCGGGCGTCTCGGTCGAGCTGCACCAGTGGCCGGGCACCTTCCACGGGTCGCAGGCGATCCTGTCGGCCCAGGTGTCCCAGCGGCAGAACGCCGAACTCGCCGCCGCCCTGCGCCGGGCCCTGGAGACGTCTGGCCCGCCCGGTTAGCGGGGAGGTCCCGGGCATGAACCGTGTGCTGGTGTTCGACGTCAACGAGACCCTGATCGACATCGAGTCGATGAACCCGCTCTTCGAGCGGATCTTCGGCGACGCCCGGGTCGTGCGCGAATGGTTCGGGCAGCTGATCACGTACTCGATGACGGCCACGTTGTCCGGCCGGTGGACGGACTTCTTCACCCTCGGCCAGGGGGTGCTCGGGATGCTGGCCGACGTCCACGGCGTCGAGATCACCCCGGACGACGTCGCCGACGTCAAGGCGGCGATGCGGACCATGCCCGCCCACCCGGACGTCGAGCCCGGCCTGACCAGGCTGCTGGAGGCGGGCTTCCGGCTGGTCACGCTGACCAACTCGCCGGCCGGTCCCGGCGCGCCGAGCCCGCTGGAGAACGCGGGGCTGGCGTCCTACTTCGAGCGGAGGTTCACGGTCGAGGCCGCCCGCGCGTACAAGCCAGCCCCGCAGGTCTACCGCCTGGTGAGCGACGGTCTCGGCGTGCCGCCGTCGGCGTGTCTCATGGTCACCTGTCACGTCTGGGACAGCGTGGGCGCGCAGAGCGCCGGCTTCTCGGCGGGGCTGGTCACCCGGCGGGGCAACGCGCCGCTGCCGGTGGCCGCGCTGCCCCGGCCCGACTTCGTGGCGCCGGACCTGCCCTCCCTGGCCGGGCAGATCATCGAGGGCCGGCCCGGACGGATTCCGGACCGGCCCTCGTGAACCGGACTACGGCGCGGCGACCCCGTCGAGGATGCCCACCGCGTCGGTGCCCGGCGTGACGACGAGCTTGCGGGTGAGGGTGTACGACCCGCCCGCGGGAACCTCGACGTTGAACCGGCTCATCACCCAGTTGCCCGCGGCGAAGACGTCGAAGGCCGACGCCGGGGTGCCGTAGACGAGGCCGAAGACCTGCGGGTCGGTGCCGGTCATGCCGATGTACGGCCTGGTCGGGGTGTAGACCGTCGCCGTGCCCGGCGGCACGACGCCGGCGCCCGGGATGACGCCGGCCTGGCCGGCCGCGTCGTGGTCCATGGCGTCGCCGGTCCACACGTTGAGCGGGGCCGCGCCGGAGTTGGTCAGCTCCGTCGCGACCGTGGCGAAGTCGTCGCCCGGCTTCAGCGTGTACGTCGTCGTCGCCGTCAGCCCCGCGAAGCCGGTGACCGGGCCGGACACCCGGACGACGGCCTTGTCGCCGGTCGCCTGGACGATCTTGACGTCGGTGGCCGCCACCGTCCGGATGTCCCACGCGCTGCCGCCGGTCGGCTGGGTCGCCGAGACGTAGGGCAGGTTGATCCAGTCGAACTGGTCGGCCATGCCGCGCACGGCGATGTCGACCGGCTTGCCACGCGTGCCGCCGGAGAGCTGCGCGTCGTTGTAGGCGTCGGCGATGGCGACCGAGAGCTTGTCGTTCTCGATCACGACGTCGCCGGCGCCCGCCTCGACCAGGCCGGAGCCGATCTGCTTGCCGTAGCCGGCCTCGACCGTGACCGGGCTCAGCGTGACGTCGGCGACGCCGTTGCCCTCCGCCGGCACGGTGACCGTGGCGGCGGCGGTCTGGTAGCCGAGCTTGGCGACCCGGACGTCGTACGGACCGGCGGGGGCGTCCACGAGGTACCTGCCCTGGGCGTCGGTGGCGGTGGTGGCGACCACCGCGCCGGCCTTCTCCAGGGTGACGCGGGCGCCCGGGACGGGGTCGCCGCCCGAGGTCACCGTGCCGGCCGCGCGGGCGGCGTCCGGGACCGTGTCGTCGTGCAGGTCGATCTCGCCGGCCCACTTCGCGATGTTCCGGGCGGGGTCGCCGCCGCTGGTCGCGTAGTCGGTCAGGTGGTAGAAGCTGAACTGCCTCGTCGCGCCGGGGGCCAGCGTGGCGTCGTAGTAGAGGCCCTCGACGTAGCCGTACGCGCCGACGGCGGCCGGGGTGTCGAGCGCCCACGCCAGACCGTGCGCCGCCTGGCCGTTCGTGGTGGCCGCGTCGGCGCCGACGTAGACGTACCTGCCGGTCCAGCCCGTGGTCTTCAGGCCGGGGTTGGTGCCGGCGAAGCCGGGGATGCGGCCGTTGTCGACCGAGCTGTCGGGGTCGATCATGTAGTTGAAGTAGCCCTGGTAGCCGGTCGTGCCGGTGTTGGTCAGCTTGACCGTCATCTTCACGATCGGGGCGTCCGGCAGGGTCTCGTACCGGACCTGGGCCTTGATCGCCGGGTTGGCCCTGTACTGGCCGTCGCCGACCACGGCCGCGCCGTCGACCTTGAGGTCGGGCAGGTCGATCAGGTCGTTCGGCCGGTCCCACGAGTCGGGCGGGGTGAGGCTCGGGCGCAGCAGCATCTCGCCCCAGTCGAGGGTCTCGGCGCCGTTGGCGTCGTTGAGCATGAGGTCCGACAGGTGGCCCTGGCCCAGGCCGCCCGCGCCGTTGTTGGCGGCGGTGTACGGCGTGATCGACGCCCGGATCCTGTCGTTGGCCAGGTAGTAGTACTCCTTGCCCGCGACGAAGTCGGTGCGGGTGCTGCCGTTGCCGTAGTCGGGCGGGTAGGTGGACCGGCCGGCCACCGGGTGGGTGACCTTGATCAGCTTCAGGTCGGCCTTCTGCTCACCGGTCGTGCCGACGGTGACGCTGACGGCCGAGCGGTCGTCGGCGATGAGGCCGCGCTTGGCCGCGGTGACGTTCCAGGTCGCCGCCGCCAGGCCCAGCGTGTAGCGGCCCTTGGCGTCGGTGCTGGTCACGGCGGTGTCCTGACCGGCGGCGACGGCGGTGACCTTCGCGCCGGGGATCGGGTCGCCGGTCTCCTCGTCGGTCACCGTGCCGGTCACCGTCGCCCAGCGCGGCGCGGACTCGCCGCCCGGCACGTAGGCGTACAGGTTGCCGTCCCAGGCGCCCGCGACGACCGTGTTGCCGCTGACGGCCGGGCCGGCGCCGACCCAGGTGCCGATCTCGTGGTTCCACAGGATCTGGCCGGTGTCGGTGGCCAGGGCGTAGAACCGGCCGTTGTTCGCGCCGACGAACAGGGTGTCACCGGCGACGACCGGGCTGGACATGACGCCGCCGTGGTAGATGTCGCCGGGCAGCACCCGCTCCCAGAAGACGTTGCCGGTCTGGGCGTCGAGGGCGACGACCGCGCCGCTCGGGAAGCCCATGTAGACGACGCCGTCCTTCACGGCCGCGGCGCTCGGGGTGGAGCCGCTGGAGACGAGGGAGGAGCGCGGGCTCTGGTAGGTCCAGAGCGTCGTGCCGGTCTTGGCGTCGCGCGCGACCATGCCGTTGTTGGCGCCGATGAACACCTTGCCCTCGGCCGCGGTCGGCACGCCGTCCTGCCAGCTGCCGAGCGCCTCGGCGCCGGTCCACTTGCGGGCGCCGGTGGCGAGGTCGTAGGCGAGCACGCGGTCGGCGGTCTCGTTGCCGACGAACACGGTGCCGTCCATGACGGCGGGCGTGCCGTCGCTCATGGTCGCGCCGGACATCGGTGAGGCCCAGATCTGCTTTCCGGTACGGGTGTCGAGCGCCTTCAGCACGCCCTGGCTGCCGATGCCGAAGCGGGTCTGGTAGGGCCAGAGCACCGTGTGGCCGGACACGGCCGGCGAGTAGTAGCCGTAGGTGCGCTGGTTGTTCGGGGCCGGGGCCTGCTCGGGCACGGCCTTCCAGCGCAGCTCGCCGGTCTCGGCGTCGACGGCGTACAGCTCCGAGCCGAGGGTCGGCGCGAAGACCAGGCCGTCGCCGAAGGCGAGGCTGCCGTGGATCGACTGGGGCACCTCGACGTTCCACAACTCGCGGCCGTTCCTGAGCCGGATGGCGTGGATGCGGCTGTTGCCGTCGCCGTTCTCGTCGCGGGTGCCGGCGTACACGACGCCGTCGTGGATGACCGGCGAGCCGGTCAGGAAGGTGCCCTCGGTGCGGAAGCTCCAGGCCAGGCGGCGGCCCGGTTCCTGCGCCGGGGCGACGCCGGTGTGGCCCTGGTCGCCGTGGTGCTGGGTCCAGTCGTCACCGGCGACGGTCTTGAGCTCGGGCTCGTCGGTGAGGGTGAAGTCGGCCGACTTCGTCCATACCTTGCCCGTGGCGTCGGTGACCTGCACGTCGATGCGGTGCGGGCCGGGCGTCTGCCGGCTGTTGGGCAGGTTGCCGTGCCAGGTGAACTCGCCGCTGCGGTAGAGCGGGCGCCAGTTCTTGTCGCCCGCGATCTGGAAGCGCGCCGAGACGACCTCGTCGCCGGTGTCGTAGGCGTTGATCTGCACGTCGGGCATCCCGGCGGCCGGGACCCTCGACCCGGGGGCGGGGTTGACGATCGTGATGCGCTCGTTCTCCCCGTACATGCGGAAGGGGTTCTCGAAGCCCGGGCCGGCCATGTGGATGTAGCGGAAGCCGCGGGGCGCGTTGTCGATCGTGTACGAGCTCGACACCGTCTGGATGTGCTTGGCGGTCGAGGCGAACGCCGACGTGTTCTCGACGTGGTTGGAGTGTTCGTGGCCGACCAGGATGAGCTGCGCCTTGTACTGCTCCAGCACGTCGCCGAAGGCGTCGTAGGTCGACGGCGAGCCGAACGGCACGTTCATCGGCTGGTGGGTCAACACGACCACCTCGACGCCGTCGTGCACGTTGGCGGCGAGGTCGTCCTTGAGCCAGTTCAGCTCCTCCTCGAACGGCGCCGAACCGTTGTTCTCCAGCACGACGAAGTGCCGGTTGCCGTAGGTGAACGAGTACCACTCCGGACCGACGTTCCTGCGGTAGTTGTCGATCCGGTCCGCGTACGCCGAACCGGAGGCGTACTCGTGGTTGCCGACGGCCGGCCACACGCCGACGGCCGACTGCTGGGTACCCCGGCGGTAGGTGTCGAACTGCCCCTGGCTGGCGTCGTTGGTGAGGTCGCCGCTGACCGCGATGAAGCGCAGGTCGGTGCCGGTGGAGTTGATCTCGCGGATCTGGTCGGGCAGCTGCGCGTTGACGTGCGGGTCGGCGATGTTGGCCCAGGAGAAGGTGTCGCCGTCGGAGAGCTCGTCGCGCGTGAGCGCGAAGTCGGCGGTCGGCGTGGCGTCGTCGGCGAGCTCGCCGAGGTTCGCCCAGAACCTCGGCTCCTTGTACTGGTCGAGGCCGAACCGGTAGCCGCGCGGCTGGGTGGCCCACACGATGTCGGTCTTGCGGCGGTCGGTGGAGATGGTCAGCGAGTAGGAGCCGTCGACGGCGGTCGTGGTGGAGACCGTGCCGTCGGAGACCCGCACGCGGGCCAGCCCGGCCTCGCCGGCGTCGCGGCGGCCGTCGCCGTTGGCGTCGACGTACACGACACCCCGGACGACCGCCTCCGGCGGGTCGATGGCGTTGGCGGCATATGTGGTGAGCGGACCCGCCACGACGCTGACGGCGAGCCCCAGCGTGACGGTGTACAGGACGACGCGCATGCGCGCGCGTGCCCCGGTTAACGCGGACAATTCAGGATCCTTCAGGTGAGGAGCGGGGAACGCTCGACGAACCAGACGAGACCGGCACCCGCGACGGCCACGGCCGCCCCGACGGTGCCGAGCATGAGAGCGCGGGCGGCGACCGGCCCGGTCGCGGCGCGGCGCAGGAACGACAACGCCGGGAAGGCGACGGCGATGATCACGAGCTGGGCGAGCTCGATGCCGACGTTGAAGGAGACCAGATTGACCAGCGTGGAGACCGACGCCGCCCCGTCCACGCCGAGCGCGCCCGCGAAGCCGAGCCCGTGCAGCAGCCCGAAGGCGAAGACGACGGGGAGGCGGTGGCCCGTGCGGGGCGAGAGCAGGTTGTCGAGGGCGACGAAGGCGATCGACAACGCGATGAGCGGTTCGACGATCCACCCGGGCACGCTGACCCAGCCGACGGCGGCCAGCACGAGGGTCACCGAGTGGGCGACCGTGAACGCCGTGGCGACCTCGACGACGTCGCGCAGCCGTCGGGCGCCCAGCAGCAGGGCCAGCAGGAACAACACGTGGTCGAGCCCGAAGAGCAGGTGCTCCGCGCCGAGCAGGACGAACCCCGGGATCTCGCCGAGCAGGTCGGTGTGCCCGACCGTGACGCTCGTGCGGGCGGCGTCGAGCAGGGCCGAACCGCGCAGCCCGTCGACGTCGTAGGCGACCGTCGTGCGCACGTCGTCGACGAGCCCCTCGGTGGCGTTGAAAACGTCACTGCGCACGGTGAGCGCGCCGGACGCCGCGCACGTGTAGGCGAGCGCGACCCGGACCGCGGCGGAGTCGGTGAGCTCGACGCGTCCGCCGTCCCGGGCGTCGCACCTGATCGAACTGCGGCTGAGCCGCAGCCCCGCGCCGACGTAGGCGGCCACCTCGCCTGCATGGGCGTCGAGCGAACGCCGCCGCACCCCGGCGGGCACCTCCTCGACGCGGCCGTCGGCGTCCGGGCTCACGACCCCGTCGAGGCTCAGCAGCCGGCCCAGGACGTCGTAGTCGACGTCGACGACGGCCGTGACGTCGTCGCCCTGCCCGCGCAGGTCGACCGCGACCGAGGTGGCGCGGACGTGCGCCTGCGCCGGAGCCGCGGCGAGGAACGTGACGACGAGGGCGGCGAGAAGGGCGGGCAGGCGCACGGGGAGCACTTCCGTCATGGGGGGATGGCGGTCGTTTCCCAACCTTGGAGCGGTCGTTCCACGCCCGGCAACACGCGCCGCGCCAATTCACCGACCCTTCCGCTGGCGGTCACCCGCTGGCCGAAAGATGGGCTTCTGGGGGTCGGAATCCGGTTTTCTCGGCCCGGGTCAAGGCGTCCTCCATCCGGTCGAGGATCAGGTCGAGGACCTCGCGGGTGGTGGCGAAGTTCAACCGGGCCCGCGACTCCGCGACGGAGCCCACCACGCCGGAGCCGAACTCGCTTCCGGCGCTGAGCTCGACGCCCGCGTTCCGGCGGAACCAGTCGGCGGCCTCCTCGCCGAGCCCGGCGGCGCGGCAGTCGAGCCAGGCCAGATAGCCGGCCTCGGGGGTGAGCAGGCCGACACTCGGCATGACGGCGATCCGCCGGGCGAGGTGGTCGCGCTGCCGGGTCAGGTGGGCGGTGACGGCGGCCAGCCACGCGTCGCCGTGCGCCCAGGCCGCGCGGGTGGCCTCCACGCCGAGCACGTTGACGGCGCCGTAGAGGTCGGGCGGCTGCGCGTCCCAGGCGGCACGCAGCACGGCCGGGCCGACGTGGGCGAGCGCGGTGCGCAGGCCCGCGATGTTGAACGCCTTGGACGCCGACGTCACGGTCACGGTGCGGGCGGCCGTGCCCGCGTCGAGGGCGGCGAAGGGGAGGTGGCGGTGCGGGGCGTGGACGAGGTCGGCGTGGATCTCGTCGCTGATCACGATGAGGTCGTGACGTTCGGCCAGGTCGGCGACGCGCCGCAGCTCGTCGGCGGTGAAGACCTTGCCGGTGGGGTTGTGGGGGTTGACCAGCAGCAGGACCCTGGCGTTCCCGGTGCGTACCCGCTGCTCCAGCAGGTCGTGGTCCCAGGTCCAACCCTCAGCGGGCTCCAGGGGCGCGGCGACCAGGGGACGGCGCATCGTCTCCAGGGTGCGCAGGAACGGCGGGTAGTTCGGCGTGAACGCCACCACGCCGTCACCGGGTTCGGTGAGCAGCGTCAGGGTCAGCTGGAGCCCCTGGATGAGGTCGGTGATGCCCCGGACGTGAGCGGGGTCCGGCTGCCAGCCGTGACGTCGGCGCATGCGGTCGGCGAACGCGCCGGCCAGCGGGTGGCCGTCCCAGTCGGGGTAACCGAGATCGCCCCGGCCGAGGGCGGCGCCGACGGCCTCGGCGATCACCGGCGCGAGGGGGAAGTCCATGTCGGCCACCCAGGCGGGCAGCAGCGCGGGCCCGGGACGGTGCCACTTGACCCCCTGTTTCGCCCGCAACCAGGCCATCGGCGCGTCGACCGGATCGACCGGGCGGCGCGCCGCGAGCAGGCAGTCGCGCATGATCTCCATCTGGCCGTGGTGCTGGGCCAGCTCCTCGTAGAGGTGCTGGAGCGCGGAGTCGCGGGTGAGCTCCCGGCGCGGGCCGAGCGCCTCGGGGTCGGGTTCGTCGTGCAGGGGCGCCCCCGGCCGGGAGTCCCGGACGTCGGCGCGGAGCGTCTCCAGCGCACGTTCGGCCCTGGCCCGCAGGGGCGCGACCGGCCCGGACGCGTGGAACTCGGCCTGCCGGTCGCGCCGCACGGGCCGTCCGGCCACGAGGTGGCCGCCCCAGTACTCCATCACGCCGAGACAGTGCGTGAGCAGCGCGAACGGGGTGTTGGCGCCGGGCAGGGCGGGCCGGGTGTTGGCCAGTTCGTCGCCGAGCTCGCCGAGGATCGTGCTCATCCCGCCGACCGCGCGTTCGGCGAAGAAGAGGAAGTCGTCACCGGTGATCGCCATGTAACCGTCTTGCATGGTTACACCATTGCACGCCGGTTCCGTAACCTGTCAAGATGGTTACATGGGGTTCGTGTTCGTGAGCGGCCGCCGCTCCCTCGATTTCGCCGGCACCCGCAAGTGGCGGCGCAGCGACGCTCCGGAGGAGCAGCTGCTCTCCCCCGCCGACCTGTCCGCATGGGTGGAGGCCGCCGGGCTGCTCGACGCCGCGCCCGCGTTCGGCGAGTCCGACCTCCGCGCCGCGATCGACCTGCGCGAGGCCGTCTACCGCACCGCCTCGGCCCGCCTCGACGACCGTCGCCCCGAGCAGGGCGACGTGACCCTCCTGAACGACCACGCCAGCCGCCCGGGGCTCGTCCCCACCCTGCTGCCCGACGGGAGCACACGCCGGTCGGGCAGCACCGGCGAACTGCTGGCCACCCTCGCCGCCGACCTGCTCGACCTGCTCGCCGCCCCGGCGCGTGTCAAGCGCTGCGCCAACACCGAGTGCACCCGCCTGTACGTCGACACCTCGCGGGCCGAGAACCGGCAGTGGTGCGGCATGTCCGAATGCGGCAACCGCGCCAAGGTCAGGGCGTACCGCCGGCGACACAGCGAGAAGTGACCCCCACGTTGTCAGACGCGCCGAAGCGACCTGGTGGCGTCGCGTCCTTCAGGCGGGAAGGAAGGGCCGGTCGTAGGGGGCGCTGTCGCGGGCGGCGATGACGTGTTCGGCCACGGGTCCGAGCGGCACACGCAGCGGAATGGCGGGCTGCTCCGCGAGGTCCGCGAGACTCGTGGCGGCCTGCTCGGGGCTGATCATCATCTCGGCGGGGATGCCGCCTCCTGCGAACAGGGCCGCGTACGGGTCGCCGGGGAGGGTGTAGGTGAGCATGTCGTCCAGGGCGCCGGAGCTGATCGGGCCCGGTTCGGCGATGCCGACGTCGACGCCGAAGCCGCCGAGCTCGACGGCCAGGGTTTCGGCGAAGCACTCCAGGGCCCATTTCGTGGCCGCGTAGGCGGCGTTGCCCGGCAGTACGGTCCGACCGGCGACGCTGGAGACGAACAGCAGCCGGCCCTTCCGGCGCCGGCGCATCTGAGGCAGGAGTGCCTGGGTGACGCGGATCGCCCCGACGGTGTTCTGGGCGTAGAGGCGTTCGATCTCGGCGGCCGGGCTGGCCTCGACCGACGCGGCGAAGATGACGCCGGCGTTGGAGATGAGGATGTCGATCTCACCGGCCTGCTCGACGGCGGTGTCGACGCCGGCCTGGTCGGTCACGTCCAGGCGCAGCCGCCGGTCGACGTCCAGACCGTCCAGGGTGCGCGGGTCCCGCGCGGTGGCGACCACGCGGTGGCCGCGCTTGGCCAGCTCGACGGCGGTGGCGCGGCCGAGGCCCTTGGAAGCGCCGGTGATCAGGATGGAAGCCATGGCTGTTACAGCTCCTTGCTGGCTGGGGGTTCGGGTGCGGGGCATCGGCCACGCATGGTCGGTTCGATTTCCGAACCGACCGATGCGCGTTACACTAGCACCGTGAGTCAGAAAAACGAACCGACCAATCTCGGCGCACCCCGGGTCTGCTCCATCGCCGACGCGCTCGAGATCGTCGGCGAGCGCTGGAGCCTGCTCGTCGTCCGGGAGCTGGGGTTCGGCGTCCACCGGTTCAAGGACATCCGGGTCAACACGGGCGCCCCGCGAGAGACGCTCGCGCTGCGGCTACGCACGCTCGAAGAGGCCGGGCTCATCGAACGCCGGCAGTACTGCGACCGCCCGCCACGGGACGAGTACCTGCTCACCGCCGCCGGCCGCGACCTGTTCCCCGTCCTCGCCGCACTGCGCGAGTGGGGCGAGCGCCATGCGACCCCCGCCTGCCAGGCGGACGCTCAGGCCGACGTCCAGGCACCCACCGCCGGTGGCGCTCAGGTGTTTCCGTAGATGCGTTCGGGCCGCACCAGGACGGCCGCACGGCGCTCGGCGGCCATGACGGTGTCGTATTCGGTCCAGTCGTCGTGGGTGCCGCCCGCCGCGACGTAGATCTCGCGAAGCAGCATGCGCGTGCCGTCGGCGTCGAATGCCGGATGTGGATCGTCGGGGCCGACGATCTCGGCCGTCCCCTCCAGCGTCGCCCATCGCCATCCGGAGCGCACGGACACGGCGAGCCGCGGACGCGTCCTGAGGTTGGCGAGCTTGACCTTGCCGTACGTCACGAACGCCACGACGTCCGCACCCGTGAGCGGGTGGCTCATCACTGCGACGTTGACCACCGAAGAATGGATGCTCTGGTCGGCGCGCAACGTCGAGACCACGCCAAGGCCCTGCTCCCGGCGGGCCAGATCCGCGAAATCGGGCAACGTGGTCATCTTGAGGCTCCTGCCGCACCTGATCGCACAGACGGATGTGAGGCCAACCTAGCAGGCAAGGTCAGAAAAACGAACCGACCAGCCGGCATCGCGTGGTCGGTTTCTCGGTGGAGCCCCCTGGCGCGGGAGAACCTGGGCACCGGCCGCCGGGGCGACGGAGATCAATGGAGATCAGGCGCCCACATGCCCAAAGAGAGCCCTCCATTTATGGATACGGTGACTCTGAAAGGAGGCGCCATGAACCCTGCCCTGTCCGGGTCATCGGACGGCCCCGCTCGCGGAGCCCCGGCGGCCCCCCGGCGGGGGCGTCCACCTGTGGATGTGAACCGCGTCGTCGCGGTCGCGCTGCGGCTTGTGGACGAGGTGGGTGCCGAGGCGTTCTCACTGCGGATGCTCGCCACCGCCCTGGGGTCGGGGACCGCGACGCTCTACCGGCACTTCGCGGGCAAGGACGAGCTCATGGTCCATGTCGTCGACCGGGTTCTCGGCGAGGTGGAGACCACCGGCCTGGAGGACGCCCCGGGGTGGCAGGAGGCGCTGACCGCCATGGCGAGAGCCCTGTACGAGACGCTGCGCCGCCATCCTCAGGTGCTGCCGCTGCTGATCGCCCAGGTGCCGGTCGGACCCAACGCGCTGGTTCACCGTGAACGCGTGCTGAGTCTCCTTCTCGCGCGCGGTTTCCCCGTCGGCCTGGCCGCTCGTGCCTTCGGCGCCGTCGGCCACTATGTGGTCGGTTTCGCCGTCCAGCAGCTCGGTCCGACATCGCCGGGGCCCGAAGACAGCCGGCGGTTGCTGGAGTTCTACCGGCGTCTCGACCCCGCGAGGTACCCGGCGACCCTTCAGGCGGCCGAGGCGCTCACCACCATCACGCTTGACGCGGAGTTCCAGTTCGGTCTCGACCTGGTCATCGGCGGGCTGGAGCGGCTCCTGCAAGGCCGGTGACCTCTCATGGCAGCCTCGCCCGCTCGTCATGGTGGCTCAGCCGGGTCAGCACCTCCCGGGCGATGCGCGCCGGCACCGGCACCGACGCCCACTCGGTGTGGCGCGATCCCGTCGGCGACTTCGGCCTGGATCCCCTGTCGGCGCATCGCGGCCAGGGGTGATCCGTCAGCGGATCAGCGCGTCCGGCGGCAACTCCGGGGCGCCGGCCAGCGGCAACCGCACCGAGGTCAGCAGTTCGGCGAAGCGGCGGGTCAGGTGGACCATGCGGCCCCGGCTGTAGGCGGTCAGCTCCCGGAACAGCGGCGGGTCGACCACCCGTACGTGATGGCTCCACCCGTGCGGCACGGCGTTGGCGGGGATGACCACGAGTCCCACGCCCTCGACGGCCAGCCGCAGCGCCGCGGCCACCTGCCCCACGCGGGCGACCACGCGCGGGGTGAAGGACAACGAGCGGGCGGTCCAGTCGAGGATCTCCGCCATGCCCTGCTCGGGTTCGTAGTGCACCCACTTCGCGGCGGCCAGTTCGGCCGCCGTCACCCGCTCGGTGGAGTACGGGCCGCGCCCGGCGACCACCATGCCCTCGAAGCCGAGCGACGTCACCTCGCCCTCCCAGCCGGCGGGCCGGGGACCGATCGCCAGATCGCCGTCGCCCGCGCGCATCGCCGCCTCCAGGTCCTTGCGGTGGGAGTAGTCGTGCAGGTGCAGGACCGTCGCGGGATGCCGGTCGTGCCAGCGCGCCATGGCCGGGGGCAGCACCCCGGACGCCACCGACCGGACGGTCAGCAGGTGCAGATCCCCCTGCTCGCCGTTGACCAGGTCGTCCACCGACTTGCGGGCCGATTCGACCGCCCTGAGGACCTCCTGTGCCTTGGGCAGGAACACCCGCCCGGCGGTGGTGAGGGCGACGCCCTGCCGTCCGCGTTCGAGGAGTTCGGCGCTCAGTTCTCGTTCGAGCGCCTTGATCTGCTGGGACAGGGACGGCTGGGCGACCAGGAGCGCGGCGGCCGCCGCGCTGAAGGAGCCGTGCCGGCAGATGGCCACGAAGTATTCGATCTGGCGAAGCCGCATAGCGCCTCCCTCCATAGGCCGCACCTATAGGGGCTAGTCACAAGTGGTATTGGACGTCGCCGGCGGGAGTGCCGACCATGTTATAGCTACAGTGTATCCGAAAATGGGGTGGCGAAGATGACCGACCGCGTGCAGGTCCTGGTGGTGGGCGCCGGGCCGACCGGCCTGACCTTGGCCTGCGACCTGCGGCGGCGCGGCGTCCGCCACCGCGTCGTCAACGCGGCCGAGCACGGCTTCGAGGGTTCACGCGCCAAGGGAGTGCAGCCCAGAAGCCTGGAGGTCTTCGACGACCTGGGTGTCCTGCCCGGCCTTCGGGCCCGCGCCACGACCTACCCGCCGCTCGGCCTGCACGCCGGACCGCTGACCCTCCCGTGGGTGATGTACCGGCGCCACCGGCCGACGGAAGACGTGCCACATCCCAACACCCTGCTGGTGCCGCAGTACGCGACCGACGCGATCCTCCGGCAGCGCCTCGGGGAGCTCGGCGGCACCGTGGAGGACGGCACCCGGTTGGTCTCCTTCGAGCAGGACGCCGATGGCGTCACCGCCACGGTGGAAGGACCACGCGGCACCGAACGCGTCCGCTCCCGGTTCCTGGTCGGCGCCGACGGCGGCGGGAGCACCGTGCGGGCCGGCGCGGGAATCGGCTTCGCCGGGACGACGGACGAATCCGACCGGATGATCGTCGCCGACGTGACGGTCAGCGGGCTGTCCCGTGACCGCTGGCACGTCTGGCCACGCGGGAAGGGCCGGTTCATGGCCCTGTGCCCGCTGCCCGGCGGAGACACCTTCCAGCTCATGCTCAAACTCCGTCCCGGCGAGGACGCCGACCTGGACCGCGAGGCGGTGGACCGGAGCGTGCGGACCTTCGCGGCCGGGGTCCGGGTGCGGGAGGTCCACTGGGCGTCGGTGTGGCGGCCCAACACCCGGCTGGCCGAGCGTTACCGGTCGGGCCACGTCTTCGTGGCGGGCGACGCCGCCCACGTCCACCCGCCCACGGGCGCGCAGGGCCTCAACACCGGAGTCCAGGACGCCTACAACCTCGGCTGGAAGCTGGGCCAGGTGCTGGCCGGAGCACCCGAGGCGCTGCTCGACACCTACGAGGCCGAACGGCAGCCGGTCGCCGCCCGGGTGCTCGGACTGTCCAGTGAGATCTACGCGGGCATGAGCAGCCGGCCGCTCGCCGCCACCAGGCGCGGCGACGAGGAGCGGCAACTCACGCTCACCTATCGCGGCGGTCCGCTGGCCCCCGCCCAGGGCGGCGGCTCCGCGAAGAGTGGCGGTGCCGTCGGCGACCGCGCTGCCGACGCCCCCTATACCGATGTTCACGGCCGGGCTGGACGGCTCTTCGACGTGTTCCGGGGACCCCACTTCACCCTGATCGCGCTGGGCGCCGCCGCCGTCGAGGGCCTGAGGAAGATCGACTGGCCCGACGCCGGAGCACCGCTGGTGACCGTGGCGATCCCCTCACCCACCCCCGCACTCACCCGCGGTTACGGCATCCGGGGATCGGCTCAGATCCTGGTCCGCCCCGACGGCCACATCGCCTCCATCGCCCACCGCGACTGGAACGCCGTCCTGCGCGACGGCGCCCAGGCAATGCTGCCCGCGCCCCGATGACCGCTGCGCCCTCTCCGTCCACAGGAGCCCAGATGATCGTGACTCGCCAGTTCGTCGGCCACCGCGCCGAGACCGACGACCTCGTGGAGAGTCTGCCCGCCGAGTCGCGGGCCGGGCTGCGCCAGTTCTCGCCGGAACGGATGATCGGGTACGGCCTGGACCACGCCGACGCCGTCGAGATGCGCGCACGCGTCCTGGACGGGCAGGACTGGCGGTCGGCCGCCACCTCGCTCGCCCATGAGTGCCTGCGCCGGGTCGAGGAGGCTCCGGCGATCGCCGGCGTCCTGACCCGCGTGGCCTACCTGCGGCGGGCCTCGGCCCTGCTGCGCATGGGCCAGATGATGATGCTGACCGACACCGACGAACGCCGGGACATCTTCGCCGAGGCCGCCGCGCTGTACGCACGGGCCGCCGAACTGCGCGCCGACCGCGAGCCCGTCTCCATCGACACCGACACGGGACGACTGGCGGGCTGGCTCATCCCCTCAGGCCGGCCCGCGGCTCCCGCGGCCATCGTGATCGGTGGCGTCGAGGGCTGGGCCATGGACTTCGACAGCATCGGGCGGGAACTGGCCGGGCGGGGCGTCGACGCGCTGATGCTCGACGGGCCGGGGCAGGGAGAGACACGGTTCCGGCACCGGCACTACCTGTCGCCGTCGTGGCGGCACGCCTACAGCCGTGCCGTCGACTTCCTCGACGAGCGCGCGCCGGGCCGCCCGATCGGGGTTGTCGGCAACAGCATGGGCGGCAGCTTCGCCATGGCCATGGCCGTGGACGATCCCCGGATCAGGGCCTGCTGCGACAACGGCGGCGTCATCGCCCCCTGGATGGTGCCGCCCAGCGTCGGCACCTTCTACTCCAAGATGGTCGCCTTCTGCGGCACCGACGACGCCGGCCTGGCGATGAAGGCCTGGGCGAGCGTCACCCCGGCCGCCGACGGCCCCAACGCCGGCTACCCGCTGCTGATCGTGCAGGGCGGCCACGACCCGATGGTGTCGACGGACCTGGCGCACATGCTGTTGGACCAGGCGCCCACCGACGACAAGCAGATGGTGGTCTTCTCCGACGGCCAGCACTGCGTCTACAACCACCGGCACGACCGCGACGTCCTGATCGCCGACTGGCTGACCACCCGCCTGCACTGAAAGGAAGCACCCCATGCGGATCATCGACGCGCAGATCCACCTCTGGGCCGGCGGCTGGGCGCCATCCCACCACTGGCGGGCGCCCTACACCGTCGAAACCGCCCTGCGGGACATGGACGAGGCAGGCGTCGACCGCGCCGTCAACTGCCCCGCCATCTGGGACGCCGCGGCCAACGACTACGCCGTCGAGGCGGCCGTGCGCCACCCGGACCGGTTCGCCACCCTGGGCTGGTTTCCGCTCGACGCGTCAGCGGACGAGTCGCTCGTCGACACCTGGCTCGCCAAGCCGGGGATGCTGGGCCTGCGCTTCGTGCTGATGGAGCCGGGCATCGGCGACCGCCTGGCCTCCGGCGCACTCGACTGGTTGTGGGACGCCGCCCACCAGCGCGACATGCCCGTCGGCCTCATGGTCCTGCCCGAACACCTGCCCCTGATCGGCGACATCGCCGCCCGCCACCCGCGCATGCGAGTGCTGATGGACCACCTGGCCATCAGCCCCTTCGACACCCAGCAGGACGCGTCCGCGCGCATCGACGCCCTGCTCACGCTCGCCCGCCGGCCCAACATCGCCGTCAAGGCGACCGCCGTGCCGGCCCTCGCCACCGACGACTACCCGTTCGCCGGCACGCACGAACTGCTGAGACGGGTGTACGACGCCTACGGCGCGCACCGGATGTTCTGGGGCACCGACATCACCCGCCTGCGCTGTACCTGGGCACAGTGCGTGCGCATGTTCACCGAGGAGCTGCCCTGGCTCAGAGGGCACGACCTCGAACTGGTCATGGGCGGGGGCCTGGCCGACTGGATCGACTGGCCGCGCTGATCCACCGGCCAATGTTCGACCGGACCCGCACCCGGGGAGGCGGCCGCGCCCCCTGCATCCTGGGCGGCGGCGTATTGGCCGCCCCGGTCCTGTGGGCGATGGGCTGGACACAATCGCCGACCACCCTCGCGATCCTCTACCTGACATCCGCGCGGCATGGCTCGTCTCCCCCAGGCGACACCCCGACTTCTGGTGGGTCCTGGGCAGCCGGATGCTCGTCTACACCGGCTTCTTCGTGATCCAGGGTTATGGCCTCTACCTGCTGGACGACCACATCGGCCTGGCCGACCGCGCCATCTGCGCCGCCGCGACGGCCATGCCGACCCTGGCGGGCTACCTGGTGATGACCGTCGTCGTCGCGCTGGCCTTCGGCTGTTTCGAATCCGTCGACACCGCGCTCATCACCCAGGTCCTGCCCCGATCCGGCTCCTACGCCCAGGACATCGGCGTGCTCGACATCGCCTCGATCGCCCCGCAGATCCTCACCCCGCCATGTCGGGAGCGATCGTGGTGGGGACCGGCTCGTACGCCCTGCTGTTTCCCACCGGTGCGGCCTTCACCCTGCTTGGGGGACTCGGCGTGCTGCGCGTACGTGGGGTGCGCTGACCGGCCGGAAGCCGACGAAACGATCGGCTGCTCCAACCGCAAGAAGTTCCGGACCGCCGGTCGACCCAGGCTTTCCCCGAAACCTTTGCCAGCGGGACATCGTATGCGGAGACAACCGGCCTTTGAGATCGGCGTTCGCGGTGAAGACAAACAGCGAACAGCGTCCGTATGGGCACGGAAACCGGGGGTGATCGGTGTCAGACGCGTCACGCGCGCGCCGGAAGGCACAGATGGCAGGCGTACGGGAATGGCTAAGCGGGCGGGGGCGTCCGCCCGGTCCGTTCCGGCCCGAGTTCTGGCGCAGCCCGCTGCGCGGGCCGTGGCTGACCTCCGTGTTCGGACTGGTGCTGCTGGTGGGCCTGCCGATCGTGGCCCTCACCGGGCTGGTGTCGTACGCCGCCTACAATCCCGGGCTGCCGGGCAACGACATGACCCCGAGCAAGGGACTGCTGGGGTTCTACCTGTTCGACTGGCCCACCAGCCCGGTCTGGCTCTACCGTCTCACCCAGGGCACGCATGTCATCCTCGGGCTGACCCTGGTGCCGATTCTGCTGGCCAAGTTGTGGTCGGTGATCCCGAAGCTGTTCGCGTGGCCGCCGTTCCGCTCCCCCGCCCAGCTGCTGGAGCGAGTCAGCCTGGTGCTGCTGGTCGGCGGCGCGGTGTTCGAGTTCGTCACCGGCATCCTCAACATCCAGCTCTTCTACGTCTTCCCGTTCTCGTTCTATCCGGCGCATCTGTACGGCGCCTGGGTCTTCCTGGCCGCGCTGGTGGTCCACGTCGCCCTCAAGCTTCCCCGGCTGGTCACCGCGTTGCGGTCGCGGGGCTTCCGCCGGGAGATGCGTACCGGTCTGCGTGACACGCGCCCGGAGCCGCCCGATCCCGACGGCCTGGTCGCCGCCGCGCCCGGGCCTGCGTCGATGTCGCGACGCGGGCTGCTCGCCTTCGTCGGCGGAGGGTCGCTGACCGTGCTCGGCCTGTCGGTCGGACAGACCATGGACGGCCCGATCCGCTCCACGGCGCTGCTGGCCCCGCACGGCCGTGACTACGGTCCCGGCCCCAACGACTTCCAGGTGAACAAGACGGCGGCGAGTGTCGGCGTCACCGCCGCGCAGGCCGGCCCGGACTGGCGGTTGACGCTGCTGGGAGCCCGCCAGGTCCTGCTCACACGCCAGGAGCTGCTGGACCTGCCGCTGCACACCTACCGGTTGCCGATCGCCTGCGTGGAGGGGTGGTCGACCGAACAGGAGTGGACCGGCGTGCGGCTGGCCGATCTGGCCCGGTTGTGCGGGGTCACGGAGCCCGGCGGCGTTCAGGCCCGCTCCATGCAGCAGGCCGGGTTCTTCAACCAGGTGTCGCTGAGCGCCGGGCAGGTCGCCGATCACCGTTCCCTGCTGGCCCTGCGGGTCAACGGCGCCGACCTGTCGCTGGACCACGGCTTCCCGGCCCGGATCATGGTGCCGAACGCGCCGGGCGTGCACAACACCAAATGGGTCCGCGAGCTCGACTTCCGGGTGCCGTCGTGAACCGCTACGGCGCGCCCGCCTGGCACCTGGCCGCGCTGATCGTCTGCTACGCGGTGGCGCTTTACGTGTTCACCCGGATCATCTCCGCCGGCATCGTGCTCGGGTTCGTGGTGTGGTTCGTCGGAGCCGTGATCCTGCACGACTTCATCGTCCTGCCGCTCTACTCGCTGGCCGACACCAGGCTGCAGCGCGGACTGCGACGGCGTCCGCCGGTGAACTACGTGCGGGTGCCGGCCGCGCTGTCGGTGCTGCTCCTGCTCATCTGGTTCCCGCTCATCCTGCGCTCCTCCGAGTACTACTACCGGGCGGCGACCGGGCTGAGCACCGAGCCCTACCTCCTCCGGTGGGTGCTCATCTCCTGCGCCCTCTTCGCCGGATCGGCGATCGTGTACGCCCTCCGCCGCCGGTCGCGCCGATGAGCCACGGGCTTCCCTTCAGCTCTCCACCATGTGCTGACCACTCGTCACCGCGGCCGTACGGGCCTGCTCGACGCCGGCGTGCACCTGGAGGAGGTGCAGAACTCCGGTGATCCGGAAAAGGCGGGCGACACGCGGATGGAGTGCCGCCAGGTGGAAGTCACGCTCACCGCGCGCGGCACGGGCGTGGGCGTTCAGCAGGACGTGCAGGCCACTGCTGTCCAGGAAGGTCACGGCGCTGAAGTCCAGGATGAGCGGCTTACCTCGCCGCCGGCCGCGGGTGATCGCCTCGGCCAGTTCATCGCGGTTGCCGGCGTCGATGTCCCCGGCTGCATGGACGACGGTACAGTCCGGCAGCTCATCCACGGTGAACGTCACGGAAGTCGCCACCGGCGGCCTTCTCCTTCGTTCGAGGAGGAGCCGCCGCTGCGCGGGAGAGGGGCGGGCATGGAGCCTCCAACGGCGGGAGTCGTCCATCCACCATAAACCTGAAGAAGATTTCGTGAAAGGCTGTTCGCTGTGCAAGGCTGGAACAGCCGGTGACGGCGACCTTGCGAACACCCATCCGAGGGCGAAGGCGTGACTCCGATGACCACTGCCAAAGACCGCTCGTCCTGGACGTTCCTGACCCATCACGCCCGGGTGCTGCTGGAGATCGCACGCAATCCCGAGGTCCGGCTGCGCGAGGTCGCCGAGGTCATCGGCATCACCGAGCGAGCCGTCCAGGGCATCGTGGCCGACCTGCACGAGGCCGGCTACCTCACCCGCGACCGAGTCGGGCGCCGCAACCACTACCAGCTCAACCTCGACCAGCACTTCCGTCACCACACCGAGGCCCACGCCCCCGTCCGCGCCCTGGTCGAGCTGTTCGCCAGCGTCGAGACGCCGCCGAAGACTTTGTCCTGACGAGGTCCCCGCCACCGGCCCCACCCGGCACGTTCTGTGCCCGTGACGGGTTGCTCGGCAGAAAGTGGGATCTCGGCTGCTTCAACGACGACGCCCCCGATGACGGGTTCCATTCGGTCACGTGGACGGGGCCGAACTCGATCGAGATCCGGGTGGGCGACGGGCGGACCTTCCCCATCGCCCTCCACCCCGCTTCGGGGCGACCTCAGACCACGGTCTCCCTCAACTGCTGAGGGGCTCAGTCGTCGTGGCGGGGCATTCCGGAGACCTCGTGGTCCGCGTGGAACAGCGCCTCGCTGATGATCCTTCGCACGTGGGCGTCGCGGGCGCGGTAGAGCACCCGCCGGCCGTCCCTGCGGGTCCTGACCAGGCCCGCCAGGCGTAGTTTCGCCAGGTGCTGGGAGACCGACGGTCGGGGGGCGGCGATCGCCTCGGTGAGGGAGGTCACGTCGTACTCGCCGGCCGAGAGCAGCCACATCAGCCGGAGGCGGGTGGCGTCGCCGAGCATGCGGAAGGCCTCCACGGCCGTCTCCACCTGGGCGCCCGTGGGTGGCTCCTGCGGCGGTGTCGCACCTGCTTCGTTGTCGCGTGCGTACATGACTACATATCCTGGCAGACATGGGCTCCGACATCGAACACGGGCACGGCCATGGGCATGGACACGGCCAGCAGGGAAGGGGCCGGCGGTTCCTGGCCGCCGTCCGCCATCTGATCACTCCGCACAACCACGACTCGGCCGACAAGACCGACGCCGCGCTGGAGTCCAGCAGGCTCGGGCTGCGGGTGCTGGGCATCTCGTTCGTGATCCTGGTGGTCACCGCGTCGGCGCAGGCGGTCGTCGTCGCCCTCTCCGGGTCGGTCGCGCTGCTCGGCGACACGCTGCACAACTTCGCCGACGCCCTGACCGCCGTCCCGCTGGCCATCGCGTTCTCGGTCGGCCGCCGCGCCGCCACGCGCCGCTTCACCTACGGGTACGGCCGGGCCGAAGACCTGGCCGGGATCGTCATCGTGCTGCTCATCGCCGCGTCCGCCCTGTTCGCGGGGTACGAGTCCGTCCGGCGGCTGTTCGACCCGCAGGAGGTCGGGGCCCTCGGGTGGGTGGCGGGCGCGGCGGTGATCGGGTTCCTGGGCAACGAGTGGGTGGCGCGTTATCGCATCCGCGTCGGCCGGCGGATCGGCTCGGCCGCGCTGGTGGCCGACGGGCTGCACGCGCGCGCCGACGGGTTCACCTCGCTGGCCGTGCTCCTCGGGGCCGGGGGTGTGGCCCTCGGCTTTCCCCTCGCCGATCCGATCATCGGCCTGCTCATCACGGTGGCGATCCTGTTCGTGCTGCGCGACGCCGCCCGCGAGATCTACCACCGCCTCATGGACGCGGTCGACCCCGCACTGGTGACGCTGGCCGAGGAGATCATCGCCGCGACGCCGGGGGTGTCACGGGCCGGGTCGATCCGGCTGCGCTGGATCGGGCACACCCTGCGCGCCGAGGTCGACGTGCTGGTGGACCAGGAGATGTCGGTGGTCGAGGCCCACCAGGTCGCCGTCGACGTCGAGCACCGGCTGATCCACCGGCTGCCCCGGCTGGGCGCGGCCACCGTGCACACCGATCCGGACGGGCCCGAACTCACCCACGCGCACCGGCCGCTGATCGCACACCGGCCCGGTGGCCGCTCGGGGACACACCCCGAACCCGCTTGAAGGCGCCGCTCAGCGCGAACGCGTTGGCGTAGCCGACGCGGCGGGCCACCGCGTCGATCGTCGTGTCGGACGCGCGCAGCAGGTCGGCGGCCAGGGCGATGCGCCAGCCGGTCAGGTAGGTGAGCGGCGGCTCGCCCACGAGGACGGCGAACGGGCGGGCGAAGGCGGCCCGTGAGGCGCTGGCCGACGCCATCCCCCGGCCCGGGTGGACCCGGGCGCTGGTGGACGGGGGCCTGCCGCCGCGGATGGCGGCGGAGCTGGCCGAGCTGTACGACGCCGAGCGGCGCGGCCTCTACGGCGCCCGGGGCGACCGGACCGTCACCTGCCGGACCGAGCTCACCGAGGCTCTCCACCGGCTGGCCGAAGACCTCGCCTGAGCCAGGCCCCGAAGGCCGCGAGGCCCTCTTCGGGGTCGGCGCGGCCGACGCCGACGCGGAACCGGTCGGCGGGGGTGGGCGTCAGTTCGGACCGGTAGATGCTCGCCGGCAGCAGCAGGACGCCGGCCTCCTCGACCAGGCGGGCGCAGAAGTCCTCCACGCCGTCGGGGCCGAGGTAGCGGGGGTAGGCGACGCAGCCGCCGTCGGGCGCGCGCCACTCGAACAGGTCGGGGAAGCCGCCGAAGAAGGCGTCGAAGACCGGCACGTTGCGGGCGATCAGGGCGCGGTTGCGGGCCAGGATCGTGGTGCGGGCCTTGATCGCGATCCGGGCCAGCACCTCGCTGGGGGCCGAGTTGCAGATGGTGGTGTAGTGCTTGGCCCGCTCCAGCCGGGACAGCAGGGCGCGGTCGCGGCAGGCGAGCCAGCCGATCCGCAGGCCCGGCAGGCCCAGCGACTTGGATGTCACGTTCAGCGACAGGGCGCGCTCGGACAGGTCGGCGGCCTGCGGCAGGGTGCGGGCCGGGTCGCGTTCGAGGCCGCGGTAGACCTCGTCGCTGAACAGGTGGACGTCGTGCTCGTCGCAGATCCGGGCCAGTTCGGCGAAGTCGGCGGCGCCGATGACCTTGCCGGTCGGGTTGTTGGGGAAGTTGACCGACACGACCCGGGTGTTCGGCCTGATCGCGGCCCTGATCCGGTCGAGGTCGAGGGCCCAGTCGTCGCCGGGGTCGAGGGCGACGCCGGTGACCTCGCACAACGCCAGCGGCACGGTCTCGGCCGCCTGGTAGTTGGGCGTCACCACGACCGCGTGGTCCCCGGCGTCGAGCAGCACGTTCATCGCCAGGTAGAGGGCCTCCTCCGCGCCCGCGAAGCAGAGGACGTCGGCGGCGTCCAGGTGGTCGTAGGTGGCGGCGATCGCCTCGCGCAGGGCCGGGTCGCCGTGGGTGGTGGTGTAGCCGAGGGACAGGTTCTCGAACGCGGCCCGGTCGTCGTCGTCGGCCAGAGCCAGCAGTTCGCCGAGCGACATGCTCTGGGCGTCGGAGGCGGTCAGGTGGTGACGCGCGGTGAACTCCCACCGGGAGAAGTAGGTTTCGAGGCGGAAGTCGGGCAGCCGGGTCATCGTGCGTGGTCCTTCGTGTTCGGTGCTCTGAGCTCGGCCAGCAGGCCGTAGAGGGTGGATCGGGAGACCCCCAGCGCGCGGGCGACGACCGGGGTGGCACGGCGCACGGCGAACACCCTGGCCTCCTCCAGCCGGGCCAGGACGGCGAGGCGGTCGGCGCGGGTCAGCCGCTCCACCGGGCGGCCGCACTCGCGCACGTAGGAGCCGACGACGTGCTGCACCCGGTCGCTCCAGTCGTGCTCGAACAGCGGCTCCGGCCGGGAGGCGGCCGCGGCGCCGAAGGCGGACAGCACGGCCGCGGCCTGCTCCAGCGGGGTCCGGTCGAGGTTGACGCACAACACGACCGACGCCCTGCCGTCGGCGTCGCGCAGGATGGCGCTGACCGACGACAACCGCCGGCCGTCGGCGAGCAGCTTCTCGTAGGGCCCGAAGACGTCGGGGGCGGCGGGGTCGAGGGCGTCGAGCTCGCCCAGCAGCGACGGGTCTCCCGGCCCGCGTGCGCTCATCGGGTTCCACACGGCCAGGATCCGGTCGGTGCCGGGATCGTGCAGGACCACCTCGGCGTAGGGGCCGAGCAGCGCCGCCACGGCCCGGCAGACGGGCGCCCATGTGCGCACCCGGGGGTCGTCGTCCATGGCTGGACTCTACGTCCAATGTGGACGGAACGTCCAACCAGGTTTACTTAATTCGTTGACTGACAATTCGTCTCGGCGTTTGTAAGTGAACACCTACATAAATGCGCACCGAGATCGAGTTGTGATGTGAGCCCGGTGAACCGTGTGCGCCCGTGGACCGTCAACCACGGGATCCTCTTCAGCAACAGAGGACACGCTGTTTTCATCGGAAGGAAATTCAGTGGCTATCAGGTTGCCGGGCGGACGCACGATCGGGATTTTGACCGTCGGCGCGCTCGCGGGTTCGATTTTCGCCGTCGGAAGCATGGCGACCGCTTCTTCGGCTGCTGACACCGTCATCCACGCCTGTGTCAACAAGAAGACCCGGTACGCACGCATCGTGAACGCGACCACCAAGTGCCGCGCCACCGAGACGAAGATCACGTGGGGCGGCCAGGGCGAGCAGGGCCCGATGGGCCTCCAGGGCATGACCGGCAACACCGGCCCTCAGGGCCCGAAGGGCCAGACCGGTCCGCAGGGTCCCAAGGGTCAGACCGGCGCCACCGGCCCGCAGGGCGCGAAGGGCGACACCGGCCCCGCCGGTCCCCAGGGTCCGAAGGGCGAGGCCGGCCCCGCCGGACCGCAGGGCCCCAAGGGCGAGGCCGGCCCCGCCGGTCCGAAGGGCGCCAACGGCGAGGACGGCAAGGCCGGCCCCGCGGGTCCCCAGGGTCCGAAGGGTGAGACCGGCCCCGCCGGACCGCAGGGCCCCAAGGGCGAGGCCGGCCCCGCCGGCGGCGTCACGCCGGTCATCAAGACCGGCACCGAGACCTCGGTCAACAGCAGCTCGGATTACGCCCTGACCACCTGCGACCCGGGCAAGAAGGTCGTCGGCGGCGGCTACGACATCACCTCCGGCAGCGACTACGTCAAGTACGTGGCCATGAGCAAGCCGACCGTCAACGGCAACAGCAACAGCTGGGCGGTTCGTGTCGCGGTCGAGAACAACAGGACCGTCAAGCTCAAGGTCTACGCCATCTGCGTCTGACCCGTCCGCATAAAAAGCCCTTCCGACGCCATTCGGAAGGGCTTTTTTCGCGTAACGAAAAGACCGGGCCCCGCTTGATCAGCTTCGGGTGATCACGCCGCAGGCGATGCGCCCGCCGGAGTCGCCGGCCTTCAGCGTCTCCGCGTCGGGGCCCTTCTGGCCCGCCTCGTTCCGGTAGCGGTCGGGGATGTTGGCGTGGTTGTCGGCCAGCGCGTGGATCATGATGGAGCTGCCGTCGTCGTCGAAGAGCTGCGCCACCTGGAACCGGTCGGTCACCGCCGAGGCGGTGCCGGTGCCGTCCGCGCCGACCAGCAGGTTGGGCAGGTCGCCGGTGTGGTGGTCGTGGGAGTGGGAGCCGAGGTCGAAGTGGCCGCCCGCGCTGAAGAAGGGGCTGCCCGTGGCGGGGTCCTTCGACTGCGGGTCGCAGACGCCCTTGGCGTGCACGTGGAAGCCGTGGTAGCCGGCCGGCAGGCTCGTCACGCTGACCGTGACCTTGGACTTGCCGTTCCCGGCGTCCTCGATCTGGAGCGAGCCGACCGTCTGGCCCTGGGTGTTCTTGATCACGGCACTGGCCGGCACGCCGCCCCGTCCCGGTTTCAGCGCTCCGAGCGCCGTGATGCCGACCATGACGACTCCCACACCCAGCGGGACAACCAGCGGCAAACGGGCCTTACTCAGCATCAGCGGTCTCCCGGTGTGGGTTTCTCCGAACGAGGAGAGAGATTCCCACCGAAATGTCCGCTTTCCCGGTGCCGAAGGCAAAGGTTCCCGAAGGCCGCCTCTCCCCCGGAGAGACGGCCCCCGGTTCCGGGCGTCAGAAGCCGGGCGCCCAGAGGGCCCAGACGCTGCCCGACGGATAGCAGCTGTACCAGGGCCAGACCGCGCCGAGGCCGCGCTGCCCGGCGGCCTCGCACGAAACGCTGCTGGGGTAGTAGCCGACGACGCCGGCGTGGGCGGGGGTGGCGGTGAGGGTGACGGCGGTCAGGCCGAGCGCGACGATCCCCATCCGAAGAGCACGTCTTCTCACGAGGCTTCCTCTCCGAAAATAAAAAGAAACTTTCCTAAGAGATAAGCCGACGAGACCAAGTCTGGCAAGAGTGACGGCGGCGGTCCGCACGTGCGGACCGCCGCCGTCAGGCGATTACGCGAAGGGCAGGCGGATGACGCTCTGGTTGCCGATCCCGAGGTTGGTCGTGGTGGAGCCGATCGCGCTCCAGACCTCGACCCGCACCGAGCCGTTCGCCAGGTTGCCGAGCGTGCCGGTGGCCGACTTCACCCCGGCCGCCTGGGTGTAGTGCTCCCACCCGGCCACCGGGTCGGTGGCGAAGTAGGTGTAGGTCTCCACCCGGTCCCAGCTGCCGTTGCCGGTCAGGTCGTAGGAGACCCTGACCTGGGTGGCGTTGCCGACGTTGGTCCCGGCGTCCACGAACAGGTCGAACGTGGTGGCCGCGCCGCTGTAGGCCGCGGTCAGGCCGGTGGCGTTGTAGACGGCGGCGTTGGTCGGGGTGCCGTCACGGTTGCCGTTGGCCGCGGCCAGCGTGACCGTGCCGGCCGAGCCCGTCGTCCCGGGCAGGGTGCCGTTCGACTGCGGGTAGCGGTTGGCGGAGAAGGGGCCGCCGGGCGAGGGCGAAGGGCTGGGCGAGGGGCTGGGCGAGGAGCTGGGGCACGCGGCGCCGCCGCCGTACACCTTGAACTCCCACAACGAGTAGCCCCACGCGGTGCCGCGCGCCGTGCCGTAGACCCGCACGTAGCGGCCCGAGCCGGACACCGTCAGGTTGTCGGTGCCGCCGTCGCCGGTGGTGGTGCTGTAGACGTCGGTCCAGGTGGTCCCGTTGGTCGAGGTCTGGATCTGGTACGACCGCCCGTACGCGGCCTCCCAGGTCAGCTGCACCGACGAGATGGTCTGCGTCGAGCCCAGGTCGACCTGGATCCACTGCGGGTCGCTGAACGCGCTGGCCCACCGGGTGGCCGCGTTGCCGTCGACCGCCAGGCCGGCGGTGTAGGCGGCCTCGACGCTCGACGAGGTGGCCGGGCGGCCCTGCGACAGCAGCGTGGTCGCGCACGGACTCGGCGAAGGCGACGGGGACGGCGACGGGCTGGGCGAGGAGGTGCCGCCGCCGGACGCGTTGCCGCCGCTCCAGGTGAACAGGCCCGAGGTGACGGTCTTGCCGGCCGGCGCGGTCAGCGTCGTGCCGTTGGAGAAGGTCACCGTGAGCGGGCTGCCGGTGATGTTGGACGCGACGTAGGTGCGCACGCCGTTCTTGACGAACACCTTCGCCAGCGGGTGGCTGGCGGTGACCGTGGTGTCCACCGTGCCGAGCGCGGCCAGGTTGCGCAGCCAGTGGAAGGTGTGCGCCTTGCTCTCGCCCTCCTCGGAGGTGAAGTTCGGGTTGGCCTGGAAGGCCGCCAGCGCGGCCGGTCCGTCGGCGAGGGCCCGGAACTCCTGGATGATGTCCTGCCAGACCGTCGGCGGGCCGCCGTTGTTGGTGACCAGCTCGTTGTAGTTGATCAGCACGTTGGCCGGCCACTCGCCGAGGTAGAAGTGGCCGCCGGTGATCGGCAGCATGTTGATGCCCTGGATCATCTCGGGCTCGCCGCTGAACCAGGTGGCGTAGGCGCCGCCGGAACCCCAGACCATGCCGACCGTGTTGTGGCCGAAGGCCGCCGGGAAGTTCTGGTTGCGCACGTCGAACCAGTACTCCTGGATCGCCGCGCTCTGGGTGGCGTAGATGAACACGCCCGCGTCGCGGACGGCGGTGTTGCCGGTCGCCTGACCCCACTGGATGAGGGCGTTGGCGAAGTTCATGCCCTCCGACGACGACTCCTGGTTGTTGCCGGAGCCGAACGCGCCGTGCCCGGCCGCCCAGTCGTGGCCCGCGTAGATGTCGAAGTCACGCAGGTAGGGGAAGCGGGTGTCGTTGCGGTCGTAGTTGTTGGCGTCCCGGATCAGCAGGTCCACCATGCCGCCGTACTGGGCGTTGGTCGCCCAGGTCGGGTCGAACTTGGCCAGCGTCGCCGCGGCGGCGATGTAGTAGCCGTAGTGGAAGTGGTGGTCGTTGAGCTCCTGGTCGGAGCCGTAGGAGGCCGGGTAGCCGAGCAGGGTGCCCCAGGGCTGGTTGTAGTAGAAGACCCGGCTGGTCTTGCCCGGGGTGGCGGTGAACCAGTCGGTGAGCCGGGTCCTGATCCGGTTGAGCGCCGAGTCGCGGACGGCGGTCAGGTTGAGCTGGTCGGCGATCTCGGCGATGCGCGCCGCCCGGCCCAGGCCCTTGCCGGTCCAGTAGGTGTCGTCGCCGAGGCCCGCCGTGGGGTCGCCCAGCTCCGCGTTCAGGTAGTTCGTGATGGTGGTCAGGTCGCCGCCGGCGTTGTCGGCGACGGCCGGGATCTCGGGCAGCACACCCTGGAACTTCATCGTGGTGCTGAACGAGGTGCCGGTGACGACCTTCATCTGGCCACGCGCCGACACGTAGGTCTCGGCCAGCGGGGTGGAACCGGTCAGGTGGTTCCACTGGTGCGGGTAGAGCGCGATGACGGTGCCGCTCGCGCTTCCCTCACGGGCCGTCGTGGTGAAGGTGTAGGTGGTGCTGACGTTCGCGGTGGCCGGGTTGTACGAGTAGGACACCCGGGTGCCGGTGACGTGCGCGTGGGCGTACTGCGCGTAGGTGCCGGCCAGGCTGGTGCGGGTGGCGGCCGGGGTCGACGGCGTGGTCGGCAGGACGGCGACCGAGAAGTAGTTCTGGCCGTTCAGCGTCGAGGTGATGCTGGTGCCGCTGACCGTCCAGGTCGAGCCGCTGGGGGCGAAGCCGAGGTAGTCCTTGCCGTTGACGGTGAACCCGATGGTGCCGCCGCTGTTGGACCACACGGTCGGCGTGCCGCTCGTGGTGATCTGGGCGTTGCCGCCGGTCTTGGTGAAGTAGGCGAAGGGCAGGCCGTGACCGATGGTGGCACGAAGGGTCCGGGTGCCGTCGCTCCAGTACGGGGAGACCGTCCAGTCGGTCCAGCCGTCCACCTTCGTGTCCGGTGAGTTCAGGCCGGTGACGCCGACCAGGATGTTCTGCACGTACGGGTAGTGGAACTCGCCCACGCCGGTCGCGGAGCCGGTGATCGTGGGGGTGGTGTTGTAGGAGAAGCCGAGGCCGCCGGCGAAGGTGTCGTAGGAGGTCGGGTGGGCGTGCAGCGGCTCGCTGTAGGCGCAGTCGAACCGCTTCCAGAGCAGCGACGACCACCAGTCGTTGGTGGGGACCGCGCCGGCCGGGGCGTTGGCGGTGACGTAGAGACGCGGGTTGGTCGACAAGGATCCGCAACCGGACGGCAGGGCGCGACCGGCGGGCAGCGTGTCGGCGTACGACCCGGCGCCGACCGTGCCCGCCTGGGCGGCGGGGGTGCTGGCCACGAACGCGAGCGTCGCCGCGATCATCGCCAGCACGACGCTGACCACGAGCGACCGCGACGCGGGGCGGCGGCCGGGCGGCGAGGTGCCGGGTGACTGAGCCCCGATGGGCTGGTGCATTCTTCCTCCGTGGGGGACGACCTGGCGGTGTGCGTTGGGGGGTGAGGTCTGTGGGACCGCTTCTCGCAGAGAGCGCTCTCTGCGCGGAAACTAGTGCCCGAAACGCCGCCCGTCAATGTTTCTGACCGATTACCGAGACGTTAATCTCTCCGATGCAGGTCAGGGCGAGAGCGCTCTCAGCGCCGGTGGGCACGCAGCGACAGCGGCACGAAGATCGCCAGCAGCGCGGCCGACCAGAGCAGGACGGCGGCCACGGGATGCGCGAGCGGCCACGCCGGGTCTCCGGCCGGCGCGCCCGGGTTGCCGAACAGCTGCCGCGCGGCGGCGGTGAGCGCGCTCACCGGGTTCCAGTCGGCCAGGAACCGCAACCAGCCCGGCATGCCGCCGGTCGGCACGAACGCGTTCGACACCATCGTGAACGGCAGGAACAGCGGCACCAGCGCGTCGGCGACCCGGTCGTCGCGCACCGCCAGGCCCGCGTAGACGCCCGCCCACGCCAGCGCGTACCGCAGCACGACCATCAGCAGCACCGCCTGGGCCGCCGGGCCGGGCCCGAGGTGCGCCCGCCACCCCACCAGCAGGCCCGCGGCCACCATGACGGCCAGCATCAGCAGGCCGACCAGCAGGTCGGCGCCGGTCTGCCCGAACGGCACCGCCGAACGCGCCATCGGCAGGGAGCGGAAGCGGTCCATCACCCCGCGGGAGGCGTCGGCGGCCGTGCGCGTCATGACCCCCATCACCGAGGAGAAGGTCACCATCGCGAACAGGCCGGGCATCAGGTACTCGCGGTAGTCGCCGCCGCCCGGCACCTGGATGGCGCTGCCGAAGACGTACCCGAACAGCACCACCATGACGGCCGGGAACATCAGCGCCGCGACGAGCTCGCCGGGGTCGTGCCGCAGCCGCCCCAGCTCGCGGCCGACCAGGGTCAGCCCGGCGGTCAAGGCCCACCGCAGGCGGGTCATCGGACCGGCTCCTCGGTGAGACGCAGGAACACCTCGTCGAGGGTGGGACGGCGCAGCCGCACGTCGGCGGCGGCCACCCCGGCGCGGTCGAGTTCGCGCACGACGCCGGCCAGCCGGAGGCCACCGCCGGGCAGGGCGACGCTGAGCCGGTCGTCGCCGGTGGTGGTGGGGTCGGTCCCGGCCAGGCCCCGGAGCACGGCCGCCGCCGGGCGCAGGGCGGCGGGGTCTTCGACGACGACGTCGAGGCGGTCGCCGATCGTGGCCTTCAGCTCGTCGGGGGTGCCCGTGGCGATCACCCGGCCGTGGTCGACGACGGCGACGTCGTCGGCCAGCCGGTCGGCCTCGTCGAGGTACTGCGTGGTGAGCAGCACCGTGGTGCCGTCGGCCACGAGTTCGCGGACCGCGTCCCAGATCTCGCCCCGCCCGCGCGGGTCGAGGCCGGTGGTGGGTTCGTCCAGGAAGAGCACCTCGGGACGCCGGACGAGGCTGGCGATCAGATCGAGGCGGCGGCGCATGCCGCCGGAGTAGCCGCCGACCCGCCGGTCGGCGGCCTCGGTCAGGCCGAAGCGGTCGAGCAGCTCGTCGGCCCGCCGGTGCGCCTCGCGCCGCGGCAGGTGGGACAGGCGCCCGAACATGCGCAGGTTGGCGCGGCCGGTGAGCTTCTCGTCCACGGCGGCGTACTGGCCCGCCAGCCCGATCCGGGCGCGGACCTCCCCCGCCTGCCGGACGACGTCGTGCCCGGCGACGCGGGCGTGCCCGGCGTCGGGGGCGGACAGCGTCGCCAGGACCCGCACGGCGGTCGTCTTCCCGGCGCCGTTGGGCCCGAGCACCGCGCAGACCGTTCCCCTCCGGACCCGCAGATCCAGGCCCCGCAGCGCCTCGACCCCGCCGAAGGACTTGCGCAGCCCTTCGGCGACCACGATCGCATCCGTCATGACCCCTCCACTGAGTACGTTGTACGCAATTGCGGGCCAGGCTAGGTCACTGGGTACCATGTACGCAATTGGCGAGGAGGAGACGGTGGCCGACGCCGAGTACGTGAACATCTGGACGCTGCCCGAGCGCCCCGCCCGGGGGCCGAAACCCGTCTACAGCCGCGCCCAGATCACCGAGGCCGCGATCCGGATCGCCGACGCCGAAGGGCTGGAGGCCGCCACCATGCGGCGCATCGCCGCCGAGATCGGCGCGGGCGCGATGTCCCTCTACCGGTACGTCCCGAGCCGCGACAACCTGATCGAGCTCATGGCCGACCGGCTGACGGGCGAGATCGACCTCACGGGTGTGCCCTCGGGCGACTGGCGGGCCGACCTGACCCGCTACGCCGACGGGTTGCGGGCCATGTGGCGTCGGCACCCGTGGATCGCCGCCGTGCAGCGCTCACTCCCCGGCCTGGGCCCCAACCAGCTGCTGCTGATCGAACGCCTGATGGGGGTGCTCGATCCGCTGGTCCCCATCGACGAGAACCTCGGCCTCATGGCCCTGCTGAACGGCTACGTCGAGGGCGCCGTCCGCGAGGAGATCAGCGCGGCCGAGGAGCTGCGCCGCAGCGGGCTCAGCGAGGCGGAGTGGATGGCGCGCGGCCACGCGCACGTCGACCGGTTGGTGAAGAGCGGGGACCACCCGATCTTCACCAAGATCGTGATGGAGGCGCGCCGGCCCCACCTCAGCCGCGACGACCAGTTCCGGCACGGCCTGCGCCGGGTCCTCGACTGCGTCGCCGCGGCCCTCCCGCCGACGGAACAGCCGGCGGGATAGCGGCCTGCGGTCAGTGGCCGAACGCGTCGGAGTCGACGGCCGCCGACTCGCCCTGGTCGAGGGCGCTGATCGCGGCGATCTGCTGCGGGGTGAGGCTGAAGTCGAAGACCGCGAGGTTCTCGCGGAGCCGCTCGGGGTCCGACGACTTCGGGATGGTCACCAGGCCGAGCTCGACGTTCCAGCGGAGGATCACCTGCGCGGGCGTCCGGCCGACCTCCTCGGCGACGGCCGCGATCTCCGGCCGGTTCAGCACGTCGGCGCCCTGGCCGCCCAGGGGTGACCACGACTCGGTCACGATGCCGCGGGACTGGTGGTAGGCGCGCGCCTCGTCGCGGGTGACCGCCGGGCTGAGCTGGATCTGGTTGACGTCGGGCACCACGCCGGTCTCGGTGATGACGCGGTCGAGGTGGGCCGGCTTGAAGTTCGAGGTGCCGATCGCCGGGAGGCGGCCGTCCTGCAGCAGGTCGACCAGCCCCTCGAAGGCCGCGACGTAGCGGTCGTGGCCCGGGTTGGGCCAGTGGATGAGCAACAGGTCGGCGTAGTCGAGGCCGAGCCGGTCGAGACTGGCCTGGTAGGCCTGCGGGACCAGGTCGCGGCCGTGCCAGTGGCGGTCGAACTTGGTGGTGACGAACAGCTCTTCGCGGGCGATGCCCGAGGCCTTGATGCCGCGGCCGACGCCGGCCTCGTTGCCGTAGGCCTCGGCCGTGTCGATGAGCCGGTAGCCGGCCTCGATCGCGGTGGCGACGGCGCGTTCGGCCTGCGCGTCGTTCATGGGCCAGGTGCCCAGGCCGAGCCGCGGCATGTCGGCGCCGTGTGCCAGCCGGACGGTGGGAGTCGTGATCACGGCCGCAGTCTAGGCGTCAGGCCAGGAGGGTGTCGCGGAGCACGCGGGACAACCAGTCGCGGCACCGCTCCGGGGTCCAGCCGGCGATCTCCGTCAGGTGCTCGAACACCTCCAGGGAGGTCACCGCGTAGATGTGGGCGGCGGCCTCCTCGACGGTCAGGCCGTCGCGCAGCGCGCCGACCTCCTTCAGATGGGCCGCCGGGCCGTGGCCGCCGGTCAGCCGCTGGCGTTCGGTGGTGGCCAGCAGGTCGGCCAGGCCGGCGTCGGTGGCCGCCGCCGCGCGCAGGACGCGGTGGACGGGCCCGACCCGCTCGTAGATCTCGACGGCCATGGCGGCGTAGGCGGCGAGCTTCTTCTCCGGGTCGGGTTCGGCGATGATCGCCCGCACCTGGGGACGCTCGCTCTGGGGCACGGGCTCGGCGTCACCGGCGAGGGTGACGTCCCAGACCAGCTTGGCCAGGCCGGGCTTGCCGCCGGGGCTGGACGTGTAGAGCGTCTGCACCACCACGCCCGCCGCCCGCGCGACGTCGGCCATGGTCGTGGCGGCGTACCCGCGTTCGAGCATGAGGGTCCGGGCCGCCGCGGCGATGCGCTCGCGGGTGGCGCGCGCGTTCTCCTGGCGGACGCCGCTGACGTACCGGCGCTTCTGGTTCATGACGGTCACCCACACATTGACTTTAATCGATTCAAATGAAATGGTGCGCTTCCAGTCGATTATGGGGGTGCCGATGTTCGAAGCCGTCCGGACCGGGGCGACGGCCCTGCTCGGGGTGTTCGCCGGGGGCCTGGTGTTCACCGCGCTCGCGCCGTCGCTGCGCGCGCTGCCGGGCCCCGCCTACGTGCGTTACTGGCAGACCTTGAACGCCGACTACGGCCGGGCCATGCCGGTGCTGCTGCTGACGTGCCTGGCGCTCATGGTGGCGACGTGCGTCATGGCTTACTCCCGCGGCGGGCCGGGGTTCTGGCTCAGCGTGGGCGCGGTGGTGCTGGTCGTCGCGGTGATCGTGCTCACGGTGACGCGCCTCGACGCGCTGAACCGGCTCGCCGACTCGTGGAATCCCGACCTGCTGCCGGTCGATTGGGCGCGGGCGCGGGCGGAATGGTGGAACCTCCATCTCGTCCGCACGGCGATGGCCGTCGCCGGATTCCTTCTCCTGCTGCTCGCCCGGGCACGGTAATTCATCGCCCGCAAATGCCGGAGAAACAGCGGAGCCCTTTCACGGGAAAAGGGCTCCGCGTTTATCTGTATGGTCAGCCCGGCGGGAAGGCGCCGTTCTTGGCGACCGGCAGGGCCAACTGGTTGGCGCCGGTCAGCACGGCCTGCTCCGGCGGGAGATTGGCGAGCACGGGGTTGATGTGCCGCAGGGTCAGGCCGACCTGGGGCGTGGCGGCGACGTTCAGGTCGAACTTCTCCAGGTCGATCCACCGCACGATGTTGAAGATCTCGGCGGGGATGTTGTCACCGGCCTTCTGCACCGGCACGCACAACTGGCGGGCGTAGGTGACCTGGGCGGCGTGGTTGGGGATCACCGGAACCAGGACGGGGTTGAGCTGGCGCAGGCCGAGCTGCGTGCCGAGCGCGGCGTTCGGCTGGATGCCGTAGCACTTCAGGTCGATGTGCCGGACCAGTTTCAGCACGTCGTCCGGCGGGATCGCGTTGTTCTTGATGACCGGCACGCAGAGCTGCTGCGGGGAGTTCATGCTGATCTGCGTGCGCGGGAAGCCCTGGAACAACGGGTTGAGGTGGCTGAGGACCAACCCGGTGTTCACGGTGGTGCCGGAGATCCGGTAGCACGCCAGATCGATGAAGCGGATGAAGTCGAGCGCGGGCGACGGCGGCGCCTGGTTGTTCTTGGCGACCGGGACGCACAGCTGCTCGCGCGGGCCGAGCGTGACGGTCTCGATCGGCAGGTTGGCGAGCACCGGGTTGATGTGCCGCAGCGTGAGCGTGGTGGCCGGCGGCTGGTACTGGCTGGTCTTGAAGCATTCCAGGTCCAGGTACGCCGTCAGGTCCTTCGGCGTCGGCAGCGCGACGGCGGTGGCGGGCGGGGCGCACAGGAACGCCACGGAGAGCAGGGCGACGGTGACGGACGCGACGCGGCGGAGCGTCGTTTTCCGGCGCTTGTGGATTCCGATTACGGCTCGGTCCATTGCGGCTCCAAAATTGAGGGGTCAGGCCTCCTTGACCATGAGTGTGAGCCGCGGTCGACGCACTTTCAATTTACCCTCGCCACTTTTTTTGACATACCATTTCCGGACCGTCGCACAAGGGAGTTAACATCACACAGAAAGCGCTGTGAGGTCCGGCCATATAACATTTAGACGGCCGGGAGAGAAGGGTCGGGGGTCCAGGGGGACGGCGCGGTGACGGCCCAGCGTTCGTGGTCGCGCCAGGCGCCGTCGATGTACAGGTAGTCGGGCGACAGGCCCTCGTACCGGAAGCCCAGACGCCGGACCATCGCCAGCGACGCCGTGTTGCCCGGCTGGACGTTGGCCTCCAGCCGGTGCAGTCTCAGCTCCTCGAAGGCGTGCCGCAGGACGAGGGTGAGGCCCTCGGTCATGTACCCCCGCCCCGCCGACGGCGCGAACGCCGCGTAGCCGAGGGACGCGCCCTGGTACCGCCCGCGGATGATCGAGTTGATGTTGACCATGCCGGCGGCGGCGCCGGTCTCCCTGACCCGGATCAGGAAGCCCAGGTTGGCGCCGCCGTCGAAGCGGCGCATCCAGTCCTGGAACGCCTCGGGGGTCGCGGGCAGCTGCATCCACGGGGTGTGGAGGCCGGCGCTGGCCGCGACGAGGGAGCAGAACTCGTCCTGGTCGGCGACGGTGAACGGGGAGAGCTCCACCCGTGACGGCGTTTCGGACATGCACCGAACCTTAGGCCCTGTGCTGAACCGGCTCCCAGCGGCCCGTCTTCATCGACCGGTAGCAGGCGTCGATGATCCGGTTGACCACCACGCCGTCGTCGAAGGTCTCCAGCGGCGTCTGGCCCGCCGCGAAGCAGTCGACGAAGTGCCGCATCTGCTGGGAGAAGCCGTAGGCCCTGGTCTCCTCCGGCACCGGGTAGACCCAGCCGGTGTCCGCGTCGGCCTTCTCCACCAGGTAGCCGACGGGCTGGGTGATGAAGCCCCACACGGGCGTCGAGGCGGTGTCGGTGACCAGGCGGCCGGCGCTGCCGACGAACTCGTGGCGCAGCTGCATGCCGCCCTTCTCCACCCACGACGACTCGATCGAGGCGACCTGGCCGCCGGCGAACTTCAGCAGCGCGATGGCGGTGTCCTCGCCGGTGGTCTTGTCCTTGTGGGCCAGCGTCGCGCCCCACGCGAAGACCTCGACGACCGGGTTGTCCTTGCCGAAGAAGTGCCGGGCCGACTCGACGGTGTGGCAGCCCATGTCCAGCAGCGCGCCGCCGCCGGCCGTCTCGGCGTCCCAGAAGTGGGGGGCGTGCGGGCCGGAGTGGCCCTCGCGGGCGCGCATCCAGAGCACGTCGCCGATGCCCCCGGCCTCGACGATCTCGTGGGCCTTGGCGATGTTGGGTGAGAAGACCGAGCTCTCGGCGTAGCCGTGCCAGATGCCGGCGTCGGTCACCACCTTGAGGATCTCCTCGGCCTCGGGGCCGGTGCGCGCGAGCGGCTTGGTGCACACCACGCCCTTGCCGGCGGCGGCCACGTGGCGCACCGCCTCCAAATGCACCTCGTTCGGCAAGGCGACGACGACGAGGTCCACGGCCGGGTCCTCGCACAGCGCCTTCATGGTCTCGTGTGGTCTCGTGTTGCGTCCCGGTCGGGCGGCGAAAGCGGCGGCCCTCTCGGGGGATCGGGAGTAGTGCGCGACGAGCTCCGCACCCTTCACGTCGTCGAGTGCGTCGGCATAACACTCACCGATAAACCCTGCACCGAGCAGGCCGACACCGATCATCTGGTCCTCCGGACGCGGTTCCAGGCGGCAAAGGGCACGCCGTGGTTCGAAAGGTAGCATCACCGTAAACCAAAGCAATACCTCTTGTTACCACGCAGGTCGTCTGTGTACGCTGCCGCATCAGGCGCTGGCCTCCGGGGGAGCAAGCGATGACAACGAAGCGAGAGGCAACCCCATGCATGCAATACGTGCATCCGTTGCGTTGGTCGCGGCAGCAGCTGCCGTCCTGACCTCGGCGTGCGCGCCGTCGGCGACACCCGTGACCACCGGCGGCGGCACTTCCGCCCCGGCCGCCGCCGGCGAGAAGACCGTGCTGACACTGGGAAGCTGGCGTACCGAGGACCTGGCGATGTGGGAGGACGAGATCCTCCCCGCCTTCGAGAAGTCCCACCCGAACATCGACGTGAAGTTCGCCGCCACCAACACCAACGAGTACAACGCGGCGATCCAGTCGCAGGTGGACGGCGGCACCGGCCCCGACCTCATCACCTGCCGGCCCTACGACGTGAACCGCTCGTGGATCAAGAAGGGCTACTTCGAGAAGCTCGACGGCAAGCCGATGCTGGAGGCGTTCGAGCCGCTGGCTCTCGACCCGTGGTCGGACGACGCGGGCAGCCGCTACTGCCTGCCGACCGCCGCCGTGCTGGCCGGCTTCTACTACAACAAGGACATCTTCGCCGAGCTGGGCCTGCAGGTGCCGACCACCCAGGACGAGTTCCTGGCCGTGCTCAAGAAGATCAAGGACAACGGCAAGTACACACCGCTCGCGGTCGGCTCGTCGGAGTCGTGGCAGCTCGCCTACAACGGCCTCTACAGCATCGGCCCGGTCTACTGGAAGGGCGAGGAGGGCCGGCAGGGCCTGATCAAGGGCACCAAGAAGGTCACCGACCCCGACTTCCAGAAGGCCTTCGACGCGTTCGCCGCGTGGAAGCCCTACCTGCCCAAGGGCTTCGAGAGCCTGAAGTACCCGGACATGACGCAGCTGTTCACGCTCGGCAAGGCCGCGATCCTGCCCGACGGCTCCTGGAACATCAACCAGGTCGCCGTCGACGGGCTCAACGTCGGCGTCTTCGGCCCGCCGACCGACGTGCCCGGCGGTGACCGCTACCTCCAGGAGATGCCCGACATGGCCATCGGCATCAGCGCGGCCAGCAAGAACAAGGCCGCCGCCGAGGAGTTCCTGGCCTGGACGGCCACCCCCGAGTTCCTGGAGCTGTACGTCAACAAGCTGCCCGGCTTCTTCTCGATGGCCAAGCAGCCCGTGACGTACACCAACCCGCTCGCGCAGGCCTTCGCCGACCTGAAGAACGGCGCCAAGCTCACCCCGCGCCTCGGCCTCGACCGGCTCAGCGCCGGCACTCCCCCGTTCGACGACGAGGTGTGGCGGGTGCTCCAGCTCATGCTCAACGAGGACCTCAGCACGCAGAAGGCGACCGAGGAACTCCAGAAGGGCCTGGCCAGCTGGTACACGCCACAGCAGTGAGACCCGTGCCGGGCCCCCTCCCTCGGGGCCCGGCACCCTTCTGCGATCCGAAAGGCACGTCTTGAACCGGGCCCACTACCGCTACTTCCTCGCCTTCACCCTGCCCGCCCTCGCGGTCTACGTGGTGTTCGCGGCGCTCCCCCTGGTGAACTCCATCTGGTACAGCCTGTACGACACCGACTCGGGCGTCGCCAGGTTCGTCGGCCTGGAGAACTACGTCTACCTGTTCACCAACCCGACGACCAGCGAGCGCTTCTGGAACGCGCTGACCAACAACCTGGAGTTCTTCGCCATCCACCTGGTCGTGGAGGTGCCGCTCGGCCTGCTGCTGGCCGCGCTGCTCACCTCCGGCAGGCTGCGCCGGTCGACGGGCCTCTACCGGACGCTGCTGTTCATCCCGACCACGTTGTCGGTGGTGATCGTCGGCTTCGTGTGGCGGCTCATCATCAACCCGCTGTGGGGCCTGGTCGACTTCCCGCTGCTCGGCGACGAGCGCACCGCGCTGCCGACCATCTCGCTGATGTCGGTCTGGCAGTACGTCGGCATCCCCATGATCTTCCTGTACGCCGCCCTGCTGGCCGTGCCGAACGACGTGCTGGAGGCCGCCCGGGTCGAGGGGTCGGGGGCCTGGTCGACGTTCTGGCGGGTGAAGTTCCCGCTGATCGCGCCGCAGTTCGGGCTGATCGCGATCCTGACGTACATCTGGACCTTCAACGGGTTCGACCTGGTCTTCGCCCTGAACGGCTCGGCCCCCGGGCCCAACTACAGCACCGACATCCTCGGCACGCTGTTCTACCGCACCTTCTTCGGATCGAGCGGGCAACTCTCCGACCTCGACCTGGGCGCGACCGTGGCCAGCGTGATCTTCCTGATCATCCTGGTCGTCACCGCGGCCTACTTCGGGCTGCTGCACCGCCGTCTCAGGAGTTACGAACTGTGAGAATCAACCGAGACCGCGCCGGGTCGCTCGTGACGCACGCGCTGCTGATCCTCTTCGCGCTGCTCGCGGTCGCGCCCATCCTGGTGATCGTGGTCAACTCGTTCAAGACCACGCCGGGCATCTTCGGCCAGCCGTTCGCGCTGCCGAACGCCGAGACCTTCAGCCTCGGCGGCTACGAGCGGGTGTTCACGCGCGGGCAGTTCGTCACCAACTACGGCAACAGCCTCATCGTCACGGTGGGGGCCACGGTGGCCACGCTGGTGCTGGCGACGCTGGCGGCCTTCGCGCTGACGGAGTACAAGGTGCGGTTCGCGCCGCTCGTGGGCGGGTTCTTCGTGCTGGGCATCATGTTGCCGATCCGCCTGGGCACCGTGCCGATCATCAAGACGATGATCTCCTGGCAGCTCATGGACACGCTGGTCGCACTGGTGCTGGTCTACACGGCGATGAGCCTGCCGCTGGCGATCGCGCTGCTGATGACCTATTTCAAGGCGGTGCCGGCGGCGGTGAAGGAGGCCGCGCGCATCGACGGCGCGGGTGAGCTGCGCACCCTGTCGATCACGCTGCCGATGGTGCGGCCGGGCCTGGCGGCGGTGGCGTCGGTGACGATGTTGCCGATCTGGAACGACCTGTGGTTCCCGCTCATCCTCGCGCCGAGCAAGGAGAACCAGACGGTGACGCTCGGCGTGCAGCAGTTCGTGGGGCAGTTCCTCAACGACTACCCGGCGCTGCTCGGCGCCCTCACGCTGGGCGCGGTGCCGCTGATCGTGCTGTTCGTGGTCTTCTCGCGGCAGTTCATCCAGGGTCTGAGCGCGGGCATCGGCAAGTGAACGGGCCCGTGGTGGAAGGCTCAGTGGGGAAAAGCTCAGCGCTGGAAGCTGGTGCGCAGCCGGTAGCGGTCGCCCCGGTAGCAGACCATCGAGGAGAACAGCGGGGTGTCGTTGGCGCCGTAGACGAGCTGGCGCATCACCAGCACCGGCTTGCCGACCTCCAGCTGCAGGTGACCGGCGAGGTGGTCGTCGGACTCGCGGGCCTCGATGGTGGCGTTGGCGCGGGCCGGGTGAAGGCCGACGGAGGCGATCTGCTCGTAGAGGGAGCCGGCGGTGAAGTCGAGCTCGGCGAAGCCGGGCACCAGCCCGGCCGGGATGCGGGTCAGGTCGAGCGCGGTCGGCACGCCGTTGAGCAGGCGCACCCGCTCCAGCACGAACAGCGGGGTGCCCGGCGCGATGGACAGCTGCTCGGCCTCGTCGAGGTCGGCCGGCACCACCTCGTGGCGCAGCACGGTCGAGCTGGGCGTCAGGCCCATCTGGCGGGCGGTCTCGGTGAACGACTCCAGGCTGTTGGGCCACTCGCGGGCGGGTGCTCCGGCGCTCGGCGCGACGTACCAGCCCCGGCCGTGGGAGGGGCTGAGGATGCCCTCTTCGACCAGGGTGCGCAGCGCCTTGCGCAGGGTGACCCGGCTGATGCCGAGCCGTTCGCACAACTCGCGCTCGGGGGGCAGCCGGCCGCCGGGCTTGAGCACGCCGGTGCCCAGCTGTTCCTTGATGAGGTTCACCGCCTGGATCCACAGCGGCTCGGGGTGATCGGCGTGGATCGACGGCGACGTCGGGGCGTTCACGCTCGCATTATCGCGGAACCACCCTCCGGTACGCAAACCACAGAAGACCAGATGAGTCCTGGTTTAACTCGGCCGGATATCCCGACAAACCTGTAGCCAACGGCATGAACAGGCAGATCCGTCTGCCGTTACGGTCACCCGAATCAAGCAATTCGGTACCTCTGCGCCTCTATTGGTATGGCGTGGTACACACTTTGGTACTAATCTGGTCATGAGAGGAGTCATCGTGAGGGAACACAGCACACTCCGCGCCGAGGAGATATCGGCGGCGCGCGAGATCCTCGTCCGCGAGGGCCTGCTGAACGAGACGACCCACGTGTCGTACCTGGGCCTGAAGGAGCAGGACAAGCGCAGGCCGGCGGGGGCGCGCGAGTTGCGGGCGATGCTCGTCGACATGGCCGACGGCCGCTCCCACGACGTGGTGGTCCGCCCGTCGGAGGACGCCCTGGTGTCGGTGACCGAGCTCGACCCGGCCGTCGACGGCCAGGTGCCGGTCGTCATGCTGGAGTTCGCGATGGTCGAGGCGATCGTGCACGCCGACGAGCGCTGGCTCGCGGCCATGCGCCGCCGTGGCCTGACCGACCTGTCCAAGCTGCGCGTGCAACCGTTGTCGGCGGGCCGGGCGATGACCGAGGACGAGCAGGGCCGCCGCCTCCAGCGCACCCTGACCTTCCTGCAGAAGGACGAGCACGACCTGCCCTGGGCCCATCCGGTCGACGGCGTCGTCGCCTACGTGGACGTCATCGAGAAGACCGTCGTCGAGGTGCTCGACAACACCGTCCTGGACGTCCCGCAGGAGGACGGCAACTTCCACCTCCCCTCGTTCACCGGGCCGGCGCGCGAGGGCCTGAAGCCCATCGAGATCACCCAGCCGCACGGCCCCAGCTTCACCATCGACGACGACCACGTGCTCGACTGGCTCGGCTGGAAGGTCCAGGTCTGCTTCGACTCCCGCGAGGGCCTGGTGCTGCGCGACATCTCGATCGACGACCGCAGGGTCGTCGACCGCGCCTCGATCGCCGAGATGGTCGTCCCGTACGCCGACCCCAGCCCCCAGCGCTGGTTCCAGACCTTCTTCGACGGCGGCGAGTACCTGCTCGGCAACTTCGCCAACTCCCTCAAGCTCGGCTGCGACTGCCTCGGCGAGATCACCTACCTGGACGCCGTGGTCGCCGACAACGCCGGCCACCCGCGCGTGATCCCCCAGGCGATCTGCATCCACGAAGAGGACGCCGGGGTGCTCTGGAAGCACACCAGCCACTTCACCAACTCCAGCGAGGTGCGCCGCAACCGCCGCCTGGTGATCTCGTTCTTCGTCACCGTCGGCAACTACGACTACGGCTTCTACTGGTACCTCTACCTCGACGGCACGATCGAGCTGGAGGTCAAGGCCACCGGCGTCGTGTTCACCTCGGGCCACCCGAACCCCGGCGGCGACTACGCCTACGCCACCGAGGTCGCCCCCGGCCTGGGCGCCCCGCACCACCAGCACCTGTTCAGCGCCCGCCTGGAGATGGCCGTCGACGGCCCCGCCAACTACGTCGAGGAGATCGACGCCGTCGCGGTGCCGCGCGGCCCGGAGAACCCGACCGGCACCGGCATCACCCAGCGGGTCACCCGCCTGCGCAGGGAGAGCGACGCCCCCCGCCTGGCCGACGGCCGGCGCGGCCGGGTCTGGCGCGTGGGCAACCCCGAGGTGCGCAACCGCCTCGGCAAGGACGTCGCCTACGTGCTGCACCCGGAGGGCATGCCGGTCCTGCTCGCCGACACCGAGTCGGACCTGTACGGCCGGGCCGTGTTCGCCTCGGGCCACCTGTGGGTCACCGCCTACGACCCCGCCGAGCTCTATCCGGCCGGTGACCTGGTCAACCAGCATCCCGGCGGGGCGGGCATGCCCGCCTGGGTCGCCGCCGACCGCGACATCGACGGCGCGCCGATCGTGCTCTGGCACACCTTCGGCATGACGCACTTCCCGCGCCCGGAGGACTGGCCGGTCATGCCGGTGGACACCACCGGTTTCAAGCTCAAGCCATCCGGCTTCTTCGGCCGCAACCCGACGCTGGACATCCCGGCGTCCGGCGGCGCCACGCACTGCCATTCGTGACTCATCGACATCTGGGGAAAGCATGTCAACGCCGAAAGAAGGCCACATCTCCTTCGCGTCCGCGCGGGCCGGTCAGGTCGCCGCGCTGCGGACCGCGATCGAGCGGCTGAGCAGGGACGTCACGGTCCGGCAGGCCGAGGGCTGGTTCCGGGGAGACGGCCCGATCTTCGTCGCCATCGGGGCCAGCCACGCCGCCGCCTGCGCGCCGGTCTGGACGCTGCGCAGCCGGGGCGTGCACTCCTGGCGGCTGAGCGCGGGCGACCACCCGCTGCCGTTCCCGCGCAGCGGGCACCCGCTGGTCGCGGTGTCGCAGAGCGGGCGCAGCAGCGAGACGCTGGCCGTGCTCGGCACCGTCGACCCCGATCTGCGGTACGCGGTCACCAACGCCGCCCCCTCGCCGATCGCCGACCTGGCCGGGCGCGGCGTGTCGCTGGGCGGCATCCCCGACAGCTACGCCTCGACGATCGGCTACACCGCGACCGTCGTCGCCCTCGGAATGATCGCCGAAGTGTGGGACGGCGGGACCGTCGACCCGACGTGGTCACTGCTGCCCGGCCACCTCGACGCCCTGGAGAGCGGCCTGGCCGCACGGGCCGGGGAGCTGGCGGCGCCGTTCGCCGCCTCGCGGGCCGGTGACTTCGTGGGCGGCGGGCCGTCGGCCGGGTCGGCCGAGGCCGGGGCGCTGCTGTTCCGCGAGACGGTCCGGCTGCCGGCCGCCGCGATGAGCACCCGCCAGTACCTGCACGGCGCGATGGAGTCGGCGGGCGACACCGTGCACGTGCTGTTCGGCGACGACCGCGAGCTGAGCCTGGCCCGCACGCTGGCCGCCGCGAACCACCCGGTGATCCTGGTGACCTCCGCCGACGTCGAGCCCGGACCCTCGCTCCAGGTGGTCCGGCTGCCCGGCGTGTCGCCGAACCAGCGGGCGGTGCTGGAGGCGTTCGTGCTCCAGGCGCTCGTCGCCCGGACGGCCGAGGACGCCGGCGTCGACATCGAGGAGTTCGTGTTCGACAACGCCGACACGAAGGTCGGAGCCGCGCTGTGACGGTACTGGCCGGTCTGGACATCGGCGGCACCAAGACCCACCTGCGGTTCGAGACCCCCGGGGGCCGGGTGCTGGCCGACGTGGTCGACCCGACCGACACGTGGTCGGCCACGCCCGTCGACCAGGCGGCCCGGTGGATCGCCGGCCTGGTCGAGCGGCACCGCCCGGCGGGGACCGTGCTGGCGGCGGTCGCCGTGGGCGCGCAGGGGTGCGACGACGAGCACCACTGCGCCGAACTGTCGCACGCGTTGTCGGCGGCGGCCGGGGTCCCGGCCGAGGTCACCAACGACGCCGCGCTGCTGGTCCCGGCGGCCGGGCTGACCTCGGGCATCGGCGTCATCGCCGGCACCGGCTCGATCGCCGTGGCGGTCCGGCCCGGCGGCGGGCTGATGTTCGCCGGCGGCTGGGGCTGGGTCATCGGCGACGAGGGCAGCGCGCCCGCCCTCGTCCGCGAGGCCGTGCGGGCCGCGCTGACCAGGAACGACACCGGCGACGGCGGCGACGTGCTGCTGGCGCTGCTGATCGAGGCGTTCGGGGTGCCCGACGCGGTCGGGCTGGCCCGCAGCGTCAACGACGTCCCGACGGCCGAGCACTGGGCGCCGAAGGCCCCGGCCGTCTTCGCCGCCGCCGCCCGGGGTTCGGCCGACGCGCGCGCCGTCATCCGGGCGGGCGCGGAGAGCCTGGCCCACCTGGTCGGCGTGCTGGCCGCCCGGGGCGCGGGCGGCACCGACGTCGTCGCGGCGGGCGGGGTCATGACGGGCCAGCCCGACCTGTTCTCGGCCTTCCGCGACGCGGTCACCCGGGACCATCCGGAGCTGACCGTCCATCTGCTGAGCGAACCCCCTGTCACCGGCGCGGTCGCGCTCGCCCGGCGTCTCCAACCTGAGGAGCAGACATGAATTCAAGGGACAAATCGACCGGCGAGACGCTCGGTGCGGTGACCGAGTCGACGGTCTCCGACGTCGACGCCGCGGTCGGCCGCGCCGCCGCCGCCCAGCCCGCCTGGGCCGCGCTCCCCTACACCGACCGCGCCGCCGCGCTGCGCACGGCCGCCGCCCGGCTGGAGGCCAGGGCGGCGGAGGTGCGCGACCTGATCGTGCGCGAGACGGGGTGCATCCCCGGCAAGGCCGACTACGAGATCGGCGCCGCCGTCGGCGAGCTGCACGCCGCCGCAGCGCTGGCCGCCCGGCCCGTCGGCGAGGTGCTGCCCTCCAACCACGCGGGCCGCTTCAGCCTGGCCGAACGCCTCCCCCTCGGCGTGGTCGCCGCGATCACGCCGTGGAACTTCCCGCTGGTCCTGGGCATGCGGGTGGTCGCGCCGGCGCTCGCCCTGGGCAACACGGTCGTGCTCAAGCCGTCGCCGGAGACCCCGCTGAGCGGCGGCTCGTTGTTCGCCGACCTGTTCGACGGCGACGTGCTCCAGATCGTGCAGGGCGGCCCGGAGGTGGGCGAACGCCTGGTCACCCACCCGGACACCGCGATGGTGCACTTCACCGGCTCCACCACGGTCGGCCGTGCCATCGCCGCCCAGGCGGGCGGCCTGCTGAAGAAGGTGTCGCTGGAACTGGGCGGCAACAACGCCCTGGTCGTGCTGGACGACGCCGACCTGGAGCAGGCCGCGATGATCGGCGCCTGGTCGAGCTTCCACTACCAGGGGCAGACCTGCATCACGGCCGGACGCCACATCGTCCAGGCCGGCATCGCCGAGGCCTACGTCGCCGAGCTGACGCGGCGGGCGGCGGCCATCAAGGTCGGCGACCCGTTCACCGAGGCGGTCGGCCTCGGCCCGATGATCAACGAGCGCCAGTTCACCCGCGCGGCGGAGATGCTGTCGGAGGCCGTGGCGGGCGGCGCGTCGGTGCTCACCGGCGGGCCGGGCGAGCCCCCGTTCTTCCGGCCCGCCGTGGTCACCTCGGTCGACACGGGCATGCGGCTCTGGCGCGAGGAGATCTTCGCCCCGGTCGCGCCCGTGCTGGTCGTGGCCGACGAGGAGGAGGCGATCCGGGTCGTCAACGACACCGAATACGGCCTGGTCAACTCGGTCGTGACGGCCGACCTGCGGCGCGGCCTGTCGGTGGCCCGCCGGCTGCGCGGCGGCATGGTCCACGTCAACGACGCCACCCCGCAGGACGAGGCGGGCGTCCCGTTCGGCGGGATCGGCCAGTCGGGCCTGGGCGGCCGATCGGGCGGCGACGACAACCTGGAGGAGTTCACCACCCGGCGCTGGCTGACCACGACCGACCTGCCCGTCCACTACCCCTACTGACCCCGTCGGGGGAAGACCGGCCGGTCTTCCCCCGCCCTGCTCAAGAGAGGCGAACCAGCAGGCCACCGAGGGTGGCCGGCCCAGGTGGCGCGAGCGGCCGGCCTGCCCGCCGCCCACTGGTGGTGGAGCACGCACCACCTCATCGGCGCCTGCCGGAGCAGAGCGGTGCGATGCCGTCGAGCATGCGCTGGAGCCCGAACTCGAAGAGGGTGTCGAGGGACAGGTCCACGTCGTCCCGGGCCAGCAGCCCGGCCATGAACGGGAAGGATCCGGCGCGCATGGCCACGGCCAGCGCGTTCCCCTGGGTGCGCAGCCACTCGTCGTCGGTCAGGCCGGTGTCCTGCTCGGCCTCGGCCTCCCGCTCCAGGCTGACGGCCGTGCCCCGGACGAATCCGGCCACCGTGGCGGCGACGTGGATCATCGTGAGCGGGTCGAGTCCCTGATCGGAGACCGCGCGCATCGTCCATTCGGTGTGCGCGATCGCGTTCGGCGCCAGCAGCGGCCGCGTCAGCGACACCACGTGGGCCAGCCACGGATGCCGCCGGTACATCGCCCACTGGACGCGGCACACCAGTTCCAGCTGGGCGCGCCAGTCGCCGCCCGGCCGGGCCGGTAGCCGGTCTTCGGCGAACGCGGCGTCGGCCATCAGCGTCACGAGATGGTTCTTGCCGCGGACGCGGCGATAGAGCGCCATCGTCGCCACGTCGAGGCCGGTGGCGATGCGACGCATCGTCGCGGCGGCCAGGCCTTCGGCGTCGGCGATCGTGGTGGCGGTGCGCACGATGCGCTCGGTGAAGACGTCGGCGTCGCTCCGTCCGGCGATCCGGCGCTCCTCCGGGCGGGCCGTCCGGCGCGGTCGACCGGGCGTGACCACCGTGCCGACGCCGGGCACGGGTTCGACCAGGCCCTCGTTCCGCAGCGCGGCGAGCACCTTGGAGGCGGTGGCCATCGCGACGCCCCATTCCCGGACGATCTGCCGGGTGGACGGGACACGGTCGCCGGGTGCGAGCACGCCGGTGATGATCCGGCGGCGCAGCTCCGCGGTGATCCGCGCGGACGCGGGCTCCGCGTGCTCCCGTACCGCGCCGCCGTCGTTCACCACGAGATCTCCCGACCGTCCTAGTGCACCGGAACGCCGTGCAGCCTAACCCGCGTGCGGTGCACTAGTGCCCTTCTTGGCCGCATTCTCATGTGGCCAGCAAGCTGGCGGCCGAGCGCGTACCAGGTTCACACGACGCAGGAGGCACGGATGGGCAACACGAAGCGGTACTGGGCGGGTGTCGGCGCGATCGTGGCCGGGCTGGCGTCCATCCCCTCGGGCGCGGCGGCGGGCACGACGGACCGGGGCGGCGATCCGGCCGTGGTCCGCACGGCCCAGGGTGCGGTGCGGGGCACGGTCGCCGCCGACCACCGCTCCTTCCGGGGCATTCCCTACGCCGAACCGGTGGACAGGACGCTGCGCTGGCGGTCACCGCAGCCGATGGAACCGTGGCAGGGCGTGCGTGACGCCAGAAAGCCCGCTCGCGGGTGTGCCCAGCCGCTGGGGCTGCCGATGGACCGGCCCAGCGACGCCGAGGACTGCCTCTACCTGAACGTCACCACCCCGGCGCGGCATCCGGACGGGCCGCTGAAGCCGGTGGTGGTGTGGCTCCACGGCGGGCACTTCTTCCTCGGGCAGGGGGACACCTGGGGCGGCCGCACGATGGCCGTGGAGGGCGACGTCGTGGTGGTCACGGTGAACTACCGCCTGGGCCCGCTGGGGTTCCTGACCCATCCCGGCCTGGAGCGGTCACCCGCCGCTCCCGGGAACCTCGGCATCGAGGACCAGCAGGCCGCGCTGCGCTGGGTGCGGGCCAACGCGGCGGCGTTCGGCGGCGACCCGGGCAACGTGACGCTCGCCGGGCAGTCGGCCGGTGCGACCAGCGTCTGCGCCCATCTCGCGGCGCCGGGGTCCAAGGGACTGTTCCACCGAGCGGTCCTGCAGAGCAACTCCTGCGCCACAACTCTGCGCACCCGCGAGGAAGCGGGGGCGGGTGCCGAGGCCCTCGTGGAAAGGACCGGGTGTGACGAGGACCCGGCCGGTGTGGCCGCGTGCATGCGCGAACTGCCGGCCCGGAAGCTGATCGAGGCCGCCGGCTTCCCGGGCGAGTCCGCCTGGGAACCCGGGCCGGTGGCCGGCGGCCCCGTGCTCCCGGTCGACCCCGCCGAGGCGGTGGCGACGGGGCGGTTCCACCGGGTGCCCGTCCTCATCGGCGCCACCCGTGACGAGTACCGCGCCCACGTGTGGGGCATGGAGCGCACCCACATGCTGTGCGCGCCCGGCCGCAAGCGTCCCTGCGCTCTCACCGCCGACCAGTACCGGGAGCAGATCAGGGCCGCCTTCGGCGCGGACGCCGGCAAGGTCCTCGCCCGCTACCCGCTGGACGACCACGACACCCCGTCCGAAGCGCTGTCGGCCGCCATGACCGACGTCCAGTACGCCCTGCCGATCCTGGACACGGCGCGCGCCCTCAGCCGGTACGTCCCGACCTACATGTACGAGTTCGCCGACCGGGACGCCCCCTTCTTCACCGAGGCGGCCCGGGTGACCTTCGCGACCGGGGCCTACCACACGGCCGAGCTGCCCTACCTGTTCGACGTCGGCTACGCGCAGCCTCCCACGGCCGCGCAGGAGGACCTCTCCGACACCATGGTCGGCTACTGGACGAGCTTCGCGCACGACGGCGACCCCAACCGCCGCGGGCTGCCGTCCTGGCCGCGGTTCGACACCCGGGCGGGGCACGTGCAGCGCCTGGCCACCGGGCCGGAGGGCGTCGGGCGCACCGACTTCGCCCGCGCCCACCACCTCGGCTTCTGGCGCTCCCTGACGAGCTGATCGCCTGAGGCCCGCCCGCCGCGGCACGGGCGGGCCCCCGGAGTCAGGACGCGAGCAGGCGCAGTTCGGAGAGCTGGGCGGCCGGCCAGGCCGTGTTGCCGGTGAACGTCAGGCGCACGTACCGGACGTTCGTCATGTTGAACCCGACCGTCACCGGTGACGCGCCGAACGTGTAGGCGCGGGAGGCGACGATCGGGACGAAGGTGCTCCCGTCGTTGCCGCCCGAGACGGCGATCGTCTGGGTACGGGCCGGCCAGCCCGGCGGCAGGGTCAGCTCGGCCTGGTGGATCTTGACCGGTGCGCCCAGGTCGACGGTGTAGGTCTGCGGAAAGGCGTTGTTGCCGCTCTCCCAGTACGTCGCGGTGTTGCCGTCGACGGCGTTGCCGGGCACGTAGCCCTGCACGTGGGAGGCGGTGACCGGGCGGCCCTGGGCGGCGTTCTTGCCGGTGGCCGAGAACGCCTCGATCTCGGCGATCTTGAGCGTGGGCGACCACGGGCCGGCCGGGAACTGGAGCGCCACGCAGCACCCGTGGACGGGCGGCAGGGTGACGGTCACCTTGTTGCCAGTGGCGGGGTTGAAGGAGTGGTCCGCCTCGGGGACGACGGTGGAGTAGTCGCTGAACCCCTCGTAGGCGGCGCGGACCGCGAACCGCAGCGTGCGGGCCGGTTCGCCCGCCGGGAGGGTGACGGTCACCTTGTCGAAGGTGCGCCGCCCGCCGGTGAAGGCCAGGTTGATGTTGGCGAACACCCGGTCGGAGGGCACCTCCCAGTACGTCGCCGGGTCGCCGTCGACCGTCATGTAGCCCCAGTGGTCGGGTGTGCCGGGCAGGCCCACGTTGTAGCCCACGGCCAGCGGCAGCTCCGTGCCCGGCGCGACCGGATTTGCCAGCGCGAGCTGGACCGCCGCGTACGCGTCCAGCTTCCCGTTGCCCCAGGCGGCGTTCACGTCGCCGGCCGAGGCGCACGAGGTGTCGGGCATCGGCACCGCGCTGTCGTTCAGGACGGTCCGGGTCAGGTCGACCATGCCGCGCAGCCTGGGCACCTCCGACCAGATGAGCGCGACCGTGGCCGCCGTGTGCGGGGAGGCCATCGACGTGCCGCTGGCCACGCCGTAGCCGCCGCCGGGCACCGAGGAGCGCACGTCGACGCCGGGCGCGGCGAGGTCGGGCTTGAACCACGACATGCCCGACCCCCGGCTGGAGAAGGGCGCGATGACGTCGTTCGCGTCGAACGCGCCGGTCGCGTACGCGCCGAGTTGGGCGCCGGGCGAACTGCCGGTCTCGCACCCGGGGCCGTCGTTGCCGATGGAGAACGCGGGGAAGATGCCGGCCTGCGTCCACGAGTGGACGACGTCGGAGTACCACTCCGAGTAGCCCATGCCGCCCCATGAGTTGTTGATCACGTCGGGCGCCAGGTCGGGCCGGGGGTTGTCGCCCGAGGCGTCGGTCGGCGCGAGCATCCACTGCCCGGCCAGCAGCAGCGAGGCGGCGGTGCAGGTGGTCGACGGGCAGGCCTTGGCGGCGATCCACTTCACGCCCGGCGCGACGCCGACCTGGTTGACGCCGTCGTCGCCGACCATGGTGCCCATCGTGTGGGTGCCGTGCCCGTTGACGTCGCACGGCGCGGCCGACGGGCAGCCGCCCTCCGGGTTGTACCAGTTGTAGTCGTGGTTCCCGGCCGCGCCGCCCCGGTAGGAGCCGACCAGCGCGGGGTGGTTCCACTGCACGCCGGTGTCGATGCCGGCGACGACGATGCCCTCGCCCTTGGTGCCGTAGCCGCTCCAGACGTCGTCGGCGCGGATCTTCTCGACGTTCCACTCGACGCCCGCCATGGCCCCGGCCCGCCGGGCGACGGCGGTGTGCAGCTCGATCGGCTCGTCGGGCTCGATCGCGGTCACCTCGGGGCGGGCGGCGATCCGGTCGATGAGGGCCCGGTCGCCCGTGACCAGGACGGTGTTGGAGATCCAGAACGCGGTGTGGTCGGCGCCGGCGGCCTCCGCCAACGCCAGGACGTCCTTCTGGGAGGAGGTGGCGACGGCCTTGCGGGCGTCGATGACGTCCACGGGTCCGGTCGCGGCGCTGAGATCGGCCTTTCGCGCGAACCGGACCCAGAAGGAGGTCTCGCCTCCGTCCGCCGCCTCCGCCCGGACCTCGGCCGCGATCTTCGGCGAGGGGGCCGGTTCGGCGTCCGCCGGGCCGGTCGTGACCGTCCAGCCCAGCAGACCGAGTAACAGCAGGTACGCGGTCTTCCGGGGCCGGCGGCCTCGAACAGGTGTGATCATCATGTCGGCAGCATATACATGCAATTCACTAACAAGATTGCGCAAATCTGCCAGAATCAATCCGTAATATATCATCCTGAGGTGATCTTCGACGGCCTCGACGACATCCCGTGGGGCGAGCTCACCTACGCCCACAGAGGCGACTGCGACGTGCCCGCCCTCGTGCGCTCCCTGCTCGTCGAAGAAGAGGCGTTCGCCGCGGCCGACGAGCTCCTCAACGAGCTCTTCCACCAGGGCGATTTCGTCTGCACGGCCGCCCCGGCGATCCTGCCGTTCCTCGTGGAGGCCGCGGGGTCGCCGCGCGTCGTTTGCCGTCCGGCGGTGCTGGAGATCATCGTGCTCCTGGCGGGCACGGCGGCGGAGGTCGCTCCCCGCTGGCTGGCCCTCGAGTGGCCCCGGGCCTGGACGCGGGCCCGCCCGGGCCTGCTCGCCCTGCTCGCCGACGGGAACCCGGCCGTCCGCACGGCGGCGATCCGGACACTCGGCGACGACGTCGACGACCCCGACGAGGTAGCCCGCGCGCTGCTCGCCGAATGGCCCGACCCCGACGTGTCGGTCCGGACCGACACGCTGCTCGCCCTGGGCCACCTCGCCAAGCGCCTCTCGGCGGCGGTACTGCCCGAGACCCTGCTCTTCCTCCGCGAGCAGGCGGACGGCGCCGACGTCCACCACGCGATGTACGCGGCGCTCGCCCTGGCCAAAGCGCTCCCCGGCCGCCCGATCGGCCCCGCTCCGATCCTCGCGGGGCTCGCCGCTGGGCCCGTCGCGCTTCCGCACAGCACCTTCGCCGCCGACGACCCCGCCGACGTGGCCCGAACCGTGCTGCTCGGCCTGGACGGACCCGGCGGCGACGCCGTCCGCCTCGCCCTGCTCGCCTCCCCCGACCAGCGCCTGCGGGCCGGGCGACACGCTCACCCGCAGGCGCGTGCCCGGCCTGCTCACCGCGCTGCGCGGGTGCGTGGCGGCCTGGACGATCCGGCGCGCGCCCTGGCGATCCTCGCCGCGCACGCCCGGCGCGAGGACGCCCCCGACGCCGATCTCATGGCCGCCCACCTCGACGGGTCGACGGCGTTCGGAGGGCGGGACGAGCCCGGCTCGCCCCGCCCCCTAGGTCACGCCGTCGAGGTGTACGACACGAACGAGGCCCGGTCGAGCCTCGTCGTGGCGTTCCAGCAGACCACGTTGCGCACCGTGGCGATCCCGCCGAAGGTGTTCCACGGCATCTGCAGGTTGCAGTACTCCGGCGAGTTGCCGAACGCCGTCACCTGCACGTGGTCGATCGGATATCCGACCTTCGGGAAGGTGATCATGCGCAGCCCCACCCCGGAGCTCTGCACGGTGTTGACCGCGCCCTGCGAGTTGTAGTTGACCCCCACCGGCGTGGGCGCGTACGGACCCGGGTTCGACGGGGTGTGGTCGAAGGTGTACGCGAACGCCTTCGGCGGCACCCACCGCCCGTTGATGTTGCGCTCCCGCTGGTAGGTGAGCGAGAAACCGGAGTTCTGCGGCGTGTTGGCCGCGTTGAAGCAGCGCACCTCGGCCTGCTGCGCCCCGGCCCCCGGCGCCCACATGGACACCTTGCACCGGGCCGGCGCCAGGTCGTTCACCGCCGTCACCTGCAGGTTGCCCGCCGGGGCCGCAGAGCCGAGCCCCGGCAGCGTGACCTTGTACCAGCCGACGCCGAGCACGGCGACGATGTTGCCCGCGCCGGCCGAGTTGTACTGGGTGACGATGCCGGAGTTGTAGTGGACGTACCCGAACGCCGCCGTGGCCGGGCCGCCCATGACGCCGGTGCTCTCGGAGTAGGTGACCGTGAACGGCACCGTGAGCGGGCTGCCGCCGAACTGGTGGCACCGCACGAACACGATCATGTCCGGCCCGACCGGCATCCACTTGGCGGCCTGGCAGACGACCGGCCCGTCGTGGACGGCCGTGACGTGCACGACCCCGCCGGGCCCGGCGAGCTGCGGGAACCGGACGATCGTCTCCCCGGGCACGCCCGGGGTCACGCTGACGTTGAAGCCCGCCGTCCAGCTTCCAGCCTGGTGGGCAAGGCTGGGGACTCCGGACGGGACGTTCACGTAGGCGTACCCCCAGCGGTTGGGGACGGCGGCCTGCGCGGCGGGCGCGGCGACCTGGACGACGCCCAGGGCGACGGCCACGCACAGCAGAATCCTCGATAATCGCGACATGTGCTTCCTTCCGGTGCGACGCGTTGTCACGCCGTTCATAAACCGGAAACACGAGCCGGGAAAGGAGGCGTTCCGCCAGGTGAGACGCCTGATTCGAGAATAATGTCACATGACATGACCCCGAAACCGCGGCCGGGCGACCGGGTGGCCGTGGTCGCGCCCAGCGGACCGGTGCCGTCCGACCCGCCTGCACAATCGTTGCCGGGCAGGATGCCCCGCGCGGCCTGCGCCGCCTCTCGCCATAAAGCGGTGATCGCGCAGGTCGTGGCGGATACGACGGCTTATGGGGGGCATGGATGAGCATGGATTCCGACCCTCGCGAGCTGGAGACGATTCCCGTCGACCAGATCTCCGGCTGGGTGGCCGACCGTTATCCCAAAGGCATGTCCCTCTATTCCTGGTGGGGGGTGCTGGAGTCGCTGGAGACGATGGCGATCCCCTTCTACGGGTTGAGCCCCACGGAGAGGGGAGCGGTTCTCGCGCGTGCCGCGGCCGTCGTCGATCCAGGGGTGAAGGTCAGAGACATCACCCCTGCCGAAAGGGCCTACTGGCTGCTCCGCTTCGCGAGCATCGTCCGCGACTACCTGCCGCCGCCGGTGGGCGTGCCGGACATCCTCACACCGGACCGCGCGGTCGAATGGGCGCTGGCACGACTGCCACTGTCTCGCCAGGCCACCCTCGCCGAGATCCGGAGACGCCAGGACGACGACGATGCGAACGCTCCCGCTCCAGGCGAGGGCAAGTATCCCCTCCGCGGCGATTCACCCTATTCGGACCTCACCGACACGGAACGGGTTCTGGCCGCCCTGCCCACGGTCTCGCCCCACCTCAAGGACTCCAGGCTCCGGGAGGAGGCAGAACTCTGGCTGGCCGTCCTGAAAGGCCGATAGCGACGAGATCCGGTCTTGAGCCGGGATAGGCGCGGGTGACCTCTCGATCTCAGGGCAGAGAAGGCGTCGGACCGTAATGCCCGCTGCACTTCACCCGGCTTCATGAATCGGAGCACCACGTTGTGGCGCCGACTTCTCGGCGGCGCCGAACGGAGCACCGTCGTCCTCGTCCGGCGCGAGCAGCCGCAGGACGACCGCGGCTGGAATCCGGGCCGTCTGCGTCTGCTCGGCCTGCCGCAGAGGCGTCCCGATGATCCGCCGGATCCGGGCCCTGTCGGCGGCTCGGTCCGTTCCTGGCGCGGATGCGCCATGAGCTCACCTCCGCCGCTCGGGGGCGGTGGATGCGTCGCCGGCGCAAGGGTGCCAGGCTGGGCCGCATGACGAATGACGCGAGGCCGCAGGACGGAACGACCAGGACGTTGGCGGACGGCGGCAGCCTGCCGCTGGTGGGGCTGGGGGTGTGGCAGGTCCCCGACGGGCGGGCCTGCGTCGACGCCGTCCGATGGGCGCTCGATGCGGGTTATCGCCACATCGACACGGCTCAGGCGTACGGGAATGAGGCGAGCGTCGGGAAAGCGCTGCGGGAGAGCGGACTGGACCGCGCGGAGGTGTTCATCACGACCAAGTTCCATCCGGGTGGCTCTGATCCGGTGCGCGCCGCTGAGCAGAGCCTGCGCCGGCTTGGCACCGACTATGTCGACCTCTACCTGGTCCACTGGCCGCAGGGCGGCCCCACCCGGGCGTGGCCGGGCATGGAACGCGCGGCGGAGCTGGGTTACACCCGCTCGATCGGGGTTTCGAACTTCGACGTGGCCGAGCTGGCCGAGGTGACCGCGATCGCCGACCGGCCGCCCACGGTGAACCAGGTCAGCTTCAGCCCCGTCACCTTCCGGCGCGAGCTGTGGGAGGCGTGCGAGCGCGCCGGCGTCGTCCTGGAGGCCTACAGCCCGCTGGGCACGGGGCGTCTCCTCGGCGACGAAACCGTCAAGGCCATCGCCGACGAGACGGGATGGACGCCCGCCCAGGTCCTGCTCCGCTGGGCCGTGCAGAAGCGCATCCCGGTGATCCCGAAGTCGGTCCACCGCGAGCGGATCGAGCAGAACCTGCGCATCTTCGACATCGAACTGTCCGACGAGGCGATGGCCCGCCTCGACGCCCTGGACCGCACCCACGGCACCGCCAAGGCGCAGGAACACAAGTGGTGGTAGCTTGACCCGCGCCGCGAGCCGCCAGGCATTCCGCTCGGCGCATCAGATGCGACTCACCCATCGCGATCCCGAGCACGTCGATTGTCGGCCTTGGAGACGGGACTCCGGCTGACGCGTCAGTTCCGCCACCACCGCGCCAGCTCACCGGCGAGTTCGGCCGCCTGCTTCGTGCCCGCCGCGAGCGCGGCGTCGATGAGGTTCGGGTCGAGCGCGTCGGCGGGTCTGGTGATGACGCGGTCGGAGACGACGAGACGGACGTCGTGGCCGTGTCCGGTGAGGATCGCCTCCTCACGCGCGAGGGCCGGGGACCTGAGGGGAGCCACGACCAGCACCCGGCCGGGGGCGTCACCGGCGAGCAGGTCGGCGTTGGTGCCCGACCGGACGCCCCCGTCCACCCACACGGAGCCGCCGACCACGACCGGGGGCGCGACGCCGGGGGCGGCGGTGGAACACGCCACCGCGACGGGCAGCGGGATGCCGTCGTGGGCCGTCCAGCGGCGTGCGGTTCCCGTGTTCGCGTCGACGGCGACGACGCCGAGGCGGCCGGGCCACGGGCCCTCGGGCAGGGCGGACTGCCACGACTTCTCCGCCTGCTCGGCAGTGATCGGCGGCAGCGCGGCGAGCGCGGCCCGGCCGACGGCCTGCGGGTCCTGGGTGGCGGCCATGCGCCGCAGCAGCGTCCGGTCGCCCTGTCCGGTCTGGGCGGCTCTGGCGTGCCAGGCGGCCCGTTCGCGCATCCTGCCGGGGACCTCGGTCAGCCCTCCGGGAGACATCGTCAACCAGGAGCCCACGACCGCTCCGGCCGAGGTGCCCAGCACCACCTGGGCTTCGGCCAGCGGCACCCCGGCGGAGATCAGCTCGGTCAGCAGCGTCGCGGTCCACGACGCGCCGACCGGCCCGCCGCCTCCCAGCACCAGCGAGGTTCGGTTCATGAATCCTGGTCCCTTTCCGGGCCGAGGTCGAGCGGGATCCAGGGCATCTCGGCCGCCATCCGGAGCAGGCGGCCGCCGAACACCGCGCCCGTCGCCCCGGTGATGCCGACGATCAGCCGCACGATCACCACTCCTCGCCATTTTCGGTCTGCCGTCGTCGACGTTAGGGTGGTTCGTCGCCTGGTAGCTGGAGGGTTGGAGACAGCCGATGGTCAGAACCGGACACGCTCCGATCGTCACGCTGCCCTACCGCGCCGGGGTGGGCGTGCCGCCGGGCGTGGAGGTGCTCGACTTCCCCGGGCTGCTGGCCAGGGCGCACGGGCACGGCGTCGACCCCTACTCGCTCAGGCGCCCCGGCTTCCACGTGCTGATCGCGTTGCGGTCGGGGACGCTGCGGTGTTCGCTCGACTTCGCCGACCACGTGCTGGGCCCCGGCGACTGGTTGTGGGTGCGGCCGGGACAGGTCCAGCGGTACGACTCCCCGCTGGACGCCGAAGGGCGGATCGTGCTGTTCCTGCCCGGTTTCCTCGACCGGGCCACGGCCGAGCGGGCCGGCGCGGACCTCGGCGTGTGGCGGCCGGCCTCGGTTCCGGCGGACGCAGAGCGCGGCAGCCTGCGGCGGCTGCTCGACCTGCTGGAACACGAGTACACGGCCTGGGACGGCCGGGACGGCCACGTGGCGGTGCTGCGGCACCTGCTTGCCGCGCTCGTGGTGCGTCTGGCGGACGTACACGGCGCCGACGGCGGGCCGGTCGCGGGAGGGGAGGCGTTCCTGCGCTTCCGGTCGGCCGTCGAGCGTGACTTCACCCGCAGCCACCGCGTGGAGGACTACGCCGCCGGGCTCGGCTACAGCGTGCGCACCCTGACCAGGGCCAGCCGGGCGGGGGCGGGCGTCGGGGCCAAGGGCTACATCGACGACCGCGTGCTGCTGGAGGCCAAGCGCCTGCTCGTCCACACCGACCTGCCCGCCGGCGTGATCGGGTTGCGGCTGGGGTTCCCCGAGGCGACGGTGTTCACGAAGTTCTTCCGCCGGCACACGGGCCGGACTCCGACGGCGTTCCGGCTCAGCTCCGGTTCCTGACCAGGGCTCTTCCGGGGTCGTGGAGCGCCCTGACGACGGTCGTGGCTGCGCCGCCGTCATGCTTCCCCGACGCCGTCGCCCGGCCTTGGGCAAGACACCGCGAGGCGACACGCCAACCGACCATCTGCCGCTTAACCTGCGGAAACATGTCCAACCACTTCACCGGCCTCAGCCTCGGCCCGCCCCTCGGCGACCAGCGCCTCGACCTCTGCGACCTCTACGCCTTCACCGCGCCCAACGATCCGAGCCGCACCGTCGTCATCCTCAACGCCAACCCCAACGCCGACGCGCTCCACCCCGACGCCGTCTACCGCATCAACATCGACAACGACGGCGACCTGCTCACCGACATCGCCTTCAGCTGGGTCTACAGCCCGCCCGCACCCGACGGCTCCCAGACCTACACCCTCTACATGGCCACCGGCGACGACGCCCGCGACCCCGAACCGGCCGGCACCGAGATCGTCACCGACGCCGCCGTCTCCTTCGGCCCCCACGCCAACGTCATCGACAGCGGCGCCTACACCGTCGCCGCGGGCAGCCGCAGCGACGCCTTCTTCTTCGACTTCGACGGGATCAAGAACCTCTTCGACACCAGCGGCAACCGCAACTTCACCGCCCCCCACCTCGGCGACCGATCACCATGGACGGGCGTCGACTCCAACACCACCGCCAACGTCTTCTCCATGGCCGTCGAACTGCCCACCGCCGCCCTGCGACCCAATCCCACACTCCGCATCTGGGGCCGCTGCAGCGTCCGCCGCGACGGCCGGCTCGTCCACGCCGACCGCGCCGGACACCCTTCCGTCAGCAGCTTCTTCAACACCGACGACACCAAGGAGGAGTACAACGCCGGCGAGCCCGTCAACGACCGCGACCGCTGGACCGACCAGTTCGTCCACCTCCTCGGGCACACCGGCGGCTACAGCCCCGAAGAGGCCCGCGCCGCGCTCGACGACCACGGCATCCTGCCCGACGTCCTCCACTTCGACCCGGCCAAACCCGCCTTCTATCCCAACGGCCGGACCTTCACCGAGGACGTCATCGACATCCGCGTCGCCTTCCTCACCAAGAACGAGGCGCCGCCCACCGGGCTCAGCCCGCACACCGACACCCTCGACCGGTTCCCCTACCTCGGCGACCCGCACATGACCTAAAAGGAGTGGACGAGCGGAAACCCGCCCTTGTAACGTGCCGTCGACCGTGACCCCACCACAGGAGGTGAGACCCATGAACGCGAGAACACCATGGGTGCTCCCCATCCCGTCACGGCCGGGCGGCTGACGAAACGCCGCCGGGAGCGCCGCCACCACGGCACTCCCGAAAGGCGACACCAATGCCCCACCCAGACGCCGACGTCGTCATCGCCGGCTGCGGACCCACCGGCGCCATGCTCGCCGCCGAACTCCGCCTCCACGACATCCACGTCATCGTCCTCGACAAGGACACCGAGCCCGCGCCCGCCTCCCGCGTCGTCGGACTCCACATCCGCACCCTCGAACTCATGGCCATGCGCGGACTCCTCGACCGCGTCCTCGAACACGGCAGACGACGCCCCGCCGCCGGGTTCTTCGCCGCCATCCCCAAACCCGCGCCGGACGACCTCGGCACGCCCTACGCCTACATGGTCGGCATCCCCCTGCCGGTCATCAACCGCATCCTCGCCGACCACGCCACCGGACACGGCGCCGACATCCGGCACGGCCACCCCGTCACCGGCCTCCGCCAGGACGACGACGGCGTCACCGTCGAACTCGCCCACGGAGAACGACTCCGCGCCCGTTACCTCGTCGGCTGCGACGGCGCCCACAGCACCGTCCGCAAACTCCTCGGCGTCGCCTTCCCCGGCGAACCCTCACGCAACGACACCCTCATGACCGAGGTCGAAACCGGCACACCCCCCGAAGAGATCGCCGCCGTCATGGCCCGGCTCGGCGACCACCACCAACGCCTCTGGCTCCGCCCCGCCGGCCCCGGCCTCTACACCGTCGTCGTCCCCGCCGCCGACGTCGCCGACCGCAGCCAGCCCCCCACCATCGACGACGTCCGGGGGCGGCTCCGCGCCCTCATCGGAACCGACTTCGGCGTGCACTCCCCCCGCTGGCTCTCCCGCTTCGGCGACGCCACCCGCCTCGCCGACCACTACCGCCTCGGACGCGTCCTCCTCGCCGGCGACGCCGCGCACATCCACCCGCCCATCGGCGGACAGGGCCTCAACCTCGGCGTCCAGGACGCCGTCAACCTCGGCTGGAAACTCGCCGCCCACATCCGCGGACGGGCCCTCGCGGACCTCCTCGACACCTACCACGCCGAACGCCACCCCGTCGCCGCCGCCGTCCTCGACAACACCCGCGCCCAGATGGAACTCTCCGCCGCCGAACCCGGCCCCCGGGCCGTGCGCAGGCTGCTCACCGAACTCATGGACATCGACGCGGTCAACCGCCGCCTCATCGAGAAGATCACCGCCATCGACATCCGCTACGACTTCGGCGCGGGCCCCGACCTGCTCGGCCGCCGCCTGCCCGACATCGCCGTCAAGCACGGCAACCTCTACGGCCTGCTGCGGCACGGCCGGGGCCTGCTCCTCGACCGCACCGAACGCCTGACCACCGGCGGCTGGTCGGACCGGGTCGACCACCTGGCGGACCCGACGGCCGAGCTGGACGTCCCAGCCGTGCTGCTGCGCCCGGACGGCCACGTGGCCTGGATCGGCGACGACCAGCGGGACCTGGAGGGCCACCTGACCCGCTGGTTCGGTGAGGGCCTGTCACGGTCCGACGCCTTTACAAAGTAGATTTCTGCGGCGCAAGCCCACGACGAGGGCGAGCGCGAACAGCGGCAACCAGCCCAGCCGGGCCGCCACCCAGCCGGGATCCCCCGGCACGGTGTGCAGCCCGGCCAGCGGCCCGGCGGGCAGCGCGAGCGCCGTCACCACGACGAGCGCCGTCTGGTGCCACACGTAGACGGTCATCGCCGCCACGTTCACCGCCGCCACCACTCCCCACAGGGCCGGGCGGCGCATCAGCCTCCGCAGCGGGCCGAGCAGCAGCAGGGCCGCGCCCGTCTGGGCGAGCCCGAACGTCACCGCCGCCAGCGTCGGCGGCGACTGGTTCGACACCGCCGCTCCCGGCACGCCGACCATGGCCGCCGGATAGCCCCCCACCGTGATCAGGACGCCGGTCGCGACGGCCCCGGCCACCAGCAACGTCCGCCCGTCGAACCGCCGCCAGGACAAGCCCACGCAGAAGGGCACCAGCCAGGCCGCCCCCACGTTGATCCAGCCCACCCATCCCGGCGCGTCGAAGCCGAACCGGGCCAGGTCGACGGCCGCGACCACGGCCACCGGCCAGCCGGGGTGCAGGCGGGCGACCAGCGGCGTCGCGGCGATCAGGGCGGCGTACACGGGCAGGAACCAGAGCGGCGACCACACCAGCTTGGCCAGTGCCGCGACCGTCGCGGGGTCGGCGCCGCACGCCAGCAGGACGACCACCACCACGGCCCACACCCCGGCGAGCGCGGGCAGCGGGCGCAGCAGCCGGATCAGGCGCAGCCGCGGCGGGGTCGTGCTCCGGGCCGCGACCATGCCGCCGACCAGGAAGAACAGCGCCATCGTCTGGAGGAGCCAGGACGCCGGGGCCAGCTCGGGCAGGTGCTTCAGCGGGCTCGTCACCCTGATCGTGCCGCTGTCGGCGACGAGCGCGGTGACGAGCCAGTGGCCGCAGACCACCCCGGCGACGGCGAGGGCACGCAGCGCGTCGACGCCCCGGTCACGCATGGGCCACGATCCGCGCGATGCTCGCCAGCGACCGGCCCGACAGGTAGTCGCCGTGGCCGGCGTCCCCGGCGTCGAACCGCCGCGCGCCGAAGCCGGGGGCCGTGGGATCGGGGCCGAACACGGCCGGCACGTCGCCGATCCAGTCGCCGCTCCCCCGGCCGGCCCAGACGGCCCGGCCTCCCAGGGCGGCGGCCGACGGGGCCGGGACGCCCGCGGCGCCGTACAGGACCAGATTCTCGACCGGTAGGCCCGGCGCGGCGCGGGCGCACACGACGGCGCCGTAGGAGTGGCAGAGCAGGGAGATCCGCGCGCCCGGGTACGCCGCGGCGAGCCGGGTGACGAAGCCGCGCAGGCGCGGGGCCGCCGCGTCGGCCCGAGCGGTGGTCACCGAGGCGAGGCTGAGCAGGCGGGGGGCCGGGTAGCCGAGCCAGGCGACGACCGCCGAACCGGGCCCGAGCGCGGCCCGCAGGCGGGTCGTGCCGCCGCGGAGACGGCCGTAGGCGTCGAGGGTGGTGCCCGCGCCCGGGACGACGACCGCCACGGTCCGGGCGGGGAGCGTGCCGACGACCTCGACCGCCGTGCCGCCGTCACGGCCGTCGAAGGCCAGGAAGGTGCGCGACGGCTCGGCCATCGCGCGCAGCGACGCGGCCCTGGTCGTGTCCCCGCGTTCGGCGGCGAGCCGGGCGGCGCGGCCGATCGCCTCCCTGGTCAGGGTGTACTGCGCCGGGCCGAACGCGACCGGGGTCTCCGGCGGCGCGGCGACGCCCTGGCCGGCGACCGGCACCGCGACCGACGCGGCGAGCACGAGGGACCACAACACACGTCTCATGCCGGGGACGATGCCGGAGCCCGGCGGAGGGACACATCGGAGCGAAGGTGTACGACCACGGTCCGATCCCCTCGCACCGTCGGCGAACCTACGATCGCCTCATGTGGTGGACGGTTCCGCCGTGGGCGGTCGGCGTGCTCGTCATGGTCCTGTCGCGGGGCGGCTCCCCGAGCGGTCGCGACCTGGCCGTGATGGCGGTCACGACCGTGCTGGTCGTGGCGGGCGGCTCGCTGCTCGACCGGCTGCCCCTGGCCGGGCTCGGCCTCCTGCTGGCCACGCTTCCGGCCGGTGGGTGGCTCTCGATCGGGATCCTGCCGTTCGCCCAGTTCGCGGTGGTCGCCTTCGGCCTCTACCGGATCGCCGCCACCGCGACCCCGCGCGTCTCCTCGATCGCGCTGGCGGCCACGGCCGCCGTGGAGATCCTCTGTCTGGTCTCCGCCCCGCCCGTCTACTCCGTGCTGGTGCTGTTCGCCGTGATCGCGTGGCTGCTCGGCCGGGCCGTCGGGCAGGCCAGGGAGCACGGCGCGGCCCGGGTGAGCTGGACCGCCGCCAAGGCCGTCACCGACGAGCGCCTGCGCATCTCCCGCGAGCTCCACGACACGGTCGCCCACTCCATCGGCGTCATCGCCTTCCAGGCCGGGGCCGCGCGGCGGGTGATCGGGACCCGCCCCGACGAGGCGGCCCGGGCGCTCGGCGAGATCGAGACGGCCGGGCGGGAGGTGCTCACGGGGCTGCGCCGCATGCTGGTCGCGCTGCGCGACGGCGACCCGGCCCCCGCCGGCGGGCTGGCCGACCTGTCGCGGCTCGGCGGGGCCGGGCTGAGCGTGGAGATCCGGGAGCTCGGCGGGCGGCGGGACCTGCCGCCGGAGGTCGACACGGCGGCGTACCGGATCATCCAGGAGGCCGTCACCAACGTGGCCAGGCACGCCGCGACCGGCTCGTGCACGGTGACGATCGACTACCGGGAGACCGAGGTGGCCGTCGAGATCGTCGACGGCGGGCGGGGCGGCCGGGGGCCGGTCACGCCGGGGTTCGGGCTGGCCGGCATGCGGGAGCGGGCCGCGCTGCTGGGCGGCGAGTTCGCCGCCGGTCCCGCGCCCGGGGGCGGGTTCCGGGTGGCGGCCCGGCTGCCGGTGGAGGCGCGGTGAGCGTGCGCGTGCTGCTGGCCGACGACCAGCCGCTGATCCGGACCGCGCTCCGCATGGTGATCGCCGACGCGCCGGGCCTGGAGGTCGCCGGCGAGGCCGGCACGGGCGCCGAAGCGGTCCGCCTCACCCGGGAGCTCGGCCCCGACGTGGTCGTGATGGACATCCGCATGCCCGGCATGGACGGCATCGAGGCGACCCGGCGGATCACCGAGGCGGGCGGGAGCACACGGGTGGTGGTGCTGACGACCTTCGACGACGACGAGAACGTCTACGGCGCCCTCCGCGCCGGGGCCGCCGGCTTCCTGGTGAAGGACATGGCGCTCGACGACATCCTGAGCGCGGTGCGGGTGGTCGCGGCCGGGGACGCCCTGATCGCGCCCGGGGTGACCCGCCGGTTGATCGCCGCCTTCGCCGCCCGGCCGGGTCCCCGCCCGAACACCCGCCCGGAGCCGCGCGCACTGACCGGGATCACCGATCGCGAGCGGGAGGTCCTCACGCTGATCGGGCGCGGCCGGTCGAACGCCGAGATCGCCGCGGAGTTGTTCATCAGCCCGGCGACGGTCAAGGCCCACGTGACCCGCCTGCTGGTGAAGCTGGCCGCCCGCGACCGGGTGCAGCTCGTCATCATCGCCTACGAGACGGGCCTGGTGCCGTGAGCCGTCACGCCTGGAGCGCGGCCTCGACGAACCTGCGTACCAGCCGCTCCTGCCGGCCCGGCACGAAGGCCAGCGAGACGGGGATCGGCGGGGCGTTCCGCACCGGCACGAACGTGACCGCGGGATGGACGGAGCGCCGCCGGGCGACCTCCGGCACCACCCCGATGCCGCGCCCGGCCGCGACCGACTCGATCCACTCGTCGAAGTTCCCGGTCTCGACGACGGCGCACGGCCGACGGTCGGGCCACGACCACGGCCCGGTCGTCCCGCTCAGGACGTTGACGACCAGGGGCCAGTCGGGGATCTCCGCCCAGTCGACGTGCTCGCGCGTGGCCAGGGGCGAGTTCAGGGCGCAGACGGCCACCCGCGTCTCGTCGAAGAGGTGCACCACCCGCAGCTCCCCCGCCGCCGTCTTCGGTTCGCCCCGCACGAGCGCGACGTCGACGGCGCCGTGCTCCAGGGCCGCGATCGTGTCGTCGGCGCGGACCATCACGACCGTGCTCGAGGTCGCCGCCTCGAACCTGCCGACCAGGTCCTGAGCCCACGGATCGGGCAGCAGCCAGCTGAACCCCAGCCGCAGGCGGCTCTGCCGCCGGGCCGCGGCCACCGCGCGGTCGAGGTCGCCGAGCACCCGCTCGACGTCGTCCAGGAACTCCCGGCCCTCGTTCGTGAGCTCGACGTGCCGGGAGGTACGGTCGAGCAGCCGCACCTGGAGCGTGTCCTCCAACTGGCGGACGGTCCGGCTCAGCGCGGGCTGGGTGATCGCCAGCTCCTCGGCCGCCCCGGTGAAGGAGCCGAGCCGGGCCACTGTGGCGAACGCCCTCAGGTGCCGGAGCTCCACATCCATGACCAACAAGCATAGATGCACGACAATAGGCATTTCCGGACACCCCTGAGGTCGGCCTAGCGTCGAAAGAGGTGTGCCTCGTCCGCCGATGTCGACGAAAGGACCGATCGTGCACAGTTCGCTCACCGGCCTGGGCCTGACCTCCCCCGTCCTGGCGGCTCCCATGGCCGGCGGGGGCAGCACGCCGGCGCTGGTGATCGCGGCGGCGGAGGCGGGCGGCCTCGGGTTCGTCCCCGCGGGATACCAGACCCCGGCCGCGCTGGCCGAGCAGATCGGCCGGGTACGCGCGGCGGGTGTGCCCTTCGGGGTGAACCTCTTCGCCCCCAACCCCGTGCCGGTCGACCCCCGGCGCTACCGCCAGTACGCCGACCTGCTGCGCGCCGAGGCCGACCGCTTCGGCGTCGACGTCGGCGGCATCGGGCCGACCGAGGACGACGACCACTGGGCGGACAAGATCGACCTGCTGCTGGCCGACCCGGTCCCGGTGGTGAGCTTCACCTTCGGCCTGCCCGACGCCGCGACCGTCGCGGCGCTGCGGGCCGCGGGCTCCCTCGTCGTGCAGACCGTCACCTCGGCCGAGGAGGCGCGGGCCGCCGCCGACCGGGGCGTCGACGTCCTGGCGGTCCAGGCGTCCGCCGCCGGAGGCCACTCGGGCACGCTCACCCCGGAGCGGATCCCGCCGGACGTCCCCCTGCCCCAGCTGCTCGGCGAGGTCGGGGCGGCCGTGCGGCTGCCGCTGATCGCGGCGGGCGGCATCGCGACCCCGACCGCCGTCGGCGCGGCGCTGGCCGCGGGCGCCGACGCGGTGAGCGTCGGCACCGTGCTGCTGCGCTCCGACGAGAGCGGCGCGTCGGCCCCGCACCGGGAGGCGCTCGCCGACCCCCGCCGCAGGTGCACGGTGGTCACCCGCGCGTTCACCGGCCGCCCGGCGCGCGGCCTGCGCAACACGTTCACCGACCGGTACACCGCCGATGCCCCGGCGGGCTACCCGGCCCTCCACCATCTGACCAGCCCGATCCGCAAGGCGGCCGCCGCCGCGGGCGACCCCGAGCGGATCAACCTCTGGGCCGGCACCGGCTACCACAACGCCCCGGCCGAGCCCGCCACCAGGATCCTGACCGGCCTCACCCGGCGCCTGTGGTTGTGACGCCTTCAGCCCGCGAGGGCGGCGGCCGCTTCGCGGTAGATGACCTCCGGGGCCTCCGCCAGCCACGCCTTCACCTGGCGGCTCCACTCGTCGGCGAGCACCTCGGACCGGTGCTGCTCGACGCCGTCGAGGGCCGCCGCGACGATCACTTCGGGGGCGGCCTTGTCACCCTCGTACCAGGCCATCATGTCGGTGTCGGCGGCGCCCAGGTGCACCCCCGTCACCAGGGTGCGCTGGGCGGCCAGCTCCAGGCGGACGCTGTTGGTGAGCGCCCATTCGGCGGCCTTGGCGGCGTGGTAGGCGCCCGCGCCGTCGAAGGCGAGCCACGAGATCGCGGACAGCACGTTCACGATCGCGCCGTCGGCCAGCTGCGGCGCGAAGGCGCGGATCACGTCGAGCGTGCCGAAGAAGTGGGTGTCCATCTCGCGGCGGATCAGGTCCCGGTCCCCGCCGACCAGATTCGCCCCGGTCGAGATGCCCGCGTTGTTGACGAGGATGTCGACGTCGGGCGCCGCCGCCACCGCGTCGGCGATCGACGCCCGGTCGGTGACGTCGAGCCGCAGCGGGACGGCCCCCGGCACGTCGACGAGCTCGGGGCGGCGGGCGGTCGCGTACACCTTGGCGGCCCCGCGGTCGAGAAGGGAGAGGACGAACTGCCGGCCCAGGCCCCGGTTGGCGCCGGTGACCAGCACGTGTGCTCCGTTGATCTGCATGCCGATACGCTAAAACCTGACGTTGACGTCAGAGGCAAGTCTTGTGACGGAGGTCACGATGCGTATCGGCGAGTTGGCGGCACAGTCGGGCGTCAGCGTGCGGGCGCTGCGCTACTACGAGGAGCAGGGGCTGCTGGAGGCCGACCGGAGCGGCTCGGGGCAGCGCCGCTATCCCGCGTCGGCGGCCGAGCGGGTCCAGCTGATCCAGATGCTCTACGCGGCCGGCCTGTCGAGCCGGACCATCGCCGAGTTGCTGCCCTGTGTCGAGTCCAGGGTCAGCACCCCCGAGTCACGGGCCCGGCTGGCCGCCGAGCGTGACCGCATCGACGCCCAGATCGCCGCGCTGACCCGCACCCGCGACCGTCTCGACGCGGTCATCGTGATGTCCGGACTTCCGGCCAGTGGCTGCACGTGGATTTCCGACCACGACATCACCCAACAGGCGGAAATGGCCGGCGGATTGAACGGTTCAGCAGACGCGCGGTGAACCGTCTCACTTAGCGGGATCCCCGCTTCTCACAATCGCGTTTCCGGTTTATGAACGGCGTGACGACATTTCCCACCGGAAGGAAAAACGTGACGCGATTATCGAGGGTCCTGATGGCGGTCGCGATCGCCCTCGGGCTCGTGCAGGTCGCCGCGAGCCCCGCGCAGGCCGCCGTCCCCAACCGCTGGGGCTACGCCTACGTCGACGTCCCCGCCGGAATCCCCAGCCTTGCCCACCAGGCTGGAAGCTGGCCGGGCGGCTTCAACGTCAGCGTGACCCCGGGCGTGCCCGGCGAGACGATCGTCCGGTTCCCGCAGATCGCGGGCCCCGGCGGCGTCGCCCACGCCACCGCGGTGGCCAACGCCCCCTACATCTGCCAGGTCGCCAAGTGGACACCGGTCGGCCCCGACCAGATCGTCGTGGTCAGGTGTCACCAGTTCGGCGGCGCGCCGGTCACCACGCCGTTCACGGTCACCTGGTCGGAGAGCACACCCCCGATGGTCGGGCCCGCCGGGCAGGGCTTCGGATACGTGCACTACAACGGCGGGACCGTCGCCTCCTTCAACTCCGCGGGCGGCGCCAACGTCGTCAGCGTGCTGGGGGTGGGCTGGTACAAGGTCGACCTGAACGGCCTCGGCTTCGCGACCCCGGCCGGGAACATCCAGGTGACGGCGCAGAACGACCTGACCCAGGCCAGGTGCAAGGTCGTCAACTGGGCCCCCGGGGTGGCGGTGCAGCAGATCGAGGTGCGGTGCTTCAACGCGGTGAACACCCCGATGAACTCCGGCTGGAGCCTGACCTACCAGCGGGAGCGCAACATCAACGGGCGCTGGGTGCCGCCGAAGGCGTTCGCGTACACCTTCGACCACACGCCGGCCAACCCCGGGCCCTACGCGCCGGCGCCCGCGGGGGTCAACTACAACTCGCAGGGCGTGGTCAACACCGTGCGGTCGTCGGGGGTGGGCCTGCGTATGGTCACCTTCCCCCGGGTCGGCTTCCCGATCGACCACGTGCAGGTCACGGCGTACGGGAACAACCCTGACCACTGCAACCTGCAGACCCTGTGGAACACCTCGGGCGCCGTCGCCACGGTGCGGAACGTGCAGTGCTGGACCGGGGTGACCCGGGCCGACCGCGCGTCGTTCGTGTCGTACACCTCGACCCAGTAAGAGGTGGCGGGGGCGGGGCCTCGCCCCGCCCCCGCGTGCTAGTGGGCGGCGCCCGCCAGGTTGAGGCCGACCACCCCCGCGAGGATGAGGACGATCGACACGATCTTCAGCACGCTCACCTCGTCGCCCAGCACCACCATGCCGAGCGTGGCCGTGCCCACGGCGCCGATGCCGGTCCATACGGCGTAGGCGGTGCCGACGTCGAGGCTCTTGAGCGCGGCGGCCAGCAGGCCGAAGCTCAGTACGGCGAAGCCGACGAAGGCGACGGCGGGCAGCGGGACGGAGAACCCGTCGCTCAGCTTGAGGGAGTAGGCCATCGCGACCTCGAACAGACCGGCGGCGATGAGGAGGACCCAGGCCATGACGGCTCCTTTCGGAGCGTCGTCTTGGCAGTCCGGGTACGGCGCGTCTCGTCCGGGCGAATCCCGTCATCGGGTCGCATTACGGTCAACGGACGAGTTTCACCGATGATTCCCCTGCCTCACGCCACGGCGGTGCCCTCCAGTTCGACCATCAGCCCCGGGACGGCCAGCCGCGTCACCCCCAGCATCGTCATGGCCGGCGCCACCCCGGCCGCGCCCAGCCGCGCCGCCAGCCCGCCGTAGTGCCGGAGCAGCAGGTCGACGTCGGTCGTGTAGACGTTCAGCCGCACCAGGTTCTCCAGCGACATGCCCGCCTCCGCGAGCACCGCCTCCAGGTTGCCCAGGCTCAGCGCCACCTGTCCCGCCATGTCGCCGAGGTGCTCCGGCCCGCCCTCGGCGTTCGTCGCGGTCTGACCCGAGACGTAGAGGGTCCGGGTCTGTCCCGACACGAGTTCGCCCTGGTTGAAGCCGAGTTCTGCCGACCACGTCACCGGGTTGACGGCCGTTCGCCGCATCGCCACGAGAGGCTCCGTTCGTTTCGTCTGCGTTCGTCGTACGGGACAGGAGCCTTCCGGTGAATCACGACATCCTCTGTCGTGTATTGCTTCTAGGGTTTCCCCATGCGTGCCGACCGGCTGGTCTCCCTCGTCCTGCTGCTCCGCCGGCACGGCCGGATGTCCGCCCCGGCGCTGGCCCGGGAGCTGGAGGTGTCGGCCCGGACCGTCCTGCGCGACATCGAGGCGCTGTCGGCGGCGGGTGTGCCGGTCTACGCCGAACGCGGCCGGCACGGCGGGTTCGTGCTGCTGCCCGGGTTCCGCACCGAGCTGACCGGGCTGACCCCCGACGAGGCCCTCGCCCTGCTGATCGCGGGGTCGCGGCGCGGCGCGCAGGCGTTCGGGCTCGGTTCGGCGCTGGCGTCGGCGATGCTCAAGGTGGTCGACGCGCTGCCCGACCGTTATCGCGACACCGCTGTGGGGGCGGCCGAGCGGCTGCTCATCGATCCGGAGACCGACCTGCTGTCACGGCGGCTGGTGCACGACGAGACGCCCGACGCCGTCGTGGCCGGGGTGCTGCGCGCGGTGCTGGCCGGGCGCAAGCTGCGCATCCACTACGCCGCCGCCGACCAGGACCCGGAGTGGCGCACGGTCGACCCGATCGGCCTGGTGACCGTGCGCGACCGGGGATACCTGCTGGCCACGCGCTCAGGCGCCGACCGCACCTACCGGTTGTCGCGCATCACGGCGGTCGAGGAGCTGGCCGAACCGGCCGAGCGGCCCGAGCGGGTCGACCTCGACCGGGCCTGGCAGGAGCGCGGCACCCGGTTCCGGGCGGGCGGCGACCAGGTCACCGTGCCGGTCCTGATCGACGCGGCGCGCCGGGAGGAACTCGTCACCACCGCCGTGGCCGTGCTGACCGAAAAGGAGGAACCCGACGGCCGGCTGCGGCTGGAGGTCACCTTCCAGGACTCCCGGCACGCCGTGTGGGCGTTGTGGCGGCTGGGCGCGGGCGCGGAGGCCCTCGCGCCGCCGTGGTTGCGCACCGCCCTGCGCGACCGCGCCGCCGCGCTCGCCGCCCGCTACGAACACTGAGATGCTCCGTTACGGCTCCGCCCGCCCGGCGCCGACCGCCGCCCCCCGCACCCGCCGCGACCGGCGCCGACCGGCCGCGCCGGAACCCGCCGCATCGCCGGAAAACGCGTTGCCCGCCCTCTTCTCCGGGACGTATGGTCTTGCGCCCGTGGTCACAGTTGTGGAGCGAGTGCTGCCCGCGCGCCTCGGGCGGGGTTTCCGGTGGTTGCTGGCGTCGAGCTGGTTGTCGAACCTGGGTGACGGGATCGCCGCCGCGGCGGGGCCGCTGCTGGTCGCGTCGCTGACGAGCGACCCGCTGATGATCTCGTTGTCGGCGCTGGTGAGCTGGGCGCCTCCCCTGCTGTTCGGCCTGTACGCGGGCGTGTTGTCCGACCGGCACGACCGGCGCAGGATCGTGCTGGCCGCGAACGCGGCGCGGGCGCTGGTGCTGGTCCTGCTCGTCGTGCTGATGGCGACCGGCCGGGTGACGGTCGAGTCGGCGCTGGTGCTGCTCGCGCTGCGCGCCGTCGCCGAGGTCTTCGCCGACAACGCCACCGCGACGCTCACGCCGATGATGGTCGGCCGCGACGACCTCGTCGTCGCCAACGCCCGCCTGGGCACCGGGTTCATCACGCTCAACCAGCTCGCCGGGCCGCCCGTCGGCGCGGCGCTGTTCGGCCTCGGCCTGGCCTGGCCGTTCGCCGGCCAGCTCCTCCTGGTGGCGGCGGCGATCGTGCTGGTCGCGCGGATCACCCTGCCGCCGCACCCCCGCCAGGCCGACGGGGCGAAGCCGAACGCCGTGCGCGAGCTGGTCGAGGGCTTCCGCTGGACCGCCCGCCACGCGGCCGTCCGCACGCTCGTCCTGACCATCCTGATCTTCAATTTCACGTTCGGCGCGGCCTGGTCGGTGCTCGTCCTCTACACCCAGGAGCAGCTCGGCCTCGGCGCCCTGGGCTTCGGCCTGATGACCACCATCGGCGGCGTCGGCGGCCTGATCGGCACCGGCCTCTACGGAGCCATCACCCGAAAGGTCAGCCTCGGCGCGCTGATGCGGATCGGGCTCGTCATCGAGACCCTCACCCACCTGGGCCTGGCCCTGACCCACTCCCCGTGGGTCGCGGGAGCGATCTTCCTGGTCTTCGGCGCGCACGCGTTCATCTGGGGCACCACCTCGCTCACCGTCCGCCAGCGCGCGGTCCCCGCCGAGCTGCAGGGCCGCGTGGGCAGCGTCAACACCGTCTGCGTGTACGCCGGCCTGGTGGTCGGCTCACTGATCGGCGGCGTCCTGGCCACCCGCTTCGGGGTCGCGGCCCCGTTCTGGTTCGCGTTCGCCGGTTCGGCGGTGTTCCTGGTCGTCCTGTGGCGGCAGCTCAGGCACATCGCCCACGACGACGCGCCCGCGCCTGGTTGAGCACCTTGAGCAACTGCTCGCCCAGCACCGCGGCCGACGCGGGGTTCTGCCCGGTCAGCAGGTTGTGGTCGACGACCGTGTAGGGCTTCCACGGCTGTCGCCGTTTGCGCAGGTGGGGGCAGGACCTTACCCGGCCATGGCGACAGGCCCGGCCCGCCCCGTTAGCGTGGGAGGCACCGGAGGGAGAAGGCCATCGACGGGGGACGTGCGAAGAGGTTCGGCGACAGGTTCTGGGAGACCTTCTCGCCGACGTCCGAGCGCCCGGAGAGCGCGCTCGGCCTCCGGCTGGTGCTGGCGATCTTCGGTGTGCTGATCTGCGGCGCCGTGGCCGTGCTGGCCTTCCTGGTCGGCATCGTGTTCCTGGGCGTGATCATGGCCGTCCTCGCGGTGATCGCGATCGCCGACCTGATCGTCGTCGTCCGGCGGCTGCGTCAGCGGCACACGGTGTGAGGCACACGGTGTGAGGGGTGCCGGAGTGGACCCCCGGCACCCCGGCGGTCAGGCCTTGACCGTGCAGGCCAGGCCGTTGAGCGTGAAAGCGGTCGGCTCCGGATTCTGCCCCGTGTGGGCGGCGTTGAAGCCGAGGTTGACCGTCGCGCCCGGCGCGATCACGGCGTTCCAGGCGGCGTTGCGCGCCGTCACGTGCCGCCCCGTCTGCGACCACACCGCGCTGTGGGCCGAGGTGAGCCGCTGGCCGGCGTCGGGGAAGTCGAACTCCAGGCTCCAGACGTTCACGGCGGACGTGCCGGTGTTCTTCAGTGTCATCCAGACGCTCATGCCGGTCGACCACGTCACGCCGTCGTACCCGACCTCGCACGCGCCGGTGGTCGGCGTCGGGCTCGGGCTGGGACTCGGGCTCGGGCTCGGCGGCACGGGGAGGCCCTGCCGGGCCAGCACCCTGGTGGGGCTGGACGGCGGGCTGACGTTTCCGGCGGCGTCCCTGGCCACCACGGAGTAGGTGTAGTACTGGCCGATGACCAGGCCGCCCTCGTGGAACATCGGGAACGTCGTGCCGACGCTGCCGACCTTGATCCAGCCGCCGGCCGTCTCACGGTAGACGTCGTAGCCGGTCACGCCGACGTTGTCGGTCGAGGCGTTCCAGCAGAACGCGGTGCCCTCGGCGTCGGCCAGGCAGCCGTCGCGCACGTTCTGCGGCTGGCTCGGCGGCTGCGTGTCGCCGGGCTCGGGCGACGGCGAGGGCAGCTGCATGCCGGTGGTGGCCGTGAGCGTGATGAACGACGAGGGCGCGCTCACGTTGCCCGCCTGGTCGCGGGCGACGAGGTAGAAGGAGTAGGCCCGTCCGCGCACCAGACCGCCGACGATGGTGGGGCTGCTCGTGGGCGAGGAGGTCTTCGTGAACCCCGTCGAGGTCAGCATGTACACGTCGTAGCCGGCCACCGAGCCGCTGTCGTCGGTCGACGGCGTCCAGCAGATGCCGACCATGCCTCCCTGCGAGCTCGGCGGCGGGCAGGACATCAGGCCGCCGGGACGGGACGGCGGCGTCGTGTCGGCCGCGAGGGCCGGGAGCGGGGTGACGATCGCGAGCAGGGCTCCGGCGATCAGGGCGATGCGCAGTTTCATGCCCGGATGCTCCGCCGCTCCCGGTCGGCAGGCCAGCGAAGCGCACTCCCCCGCAGAGGACGCGCAGGTCGCCCGTGAAACTCTCACGCGGAAAAGGCCACCCGGAATTTGTCGGTCAAGCGGAAAGGCCCGCCCTTTCCGGGGTTTCCGCCGCCCCGCGCGAAACCGGCCTCGTATTCGAGCGCTTCCCGAATCGATGCCCTCGTGATAAAGCGGGAATTCGCCTATTCCGGCCCGCCGATCGTGTCAAGAAGAACGCGGGCCATGTCGGTCACCCGGCTGGTGGCCTTGCGGGCCGCCGCCTCCGCCAGGCCGGGCACCTCGCCCCGTGCCCCGGCGAGCACCGCCGCCTTGACCGCCACGCCGAGCAGGTCGGCCATCCCGTGGACGGGACGCCCGCCGGAACGGCCCAGCAGCGGCGGCAGCGCCTCGGCCAGGATCGCCCAGGTCTCGCGGTGGGCTCCTGAGAACACGAGTTCCTCCAGGGCAGGCGTCGCCCTTTTCAGGGTCACGGCGCCCGACCTGACCGACTGTGCGAGGGCCCACCCGAAATCAGCGGCGGCGAGCTCCCCGCGCACGGCCAGGATCGTGATCGCCTCGACGGCGAGGTCGCGTTGCGCGGGGTTCTTGTGGCCGAGCGCCATCGTGACGGCGCTCGCCGTCGCGCGCCCGACCGGTCCGCCTCCCTGGACGAGCGCCCGCAACACCGACACCCGGGCGCGGCCCGCCGGAACGCCCACGACGAAACATTCGAGCACGTGGGCGGCGACCACCTCGCGGTGCGACGGCAGCACCGTCGGCCACCACCGGATCTCGTCGGAGTGGCGGTTCCAGGCCTCGGGCTCCAGCGTGCACAACGCGGCGATCGGCTCGGGCAGGCCGGGCACGGCCGGTCTCATGACGGCGTGCGCGGCCGACGTCTCCCGGTCGTCGTAGGAGTCGGGGTCGGGCGTGGTCGCGACCGCGCAGCTCACCTCGGGGTCGGCCAGGCCGCCGTCGCGCAACCACGCGGCCAGCCGCCGTCCCGCCGGCGAGGTCAGCCGCCCGGCGCGGGCCACCACCTCGGGGTCGGCGGTCCGGGGCAGCCGGAGCAGCGCCTGCCAGAAGTCGAGGGGCAGCGGCTCGGCGTCGCCCAGCCGCGCCACCCGGTCGACCAGCGTCGCGGCGGCGACGTGCCCGGAGGGCTCGGTCGGGGTGGCCAGCAGGACGGGGACGGTGCGGCCCGACTCCAGCAGCGCGATCACCTCGCGCACCCGGTCGCGGGTGAAACGGTCGAACGGCGTGCCGTGGCGGGGGTCGCGGGCCACGACCTCGTCGATCAGCCCGGAGAGCTCGGCGCTCTCGGCCGGGTTCACCAGCGCGAGCGCGCACTGGGTCAGCAGCACGCCGACGTGACGGGCCAGGGAGGAGTGGTCGACGTAGCGGTCCCGCCCCCAGACCTTTTCGCACCACGGCCGCACGGCGTCGAGTGTCGCCTCGCGGTCGACGTGGGTGAACGCCACCAGCGCGGCCATGATCTGCTCGACCTCGACGGGGTCGTAGGACCGCCATCCCCACCCCACCCGGCCCGCGAGCTCGGCCGGGGAGCCGATCTCCGGCGGCAGTGGGGGCAGCCCCAGGGTCACCCGCAACTCGCCGGGCGTCAGCACCTCCGACGGCTCCGCCTCGACCGCCTCGACCCCGCCGAACGCGCCCGCGATCTGGTCGCGGAGTTCCGCGGGCAACCCCGCGGCGGATGCGCGGATCGCGCCGACCGCCTCCGGGGACGCGTGGGGGGCCAGCTTGAGCGCCAGCCGCACCGCACGGTCGCGGAGCGACGGCGTCTCCTGTGCGAAGACGACCGCCAGCGCCGCGAGCGCGCCGTCGGCCTCTTCGGGCCGGGCGAGGGCGATCCACTGAAGCGCGGTCGTGACGTGTTTCTTCTCCGGCCGGAACGCCAGCGCCCCGACGGCCTCGCCGAACAGGCCGGCGTCGAGTGGGACCCGGCCCAGTTCGCCGACGGCCAGCAGCACGAGCGGGTTCGCGGCCACCGGCAGCACCCTGATCAGGTCGACCACGGGGACCTCGGCGGGTTCGGGCCGCAGCCGCTCCCACAGGAGGGTGAACGGTTCGATGTCGCGGTCGTGGCCGTGGGTCAGGAACCGCGCCACGCACCCGTCGAGCAGCGCCCGCCGGTCGAGCCGCCCCTCGGCGGCGAGGTCGGCCAGCGCGCCGATGGCGGTGTTCTCGTTGTGGGCGCGGTTCCACTTCCAGTCGTGGATCAGCGGCGCGGCGGCGCCCTCGGCGGTGAACAGCCGGGGCGTCAGGACGTCGAGGAACGGGTCGTCGCGGAGCACGTCGAGCCGGCCGCCCCGCCAGAACCGGTGGCACACGTCCCACAACCAGCCCACGACGAAGGCGTCGTTCTCGGGCGGCTCGATGCCGGTCTCGATCGCGAGCCGCGCGGCCAGGTCGTAGCCGGGCTGCCCGTCGACGTTCTGCCACCCCCTGCGGTCGCCCGGCCGCAGGCCGGTGACGAGCCGGTGGGCCAGGTCGCGCCGCCACGCCTCGTCTCTGGCCCGGAGCACCTCGGCGACCCGCTCGGCGTCGTCCCTCGGCCACTGGGGGAGCCGGAGGTCGCGCCGGTCGAGCCACGCGGCGACCTGCGCCGCGCCGGAGAAGCACGCCGCCCCGGCGACCCGCAACCCGGACGCCTGGCCGGCGGCCTCGCCGCGCGACAGGCCGGCCAGATGACGGGGCAACCACTCAGCGACGGCCCTGCGGTCGGCCCCGGTGAGCGAGCCGACGTGGGCGGCCAGCCCGGCGTCGTCACCGGCCTCCACGCACTTCCTGACCTGCTCCCACGCGTTCACGCCGGAACCCTATCGGCCGCCTCCGACAGGAACGCCCTGGAAGAGATGGGGGCGGGGGGCCAGGGTCCAGGCGATCACCTCCACCAGCTCCGGCTGGACGTCCGGACCGGCGGTGATCGCCACGGTGGCGTCGCGGCGTTCCACCACCCGGCCCGCCAGTCCGCCGAAGCCCGGAGGCCAGATCGTCACCCCGACCGCGGGGCCGGTCGCCGGGACCAGCCGATAGTGCAGGAAGCCCGGTGAGGCGTCCACCATCTCTATCCGGTAGCCGGCCAGGTCGGGCGCGAGCAGCGGCACCCGCGCCACGGCGGGGCCGGTGCGCCACCAGGCCAGCCGCTCGGCGAGGCCCGGAGTGGTGACCGTCGCCACCAGGGCGTAGACGATCACGACGGCGAGGACCGGCGCCCACGGTTCCGGTTGGAAGAAGCTGGTGAGCAGATAGGCCGCCGACATCGCGAAGAGCAGCCCCAGCCCGGCGGCGGTCCAGGCGGGCCGCACCCGGAACACCCAGAGGAAGGGCCAGGCCAGGATCCCTCCCGCGGGCACCGCGGCGTAGATCATCATGAACAGCCCGTACAGGGTCACGAGCCCGGTCTGAAAGATCAGCACGATCGCCACCACGACCAGGCCATAAGCGAGCACTCCGGCTGCCGCCCCGGCCGCCGCCCGGCGGAAGATGACCTTCATGTCCTGGATCGTGACAGGCTTCGGTGACGGTCAGGTCACTCCGGCTTCAGGGAGACGTGATAGTGGCCGACGAGCCACCGGTCGCCCTGGCGTTCGAGGACCATCGTCACGTGACGGCGGGCGACCTCGCCGTCGGCGTAGGTGAAGTCGGCGGCGGCGTAGCCCGTGATGACGTCGTCCGCCGACCGGCGGGCGTCGATGATCTCGTAGTCGACCCGCAGCCCCGCGGGCTGGCCGTCGTAGTACTCGACGACCGAGGCCCGGCCCCTTGTGGGTTCGGGGTGGGCGCCCTGGAACAGGGTGTCCTCGGCGAACACCGTGCCGACCTCGACGGGGTCGTGGACGTCGATGCCGTGCTTCCAGACGGCCAGCACGCCCTCGAAGACGCGCTCGCTCATCGGCCCGCGCTCTGTCCGCCGTCGATGTGCAGGAACTCCCCGGTCACCAGCGGGGCCCGCTCCAGGTAGAGCACGCCGTGGACGACGTCGGAGATGTGCCCGATCTTCTTCATCGGGTGGAGCTGGGCGAGCTGCCCGGCGTCGCCGCCGCTGTGCAGCGGGGTGTCGATCAGGCCGGGCGAGACGGCGTTGACCCGGATGCCGCGGTCGGCGTACTCGATGGCCAGCGACTTGGTGGCCGACGCGACGCCGCCCTTGCTCAGCGAGGCCAGCACCGAGGGGACGGCCGAGTTGGCCTGCTCGACCAGCGTGGTGGTGATGCTCACGATGTGGCCGCCGCCCTGCTGGAGCATGGGGTCGATGACCTGCTGGGTCAGGAAGAAGAAGCCCCCGACGTTGATGTCCATGACCTTCCTGTAGTCGTCGTGCGTGTAGTCGGTGAACGGCTTGGCGACGAAGACGCCCGCGTTGTTGACCAGGGTGTCGACGCGCCCGAAACGGTGCAGCGCCGTCTTCACGACCGTCTCGGCGGTGGCGGGCTCGGCGATGTCGCCGGGCACCGCGACGACGTCGGGGTCGTCGCCGCCCTGGACGGAACGGGAGGTGGCCACCACCGCGTAGCCGATCTCGCGGTACGCGGCCACCAGGGCCTCCCCGATGCCCTGCGATGCCCCGGTGATGATGGCGACGCGCTGATCTGACATGACATGCTCCTAGACGGTCGGTCTACTACTGACATTTCCGTTTTAGCCGACCGGTCGTATAATTGCAAGATGGGTCGAACGTCAGACGCTCGCCAGCGGATCCTCGCCGCCGCCACCGATCTGTTCTCCCGCCGCTCCTACGGCTCCATCGGCGTCGCGGAGATCTGTGCGCAGGCGGGCACGCCGAAGGGCAGTTTCTACCACTTCTTCGAGTCGAAGCAGGCGCTTGCCCTGGAGATCATCGACCTGCAGTGGAACTCGCAGCGCGGCCGCTGGCAGGCCATCCTCGACGGCGACGGCCCGCTCGTCCACCGGCTCAAAGACCTGTTCGCGTTCACGGTGGAGGTGCAGACCGCGTCGCTGAACGACGCCGGCGTGGTCTCCGGCTGCCTGTTCGGCAACCTCAGCCTGGAGCTGAGCACCGGCGACGACCCGATGCGGCAGAGGCTGCGCACCATCTTCGACGAGCAGGTCGACCTGATCCGCCGGGCGATCGAGAAGGCGCAGGCGCAGGGCGAGCTGAGCGTGATCGACGCGCCGGGGGCGGCGAAGTCGATCGTCGCCCAGATCGAGGGCACGGTCCTGTTCGCCAAGCTCTTCAACGACCCGGGCCAGCTCGACCAGCTGTGGGCTAACAGCCTGCGCCTCCTCCAGGTCGCCGACGCCTGAAAGACTGGACGTGCCCTGCGGCGGATACCGTTTCAGTCACGCTCTGGAGGGCCGCTGCCCCTGAGAACCGTCAGGTGCGATCGGGAGGCTGCGCAGTGTCAGCGCAGTCGGCGGAGGCAGCGGTTCGTTGGCCGTGTCGGTCCGGAACGACTGGAGCAGATAGGCCACCAGGCGCCGGGACGCCGCACCGTCATCCGGTAGGGCGGTCACCAGACCGCAGTGTGCCAACAGGACCACGGCGAGGTCGGAAGGGTGGAAATCGGCCCGCAGCGCGCCCGACGCCTGGGCCCTGCGTACCAGGGTCGTGAAGTCCCGCTCGGCTCGTCGCCGGGACTGCGCGTGTTTCGACGTGCTTTCCGGGAAGGCCGCGACGAACGCGGCCGGGAACCCGCGTTCCTCCCGTTGCAGAGCGCAGACCGTCTCGACCAGCTGCTGGAAGCCCTGCCACGGGTCAGGGGCGGCCAGGGCCTCGGTGAGCGCCCGCGCGCAGGTCTCCATCTGCTGCGCGAACGCGCCCCGCACCAGAGCGTCCCGGGTCGGGAAATGCCGGTACAGCGTCGCCACGCCGACCCCGGACCGACGGGCCACCGTCGCCATCGGGGCGTCGATCCCGTGCTCAGCGAAGACGGCACGGGCGGCGACGAGGATACGTTCCCGGTTGCGCCGGGCGTCCGCCCGCACCCCGTCCCGGGCTGTGATCCGAGAGGATTCCGCCATCACTGTCTCTCGCTTCCGGTCTAAACGGACGATTGCGTCCACTTAACAGCTTACGGTCGATGCCAGACCCCTCTACGGCCCCCGGCGGCAAAGGCGGAACGATGAACGACCGCATGATGAAGGCAGTGCTCTACGACCGCTACGGTGGCCCCGATGTGCTCTACACGGGCCGCGTGCCACGCCCCGAACCGGCCCACGGCGAGGTCCTTGTGCGGGTGCGCGCGTTCAGCGTCAACGGCGGCGAACTGGCAGCCCGTGCCGGCCGTCTCCGCCTCCTGACCGGCCGGAGATTCCCCAAGCGCGTCGGCTTGGACTTCACCGGCGAGGTCGCCGCGCTGGGTGCCGGAGTCACCCGGTTCGCGACCGGCGACCGCGTATGGGGGGTCCTGGGCCGCACCTCCGGGTTCGGCAGCGCCGCCGAGTACGTGACCGTGCCCGCCGAGCGGGTCGGCCGGCTCCCCGACGGCCTTGACCCGGTGGACGCCGCCGCGCTGCCGGTGGCCACCACGGCCATCACCGCGCTGCGGGACAAAGCCGGGCTGCGCCCCGGCGAACGACTCCTCGTCCGGGGCGCGGCGGGCGGTGTCGGCAACGCCGCCGTCCAGCTCGGACGGGCCTACGGCGCCGAGGTCACGGCCCTCGCCCGCGCAGCCAACCTCGACTTCGTCCGCGGGCTCGGCGCGCACGAGGCCGTCGACCACCGGACTGCGCGGCCGGCCGAGCTGGGCCGCTTCGACGTGGTCCTGGACACCGTGGGGACCGACCTGCGGGCCTTCCGGCGCCTACTGAACTCCGGCGGGCGCATGGTCACCATCGCCTTCGACCTGAAACGGCCCGCTGCGTCGCTCGGCTACCTCGCGGCCGGCACGGTCCACGGACGCGGCCGGGTGCGCTTCTTCAGCGGCAACCCCACGCGGGCGGACTTCGACGACCTCGCCCGCCATGTGGTCGAGGGCAAGCTGAGCCCCGCGGTGGACACGGTCTTCCCCCTCGAGGAGACGGCAGCGGCACACCGGGCGCTGGAGGCGGGCGGCGTCCAGGGCAAGTACGTGGTCAGGGTCGCGTAGGACCCCTGTGGAGGCGCTGATCACAGCCAACAACGGCTCCAGCACCGCCCACTGCTCGTCCGGGAGATCTCCCCGATCCGTGAACCATGATCATTCAAAGCCCGGGATCCACTTTCGACACAGGGCCTAGGAGGCCTTCAGGAGCAGTTCGGCGAGCTCCCCCGGCGCGGTGACCATGCAGTCGTGCCCGGTGCGCAGCTCCCAGACCCGCGCCCCCGGCGGGACCGGGCGGCGGGCGGCGCCGGGCGCGTCGCCGACGCAGTGGACGTGGGTCTGCGGGATGGCGGCCACCACCGCCTCGTCGAACCGGACGGGCTGCTGGAAGCAGCGGACCGGCTCGTCCGAGAGCATCGGGCGCAGCCATTCCACGTCGGCCGGGTCGGTCACCCCGAAGAAGCCGTCCATGGGCGGGATGCGCCAGCTTCCGGCGGCGTCGATCAGGTGCTGGGTGAAGGGCATGACGTCGAGCACGCTCTCGCCGTCGGCGGGGACCATCGCGTCGACGTACACGAGCCCGGAGACGCGGTCCGGAGCGCGGCCGGCCACCGCCGGGACGATCATCCCGGCGTAGCTGTGCCCGACCAGGATCACGTCGGTCAGGTCCTCTTCGGTGAGCACGGCCAGGACGTCGGCGATGTGGGTGTCGAGGCCCACGTCGGGGCCGAGCAGGTGGGCGCGGTCGCCGTGGCCGGTCAGGGAGGGGGCGAGCACGCGGTGCCCGGCCTCGGTCAGCAGGGGGACGACGCGGTCCCAGACGCGGCCGTCGTGCCAGGCCCCGTGGATGAGCAGGAAGGTCTTCATGGGAGGGACGCTAGTGAGCCGTTGGGTACCGATTGGTAACCTTCGGCTCGTGCGTGATTCCGCGGGGGGCGTCTTCCTCGCCGACTGCCCCGCCCGGCTGGCCATCGAGATCATCAGCGACAAGTGGGCGGCCGTCGTGCTGTTCGCGCTCAGCCGGGGGCCGTACCGGCACGGCGAGCTCGTCGACCTCGTCGGCGGCGTCTCGCGCAAGGTGCTCACCCAGACGCTGCGCCGTCTCCAGGGCTACGGCCTGGTCGAACGCCACGCCTACGCCGAGGCTCCCCCGCGCGTCGAATACGCCCTCACCGACCTGGGGCTGACCCTCGTCGAGCCGATCGAGGTGCTGACCGACTGGGCGCGGGCGAACGGCGACGCGATCGTCACCTTCCAGGAGAACGCCGGCCGAGACCGTCGAGCATGAGCGGCAGGAACCGCTCCGGGATGACGCCCGGGTTGCAGGCGAAGACGTTGAGCAGGTCCATGATGTCGCCGGTGTCCGCGTCGGGCCGCATCGCGCCGTCGGCCTGCGCCTGACCGACCAGCACACCGAGCCGTTCCACCAGCGCCCCTCTCGCCTCGGGCGCGGAGGTCCCGGCCAGCGCGGCCGCGACGGCGCCCCGGCTCTCCTCGACGGCGTGCACGACGAAGGCGCGCACGGCCGTCCACGCGTCGGGACCGGCCGACGCGGCGTGGTCGAGGGCGTCCATGAGCTCGTGGACGTACTGCTCGGCGAGCGCCGCGAGCAGCACGGCGCGGTCGGGGAAGCGGCGGTAGAGGGTGCCGACCCCGACACCGGCCCGGCGGGCGATCAGCTCCATCGGCGCGTCGGTGCCGCGCTCGGCCACCACGTCCCGGGCCGCCTCAAGGATCTTGTCCCGATTGCGGCGGGCGTCGGCGCGCATGTGAGATCCTCGATCTAAGTGGACGACTGTCTTCCGCTTACTGTAGAGGAGGCGTCATGACGATCGTGGTGACGGGCGCGACGGGCACCATCGGGCGGGCGCTGATCGCCGAACTCGGCGGCGCGGCGCTGGCGGTGGTGCGGCGGCCGGAACAGGGCGCGGACCTGGGCTGCGCATATGTGGTCGGCGATCTGGAGCGCCCGGAGAGCGTCCCGATCGAGCCGGGCGACCGGCTGTTCCTCAACAGCTCGATCTGGCCCGGCTTCGTGGCGGCCCACCGGGCGGTCATCGACCACGCGGCGGCCCGGGGCGCGGCGCAGGTGGTGACGGTGTCGGTGCGCGGCGCGACGCCGGACGGGCTGCTCGCGTCCGGCCTGCACGGGCAGGTCGACGACCATCTCCGGGCGTCGGGCGTGCCGTGGTCGATCCTGGCGCCGGTCGGCTTCATGCAGAACCTCCCGGGCGACGTCGACGAAGAAGGGCGGATCTTCGGCTCGTACGGCCCGGGCCCGGTCGGTTACATCGACGCGCGCGACGTCGCGGCGGTCGCGGCCGCGCTGCTCACCCGTCCCGTGGGCGACGACGCCACCTACGAGCTCACCGGCCCGAGCGCGCCGACGCACGACGAGATCGCCGCCGAACTCGCCGGAGCGCTCGGGCGGCCGGTGCGCTATGTGGATCTGCCGGTCGAAGAGGGCGCCGAACACTTCGAGAAGCGGGGCCTGCCCGCCCCGGCGGCCCGTGACCTGGCCCTGCTGATGGCCCAGGTCGGCGACGGCCGCTGGGCGACCACGACGACGACCGTCGCCGACGTCGTGGGCCGCCCGCCGCGCTCCCTGCGGGAGTTCCTCGAACAGGCGGAGTCGCCTACCGCACGGCGATGAGGCCGCGCCGGTAGCCGGCCACCAGCCGGCGGGGCACCAGGAGGCGTTCGCCGTCGACCACGATCGGGACCAGGTCGGGGGCGGCCGCCTTCCACTGGGCGCGGCGGTGGCGGGTGTTGCTGCGGGAGGTTCTCCGTTTCGGCACGGCCATCGTCACCAGCTCGCCTTCGTGACGCCCGGGAGCTCGCCCCGGTGGGCCATCTCGCGGAACCGGATCCGGGACAGGCCGAACCTGCTCAGGTGCCCGCGCGGGCGGCCGTCGACGGAGTCGCGGTTGCGCACGCGGGTGGCGCTCGCGTCGCGGGGCTGGCGGGCCAGTTCACGGGCGGCGGCGGCCTTCTCCCCCGGCGTGCCCACCCGGATGAGCTCCTTGAGCTCGGCGCGGCGGGCGGCGTAGCGGGCGACGACGGCTCTGCGCCGGTCGTTGGCCGCGATCTTGCTCTTCTTGGCCATCAGATCCTCTCTCCTCGGGCGCGGACGCGGGCCACCGCCGCCTCGATGCCGATCTTGTCCACGGTCTTGATCGCGCGGGTGCTGAGCGTGAGCCGGACGTACCGGTTCTCGCTGGGGAGCCAGTAGCGGCGGCTCTGGATGTTGGGATCCCAGCGGCGGCGGGTGCGCCGGTGGGAGTGGGAGACCGTGTTGCCGAAGACCGGCTTCACGCCGGTGAGCTGACAGTGGGCGCTCATCGTTCCTCCCGGAACTCGACGTGCCGGCGCACGATCGGGTCGTACTTGCTGAGGGTGAGCCGGTCGGGGTCGTTGCGGCGGTTCTTGCGGGTCACGTAGGTGTAGCCGGTGCCCGCCGTGGAGCGGAGTTTGATCACCGGGCGCAGTTCGTTCCTGGCCAAGGCCGGGGTTCCTTCCCTGAGGCGTGTCCGTGCGATGATAATGATAATTGTTTTCACTCGCTACCCGAGAGGTCCGCCATGACCACCCCCGTCGTCCTGGTCGCCGGCCTGCACCGCAGTGCCCGCGTCGCCGTCGTCCATCGCCTGCTGGCCGCCCACCCCGGCGCGGTGGCCGTCCACCACGACCTGCGCGAGGTCGCCTCCGGCCGGGTCGAGCGCACCGTGCGCGACGTCTCCGGCGTGCTGGAGCGGGCCGAGGTGCGGCTGGCGCACGGATGCGTGACCTGCACGGTCAGGGAGGACCTGCTGCCCGAGCTGATCCGGCGCGCGTCCACCGCGCCGCTGCTGGTCGTGGACCTGTGGGACGCGGTCGAACCACGCGCGGTCGCCGAGGCGCTCGACACCGAGGAGGCGGCCGACGTGCTGCGCCTGACCTGCGTGGCGACCGCGCTGCACGCCGCGCACCTGCCGGTCGACATCGCCCGGGGCGAGCGGTTGTCGGAGACCGCCCACGGCACGGCCGGCGACCGGCGCCACCTGGCCGAGGTGCTGGCCCGGCAGGCGGAGTACGCCACCGCTCTGGTCCTGGACGGCGGCGACGAGGAGGACCACGACCTCTCGCGGGCCCTCCTGGCCCACCTCGCGCCCGCCACCCCCGTGTTCGCGTCCGGCCTGCCCGAGGTGACCGGCCCGGCGCTGCACGTCCCGACGCTGGCCGAGCGCGTCGACCCGGCCACCGCCGTGCTGCCCTGCGACGCGCGGGACGGCGAGGTCACCACCGTCGTGTGGCACCGCCTGCGCCCGCTGCACCCCGGCCGCCTGTTCACGGCCCTCGACGACCTGGTCACCGAGTCGGTGCGCTCACGCGGCCGGTTCTGGCTGGCCACCCGGCCCGACCGCCTGCTCGGCTGGGACGCCGTGGCGGGCGGCATGGCGGTCGAGGACGCCGGGCCGTGGCTGGCCGCGCTGCCCGAGGCCGCCTGGGACCTGGTCTCCCCCGCCCGCCGCGCGGCCGCCGCCCTCGACTGGACCGACCCTCTCGGCGACCGCGTCCAGCACCTGGTCTTCGTCGGCCCCGACCTGGAGCGCGACCGGATCCACGCCCTGCTCGACGCGTGCCTGCTCACGCCGGAGGAGACGGTGGCGGGCTCGTCGGCCTGGGCGCGGTACGACGACCCGTTCGCGCCGCTCCTGCCGAGTTAGAGAACTGCTCCAACTCGTTCACCGACGGCGACGTGGTCTCGCCCGTGCGCACGTACACGACCTGCGACGCCGTCTGAGCGGCGGCCCCGCTCAGGCGATGCTGGTGATCCCGACCGGGAGCCGCATGTCCCCCACCGCGATCGAGTAACCGAACCCGTCGTCGGCCGAGACCCTGTACTGATCGGGACTGGCCAGCGCCGCCCAGATGGAAGGGGCGCCCACCGGGGAGGACGCGTCGCCGGCCGGTTCCGTCACCGTCACGGTCGGTCCCGGCAGGCTCACCACGACGGGGGCGGACGGTTCGAAGGCCCCGATCACGTCGGTCACGAACGAGCCGGTGGCGACGAGGACGCCGGCGAGGGTGAGAACCGAGAGTTGTTCGGCGGTGAGCTTCCAGCCGCCTCGTGAGGGACGGCGGTGCTTGGCGGGAGACACGACCGGAAGTCTTCCATCGGAGCTCTCCCCTTCGTGGGTCATCCGGCGGTTACCACGGCAACGTGCCGGATTCGTCCTGGAAGGTGCCGGTCGGGCCGTCGGGGCCGAGGGTGGCCAGGCGCACGACGGTCGCGGCGCTCTCCGCCGGTGGCCTGCCGATGCCGAAGGCGGCGGTCATGTCGGTGGCGGTGGGGCCGGGCTCGATCGCGTTGAATCTGATGCCCGGGTGGGCCTTGGCGTACTGGACGGTGAGCATGGTGGCCGCCGCCTTGGACGCCGAGTAGAGCGCCACCGGCAGATGGAACTCCGGCCGGTCGGGGTTGTTCACCGCCCAGAAGGACCCGGCGCTGCTCGACACGGTGACCACCGTGGGGTTCGCGGACCTCCGCAGCAGCGGCAGCGCCGCCTCGGTGACGCGGACGATCCCCACCGCGTTGGTGTCGAACACGCGCAGGGCCGTCGGGCCGTCGAGGGGCCCGTCGCCGAGGATGCCCGCGTTGTGCACCAGGACGTCGAGGCGGCCCTCGTCCGCGTCGATGACCGCCAGGGCGGCGGTGACCGAGGCGTCGTCGGTCACGTCGAGTCGCACGAACCGGGCGCCGAGCGCCGCCGCGGCCTTCTCGCCGCGCTCGACGTCGCGGGCGCCGATGTAGACGGTGTGGCCCAGGTCGAGCAGCTGCCTGGCCGTCTCGAAACCGATGCCCTTGTTCGCTCCGGTGATCAGGGTGACGATCATGCGCCTCAGTCCCTCTTTTTGTACCGATCGGTTGGAGATTCACCGTAGCAGGTTTTGTACCGAGCGGTAGAGTGACGTCCATGAGCTCTGAGGTGCCCACGATCGGCCGTCCACGGGCCTTCGACGAGGAGGCGGTCCTGGACCGGGCCGCCGAGGTCTTCTGGCGGCACGGCTACGAGGGCGCGTCACTGAGCGCCCTCACCAGCGCGATGGGCATCAACCGCCCGAGCCTGTACGCCGCCTTCGGCAGCAAGGAGCAGCTGTTCCGGCGTGCCTTCGCCCGCTACCACGAGACCAAGGTGGCCGCCGCCCGCACCGCGCTCGAACAGCCCACCGCGCACGCCGCCGTCGAGGCCTTCCTGCGCTCCAGCGCCGACGCCCTCACCACCGGAGACCATCCCCCGGGCTGCCTGTCCATCCAGGGCGGCCTGGCCTGCTCGCCGGAGAACGTCGGCATCTCCGAGATCCTGGCCGCGGGCCGGGCCGCCACCGAGGCCGCCCTCGAAGAACGGTTGTCCCGCGCGGCCGCCGAGGGAGACCTTCCGGACGGTGTGGACGTCCGGGCGCTGGCCCGGTTCGTGATGACGCTCAGCGAGGGCCACGCCGTGCACGCCGCGGCCGGCGCGAGCCGCGAGGACCTCCACGCCTCCGTCGACGTCGCCCTGCGCGCCCTCACCGCCTGACCCTCAGCGTGGGGTCACGCCGTCGTAGTCGACGACGAGGTGGCGCGGGCCGCGCAGGATCGGGCTCGGACGGTAGGGCGGCGGGTCGTCCACCAGCCGGGGGCCGCGCAGGCGGCCGACCAGCTCGGTCAGCACGATCTGCGCCTCCAGCCGGGCCAGCGGCGCCCCGAAGCAGTAGTGGACGCCGCCGCCGAATCCCAGGTGCTCGTTGCGCGGCCGGTCGAGCGAGAACCGGTCCGGGTCCGGCACGTGCGCCGGGTCGCGGCTGCCCGCCGCCAGGGCCAGCGTGATCGGCGACCCCGCCGGGATGGTCACCCCGCCGACGGTGAGGTCCTCCAGCGCCACCCGCGAGGAGATGAGCTGCACCGGCGGCTCGAAGCGCAGCAGCTCCTCCACCGCTGGAACGATCAGGCCCGGGTCGGCCTGGACGCGGGCCAGCACATCGGGGTTCCGCAGAAAGGTGAGCATGCCGTTGGCGATCAGGTTGATCGTGGTCTCGTGCCCTGCGATCAGCAGCAGCACGCCGGTCCGGACGATCTCGTCGCGGGTCATCTCGCCGTCGGCGATCATCCCCGAGAGCATGTCGTCGCCGGGCTCGTGGCGGCGGGCGTCGACCAGGTCGCCGAGGTAGCGGTCGAACCTGCCGGTCACCTCCCGGCGGGCCTGCTCGCGCTCGGCGCGGTCCTCCTCGCCCGGCCCGAGCGTGTCGATCAGCTCGTCGGCCCACGCGTGGAACCGTCCCTCGTCCTCGCGGGGCACTCCCAGCAGGCGGCAGATCATCGCGACCGGCAGCGGGTAGGCGACCTCCTCGACCAGGTCGGCGCGGTTCCTCCCGGCGAGGGCGTCGACCAGTCCGGTCGTGACGGCCTGCATCTCGGGGCGCAGCGCGTCGATCCGGCCGGGCGAGCTGGGCGGGCCGAAGTGGCGCATGGCCAGGCGGCGCAGCCGGTCGTGCTCGGGCGGGTCGAGGCCGATGAAGGCCGGGGTGCGGTCGAGGTCGCGGCGGCGGGAGCTGACGCGGGGGTCGTGCAGCAGGGAGACGATCTCCTGGTAGGTGCTGACCACGTAGGTGCCGTCGTCCTGGCGCGCCACCGGGGTCGCGCGCAGTTCGGCGTACAGCGGATAGGGGTCGGGGCGCCCCGACGGGGCGAGGACACGCTGGAACGGACAGGTCACGACGTGACACCCCCGGGTGTGTGCAGCAGCGAGACCCGCCGTTCGGCCGGGTCGTGGCCGGTCACCACCACGGTCGCCTCGGCGGAGGGCGACAGCCGTTCGGGCACCCGGGCGGACTGCACGTCGCCGGGCGGGAGGGGCGCGGCCTGCTCGATCCGGCTCTGGTAGTACTCCAGCCACATGCCCTGGTCGAAGGTGACCGCGGCGGTCATCCGGCCCTGGTAGCCGTAGGCGGCGACGAACCGGCGCTCGGCCGTCGAGCCCTGCGTGACGACGACCTGGTCGGCGAAGGTCGGCACGCCGACCGACTTGATGTTGACCCCGAACTGGCTCGACCAGAACACCGGGACGGCCAGGTGCGGCCAGCGGTGGGCCTGGTCGCTGATCATGTTGTGGGCGGCGATCTCGGCCTGCGCGACGGCGTTCCCCCAGTGCTCCAGCGTCATGAACTGGTACTGGTAGAGCGGGTGCGGGAACCGCGCGATGTCGCCGGCCACGAAGACGTCGTCCAGGACCAGCCCGTTGAGGTCGACGGCGCGGCAGCCCGCGTCGCAGGCCACGCCCCACACCCCGGCGGCCAGCCCCGATCCGCGCAGCCATTCGACGTTGCGGATCGAGCCGAGCGCCACCACGGCGACGTCGGCCTCGACGGTGCCGCCGTCGGACAGGTGGGCCCGGCGGAACCGGCCGCCGGCGTCGCCCTCCAGTGCGGTGACGGTGGTGTCGCAGCGCAGGTCGACGCCGTGCTCGCGCTGCAGCTCGGCCGCGACGTCGCCGATCACGCCGCCCAGCGCGCTCACCAGCGGGGCCGGCCCGCGTTCCACGACGGTCACCGGCAGGCCGAGCTCCCGGCAGACCGAGGCGATCTCGCTGCCGGTGAACCCCGCGCCCAGGATCAGCACCCGCCGCGGCCCCGCCGCCAGCGCCGCGCGCAGCCCGGCGGCGTCCTTCGCGGAGCGCAGCGTGTGCACGCCGGTCAGCGCGGCCTCGGCCGCGTCGGGCCACGGGCGGGCGCGAGTGCCGGTCGCCAGCAGGACCCGGTCGAACGGGACCTCGCGGCCGTCGGCCAGGAGCACCTTCTTCGCGGCCACGTCGAGACCGGCGGCCGGGGTGCCGGTCAGCCACTCGGCCTCGACCGGGCGCACCCTCGGCAGCTTGGTGTGCTCGGGCGCGACGTGCCCGGTGAGCACCTGCTTCGACAGGGGCGGCCGGTCGTAGGGCTCGCCGTCCTCCTCGCCGACGACGGTCAGCGGGCCGGTGAACCCGTCGCGCCGCAGCGCCGCGGCCGCCCGCGCCCCCGCCAGCGAGCCGCCGACGATGACGATCCGGCCCTCGAACCGGATCCCGCACGGCCTCGACTCGGGCATGGCGCGCATGGCCGTCCAGTCGAGGTGGATGGCCTGCACGGGGCAGGCGGCCGCCGCCCGGAGGATGTGGTCGCGCTGGCCGTCGGGCGGGTCGAGGTCGTACCGGAGGACCTCCTCCCCCATGCCGAACACCTCGGGCGCGAGGAAGACACACTGGCCGTAGCCCTGGCACCGGGTCAGATCGACGACCACTCTCACGCTGTCAGCCGTGCCCGGCCCCGGCGCCCGGAATGTTCAGAAGGCGGCGATCTTTAGGTAAGCCGCCGTCGCCGCACGAGGTCGCCGGCGGCGTGCTCCCAGTCGGGGTACTCGAACGTGAAGCCCGCGCCGAGCAGCCGGCCGGGCACCACCCGGCGGCTCTTCAAGAGCAACTCGGTGTCGGTACGCAGCACGAACGCGCCGGCCTCCGCCATCCACCGGGTGGCCGGCAGCCCGACCGGCACGCCCCACGCCCTCCGCAGGACGCGCATGAACGCCCGCTGCGGCAGCGGCCCGGGCGCGGCCAGGTTGACCGGCCCCGTGAGGTCGTCGCGATCGACGAGGAACTCCACGGCCCGGACGAAGTCGGCGTCGTGGATCCACGACACGTACTGCGCACCCCCGCCCACCGGGCCGCCGAGACCGATCCGCGTCAGCCGCGACAGGACGTCGAAGACGCCGCCGCGATCGGGGCCCATCACCATGGCCGACCGCAGGGCGACCTTGCGCGTGCCGGGGGTCTCGGCCCGCTCCTGCGCCGCCTCCCACGCCTTGGCGATCTCGACGCTGTAAGCCCAGTAGCGGGGGACGCCGGGCTCGCCGCCGCCGATCACGCCGGTCGCCTCGTCGTTGGGCGCGTCGAGGCGGTGGGCGTAGACGGTGGCGGTGCTCATCTGCAACCAGACCCGGGGAGGCCGGGCGGCGGCCGCGATCGCCGCGCCGACCGCCCGGGTGGAGTCCACCCGGGAGTCCATCATCGCCCGCAGGTTGGCCGGGGTGTACCGGCAGTCGACGCTGCGCCCGGCCAGGTTCACCACGACGTCGCTGCCGTCGATCTCCTGCACCCAGGGGCCGGGCGTCGCGCCGTCCCAGCCGACCTCGCCGTCGCGCGACGGCCGCCTGGTGAGGACGACGACGTCATGCCCCGCCGCGCGTAAGGCGCGCCGCAGGATCGTGCCGACCTGACCGGTTCCGCCGGGCATCACGATTTTGAACATGTTCAAATCATAGGAACCGGGCCTGCGGACATACGCCCCAGGTGCTCGTCGAGCAGCGCGGTGACCTCCTGCGGCGTGTAGTGGCCGACGAGGGCGGCGTTCACGACGCCTTGGGCGAAGGCGTACAGGATGCTCGCCTCCTTGCCCGCGTCCAGGCCGGCGTCGAGCTGACCGGCGGCCTGGGCGGCCCTGATCTGCTCGGCGAGGAAGGCCAGCAGGTGCGCGTATCCCAGCCGCATCGCGGCGGCCTGGTTCTCGTTCACCACCGAGCTCGCCTGGAAGGCCAGCCCGACGCGGTTGAGGAAGCGGCGCTCCTCGTCGAGGGGCAGCAGCTCCAGCACGGTCGTGCGGAGCACGTCGAGGGGCGTCGGCTGGCGGGCGGTCACGGCCGCGACGCGCTCCCCGATCCACATGCCGATGCGCTCCAGCGCCAGCAGCAGCATCTGCTCCTTCGTGGTGACGTAGTACTGCACCGCCCCCATCGACATCCCGGCCTCGGCGGCGACCTCTCTCAGGCTGACGCTCTCCATCCCCTTGTCGTGGACGATGCGGTGCACGGCGTCGGCGATGTGCCGCCGCCGGGCGTGGTGGTCGACGATCTTCGGCATTGCCCGCCATTTTTCTCATGCGAGTGCATGGTAAAAACTGTTTTGTCATGCGACTGTATGACAAAAGAGGAGGGTCGCATGCGAATTCTGATCGTCGGCGTCGGCACACGCGGGGACGTGGCGCCGTACACGGGGCTCGGGGCACGGTTACGCGAGGCCGGGCACGAGGTGGCCATCGCCGCGCACGAGCCGTACCGGGACCTGGTGACCGAGGCGGGCCTCGACTACCTGCCGCTTCCGGGAGACCCGCTCTCCCTGCTCTCCATCAGCGCTTTCAGGCACTACGGCGAGCAGCTCGTCGAGGGCCTGGCCGGGCTCGCCGGACAGCGGGCCGACCTCCTCCTGACCGGTGTCGCGGGCACGCCGGCGTGTCACGTCGCCGAGGCCATGGGCGTGCCGAGCATGGGGGTGCACCTGCAGCCGATCGACCCCACGGGTGACTTCCCGCCCGTCATGAGCGTCGTGCACCGCTCGCTCGGCCGCTGGGGGAACCGCAGGGCGGCCCGGCTCGCGTTCGAGGTGCCGGCCGCCGGGCCGCTGGTCGCCGGGTTGAGCACGAGCATCCGCGCCCGTCTCGGGCTGCCCCCGATGCCCCCGCGCGCCCTCTACCTGCGCCGGGAGACCACGCGCTGGCCGGTCTTCCACGGGTTCAGCCCGCTGGTGGTGCCGCGTCCGGCCGACTGGCGGACGGGACTGGAGGTGACGGGATACTGGTGGCCGTTCCGGCCGCCGGGGTGGCGGCCCGATCCTCGGTTGCGCGACTTCCTGGCGTCGGGCCCGAAGCCGGTCTTCGTCGGCTTCGGCAGCCTGGCCGGCACCCGGGCGGAGCGGTACACCGAACTGGCCGTCGGCGCGCTGCGAGCGGCCGGGCTGCGCGGCGTGCTGCAGACCGGCGTGCACGGGCAACTCTCCGACGACGTGCTGGCGGTCGGCGACGTGCCGCACGACTGGTTGTTCCCCCAGGTCGCCGCCGTCGCCCACCACTGCGGCGCCGGCACCACCGGGATCGGGCTGCTGACGGGGGTCCCCGCGGTGGCCGTGCCGGTCAAGCACGACCAGCCCTTCTGGGCCGCCCGCCTGACGGCGCTCGGCGTGGCCCCGGCCGCGCTCCCCTTCCGCCGCCTGACCTCCGCACGCCTGGCCGCCGCGCTCACCACCGCGGTCACCGACCCCGTCTACCGGCGCCGCGCCCAGTCCCTCGCGGCCGGGGTGGCGGCCGAAGACGGCGCGGCGCCGGTCGTGGCGGCCGTGGCCCGCGTCAGCGGCGCGGCCCGCTGAAGCGGTGCAGTTCGAGGATCGGCGGCAGCGGCGCCAGCCCCGGACCACCCGCGCGGATCCAGTCGGCCACGTCGGCGGTGGCGTGGCCGTCGTTGACGAACGCGAGCCACACCGGCCGGCCCCCGGCGGCCCGCCCTTCGGGGGTCGGCTGGACGACGATGACGTTGGCCTGGTCGCACACGTCGAGACACTCGGTCACCCGCACCTCGGCGACCTCGCCGAGCAGCCGGATCTGCTCGTCGTGGTCGAGATGGGGAACCTTCCGGGCGCTGCCGCAGCAGCAGTCCCGGCACACGGTGACCCGCACCGGCGCCGTCCTCTCTCGGGGAGATCCGCCCCGGCTCGTGAGGAGGCGACCGCGTGAGTCTCCTGGCTCTCGGGTCGACGCTCGTCCCGGCCTTCCCGCCCGCAGGGGGCGGTGGCGCGTTCGGGAGTCGCTCACCGATCACAGTGGCGGGACCGCACCGGATTCACACCGGTTTCCTCGTCCGCCGTCGCCTTGTCCGGGGCATCGTCTCATACGGGGAAAAACCGGTCGGCACGCGGACACACCGCCTTCTACCCTGCTCTCCTGGACACGAGAACGGGGTGCGGATGCGACTGGCCGACCAGACCTGGCCGACACTGATCAGCGAGGTCCGCCTGGGCCGGGACACCTACCGCGTGATCCGGCCGGCGCGGCCCGCCCGGCACGGGATGCTCTTCGAACGCACCTGGAGCGCGGAACTGAACGTCGACCGCGCGACGGCCCTGACGGTCGCGATGGCCTGGGGGCTGGCCGCCCGGTCGCCGAACACCCTGGTCTACCTGCCGCTCCGCAAGGCCCGCCCGGCCGGTTCGGCCAACGAGGAGCGGCTGCTCGATCTGGTGCTGCTGCACCACCGGCTGGGCTTCCCGGCCTCACGCTGGAAGCAGGTCAGGGCCCGGCTGGGCGCGGGGCGTCCGCATCGGGTGGCGCTCCCGCCGACGGCGTGGCGGCCGCCCGGCGACGACGGCCGGCAGCGCCATCGCGGCTTCCGCGACCATCTCCACTCGGACGTCGCGGCGGACACCCTGTTCCTGACCGGCAGCCGCCGCGCCTTCGAACTGGAGATGGAGCAGCTGCGCGGCCTGGTCGAGGAGTGCCCGGCACACCGCGCGGAGGACCCCGGCGCCCACTGCTGCGCCGAGCTCGGGGTCGGCCGGTTCCGCTACACCGACCGCCGCCTTTCGTTGGCGGAACTGCACGTGCAATGGTGCACGCGGCATCGCTGAAGTGGATCCCGTTGCCGGCGGTCCTGCTCCTCGCGGCGAACTACCAGTGGACGTCGACGGCGGCCCCGCTTCCTCCCCCGATACCCCGACCTCACTGGCAGAAGTCGCCGAACGGGTATTCCTCGTCGCCCGTCGCGGGCCGCTCCTCGCCGAGATCTCCTGGTGGTGGCCGGCCGAATACGAAGAGGGCGTGAATCCGGGACGGCTCGACCGGGGTCTCGATGCGGCCAGGGCCGTGCTCTGCGCGGTGGGCGGATCTGTCACGTCCTCCAGCCGACCTCACCGCCGCGAATCGCCGTCGGAGAATCTGGCGGCACTTCGATGGGCCAGCCTCACGACGGCGCTCGGCGCGAGGTCGTGGTGCAGGTGGAAGAGATAGCTGTAGGGCGATGCCGCGAGGGTGGCGCCGCGCTGCCTGCGAACGGATCTCGCCGAGGCCCACACCCCGATGGCGAGCCCGCCCGCGCCGAGGACGACGGCCGCGGTCGCGGAGGGCTGCAGCGCCATCAGCGCCAGCGAACCGGTGACGGCGGCGGGCGCGGCCGCCTGGACGTTGATCGTGCCGAGAACGGTGTCGATCCGGAGTCCTCGCATGGCCTTGTCCAGTTCTCTGACGGCCGGCGCCACCTGGGTCTCGTAACAGGCCCTGAGGTGGTCGGCCAGAATCCCCGGTTCGGAGATCCCGTCGAGATGCCGCGATTCCTCGATCAGTTTGTCCAGCGCCAACCGGAATCTCACCCGCTCGCCGACGTAACGCTCCCTGAAGTCGATGATCCGGTGAACAGGCAGATCCCGCAGGTCTCGCGGATACGCGGCGGTGATGGCGAGATCGAATAGCAAGGTCCGCACCTCCTCGTCCCTGGCCGGCGGCGGTGCCTGCCCGGTCAGCCCGGCGAGGAGCCTTCTCGCGCTGATACCGATCGTCGCCTGCCCGAAAGCGTCGTCGGCGAGAGGGACGGCGCCCAGCTGCGGGGCCAGCTCCGCGCCCAGGATGAGCAGGTAAGCGTGCGCCAGCACGGGATCGATCGTCAGTCGCCCCTCTCCGGCCTCTCGGGCGGTCGACGTCTCGAGGAGCAACTCGGTGAGCGACGGCGCGATCTTCCACCGCGCGAGCGTGCGGTCGAGCTCCCAAGGCCTGATCACCGCTCGGTGTTCCATTTCGGGTGGTACCTCGAACCGGGTCAGGTCGATGTCGGCCAGGGCCGTCGCGAACCGGTTCGCCGCCTGTTCCACGGCGGCGCGTGGCGGTCTGACCGACTTGAGGAACCCCTCACGAACCAGCGCGAGCTCGGTACGGTCGATTCTTGGCAGCGAATCAAGTGCCGAGGCGTCTTCAAAGCGATAGAGGCCATCCAAATACAGGGAAACGGTCTTCAGCCATCCGACATCGCGGACGTGCACATGCGGATAGTAGAGGCCGAACCAGCTGTTCATACATTGATAATGAGGCCGGAAAGACGGCTACGCGAGGACGGCCATTATGGAGATCAGGACGACCGCCGATCCACTCGTCGCGCAGCACTTTCTCGCGACGGAACTTATCGGCCTCGGAGATGCGGTCTGGCCCACGTTCGACATCGCCGGGGCCAGGCGACGCCACCAGGCCGCGATCGCCTTCTGGCATGGTCTGGTAGTGGAAGGACACCGGGAGCCGAAGGGCAGATTGTCCGCCTCACTGCGAACAATGGGCATGTACCTGCAGCTGGCCGACGCCGAACTCCTTCGCTTCCGGCTGGCTTCGTTGACCCACGTCGAGGCGGTTCGCATCTGGAAGAGTTTGGCGCGAGAGGATCCGGCACGCTTCGGATCACACCTCGCCCGGGCGCACACCTTCACCGGAATCCTCTTGTCGAACAGCGACGACGACCTTCCGGCGGCGTGGGACCATCACCGACGGAGTTGTCGAACCTGGCGGAAGCTACTGAAGAAGAACACCGCCGACCATACGATTCTCCGGCATGAGCAGGCCGTTTCCCTCGCGATATATGCGGCCTGCGCCGTACGGAGCGGAGTCGATGAAGAGGCGCTGAACGCCCACGAGAAAATGGTGGCCGTCGCGCGATCGCTCGCCGATGAAGACGACGTCTACGAGAAGACACTCGGAATCGCCCTCGGCAATTTGGCCGCGAGTTTGGCGAGAGTGGGCCGCGCCGAAGAGGCCGTCGATGCCCAACGCGAGGCGATCAGTCTGTGGCAGGCGTTGACCTATACCGATCCCCGCCGATTCCAACACCGTCTTCAGGCAGCTCACGAGGCTTTGGGGCTGCTGAAGCGTGGCGCCCTCCCCCGGTTCGAGAACCCGAGAGAAGGCTTCCGGGGCATCGCGCTGCTCAACTGGGACACCGTCTGACTCAGCGGGGGGCCAGGATGCGGAGCTGGAGCATCGCCGCGAACCGCTGTTCCGGGTCCGTGAGGTCGATCTCGCCCACCTCGGTGACCCGCTTGAGCCGATAGCGCAACGTGTTCGGGTGGATGAACAGGGCGTTGGCCGCCCTGCCCACGTCGCCCAGCGCGTCGAGCCACGCCTCCAGCGTCTCGACCAGGCCCGCGTTGTTGCGTTCGTCGTACTCCATCAGCCGGGCGATCGCGCCTCCCGGGCGTTCGTCGCGGGCGGCGGCCAGGTCGCGCAGTTCGAGGACCAGGGCCAGGGTCTGGACGTCGTCGAGCTGGGCCACGCGCAGGCCCGTGTGGCCTTCGCGCATGACCCGCAGCACCCGGTCGGCCTGGGCCTTCCCGTGCACGATGCCGCTGATGTCGGAGCCGGCGGGGGCGACGGCGACGATCGCGTGCAGGTTGCCGTCGACGCGGTCGACGAAGTCGGCGGCCAGCCGGGCGGCGCGCTGTTCGGGGCTGCCGGTCGTGACGACCACCGGGAGCAGACCGTAGACGGTGCCGCCGACGGCGGCGACCGCCGAGGACGGGACCGTGGCCGACAGGTGGACCGACAGGGCGTCGGCCAGGCGTTCGAGGTCGGTCTGGGGATGGCCGGGCAGCAGGCCGGCGCTCACGATGACCAGGCGGCGGGCCGACAGGCCCAGGCGGCCGAGGGCGTCGCGGGCTCCGGCGCCGCCTTCCAGGACGGTGCCGATCAGGTCGGTGCGCAGCCTGCGCTGGACGTCGGCGCCGGCGCGCAGGCGCAGCAGGTGGAGGGCGACCAGTTTCGAGGCGTCCAGGAGCGCCTGGGTGCGTTCGCGGTCGACCTCGCCGTCCATGGCGGCCCAGATCGAGCCGAGGACCTCGTCGCCGGCGCGGACGGCTATGGCGACGCGCTGCACGGTCGTCTCGTCGTAGCCGAGGTCCTGGGGTTTGACGACGACGGGGGCCTGGTAGCGGTAGAGGTCGCGGAAGACGCCCAGTTCGGTGAGGCGGTTGGCGTAGCGTTCCGGGACCTGGCGGCCGATGACGGTCTCCACGCGGGAGGGGTCGGCCTCGTCCTGGCGGCCGGAGAAGGCGAGCACGCGGGAGCTGCGGTCCTCGATGGTGATGGGGGCGTCGAGGAGGGCGGCCACGGCGTTGGCGACGGCGAACAGGTCGCCCGACGGCAGGCCGCCCAGCGACTCGTGGCCGGTGACGCCGATGTCGCCCTCGGCGAGCATGGCGCGGATGAGGGCGGTGAGCTGCGCCCACGTCGCGCCCCGGCGCAGGCCGATCAGGGCGACGCCGCTCTCCTGGACGGCCGCCCGCACCTCCGGGGTGAGCGCGACCGGGGCCCGGACCACCAGGGCGACCGTGTCGTGGCCGCCGAGGGAGCGCAGCAGCGCGGGCAGCCCGCCGGCGGCGGGGTCGACACCGACGCCCAGCACCAGCGATCGGGGCGCGAGCACGGGTTCGTCGAGCGGGTCGAAGATGACCAGGGCGCTGATGCCCTCCGGGTGGTCGACGTCGCCCGCGACGAGTTCGAGGAGGGTGGAGCCCAGGTCGTCGAGGACGCGGCCGAGGCTCGCACGCGGTCGCTGACTCACGCCCGGAGTATAGGCGCGCACCTCAGAACGGGATCCACTCCACCGACGTCGTCACCCGCTCCAGCAGCTCGGGGATCGGCGCGACGCCCAGGCCGGGGCCGGTCGGGACCTCGACGTGGCCGTCCACGAGGACGATCGGCTCGGTGATGTCGGTCCGGTAGAAGCGGCCGGAGGCCGACACGTCGCCGGGCAGGGTGAAGCCGGGCAGCGCGGCCAGGGCGATGTTGGCGGCGCGGCCGAGGCCGGTCTCCACCATGCCGCCGCACCAGACCGCGACCCCGTGGGCGGCGGCCAGGTCGTGGATCTTCCTGGCCTCCAGGTAGCCGCCGACCCGGCCGGGCTTGATGTTGATGATCTGGCACGCCCCCAGCGTGATCGCGGCGGCGGCGGTCTGCGCCGACACGACCGACTCGTCGAGGCAGATCGGCGTGGCGAGCTGCCGGGCCAGCGCGGCGTGACCCAGAACGTCCTCCTCCTCCAGCGGCTGTTCGATCAGCAGCAGGTCGAACGCGTCGAGTTTGGCCAGGTGGCGGGCGTCGCGGAGGGTGTAGGCGGTGTTGGCGTCCACCTGGAGGAGCACGTCGCCGCCGAACCGCTCGCGGACGGCGGCCACCGGCGCCACGTCCCAGCCGGGTTCGATCTTCAGCTTGATGCGGGCGTACCCCTCGTCCAGGTAGCCCTCGACGGCCGACAGCAGCGCCGGGATCGAGTCGTGGATGCCGACCGAGACGCCGCTGGGCACACGGTCGGCGACGGCGCCGAGTTCGCGGCCGAAGGAGCGGCCGAGGGCGCGCAGTTCGGCGTCCAGGATCGCCATCTCCACGGCGGCCTTGGCCATGCGGTGTCCCTTGTACGCGTGCAGCGCCCCCGCGACGGCGGCCGCGCCCGACCGCCCGAGCGCGGCGGCCCCCTCGGGCGAGGCGAGCCGGGGCAGCAGGAAGCGGCGCAGCACGTCCTGCTGGGAGTCGACGTACTCGGGCGAGTAGAGCGGGTCGGTCAGCGCGACGCACTCGCCCCAGCCCTCGGCGTCGTCGGTCACCGCCCTCAGCAGCAGGATGTCGCGTTCGGTCTGGGTGCCGAACGAGGTGCGGAACGGTGCCACGAGCGGCATCGAGACACGGCGCAGTTCGATTCCGCGCAGCTTCATGGGGTCTCCAAGTCGACGAGATAGCCGAGGTCGCGGTCGAAGTCGACGACGCGGCCACCGGAGGTCATCAGCGGCGCCAGTTCGTCGCGCAGCCGCCGCCGCCACGCCACGGCGGCGGCCGGGTCGGCGGCGCGCAGCGCCTCGATGTCGTCGGGGGTGGCGACGCGGCGGCTCGACGGGCCGCCCGCCGGGCGGTCGAACGGCTCGCCCGAGCAGGCCGCGACGACCCTCGGGGACAGCAGGTTCCAGCGCACCAGCAGCCGGTCGGTGTCGTCGGCGCCGTTGATCGCGTCGTGCATCGGGCCGTAGAAGTTCGGGAGGTACTCCACCGGGAGCGCCCCCAGCTTGACGATGTTGAAGTAGGCGTTGCGGCTGACCAGCGGGTCGAAGGTCCACTCGATCGTCGGGATGCCCCGGGCCAGGGCCCAGGCCCGCTGGTGCAGCTTGAGCGCGGCGCCGACGCCGCGGCCCGCCAGGCCCGGCGCGACCCCGGCGACGTGGCTGTGCAGGGTGCGGGCCGCCGGTTCCTCGTGGAAGCCGATGCAGACGCCGACGAGGCGGTCTCCGTCGTAGGCGCTCGCGGCGTAGTTGCCGGCGCGGGTCAGGGCGCGGAGGAACTCCACGGTGATCAGCGGGCGGCCCCAGATCTCCATGAGGAGGTCGATCATGGCGTGGGTTTCGGGCAGGTCGTGGAGTTCCCGGATCTCCACGCCGGCCTTGCGGGCCCGGTCGGTCGCGTCCCGGGCCGCCCCGAGGTGGTCGCGCAGCACGGTCAGCCGAGCTTCTTCGGGGTCGCGCGGGCGCCGTAGTGGACGTACTCCTCGCCGGTGGGCAGGGAGTAGAAGGTCACGGGCACCCACGTCTCCATGCCTTCGGGGCGGACCGCGTACAGGCCGGGCTCGACCGGGGTCATCTCGTACGTCTGCACGGGGTCGTCCTCCAGCCCGGCGAGCGGGCCCGTGACGGTGGTGCGCAGGGTCGGCTTGCCGTCGTCGTCGAACACCTCCATGCGGACCGACTCGCGCTCGTAGGTGCCGGCGTAGGGGGTGAGGTCGGCGGCGGCCGGCTCGGCCGGGGGTTCGAACGGCTCGGGCAGCCGGACGCCGGTGAGCTCGGTGAAGATCTCGTCGTACAGGTCGGCGTACAGGTCGTGGGTGTGGCCGCCGTTGGTGAGCAGCGCGACGGCGACCCCGGCCTCGGGCAGCACGCGCAGGAACGCCGCCTGGCCGATGGTGTTGCCGTCGTGGCCGTAGGCGCGGTGGCCGTGCCAGTCGCAGCGGAACCAGCCGAGCCCCCACGAGTCGCCGAGCAGCCGCTTCTCGGGGCAGTCGGTCTGGTACGCCGACATCGCCGCCGTGCTCTCCTCCGAGAGCACCCGGGTGCCGTCGGCGGCGACCCCGCCCCGCAGGTGCATGCGGGCGAAGGCGAGCACGTCGGCGACGGTCGCGGTGATGAGCCCGGCCGGGCCGACCGCGCGCGGCAGCCCCCACACGGGCGCGACCACGGGCTCGTCGCCGCCCTTGACGTGGCCCATGGCGTGGCCGAAGACCATGGCGTCCTCGGGCAGGGTCGTGGTGTGGGTCAGGCCGAGCGGCGTGAAGAGCTTCTCCTTGATCGCCTGGTCCCACGTCTGCCCGGTGGCGACCTCGATGATCCGGCCGAGCACCGAGTAGCCCGCGTTGCAGTACGACCAGGTCGCGCCGATCGGGTGGTTGTGCGGCGAGTCGGCCAGCAGGGCGACGTACTTCTCCAGGGCGTCGTCGCCGCGGCCGGTGTCGGTGAACAGGTCGCCGTCGATGCCGCTGGTGTGGGTGAGCAGGTGCCAGACGGTGACGGCGGCGGTGGTCTCGGGGTCGCGCAGCCGGAACTCCGGCAGCACCTCCGCGACCGGGGTCTCCAGGGTGAACCGGCCCTCGTCGATCAGCTGCATGATGACGGTGGCCGTCCACACCTTGGAGATCGAGCCGATCTGCCAGACGGAGTCGGTGGCGGCGGGCTGGCCGGTCCCGGCGTGCAGCACGCCGGTGGCGAGGGTCAGCAGGTCGTCGCCGCGCAGGATGCCCAGCTGGGCGCCGGGCACACCGTGCTTGGCGGCGAGTTCGTCGAGGCGGTGCTGCCAGTGGGCCTGGTTCACGTGTGCTCCTTCAAAGGGTGGGCGGAGGCGAGGAGGTGGCGGGTGTAGTCGTGGCGGGGGTCGCCGAGCACCCGCGCCGTGGGGCCGTGTTCGACGATCCGCCCGGCGTGCAGCACCGCCACGTGGTCGGCGACGTACCGCACGACGGCCAGGTTGTGCGAGATGAACAACATCGACAGGCCGAGGTCGCGGCGCATGTCGCGGATGAGGTTGAGCACCGCGCCCTGCACCGACACGTCGAGCGCGGAGGTGATCTCGTCGGCGAGGATCACCCTCGGCCGGGCGGCGAGCGCGCGGGCCAGCGCGACCCGCTGCCGCTGCCCCCCGGAGAGTTGGCCGGGCAGGTCGCCGGCTCTGGCGGCGTCGAGGTGGACGAGGCCGAGGAGCCGGGCGATCTCGGCCTGGCGCTCCGTGCGGCCGGGCCGGCCGGGCATGGCCTCGGCGATGCTGTCCCCCACGGTCATGCGGGGGTCGAGGGAGGAGTACGGATCCTGGAAGACCATCTGCACCGGCCGGCGGCCCCGGCTGGGCACCGGACGGCCGTCGAGCAGGATCGTGCCGGAGGTCACCGGGGCGAGGCCGACGGCGGCGCGGGCCAGGGTCGACTTGCCGCAGCCCGACTCGCCGACCAGGCCGACGGTCTGCCCCGCGCCGACCTCCAGGCTGACCTCGTGCAGCACGGTGTGCGCGCCGTAGCGGACGGAGACCTCGTGGAAGGTGAGCGTGCTCACGGGGCCTCCCCGGCCTTGTGGCAGGCCACGCCGTCCAGCAGCGGCGGCGCGACGGTGCGGCAGTGGTCGTCGGCGAGCGGGCAGCGGGGCGCGAAGGCGCATCCGGCCGGCGTCTCGACGGGGTCGACGGGCAGCCCGGGGATCACGGCGAGCGGCCGGTCGAGGTCGGTCTCCATGTCGGGCACGGCCGCGACCAGCGCCCGCGTGTAGGGGTGCCGGGCCAGCGTGCGCAGGTCCTTGGCGGGCAGTTCCTCGACGACGCGGCCGGCGTACATGACCAGGACGCGGTCGCACACGTCGGTCACGACCGACACGTCGTGGCTGATCAGCAGGAGCGCCGCGCCGGTCTCGCGGCGCACGTCGGCGAGCAGTTCGAGCACCTGCCGCTGCACGGTGACGTCGAGGGCGGTGGTCGGCTCGTCGGCGACGATGAGCCGGGGGTCGCCCATGAGGCCCATGCCGATCATGGCCCGCTGCCGCATGCCGCCGGAGAACTCGAACGGGTACTGCCGGGCCCGCCGCGCCGGGTCGCCGATCCGCACCGCGTTCAGCCGGTCGACCGCCCGCGCGAAGGCCGCCTTGCGGCCCATGCCCTGGTGGAAGCGGCTCACCTCGGCCAGTTGCGGCCCGACGCGGTGGGCCGGGTTGAACGAGGTCATGGGGTCCTGGAACACGACCGCCAGCGCGGTGCCCAGCCGCCGGTGGGCTCCGGGGGCCAGCAGGTCCTCCCCCGCGACCACCAGGTGGGCGGCCTCGACCCGGACCGGCGGCTCCAGGAGCCCGGCCACCGCCAGCGCGGTCACGGACTTGCCCGACCCCGACTCGCCGACGACCCCGACGGCCTCGCCGTCGCCGACGGCGAAAGTGACGCCCCGCACGGCGTGGATCGGGCCGTTGGGGCCGGGGATCGTCACCCGCAGGTCGTCGGCCGACAGGACGGAGCCGGCGGCGGGGGCGGTGGCGGGCGCCGGCTGACCGGCCTCCGGCAGGACGTGGGCGCGGCGCGGCGCCGAGGCGAAGGCCTCGCCCGTGAGGTTGAAGGCCAGCCCGGCGAGCACGACGGCGATCCCCGGGCCGAGAGCGGCCAGCGGGTGGATGTAGATCCCGTTGAGCCCGTCCTGCATGAGCCGGCCCCAGTCGTAGTCCGGCGCCTGCACGCCGAGGCCCAGGAACGACAACCCGGCGAAGGTGAGCAGCACCCCGCCGGCGGCCATGGTCGCGTACACGATGACCGGTTCGGCGATGTTCGGCAGCACGTGCCGCAGCAGCATCCGCACCCGGCCGACCCCGGCGATGCGGGCGGCGGCGACGTAGTCGCGCTCGGAGATCCCGGCGATGAGCGTGTGGCACAACCGGGCGAACGCGGGCGCCCCGGCCAGCCCGACCGCGAGCGCGGCCCCGCGCGCGCCGACGCCGAAGACGACGGCGAAGAACAGCACCAGCAGCAGCCCGGGGAAGGCGACCAGGACGTTGACGGCCGCGGTGATCAACCGGCCGAGCCGCCGCCCGGCCAGCATCGGCGCGGCCCCGAGGAGGAAGCCCAGCACCATGCTGATCGCGGTCGCGGCCAGCGCCAGCAGGATGGACAGCCGCGCGGCCACCAGCACCCGGGCGAACAGGTCGCGGCCGAGGTTGTCGGTGCCGATCCAGTGCTCGGCCGACGGCCCGGCCAGCAGGTCGGCGGTGTCGACGGCCGTGGCCCGGTCGCCCCACACCACCGGCCCGAACACGGCGGCCGCGAGCACGAGGACCAGCAGCACGACCCCGGCCAGGCCGACGGGCCTGCGCAGCGCCGCCCTCATCAGGCTTCTCCGATCGCCGAACGGGGGTCGAGCAGCGCGAGCACCACGTCGACGAGCGTGTTGATCAGCAGAACGCCGACGCCGTAGACCAGGACCGTGCCCTGGACCAGCGGATAGTCCTTCGCGACGATCGAGGAGACGATGGAGGAGCCGAGCCCCGGCCAGGCGAACACGTTCTCCACCAGCACCGTCCCGGCCACGAGCGCGCTCAGCGCCAGCCCGCCGATCGTCAGGGTCGCGGTCACCGCGTTCGGCAGCGCGTGCACGAGGTGCAGCCGCACCGGGGTGAGCCTCTTGGCCCGCGCGGTGCGGATGTAGTCGGCCTCCATGACCGCGAGCATCTCCACCCGGACGATGCGCGACAGCACCGCCGCCGGGCCGACCGCCAGGGCCAGCACCGGCAGCACGTAGGAGTCGGGCCCGGCGCGTCCGGCCACCGGGAACACGTGCGTCTGCACGGCCAGCAGGTAGACCAGCCCGACGCCGAGCAGGAAGTCGGGGATCGCGCTCACCACGACGTTCGTGCCGGTGAACGCCAGCTCCGCGCGCCGGCCGCGCCCCCGGCGGGTGAGCACCGCCATCCCCACGCCGACGGGCACCGCGACCGCCACCGACAGCAGGAAGGCCAGCACGGCGAGCTCGGCCGTGGCGGGCAGCTGCTGGGCGATCGTCTCCCCGACCGGGAGCCGGCTGGCGATCGAGACGCCCAGGTCGCCCTGGACGAGGCGGCCGAGGAAGCTCGCGTACTGCTGCCAGAGCGGGTCGAGCAGGCCGAGCTCCTCCTTGTGGGCGAGCACCAGGTCGGCGGGCGCGGTCGGGCCGAGCGCCGCGCGCACCGGGTCGCCGGGCACCAGATGGATCATCAGGAACGAGGCGGTCACCAGCACCCAGAGCGACACCAGCAGCCGCGCCGCGCGCCGGAGCGCGAAGCGCGGCCACCTTCCCGCTGCCGGCTTCTTCATGGTCAGCCGAGCATCCGGATGCTGGTCGGGACGATGCTGCCCACGATGGAGAGCTCCGCGCCCTTGAGGAAGGTCGGGACGACGTTGTTGGCGAAGGGCACCATGTCGGCGGCCTTGTAGAGCGCCTGCTCGGCGGCGAACCAGTCGGCGCAGCCCTCGCTGCCGGTCGCGGCCATCGCGCGGGTGGCGGCGGCGAGGTAGTCGGCGTTGTCGATGGCGGCGAAGTTGGTGCCCTTGGGCGCGGCCGGGCCGGACACGAACGGCATGACCTGGTCGGGGGTGCTGACGTTGAGCGGCACCCAGGCGACGTCCCAGGCGCCGGTGCCGAAGACCGCGCCGGTGAGCTGGGTCTGGTTCTGCTGGACGGCCTTGGCCTCGACGCCGACCGCCTTCCAGGCCGCCACGGCCAGTTCGGCCGCGCCGCTGCCCGCGCTGCCGAGCGCGCCGTCGTACAGCAGGGTGACCGTCAGCCGCTCCCCGCCCTTGGCGCGGACGCCGTCGGCGCCCTTCACCCATCCGGCCGCGTCGAGGGCGGCCCCCGCGGCGGCGGCGTCGAAGGAGGGCACGCTGCCGGTCACGGCGTCGCCGGTGCAGCCGGTCGGTTCCAGCACGGCGAGCTGGGTGGCGGGGGCGCCCTTGCCGGCGGTGATGGCCGCCTGGAGCTGGTTGAAGTCGACCGCCCGGGTGAGCGCCATCCGCACGGCCGGGTCGGCGGTGACGTGCCCGTCGGCGTGGTTGTACCACTGCTCGCCGATCAGCGCCTGCGTGCCGACCGACTTCAGGCCCGCCCCGGTGAGCCGGGCGGCGTCGGCCCCGGTGATCTGGACGGCGTTGGCGGTCCCGGCGAGCAGCTGGTTGGCGGCGGTGGTCTCGTTGGCGACGATCTTGACGACGACCGTGGCCGGCATGCCCGGCTCGGCCGTGGTCGCGCCGCCGGGGCCCCAGGTGTAGCCCTCGCGGAGCTGGTAGGTGTAGTGGTCGGACGGCACCGCCTCGGTGAGCGTGTAGGGCCCGGTGCCGTTGGTGGCGGACTTGAGGCTCGCCCGGTTCTTCAGCCCGGCGTCGCACACCATCGGCAGGTTCGAGAACGCGTTCAGCGCGAACGGCGCGGGCGCGGGCAGCGTGACGGTGACCTTCGAGCCCGACGCCGAGGCGGTGGTGCCGGCCGGCACGAACGGGCCCAGGAACGGGCTCTTGTTGTCCGGGTCGGTCACCCAGGCGATGTTGTCGGCCACCGTCTGGGCGGTGAACGGGGCGCCGTCGGCGCAGGTGATCCCGCTCTTGATGTCGAAGGTGAGGGTGGTGCCCTCGGCCGTCCACGCGCCGGCGAGCTGGGGCTGGATGGTGCCGTCCTCGGCGACCGAGACCAGGTTGTCGTAGGCGTACTGGGTCAGGGCGAACAGGGTGCTGCCCGCCGCCGCCTGCGGGTCGAGGGCGCCCGGGTCGGCGGCGACGTTCAGGGTGAAGGTCTTGCCGCTCGCGGGGGCGGCGGCGGGGCCGGGTGTCTCACCGCCGCCACCGCCGCAGGCGGTCAGGGTGACCGAACCCGTCAGGGCGAGTGCCGCGAGTGCCCTCATGCGCGTCATGGCGTTCCTTTTCTCGAGACGGCACGGCCGTAGTGGATGTGCTTCGCGAGCCCCGATTCGTCGCGTCCGACGAAGGCGAAGACGGGATGGACGCCGCGGATCGGCTCCACCGCGATCAGCGAGTCGCCCTCCAGGTGCACCAGCCGGGTCCGCAAGGGCTTCTCGCCGATCTCCGCGATGACGTCCTTGGGCACCCGGTCGAGCCAGATCACGCCGTCGGCGTCCTGGCTGACGGTGATGTCGTAGATCGTGTCGGAGTAGCGGCCCAGGTAGGGCGCCGGGTCGATCGGCTCCGGCTCGGCCGGGGGCGCCGGGCGGTCCGGCAGGGTGACGCCGGCCAGCTCCTTCAGCAGGTGCCCGACGACGTCGGCGTACGCGCCCAGCACGTCGCCGCCGTTGGTCAGCAGCGCCACCGCGACGTTCCGGTCGGGCACGATCCGCAGGAAGGCGGCCTGGCCGATGGTCCCGCCGTCATGGCCGACCACGGCCCGCCCGCCCCACTCCTCCAGCTCCCAGCCGAGGCCCCAGGCGCCGGGCATGGTGCCGAGCCGGGGCAGCGTCACCTGCGGCCGCCACATGGCCGCCACCGTGCCGGGCTTGAGCAGGCCCGCGCCGCCGTCCAGGTGCATGGCGGCGAAGCCGACCAGGTCGCGGGCGGTCATCGCGAGCATCGACCCGGCGGGCGCGTTCGACCGGGCCAGCGCCCACGTCGGCGTCGGCACCGGGCCGCCGCCCTCGCCGGGCAGGTGCCCGACGGCGGCCCGGTGCAGGATCGCCTCGTAGGGGCTCGGCGCGACGTGGGTGAGCCCGAGGGGCGCGGCGAGCCGGTCGACCAGCACCCGGTCGAACGGCTCGCCGCGCATGACCTCGACCAGGCGGCCGAGGACGACGAACCCGGCGTTGTTGTACGAGAACACCTCGCCGGGCGGGAACAGCTGCGGGATGTCCCGGATGGCGGCGACGTAGCGCTCGACGGCGTCGTCGCCCCGCCCGGTGTCGGTGAAGACGTCGCCCTCGAACCCGGCGACGTGGCAGAGCAGCTGGCGGACGGTGATCGCCGGGTCGCCCGTCTGGAACCCGGGCAGGTAGCCGCGCACCGGGGCGTCCAGGTCGACCAGGCCGTCGTCGACGAGCTGCAGCACCAGCGCGCTCGTCCACAACTTGGTGATCGACCCGATCTGGAAGACCGCGTCGGGGGTCGCCTCGACGCCGGTGGCGGTGCTCAGCACCCCGGCGGCGGCGGTGACCACCCGGCCCTCGGTCAGCACGGCGACCGAGGCGCCCGGCACTCCGCGTTCGGCCAGGATCCGGGCGAGATGCTCGTCCAGCCAGCGTTCCGGCGTCGTCATGTGCCGAGGCTAGATCGCCGACCGGCCGCCGTACTCAGCCGATCGCACAACCCGAACGGTCGTCGGTTGTGCGATCGGACAACACGTTATTTCCAGACCTGGGCGGCCACCCGCCGGAAGTTGCCGCCCAGGATGCCGCGCACCGTCTCCTCCGGATAGCCGCGCCCGACCAGCTCCCGCTCGATGAGCAGCGTCGTCTCCGGCTCGACGAACCGGATCGTCCCCCAGCGGGTGTACTCCTCGGGGAACAGCTCGGGGTTGGCCGCCAGGTCCTCCATGATGGTGTCGGCGTCGAAGGAGTAGTCGCTGCCGATGCCGACGTGCTCGGGCCCCACCAGCTCGACGGCGTAGTCGATGTGGGCGACGAAGGCGTCGAGGGTGGCGGTGTTGGGCCCGAGGAAGATGCCCACGCCCGGGATGCCGATGACGCCCCCGGTCGCGGCGCACGCGCGGGCCTGCTCGTCGGTGATGTTGCGGGCGTGGTCCCAGACCCCGCGCATGGCCGAATGGGAGTAGATCATCGGCTGCTCGGAGACCTCCGACAGGTCCAGTCCGGTACGGGTGCCGCAGTGCGACCCGTCGACCAGCATGCCGACCTCGTTCATCCGCCGCACCAGGTCGCGCCCGTAGGCGGTCAGCCCGGAGTCGACGGCGTCGAGGCAGCCGCCCCCGGCGGCGTTGCCGTTGTTGTAGCTCGGCAGCAGCGACTTCACCCCCAGGCCGTAGAAGACCTCCACCATGTCGAGGTCCCCGGCCAGCGGCGCGGAGTCCTCCAGGTCGAAGGCCACCACGATCCGGTCGGCGGGCATCGCCGCGTCGATCTCCCCGACGGTCGTGGCCAGCTCCAGGTCGGGGTGGGCCTCGATCGCCCGGGTGAAGTGGCCGATGTAGGACAGCGCGTCGTCCCGGGAGTGCGGCGCGTAGCCGACGTTGACCGACACGTAGGCCCCGCCGGGGCGGCGGTAGCGCAGCAGGTCGGCCACGTCGGCGTCGAGGGTGAGGGGCAGGCAGGTGTGCTGTTCCCAGAAGGCGCGGGCTGAGGTCATGGCCCCATCCTGCTACGCGTCCCTCACCCCCTGGTCAGCGCGCCGACGCTGAGCAGGAACGCCCCGCCGTCGGGGCCGGTGCCCGCCTGGACCGACGCCTGGCGGCGGCCGTCGCTCGCGACCGTCCAGAACGAGAGTGTGGTGCCGCCGCAGGTCTGCCCGGCCGGGTCGAGCTTGGCGGTGTTGCCGCGCGCGGTCAGCCGCCACGCGCAGCCGTCGCCGGTGCGGGCCGTCAGGACGTCCCGCCGCCGGGTGAACGTCACAACCCCCTGCCGCGGCGCCTGCACCACCCGGTCCGGCGCGGTGTAGCGGGTGGTGACGATGTTCACCCGGGTCGCCGGGTCGGCCGGGTCGTACCGCCACGCGCCTGTGAACCGCGCCGCCGCGCCCGCCCTCGCCCTGGTCCGGCGGCCGTCGTCGAGGCGGAAGGAGTAGTCGCCGGTGGGCTGGTGGCTGACGGCCTCGATGGTCTCGCGCTCGCGGTCGCCCGACACGGTGACCGACCACCTCGTGATCGTGTACGCCGAGCCGATGACCCGGTTGAAGCAGTTCTGCGTCGGCGGGTCGAGCTCCAGCGAGGCGGGCCGGACCGCGAACGTCCAGGTGCAGCCCTGGTCGGTGCGGCCGGTGACCCCGTCGCCGGTGCGGGTGAAGACGATGTCGCCGATCTGCGGGACGTGGATCGGCGGGGTGGCCCCGATGACGGCGACGTTGCGCATGGTGGCGCGGTCGGGCTGGTCGTAGTTCCAGGTGCCGAGGTAGTCGTGGGGCCGGGGGGCGGGCGTCTGCGCCGGCACGCCCGTCGCGAGGACCAAGGACAACACGAGCGCCGGCGGCGCGAATGAGGAGATCATGGGGCCGGACTCTACGGACCGGCCCCGGCCCCGCTCATCGGCGCCGAGAGGTGTCGTGCGGTACTCCCCGCACCGTAGTTCAGGGAGTCGGCCGTGCACCGCCCGCACCGTCCAAAAAGACGATCTTGATGTGGTCACCGTACGCGCGGCGCACTCGATCACGGACGCGGACCGTTCCACGATGATCACGCAATGTCACTCAACGGAAGGACACCCGTGAAGAGGATCCTCCTCACCTCCGCGCTCGCCGCCGTCATCGCCGGCACCGCCGGGATGGCCCACGCCTCGGTGTACGTCGCCTACGAGGGCCCCGGCTTCTCGGGCCGGAGCGTCGCCCTCAGCGCGTGCGGCATCAACAACATCCCCTTCGGCGGCTCCTACAAGTGGTACGGCACCGGCCAGAGCGGCCGGATGTACAACCTGCCGAACGCCCAGGGCGTGGCCCACTTCACGCTCGACAGCAACCGCAACGCCGAGCAGATCACGCCGGTCGGCTGGAAGAGCGTCTTCATCGTGTGCTGACCGCCACCCGCCGGGCCGCCGTCGTCGGCGGCCCGGCGCGCCGACTCGGCAGGCGACTCAGTAGGCGACGATCACCTGCTCCTGGCGTCCGAGGCCGTCGATCTCCATCGTGACGACGTCGCCGACCTTCAGATAGGGGAAGCGGCCCGACAGCGCCACGCCCTCGGGGGTGCCGGTGCTGATCACGTCGCCCGGCATCAGCAGCATGTAGTGGCTCAGGTGGTGGATGATCTCGGCGACGGAGAACACCATGTCGGCGGTGCTGGAGTCCTGCCGGACCTCGCCGTTGACCCACGACCGCAACCGCAGCGCGGTCGGGTCGATCTCGGAGGCGGGCCGCAGCACCGGCCCGAGCGGGTTGAAGGTCTCGGCGCACTTGCCCTTCGACCACTGGCCGCCCGACTCCTCCAGCTGGAAGGCGCGCTCCGACAGGTCGTTCGACAGGGCGTACCCGGCGACGTAGCCGAGCGCCTCTGAGGGGTCGTTCAGGTAGCGCGGGGTGCCCTTCATGACGACGGCCAGCTCGACCTCCCAGTCGGTCTTGGCCGAGTTCGGCGGCAGGATCACGTCGTCGTCCGGGCCGACGACGCAGCCCGGGTGCTTCAGGAACACGATCGGGTAGGGCGGCGGCGCCGCGCCCGACTCGGCCGCGTGGGCGGCGTAGTTCATGCCGATGCACACCACGGCCGGCGGGCGCGCGACGGGCGGGCCGATCCGGCGTCCGGTGGTGTCGATCTCGGGCAGCTCTCCGGCGGCCAGCGCGGCGGCGGTGCGCTCGATGCCGTCGTCGGCCAGGAAGGGGCCGTCGATGTCGGCGGTGAGCGGCGTCAGGTCGTAGGCGCGGCCCCCCTCGCGGACGGCGGGGCGCTCGGACCCGGCGGGGCCGTGGCGGAAGAGTTCCATGGTGCGGTTCCTCACGAATCGTCCGGGAGATCGGTGCCCACCCTACCGACGCCGCCGGACTCCTTGATCATTCGCGCGGGCGGGCGTTGAGGCGGGCGGCCTGGCGGGTGAGGTGGTCGCGTTCGGGGAGGCTGGGGGCCTTGCGGGCGGCTTCGGCGTACATGCGGGCGGCGGTGGCGGGGTCGCCGGCGCGTTCGTGCAGGTAGGCCGCGGCGGCGGTGTGGCGGGGCAGGCCGGGGTCGAGCTCGGCGAGGGCGGCCAGGCCGGCCCGCGCGCCGTCGGCCTCGCCGACCGCGACGGCGCGGTTGAGGCGGGCCACCGGGTTGCCGGTGAGGCGCACCAGTTCGTCGTACCACTCGACGATCTGCACCCAGTCGGTCTCGGCGGCCGTCGGGGCGTCGGCGTGCAGGGCGGCGATGGCGGCCTGGGCCTGGAACTCGCCGAGCCGGTCGCGGGCCAGGGCCGCCTGGAGGATGTCGACGCCTTCGGCGATCATGCGGGTGTCCCACCGGCCGCGGTCCTGCTCGGCCAGCGGCACCAGCCGGCCGTCGGGGGTGGTGCGGGCCGGGCGGCGGGCGTGGTGCAGCAGCATGAGCGCGAGCAGCCCGGCGACCTCCTCGTCCTTCGTCATGGCGGCGAGCTGGCGGGTGAGCCGGATCGCCTCGGCGGCCAGGTCGACGTCGCCCGAGTAGCCCTCGTTGAACACCAGGTAGAGCACCCGCAGCACCGTGGCGACGTCGCCGGGCCGGGTGAACCGCACGCCGGCCACGGTGCGTTTGGCCCGGCTGATGCGCTGCGCCATGGTCGACTCGGGCACGAGGTAGGCCTGCGCGATCTGCCGGGTGGTCAGCCCGCCGACCGCGCGCAGCGTCAGCGCGACGGCCGACGCGGGGGTCAGCGAGGGGTGCGCGCACAGGAAGTACAGGCGCAGCGTGTCGTCGGCCGACTCGGCCGGGCCGGGCTCCGGTTCGCTCTCGGCGCGCAGCTCCCGGTCGCGCCGGGAGGTCTCGGCGCGGGCGGCGTCGAGGAACTTGCGCCACGCCACCGTGATCAGCCACCCCTTGGGGTCGCGCACCTCCTGCGGCGCGCGCACGGCCTCGACCAGGGCGTCCTGGACGGCGTCCTCGGCCGCCGCGAAGTCGGCCCCGCGGCGGACGAGCACGCCGATCACCGCGGGCACCAGCTCCCTCAGCAGCGTCTCGTTCAATCGAACATCGTGGAGTGCAGGGTGAGGAACGGGCGCACCTCCAGCCACTCGTGGATCGGCCGGCCGCCCGCGCCGGGGGCGGCGGACAGTTCGGCGGCCAGTTCGTAGGCGCGTTCGCGCGACTCGACGTCGATCACCATCCACCCGGCGATGAGGTCTTTGGTCTCGGCGAACGGGCCGTCGACGACCGGCGGCCGCCCCTCGCCGTCGTAGCGGACGAACGCCCCCTCGGGTGCGATGCCCTGGCTGTCGACGAACTCGCCGGTGCCCTCCAGCCGGGCGGCGAAGTCGGCCATGTAACGGACGTGGGCGGCGACCTCCTCGGGCGTCCACTGGTCCATCGGCACGTCGTTGACCGGCGCGGGCGCGCCCCGGTAGTGCTTCAGCAGCAGATACTTGGCCATCTTTCCTCTCCTTCCCGGTCAGCCGAGCCGCTCGGCCAGGGCGACGATGATGCCCTCGGGCCCCCGGAGGTAGCAGAGCCGGTAACTGTCCTCGTAGCGCACCACGTCGCCGACGAGCGTGGCGCCGTGCGCGCCCAGCCGGGCGACGACGTCGTCGATGCCCTCGACGGCGAACATGACGCGGTGCAGGCCCCGGGTGTTGGGCGGCACGGTGCCCGGATCGGGGCCGACCGCCGCGGGGGCGTGGTACTTCGTCAGCTCCAGCCTGCCGTGGCCGTCGGGGGTCCGCATCATCGCGATGTCGCTGCGGACACCCTCAAGCCCGACGGTACGGTCGGCGAACCCCCCTTCGATGCGCGCCCGCCCCTCCACGTCCATGCCGAGCTCCACGAAGAACGCGACGGCGGCCTCCAGGTCCTCGACGACGATGGCGACGTTGTCCATGCGTGTGATCGTCACGGTGGTTCTCCTTCGTCTCTGGTGAACCGGGGACGGAGCCGCCGCCGCGTTCTCGACATCGGGCGCGGAGATTTTTCTCAGACGCTCCGCAACACCGACACGACGATGCCCAGCACCACCGCGTCGTCGCCGTCGATGTCGGCGTAGGCGGGGTTGCGCGGTTCGAGCACGACGTGCCCGCCGCGCCGCCGGAACACCTTGACGGTCGCCTCGCCGTCGATCATCGCGGCGACGATCTGCCCCGAATGGGCCTCGGGCTGCTGCCGCACCACGACGATGTCGCCGTCGCAGATGGCCGCGTCGACCATCGAGTCGCCCCGCACGCGCAGCCCGAAGACGGTGCCCCGGCCGGTCAGGTCGCGCGGCAGGGTCAGCGCGTCGTCGACGTACTGCTCGGCCGGGATGGGCACCCCCGCGGCGATGTCACCCACGACGGGCACGCTGACCAGGTCGGCGGCCGGTCGAGCCGCTGGTCCGCGCAGGAACGCCCGCACGTCCATCGGCCGGCTCATCGCGGTGCCCCGGCGCAGGAACCCCAGCTCCTCCAGGCTCCGCAGGTGCCGCGACACGGCGGACGCCGAACGCAGGCCGACCGCGTCGCCGATCTCCCGGGTGCTCGGCGGATATCCGTGCCGGACCACCCAGTCGTGGATCACGGCCAGGATCCGCTGCTGCCGCGGCGGCAGGGCCGAGGTGTCGAGGTGCTCGAACAGGTCGTCGTCGTAGGCGGTCACCTGCGACATCGTAGGTGCCGGAGGACCGGAAGCGGGTCAGGTCACGGCGACGATCGCCGCCTCCACCAGGGTTCCGTCTTCGACGCGCAGCAGCCCGAGGGTGCCGTGGGGCTGGCGGCGCTTGTCGGTGGGCGAGCCGGGGTTGAAGATGCGGAACCCGCCGGAGGACTCGTCCAGGGGAATGTGGGAGTGGCCGAACACGACCAGGTCGGCGTCGGGGAACCGGGCCCGCATCCGGGCCAGCCGCCCCTTGGCCGGCCCGCTGTCGTGGATCATCGCCACACGGAGGCCGCCGAGGTCCAGCTCCAGCGTCTCGGGGGCGTGGACGTCGGGCCCGTCGTTGTTGCCCTTGACGGCGTGGACGGGCGCGTAGGCGGCGAGCTCGTCCAGGACCCCGCCGACGCACACGTCACCGGCGTGCAGGATGAGGTCGGCGCCCCGCAGCTGGTCGGCCACACGCGGCGGGCACGCCTTCCAGAACCGGGGGGCGTGCGTGTCGGACAGTACGACGATCTTCATGTCTCCAGCATGGCCGGTTCGACGTGCCGCAGGTCGTAGGGAAACAGGTCGTCACCCGGATCGGTCACGGTGCCGCACCGATGGCGGACGAGCTCGACCTCCGCCTGGTCGGCGGGTCGTTCGGTCCCGTCGACGTTGTAGTGGAACCGCCCGTCGGCCAGGTAGTCGCGGCGCGCGTCGGTCCGCCACTGCGAGTTGTGTCCCCAGCCGTGGGAGAGGTCGCAGGCGGGCCGGTGGCGGCGGTGATGGGTCCAGTAGACGGCCGACCGGTCGGCGACCCCGGCGACCAGGTGCCGCTCCCCGGCGGTGACGACCACTCCGGCGCGGGCCAGCAGCAACGTCCCGACCATGAAGCCGGGCCAGCGTTCCGCGACGATCGACGGCGGTTCGCCGGGGTCATGGGCCTGCCGGACCTCGGCGACCTCGTGGAAGAACGGGTGGAAGGCCTTGCGGTCGACGCGGTCGGCGCCCAGGGCGGCGCAGAACGCGGGATAGGCCTCGGGGTGGTCGGCGATGAGCAGGTCGAGGACGCGTCCCAGGGCGTAGAGCCGCTGCAGGGGATCGTGTCCCGGCCGGGTCCGATGGGCGCCCGGCCGGCCGAGCTCCCGAATCTCGGCCACCAGGTCGGGGTGCGCGGCGAGCCACGGCCGCAGGACCTCGGGCGAGTCGTGGAGGGACTCGTACAGGGAACGCCAGGTCATTCAGTCGTCCACGACCTCGCCGCGCACCACGTTCTCCTTCGGCCGGGGCTGGTCGTGGTGGGAGTCGTGCCGGGGCATGGCGGAGATGAAGGGGGCGTAGGGGGACCGGGCGGCCATCGACTTGACCCGGCGGCCCAGGAACCAGGTCGCCAGCCGGCGGGCGAACGGGCGGGTGAAGGGCAGGATCATGGCGAAGCCGAAGACGTCGGTGATGAAGCCGGGGGTCAGCAGCAGCGCGCCGCCCGCCACGATCAGGGCGCCGTCGGCGAGTTCCCTGTCGGGCATGCGGCCCGACTCGATCGCCTTCTGCAGCGCGGCCCAGGCCCGGCGGCCCTCCCGCCGCACCAGCCAGCCGCCGAGCAGGCTGTCGGCGATCAGCAGCGCGACCGTGGTCCAGCCGCCGATGACCTCACCGATCTGGATCAGCAGCCAGATCTCCAGCACCGGCACCACGAGAAACGCCAGGAACAGCCCGATTCGCAGCATCCGCCACACCTCCACACGCGAGCCTACGAGGGTTGGAACGCCTGCGCGCGCGGGGCGGGTTCCCGTTAACGCCGACGGCGAAACCGCTCGGGGATTCCGGTCACGCCCCACACGCTGATGCGCCACAACGCCTCGGTCATGACGTCGCGGCTCATCTTGCTCTGCCCGACGGCCCGGTCGACGAAGGTGATCGGCACCTCGGTGATGCGCAGCCCTTCGCGGACCGTGCGCAGGGTCAGGTCGACCTGGAAGCAGTAGCCCTGGGACTGCACGCCCTCGATGCCGATCTTGCGCAGGGTGGTGGCCCGGTAGGCGCGGAAGCCCGCGGTCGCGTCGCGGACCGGCATGCCGAGCATGATCCGCGTGTACGTGTTGGCGCCCCGCGACAGGAACTCCCGGGAGGTCGGCCAGTTGATGACCTTCCCGCCCGGCACCCACCGCGACCCGATCGCCAGGTCGGCGCCGGCCTCCACGGCGGCGAGCAGCTTGTGCAGCTCCTCGGGCTGGTGGGACCCGTCGGCGTCGATCTCCACGAGCACGTCGTAGCCGCGTTCGAGGCCCCACTGGAAGCCGGCGATGTAGGCGGCGCCCAGGCCCTGCTTGCCGGGCCGGTGGAGGACGTGGACGTGGTCGTCGCGCTCGGCCAGCTCGTCGGCGATCTTGCCGGTGCCGTCGGGGCTGTTGTCGTCGGCGACCAGCAGGTCGACGTCGGGCAGCGCCGAGCGGAGCCGCTCGACGATGCGCGGCAGGTTGTCACGCTCGTTGTAGGTGGGAACGATCACGAGCACGCGCCCAAGCATCCGGTCCATCGGCTCCTCCTAGTGATCTTCGAAGTCCCGCCGGGCCCGCCGCGCGGCGACCGCCGCGACGACGGCCGCACCCGATCCCGCCACCATCAAAATGATCTCGGGCAGAACACCTACCCGGGTCGCCAGGGTGTCACGCGTGCGCACCTGCGCGGTCACCACGGCGCTCGCCGCCACCAGTTCGGGTGTCTCCCACAGGATGCGCCCGTCGGGGGCGACGTGGGCCGAGACGCCGGTCGTCGCGACCGGGATGACCGCGCGGTTGTGCTCCACCGCCCGGACGCGCGACATGGCGAGCTGCTGGGGCGGCAGGTTCGACTGCTCGTAGGTGGCGTTGTTGGTCTGCACCACCAGGGGCGAGCCGCCCGCGCGGACGGTGCCGTTGACGATCGTGTCGAAGGCGACCTCGTAGCAGCTCACCGCGCCGAGGGTGACAGGGCCGGCCTTCAGGTCGCCCGGCTTCTCACCGGGGACGGACTGCCGCCCGACCAGGCCGGCCCGCTCGAACAGGGCCAGGACCAGGTCCTTGTACGGGGTGAACTCCCCGAACGGCACCAGCTTCTGCTTGTCGTAGTAGACGCCCGGCCCGGTGACCGGGTCCCACACGATGCTGCGGGTGGCCCGGGCGTCGTCGCCGAGGATCACCACGGCCCCCACGAGCACCGGCACGCCGACGTCCTTCACCGCGGCGTCGATGATCGCGTAGGCGGCGGGGTCGCGGAAGGGGTCGATGTCGGTGGAGTTCTCGGGCCAGACCACCACGTCGGGCCTGGGGTACTTCCCGGCCCGGACGGCCTCGGCCAGCCGGTGGGTCTCCTCGGCGTGGTTCTTCAGCACGACGGCGGGCTCGCCTCCGTGGAACCCCAGCTTGTCGCTGCGGGGCACACTGCCCTGGATCACCCCGATGTTCACCGTCTTGCCCTCGTCGCCGTGGAGGGGGACGAGCATCCCCACCACCGGTAGGGCTACCACCCCGGCCGCCGTCCACGCGACCACACGCTCGCGGTAGTCGCGGGTGAACAGGTGAACGGCCAGGTAGGCGAGCAGGCAACCGGTCAGGGCGACGGTGAAACTTACAAACGGGGCGCCGAAGAGGGAGGCGTACTTCAGGTAGGGCGCGGTGCCCTGGCTGAAGACCAGGCGGGCCCACGGGAAGCCGCCCATCGGGAAGGTGCTGCGGGCCCACTCCTGGAGCACCCACAGGCACGCCGCCCAGAGGGGCCACAGGCGCAACCGGACCACCAGGGCCACCAGCAGGCCCTGGGCGGCCCAGAAAGCGCTCTCAATGGCGACCAGGGCCACCCAGGCGTCGTCGCCGATGGGCCGCACCCACGCCATGGCGGGGAACAGGAACGCCAGCCCGCCCAGGAACCCGAGCCACAGGGCGCGGCGGGGGCGGACGCCGTACACGGAGAGGACCACGGGGGCGACGCCGACGGGGGCGCAGAACCACCAGCCGAGCGGCGGGAAGGCCAGGAAGATCAGCAGGCCGCCGGCGACGGCGAGACCGGCGCGGGCCCACACGGGCGGGGCGAACGCCGGGGCGGTCGACCGCGGGGTCGCCGTTGCGAGCACGCGTCTCCTTTGACCAGACCGAATGAAGGGCTGGTCGGAACGGTACCGCGCCGGACGGCAGGCCCCAAAACAGGCACTTGAAGATCCCAGGGAACTCACAGCAATGGTCCTTGAGTTCTCCTGTGGCCACAGGAGAACTCAAGGACCATCCGGCTACGCACAGGGCACGGGTGCCACGTGCCCAGGCCCATCTCACGAGACGGTTCGGAGCCCTGAGCGCCCTTCGGACCGGTTCCGTCCCGTCGGCGGCGGGCGCGGAGTTCCGTTGTCTACTGGGCGCCGGGACCCCTCCCGGGTCCAACCCCCCACCCGGTTGTGGTGCCCCGGCCCGACAAAAGCGCCGGCGCCGCGCCTGGCTGAGCTACGGAGCGTCCCGAATGTGGGGCGACGCTCCGTCACGGACGCGGAATCCGACGATGTCTGAAGACGGCCAACCGGTCAGTCCCGTGCTGGACTCCGCAGCAAACTACCGACCTGAGCGCAGATGTCAACCAGCTCCCCAGCAGCGGGAACGCCAAGTTTTCGCAGGTGGGACAGGATGGTACAAGCGCCGCTATCGGAGGCCGGCCAGCACCTCGGGCAACGGGCCGGTGTGGACCACGCAAAGCCGCCGGGTCGCCCTGGTCAGGGCCACGTAAAGGTCGCTCGCGCCGCGCGGCGACTCGGCCAGGATCCGGGCCGGCTCGACCACGACGACGGCGTCGAACTCCAGGCCCTTGGCCTCGGTCACCGACAGCACCGCCACCTCGGCGTCGAGCGCCTCGGGGCCGGTCATCCGGGACAGGCCGACGTCGAGGCCGTCGGGGACGATCACGACCAGCCGGCCGTCGGCCACCTTCTGCCGCTCGATGATCTCCGGCAGGTCTCCGACCAGGTCGTCGGTCTGCACCGCGGTGGGCTTCTCGCCGCTCTCGCGGACCGATTCGGGGGCCTTCAGCGAGGGGTCGACGAGGGTGAGCACGTCGGCCGCGACGGCCATCAGCTCGGCCGGGGTGCGGTAGTTGACGGTCAGCCGCGACTCGCGCCAGCGGCCCTGGACGTAGGGGTCGAGCACGCTCTTCCAGCTCGGCGCGCCGGCCGCCGAACCGGTCTGGGCGATGTCGCCCACAATCGTCATCGACCGCGACGGGCAGCGGCGCATCAGCGTGCGCCAGGCCATCGCCGACAGCTCCTGGGCCTCGTCGACGATCACGTGGCCGAAGGCCCAGGTGCGGTCGCGGGCGGCGCGCTCGGCCGTTGTGAGATATCCCTCTTCTTCCTGCTGCCGCTCGGCGAAGCGCTCGGCGTCCATGATGTCGGCCAGGCCGGTCATCTCCAGGACCTCGCGGGCGTAGGCGAGCTGCTGCTCGCGCTCCTCCTCGGCGCGGCGGGCGGCCCGCAGCACGCCCTCGTCGATGTCGCCGAGCAGTTCGGCGGCCTCGTCGAGCAGCGGCACGTCGGCCTCGCTCCACCAGCGCTCGCCCTTGCGCGGCGGCTCGCGCAGCAGCAGCGCGGCCTCGGCCGGGGTGAACCCGGCGGCGGTCATGCGGTCGGCCGAGGTGAACAGGCCGATGAGGAGCTGCTGGGGCGTCAGGTAGGGCCACAGCCGGTTGAGCGCTGCCTTCACCGGCTCCTCGGTGCGCAGATCCTCCCGCAGGTCGGCGAAGTCCTCGTCGGACAACACGCCGCGGCCCAGGTGGCGGGCGGCCTGCTTGGTCAGCGTGTTCAGCAGGTGGCGCACGAACACCGAGCGGGCCTGGTTGTGCGGGCGGCGCGACTTGGCCGCCCGGTTGCGGGCCGCCTCGAAGCTCTGCCGGTCGAGCCGCAGCGTGTAGCGGTCGAGCCGGATGTCGACCGGCTTGGCCGGCATGCGCTGGCGGTCGGCGATGGCGCGGGCCAGCACGTCGGCCATCCGCAGCCCGCCCTTGAGCGCCGCCGCGGCCGCCGGTTCGGGCCGGGTGGCGGTCACCCCGGGGAACAGCTCCCCCACGGTCGACAGCAGCACGTCGGTCTCGCCCAGCGACGGCAGGACCTGCTCGATGTAGCGCAGGAACGTGAGGTTCGGCCCGACGATGAGCACCCCGCGGCGTTCGAGCCTCTCCCTGTACGTGTAGAGCAGGTAGGCCGCCCGGTGCAGCGCGACCACGGTCTTGCCGGTGCCGGGCCCGCCCTGCACGACCAGCACGCCCGACAGGTCGCCCCGGATGATGCGGTCCTGTTCGGCCTGGATGGTGGCCACGATGTCGCGCATGCGGCCGGTCCGGGTCTCCGAGAGCGCGGCCAGCAGGGCGGCCTCGCCGTTGAGGGTGGCGCGGTCGTCGGCGCTGAGGCCGTCGAGGTCGAGCAGGTCGTCGTCGACCGAGACGACCTCGCGGCCCTTGATGTGCAGGTGGCGGCGGCGGGTCACGCCCATCGGCGCGGCCGGGGTGGCGCGGTAGAACGGCTGGGCGACCGGGGCCCGCCAGTCGATCAGCAGCCGGTGCTGCTCGTCGTCGGTCAGCCCGATGCGGCCGATGTAGAAGCGGGTCTCCTCGGCGCTCCCGTCCTCACCACCGGGCGCCAGGTCGAGCCGGCCGAAGCAGAGCCCGCGCTCGACGGCCCACAACCGGGCCAGGCGCTGGGAGTACATGACGGCGAAGTTGTCGCGTTCCGACCGGTTCTGGTGGGTGCCGAACGCGCCCTGGGCGAGCACGCCGTCGAGCTGCGCGCGGGTGCGCACCCGCAACTGGTCGAGCCGGTCGTAGAGGCCGGCGACGTAGTCGCGTTCACGGGTCAGCTCGGGCGCGGATGACTGTGGCATAGGCCGATAGATTCTACGCGTCCCCCCGAGCCTGCCGGTCACGATGCGGTGTCGGCCCCTTGACTCGTTTGGAAGGTTTCTTTACTTTCTCCAAAGTGAGCCAGCCGACTCCCGGAACCCCCAGCCTGCTGCGGGCCATCAACGACCGCGCGGCGCTGCGGGTCCTCCTCGACCGGGGTCCGCTGACCCGGCCCGAACTGGGCGCCCTGACGGGCCTGTCCAAGCCGACCGCCTCCCAGCTGCTGCTGCGCCTCCAGGAGGCCGGTCTGGTCGTGCTCGACGGCATCCGCGAGGGCCTGCCGGGCCGGACCGCCGAGCTCTACCGCATCAACGCCGGGGCGGCCCACGTCGCGGCCCTCGACGTGACCCGCGACCGGATCGAGGTCGCCGTGGCCGACCTGACCGGCACGGTCGTCGGCACGTCCGTGCTCCCGACGCCCGGCCGGGCCGGGGGCGACGTGGTGGAGCGGGTGCGCACCGCCCTGGCCGAGGCCTGGCCCCACCCGGTCAACCGCGTGGTGATCGGCATCCAGGGCGCCGTCGACCCGTCCACGGGCCGCCTCGGGTACGCCGCCCACATCCCGGGCTGGCACATCCCCGACCTCGTCCCGACCCTGTCCGGCGGCGTCGGCACGCCCGTCGACGTGGAGAACGACGTCAACCTCGTCGCGCTGGCCGAACGCGCTCACGGCGGGCACCGCGACTTCGTGCTGCTGTGGGTCGACTCGGGCATCGGCTCGGCGATCGTGCTGGGCGACCGGCTGCACCGGGGCGCCACCGGCGGCGCGGGCGAGGTGGGCTACATGCCGGCCGTCGGCGCGCCGACCGCGCGTGACGTCGGCAAGCGGGTCGACCACGGTTTCCAGGCGCTGGCCGGAGGCCAGGCGGTGCTGCGGCTGCTGCGGGCGCGCGGGATCCGTGGAACGTCCGCGGCCGAGGCGGTGGAGCGTGCCGTACGGCTCGCCGAGGAGGGCGGCAGGCGGGCCGGGGAGGCGGCCGAGGGGCTGCGGGAGATCGCCCGGCGGCTCGCCACGGGGCTGGCCGCCATCACCAGCGTGCTCGACCCCGAGGTCATCGTGCTGGCCGGCGGGATGCCGATGGCCGGCGGCGAGACGCTGCGGGCGCTGACCGAACGCGAACTGCACGCCCTCACGCTGCCCCGGCCGCCGCTGCGGCTGTCGGCCGTCGAGGGCAACCCGGTGCTGGCCGGGGCGCTGCACCTGGGGCTCGACGTGGTCCGGGACGAGGTCTTCGGATCGAAACTACAAGGAGGATGAGTGAAACTCGCCGTTGTCGGGGGCGGCTCGACGTACACACCAGAGCTGATCGACGGCTTCGCGCGGCTGCGCGAGGAGCTGCCGCTGAGTGAGATCGCCCTGGTCGACCCGGACGCCCACCGGTTGTCCCTGGTCGCCGGGATGGCCCGCCGCATGCTGGCCCGCGCCGGGCACCCGGCCGCGGTGACCGAGCACGCGTCGGTCGGGCCGGGCGTCGAGGGGGCCGGCGCGGTGCTCCTGCAGCTGCGCGTGGGCGGCCAGGCGGCGCGCGACGTCGACGAGACGCTGCCGTTGGAGTGCGGCTGCGTCGGCCAGGAGACCACCGGCGCGGGCGGCCTGGCCAAGGCGCTGCGGACCGTTCCGGTGGTGCTGGAGATCGCCGAGAAGGTGCGCCGCCGCGCGCCCGGCGCGTGGATCGTCGACTTCACCAACCCGGTCGGCATCGTGACGCGGGCCCTGCTCGACGAGGGCCACCGGGCCATCGGCCTGTGCAACGTGGCCATCGGCATGCAGCGCCGCTTCGCCGCGCTCCTCGACGTGCCGTGGCAGTCGATCGGGCTCGGCCACGTCGGGCTGAACCACCTGACGTGGGAACGGTCGGTGACCGTCGACGGGCGGGAGGTGCTGCCCGCGCTGCTGGAGGAGCACGCCTCCTCGATCGCGGCCGAGGTCGGGCTGCCCGAGTGGATCCTGCGCGACCTGGGCGTCGTGCCGTCCTACTACCTGCGCTACTTCTACGAGCACGACAACGTGGTCGAGGAGCAGCGGGTCAAACCGTCGCGGGCGGCCGAGGTGGCCGCGATGGAGCAGACCCTGCTCGGCATCTACGCCGACCCCGCCAGCGACACCAAGCCCGAACTGCTCGGCAAGCGGGGCGGCGCCTACTACTCCGAGGCCGCGGTCGCGCTGATCGCCTCGCTGGCCGGCGACCGGGGCGACGTGCAGGTGGTGAACGCCCGCAACGGAGGCACCCTGCCGTTCCTGCCGCCCGAGGCGGTCATCGAGGTGCCCGCCGTGATCGGCGCGTCCGGCGCCGCGCCGCTGCCGGTGCCCGCCGTCGAGCCGCTCTACCGGGGGCTGATCGCGAACGTGTCGGCGTACGAGGAACTGGCCCTGGACGCGGCCAGGAACGGCGGGGAACGCCGCGTGCGGGACGCGCTGCTCGCCCACCCGCTCGTCGGCCAGGCCGACCTGGCGACGGGCCTGGCGACCCGGCTCATCGCGGCCAACCGCGCGCACCTGCCCTGGGCCGTTTGATGCGGACCATCCTGGCGATCGACGGCGGCAACAGCAAGACCGACATCGTGCTGGTCGGCGAGGACGGCGCCGTGCTCGGCACCTGGCGGGGCGGCCCGTTCACCCCGCAGAGCAGCGGCGTCGTCCCGGCGGTCGACGTGATCGAGAACGCCCTCGGCGGGCCCGGCCCGCGCGCCGACCACGTCTTCGCCTACGTCGCCGGAGCCGACCTGCCCATCGAGGAGGTCCGGCTGCGCGACGAGATGGCCCGCCGCGGCCTCGCCCCGCAGATCGTCGTCGGCAACGACACCTTCGCCCTGCTCCGAGCGGGCGCGAGCGGCCCGTGGGGCGCGGCGGTGGTGTGCGGCGCCGGGATCAACGCGGTGGCGGTCGCCCCCGACGGCCGGGTGGCCCGCTTCCCCGCGCTCGGCCGCATCTCCGGCGACTGGGGCGGCGGCGGAGGCCTGGCCGAGGAGGCGTTGTGGCACGCGGCCAGGGCCGAGGACGGCCGGGGACCCGCCAGCGAGCTGGCCGCGACGGTCTGCCGCGTCTTCGGCGCCGCGACGGTCGAGGAGGTGGTGATCGCCCTGCACTTCGGCGAACTCCCCTACGAGCGCCTGCACGACCTGGTCGCCCCGCTGCTGGAGACCGCGCGCGGCGGCGACCCGGTCGCCCGCTCGGTGGTGGTCCGGCTGGCCGACGAGGTCGCCGTGCTCGGCGTGGTCGCCATGCGCCGCATCGGCCTGCTCGACGTGCCGTGTGAGGTGGTGCTCGGCGGCGGCGTGCTGACCGCCCGCGACCCGCTGCTGACCACGCTGGTCGAGGAGCGGTACGCCGCCCAGGCCCCGCACGCCAAGCTCGTCGTCGCCGACGTCCCCCCGATCGTCGGCGCGGCCTTCAAGGGCCTGGACGCCCTCGGCGCGGACCCCGAGGCCTACGACCGGGTCAGGACGGCCTTCGAGACGGCGTTCTAGACCGCGTTCTAGACGGCGGGAGGCCGGTAGTCGAAGGGGGTGGAGAGCACGACCGTGGTCCGGGTCGACACGTTGGCGGCGGCCCGGATCTGGTTGAGCAGCTCCTCGAGGTCGAGCGGCGAGCCGACCCGGACCTTGAGGATGTAGCTCTCGTCACCGGCCACGCTGTGGCACGACTCGATGGCGGCCAGATGGCGCAGCCGGTCGGGCGCGTCGTCGGCGGCGGCCGGGTCGATCGGCTTGATCGACACGAAGGCGGTCAGCGGCAGCCCGACCTCGTCGAAGTCGACCAGCGCGGCGTATCCCTTGATCACGCCGCGTTTCTCCAGCCGTCGCACCCGTTGATGGACCGCCGACACCGAGAGCCCGGTCTCCTTGGCCAGATCGGTGAAACTCATCCGCCCGTCGGCCGCCAGCAACGCGACAATCCGCCTGTCGATCTCCTCCATCCCGCAAACGGTACGGCAATCAGACGATCACCAGATCCCGCGTCGTGTTGTTCAGCCGGGAGACCCCGTCGTCGGTGCAGATGACGATGTCCTCGATGCGGGCGCCGTGGGCGCCCGGCAGGTAGATGCCGGGTTCCACCGAGAACGCCATGCCGGGCGCGAGCACCTCGTCGTTTCCCGCCACGATGTAGGGGTCCTCGTGGGACTCCAGGCCGATGCCGTGGCCGGTCCGGTGGACGAACAGGTCGCCGTAACCGGCCTCCGCGATCACCTCGCGGGCCGCCGCGTCGATCGACTCGCAGGTCACGCCGGGACGGACGGCCGCGCAGGCGGCGTCCTGGGCCGCGCGCAGCACCTCGAAGTAGCGGGCGTAGTCGGCCGGGGGCTCGCCCACGCAGTAGTTGCGGGTGGAGTCGGAGCAGTAGCCGCTGGCCATCGTGCCGCCGATGTCGACCACCACCGGCTCGCCGGCCCGGATCACCCGGTCGGACACGTCGTGGTGGGGCGAGGCGCCGTTGGGGCCCGAGGCGACGATGACGAAGTCGATCGTGACGTGGCCCGCACTGAGGATCGCGTCGGCGATGTCGCGGCCGACCTCGCGCTCGGTGCGGCCGGCCTTCAGCAGCGAGGGCACCAGCGCGTGGACCGCGTCGATCGCCGCCCCGGCCTCGGCCAGCGCCGCCGCCTCGGCGGCCGACTTGCGCATCCGCAGGTCGCGCAGCACCGAGGAGGCGAGCCGCTGCTCGGCCCCCGGCAGGGCGTCGCGGAACCGCAACGACTGCATCGCCCACATGCGGTCGGCCAGCGCGACGCTGCCGACCTCGCCCAGCCGGCGGGCGACGACCGCGTAGGGGTCGTCGGTCTCGTCCCACGGCACGAACTCCACGCCCAGGCGGCCGGCCGGCGAGCTCTGCGCGGCGGGCAGCTCCAGGCGCGGCACCATCATGAAGGGGTCGCCGCCGTCGCCCGGCACGACCAGGCAGGTCAGCCGTTCGAGCGCGTGGGCGTCGTAACCGGACACGTAGCGCAGATCGGGGCCGGGGGTCAGCAGCAGGGCGCCCACCCCGGAGGCCGCGGTCGCCGATCGCACCAGGTCGAGGCGGTCGGCCGAAAACACGTCAAGGGACTCCGTTGTCACAGCGTCATACTAGAAGTGGCGTGGATCGGCGAAAAACCACGGCGACTTGTCTAGACCAATGCTACGCTCCGCACAGGGCCGTTCACGGCTCGTCCCCCATCCGTCCCTTCTCATCCCTTTGGACCATGCGTTTCCCGAGAGCGAGCCTCACCATGACCGGCACCGCCGGTGGCGAGCAGCCGCCCCACCCCTCCGTCGAGGAACCGTCCCTGGCCGGGGCCCACACCGCGGCCGACATGGTGGCCTCGATGCGAGAGCGGCTCGACCGCACCGAGGCGCGGCTCGCGGAACAACAGCAGCTCACCTACCTGCTGCGCGACGCGATCATGCCCGATCCCGGCGCCGACCTGGTCCTGCCCAGCGCCCGGATCGCCGTGCGCTGCGTGCCGATGGAGGAACGCCCGGTCGGCAGCCACCACCGGCAGGTCACGGGTGAGCCCGAGCAGCTGCTCAACGTGCTCGGCGGCGACTGGTGGGAGGCCAGCGGGCTGCCCGACGGGCGCGTTCTGCTCGCCGTCGGCGACGTGTCCGGCCACGGCGTCCCCGCGATCGCCCACATGGCCCAGCTCCGCCACGGCCTGGCCGCCCTGGCGATGACCGGCCAGGGCCCCGGCGCGATGCTCGGCTGGCTCAACACGCTCACCATGACCCGGCTCGACGACACCACCGCCACCGCCGTGGTCGGCCTGTTCGACCCCAAGACGCTGCGGTTCACCTGGGCCGGCGCCGGCCACCCGGTGCCGGTGCTGGTGCGCGGCGGCATCGCCCGGCCGATGGTCGCCCCGCCGGGCGTGCTGCTCGGCGCCACCCGCAAGCCCGCCTACGGCGTGGCCAAGGTGCAGCTGCGGCCCGGCGACGTGCTGGTGATGTTCACCGACGGGCTGATCGAGCGGCGCGACCGCGACATCGACGAGGGCCAGGCCCAGGTGCTGGCGGCGGCCGGTTCGCTGACCGTGGCCGACCTGCCCGACGGGGTCGACGCGATGCTGAAGACCGTCGGCGGGCCGAATCCGCGCGACGACACGTGCCTGCTCGCGGTGGGGGTGCTGGGAGCATAGACGGGTGCTGATGCTTCTCGACACCCCGTCGCTCTACTTCCGCGCCTTCTACGGCGTACCGGAGTCGATGACCGCCCCTGACGGCATGCCCGTCAACGCCGTCCGGGGCCTGATCGACATGATCGCCACGCTGGTGAAGACCCACTCCCCCACGCATCTGGTCGCGGCGATGGACGCCGACTGGCGGCCCGCGTTCCGGGTGGCGGCGATCCCCTCGTACAAGGCCCACCGGGTGGCCTCGGGCGACGAGGAGGAGATCCCCGACACGCTGGCCCCGCAGGTGCCGGTCATCGAGAAGGTGCTCGCCGCCGTGGGCATCGCCTCCTTCGGCGTCGAGGGGTACGAGGCCGACGACGTCATCGGCACCCTCGCGACGGCCGCCACGCAGCCGGTCGAGATCGTCACCGGCGACCGCGACCTGTTCCAGCTCGTCGACGACGAGAAGGGGCGCCGGGTCCTTTACACAGTAAGGGGGATTCGGAACCTGCAGACGGTCGACGAGGCCTGGGTCACCGCCAAGTACGGCATCCCCGGCCGCGCCTACGCCGACTTCGCGACGCTGCGGGGCGACCCCTCCGACGGGCTGCCCGGCGTGGCCGGGATCGGCGAGAAGACGGCCGCCTCGCTGATCACCCGGTTCGGCTCCCTCGACGCGCTGCTCGCCGCCGTCGGCGACGAGGGATTCCCGGCCGGGGCCCGCAACAAGCTGGAGGCCGCCCGCGACTACCTCGCGGTCGCGCCCGCCGTGGTGAAGGTGGCCCACGACGTGCCGATCCCCCGGGGGTCGTTCGAGGTCCCGGCCAAGCCCCACGACCCCGAGGCGCTCATCGCGCTGGCCGACCGCTACGGGCTCGACAGCCCGCTCAACCGGCTGCTCGCGGTGCTCGGGAAGAGCTGAGCCGCTACGTTGAGGGGCGTGCCACACCGAAAAATCCGGATACCGGAGGCCGGGACACCGCGGCTGAGCGAGGGATTCGACCGGGTCCGCCGGGAGTTCGACCTGCCCGACGAGTTCCCCCCGGCGGTCCTCGAAGAGGCCACGGCCACCGCCGCGCGGCGCTTCGTCGGCGACGACCGCACCGACCTGCCGTTCCTGACCATCGACCCGCCCGGCTCGATGGACCTCGACCAGGCCCTCTGCCTGGAGGAACGCCAGGGCGGCGGCTACCGCGTCTGGTACGCCATCGCCGACGTGGGCTCCTTCGTCCGTCCCGGCGGCGCGATCGACCTGGAGGCCCGGCGGCGGGGCGAGACCGTCTACCTGCCCGACGGGCGGGTGCCCCTCCACCCGCCGGTGTTGTCGGAGGGCGCGGCCAGCCTGCTGCCCGGCGAGATCCGGCCGGTCGCCCTGTGGTGCATCGACCTCGACGCCGAGGGCGAGGTCGTCGGGTTCGACGTCCAGCCCGCGCTGGTGCGCAGCCGGGAGCGGCTCGACTACGACTACGTGCAGACCCTCGTCGACACCGGCCGCGCCGACGGCACGCTGCGGCTGCTGGCCGAGGTCGGGCCGCTGCGCATGGAGATCGAGCGGGCCCGGGGCGGGGTGACGCTGCCGACGCCCGACCAGGAGGTCGTCCGGGCGGGTGACGGCTACCGGGTGGAGTTCCGCTCGCCGCAGCCGTGCGAGGAGTGGAACGCGCAGATCTCGCTGCTCACCGGGATGTGCGCGGCCCAGCTGATGCTCGACGCCGAGGTCGGCGTGCTGCGGGTGCTGCCCGCCGCCGGGCCGGCCGACGTCGGCAAGGTGCGGCGGATGGCGCTGGCGCTCGGGGTGCCCTGGCCCGAGGGGGCCGGGTACGGCGAGGTCGTCCACGGCCTCGACCCCAAGATCCCCGGCCACGCCGCCTTCCTCCACGAGTCGACGGTCCTGCTGCGCGGCGCCGCCTACGTCGCCTTCGACGGCGAGCCGCCGCCCGACGCCCTGCACGCCGCCGTCGCCGCCCCCTACGCCCACGTGACCGCTCCCCTGCGGCGGCTGGTCGACCGTTACGCCACCGAGGTCTGCCTGGCCGTGGCGAGCGGCGAACCGGTGCCCGAGGAGATCAGCGAGGCGCTGGCGGCGCTGCCGCGCGAGATGGCCGTGGCCACCCGCCGATCGTCGGGGGTCGACCGGGCCTGCGTCGACCTGGTCGAGGCGTTCCTGCTCCGCGACCGGATCGGCGAGACCTTCGAGGCGGTCGTCGTCGACGTGGCCGAGAACGGCAGGAGCGGCCAGATCCAGCTCGCCGACCCTGCCGTGATCGCCCGTTGCGACGGGGCCGACCTGCCGCTGGGCCACCGGATCCCGGCCCGCCTGCTCCGGGCCGACACGGCGACGCGGGAGATCCGCTTCGCGTGGGTGCCCGCGGCCGACTGAACCCGGACGAAGATCCTTACTCCCGGATTTGTCGGCTGATATCGTCTCGGGTCAGGAAAGCATCGCGTACCACTGACAGTACGGGAGGCTCGATTGACACCTGATCTCGCAGGTCACGCCCGGATCATGACACTGGCCGACCTGGTCACCCCGATGAGCGTCCGGACCGCGGTCACCCTCCGCCTCGCCGACCACCTGGACGCGGGCGACCTCACCGCCGACGACCTCGCCGCCCGAACCGGCGCCGTCCCCCGGCCGCTCCGCAAGCTGCTCGACCACCTCGTCCACCTCGGCCTCCTGCGCGCCGCCGAGGGGCGGTACGGCCTGACCGACCTGGGCCGGCTGTTACGCCGGGGCGAGGCGCCGATGGGGCCGTTCGACCAGCTCGACCTCGACACGGTGCTCGGCCGGACCGAGTTGTCGGCCGTCCACCTGCTCCACAAGGTGCGCACCGGCCGGTCGGTCTACCACGGCATGTACGGCACCGACCTGTGGACCCACGTCGACCGGGCGCCGGGCACCCCCGACGACCTCAAGGCCCAGCTCGCGCTTCCGCCGGGGTTCGACATCGACGTCCTGCTCGACCACCCCGTGCTCGCGCGGGCCCGGACGGTCGTCGACGTCGGCGGGAACACCGGCGCCCTCGTCGAGGCCCTGCTCACCAGACATCCGGACCTGTCGGCCACCCTGATCGACCTGCCGAGTTTCGCCGGGGCCGCCGGGCAGCGGTTCGCCGCCGCCGGGCTCGACGGCCGGGCCGCCGCCCTCGCCCAGGACTTCTTCCAGCCCCTTCCGGCGGGCGCCGACGTGTACGTCCTGTCGGCGGTGCTGGCCGACTGGGACGACGAGACCGCGGTCCGGCTGCTGCGCAACTGCGCGCTCGCCGCGGGCGACACCGGCCGGATCCTGGTCTCGGAGGTGAGCCTGACCGAGCGGCTGCGCCACGTCGACACCGGGATGACGTTGTGGTTCGAGGCCGTCATGGACAACCCCGACCGCTCCCCCGACGACCTCGCGGCGCTGGCGGCCGAGGCGGGGCTGAAGGTGGCGGCGGTCGAGCAGGCGGGCACCCGGATCGTGCTGGAACTCCATGGCTGAGCCGGTGGACCACGACGTCGTGGTGGTCGGCGGCGGCCCCGTGGGGTTGATGACCGCGTGCGAGCTGGCGCTGGCCGGGGTGCGGGTGGTGGTGGTCGAGCGGCGTACCGACGTCGATCCGACCATCAAGGCGATCGGGCTGCACATCCCCTCGGTGGAGGCCTTCCAGCGGCGGGGGCTGCTGCCCGCGCTGCTCGACGCGCAGCGGCGGCAGGCGAGCGAACTGCTGGCCGCCCTTCCCCGGCGGATGGACCTGGGCCGGGTGCCCATGTCGTCCGACATCGCGGGGCACTTCGCCGGGATCACCGTCCCGCGTGCTCTGGTCGACTACGCCGATCCCGACTTCGGCGCGGCGTGGTCGCGGGACATGATGCCGGTCAGCCAGCAGGCCCTGGAGGCGATCCTCGCCGAACGGGCCGTCGCGCTGGGGGCCGAGCTGCGGCAGGGCGCCGAGATGGTGAAGTTCGCCGACGACGGCGAGGGGGTCGACGTCGAGCTCGATTCGGGCGAACGGCTGCGGTGCGTGTGGCTGGTGGGCGCCGACGGCGGGCGCAGCGCGGTCCGGCGGGGCGCGGGGTTCGACTTCCCCGGCACCGACCCCGAGATCACCGGGCACCAGGCCGTGGTGGAGTTCGCCGACCCGGAGGTGCTGAACCCGGGCTGGAACCGCACCGAGAACGGCATCTACGTCTACACGCCGCTGCCGGGCCGCATCCTCACCGTCGAGATGGACGGCCCGCCGCCCGACCGGCACGCGCCCGTCACCCACGCGGAGCTGCAGGACAGCGTCCGGCGGGTGTCGAAGACCGAGGTCACGATCACCTCGGTGCGGTCGGCGACCCGGTTCACCGACCACGCGCGGCAGGCGAGCACCTACGTGCGGGGCCGGGTCGTGCTCGCCGGCGACGCCGCCCACGTCCACTCCCCGTTCGGCGGGCAGGGGCTCAACCTGGGGCTCGGCGACGCGCTGAACCTGGGCTGGAAGCTCGCCGCCACGGTGCGGGGGTGGGCTCCGGACGGGCTGCTCGACACCTACACGCGGGAACGGCACCCGGTCGGGGCGTGGGTGCTCGACTGGACGCGGGCGCAGATCGCGCTGATGCGGCTCGACCCGCTCACCGAGTCGCTGCGCCGCATCGTCGGCGATCTCGTCGCCACCCCGGGCGGCGCGACCTACATGGCGAAGAAGTTGTCGGGGGTGCTCCAGAAGTACGACCTGCCCGGCGACCATCCGCTGGTGGGCCGCAGCGTGCCCGACCCGGACGGCCGCGTCGCCGAGGCCCTGCGGAGCGGCCGGGCCGTCCTCACTGGCCCGGCCCACCTGGCCGGGGCCGTGGGGACGCGGGCCGGGCGGCTGGTCCACCTGGAGTCGGACACGCCGGTGCTGGTCCGTCCCGACGGCTACGTGGCCTGGGCGGGCACCGCTCCCGACGACATGGCCGGGCTGGAGGAGGCCGCGTGCCGCTGGCTCGGCGGCTCATGACGAACGGTCGAAGGCACGGGCGGCCAGCGCCCGTGCCAGCCGGGCCCGCCCCTCGCCCACCAGCCGGGCCAGGGCCGGGGGCGGGGCGGTCCGGGTGAGCCACTCCCCGACGGCGTCGACCGTGGCCTGGTCGACGGCCCACGAGGGGAACAGCACCATCGCCGGGCCCTGGGCGCGTTCGCCCCGCCGCCGCCACACGTCGCCGATCTCCTCCAGGTAGCGGGCGGCGTACGGCCGCAGCAGGTGCTTCTGCGCGGGATGGGCGAAACCGCCGATCACCGCCTCGACGGTGGCGGCCGGGAGGCTCTCGTCGTGCATCGCCCGCCGCCACGCCTCCTCCTTGCGGCCGGGGCGCAGCGCGCGGGCCCGTTCGGCCTGGGAGGGGCCGAGGAAGGCCGGGCCCCGGGCGAGTTCGGCGTCGATCTCGGCGTCTCCGGCGACGCCGTGGGCGACCAGCGCCTGAACGACGCGCCAGCGCGTCAGCGGGTCGACGGGGTCCTCCAGCAGGCGGCGGACGCGCGTCAGGTGGGACTCGTCCAGGACGCCGACCAGAAGCGCGTTGATCAGCACGTGGTGGCGGTCGGATCCCGGTTCGGCGGCCTCCGCCTGCTCGATCAGCCAGGTGGCGTGCGCGCGCCAGCCGCCGGGTGACCAGTCCGGGTCGGCGTAGGTGTCGAGCGCGGCGTGCGCCTGCTGGAGCAGCCGCCGCAGCACGCCGGTGTCGGTCTCGGCGGCCAGGCCGCGGTGGATCAGGGCCACGTAGTCGCGGGCGCGGAACTCGGCGTCCCGCGTCGTCTCCCAGACCGCCGACCAGGCCAGCGCCCGCGCGAGCGGGTCGGCCAGGTCGCCGATGCGGCACGACAGGACGGCCCGTGAGGCGGGGTCGAGGCGGATCTTGCAGTAGCCGAGGTCGTCGTCGTTGACCAGCACGAGGTCGCCCCGGTGGCGGCCGATCAGCTCGGGCACGTCGGTGCGCGCGCCGCTGACGTCGATCTCCTGCCGGTGGACGCGCACCAGCCGCCCGTGGCCGTCGTCGGCGTAGACGCCGACCGCCACGCGCTGGTCACGGAGCAGGTCGGCCGACTGCTCGACGGCGAAGGCGGTGAACCGGCCGTCGGCGTCGGCCGACCAGACCGGGCGCAGGGTGGCGAGGCCGGTCGTCTCCAGCCATTGGCCGCTCCAGCGGGACAGGTCGCGTCCGGACGCCTTCTCCAGCGCCGCCAGCAGGTCGCGCAGCGTCGCGTTGCCCCACGCGTGGGCGGCGAAGTAGCCCCGCAGGCCGGTGAAGAAGTCGTCCGCGCCCACGTGGGCGGCCAGCTGCCGCAGCAGGCTCGCCCCCTTGGCGTAGGTGATGCCGTCGAAGTGCACGCCCGCCATCTCGACGTCCTGGACGTCGGCCACGACCGGATGGGTGGTGGGGAGCTGGTCCTGCTGGTAGGCCCACGCCTTCTGGATGTTGGCGAAGGTCGTCCAGGCCTGGGTGTGCCCGGTCGCCTCGGCCTGGGCCAGCACGCTCATGTACGTCGCGAACGCCTCGTTGAGCCACAGGTCGTCCCACCACCTCATGGTGACGAGGTCGCCGAACCACATGTGGGCCATCTCGTGGAGCACGGTCTCCTCACGGGCCCGCAGCTCGTGGGCGGTGACGTGGCCGCGGAAGATCATGTCCTCCTGGTAGGTGACGCAGGCGGCGTTCTCCATGGCCCCGGCGTTGAACTCCGGGACGAAGCACTGGTCGTACTTGGCGAAGGGGTAGGGGACGCCGAAGGTGTCGCGGTAGTAGGCCAGCCCCCGCCGCGTCTGGGCGAACAGGCGCTCGGCGTCCATGTGGGAGGCCAGGGAGGCCCGGCAGTAGAGGGCCAGCGGGATCTCGCCGTCCTCGTCGGCGTGCCACTGCGCCCACGGCCCGGCCACGACCGCCACAAGGTAGGTGGGCAGCGGCGGGGTGGGGGCGAAGTGATGGCGGCGCGTCCCGTCGCCGGCCGGTTCGACGTGGCGCGCCGGGCTGTTGGTCCGGACCGTCCACGACGCGGGGGCGGTCACGGTCAGCGTGAACGGCGCCTTGAGGTCGGGCTGGTCGAAGCAGGCGAAGACCCGTTTGGCGTCGGCCGGCTGGAAGTGGGTGTACAGGTAGACCGCGCCGTCGGCGGGGTCGGTGAAGCGGTGCAGGCCCTGGCCGGTGCTGCCGTAGGCGCAGCGCGCCCGCACGGTCAGCTCGTTGCGGGCGGCCGGATCGGGCAGCACGACGCCCTCCGACGGGTCGTACCGGCGCAGGTCGAGCGGGTGCCCGTTGAGGACCGCCTCGTCGGCCGACCGGGCCACCAGGTCGATCCACGTGGCCTCGCCCGGCCGCCGGCAGGTGAAGCGCACGGTGGTCACCGAGGTGAAGCCGTCGTCGCCGGTCAGGTCGAGGGCGACGTGGTAGGACTCCACGGCGATCAGCTCGGCCCGCAGGCGGGCCTGGTCTCTGGTCAGGTTGGGCGTTTCCACGGGCGACCTCGGCGAGTCGAGAGACGATCGTTTCCGGGCAGCCGTGACGGACGATATGTACGTCCGTAATCTCGCGTTCTCCGTGGCCCCCGACCCAATATTGATAACACAGAAACTGGCAGAAACGGACTTACTTCTTCGTTGACATGTTCCGGACAGATGTGGTGTTCTGCCTCTAGCCCACCCCTAATAGGAAGGTGAGTCAGGTATGACATCTGTTACAGCGACGCTACCCGCAGTAGAGGAGAAGACAGCCGATCCGCAGGTCATGAAGGACGTCAACGACGCCCTGATGGGAATTTCGGGATTCGCGGAGTTCAGCGCCGCGACCAACGGATTCCTCAAGGGCGACATCGACGTCGAGCAGGCGCTCGAGGCGATGGCCCCGTTCCTCCGCGGCGAGATCTGCCGTGACGAGGCCGACCGCGAACGCATGATCCAGCTCGGCCAGACCATCGAGGCGAAGTGCGGCTGGGCGTCCGTCCTGGCCACGCTCACCGCCTGCACGGCCGCCTTCAGCTGCTCCGGCTTCTGCTGCTGACCCGACGCTCCACCGGCTCCACCCGCTCCACCCGCTCCACCTGTGCGAGATCCGCCTTTCCACCGTGATCACGGGCCCTTCTCCTCGGCCCGGCGCCGCGAGTCGCACAGAAGAAAGACCGCCCTTTCGTGTCGGCGGCGCAATTCTGCGAGTGAACGTAGATGACAGGCTCAAACAGCAATCGGTACGCCGGAATCCGCCTGGGATTTCCTGGGCGGATTCCCGAGCATGCCCGAAAACGTCGAAGGAAATTCGGTGCCCGAGGGCTACGACATTCTTGAGCAGATCAATCTCGAACTGAAGAGCATCGACGGCGCCGCCGATTACCGGGCCGCCGCGCTCGGATTCATCAAGGGCGACCTCGAACTCGACGACGCGATCGAGGCGATGACACGGGTCCTGCACGGCGACGGCTACGGCAACGCCGAGCACCGCAGGCGCATCATCGAACTCGCGCAGACCGCCGAGGAGCGGTGCGGATTCATCACGATCACGGTGAGCATCGCGGGCTGCACGGCCGCGTTCAGTTGCTCGATGGGATGCTGCTGACCGATCGGAGATCCTGTGAACGCCGATTCCCCCGACGTCGTCGTGCGGGCCGACCGGCTCACCGCCGAGAAGTCGGTCTTCACCGCCGGCCGGCCCGTGCTCGACGAGGTGACCGCCGTCCGCGTCCTCGCCGCGCACGGCGTGCTGGGCCCGGAACAGGTGCTGGACCCCCGGCTGACGGTCGTGGACGAGTCACGCCGCTGCCGCTGCCTGATCGTGCGGCTCGCCGAGGCCGGCTGGGTGGTCAAACAGGGCACCTCGGCCGAGACCCAGGAGACGCTCGACCGCGAGGCGGAGGTCTACCGTGTGCTGCGGGGCTCCTCCTTCGCGCCCTACCTGCCGCGTTTCTCCGCCTTCGACGACCGCACCGGCCTGCTGGTCACCGAGTTCGTCGACGGGCAGGCCCCCCGCGACGCCCACATCGCCGACCCCGCCCGGCGGCCGGCGACGGCGGTCGGGATCGGCGCCGCCCTGGCCCGTCTCCACACCGTCGACGGCGACGGCGGCCTGCCGGCGCAGCAGCCGCCGCCCATCCTGCGCTGCGGGCACCCCACGCTCGACTCCATCGAGTTCCACAGCCCCGCCTCGCTGGAGGTGGTCCGCACCATCCAGTCCAGCCCGGCGCTGTCGGAGCTGCTGGACGGCGTACACGACCAGTGGACCGCCGACGCCATGGGACACGGCGACCTGCGCGGCGACAACATCCTCATCCGGCCCTCGGGCGAGCCCGTCTTCATCGACTGGGAGATGGGCGGGCCCGGCGACCGCCGCTGGGACATCGCCGGGCTGCTCACCGAACGCATCGTGTGGTGGCTCACCGACCCCGACGCGTGGGTGCCCATGGAGGGGCAGGTGACCGCGAACGCGGCGGCGGCCGAAGGGCTGCGCGAGATCCGCGGGTTCGCGCACGCCTTCCTCGGCAGCTACGTCCTCACCTACGCCGGCGAGCTCGACCTCGCCAAGGCCGGCCTGACCGACCTGATGCGCTGGTGCGGCGCGCGGCTGGTGCAGTTCGCCGTCGAGCAGACCCACCAGCGCAGCGTGCCGCTGGCGACCTCCCGGCAACTCCTGCAGATGGCGGCGAACTTCCACACCACCCCCGGCGTGGCCGCCCGGACCTTCTTCGGATTGGCGATCGACGATGGCGACCGATGACAACCGGGAGACCGTCGCCGCCGCGCTGGCCGCGGTGACCGTCTCCGCGACCTACGACCTGGCCTGGTTCGGCGAGGTCGTCGACACGATCCGGCCCCTGCCCGACGACGCCATGATGCGGGAGGCGGCCGGCTCCTTCGTCGGCCGCCTGCTCTACCGGGGCTGCTACCTGTTCGGCCGCCCGCGCCGCGAGGTGGCCGCCTTCCGCGAGTCGATCATGGAGGGCCTCCCCTCGACCCGGTCGGCCCGGTTCGTCAACGCCGCCGTGTACGCCGGCGCCCACGTCGCCCCTGCCCGCAGACGGCTGCCCCTGATCACCGGCGACGCCGAACCGCTGGTCGACCTGGAAGGGGTCCGGGTCAGGCTCAGCCTCCCCGGCCCGGCCGACCACGTCGAGGTGCACATCCCCGGCGTCTCGGTGACCAAGTCTCCGGGGTTCGTGCTCTTCCGCAGCCCCCACGGGCAACCCTCCGCCGACGGACAGCGGCTGGTGCGCCTCTACTGGAACCTGGCCGCCACCGGCGCCGTCGCCCTGATCGAACCCCTCACCCGGATCGTCGGCGACCTGCCCTTCCACTTCAAGGTCGTGCACGCCGACGCCGACTGGCCCGAACGGGCCGACAGCGCCGTGCTCTACATCGGCCACGACGACCTCGCCCGCGTCTGGCCGGCCCTGCGCGACCTCCACCGGCGGCTGCTGCCGATGATGCGCCCGTACGTCCCCGCGCTGACCCACCGGGCCGGGCTCGGGCTGGGCGTCGCCGAGGACCCGGGCGGCGGCGAGAGCTACGGCATGTTCGTCTGCGAGCGCATCGCCGAAGGCCTCATGCGGGCGCACGCCGAGGGCACCGCCGACCGGGACGTCCAGCTCGCCCACGTCGCCGAGGCGTTCGAGAAGGCGGGACGGTCCCTGACCACCCCCCACGCCACCCCCGAGGTCGCCCGCCTCCTCGACGGGCTCACCGGCGCCGCCCCCGCGCCCGGACCGGTCGCCCCCGGCGGCCTGACCGGCGAGGCCGAACGGCTCGCCCGGCGGATGGCCGCCGACGCCCTGGTCCACGGCGACCGCTGCACCTGGCTCAAACCCCACCCCGACATCGGCGGCCGGGCCGGATGGGTCCCGATGAGCGCCGACGTCTACGACGGCACCGCCGGGATGGCCCTGTTCCTCTCCCAGCTCGGCGACCCCGCCTTCACCCGCCTCGCCGCGAAGGCGGCCCGGCAGGCCCTCGCCACCGCCGCCGACCTGCCCGGCCCCGGCCTCTACAGCGGCACCTCCGGCACCGGCCTCGCGGTGGCCCTGGCCGGACGCGCCATCGGCGACGCCGAACTGGTCGAGCGCGGTTTCGCCCTCGTGGACGCCGCCGCCCGCGACGCGCTGACCGGCGAGGGCCCCGCCGACGTGATCGACGGGACGGCCGGGGCGCTGCTGGCCGTCCTGACCGCCCGCGACCTCGGCAACCCGACCGGCCTCGGCCGCGCCGCCGACCTGGGCGCCGCGCTGATCGGCAGGGGCGAGGACACCGGCGGCGTCCTGTCGTGGACACCCGGCTTCGTCGGGTACGCCCACGGCGCGGCCGGATGCGCCCTCGCGCTGGCCGAACTCGCCGAGGCGACCGGCGAGGCCGCCTTCCTGGCGGCCGCCGAGCGGGCGGTCGCCTACGAACGCACGTGGTTCCACGACGGCAACTGGCGCGACGCCCGCACCGCCCACGAGCGCGGCCCCGGCGGCGACCTGACCCTCGAACCCGACATCAACCGCTACGACTGGTGTTACGGCGCGCCCGGCATCGCCCTCACCCGGGGCCGGCTGGACCCGCACGAGGCCCGCATCGGGTTCGCCGCCGCCCGCCGGGCCGCCACGAGCCACCCCGCCCTCGTCTACGACATGTGCCTGTGCCACGGCGCGGCCGGCCTCGCCGAGATCCTCTCCCTCGCCCCGGCCGAACACGCCGAGGACGGCGACGCCGGCCTCGCCCGCGAGATGACCCGCCGCGCCCTGGCCGCCCACCACGACGACCTGGCCTGGCCCCGGGGCCACGGCCTCATGCTCGGCGCCGCCGGGGTCGCGCTGGCCGCCCTGCGCCGCGACGACCCCGCGATCGTGTCACCCCTGCATCTGCCGCACCCCCGAGGAGGCCTCCGTGGACGACGCTGAACAGCCGAAGCCGCCGTACGACGTGACCGCCCTGCTCGTGGAGCTCCAGCGGTCGTGGGCGACGGTGCCCGGCATCGACGACTTCGTCGGCTCCGGCGCGGCCTTCGTCAAGGGCGAGGAACCCGACCTGGAGAAGACCGTCGACCGCATGATGTCGTTCTTCAACGGCGAGATCGGCGGCTACTCCACCGAACGCCAGCGGCTCGTGCTGCTCGCCCAGAACATGCGCAAACGCGCCGGCGGCGTGCCGATCGTGCTGCTGACGTTCACGACGTGCACCGAAGTGCTCTCGTGCTCGTACGCCTGTTGCTAGTCACCCGGCGATCACGGTCTGCAGGAGGGCCAGCCCCGCCAGCAGCGCCGGGCCGCGCACCAGTTGCAGGATCAGCCCGAGGGGCGTCGGGCCGAACAGCCCGACGTCCACGAGAGGGCTGGAGTAGTCGAGCGGCGGCCGGGTCGCCACCCGGTAGGTCACCGCCAGCGCGCCCGCCGCCGACACCGCCGCCGTCAGCAGCGACAACCCCGGAACCAGCGCCCAGGTGACGGCCGACCAGACCACCGCCCCGGCGGCCGGGACGGTCAGGAACGTGAGCGTCAGCATCAGATCGGAGCCGCCCAGCGCCCGCCGAATCGACGGAGAACGCGAAACGACGCGCAATCCGGCCGCCAATCTGTCGACCGCCGCGAATGCCGTCACGGTGTGCAGCGCGGGCAGAAATGCGTCGAGCCCGACGACATGGGCGCCATAAGGAACGGAAATCAGCGCCGCCCACATGAAGAATCCCGTCGGCATGCGCCGGATTCGGGCCAGATCGCTTTTCACCAATGCGGTGAATCGATTTCCGCGAATCGCCGCCGGACGCACCCGCGCCACCGCCCGCGCCCGCCGTTCGAGCACGATGGACCAGAACATCGTCACGTCGAGGGAGAGCACCGACACGTGCGTCGCGGTGGCCAGCTCGGCCCCGGACGACACCTTCCCGCGTGTCATCGCCCCGAGGCTGCGCCGCGCCCACTCGGCCGCGGCCACCGCCGCCGCCAGCGCGACCACCGCCGCCACGGTGAACGGAACCGGCCCCGCCGACTCCAGCCCGGTCAGCGTCAGGTCGGGGCGCAGCGCGAGCACCGCCACCGCGACCCCGACCAGCGTGTAGGCCGCCCCGCTCAGCCACCGCTGGACGGCCGCGACCGGCCGCTCCCCCGCCTGCGCCAGCAAGCACAGGCAGGTCAGCACCACTCCGGCCGCCGCCCAGCACACCACCCACGCGACGACCGGCACCGACAACCGGGTCACCGCGAGGAAGACGAACCCGACGACCGCGCACACCGCCGCGCCCACCGTCACCGCCGCCGCCAGATGCCCGCGCAGCAGGGCGCCCCGGTCGACGGGGGTGCTGAGCAGCCACGTGCGGGCCGGCGACCCGGCGTAGAGCGGGCCGAACGCCAGCAGCGCCTTGGCCAGCAGCACCAGGCAGGCCAGGGCCAGGACCGCCGCCGTGAGCTGGGTGACGGACGTGCGCACCAGGTCGGGCACGCCGCCGCCGGCCTCGATGCGCGCCACCCCGGCCTGGGTGACCTCGACCACGAGCCCGCCCAGAACGCCCAGGTAGATGAGGCGCTCGATGAGCATCGAGAGCAGGAAGCCCAGGGGGCGGCGCGGGCGGCGGGCCCGCCGGCGGTGGCGGAGCTCGGCGGCCCCCGGCAGCGCCCGGACCCCGATGACCGTCATCCGGCCACCTCGATCGTGCGGTCGGCGACCGCGTCGATCAGGTCACGGTCGTGGGAGGTGAACAACACGGCCACACCCGCCGCCTTCTCCTTCTGCAGCCGGTCGGCGAGCCAGGCCCGCCCCTTCACGTCGAGCCGCTGCTCGGGTTCGTCGAGCAGCAGCAGCCGGCGCGGCCTGACCAGGCAGGAGGCCAGCCCGAGCCGGTGGCGCTGGCCGCTGGACAGGGTGATCGGCAGCTGGTCGGCGGCCCCTTCGAGGTCGAGGTCGCGCAGCGTGGCCGCCACCAGGGCGTCGGGGTCGTCGGCGCCGTGGGCCCAGGCGTAGAGGGCCAGGTGGTCGACGACCGACATGTCGGGGAAGTAGTCGACGTCGTCGAGCAGGCAGGCCATCGCCGCCCGGACCGCGGGGTCGGACTCGCGCAGCGGCACGCCGTCGAACTCCACCAGCCCCTCGTCGGCGTCCTCCACCCCGGCGACGCACCGCAGCAGGGTCGTCTTCCCGGACCCGTTCGCCCCGACCACGGCCACCGCCTCACCGGAGCCGATCGAGAAGCCGACGTCGTGCAGCACCGGCAGGCGGGAATAGGATTTGTGCAGACCGGACACGCGCAGCAATGCGGATGGGGCCGTTGCGCTCATCGGGGATTACACTCCTCAATCGTCCGGAGATGTCGTACCGCTAATGTGCTCAATTGGCGTCGGCCAAAGCGATTGTAACCGAATGCGTCAGCGTCCGGTTCACGGCCGGAAAATGCGCCGGGAATATGCGAAGGGCCGCCCCGCGCGATCACGGAGCGGCCCTTTACAAAGTCAGGTCACTTCTTGAGGCTCCACGTGGTGCCGTAGCCGCCCAGGTGCAGGGCCAGGAACACGGCGCCGGCGATGGTCAGCGTGGTCACGGTCAGGACCGCGCCGACGGCGTAGCCGCCGATCGCGAAGACGAGGGCGACGAGGAACAGGACAGCGGCGAGGAGAGCGAACATCCGGACCTCCAGGGGCGTGGGGTGTTACATAGCGGATTTCCGCCGTGTAACACCCGGAATCTCCCCATGGGGATACGGTGGGCGAACGAACCACTACCCGCGCCTGACCGGGCGGTCAGTTCGGCCCGATCACGTCAGCGACGAGTAGGCCACCACCCCGCGCCGCATGGCGTCGATCGCCTTCCCCGAGGTCTCGCGCACCTTGCTGCCCTTGGGCGCCGCGTCGCGCAACTGGCCCAGCAGGTCGAGCAGCTGCTTGATCCACCGGACGAAGTCACCCGCCGCCAGGTCGTTGTCGGTCAGCACCGCGTCGAGGGTGTGCCCCTTGGCCCAGCGCCAGGCCGCCCACGCGAAGCTCATGTCGGGCTCGCGGGTGAACGACAGGTCGTGGTCCTGCTCGACGGCCTCCAGGTCGGCCCACAACTTCACCATCGACGCCAGGGCCTCTTTCGCGGCCCCGGCCGGGACGCGGGGGCTGCGGTTGTCGTCGGTCTGGCGTGACTCGTAGACCAGGGACGAGACGCAGGCGGCCAGCTCGGCGGGGTCGAGCTTCTCCCAGATGCCGCCGCGCAGGCACTCGGCGGTCAGCAGGTCGAGCTCGGTGTAGAGCTTGGCGAGGCGGCGGCCCTCGTCGGTGACGGTCTCGCCGTCGAGGTAGCCGAGCTCGTCGAGGATGCCGCAGACCCGGTCGAAGGTGCGGGCGATGACGTGGGAGCGGCCCTCGACGCGGCGGCGCAGGCCCTCGGTCTCGCGCAGCAGCTTGTAGTAGCGCTCGGCCCAGCGGGCGTGGTCTTCGCGTTCGTCGCAGCCGTGGCAGGGATGCTGGCGCAGCTCGCGGCGCAGCCGCAGGATCTCGTCGTCCTCGGCCGCGTGGTCGCGGGCGCGCACCGGCTTGCCCAGGTCGACGTCGCCCAGCTTGGCGTGCATGGTGGCGACCAGGTTGGCCCGCTCCTTGGGGCTGCGGGCGTTGAAGTTGCGCGGCACCCGGATGCGCTCGACCGGCTCGACCGGCACCGGGAAGTCGGCCGGGGTCAGCTTCTTGACCTGCTTGCCGACCGTCAGCACCAGCAGCGACGGCCCCTCGCCGCGCACGCTCACCCCGGGGTCGAGGACGACGGCCAGCCCGGCCCGGCGCCCGCCCGGGATGCGGATCACGTCGCCGACCTTCAGCACCTCCAGGCTCTGCACCGCCTGCGCCCGCCGGGCCGCGCCGCGCTGCTTGGACAACTCGGCCTCACGGTCGGACAGCGCGCGCCGCAGCGCGGCGTATTCGGGGAAGTCGCCCAGATGGCAGGTCATCGCCTCCTTGTAGCCCCGCAGCGCGTCTTCGTGCTTGCGCAGCTGGCGGGCCAGCCCGACGACCGCGCGGTCGGCCTGGAACTGGGCGAAGGAGTCTTCCAGCAGGGCTCGCGCCCGCTCGCGGCCGACCTGGCCGACCAGGTTCACGGCCATGTTGTAGGAGGGCCGGAAGCTCGACCGCAGCGGGTAGGTGCGGGTGCTGGCCAGGCCCGCGACGCCGATCGGGTCCATGCCGGGCTGGTAGACGACCACCGCGTGGCCCTCGACGTCGATGCCGCGGCGGCCGGCCCGGCCGGTGAGCTGGGTGTACTCGCCCGGGGTCAGGTCGGCGTGGGTCTCGCCGTTCCACTTGTCGAGCTTCTCGATGACGACCGAGCGGGCCGGCATGTTGATGCCCAGGGCCAGCGTCTCGGTCGCGAAGACCGCCTTGACCAGGCCCTTGGTGAACAGCTCCTCGACGACCTCCTTGAAGGCCGGGAGCATGCCCGCGTGGTGGGCGGCCAGGCCGCGTTCCAGGCAGTCGCGGAAGTCGAGGTAGCCCAGCACCGCGAGGTCTTCGTCGGGCAGGTGGGCGGTGCGCTCGTCGACCAGCTGCCGGATCTCGTGGCGCTCCTCGTCGGTGGTGAGCCGCAGGCCGGCGTAGAGGCACTGCTTGACGGCCGCGTCGCAGCCCGCGCGGGAGAAGATGAACGTGATCGCCGGCAGCAGGCCCTCGGCGTCGAGACGCTCGATCACCTGGGCGCGGTCGTGGGGGGTGCGCCGGGGGCGGTTGTAGCCCCGTTTGCCGCGCGCCTGGTTGAGGCGCTGCTCGTCGCGGGAGATGCGCATCAGGCTGGCGTTGATGCGGGTCGCGCCGTCTTCGCTGGCGAACAGGTCGTAGAGGCGGTTGCCGACCAGCATGTGCTGCCACAGCGGCACCGGGCGGTGCTCGTCGACGATCACCGTCGTGTCGCCCCGGACCGCCCCCAGCCACTCGCCGAACTCCTCGGCGTTGGAGACCGTGGCCGACAGGGCGACCACGCGCACCGACTCGGGCAGGTGGATGATCACCTCTTCCCAGACGGCGCCCCGGAACCGGTCGGCGAGGTAGTGGACCTCGTCCATGACCACGTAGCCGAGCCCGCTGAGGGTCTGGGAGCCCGCGTAGAGCATGTTGCGCAGCACCTCGGTCGTCATGATGACGATCGGGGCGTCGCCGTTGACGCTGTTGTCGCCGGTCAGCAGACCCACGTTGGCGGCGCCGTAGCGCCGCACCAGGTCGTTGAACTTCTGGTTCGACAGCGCCTTGATGGGCGTCGTGTAGAAGCACTTGCGGCCCTGCTCCAGGGCCAGGTGGACGGCGAACTCGCCGACCACGGTCTTTCCGGACCCCGTGGGGGCCGCCACCAGCACGCCGTCTCCGGCCTCAAGCGCCTGGCAGGCGTCGAGCTGGAACTCGTCGAGCTCGAAGTCGTACAACCCGCGGAACGAGGTGAGCGCCGGGCCCGACTCGGTCTGCTGGTCACGGAAGGCGGCGTAGCGTTCCGCAGGCGTGCTCATGCCGTCAACCCTACCGATATTCCTGTTACGGCCGTGTCATCACCGTCAGCGCACCGGCACGGGCCGTGCAGGTCAGCGGGGTCGGTCCGGCGCGTTCCCCGTCGGCGTAGGCGATCACGCCGGGTGCCTCCAGGGTCACGGAAGCGGCACGATGGATCTCCACGGCCGGGTGACTGCCGTGAGTGCCCAGGAAGACCTTGGGAAAGGCCCGCAGGAAGGCGGCCGTCGGCAGCGCCTTGAGGATCACCACGTCGAGCAGCCCGTCGTCGGGCCGGGCGGTCGGGCAGATCTTCATCCCGTTCCCGTACGACCGGGTGTTCCCCACGGCCACCAGCATCGCGTCGACCTCCACGGCGGGGTGGTGGTCGAGGGTGACCCGGAAGGGGATCGGCCGGAACTCCCGCAGCTCCCGGAGCACGGCGGTGACGTAGCGGGCCGGGCCGGTCATCGCGTTGGCGCGCTCGTTGACGCGGGAGTCGAACCCGCAGGCCAGCACCCCGGCGAACCAGCGGTCGCCCACGGTGGCGGCGTCGATGACGCGGGGCACTCCCCCGGTGACCAGGTCGGCGGCGGCCAACGGGTCACGCGGGAGGCCGAGGTCGGCGGCTATGTCGTTGCCGGTGCCCATGGGGACGATCGCCAGCGGGACGCCCGTGCCGGCCACCGCCTGCACCGCCAGGTGCACCAGGCCGTCGCCCCCGCACGCGACCACGACCGGCGGCCGTCTCCGCACGGCGGCGCGGGCCCGTTCGAGCGTGTCGCCCGCCGACGCGCCGGTGATCACCTCGGGGTCGCGCAGCCGCGCCAGGACCGGGCCGAGGCGGCGGGCCGCCCGGCCGCCACGGGCGGCCGGGTTCACCAGGACGACGGGCCGGCTCACTCGGCCGGGGTTCCGTCGAGCTCCTCTTCGATCTGCCGGGCCTTGAGGGCCGCGGCGGCGTCGGCACGTTTGTCGTGGAAGTACATGAACGCCTCGGCCACGAAGAACAGGGCGATCATCGGCAGCGCGAGCGCGAGCATCGTGAACGGGTCTTGGCTCGGGGTCGCGACGGCCGAGAAGACGAAGAACCCGAAGACCACCATGCGCTGGTGCTTGGCCACGACCTCGTAGCGGACCACGCCGATCAGGTTCAGGAAGACCAGCAGCAGCGGCAGCAGGAACGACACGCCGAAGATCAGCAGCATCATCATCAGGAACGTGAGGTAGTCGTTCACGTCGATGAGCGGCACGGAGTTGTCGGGCACGAACCCCAGCAGCAGCGACAGGCCCTTGTCCATCGTCAGGTAGGCCAGGGTCGCGCCGGCCAGGAACAGCGGCAGCGCCAGGCCGAGGAAGGTGTAGCTGTAGCGCTTCTCGTTCCGGTAGAGACCGGGCGTCACGAACGCCCAGATCTGGTAGATCCACAGGGGCGAGGCCACCACGACGCCGAAGATGAAGGCCACCTTCAGGTTGATGAAGAGGCCGCCGGTGACGCTGTTGACCACGAGGCTGCACTCGGTGCCGCCGCCGAGCCGGTAGGCGTCGGGCAGCCGGCAGAACGGCCCGGTCATGAAATCCCAGATCGGGTCGAAGAAGACCAGACCCACGATCGTCGCGAGCACCACGCCGATGATCATCTTGAACAGGCGGTTGCGCAGCTCGCGAAGGTGGTCCATGAGCGACATGCGCCCATCGGGATCGTCCGCCACGGCCGAGGGCTTCGGCGTCGACGACCTCTTCAACAGGGCCATCCCATGATCCTGTCTCGAAAGAAGGTGCGGCGGGGGTCAGTTCTTCTTGTCGGACGGCTGCGCGGCCGGCTGCGAGGTGGCGCGGAGCTTCGCGTTCTCCTCTTCGAGCTGGCGGAGCCGGTCTTCGACCGAGGGCGTCGGCGTGGCGGGCGGGATCTGCGCCGGCGGCACGGGGGCCGGCTGCGGCGTCACGGTCTCGGCCTGCACCACGGTGGCCTTGTCGTCGTCGTCTTCGCGGAGCTTCTGCGTCTCCTTCTTGAACAGGCGCAGCGACTGGCCCAGGGCACGAGCCGTGTCGGGGAGCTTCTTGGCGCCGAACAGCAGAATGACGATGAGCCCGATGATGATCAGCTCAGTGGGTCCCAGGCTTCCCATGACACGTCCTTAAGGGGCGGGTGATGCACGTCCTTGCCCGATCGTACGCTGCGATCGCAGTGCTCATCACCCTTCAGGGGGACGAATCGGGTCCATTCGGCTCTTGGCCCGCTCGATTTCGGCCCCCAGTCCCCGGGCCGCAACGAAGACCCGGACGGCCAGAAACCCCACCAGAAGCAGCCCTGCCGCGCCCAGGCCGACGAATAACCAGATCACGAACATCCCTCTTCTTCAGCCGAAAACCGCGTCACCCGGCGGACATGATTCCTTCACCGCCGACCCGGTCCCGGCTACCCCCATGAGCGGCCTACAGGCTGCCCTCGTAGTTGGCCAGGGTGCGTTTGGCCGTCTCGGCGACCCGTTCGGCCAGGCTCTCGGGGCGGACGACCCGGCCGGAGTCGCCCAGCCGCAGGGCCAGGCGCACCAGCCAGCCCTGGTCGCGGGCGCGCAGGGCCACCCGCTGGCGGCCCTCGCCGAGCTCCTCGACCTCTTCGACCGGGTAGTACTCGGAGATCCACCGCCCCGACGGGGTGACCTCCAGCTCGACCAGCTCGTCGGTGTCGGAGGGGCGGAAGACGCCCTGGGTGACGTCCATCGGCTCGGCCTCGGCGGGCGGATCGGCGGCCACGTCGAGGACGGCGACCTCCTGGATCCGGTCGACGCGGAACATCCGCATCGCCTCGGCCCGGTAGCACCAGCCCTCCAGGTAGTGGCGCCCGTCGACCAGCACCACCCGCAGCGGGTCGACCTCGCGGGGGGTGACCTCGTCGCGGCCGGGGGTGTAGTAGACGAGCGAGAGGCGGCGCTTGCGCCGGGCGGCGTCGGTGACGGTCGCCAGCGCGCCCGGGGCCGCCTCGACCTCGACGGTGACCTGGGTGCTGACGGCGGCGGCGCCGTCGCCGGCGGCCTGCTCCAGCTTGGCCACGACCCGGCCCAGGACCTCGCCGCCGGCGAACTCGGGCAGCTCGCCGAGCATGCGGAGCGCCACCAGGAGCGCGCTGGCCTCGTCGACGCCGAGCTTCAGCGGCCGGGCGATGGTGTCGGCGTTGTCGATGAGGATCTCGCCGCCGTCCCAGGAGACGTCGATCAGGTCGCCGGGGGTGTGGCCGGGCAGGCCGCACATCCAGACGAGCTGGAGGTCGTCGATGAGCTGCTTCTCGTTGAGCCCGAAGACCTTGGCGACCTCGGGCACCGAGGCGCCCGGGTGGGACATCAGGTAGGGCACGAGGGCGAGCAGCCGCGGAAGCCGGTCGTTCAATGGAGGGCGCCCTTCAGACGGCGGATCACGGCCTCACGGGCGTCGGGCGGACCGTCGATCACCGCGTCGGGGCCGAGGCTGGCCAGCCAGCCCGCGAGCCTCTCGGGGTCGGTGAAGACGATGTCGGCCTCGTCCCAGTCGGCGCCGGGCCGCACCTCGCGGGCCAGGTGACGCAGGCCCTGGCAGGTGCCGGGGCGGACGCGCACCGTGGCGGTCCGCTCGGGGCCCGGGTCGTCGCCCGCGTACGCCACCAGCGCCCGCAGGTCGGCGCCCTCGGGCACCTCGACCGATCCCGGCCGCCCGGTGGGCGTGACGTCGCCGGCGATCCGGCTGAGCCGGAAGACGCGGGTGCCGTTCCGGGTGCGGTCGTGGCCGACGACGTACCAGCGGCCGCGGCGCGAGAGCACGCCCCACGGCTCGACCACACGCTTCAGCACCGTCTCGCTGCCCGCCGAGCGGTAGTTGAAGGTGACGGCGCGGCGGTCGCGGACGGCCTCCCACAGCGGCGTGAAGGCCGCGTCGCGGGTGTCGACCCGCAGCTCCAGGGGGCCTTCCGCCAGGTCGGTCTCGACACCGCCGGCCTTCAGCTTGAGCATCGCGCCCCCGGCCGCCTCGGCGAGGCTGGCCCGCTGCCAGACCTGCGCGGCCAGGCCGAGCACGGCGGCCTCGTCGGGCTCCAGGGTGATCTCGGGCAGTTCGTAGGACTGCTTGACGATGCGATAGCCGGGGTCGTCTTCCCACGGGTCCTTCTGGACCTCGATGGGGATGCCGATCTCGCGGAGCTCGTTCTTGTCCCGCTCGAACATCCGCTGGAAGGCCTCGTCGTTGACCGGGTCGTACCCGGGCACCGCGAAGCGGATCTGCTCCGCACTCAGCGGACGCCGGGTCGACAGCAGGCAGATCACCAGATTCAGCAACCGTTCCGTCTTCCGCCGCGACATCGGCCCTCCTTCCTGACTCGAACGCTACCCTTTTCCGGTGATCAGATGGCGCAGGGGCGAGGTCCGTGAGATCAGGCGCGAATGGCCCGGCGCGCTCGAGATCGAGGTCGCCGTCGACGACGGCTCCCGATGCCGGGCGCTGGCCTATCCGCCACTGGTGGGCCGCCCCGAGCCCGGCGACACGGTGCTGCTGAACACGACCGCCCTCGCCATGGGCCTCGGTACGGGAGGTTACGCCATGGTGGTGGCGGTTCCCGACCGTTTGCCACAAGATCCCGCCGGGCCGGGGCATCTGGTCAAGGCCCGCTACACCCCCTTGCAGGCCACGGTCCTGGGCGCCGACGAGCAGGACTCCCCGCACCACGACCTTCTGCGGAAGGCCGACTCCCTCGACGGGATGCCCGTCGTGGTCGCCGACCTGCACTCCGCGCTGCCCGCGATCCTCTGCGGCCTCTATCTGGAGCGCCCGGCGGCGCGGGTGGCCTACGTGATGCTCGACGGCGGCGCGCTCCCGGCGTGGTTCTCGATGGCGTGCGCGAAGTTGCGCGAGATCGGCTGGTTGACAGGCGTTGTCACGGTCGGCCAGTCGTTCGGTGGCGACCTGGAGGCGGTGACGACCCACACGGGATTGCTGGCCGCCCGCCACGTCCTCGGCGCCGACGTGACCGTCGTGGCCCAGGGCCCGGGGAACCTCGGCACCGGAACGAAGTGGGGCTTCTCGGGCGTCTCGTCGGGCGAGGCGGTCAACGCGGCCGGGGTGCTGAACGGCCGCCCGGTGGCCGCCCTGCGCGTCAGCGAGGGCGACCTGCGCGAGCGCCACATCGGCGTCTCCCACCACAGCCTCACCGCCTACGGCCGCGTCGCCCTGACCCGCGCCGACGTCGTCGTGCCGGAACTGGGCGGCGCGTTCGGCGCCCGGGTCGAGCGCCAGGCCGCACCCTTGGGAGAGCGCCACAACCTGGTGAAAGTCCAGGTCGACGGCCTGTACGACGCCCTCAAGGCCTCCCCCGTCGGTCTGTCGACCATGGGCCGCAAACTCGACGAGGACCTGGCCTACTTCCTGACCTCGGCGGCGGCCGGCCGCCACGCCGCCACCCTCCTGGCCGAGTGACCGCCTGACCGGGGCCCCGGCGATCAGGGCCCCTGTTCCCGATCGCCGGCACGTCGGCTCCCCGACTCATGGTCCCCGCATGTGCCGTGGCGGGGCGGACCGGGCGCGGCCGGTCGGCGCCGGTCACGGTGCGGGCCGGAGACGGCGGTCGGCGCCGGGCGGGCGGAGCCGTAACGGAGCGGGAGAAAAGATCCCGGACGGCGCGAGAGACACCCGGCGGCCGGAAACTATCCCCTGTCGCCGTCGGGGTCGTAGAACTCCTTGAAGGTGAAGGCGTCGGGGGTCGGGCCCTGCTCCCGCAGCAGGGTCAGGCGGTGCCACGCCTCCTTGAGCGAGGGGATCTCGCCCTCCTCCACCCACCACATCACCGTGTAGGGCTCGGCCACGCGGTGGAACCACTCGCGCCGCCGCTGGAGGACCGCCAGGTGGGGTGAGCGGTAGACGAAGTTCCACAACGACTCGCGGGACTCCCAGATCGAGTAGTTGATCAGCAAATGGTCGCCGAACTCGTGGGTGATGGTCTCTTCGGGGTCGTCCTCGTTGGCGATGGCGCGCCACACGAAGCCGGGGGCCTGGTCGGCCAGCGCGTTCACGGGTTCGAGGGCGGCGACGAACTCGGCCAGGAGAGGGTCGTCGACGGACGCGCGCATGTGGGCGACGTTGAACTGGGCCAGATGCATGACCTCACCGTCGCAGTGCCGGGTCTTCTATGTCAACTTTGATTTGTTTTAGAGTTCTCTTGAGGGAAGACGACGCAGCACTCCCCTGGACGGGGATCGAGCCGAGGGGCGCCGGGCTCGCCCCGGCCTTCGAGCAGGCCCTGGCAGAGGGAGAGGTTCATCGAGCACACCAGCAGCGGCTGCTCCTGGGCGAGCACGTGGAAGGGGCAGTTGCGCAGGCGCAGCACGCCGCCGTCGTCGTAGGGCTCGTAGCCCCGTTCGGCGAGGAGGCCGGGAAGCGAGGCGGCGGCGCTCTCGGCGCCGAGGCGGGCGCCGATGCGGTGGGCGGCCTTCTCGGCCACCTCGTCGCCGCCCAGCAGGTCGACCACCTCGGCCAGGACGAGCGCCAGGGTGCGGTAGTCGCGCGGCGGCACGCTCACGACGTGCTCCCCCGGCGCACGCTGGTAGACCTTCGCGGGACGGCCGCTGCCCGGACCCGTCCGGTCGGTCAGGCGGGCGAAACCCGCCTCCAGCAGGCCCGCCTCGACAAGCTTGTCAAGATGAAAGGCCGCCAGGGGGCGCGCGACGCCGGCCGCCTCCGCGGCCTCGTTGCGCCCGACCGGGCGGCCTTTCGAGGTGACGTATCGGTAGAGCTCACGGCGAACGGGATCGTTGAGGGCCGCGACCGCCGCGAGGTCGTCCATCTTCTGCCTGCTTTACAGAGCGCCGAGCACGTCGACGACGAACACCAGGGTGTCGGTGCCCTTGATGCCGGCGTCGGGCTGGCCGGCCTCGCCGTAGCCGAGGGCCGGCGGGATGGTGATCAGGACGCGGCTGCCGACGTTGACGCCGGTCAGGCCCTGCTTCCAGCCGGGCACGACCTGGTTGAGCGCGAACGAGGTCGGCTGCTTGCGCTCCCAGGAGCTGTCGAACTGCTTGTCGGTGCCCCAGATCTTGCCGGTGTAGTGGACCATCACCGTCTGGTTCTCGGTCACCTTCGGGCCGTCGCCCTGGATGACGGTCTTGACCGTCAGGTCCTTCGGCGGCTGCGCGGTGGTCGTGGTGGTCAGCGTCGGGGCCGTGTCGCCACCCGGGTTGACAAGCTTGACACCCTCGATGCCGGGGTCGCTGGCCTTGCCCTTGGCGGCCTTGGCGGTCGCCGACACGACGTCGATGACCAGCACCTGCGAGCTGGTGGTGAAGTCGGTGCCCTGGCTCTTGGCCTGCTCGACCACGGCGGGGTCGATCGAGTCCTTGCCGACCACGACGAGCACGCGGCCGCCGGGCTTGCTGCCCAGCAGGCCGTCGTAGAGCGCCTTGGGCATCTGCTGCTGGCTGATCGGCACGAACTCGGCCTGGCCGGTGTCGTAGGCGGAGCCGGTGGCCTTGTTCTCCTTGCCGTCCCACGTCCAGACGCTCACCTTGGCGACCAGCGTGTCACCCTCGGCCGCGGCGGTGCCGCTGCCCTCGGAGATGACCCGGGTGGACGAGGTCAGCGCCGGACCCCCCTTCGGGAAGGTGACGCTGGGCTTCTTGCCCAGGGCGCCGGAGACCTTGATGTCCTTCGGGTCGGCGGCGGGGCCGACCGGGGCGGCCGCGGCGGCGCCGGACGAGGCGGCGGCGCTGGGCGCGGCGCTCGTGGCGGCGGCGGAAGGGCTGGCTCCGGTGGCCGTCTTCTGCGCGGTGCCGCACGCGACGGCGGACAGCAGCAAAGGAAGTGCGGCGGCGGTTATGGCCGTGCGGCGGCGCATGTGAAAGTCCTCAGGAATATGACAGCGGGTCCGGGTCACACTACCCGAACCCGCCGTCAGCCCGTCGTAAGGAGATCACATTCCGGCGATCAGCTTGTCGACCCGTTCGTCAACACTTCGGAATGGGTCTTTGCACAGGACGGTCCGCTGGGCCTGGTCGTTGAGCTTCAGGTGCACCCAGTCGACGGTGAAGTCGCGCCGCTTCTCCTGGGCCTTGCGGATGAACTCGCCGCGCAGCCGGGCCCGCGTGGTCTGCGGCGGAACCGACTTCGCCTCGAAGATCTTGATGTCGGACGCGACCCGCTCGACCGACCCCCGCTTCTGCAGCAGGTAGAACAGCCCGCGCTTGCGGTGCACGTCGTGGTAGGCCAGATCGAGCTGGGCCACCCGGGGCGAGGAGAGCGGGAGGTCGTACTTCTTTCTGTAACGTTCAATCAGCTGGTATTTGGTGACCCAGTCGATCTCCCGCGAGACCAGGTCGAGGTCGCCGGTCTCCACGGCGCGCAGGGTGCGCTCCCAGAGTTCGAGGACCCGCTTGCTGGTCTCGTCGCCGCCGCGGCGGTCGACGAAGTCCTTCGCCTTGCCGAGGTATTCCTGCTGGATCTCCAGCGAGGAGGCCTCGCGGCCGTTGGCCAGCCGCACCCGGCGGCGGCCGGTCATGTCGTGGGAGACCTCGCGGATCGCCCTGATCGGGTTCTCCAGCGACAGGTCGCGCATCACCACGCCCGCCTCGATCATGCGCAGCACCAGGTCGGTGGCGCCGACCTTGAGCAGCATGGTCGTCTCGCTCATGTTGGAGTCGCCCACGATGACGTGGAGCCGGCGGAAGCGCTCGGCGTCTGCGTGGGGTTCGTCGCGGGTGTTGATGATGGGACGGCTCCGCGTCGTCGCCGACGACACGCCCTCCCAGATGTGCTCGGCGCGCTGGGAGACGCAGTAGACGGCGCCGCGCGGGGTCTGCAGCACCTTGCCGGCCCCGCAGATGATCTGCCGGGTGACCAGGTAGGGGATCAGGACGTCGGCCAGGCGGCCGAACTCGCCGTGGCGGCCGACGAGGTAGTTCTCGTGGCAGCCGTAGGAGTTGCCGGCCGAGTCGGTGTTGTTCTTGAAGAGGTAGATGTCGCCGGCGATGCCCTCCTCGCGGAGGCGCTTCTCGGCGTCGACGAGCAGGCCCTCGAGAATGCGCTCGCCCGCCTTGTCATGGGTGACCAGCTCCACGACGTTGTCGCATTCAGGGGTGGCGTACTCAGGATGGCTGCCGACGTCGAGGTAGAGACGGGCGCCGTTGCGGAGGAAGACGTTGCTCGATCGGCCCCAGGACACCACTCGCCGGAACAGGTAGCGGGCCACCTCGTCGGGGGACAGTCTGCGCTGACCCCGGAACGTGCAGGTGACGCCGTACTCGTTCTCCAGCCCGAAGATGCGACGATCCATCACCTCACCCTATTCCCAGATCCGTCGTGTGCGGTAGGAAACTCATGGTCGTCTACATTCCCCGCGAGCCTCAGTAATAGATCTCGACGACCTTCACGATCTGGCCACTCTTCACGGTGATCAGCGACGTGGGCTCACCCTGGGCCGCGAGCTCCAGCAGACGCTCGCGCGGGCACTTCTCGGTGCCGAGGGCGGCGGAGTTGATCGTCTGGTCGTCTCCCTTGCAGCCGACCGCGCTGAGGAACACCACGTCAGACGCGATCGGGGCGGCGTAGGTCATCCCGCCCTCAGGCCCGACGAAGTCCCCGCCCGCGTAGCGGACCGGGACGTAGCGGGCCTCGTCGCCGTCGAGGGAGACGATCCGGCCGCGCAGCACGCCGTCGGCGCTCGGGGACATCTGGTTGAAGTCGTGCCCTTCGTCGTACTGGAACTTGGCCGACTTGATCTTCGGGATCCGGGCCGAGATCGGGTCCTCCTTGTCGACGTCGGCGCTCACCTGGGGCGTCTGGGCCGGCGCGGCGCTCTCCGTCGGCTCGGCGACGGTCTCCGTCGGCTGCGGCGCGGGGGGCGTCACCGTCTCGGTCACCGTCGCGGTGACCGTGGGAGCGGGGGCCGCCGTCTCGGCCGGAGAGGAACAGGCGGCAATCGGGAGGACGGCCAGGGCCAGCAGGGCCCGCCGGAATGTGATCGTCATAGCGCGCAGCAGCCTAGCGAAACCCGTGTTAAGTCCGTGCAAGTTGAGAGGTATGGGGGAAACCGAAAAAATCGACCCCGCCGTCCGTAGTGAAGAGCCTCTTTCCGTTACGGCTCCGCCCGGCCGGCCACCCGACCGGGTCGGGCCACCCGATGATCAGACCTCCGGCTTCACCTGAGCGGCAGTGTGACCGCCGACCGGTGATGCGGCGGGCTCCGCGTGACCGTGACGTGCTTCGGCGAGGAGACCGCGCAGCCGCCGGACCTCGGCGATCAGCCGGGGCACGTGCTGCCGGGCCTCGGCGATGAACCGGGCGTTCTCGTCCCAGCGCCCGTCGGCGACGTCGGCGTAGCGGGGCTCCTGAATGAGGGTGCAGGCCACGATCTCGTGATGGTCGAAGCCGGGCCAGCGTTCACCGCGCCCGGTGTCGGGGGTGGTGGCGACGGCGACCAGGCACATCGCGTACGTGTCGTCGAGGTTGCGCACGTGCCAGGGCCCGGGGGTCGCGGCGTCGGCCAGCTCCTCGATCGCGGCGAGTTCCTCGTCGGTCATCGGTCCGGCCGCTTCCATCGGGACAGCTCCTCGTCTTCCGCGGGCGGGCGATGGAAACGGGGCGGCCCCGCCGACGTCGGCGGGGCCGCCCCGTTGAAGCGTCTTCGGTTGGACTACAGCGGCGGTTCGGAGCCCGTGTCGATGTCGCCCTCGGGGGCCGTGGGCGGGGGCTTGGGGCCGCCTTCGGGGGTCGCGGGGGCGGGCGGGGTGGGCGGGGTCTCGGGCGGGGGAGGTGTGATGAGGCGCTCCAGACGGGGGCCGCTGAGGCGCAGGAACTTGCGGTGTTCGCGGTTGCGGTCGAGGACGGCGACCTCGAGCTGGGCGGCCGACGGGCGTTCGCCGCCCGGTTCGGTCAGCGCGCTCAGGGCGGCGTCGAGGGCGTCGGCCAGGGGGGCGCCCGGACGGTAGCGCTCCTTCAGGCGGGTCGCCACCGTGTCGGACTGGCCGCCGATGACGGCCATGCCCTGCTCGTCGAAGACCGAGCCGTCAAAGGTGAGGCGGTAGATCTGGTCCTGGTCGGAGGTCTCGCCGACCTCGGCGACGACGATCTCGACCTCGAGGGCCTTGATCGAGTCGGTGAAGATCATGCCGAGCTGGCTGGCGTAGACGTTGGCGAGCGCGCGGGCGGTGACGTCGTTGCGGTTGTAGTTGTAGCCGTTGACGTCGGCGTAGCGGATGCCGGCCTGGCGGAGGGTCTCGAACTCGTTGTAGCGGCCGACGGCGGCGAAGCCGATGCGGTCGTAGATCTCGCTGATCTTGTGGAGCGCCTTGGACGGGTTCGGGGCGACCAGCAGGATGCCGTCGGCGTACTGGACCACGACCACGCTGCGGCCTCGGGCGATGCCCTTCCGCGCGTATTCCGCGCGGTCGCGCATGATCTGTTCAGGCGACGCGTAAGGGAACGGCATGGACACCTGTGGGGTTCCTTTCTAGCGCAGCGGCGCGGTCGGCCCGTCGGGATCGATCATCCGGCCCGACAGGATGGTCTCGACCGCGGCGGAGACCTCCTCTTCGGGCAGGCGGCGGTAGCCGTCGGCGGTGATGACCGCCACGACCGGCCAGATCCTTCGGGTGACGTCGGGACCGCCCGTCGCGGAGTCGTCGTCGGCCGCGTCGTAGAGCGCCTGCAGGACCGTGAGGACGACCTCGTCGGGTGAGGCGTTCTCGCGGTAGAGCTTCTTCAGCGAGCCGCGGGCGAAGATCGAACCGGAGCCGATCGAGTGGTAGAGGTGGTGCTCGTAGGGGCCGCCGCCGACGTCGTAGCCGAAGATGCGGCCGCCGTCGATCTTCTCGTCGTAGGCCGCGAAGATCGGGACCACGACGAGGCCCTGCATGGCGGCGCCCAGGTTCTGCCGGACGAAGGTCGCCAGCCGGTTGGCCTTGCCCTCGGTCGACAGGGAGCGGCCCTCGAGCTTCTCGTAGTGCTCCAGCTCGACCTGGTAGAGGCGGGCCATCTCGATGCCGGTCGAGGCGGTGCCGGCGATGCCCATGCAGGAGTATTCGTCGGTCCGGAAGACCTTCTCCATGTCCCGGTTGGAGATCATGTTTCCCGAGGTGGCGCGCCGGTCGCCGGCCATCACCACGCCGCCGGCGCAGGTGACCGCCACGATCGTGGTCGCGTGGGGGATCTGCTCACCGACGGGGGCGGGCAGCGCGTCGCGGTTGCCCGGGAGCATCTCCGGGGCGTAGCCACGCAGGAACTCGGTGAAGGACGAGGAACCCGTATTGGTGAAGAGGTTGTTCATCCAGGCCTGCTGAGATGCCACGCGACTCCCTCCTAGGTCGTGTTGTTTACGCCGACCCTACTCATGTGACAGCGCTGGTTGCACTCTTCCCGATCAGCTCACCGCGAACCGGGTTCATGATCGGAAATTTTCCCCGCAAACGACTCGTCGCGGCCGGCGGAGGGTTCCGCGGCCGCGACGAGGGACGTGGGCGAGGTGGGCGTTGGCCCCTTTACTCGCCACCCTTCTGCACGTAGGACCGGACGAACTCCTCGGCGTTCTCCTCGAGGACCTCGTCGATCTCGTCGAGGATCGAGTCGACGTCGTCGCTGAGCTTCTCGTGGCGCTCCTGGACGTCGCTTCCCGACTGCTCCTCGACCTGCTCGGTCTCGGTCTCCTGCCTGCCCGTCTGCTTCTGACCGCCGGTGTCCCTGCTCGCCATCGGTGATACCTCCACTCGGGGGACGTGTCTGCTTCATATCTTCCCCGAACCGACCGACAACTCGCCTGAATCGCCATGCGATCTTCAAACGGGTTGACCAGATAGTTCCGCTATCCAATAATTATCAGACAGCACGACTATCCAATCAGATCGGGGTGCCTTCGAATGTCTCCCTCCACCCTTACCACCGCCGGGATCCTCCTGATCACCGTGTCCGGCGTCGCCTTCGGTGGGGCCAGTCTGCTCGCTCATATACTCGGACGTATACCCGGTTATCTGGACAATCCAGTCAGACGGGGACTGTGGCGTGCCGGACATGCCCACGCCGGGGTGCTCGTGCTCTTCTCGCTCGTGGCCCTGATCTACCTCGACCAGGCCGACCTCTCCCCCGGGTTCCGGTCGCTGGCGCAGTGGCTCATCGTGGCCGCGCCGGTCCTGATGCCGCTGGGGTTCTTCCTGTCGGTCGTACGGCCGAAGGACACCCGCCCCAACCGCCTGATCTGGCTCACCGGGCTGGGCGGGGCGTCGCTGGCGGCCGGTACGATCATCTTGGGAATCGGGTTGCTCTAGATCTCCCGGATACGGAGCGAAACCGCCGTCGGCCCACCAGAATATTGAGCGCATGGGGAGCTTGGATTCGGGTCAGACAGGTGGTTGGTTCAGATCGGTAAGCACACGGCGCAGGCTCACCATGGGAGCTCCACATCGGCCACGCCGGGTCCGCCGGTGAAACCCGAGCGCGCGAAGCAGACGCTGCTGGGTGGCCGCTACCAGCTCACCATCCCGATCCGCCGTGACGGCTCGGGCATCATGTGGCAGGCCCACGACCTGCTGCTGAAGCGCGACGTCGCGATCAAGGAAGTCCAGCCGCCCTACCGCACCGACCGTCCCGACATGGAGCTGGCCCGCCGCAAGGCGCTCAACGAGGCCCGGTCGGCGGCCCGGCTCAGCCATCCGGCCATCATCACGGTCCACGACCTGCTGGAGGAGAACGGCCGCCTCTACATCGTGACCGAATTCCTCGAAGGGCTGACCCTCCAGCAGACCATCGAGCACCTGGGCTCGCTGCCGGTCCACTGGTCGGCGTGGATCGGCTACCAGCTCCTCGCCGGCGTCCGGCACGCCCACGACGCCGGGGTCGTCCACGGCGACATCAAGCCGGCCAACGTGCTGCTGACCGGCGACCGGGTGGTGCTGACCGACTTCGGCATCGCGGCCCTCGAACACGAGGCGGCGGCGCCGACGACCGTCCCGGTCACCCGCACGGTCGACTTCATCGCGCCCGAACGCATGAGCGGCGGCCCGGCCACCCCGGCGGCCGACCTGTGGTCGCTGGGCGCGACCATCTACACCGCCGTCGAGGGGCGGCCGCCCTTCCTCGGCACGGCCATGTCGGTGCTCGGCCTGGCCACCACGCGCGACCCCGACCCGCCCTCGAAGGCGGGGCCGCTCGTGCCCGTGCTCGACGGGCTGCTGCGGCGGCGGGCCCGCGACCGGCTGCCCGGCAAGGACGTGTCGTTGCTGCTGGCGGGCCTGTTACACCGTGAGGGCATCGCGGCGGCGACGCCGGGGCGGCGGGCCGACTACCTGCCGCCCGACGCCTTCACGATGTAGCTTCCAGGTCGCCCTCGGTCTCCAGGAAGGCCTGCCGGAGCGCGGCGATGATCTCGGGGTCGGGCTCGGCCCACATGCCGCGTCCGGCCGCCTCCAGCAGGCGCTCGGCGATGCCGTGCAGGGCCCAGGGGTTCGACTCGCTGAGGAACCGGCGGTTCTCCTCGTCGAGGACGTAGGTGGCGGCGATCTTGTCGTACATCCAGTCGGCGACCACGCCGGTGGTGGCGTCGTAGCCGAACAGGTAGTCGACGGTGGCGGCCAGTTCGAAGGCGCCCTTGTAGCCGTGGCGGCGCATGGCGGCCAGCCAGCGCGGGTTGACCACCCGGGCGCGGAAGACGCGGCTGGTCTCCTCGGTGAGGCTGCGGGTGCGGACCGCGTCGGGCCGGGTCGAGTCGCCGATGTAGGCCTTCGGGTCGCGTCCGGTGAGGGCGCGGACGGTGGCGATCATGCCGCCGTGGTACTGGAAGTAGTCGTCGGAGTCGGCGATGTCGTGCTCGCGGGTGTCGACGTTCTTGGCCGCGACGTTGATCCTCCTGTACGCCGCCTCCATCGCCTCCCGCGCCGGCACGCCGTCCACCCCCCGGCCGTAGGCGAAGCCGCCCCACACGGCGTAGACCTCGGCGAGGTCGCGGTCGTCGCGCCACGTGCGGCTGTCGATCAGCGGCAGCAGACCGGCTCCGTAGGCGCCGGGGGCCGAGCCGAAGACGCGCAGCGTCGACCCGTCGGCCCTGACGTGGTCGCGGACGTAGTTGTCCGCCTCGTCCAGGTCGGCCACCAGCTTGACCGCGTCGTCCATCAGGGCGACCACGTGGGGGAAGGCGTCGCGGAAGAAGCCGCTGATGCGGACGGTGACGTCCACGCGAGGGCGGCCCAGCTCCCCAGCCGGGACGATCTCCAGGCCGGTGACGCGGCGGGAGGCGTCGTCCCAGACCGGGCGCACGCCCAGCAGGGCGAGGACCTCGGCGACGTCGTCACCGGAGGTGCGCATGGCGCTGGTGCCCCAGATCGACAGGCCGACCGAGCGGGGCCACTCCCCCGTGTCGGCCCGGTAGCGCTCGACGAGGGACTCCGCCATCGCCTGGCCGGTCTCCCAGGCCAGGCGGCTGGGCACCGCCTTGGGGTCGACGGAGTAGAAGTTGCGGCCGGTCGGCAGCACGTTGACCAGGCCGCGCAGCGGCGAACCGCTGGGACCGGCGGGGACGTAGCCGCCGTCCAGGGCGTGCAGGACGTTGGTGATCTCGTCGGCGGTGCCGTTCAGGCGGGGGACGATCTCGGTCGCGGCGAAGCGCAGGATGTCGCCGACGGCGCCCTCGGCGGTGACCGCGGCGGGGTCCCAGCCGGCCGCCTCCATCGCGACGACCAGCTCGCGGGCCTTGGCCTCGGCGACGTCGACGTCGGTCCGGGCGTCGCCGTTCTCGGTCAGGCCCAGGGCCTCGCGCAGGCCCGGGAGGGCCTGGTCGCCGGCCCACATCTGGCGGGCGCGCAGGATCGCCAGCACCAGGTCGACCCTCGCTTCCCCGGAGGGGACCTGGCCCAGGACGTGCAGGCCGTCGCGGATCTGGACGTCCTTGACCTCGCACAACCAGCCGTCGACGTGCAGCAGGAAGTCGTCGAACTCGGCGTCGTGGGGGCGGTCGTCGAGGCCGAGGTCGTGGTCGAGGCGGGCGGCCTGGATGAGCGTCCAGATCTGGGCGCGGATCGCGGGCAGCTTGGCCGGGTCCATGGCGGCGATGGAGGCGTGCTCGTCGAGGAGCTGCTCCAGGCGGGCCATGTCGCCGTAGGTGTCGGCGCGGGCCATCGGCGGCACCAGGTGGTCGACCAGGGTGGCGTGGGCGCGGCGTTTGGCCTGGGTGCCCTCGCCCGGGTCGTTCACGAGGAAGGGGTAGACCAGCGGGAGGTCGCCCAGCGCGGCGTCGGGGCCGCAGGCGGCCGACAGGCCGGCCGACTTCCCGGGCAGCCATTCGAGGTTGCCGTGTTTGCCGACGTGCACGACGGCGTCGTACCGGGACGAGAGCCAGTGGTAGGCGGCCAGGAAGTGGTGGCTCGGCGGCAGGTCGGGGTCGTGGTAGATGGCGATGGGGTTCTCGCCGAAGCCGCGCGGCGGCTGGACCATGACGACGAGGTTGCCGTCCTGGAGGGCGGCCAGGACGATGTCGTCGCCGTCGACGAACAGTTCGCCCGGGGGCGGGCCCCAGTGGTGTTCCATCGCCTCGCGGAGGTCGGCCGGGAGGGTGTCGAAGTGGGCCCGGTAGTCGTCCTTGTGGATGCGGACCGGGTTGCCGGCGAGCTGCTCGTCGGTGAGCCAGTCGGGGTCCTGTCCCCCGGCGGCGATCAGGGCGTGGATGAGGGCGTCGCCGTCCTGGGCGGCCACGCCCGGGAGGTCGCCGATCGCGTATCCGGCCTCGCCCATGGCCTTCAGCAGCCGGACGACGCTGCGCGGCGTGTCGAGGCCGACGGCGTTGCCGATGCGGGAGTGCTTGGTCGGGTAGGCCGACAACATGATCGCCACCCGGCGCTCGCCGACGGGGATGTGGCGCAGGCGGGCGTGCCGGACCGCCACGCCGGCCACCCGGGCGGCGCGCTCGGGGTCGGCGGCGTAGACGGTGAGCCCGTCGGGGTCGATCTCCTTGAACGAGAACGGGACCGTGATGATGCGGCCGTCGAACTCGGGGATGGCGATCTGCGAGGCGGCGTCGAGCGGGGACAGCCCGTCGTCGGCGGCCTCCCAGGCAGCCCGGTCGGTGGTGAGGCACAGGCCCTGGAGGATCGGGATGTCGAGGTCGGCGAGGGCGCCGACGTCCCAGGCCTCGTCCTCGCCGCCCGCCTGCGCGGTGGCGGGGCGGGTGCCGCCCGCGGCCAGGACGGTGACGATCAGGGCGTCGCACTGCCGCAGGGTGTCGATCAGGCCGGGCTCGGCGGTGCGCAGGGAGGCGCAGAAGACCGGGAGCGGGCGGCCGCCCTTGTCCCGGACGGCTTCGGACAGGGTCCGGATGAAGGCGGTGTTTCCGGCGACGTGGTGGGCGCGGTAGTAGAGGATCCCCACGACCGGCCCCTCGCCGTCGATGGCGTCGCCGAGGCCCCAGGAGGGCAGGGCCGCCGGCGGGGCGAAGCCGTTGCCGGTCAGGAGCAGGGTGTCGCTGAGGAAGTGGTGCAGCTCGGCGAGGTTCGACGGGCCGCCGTGGGCCAGGTAGGCGTGGGCCTCCGCGCACACCCCGCTGGGCACGGTGGAGAGTTCCATCAGCTCGGCGTCGGGGGCCTGCTCGCCGCCCAGCACCACGACGGGCTTGCCGCTGGCCAGCACGGCGTCCAGGCCCTCTTCGTAGGCCCGCCGGCCGCCCAGCAGGCGCACCACCACAACGTCGGCGCCGTCGAGCAACGCGGCCGGGTCGGGGGTCCGGGAGGGGTTCGCCAGACGGTAGGGGGCGCCGCTCGCGCGGGCGCTCAGCAGGTCGGTGTCCGAGGTCGACAGCAAAACGATCATGGCGAAGCCCTCCCTCGGGGTCCGCGCCCCGGGTCGTCTGTCCAGGTGACGGCCGAGTCTCCTGGCTCCCGGATCAGGGCTCACCCCGGCCTTCCCTGTGACAGTGGCCGTCGGTGGGGTTCGCTCCCCGGTGACAGTGGCGGGACCGCGCCGGATTCACACCGGCTTCCTCGTTTGTGCCGTCGCCCGATGAGACTACGGGACTCCCCCGGCTTGCAAGACCCACGGTGGGCTTTACCATCCTCGACGTGGCCATTACCGGACAATCCTCGCGCGACGCCTGCCCCGGCGCGCTGCAGGTCCACCCCGCCGCCGACGGGCCGCTGGCCCGGGTCCGGCTGCCCGGGGGCGACCTGACGGGGGCCCAGCTCGGCGTGCTCGCGGCCTCCGGAGGGGGCGTGCTGGAGCTGACGTCGCGGGCGAACATCCAGGTCAGAGGCGTGCGGGACCCGACGGCCTTCGCCGAGGCGGTCGCGGCGGCGGGGCTGCTGCCCTCGCCGTCGCACGAGCGGGTGCGCAACATCGTGGCCTCGCCGCTGAACGGTTCGGCCGCCTTCCGCGGGGTGGTCCGGGCGCTCGACGAGGCGGTCTGCGCGACGCCGGAACTGGCGGATTTGTCGGGCCGGTTCCTGTTCGCGGTCGACGACGGCTCGGGCGACGTGGCGGGGCTGGGCGCCGACGTGCTGCTGATGTCCCGCGGCGACCGCTTCGCCGTCGTCGCGGGGACGACCGATCTCCGGTTACGGCTCCCGCCCGCCGAGGCCGTCCACGAAGCGGTCAAAGTGGCACAGAACTTCCTGAAGGTCTCCGACGGCGCGTGGCGCATCCCCGACGGCGCCTTCCCCGGCGTCCCCGCGACCCTCCCCACGCCCCGGACCAGCGGATACGTCGGCGACTTCGGCGACACGACCGGCGTGCTGGTCCCCCTGGGCCGGTTGACCACGCGGCAGGCGGACGTCCTGGCCGAGGCCGAATGGCTGCGGGTCACCCCGTGGCGCACCGTCCTGGTCCCCAAGGGCACCCGGTTGCCCGGCGGGCTGGTCACCGACCCCCACGATCCCCGGCTCCACGTCACCGCCTGCACCGGCAGACCCGGCTGCGCGAAGTCGCTGAGCGACGTCCAGCACGACGCCACGCCCATCGGCGTGCCCGTCCACTGGTCCGGCTGCGCGCGGCGGTGCGGCCGGCCCCGGGGCGAGGTCGTGGACATGATCGCCACCCCGTCCGGCTACCAGCGGAGCACACCGTGACCTACATCAAGGACGGGGCGGAGATCTACCGCCGGTCCTTCGCCACCATCCGCGCCGAGGCCGACCTGTCGGCCCTCCCACCCGACGTGGCGCGGGTCGCGGTCCGCATGATCCACGCCTGCGGCATGGTCGACCTGCCGGGCGACATGGCCTGGTCCGGCGGGGTCGTCGCGGCGGCCCGCACGGCGCTGGAGGCGGGCGCGCCCATCCTCTGCGACGCGAACATGGTCGCGGCGGGGGTCACCCGCAGGCGGCTCCCGGCCGCGAACGAGGTGATCTGCACCCTCGCCGACCCGCGGGTGCCCGCCCTGGCGGCGGAACTGGGCACCACCCGCAGCGCGGCGGCGCTGGAGCTCTGGCGCGAGCGTCTCGGCGGCGCGGTGGTCGCGGTCGGCAACGCGCCGACGGCCCTGTTCCGGCTGCTGGAGATGGTGGCCGAGGGGGCGCCCGCACCGGCGGCGGTGGTCGGCATCCCCGTGGGCTTCATCGGCGCGGCCGAGTCGAAGGACGCCCTGGCGGCGTCCGACCTGGAGTTTCTGGTGGTACGCGGCCGCCGAGGCGGCAGCGCGATGACGGCGGCGGCCCTGAACGCCCTCGCCAGTGACGAGGAATGATGACCGGAACGCTCTATGGCGTGGGCCTCGGCCCCGGCGACCCCGAACTGGTGACCGTGAAGGCGGCCCGGCTGCTCGGCGAGGCGGGGGTGATCGCCTACCACAGCGCCCGGCACGGCCGCAGCATCGCCCGCTCGGTCGCCGCCCCCTACCTGCGCGAGGGCCAGATCGAGGAGGCCCTGGTCTACCCGGTGACCACGGAGACGACCGACCACCCGGGCGGCTACCAGGGCGCCCTCGACGAGTTCTACGCCGCCTGCGCCGCCCGCCTGGCCGTCCACCTCGACGCGGGCCGCGACGTGGTGGTGCTGTGCGAGGGCGACCCGCTGTTCTACGGGTCGTACATGCACATGCACAAACGTCTGGCGGGCCGATACCCGACCGAGGTCGTCCCGGGCGTGACCTCGATCAGCGGCGCTGCGGCGGCGCTGGGCCGCCCCCTGGTCGAGCGCGACGAGACGCTGACGGTGCTGCCCGGCACCCTCCCGGCCGAGGAGCTGGCCGCCCGGATCGGCGGCGGCCCGGTCGCGATCATGAAGCTGGGCAGGACGTTCACCAAGGTCCGCGCCGCCCTGGAGGAGGCGGGCCGCCTCGACGACGCCTGGTACGTCGAACGCGCCACCACCGGCGCCCAGCGCCTGGCGCCGCTGCGCGACGTCGACCCCGACTCGGTGCCCTACTTCTCCCTCGCGCTGCTGCCCTCCCCCGTCGGCGCCCCGCTCCCGCTGCCCGAGCACCCGCGACACGAGGGCCCCGGCGAGGTGGCCGTGGTCGGCCTCGGCCCGGCCGGACGCCCCTGGCTGACCCCCGAGGCCCAGGACGCCCTGGCCACCGCCGACGAACTCGTCGGCTACGGCCCCTACCTCGACCGCGTCCCGCCGAACCCGCGCCAGAAGCGGCACGCCACCGACAACCGGGTCGAGGCCGAACGGGCCGAGCACGCCCTCTCGCTGGCCCTGGCCGGAGCGCGGGTCGCGGTGGTGTCGTCGGGCGACCCGGGCGTGTTCGCGATGGCCTCGGCCGTGCTGGAGGCGGCCACGCAGGAGCGGTTCGCGGGCGTGCCGGTCAGGGTCGTGCCGGGGCTGACGGCCGCGCACGCGGTGGCCGCCCGGGTCGGCGCGCCGCTCGGCCACGACTACTGCGTGATCTCCCTGTCCGACCAGCTCAAGCCGTGGGACGTGGTCGCCCGGCGGATCTCCGCCGCGGCCGCCGCCGACCTGGTCCTGGCGATCTACAATCCGGCGTCCAAGACCCGCACCTGGCAGGTCGGGGTGGCCCGCGACCTGCTGCTCGAACACCGCCCGGCGCACACGCCCGTCGTCGTCGGGCGCGCGGTGGGCACGCCTCAGGAGAGAATCGTGGTGACGACCCTCGGCGACCTCGACCCGGCGGAGGTGGACATGCGCTGCCTGCTCATCATCGGTTCCTCGACCACGCGCGCGGCCGGCGACGTGGTGTTCACGCCGCGCCGCTATCCGGCATGAAACGCGTCTTCATCCTCGGGGGCACGGCCGAGGCCCGCGAACTGGCGGCCCGGCTGCACCCCGAACACGTCGTGGTGACCTCGCTGGCGGGCCGGGTCAAGGCGCCCCGGCTGCCCGTGGGGGCGGTCGTCATCGGGGGGTTCGGCGGGTCGCTCGGGCTGGCCCGCTGGCTCTGGGAGCATCCGGTCGACGTGGTCGTCGACGCGACCCATCCGTTCGCGGCGCGGATGTCCGAGGCGGCGGCCGAGGCGGCGGGCATGACCGGCATCCCGCTGCTGGGGCTGCGGCGGCCGGGCTGGACGCAGGAGCCCGGCGACGACTGGCGGTGGGTCTCCTCGCTGGAGGAGGCGGCCCGGTCGCTGCCCGGGAAGCGGGTGTTCCTGACCACCGGGCGCCGGAGCCTGCCGGTCTTCGACGGCGTTCCCGGCGTGTGGTTCCTGGCGCGGTCGGTCGACCCGCCCGACGACCCGGTGTCGATGGAGGTCGTGCTCTCGCGGGGGCCCTACACCCTCGACGGCGAGCTGGCCCTCATGCGCGAGCACCGGATCGACACCCTGGTGACCAAGGACAGCGGCGGCGAGCTGACCCGCGCCAAACTGCGGGCCGCCCGCGAACTGGGCGTCCCGGTCGTGATGGTGCGCCGCCCGCCGGTCCCCCCGGAGGTGCCCTATGTCGAGACGGTGGCCGAGGCGGCCGACTGGGTCGATGGAGTGGCGTAGGGCGACATTTCGAAAATGTCGCCCGGCGCGGCCTTGATGCGGACTAACGGGCGCGTGCCACCGAGTACAGGTGGCTGTCGGGGAACTGAGCCGCCGTCAGGACCCGGCCGACGATGATGACCGCCGTTCGCTTCACGCCTGCCGCACGCACCATGCCCGAAATATCGCCCAGCGTCCCCCTGATGATGACTTCATCAGCGCGGGAGGCGTAGGCCACCACCGCCACCGGGCAGTCGCTCCCGTAGCTTCCGGCGAGTTCGGCCGTCACCGGCTCGATGCGCTGGACGGCCAGGTGGAGCACCATCGTCGCCCCGGATCGGCCGAGCGTGGTCAGGTCCTCCCCCGGCGGCATGGGGGTGGCCCGCTCGGAGGTCCGCGTCAGGATGATCGTCTGGGCCACCCCGGGGACCGTCAGCTCGCGTCTGAGCGACGCCGCGGCGGCGGCGAAGGCCGGGACTCCCGGCACCACCTCGTAGGGCACACCGGCCGCGTCGAGCCGCCGCATCTGCTCGGCCATGGCGCTGAAGACCGACGGGTCGCCCGAGTGCAGCCGGGCCACGTCGAGGCCCTGCTCGTGGGCGCGGGTCATCTCGGCCAGGATCTGCCCGAGGTTCAGATTCGCCGTGTCCACGATCCTGGCCCCCTCGGGGCACCGGTCCAGCAGTTCGGCGGGGACGAGCGAACCGGCGTACAGGCAGACCGGGGAGGTCTCGATCACCCGCTGCCCGCGCACGGTGATGAGGTCGGCCGCGCCGGGTCCGGCGCCGACGAAGCGGATCACGTGAGGTCCTTTCTCGCTGACCAGATCGTCACCGGCATGGCCGGACGCCAGCCGGTGAACCCGCCGACCGGCGCGGCCCGGCTGACCGACAGGCGGGTGAGCTCGCCGCCGTGCTCGCGGTGCCAGGCCGCCAGGAGGGCCTCCGACTCCACGGTGACAGCCGTCGCCACCAGGCGGCCGCCCGGCCCGAGCGCCCGCCAGCACGTCTCCGGGACGCCCTCGGCGGTCAGGCCGCCGCCGATGAAGACGGCGTCGGGCCGGTCGAGCCCGGCGAGGGCGTGCGGGGCCGTCCCGGTGACGACCTTCAGGTCCGGTACGCCCAGCCGCGCGGCGTTCCCCGCGATGCGGGCCGCCCTGACGGGGTCGCGTTCGACGCTCACCGCGCGGCAGGCGCGGTCGGCGCGCATCCACTCGATCGCGACGCTGCCCGCGCCGCCGCCGACGTCCCACAACAGGCCGTTCGGCCGCAGGAAGGCCATGACCACGGCCCTGACCTCGCGTTTGGTGAGCTGGCCGTCGTGGTCGTAGGCGTCGTCGGGCAGGCCGGGCACGATCGGCAGGGGGTCGGCCGACCGGCACTCCACCGCCACCACGTTCAGCGGGTCGACGTCGTCGCGGAGGGGACCGACCCGCTCCCCCGGCCCGCCGAGTCGTTCCAGGACGGTGAGCGCGCTCTGGTCGTACCCCCCGGCTTCGAGGGCGCGGGCCACGGCGGCGGGAGAGCCGCTTCCCTCACTGAGCACGATGAAGCGGCGGCCGGGCGCGAAGACGGCGGCGAGCGGGCGGCCGACCATGCTGACGACCGTGACCGACTCGACGGGCCAGCCGAGCCGCGCGCACGCCAGCGACACCGACGACGGGTGCGGGATCACCCGCACCCCGGGCACGCCCAGGCGGGCGATGGTCGCGCCGATGCCGAAGTGCATGGGGTCGCCGCTGGCCAGCACGCAGACCCGCCGGCCGCTGCCGAGCAGCTCCCGCAGGGCCGGCAGCAGCGGGGAGGGCCAGGGCCGCAGCTCCCCCGGCACCTCCGGGAGCAGGGCGAGCTGGCGCGCCGAGCCGGCCACGACCTCCGCCTTCGCGACGGCCTCCCGGGCCGGTTCCCCCAGGCCCGCCCAGCCGTCGGCCCCGACGCCGACGACCACCACGTCAGTCACGCCGCACGTTCCCCAGCTCACGAGTGATCTTGATCTCGATGACGACCCGCAGCGGATTGGGCCTCGGCGCGCGGTAGCGGGCCGTGTAGAGCCGCACCGCGTGCGCGACCGCCCCGGGGTCGTCGCTGACGGTCGCGACGCCCTCCAGGGTCGACCAGCGGGCCCCGTCGACCTGGCAGACCGCCACGTGGTTCCCGCCGTTCCTGACGTTGCGCACCTTCTGCGAGGTCGCGCTGGTGATGACCCGGGCGGTGTCGCCGTCGAGGGTCACCCCGACGGGCACCACGTGGGGCGTGCCGTCGGCCCGCAGGGTCGTGAGCGTGCACAGGTGCCGCTCGGTCCAGAACTCCTCGAAGCTCATCCGCACTCCTTGACGAAACGGGTCGCTGCCTCCGGCGTGCCCGCCCAGTGAAGGTGCAGGTAGGACGCCAGGATCCGCCCGGCAGCGTACCCGTCGGCGCCGCCGCGCCAGCGGTAGACCCGCTCACCGGGCAGGTCGGTGACGGTCCGGTGGAACTCGTGCCCCCGGACGCGTTCCCCGGTCCGGCCGATGATCGTGTCGCGGGTGACGACGGCGTCGCGGTAGCCGAGGGTGAGCCTGGGCGACATCTCCGACTTTGCGTCGATCCGGCCGACCATGGGGTGGCCGTCGAGCTCGCGGGCCAGGTAGAGCAGGCCGCCGCACTCGGCCAGGATCGGGCCGCCGAACGCGGCGATCTCCCGCTTGAGCGGCTCGTTGGCGGCGAGATCCTGGACGTGCATCTCGGGGAAGCCGCCGGGGAGGATCAGGCCGCCGGCGCCCTCGGGCAGTCGTTCGTCGCGCAGCGGGTCGAAGGGTACGACCTCGGCGCCCGCCGCTTGGAGGAGTTCCGTCTGCTCGGCGTAGCCGAAGGTGAACGCGGGCCCTCCGGCGACGGCGACCTTCGTCGTCGTGCGGCGCTCCGAACGGTGCGCGGCATCGCCCGAACAGCCCGCAAGGGCCGCCTCGGGGCTCCACGCTTCTCCGGCCGGCATGGGGGCGGTGTGGGCGAGCCGGACCAGCGCCTTCAGGTCGCAGCCCTCCGTGACCAGGTCGCCCAGGCGGGCCACCGCCTCCACGGCCTCGCGGCGGCGTTCGGCGACCGGGATCAGCCCGAGGTGGCGCGACGGGGTCTCGATGCCCGGCGTGCGCCTGATGACGCCGAGGACCGGCACGCCGCTGTGGTCGAGCGCGGCCCGGCACACCTCCTCGTGGCGGTCGGAGCCGACCCGGTTGAGGATCACGCCGCCGATCCGCACCCGCGTGTCGAACCCGGCGAAGCCGTGCACCAGCGCGGCGACCGACTGTCCCTGCCCGGTGGCGTCGACGACCAGGACCACCGGGGCGTCGATCAGCCGCGCCACGTGGGCGGTGGAGGCGTAGCCGTCGGGCAGCCCGTCGAACAGGCCCATGACGCCTTCGACGATCGCGATGTCGGCGCCGCGCGCGCCGTGGAGGAAGAGCGGCGCGACCAGATCCTCGCTGGTCAGGAACGGGTCGAGGTTGCGGCCGGGCCGTCCGGTCGCCAGGGCGTGGTAGCCCGGGTCGATGTAGTCGGGCCCCGCCTTGTGCGGCGAGACGGTCAGGCCGGCCTGGACCAGGGCGGCCATCAGTCCGGTCGCGATCGTCGTCTTGCCCGCTCCCGACGACGGCGCCGCGACGACCAGCCGGGCTACCATTCGATGCCCCTCTGGCCCTTCTGCCCGGCGTCCATCGGGTGACGGACCTTGGTCATCTCGGTGACGAGGTCGGCGAAGGCGACCAGGTCGGGGTGGGCGTCCCGGCCGGTGATGACGACGTGTTGCGAGCCCGGCCGGTCGCGCAGGGTCGCGATGACGTCCTCGACGGGGATCCACCCCCATTTGATGGGGTACGTGAACTCGTCCAGCACCAGCAGCCGGTACGTCTCGGCGGCGAGATCCCGCTTGATCTGCGCCCAGCCCTCACGGGCGTTGGCGGCGTGGTCGTCGTCGGACTTGCGGATCCACGACCAGCCGTCGCCCATCTTGTGCCAGGCGACCGGCGGCCCGATCTCGCCCAGCGCCTTCAACGCGGCCTCCTCGCCCACCCGCCACTTGGCGGACTTGACGAACTGGAAGACCCCGATCGGCCACCCCTGGTTCCAGGCGCGCAGCGCCAGGCCGAAGGCGGCGGTCGACTTCCCCTTGCCCGGCCCGGTGTGCACGATGACCAGCGGCCGGGTCCGGCGCTGGCGGGTGGTGAGGCCGTCGTTCGGGACGTTCTCCGGCTGACCTTGCGGCATCTCACGCGGCTTTCATGACGTGGGCGACATCGGACAGGTCCACGACCGGCGCGGCCAGCCGGACCGCCAGCCGGGCGGCCAGCCCCAGGCGGACCGGCCCCGACTCGCAGTCGACGACGACGCAGGCGGTGTCGGTGAGCAGGGCGGCGGCACGGTCGGCGTCCCCGGAGGTGGCCCGGCCGTCGGTGACGACGACCACGAGCGGCCGCCGCGCCGGGTCCCTGAGCCGCTCCACCGCCAGGACCTCGGCGGCCTTCACCAGACCGGCGGCGATCGGGGTGCGGCCCCCCGTCTTCAGCAGGCGCATCCGGGCGGCGCCCGCCTCCACGGAGGACGTGGGCGGGAGCACCAGTTCGGCGGAGTCGCCCCGGAAGGTGATCAGGCCGATCTTGTCGCGGCGCTGGTAGGCGTCGAGCAGCAGGCTCAGGACGGCGGTCTTGACCTCGCCCATGCGCCTGCGGGCGCCCATGGAGCCGCTGGCGTCGACGACGAACAGGACGAGGTTGCCCTCCCTGCCTTCCCTGACGGCCTCCCGCAGGTCGGCGGCGCGCACGGGGCCCTGCCGCCAGCCGCGGTGGGCGGCGGCGCGGAGGGTGGCCATGAGGTGGACGTGGGTGACCTTGGCCTTCGGGGTGCGGGAGCCCACGGTGCGGCCCTTGGCGGACCGGCCCCGGGACCGACGGCCGGGGGCGCCGCCGCCGACGCCGGGGACGGAGAAGAGGCGGGCCTTGTAGGGGGTGCCCGCGACCTGGAACGCGTCGGCCTGAGTCGGGTCTGTTTGGTCCTGTCGCGCTTGGCCTGGCTCGTCTTGGCGGTGATCGTCTTGGCGCTGATGGGCCTGGCGCTGATCGGCCTGGCTCGGATGCGTCTCGCCTTGATCGGCTGCGTTTCGGTCTGCCTTGCTTTGATGGGCTTGGCTCTGTTCCGCCGGGTTCGGCTCGGGCTGGTCGGCTCGGCTCTGGTCCGTCGTGTCGCCCTGCGGCTGCTGGTCGCCCTCGTTCGTGCTGTCCTCAGGTTCGCCCTGTGGACCGTTGGGCGGGTCCGTGTCGTCGGGGTCGTCCGGGAACTGGCCGAGGAGTTCGTCCAGCTTGTTCTCGTCCAGGCCGGGGGCGTCGAAGGGGTCGCGCCGCCGGCGGTGGGGCAGGGCGAGGCGGGCCGCTTCCCGGACGTCCCGCGTGGTGACCCTGTCCCGGCCGGCCCAGGCGGCGTGTGCGACCGCCGCGTGGGCGGTGACCAGGTCGGCGCGCATCCCGTCGACCTCGAAGCCCGCGCACACGGTCGCGATCTGCTTGAGGGCGGCGTCGGGCAGACGTACCGACTCCACCCGCTCGCGCGCCTCGGCGATCCGCGCCGCGAGTTCCCCCTCGCGGGCGGCCCAGTCGGCGGCGAACCCGTCGGGGTCGCGCTCGTAGGCCATCCGGCGGCGGATCACCTCGGCCCGCTCCCCCGGGTCACGCGACGCCCGGACCTCGACCGTCAGCCCGAACCGGTCGAGCAGCTGCGGCCGCAGCTCCCCCTCCTCGGGGTTCATCGTCCCGGCCAGCAGGAAACGCGCGGCGTGCCGCACCGACACGCCCTCGCGCTCGACGTAGCAGGTGCCGAGCGCGGCGGCGTCGAGCAGCAGGTCGACCAGGTGGTCGTGCAGCAGGTTGACCTCGTCGACGTAGAGCACCCCGCGATGCGCCGCGGCCAGCAGCCCCGGCTCGAAGGCCGCGACCCCGTGCGCGAGGGCCTTCTCCAGGTCGAGCGACCCGGCGAGGCGATCCTCCGACGCCCCGACGGGCAGTTCGACGAGCCGCGCCCGGCGCGTCTCCCTCCCGCCGTCGTGGGGTCCGTCGGGGCATTGGCCGTACGGCGCCGCCGGGTCACAGGCGAACCGGCACCCCGGCACGACGTCGACGGCCGGGAGCAGCTCGGCCAGCGCCCGCACGATCGTCGACTTCGCCGTGCCCTTCTCCCCGCGCACGAGCACCCCGCCCACCTGCGGCGACACGGCGTTCAGGACGAGCGCCAGTTTGAGGTCGTCCATCCCGACGACCGCGCTGAACGGATAGGTCACTCCCGACTTCCTTTCACTGCAACCGCAGATTCCACCGGCCACCCGCGCCGGTGAGCGACGCCCGCCCGAGCGGCGGCACGTCGACCCGCCGATGGTCCGCCCCCGTCGCCACGGACACGGCGGCCCGGACGACGGCCGGATGGGTGAGGGCCAGCACCGCCCCGCCGTCGAGCCGCCCCAGCCACCCCCGCACCCTGACGAGCAGTTCGTTCACCGACTCGCCACCGTGCGGCACGGCCCCGGGATCCCCGACCCACCGGGCCAGCTCTGAGGGATCGACGTCGGCCAGCCGCACGCCGGCCCAGCTCCCCATGTCGAGGTCCCGCAACTCGGGCACGACCTCGGCCCCGGGAACCAGATCACACCGCGCCTCGGGCCCCCGCACGACGCGGGTGGCCCCGGCCGGCGCGCTGAACGAGACGACCTCGGCAGGCTCATCGGCCACTGGAAACGCCCCGTCCCGCTGGCTCGCGGTCAGGGGATGCGCCACCAACGTCACCCGCACGGCCTTCACGAAGCGCCTCCTGCTCGATCAGTGGCGCTGGACCACTCGCCCGCTTGGCCTTCTGAGGGGTTGCCCGCCGGATGACCGCTCGTTCCCGTAGCCGCCACGAGCCGACCGGCTCTGGTTCTCCGCCTCCGTGCATGGCGAGGGTGGAACCGGTGCGGGAGCGGCGGCCGGTCGCGTGGCCGCCGTCCCCGCCCGCGGTCAGACCCGCACCCGCTGCCGGGCGGACAACAGGGCGAACACCGATCCGAGCACGCCCCAGAGCACGACCTGCAGGCCCAGCGACGACACCCGGAAGTTCCACAACAACACCGCCGGGAACCCTGCCGGCACCTCCTGGACGCCCGGCAGCACCGCGTACGCGACCCCGACGATCACCAGGAACGCCGGGACGGCCGCGACCCACCCGAACCGCCGGTGGATCACCGCCCCCGCGCCGAGGGCCAGCAGCCCGATGGCGAGCATGACCAGGTAGAGCACGGTCCGCTGCCCGATGGTGTCCGGGTCGCCGACGGCGGGCGGATTGCCCGGATACTTGAGGAACGGGACGAGCACGACGGCCAGGAACCCCCCGGCCGCCAGCGTGACGGCCAGCGCCTGCTCGTTCGCGGGCCCGAACCTGCCTCTGACGAAGGCGTAGGCGAGCGCGAACAGCCCGCCGATGACGAGCCCGTAGAGGGTGGTGGCGAGGAACAACCCGAAGACCTGCCCCCCGCGGCCGACCAGTTCGTCGGCGTGCGAGTGCCCCGCACCGGCGGCGGCCTCCTCGATCGCGATGGCCTGGTCGATGGAGGGCTCCCCGACGAGGAACCCGAAGAGTCCCGCGAGCAGCCCGGCGACGGCTCCGGCGCCGAGGCCCCGGAGGAAGAAGTCCTTGATCATCAGTGGCAGGGCACGCCGAGCAGGTGACGACCGTCGTGCATGAGCTCATGCAGGAAGTCACCGGTCTGCGCGAGCAGCCCCGCCGAGTCCATCGTCACCAGATAGGCGACGATCAGCAGTACGGGCACCGCCGCCGACCAGGGCAGTAAGGTGCGAACGGGAATGACTGGGGAGCTGGACATCTGGCTCACGCCACGATCCTCCTCCGGGATTGCGCGTCCCTGTCGTAGATCAACGTGGCGGGTGGTGACCTGACTCTCCATCGGCGATGGATCACAGTGGCGCGACCGTACCGGACTCTCACCGGTTTCCCTCACGCCGCCACAATTCCCGGCGAACGTACCCCGATATGCCAAAACCCGTCAAGACGGCATGATCCCGACCCCTTTACAAAGTAGATCATCTTAACAGGACAGAGGCCGGCCTCCAACGAGACCCATCGAGCGGCCACGAGCCAGAGCTGCGCCGCTTGTGGCCACCTCCCCACCCGCCAGGCAACGGTTACCGCCGACGCATTTAAGCCCGGATGTACGGAGTCGCCACCCGGCACGCCCAATCCCTCAGACCCAACCGGAACGCCAGCCCCGCATAGGCCCCGGCCCAAGCGGGACAACCAGCCACGCACCCCGCCACCCGGCACCCCCAACCTCGCAGCCCAGCCACACCCCAGCCCTCGCAGCACAGCCAGGCACCCCCAGCCCCCGCATGCCAAGCCGGACGCGAGAAAGCCCGGTGCCGAATGGCCCCGGGCTTTCCAGAAATGTGGGTGTCGCGTGGACGCGGCCTCAGCCGCCGTCGCCTGGAGGTGACCTCAGCTCACGAGTCGCCCGTCAGGGCCGCGACCAGTTCGGCCGCCGTGCGGCAGCGGTCGAGCAGGTCGCCCACGTGGGCCTTGGTCCCGCGCAGCGGCTCCAGCGTCGGAACGCGCTGCAGCGACTCGCGGCCAGGGATGTCGAATATCACCGAGTCCCACGACGCGGCCGCCACCGACTCGCTGTACTGCCGCAGGCAGCGGCCCCGGAAGTAGGCCCGGGTGTCGGTGGGCGGCGTTTCGATAGCACGCTCCACGTCGTCTTCCGTAACCAGGCGCTGCATCCGGCCGCGCTCGACGAGCCGGTTGTAGAGCCCCCGCTCGGGCCGGATGTCGGCGTACTGGAGGTCGACCAGCTGCAGCCGGGGGTGGGACCAGGGAAGCTTGTCGCGGGTGCGGTAGCCCTCGAGGAGCTCCAGCTTGGCCACCCAGTCGAGCTCCCGCGAGAGCTGCATCGGGTCTTCGGCCAGGCGGGTCAGCACCGACTCCCACCGGTTGAGCACGTCTTTGGTCATCTCGTCGGCGTTGGAGCCGTAGCGGTCTTCGACGTATTTGCGGGCCTGCTCTAGGTATTCCATCTGGAGCTGCACCGCCGTCATCTTCCGGCCCGACCGCAGCGTCACGACGTGCTTGCAGGACGGGTCGTGGGAGATCGCGCGCAGCGCGGCGACCGGCGACTCGACCGACAGGTCGACCGTCAGGAAGCCGTCTTCGATCATCGCCAGGACGAGCGAGGTGGTGCCGAGCTTCAGGTAGGTCGAGATCTCGGACATGTTCGCGTCGCCGATGATCACGTGGAGCCGGCGGTACTTCTCCGGGTCGGCGTGGGGCTCGTCGCGGGTGTTGATGATCGGCCGCTTGAGCGTCGTCTCAAGGCCGACCTCGACCTCGAAGAAGTCGGCCCGCTGGGAGATCTGGTAGCCGTCGCCGCGCGAGTCCTGCCCGATGCCGACCTTGCCCGCCCCCGCGAAGACCTGGCGGGAGACGAAGAACGGGGTCAGGTGGCGCACGATGTCGGCGAACGGGGTCGCCCGGCGCATCAGGTAGTTCTCGTGGCAGCCGTAGCTGGCGCCCTTGGAGTCGGTGTTGTTCTTGTAGAGCTGGATGGGCGCGTTGCCCGGCATGCCCGAGGCCCGGACGGCCGCGTCGTGCATGACCCGCTCGCCCGCCTTGTCCCAGATGACCGCGGCCCGGGGGTTGGTGCACTCGGGCGTGGAGTATTCGGGGTGGGCGTGGTCGACGTAGAGCCGGGCGCCGTTGGTGAGGATGACGTTGGCGAGGCCGAGGTCCTCGTCGGTGAGCTGGCTGGAGTCGGCCGCCTCACGGGCGAGGTCGAAACCCCGGGCGTCGCGGAGGGGGTTCTCCTCCTCGAAGTCCCACCGGGCGCGGCGGGCGCGCGCGGCCGAGGCCGCCAGGTATGCGTTGACGACCTGTGACGAGGTCACCATCGCATTCGCACCTGGTTGACCGGGCACGGAAATTCCGTACTCGGTCTCGATGCCCATCACCCGCCGGACTGTCATGCGCACCCCATGGCCTGTCGTTCCGCCGTTTATATCCCGAGCCTAGCCCCTTCACTATGCCCGGCCACCAGACAGTTACGGCACCGATGCCTGGCGTTGTTCCATTGGGCTCCTGCCCATCAGACGGCGCAGCAACCGCTGACCTGGGCGATCAACAAGCCGGTATACAGCATACGACAGAAGAATCGATGCCAGCATCGTGCCCCCGGCGAGCACCCACGGATTTATAGATTCCCGGAATCCCGGGATAAGTACCGCCGAGACGTTCTGATGTACCAGGTAGAGCGGGTAGGTGAGGGCCCCCACCGTCGTCAGCGCCCGCCACCGCACCCAGCGCAGCCACCCGAGGGCGACGGCCGCCATGAGCACGTAGATGACCGTGATCCAGGCGATGACGGCCGGCGGCGGCGCCGGGAAGTTCTTGATCCCCACGAGGTCGATCCGGCTCTGGATGCGCTCCAGGGCCACGTACAGGGAGCAGGCGTAGCCGACCAGGACGAACCCCCACCGGGTGACGGTGGAGCCCTCGCGGTAGATCAGGTAGAAGGCCATGCCGGCGATGAAGTAGGGCGCCTGCCGGGGCATGACGATCTCGGTGACCAGGTCGTTCTGCAGCCACTCGGCGAAGATCGCGGCGGCCAGCCACACCCACATGAACCCCATGGCCCGCCGCAGGTTGACGCCCATGATCACCACGATGGAGATCAGGAGGTAGAACTTCAGCTCCACCCAGAGCGACCAGAACACTCCCCCGGCCGGGATGACGCCGAACGCCTCCTGCAGCATCGTGAGGTTGATCACGTAGCCGACGGTGTCCAGGTTGGGTCTGAAGTACTCGACGCTCGTGTACGTGTAGAGCACGTACAGGGCGATCACGGTGAACCAGTAGGCGGGGTAGAGCCGCGCGAACCGTGACACCGCGAACCGGCGCAGGCTGTGGCCCCAGGCGCTCATCAGGATGACGAACCCGCTGATGAGGAAGAACAGCTCGACCCCGAGGATGCCGAGCGTCGTGACGTACTTGACCGGCTCGAACAGCACGACGGGCGACTCGTCCCACAACGACCGCGACGCCGCCATGTAGTGGAACGCCATGACCGTGAACGCGGCGATGAACCGCAGCAGGTCGAGCTCCACCAGCCGAGGCTGCCGCACGGGCGGCGCGAGCCCGGTCGCCGGTTCGGCCCCCGGCACGGCGGGCGGCGGCGCACCCCGGCCCCGCCGGCCACCACGCCCGGCGGGCGCCTCCCGCTCGGGCGCCGCCACGGAAGAGTCGGCCCCCAACCCGAGCCACTGCCCGGTCACCGGCGCCTCCGCGCCCCCGGCCCACGTTCCCGGCCCGGACCGCCCATCGACCGGCGGAGACACACCCACCCCGGAACCGTTGGGCCACACCCGGGCGTCTACGGCCGGGCCCTCGGGCCCGTGCGGCCACGTCATCCCCTGGGTGGGAGCCGCACCCGGCCCAGGCCCGCCAAGCCCGTGTCCCGGCTGAGGCGCACCCCAGCCGTCCAAAGAAGGCGTCTGCGTTCCCTGAGGTGCGCCCGTAGGCCACTCAGGGGCGTTCTGTGGCGGTTCGGGCGCGTGGGGCCATACGCGGGCGTCGCCCGGCTGCCGGGGGTGTCCCGGCCACGCGCCGCCGGGTCCCGGATCGGGTCGTCGGGGCTGGTCCCCGTTCCACGCCCCGCCGGTCACTTCAGTCCGCCCTGCTTATTTCCGCACCAATACCGCACAACGGGCAACGCTACAGCGTCCCACGGACAATCACGGCGGCACAAACGAAAAACGGCACGTCTCCCGTAACGGGAGGACGTGCCGTTTTCGTAATTCCCTACAGGTACTGCCCCGTGTTGGCCACCGTGTCTATTGACCTGCCGGCCTCCGTGCCCTGCTTGCCCTGCACGAGGGTGCGGATGTAGACGATCCGCTCGCCCTTCTTGCCAGAGATGCGGGCCCAGTCGTCGGGGTTGGTGGTGTTCGGGAGGTCTTCGTTCTCCCGGAACTCGTCGACGCAGGCGGCCATCAGGTGCTGGATGCGCAGGCCCTTCTGGCCCGTCTCCAGGAACTGCTTGATCGCCATCTTCTTGCCCCGGTCGACGATGTTCTGGATCATCGCGCCGGAGTTGAAGTCCTTGAAGTAGAGGACTTCCTTGTCACCGTTGGCGTAGGTCACCTCGAGGAAGCGGTTCTCCTCGATCTCGTTGTACATGCGCTCGACGACCCGCTGGATCATCTCGGCGATCGTGGACTCACGGCTGCTGCCGTGCTCCGCGAGGTCGTCGGGGTGGAGCGGGAGGTCGGAGATCAGGTACTTCGAGAAGATGTCCTTCGCCGCCTCGGCGTCGGGCCGCTCGATCTTGATCTTCACGTCGAGGCGGCCGGGCCGCAGGATCGCCGGGTCGATCATGTCTTCGCGGTTGGAGGCGCCGATGACGATGACGTTCTCCAGGCCCTCGACGCCGTCGATCTCCGACAGCAGCTGAGGGACGATGGTGTTCTCGACGTCGGACGACACACCCGAGCCACGTGTGCGGAAGATCGAGTCCATCTCGTCGAAGAACACGATCACCGGGGTGCCCTCGGACGCCTTCTCGCGCGCCCGCTGGAAGACCAGGCGGATGTGCCGCTCGGTCTCGCCGACGTACTTGTTCAGGAGCTCCGGGCCCTTGATGTTGAGGAAGAAGCTCTTGCCCGACTGGCCGGTCTTCTCCGCGACCTGCTTGGCCAGGGAGTTGGCGACCGCCTTGGCGATGAGCGTCTTGCCGCAACCGGGAGGGCCGTAGAGCAGCACACCCTTCGGCGGGCGGAGCTTGTGCTCCCGGAACAGGTCGGCGTGCAGGTAGGGCAGCTCGATGGCGTCCCTGATCTGCTCGATCTGGCCGCGCAGGCCGCCGATCTCGTCGTAAGAGATGTCGGGCACCTCTTCGAGGACGAGCTCCTCGACCTCCGACTTGGGGATGCGCTCGTAGACGTAACCCGAACGCGGTTCGAGCAGGAGTGAGTCGCCCGACCTTATCGGCTGGCTGAGCAGCGACTCGGCGAGCTTCACGACGCGCTCTTCGTCGGCGTGCGATATCACGAGCGCGCGCTGCCCGTCTTCGAGCAGCTCCTTCAACATCACGATCTCGCCCACGTCTTCGAAGCCGAGGGCTTCGACGACGTTCAACGCCTCGTTGAGCATGACCTCCTGGCCGCGCTTCAACGAGTCGACGTCGACGGCGGGGCTGACGTTCACCCGGAGCTTGCGCCCGCCGGTGAACACCTCGATCGTGCCGTCTTCTCTGGCCTCCAGGAAAACGCCGAAGCCGGATGGCGGTTGCGCCAGCCGGTCGACCTCCTCCTTGAGGGCGACGATCTGGTCTCTGGCCTCCTTGAGGGTGGCCACGAGCCGTTCGTTCTGGCCTGTGAGGGCGACCACCTGAGCTTGAACGTCGTGGAGACGCTCCTCCAGCACCCGTGCCTGGCGGGGGGATTCCGCCAGCTTCCGGCGCAACGCGGTGATCTCCTCCTGAAGGAAGGAGACCTGTGTTGTGAGGTCGGCGACCTCCCGTTCGCGCTGCGCGGCCCGAGCCTCTGCGTCATCGCGAGCTGCCACGCCCCGTCACCTCCTTCCCAGTAGAGGAAAGACTACTCAAGTCCCTACCAATCTGACGGCCTTGAAAAACGTAGCCCACTGGTGTTCGTCTAGTTACGTGGAGTGTTTGATGGTTGATGCCTTTTCGGAGGGTTTATCTCGATGAGCACATGGAACAGGGTGTTTGTTCCCGCTGTCACTCAAGTTTCCCGTTTCGCCGCTAAATCGTCACTGGTCTTCCGTACCCTCCCCATACGCCCCCTTTGCCGGGCGACGGCGCCTGGGCGGCGGCGTGACGCCGTCCGCCATGCGGCGGGCGGTGACGAGGAAGCCGGTGTGCCCGACCATGCGGTGATCGGGACGGACGGCGAGACCTTCGACATGCCAGTCGCGAATCAGGGTCTCCCACGCGTGGGGCTCCGTGAAACTCCCGTGATCGCGAAGTGTCTCGACGGTTCTTGACATCTGGGTCGTGGTGGCCACGTAACAGCAGATCACGCCGCCGGGGGTCAGGGCTCTGCTCGCGGCGTCGACGCACTCCCACGGGGCGAGCATGTCGAGGATGATCCGGTCGACGTCGGTCTCGTCGAGCGCCTCGTTGAAGTCGCCGACCACCAGACGCCACTGCTTGAGCTCGCCGCCGAAGAACTTCTCCACGTTCTTGGTCGCGACCTCGGCGAAGTCGGCACGCCGTTCGTACGAGGTCAAGGAGCCCTCGGTGCCGACGGCGCGCAGCAGGAAGCAGGACAGCGCACCGGAGCCGACGCCGGCCTCCACGACCTTGGCGCCGGGGAAGACGTCGGCCATGGCGACGATCTGCGCCGAGTCCTTCGGGTAGATCACCGCCGCGCCGCGCGGCATCGACAGCGTGTAGTCGGACAGCAGGTGGCGGAACGCCAGATACTGGATGCCGCCCGACGAGCGCACCACGGACCCCTCAGGCTGCCCGATCAGGTCGGCGTGGGCGATCCACCCCTTGTGGGTGTGGAAGACACCGTCCTCTTTGAGCGTCACGGTGTGGCGCTTGTTCTTCGGATCGGTGAGCTGAACCTGATCTCCGGCCTGGAACGGGCCGTGCCTGCGAAAACCCATGGCGGCAAGGCTAATGGCAAAACGATTGTCCCCCGACTCGGACGACTGGTAGCAAGGTGCCATGTACCCCCGCGAATCCATCTCAGCCGGACCGATCATTCTTCGGCCGGCCGTCGAGGCCGACATCCCGGCCGTCGCGCGCGCCTGCTCCGACCCCCAGACCCAGCGCTTCATCCCGACCCTGCCCAGCCCGTACACCGAGGCGGACGCCCGCCACTGGCTCATGGAGATCGCCGAGGAGCGGTGGCGGACGGGCGGCGCCGAGTTCTCCGTGACCGACGCCGAGACCGGCGAGCTGAACGGGGCGATCGGGCTGCACCTGCCCGACCGGTTCGGCAACGTCGAGGTGGGCTATTGGGTGGCCCCGTGGGCCCGCAACAAGGGCGTGGCCTCCGCGGCCCTGAGGGCCGTCACCACGTGGGCCTTCGAGCAGGGGGTGCCCCGGGTGCACCTGGTCGCCGAGATGGAGAACGTGGGCTCGCAGAAGGTCGCGCTGGCGGCCGGGTTCCGCCACGAGGGGCTCCAGCGCGGCGGCGGGCCGCTGCCCGGTGGAGGCAGGGCCGACATGGCCCTGTTCGGCCGGCTGCCCGGCGACTCGGGAGAGCCGATCAGGCCGTTCCTGCCGTTCCTGCCCGAGGGCGGGCTGACCGACGGCGTCGTCACGATCACCATGCTGACGACCGCCGACGCGCCGGCCTACCAGGCGCTGGCGTCGCTGCCCGACGTGGTGAAGTATCGCGTGCCGCCGGAGGCGCCGCCGTTCGCCGAGACGCTCTACCGGTGCACCGGGGCCGGATATCGCTGGCTGACCGGCGTCCAGGCCGAGATGGCCATCCGCGACGCGGAGACGGGCGCCTTCGCCGGGGACATCCAGCTCTCGCACCTGACCCCGCCCATGCGGGAGGCCATGGTCGGCTACAGCCTGCACCCCGACTTCCGGGGCCGGGGCTTCGTCACCCGGGCGGTGAACCTGCTGGCCGAATGGGCGTTCACGCAGGCGGGCCTGCGGCGGCTGATCTCCGGCACCGACCCGGGGAACCTGGCCTCCCAGGCGGTGCTGGAACGGGCCGGGTTCACCCGGGGTCAGACGCAGAAGGAGTATCTGCCCGGCCCCGACGGGACCTGGACCGACAACGTGGAGTGGCTCAGACTCCGCTGAAGCGCCGGGCGGTCGCGGCGAACGCGGCGTCGGTGCCCTCCAGGGCGCGGTCGATCTCGGCGTCGGTGTGGGCGGTCGACAGGAACCAGTTGTGCCAGGGGTGCACGTAGACGCCCTCGGCCAGGCAGGCGGCCGCCCAGAAGACCCCCCGCTCCAGAGTGGCGTCGCCGTCGAACGAGAGCCACGGGATCTGCACCGGGCCCGTCTGGTTGATCGTGAAGCCGTGGCTCTTGGCCTGCTCATACAGTCCGGTACGCAGCCTCGCCCCCGCGCGTTCGATCAGCGCCGGCCCGTCGGACTCCCGGAGGATCTCGATCGTGGCCTTGGCCGCGCCCATGGCGGCCGAGGAGAACCAGAACGAACCGGTCGAGTAGAGGGTCTGGGCCGCGTTCTTGAGCGCGTCGGCGCCGGTGACGGCGGCGATCGCGTGGCCGTTGCCCATGGCCTTGGACCAGGCCGACAGGTCGGGACGTACACCGAAGGGCTCCCAGGTGCCCCGCAGGTCGAGCCGGAAGCCGGCCCGGACCTCGTCGATCACCAGGGCCGCGCCCAGGCGGTCGGCCAGCGCCCTGACCCCGCGGGCGAAGCCGGCCTCGGCGAGCGCCTGGTCTTCGAAGGAGTCGTGCTTGAAGGGGGTCACCAGGATGGCCGCGACGTCGTCGCCGGCCTCGGCGGCGGCGCGCTCGGCGTCCTGGAGGTCGTTGTAGGCGAACTCGATGGTGTCGGCGCGCTGGTTGGGCGTGACGCCCGACAGGCCGGGGGTGCACCACGGGTCGGCGCCGTGGTAGGCGCCGTGGGCGATCAGGACCTTCGTGCGGCCGGTGGCGGCGCGGGCGACCATGAGGGCCTGGGTGGTGGCGTCGGTGCCGTTCTTGGAGAACATGGCCCAGTCGGCGGCCGGGACGAGGTCGACGAGCAGTTCGGCCAGCTCGACCATGATCGGGCCGGGGCCGTTGAGGCAGTCGCCCTGGGCCTGCAGGCGGGCGGCGGCCTCCTCCACCCGGGGGTTGCGGTGGCCGACGATCATGGGGCCCCAGGAGCACATCAGGTCGACGTACTCCCTCCCGTCGGCGTCCCACTGGCGGGCGCCCTCGCCCCTGACGAAGAACTGGGGGTAGGTGTCGCCGTGGAGGGCGGCGTTGAGGTGACCGTACATGCCGCCGGGGATGACCTTGGCGGCTCGGGCGCGCAGATCGGCGTCCAGGGACATGGGGGGAATCTTCCTCTCAGGACAGCAGGGCGGCGGCGCCGTCGAGGTTCGCGTCGGAACCCAGGCCGCCGGCCACGCGGGCGGCGACGGCGGTGCCGAGACGGGCCGATTCGAGCACCGGACGGCCGGTGAGCAGCCCGGCGGCGAACCCGGCGCAGTAGGCGTCGCCGCAACCGGTGGTGTCGACCACCTGGACGTCTTCGGCGGGCACCCGGGTGAGCCCGTCGGCCGTGGCGACGAGGCTGCCCTCGCCGCCGAGCGTGATGATCACGCTTCGTGGCCCCTCACCGAGAAGGCTCTTGGCGGCCTCCTCGACCGTCGGGGCGCGGGTCATCATGAGGGCCTGCTCCTCGTTGGGCAGGAAGTGGTCGACGTGGGGCAGGAAGGTCTTCGCGGCGGGCATCAGGTCGGGCATGTTCGACAGCAGGTCGAGGGTGACCTGCGTGCCCCGGCCCCGCACCTCGTCGAGCAGGGCGTGGAAGGCGGGGTCGTGGAGGCCCCAGGTGGCGTCCATGCCGCCCAGGTGGAGGACCTTCGCGCCCCTGATGGCCTCGACGTCGACGTCGGCCGGTGAGAGCCCCAGGTTGGCGCCCGGGACGTGGAACGAGGGCCGCCCGCCGTCGGGCCTGATCGGCAGGATCGAGGCGGCGGTCTGCTCCCCCGGCTTGCGCGTCACCCTGGAGACGTCGACGCCGTGCCGGTTCATGACCATGAGGAGGAAGTCGCCGAGCTCGTCGTCGCCGACGGCCCCCAGCGAGGTGACGGGGAGACCGAGTCTCGCCAGCACGACCGCCGTCCCGGCTGCGGCCCCGGCTGCGGTGATGCGCACCTGCTCGACCAGATGGGTGTCCTGGCCGGCCGGGATCGACTCGACGGGCCGGGCGAGCACGTCCACGATGTGGACGCCGAGCGTGACAACCGACATGGCCTGGATGATAGACGGGCGCCCGACTAAAATGTCAACATGCCGAAGATCGTGAACCACGACGAGCGCAGGGAAGAGGTCGTCGCCGCGGCCCGCCGCATCATCCTGCGTGCGGGAATCGATGCCGCGACCACACGCGCGATCGCGAAGGAGGCCGGCTACTCCAACGGCGTCCTGACCCACTACTTCGCCGACAAGGACGAGATCCTCCTGTCGGCCCTGCGGTCCAGCCACCGCCGGATCACCGAGCGCCTGGCCGAGAAGCTGACCGGCCTGACGGGCCTGGCGGCGCTGCGGGAACTCCTCCTCGACAACCTGCCCATGGACGAGGAGCGCGTGCAGGAGACCGGCCTGGAGATCGGCTTCTGGGCCCGCAGCCTGACCTCGCCGGAGCTGCTGCGCACGCAGCGCGAGGAGGCAGCCGACCTCCATCTGCTGCTGCGGACCCTGCTGCAGAGCGCGGCCGACGCCGGGGAGATCGCCGGCGAGGGGCTCGACGACACGGCGGAACGCCTGCTCGCCCTCGTGGACGGGCTGAGCCTGCACCGCCTCCTCTACCCCGACCGGGCGTCGAGGATCGAGGAGATCATGCTCGCCGAACTCGACCGGCTCCGCCTGCCCTAGAAAGGCCGGGCATCCCGCGCGGGAACAGGTCCCGGTCTCCGGCGACGACGGTCGGTCAGCAGGGAAGAAGCGGCCCTCGGCGCGGGGCGGATGCCTCGCGCCGAGGGCCGTCGTGTTCTCAGGCGCTGCGGTGGGGCTCGAAGCGCATCGTGCGGGAGACGCCCACCCGGACCGTCGTGCCGGGCATGATCGTGACCGACTCGTTCGGGGGGATGTCGTAGAAGTTCGGGTCGCCCGGGGGCTGGATCTGGGTGCCGTTGACCGAGCCGAGGTCGATCAGGTTCACGTCCCAGTTCTCCAGGGTGACCCTCAGGTGGCGGCGGGAGACCGAGCCGTCGGGGCTGGTGACCCTGGCCGGGCGGGCGTCGCCCGACTGGACCTCGGGGGCGCGCTCGGGGTCGCGGCCGAGGATGTAGTCGCTGTCGAGGGTCAGCGCCATGCCGTCGTCGAGGAGCAGGACGCCGAGCGCCGGACGCGGGCCCTTGTAGGGCACGAGGTCACGGGTCGACAGGGGCACGCCGCAGACCGCGCAGTAGGGCGCGCGCGGGTCGTTGAAGTGGTCGTTCTTGCAGTCGACGCCGTGGACCATGGGGCCGAGGCGCTCCGGGGCGGCGTCCATCTGGGTGGAGTCGCTCGGGTCGTCGGCGGGCGGTTCGGGCTGGGGCTGGGGCTCGAAGTGGCCGCTGTCGTGGCGGCGCTCGTCGTGCTGGGGCGGCAGCGGCTCGGCGACCGGAGGCTGCGGGGCGCTCATCGGCGGCGGGCCCATCGGCAGGCCGGGCGGCGGTCCGAACGGGCCCGGTCCGGGGTGCGGCGGGGGCTGCATCGGGCCGCCCACGGGCGGCGGGTCGTAGGGCGCCGGCGGGTCGTAGGACGGCTGGCCGTACGGCGGCACGCCCGGCGGGGGCGGCGGCTGGTGGGGGATCATCGGCTGCTGCGGGCCCGAGGGCTGCGAGGCGTAGGGGTGACCCGGCTGGGGCGGCGGGGAGGGCTGCGGGATCGGGTGGGGCCGGTGCATCGTGTGGCCGGTCGCCGTGTAGTCGATCTCGGCGCCGCCGCCCGCGACCACGCCGCCGTCGAGGCGCGAGTAGGGGCTGGACGGGCCCGAGCCCGGCAGGCGCAGCTCGACCCGGCCCACGGGGCCCGCCACCAGGCGGTCGGCCCAGGTGAGGGCGTCCTGCCCCGAGACCACGAAGTCGCCGTCGGGGGCGCCGAACAGGTGGGCCGAGGCCGCGCCCGACACCAGCACCGCCACGCCGCCGCCGGTGGGACCGGCGACCGCGATCGTCGGCGGGTCGTCGTTCATGGAGCGCGCCAGAACCTGCGCGACCTTGCGGACCAGGGTCCGTCCGTCGCCACCGTTCTCGGCGGTCTCCCGCACCGCGTCGAGCAACTCCTCCACCTGCGCCGAGCCCGGCCCGCACACCAGCGCCAGCCCGTTCAGGTGAGCGACCACACCGTCACCCGGAAGCGGACGGACCACCCCCGCGCCCTGCTCCGTCACAGAACTCTCCTCCGGCCATACCTAACTTCTGATCGTTTGACCAGAACATTAGTGGTGCGCGCGCCAGATGACGAGTGGGGGTGATCCCTCCCGATCTGGTCAGACGCCGGTGAAGACCCGGTTGACGTCGGCGGTGGCGAGCACGCCGTAGATTTCGCCGCCCCGTTCGACGAGCAGATATTCACCCGCGGGGTGGTCGCGCATCGCGTCGATCAACGACTCCCCCTCCAGGTCGGCGCCCAGGACCAGGGCCGGTTCGAGGGAGCGTGCCAGCGACCCCACGGTGATCCACGGGCGGCGCGGCTCGGGGGTGGCGTTGACGGCGGCCTCGTTCACGATCCCGGTCGGGCGGCCCTCGTGGTCGACGATCACCAGCGCCCCCGCGCCGCCCTCACGGGCCCGCCGGAGGGCCTCGGCGAGCGGCACGTCGGAGGCGACCGGAAGGGCCCGCCGGGCCAGCGCGCGGGCCCGGACCTGAGGCAGCCGGGAGCGGACCTTGGCGACGCGCAGCGACTGCGTGGCGCCCATCCAGATGAACGACGCCAGGATCATCGACCACACGATGGCGGTGAAGTCGGGCTCCTGGCCCGCCATCAGCGGCAGCACGAGCTGGTAGAGCACCACGATCACGGCGACGCCCCGGCCGACCCAGGCGGCGGCGACGGTGCCGGAGTTGGCGTTGCGGGTGAACCGCCACACCCCGGCCCTGAGCATCCGGCCGCCGTCGAGCGGCAGGCCGGGCAGCAGGTTGAAGACGCCCACGATCAGGTTCGAGATCCACAGGATGTAGAGCAGGACGTGGGGGATGGTGCCCTCTTGGAGGAACTGCTCGACGCCGTAGAAGACGCCGGCGAGGCCGAGCGAGGCGACGGGACCGGCAAAGGAGATCAGGAACTCCTTGCCGGGGGTGTCGGGCTCCTGCTCGATCTCGGAGACCCCGCCCAGCAGGTAGAGGGTGATGCGCTTGACCGGGAGACCATAGGCTTTGGCGACCACGCAGTGGGCCAGCTCGTGGACGAGCACCGATATGTAGAGCAGCACCGCGAAGAGCAGGGCGACTGAGTAGTGCACGAACGATGAGAAATCCGGCAGTTGCCCGGCGGCCACCGGTTCGTACGTGATCGTGATGAACGCGGCGACGATCAGCCACGTCGGTGACACGTAGACCGGGATCCCGAACGGGCGGCCCATCCGCAGCCCTGGGGACGGTGTGCTCATAACGGTCTGGTTCCCCTTCCTTGGCATGGATCCTACGCGCCGTCCCCCGGCCCGGCGGCTGGCGGGAAGCCGCGCGGGGCCCGGAAGTGTCGGGGCCATGGCCTATCGTCTGGGCATGACCCTGACCGAGGAGCGCGCCGTCATCGGCGCGTTGTCCCCCTCCCGTGCCGGTGACTTCATGACCTGCCCGTTGCTCTACCGGTTCAGGGTGATCGACCAGCTCCCCGAGAAACCGTCGGCGGCGGCCGTGCGGGGCACGCTCGTCCACGCCGTGCTCGAACGCCTCTACGACCTGCCGCCCGGGGCGCGCACCGTCGCGGCCGCCCGCGACCTGCTCGAACCGCAGTGGCGGCGGCTGCTTGAGGAGGAGCCCGCCTACGAGGGGCTGTTCGCGACCGACGCCGAGCGCGACGAGTGGCTGGAGCAGGCGCGCGGCATGGTCGAGCGCTACTTCGTGCTCGAAGACCCGACGGTGCTCGAACCGGCCGAGCGGGAGCTCTACGTCGAGGCGGTGCTCGACAGCGGCCTGATGCTGCGGGGTTACGTCGACCGGCTCGACGTCGCGCCGACCGGGGAGATCCGGGTGGTCGACTACAAGACCGGCGCCGCCCCCGGGCCGCAGTTCGAGGCCAAGGCGCTGTTCCAGATGAAGTTCTACGCCCTGGTGTTGTGGCGGCAGCGCGGTGAGATCCCCCGGCTGCTCCAGCTCATGTACCTGAGCGGCCAGGGCGAGGTGCTGCGTTACCAGCCCGACGAGGCCGACCTGCGGGCGACCGAGCGCAAGGTCGAGGCGTTGTGGCAGGCGATCGAACGGTCGCTGACGACCCGCGAGTGGCACCACCGGCCGTCCCGGTTGTGCGGCTGGTGCGACCACCAGGCGCTCTGCCCCGAGTTCGGGGGCACTCCCCCGCCCGTACCCGAGGAGAGGCCCCGGCCGACGCGGCGGCTGACGGCCCGCGCGGCGACCGACGAGCTCTGAGCGGCGGGCTCGTCCTCACGGATGAGGTCCGCGGGCCGGAGGACGCCTAAATTGATTGCGTGCGCACCTCCCCCCGTCGGCAGCTGATCAGCGACTCAGTCCTCGCGGTCGTGGTGACCGCGTCCTCGCTGCTCTTCGTCCTGTCGACCGGGCCGGGCAGCGGCGGCTGGGAGCCGCCGTCCGCCTTCGGGACGCGGCCGGCCGACTGGTTCAGTCTGCTGCTGGTCGTCTCGTGCACGCTGCCGCTGGTGTTCCGGCGGCGGTGGCCGTTCCTGATCCTGCTGGCGACCACCGTGCCCGCGCTGGTGCTCAACGGGATGGGCTACCACCCCGGGCTGGCCGACTTCGCGGCCGTCATCCTGCTCTACACCGTCGCGACGCTGCGGGGGCTGGCGCTGAGCGTGCTGGCGGCGGTCGTGGTCATGGCCGGATACCTCGCCGGGGCGCTGCCCGACACCCACGAGCTCGGGTGGGCCGACCACGCGGTCGTCGTGGTGGTGACCGCGCTGGTATGGGTGGTCGGGCGCACGATCCGGCTCCGGCGGGCCTATCTCGGTGAGCTGGTCGACCGGGCCGACCGGCTCGAACGCGCCCGTGAGGCCGACACCCGGGCGGCCCGCGCCGAGGAGCGGTCGCGCATCGCCCGGGAGCTCCACGACGTCGTCGCCCACCACGTGTCGGTGATGACGGTGCAGGCCGCCGCCGCGCGCACGATGCTGGAGAAGGACCCCGCGGTGGCCCGCGACGCGCTGGTCTCCATCGAGGAGATGGGACGCACGGCGATGGCCGAGATGCGCAACATCGTCGGCGTGCTGCGCACCGACGGGCCGGCCGAGCGCGGCCCGCAGCCCGGCATGGACGACCTGCCCGGCCTCGTCGACCAGATGCGCGAGGCGGGGCTGACCACGCAGCTGTGGCTGGAGGGCGAGACGCGGCAGCTGCCCCCGGGCGTCGACCTGGCCGCCTACCGGCTGGTCCAGGAGGCGCTGACCAACAGCCTGCGGCACGCCGGGCCGGCCGCCCGCGCGTGGGTGACCGTCCGCCACGAGCCGAGTGAGTTGATGGTGCACGTCGAGGACGACGGCCGCGGGCTCGTGCTCAAACGCGAGAACGGCGGCAAGGGGCACGGTCTGGTGGGCATCAAGGAGCGAGTTGCCCTCTATGGTGGAGTTCTGCGGATCGGCCCGCGTCCGGGGGGCGGATTCGAGGTCCGGGCCCGCTTTCCCCTCAAGGACAGATAAATGCCGATCAGGGTGTTGTTGGTCGACGACCAGCCGCTGCTGCGCACGGGGTTCAGGTTCATCCTGGAGGCCGAGACCGACGTGACCGTGGTCGGCGAGGCGGGCGACGGGTCGACCGCGATGGACCAGTCACGGGCGCTGCTGCCCGACGTGGTCCTCATGGACATCCGGATGCCCGGCATGGACGGCATCGAGGCGACCCGCCGGATCGTCCGCGACGCCGCGCCGTCGGCCCACGTGCCCCGGGTGCTGGTGCTGACCACCTTCGACCTCGACGAGTACATCGTGGAGGCGCTGCGGGCCGGGGCGAGCGGGTTCCTGCTGAAGGACGTGCCGCCCGCCGAGCTGGTGCAGGCGATCCGGGTGGTGGCCAGCGGCGACGCGATCGTGGCGCCCAGCGTGACGCGGCGGCTGCTCGACAAGTTCTCCACCCGCCTGCCGTCGGCGCAGCAGCAGGCCTCGCCGACGCGGCTGGCCCGGCTGACCGAGCGGGAGCTGGAGGTCCTCAAGCTGATCGCCAAGGGCCTGTCCAACGCCGAGATCGCGCGTGAGCTGGTGGTCAGCGAGACGACCGTGAAGACCCACGTGGGCAACGTGCTGACGAAGCTGGGGCTGCGCGACCGGGTGCAGGCGGTCGTGCTGGCCTACGAGACGGGGCTGATCACCCCCGGGGCGCACCCCTGACCGGGTTTCCCCGAATCGGGCCGCGCGACCGGGCAGGCGGTCGCGGCGACCCGTCGGCGGTGGCCGTCAGGACTTTCGCAGTTCCTTGAGCAGCAGGTCCTTCACCTCGGTCGCGTGGTACTTGTCGCCGTCCCACGGGCCGATCAGCACCGGGCCGTCCTCCGGGGAGTCCGGGAGACGACCGTGGCTGCCCGACACCTGCTTCGGGTCGAGGGGCACGACCGACATCTCGTAACGGAAGCCCATCTTCTTGCGCAGCAGCGCCTTGGCGGCGATGGCCTTGCTGGTCATGAACAGCTCGGCGGGGTCGTAGCCGGGCTTGCGGTGGATCTCGACCAGCTTGGCGAAGTCGGGGGCGCGGTCGTCGTCGAGCCAGTAGTAGTAGGTGAACCAGGCGTCGGGCTCGGCCACGGCGACCAGTTCCCCGGCGCGTTCGTGGTCGAGGCCGTACTTCTCCTTGCCGGCCTGGTCGAGGACCTCATCGACGCCGTCGAGGCCGGCGATCAGGTCGCGGACGCGCGGGATGTCGGCGGAGTCGCGCACGTAGACGTGCGAGATCTGGTGGTCGGAGACCGCGAAGGCGCGGCTGGTCCACGGGTCCAGATACTCCATGCCGACCTGGGTGTAGACCTCCAGGAGGCCTTCCCGGCGCAGGGCGCGGTTGATGTCGACGGCCTTGGAGGCGTTGGTGATGCCGTACTCCGACAGGATGACCGGGTTCTGGTCGAGCAGCGGCACCAGCGCCTGGTCGACGGCCTTGGCGGCGTCGATCGCCTGCTGGGAGTCGGGGCCGAAGCGCTGGAGGTCGTAGTCGAGGTGCGGGATGTAGACCATCGTGAGGTCGGGCTTCTCCTCGTTGATGATCTTGCGGGTGGCGCCCACGATCCAGTTCGACGAGGTGATGCCGGCGTTCGGGCCCCAGTAGGTGAACAGGGGGAACTCGCCCAGGTCGTTCACCAGTTTGTCGTGCCACTCCGGGGGGCGCACGTAGGCGTCGGGCGACTTGGCGCCGTCGGCGTGGTAGATCGGGCGCGGGGTCACCACGAAGTCGGAGTTGGTGCCCATGGCGTACCACCAGCAGACGTTGGCGGTCTTCAGGTCCCGGGTGACGTCCCAGATCTGCTCGCCCTGGATGAGGGCGTTGTGCTGGCGCCACAGGAAGACCTCGCCGAGGTCGCGGAAGTACCATCCGTTGCCGACGATGCCGTGGTCGCGGGGCATCGCGCCGGTCACGATGGAGGCCTGCACCGAGCAGGTCACCGCGGGCAGCACCGGCGTGAGCGCGGCGGCGTTGCCCAGTTTCGACACGTTGGGCATGTGGGCGAGCAGGCGCGGGGTGAGCCCGACCACGTTGATAACGAGCATGGTTATGTCCTCAGGAATGACGTCGCAGGAATTCGATGGATCTCTGGGCGACCGCCGGGGCGGCGTGGCTGTGCCGGGCCAGCTCGACCGCGATCATCCCGTCGAATCCGCGCAACTCCGCCATGACGGGCGCGAACTCGATCTCTCCGTCGCCGAACTCCAGATGTTCGTGGACATCTCGCCGCATGTCCTCGATCTGGACGTGCACCAGGTAGGGCGACGCCCGCCGGACGCACTCGGCGACCGGCCAGGGTTCCAGGCACTGGCAGTGCCCGATGTCGAGGGTCAGCCCGAACCGGTCGGGCTCCCCCAGCCGCTTGCGCAGCCGCTCGTAGGAGGCCAGGTCGTCGACGAGCATGCCGGGCTCGGGTTCGAACCCGAGCACCACGTCGTGCTCCTCGGCGTCGGCCAGCAGGGTCTCGCAGTGCGCGGTCAGCCGGTCCCACGCCAGGTCGTCGGGCACCTCGTCGGGGCGGATGCCGCTCCAGAGGTGGACGACCGGCGCCCCGAGGTCGGCGGCGACCTCGATGGCCCTCTTCGTGTACGCCACCCGCGCCCGCGCGTCCTCGTGCAGCAGCGTCGGGTAGTGCTTGCGGAACCGGTCGAGGGTGTAGCGGCCGCCGGTCTCCACGACGACGCTCAGCCCGAGGCGGCCGAGTCTGGTCGCCACCCGGCTGACCTCGTCGAACGTGGGGTCGGGGCCGAGGTGGCCGTGGTCGAGGGTGAGCGCGACGCCGGTGTAGCCCAGATCGGCGAGCACGCTGAGCGCGTCGTCGAGGGAGTGGTCGCGGAACCCGTTGGAGCAGTAGCCGAAGTTCATGCCGTCGACATCTTCGACGAGAGCCAGCGCCCCACCGGGAGCGCGGCCAGCAGGCCGAGCCCGGAGAGCGTCTTGCCGCCCCCGGCCACGGCGGCCGACTGGAGCGGCACGAAGCCCATGATCGAGGCCCGGACCGCCTGGCGCACCTGCTCGGGGTCGGGCTTGCCGCGCAGCGCCAGCGTCGCCCTGCCGCCGCTGGCGGCGTACCCGGCGATGAGGGCGGCCGCGGTGGCCTTGTCGGCCGCCGAGCCCGCGCCCCTGGCCACCGAGACGGCCGCGAGACCGGTGGCGGCGGCCGTACAGGCCAGGGCTCCGCGGACGGTGGCCGGGCTCGCCCCGGACACCTCCGCGCGGCCGAGGATGCTGATGCCGTAGGTGTGCGCCCCGACCGCGAAGGCCATGGGCGTGGCGCGGCCGGCGCCCAGCATCACGTCGAGCGTGCGGCAGGCCGCCATCGAGGCGGGACCGGCCGGGGTGTGCTTCAGGCCCATGTCGTACGCCCACACCGCCCCCGCCAGCAGCGCGGAGATGGCGAAGCCCTTCTTGCCGCCCGCGAGCGTGGCCGCGGCGATCCCGGCCCCGGTGAGCCCGGCGGCGATGCCGAGGGCCTGGTTGGCCGAGATGCGCCCCGAGGGGATGGGCCGCTCGGGCCGCTCGACCGCGTCGATGTCACGGTCGGCCCAGTCGTTCAGGGCCATCCCGGCCCAGTAGAGCAGCACCGAGGCGGCGGCCAGGCCGGGGGTTCCGCTGCGCCCGGCGAGCGCGGCGCCCGCCATGGTGTCGCCGGGGACGGAGAGGGTGGCCGGGGCACGCACCAGTTCGAGTGCTGCCCTTAACCCGATTCGACTCATTTACGACTTCCGATCACTTACCAAGCTAGATGATCGGATGTTTCCAGACTTTTCGTCCGATAGCGAGCCCTTGACCTGCTTCAAGGTAAATCCGCGCATATCGCCCGAGTGCATGCCGCGGGCCGCCCACTCGGTGAGCGGGCGGCCCGGAGGGGACGAGGCTAGGCCACCGTGGCCGGGGTCTCCGTCTTCGACGGGGCGTTCTCCGGGAAGTGGCAGGCGACCGCGTGGCCCGGGGCGAGCTCCGCCAGGGGCGGTTCCTGGGTCTTGCAGATCTCCTGGGCCTTCCAGCAGCGCGTGTGGAAGCGGCAGGCCGGCGGGGGGTTGAGCGGCGAGGGCACGTCGCCGGTGAGGCGGATGCGCTCGCGGCCCTCGCGCTGCTTCGGGTCGGGGATCGGGACCGCCGACAGCAGGGCGTTGGTGTAGGGGTGCATCGGTGAGCCGTAGAGGCCGGCCCGCTCGCCCACCTCGACGATCTTGCCGAGGTACATGACCGCGACCCGGTCGGAGATGTGCCGCACGACCGACAGGTCGTGGGCGATCACCACGTAGGTCAGGTCGAGCTCGTTCTGCAGGTCTTCCAGCAGGTTGACGACCTGGGCCTGGATCGACACGTCGAGCGCGGAGACCGGCTCGTCGGCGATGATCAGCTTGGGCTTCAGGGCGAGGGTGCGGGCGATGCCGATGCGCTGCCGCTGGCCGCCGGAGAACTCGTGCGGGTAGCGGTTGTAGTGTTCGGGGTTCAGCCCGACCAGTTCCAGGATGTCCTGGACGGCCTTCTTCGTGCCCTGCTCGGTCTCGATGCCCTGGATCCGGAACGGCGCGCCCACGATGGCCCCGACGGTGTGCCGGGGGTTCAGGCTGCTGTACGGGTCCTGGAAGATCATCTGCATGTCACGCCGGAGCGGGCGGAGCTTGCCCTGCTTCATGTGCGTGATGTCGTGACCCTCGAAGGTGATCTTGCCGCCGGTCGGCTCGATCAGGCGGGTGATCAGGCGGCCGGTGGTGGTCTTGCCGCAGCCCGACTCGCCCACCAGGCCCAGCGTCTCGCCCTTGCGCACGTCGAAGCTGATGCCGTCGACCGCCTTGACCGCGCCGACCTGGCTCTTGAACAGGCCCTTGGTGACCGGGAAGTGCTTCTCCAGTCCCTCGACGGACAGGATGGTTTCGGTCATCAGGACTCCAGCTTCGGCTTGATCTCGGTGGCCCAGATGTCCCGCCGCTCCTCACGGGAGAGGTGGCAGCGCACCAGGTGGCCTCCCTCGGTCTCGACCAGGTCGGGCACGACCGTGCCGCCCTTGCCGCCGGTACGCGGCTCGAAGGCGCAGCGGGGGTGGAAGGCGCAGCCGGACGGCACGTTGATGAGCGAGGGCGGGCTGCCCTTGATCGGCAGCAGCCGCTCGGTCACCTCGCGGTCGAGGCGGGGCATGGACCCCAGTAGACCCCAGGTGTAGGGGTGCTCGGGCCGTTCGAAGATGTCGTCGGCGGAGCCGTACTCGATGCACTTGCCGCCGTACATCACCAGGATGTCGTCGGACAGTTCGGCGACCACGCCCAGGTCGTGGGTGATGATGATCAGCGCGGCGTTGAAGTCGCGCTGCAGGTCGCGCATCAGGTCGAGGATCTGCGCCTGCACGGTCACGTCGAGCGCGGTGGTCGGCTCGTCGGCGATCAGCAGCTCGGGGTCGCACGACAGGGCCATGGCGATCATCGCGCGCTGGCGCATGCCGCCGGAGAACTCGTGCGGGTAGCTGTCGACGCGGCGGTCGGGCTGCGGGATGCCGACCCGGCCGAGCATGTCGATCGCGTGCTTCTTGGCGACCTTCTTCGGCACGTCGTTGTGGATCCGGTAGGCCTCGATGATCTGGTCGCCCACCGTGTAGTAGGGGTGCATCGCCGACAGCGGGTCCTGGAAGATCATCGCCATCTTCTTGCCGCGCAGCGAGCGCACGTGCTCCTGCGAGGCCGAGACGAGCTCCTCGCCGTCGAGCCAGATCTCGCCGGAGATCTTGGCCCGGCCGCCCTTGTGCAGGCCCAGGATGCTGAGCGAGGTGACGCTCTTGCCGGAGCCCGACTCGCCCACGATGCCCAGCGTCTTGCCGCGTTCGAGCTGGAACGACAGGCCGTCGACCGATTTGACCAGGCCGTCGTCGGTCGGGAAGTGGACCTTCAGGTCGTTGAGCTGGAGGAAGGTCATGACAGCCGCACCCTCGGGTCCACGACCGCGTAGAGCAGGTCGACGATCAGGTTGGCCACGACGATGAAGAACGCGGCCAGCATGGTGAAGCCCATGATTTTGGGCAGGTCGTTGGCGGCGATGGCCGTCGTGGCGTACTTGCCGAGGCCCTGGAGGGAGAAGGCGTTCTCGGTCAGGATGGCGCCGCCGACCAGGATGCCGACGTCGAGGCCGAAGATCGTGACGATCGGGGTCAGCGCGGCGCGCAGGCCGTGCTTGCCGATGACCTTGCTCTCCTTGAGGCCCTTCGCTCTGGCGGTGCGGATGTAGTCCTCACCCATCGTGTCGAGCATGCCGGCCCGGGTGAGGCGGGCGTAGGCCGCGGCGTTCAGGAACGCCAGGGTGAGCCAGGGCAGGATCAGGTTGTACGCCCACATCCCCGGATTCTCCGTCAACGGGGTGTACGCGCCTCCTGGGGCGGTGATGCCCAGACCGTACGAGAGCAGCGAGAGCGCCACCAGGCCCGTGAAGAACGGGGGCAGCGACACGCCCGCCAAGGCGATGATCATCGCTCCCCGGTCGAAGACGGAGCGTCTCTTCAGCGCGGACAGCACACCGACGGAGACTCCGATCACCAGCCAGATGACCGAGGCGCCCGCGGCGAGCGAGAGCGTCACGGGGAGCCGGTCGACCAGGTCGGGCCAGACCGGTTGCTTGGTGACGAAGGAGTACCCGAGGCAGGGGGCGGGGCACTGCTCGACACCGGTGCCGTAGTCGTACTCGGAACCGACGAAGACGCCCTTCACCCATCGGCCGTACTGGACGACGACGGGGTCGTGCAGCCCGAGCTTCTGCGCGACGGCCTGGACCGTCTCGGCGGTGGCGGCCCGGCCGACATAGCGGTTGGCGATGTCGTCGGGCGTGACCCCCGCCAGGCGGGGCACCACGAAGAAGATCGAGAATGTGACCGCGCTGACGATGAACAGCATGGCCAGGGCGCCGATCAGGCGCCTGATGATATAGGTGACCACTGTCCCCCCTCGGCGATAGGGGGCCGGTCCGGTGGGACCGGCCCCCTGCCTGCCGAACCTAAGGCCGGTTTGCTACTGCTGGACGCCGAGCGCCAGGTAGTCGTACATGTCGAAGGCGCCGGTGACGAACTGGTTCGTCACGCCCTTGCCCCGGAGCAGCAGACCCTTGGCGTAGACGGCCGGGAGGACGTAGGCGCCCTCCATGACCTTCTGGTCGATCTCGCCCCAGACCGCGTCACGGCCGGCCGTGTCGGCGGTGGCGAAGGCCTTGTCGACGAGCGCGTCGATGGCCGGGTCCTTCACCGACAGGTTGTAGTTGCCGGCCGCGCGGATGGTGCGGCTGTCGACGATCTGGGACAGGAAGCCGAAGCCGTCGTTCCAGTCGGCGCCCCAGCCGTTGGTGGCCAGGCCGATGCCGTTGGCCTTGGTGTACTCGGGCTTGCCGGCGTAGGCGGTGAAGTACTCCGAGGTCGGGAAGCCCTTCAGGGTCAGCTTGATGCCGACCTTGGCGAGCGCCTGCTGCATCGACTCGGCGGCCGCCTGCTCCTTCGGACGGTCGGAGCGGAAGGTCATCGTGGTCTCGAAGCCGTTGGGCTGGCCGCAGGCCGTGAGGGCCTCCTTGGCCTTGGCCTCGTCGCCGTTGGCGGTCGGGTAGAGGTCGAGCTTCTTCCAGCCGCCGATGTTGGAGGGCATCAGCGAGGTGGCGATGTCACCCGCGAGCTGGCCGCCGTAGGCGTTCTGCAGGCCGACGCGGTCGGCGGCGTAGATGACCGCCTTGCGGCACTCGATGTTGTCGAGCGGCGGGTTGTCGTTGAGGATCGAGATGTACCAGGTGCGGGCCGAGACCGGGTTGTCGGCGCGCTCGCGCAGGGCCGGGTCGCTCTGGATGGAGCCGAGGGCGGCCGGCTGGACGCCGGTGCCCGCGATGTCGACGTGCAGGTCGCCGGCGATGATCCGGTTGTCGAGGTCGTTGGCCTCGACGCCGAGGCTGATCTCGTACTTGTCCGGGAGCGCCTTGCGGACCGGGTCGGTCGCCGGGTCCCAGTTGGGGTTGCGGACCAGCACGTAGCGGCTGCCCTGCTCGACGGTCTCGAACATGTACGGACCGGAGGCCACGACGTGGTCGCGGTACTTGATGCCGGTGTCCTTGGCCTGCGGGACCGGCACGGTGGCCGGGAGCGCGGCGAAGTTGTCGAAGCCGGAGTAGGGCTTGTTCAGGTGGAAGACGATCGTCTGGTCGTCGGGGGTCTCGATCGCCGAGTCGGTGTTGACGTCGGGCGTCTTGTAGACCGACTTGAAGTCCTTCGGCAGGTCCAGCCAGTCGTTGAAGTACGTCGGGCCGTTGACGAAGGTCTCCTTGTCGAGCTGACGGAGCACCGCGTACTTCACGTCCTTGGACGTGATCGGGGTGCCGTCCTCGAACTTCACACCGGCGCGCAGCTTGTAGGTCCAGGTCTTGCCGTCGTCGCTGCTCTCACCCAGGCTCTCGGCCAGGTCGGGCACGAGCTCGCGGCCCTTGGCGCCCGGCGCCGGGTTGTAGGTCACCAGCGGGCGGCCGTAGATGCGCAGCAGGTTCCACGACATGCCGTAGTAGGTGTCACCGGGGTCGATGGAGTCCCAGTCCTCGGTGACGGCCATCTTGAGGGTGCCGCCCTTCGCGTCGGAAGGGTTGGTCACGTTCTCAAGACCGGCGTTGAAGCCCGCCGCGCCACCCGCCGACGCGGCCGGCGCCGAGGTGCCACCGCCCTCGTTCGCCGGCGTGCCGCCGCCGCCACAGGCCGACAGGGCCAGGGCGAGAACGGCACCGGCGGCCGAGACGACCAGTGCTTTCTTCTTCATTCGTAAACCCCTTGTTGGTAGGAGCCGGGGAGACAGGGTGGAAGCTCAGCGACCCGACTTGGGGTCGAGCGCGTCGCGCAGGCCGTCGCCGAAGAGGTTGAAGGCCAGCACGGTGATGAAGATCGCCATACCGGGGAAGAACATGAAGTGCGGCACGGTGTAGTACTTCGTGGCCGCGGCGAGCATGCCGCCCCAGGTCGCGGTGGGCGGCTGGATGCCGACCCCGAGGAACGACAGCGCCGCCTCGAACAGCACGTTGGTCGGGATGAGCAGCGTGGCGTAGATCAGGATCGGCGCGATCAGGTTCGGCAGGATCTCCCTGAACAGGATGTACGGCCCCCGCGCGCCCAGGCTCCGCGCCGCGTCGACGAACTCGCGTTCCCGCAGTGACAGCGTCTGGCCGCGGATGATGCGGGCGATGTAACCCCAGTTGAAGAAGCCGATGACGAAGATCAGCAGCAGGATGCGGAGGGTGTCGCCCTTCACTTGCAACTGGGTCTCGAACTGGCCGAGCACGCCCACCAGCGCCATGGCGAAGACCAGGACGGGGAAGGCGAGGAAGATGTCCATGAGCCGGCTGATGATCATGTCGACCCAGCCGCCGAAGTAGCCGGCGATGATGCCCATGACGGTCCCGATGAGGACCGAGAGGAGGGTGGCGAGGCCGGCGATCAGCAGGGAGATCCGGGCGCCGTACACGACGCGGCTGAACAGGTCGCGGCCGTTGACGGGTTCGACCCCGAACAGGTAGTCCCAGCTGATGCCGGAGCCGCCCTTGGGGATCATCGTGAGCGTGTCGATCTGGTCTTGGTTGAACTGGTTGGGCGGATGGCCGAACCAGCTCACGATCAATGGCGCGAAGACGGCGACCAGGATCAGGAAGACGATGACACCGGCACCGGTGAGGGCTACCTTGTCCCGCTTCAGGCGCATCCAGGCGATCTGTCCGAGCGACCGCCCCTGGATCGCCTTCGCGCCCGCTCCCTCGGCAACGGCCTCCGGCGTGGCTTTCAGCTCATCGCCGGAGACGTCAAGTGGTGCGGTCATGCGTTGGGCCCCCTGGGTTCCAGACGACGTTGTGCCGACGGGAGCACGACACGTCCGGAGCGCTCCCATGTGGATCCAGACCCACATGGTGAGCGGGTCTCGGAGGCAGAATCTATGTGCTGATCTGCGTAAACAAGACCCAGTAGGCGCTATGTGGCCCAACTGTGATTCACGCGAAACTCATTCGTGTTGATCTTGAAGAGAATGTCGCGGTCCCTTTCCGGTTCTGTCGCGGATCTGTGACATTGCACTGGCCGGTAACTTGAGTCTCGCCATGCGAGATTTCCCGAGTCGGGCTCAGCTGATGCCGCGCTTCTTCAAGATGTCCTCGATGTCGGAGAAGTCATCGTTCTTCGACTCGACCGGACGGGCCATCGGCTTGGTCACGTCCGCCGGCCGGCCCGGCTGAGCGGCCGGAGTGGGCTCGGCGCCCTTCCTCTCGTTCCGGGACCTGCGTCCCATCCGGAGGGTGCGGCCCCGCATGACCCCCGACACCAGGAACAAGACCACCGAAAGCCCCGCCAGCGCAACCCCCGCCCACACTGTGGGCGACAACACCAGCCCGGTCACGAATCCGACGATCGAGCTGACGATGTTCCAGAGGGTCTTCAGCGCGTTCGTCAGGTAGGCCGCCAGCGGCAGCAGCGCCCAGGCGGTGGCGCGCAGCCCCGCCGCCGCCCCCCGGCGCCGGAACGCGAGAAAAGCGAGCACCACTCCCACGGCGGTCAGCCCCGCACACAGCGGCAACCACGCGATCTGCTCAAAAGTCATGCCGGCCCCCTCGGGTTCACAGTGCGAGCCACGGCCGGCCTCCGGCCGTCAGTCTCGTGCTTGATCGGGCAAATCCAGAGCGCGCGCCACGGCCAGTTTTCGGCCGTCCGCGTCTCGTGTTTGATCGGGCAGATTCGGTGCGCGAGCCACGGCCGGTGTTCGGCCGTCCGCGGCTCGCTTGGTTTGGCCTGATTTCCATCCTGTCACGTGGGTCTCCGACGTGGGCTCCTCCCTGAGGAGGGCGCGACCCCTAGGCACTCCCCCGGGTTACCCCTGGGGGACCGTGGGGTTCACTCTGATCCGCCCGGACCGGCCTTTTCCTACCGTCGGAGGCATGTGGCCATTCATGGGGCGTACGGCCGAACGTGATCAGATCAGGGCGGCGGCCCGCGACGGGGGCGGGGTGCTGGTGGCGGGCCCGGCCGGGTCGGGGCGGAGCCGGCTGCTCGCCGAGGCGCTGGCGCCCTTCTCCTTTCTTCTTGTCCGGGCCCGCGCGGCCGACGTGCCGTTCGGGGCCTTCGCCCACCTGCTGCCCGGCCCGGGGCACACCCCGGTCAACCCGGTGGTCTGGGCGGCCGGGGCCCTCGGGGCGGTCCCGCCGGTGCTGGCGGTCGACGACGCCCATCTGCTGGACCCCGGCTCGGCCGCCCTGGTCGCGCACCTGGCCGAGCACCACGGAACCACGCCGGTCCTCACGGCCAGGGCCGGGGCGGTGCTGCCGGAGCCGGTCGCGGCCCTGTGGCGCGACGGCGCGCTGACCCGGATCGACCTCGACCCGCTGACGGTCCGCGAGACCGGCCGCCTGCTGGCCGCCGCGCTGGGCGGCACCGCCGACATCGCGACGGTCCGCCGCTTCCACCACACCACCGGCGGCAACCCGCGCCTGATCACCGAACTGCTGCCGGGCACCGGCATGACCCTGACGGGCGGCGTCTGGCGGTGGGACGGCGAGCTGACCATGCCGCCCCGGCTGCGCCGGCTCCTGGAGGCCGAGCTGGCCGGGCTGACCCCGGCCGAGACCACGGCGATCGAACTGGTCGCCCTGACCGAGCCGGTCGACCTGGACGTGTTACTCGACCTGGCCGACCACGCCGCCGTCGCCGGGCTGGAGCGCCGCGGCCTGGTCGCCGTGGTGCGGGACACCTCTCCCCCGCGGGTCCGGCTGGCCTGCCCGCTGCACGCCCACGTCGTGCGCGAGCGGGCCACGACGCTGGGCGTGCGCGACGGGCTGGCGCTGCTCGGCGGGGCCACGCCCCGCGTCGAAGGGCTGAGCGCCCGGGAGGCCGAGGTGGCCCGGCTGGCCTCCTGGAACCTGACCAACCGCGAGATCGCCGACTGGCTGGTGCTGTCGCCGCGTACGGTCGCCAACCACCTGTGCCGGGTCTACACGAAGCTGGGCGTGAACAACCGGGCCGACCTCGCGCCCCTGCTGGCCGCCTGACGTGTCAGAGAACGGGCTGGTACCTGCGAACGCCGAGGGGTTCGAAGTCGTAGAGCGCGTCGTTGATCTGGAGACCGTCGACGGCGCCGAAGAAGGGGCCGTCCTGGCTGCCCTTGTTGAAGGCCACGCCGAAGGAGATCGCCGCGTCGGGCAGCTGGGCCTTCAGCAGGGCGAAGCTGCACGGCGAGGCCTGGGTGCAGCCCATCACGCCGGGGACCGGCCTGGTCAGGTACCACTTGCTGTTGACGGCGCTCGCGTCGTACCGCTGCCAGCGTCCGGCGGCCCGCGCAGCCGGGGCCGAAGGGCTCGCCGACTCGCCGGGCAGGTAGACCAGGCTCGTGTAGTCGGCCGTGCCCAGGTTCGGGTCGACCTCCAGGTTGAGGGTGGGCGGGTTGATGGTCGGGAACACGTCCTCGTCGGCCGCGGTGAAGATCCAGTAGCGGAGGACGTCGATGTCCGCGAGCCGCGTACCGGCGAAATCGGTCTCGTTGCCGAACTGGATGTGGTCGGCGTCGCCGCCGACGATGAACCCGAGACTGCCGATTCCATAGGGCGGCGCCTGGGTGGCCGCCGGGTCGGTGGCGGCAGTGCGCCCCCACGGGCCCAGGCGGAGGAACGCGCTGGCGTTCCCCGCGGAGTTGCGGCCGATGACACCCCACTTCTCCGGCGAGTAGGGGTCGGCCGGCGTGGCGGCGGCGGGTGCGACCGCACCCGCCGCGGCCAGACCGGTGAAGACGATCGCGCACGCGGCGAATCGCTGGAAACGCATGATGACTCCTGGTGAATTCCGGGTGGCTTTCGTCAGACGGCGGGAAGCGTCGCCCATGGCGTGCAGGGAAGGGCGCCGGCCGTCGGCAGCGGCACATTGAGATCGGCCAGGTTCCCCAGACGGCACACGGTGAAGAAGATCCCGTCGCGCGTTTGCACGGTGACCCGCAAGGCGGTCGTCGTGGTGGGATCGGGAAGGTAATTCAGCCGGGAATCCTGGGCCACGGAGATCTGGGTGACACGACCGCCGCGGCTGCCCGACACCCGGCGCAGGTTGTGCCAGCCGGGGGCCTCGCGCGGGTCGTGCAGATAAGGAACGCCCTTGCGGGTCGTCACGGTGAAGACGAGGGGATCGGCCAGGGACGTGACCTCGACGGCGGCGGAGTCAAGCGACGGCTCGGCCTTCGGGCGCACCGGTCTGGGGTGGGCGGCCCGGCTCTTCTTCGCGATGGTGTCGCCCTTCTTCGACACGGCGGCGTTCTTCCTGGCCAGGGCCGCGGTCTTCAGGGACAGGGCGTCGCCGTCGGTGATGTCCGTCCACGTCGGCTTCGGCCGCGGCGTGTCGGCGTGCGCGGGCGCGGCGGCGGCCAGAAATCCGAAAAGGGAAACGCCGACGGCCGTGCAGCCGTTTCTCGTGAATGCCTTCGCCATGCCGTGAATTGTTCGCAATGTGTGCACCTCTGCCGGAAATCCCACCGGGGCGGGAATGGACGATTCCGCCCACCCTGATTTCCGGCCGCCCGGACCACAAACGCGGCATGATTTTTCTTTGCGGGCTCATTGCGCCGAACAACCGGCGACATTCCCGCATAAAGCGATATTTCCGGTCAGGCAGAGACGAGCGATCTGATCAACGACAGGTCGACGTCGAGGAGGGACTCGACGATCGTGCGCCGGGGGGCCGCCTCGATGGGCACCAGGTTGGGCACCGCGATGACGTGGCAGCCCGCGGCGGTGGCGGCGGCCACGCCGTTGGGCGAGTCTTCACAGACCACGGTGTGGCGCGGGTCTGCGCCGAGCAGGCGCAGGGCCAGGTCGTAGGGCTCCGGGTCGGGCTTGGTGCGGGTCACGTCGTCGGCGGTGACGATGACGTCGAAGTGGTGGCGGCCGATCGAGGCCAGCACGGCGTCGGCCATCGGCCGGAGCGAGGCGGTGACCAGGGCGGTGCGCACGCCCCCGGCCTTGACCTCGGTGAGCAGTTCGAGGGCGCCGGGCAGCGGCTCGACGCCCGACTCCAGCCGGGTCAGCATGCCGTCGAGCAACCATCGGCCCACCACCTCGGGGGCGACGTCGGCCCCCGTCAGGCCGAGCATGTAGGCGACCGTGGCGTCCCACGATCCGCCGACCAGGCGCTCCTGGTGGTCCGGGCCCCACTCTCCGCCGAGCCGCTCGACGACCTCGGCCTCGACGAGGCCCCACAACTTCTCGGTGTCGACCAGCAGGCCGTCCATGTCGAAGAGAACGGCATGCAGATGTTCGGACATTGGATTATCGGCCTCGGGGAGCAGTCGGGGTGTCGGCCCTCAGCTTATCGGTGGCCACGGATAACGCTCGGGGGCGCACTACAACTAGGCTGGGCCCACGACTATGTGAGGAGGCGGCTTGATCGAGCTCGAAGGGCTCCCTGAGCTCGTCGACCCGGTGCTGATCGCCGCGTTCGAAGGCTGGAACGATGCGGGTGAGGCGTCGAGCGCGGTGCTCGCCCACCTGGAGGCCGAGTGGAAGGCCACCCCGCTGGTGGAGCTCGACCCGGAAGACTATTACGACTTCCAGGTGACCCGCCCCATCGTGGAAATGGGCGAGGGCATCACCCGGTCGATCACCTGGCCCACCACCCGCCTGCTGGTGGCCCGCCCTCCGGGGGCCAAGCGTGACGTCGTGCTGCTGCGCGGCATCGAGCCCAACATGCGCTGGCGCACGTTCTGCCAGGAGATCGTCGGGCTCTGCCACGAACTCGGCATCGAGCTGGCCCTCCTCCTGGGCGCTCTGCTGAACGACTCCCCCCACACCCGGCCGGTGCCCATCGTGGGCTCGGTCAGCGACCCCGGCCTCGCCCGGGTTCTCAACCTCGAACTGACCAAGTACGAAGGCCCGACCGGCATCATCGGCGTGCTCCAGCACACCCTCGGCCACGCGGGGCTGCAGACGATCTCCCTGTGGGCCTCGGTGCCCCACTACGTCGCCCAGCCGCCGAACCCGAAGGCGACCCTGGCCCTGCTGCGCCGGGTCGAAGACCTCCTCGACATCCCGATGCCCTACGGCGAGCTGCCCGAAGAGGCCCGCGCCTGGGAGACCGGCGTCGACGAACTGGCCGCCCAGGACTCCGAGGTCGCCGAATACGTCAAGGAGCTGGAGGAGCGCAAGGACGCCGCCGACCTGCCCGAGGCGAGCGGCGACGCGATCGCGGCGGAGTTCGAGCGCTACCTGCGACGGCGCGACCGGGGCACCGACGGCTGACACCGGGCCGGGCCGCGAGCCGGTCGTCAGCGCCCGGCGGTTCGAGGCCTACGCCCGCTGGTCCACCTACCTCGCCGTCACGACCCCGCTCGCACCCCTTCCTGCGGCGGCGTCGAGCCCCGGGTTCCTCGTGGTCGCCGCGCTGACGGTCGCCCTCGTCATCGGGAACGTCCTGGTCAGCCGGTGGAGCTTCGACGTCCTCGGCGGCCGGGCCCGGCGGCGGCCGCCCGGCTGGGTGGTGCCGTGGGCGCTGGTGCTGGTCGCGCTCGTGGCGGCGTCGGTCACGATCTCGGCCCCGGTGCGCGGCGTGGTGATCGCGGCGGCGGTGGGGTCGGCGGCGGCGAGCTTCGTGCCCGTTCTCGACGCGCGGCGCACCCTTTGCCTGAACGGCGCGATCCTGCTGTCGGCCGTCCCGCTGGCGGCGGTGGCGGACCTCCCGCTCCTGGTCGTCGGGGGGGCCGTCGTCAGCGTCACCCTGTGGGCCTGCTGGTCGGGCGCGTGGATGCTGCGAATCCTGTGGGAACTCCAGCGCGCCCACGACGACCGGGCCGCGCTCGCCCTCGCGACCGAGCGGCTGCGCATCTCCCGTGACCTGCACGACGTGTTCGGCCGCACCCTCGCCGCCATCGCGGTCAAGAGCGAACTGGCGTCCGAACTGGTCCGCCGGGGCGACACCGGGCGGGCGGCCGGCGAGTTGTCCGGCGTCCGGCGGCTGGCCGAGGAGGCCGGCGGCGAGGTGCGCCGCGTGGTGCGCGGCGAGGTCAGGGTCACCTGGGAGGACGAGGTGGCGGGCGCCCGGGCGCTGCTCGGCGCGGCCGGCGTCCGCTGCGTGGTGACCGGCGACCCGGTGCCCGAGGAGTGCGCCGAGGCGCTCGCATGGGTGGTCCGCGAGGGCGTCACGAACCTCCTCCGCCACTCGACGGCGACGCACGTGACGATCACGACGACGGCCGCCGACGGGGAACTCCACCTCACGATCACGAACGACGGCGCCACCACAGAACCGGCCGCAGAACCGGCCCGCATACCGGCCACGGCAGCGGACACGGCAGCGGCCCAAAGACCACCCACGCGACCACCTGCAGAATCGGCGGCACCGGTCACCACTCAAGCGGCCGAGGAAACAGCCCGAAGACCAGCCACGCAACCACCCGGGGCATCGGCCGCACCAGCCATCCCTGAAGCGGTCGCGGAAGCGGATCTGAGATCGGCTGTGCGGTCCGTCGGCGCGGGGACCGGGCTTCGGGCGATGGCCGATCGGATCGGGGGGCTCGGGGGGCGGGTGTCCGCCCACCGTGACGGGGATCGGTTCGTCCTTGAGGCCGTGGTGCCCCATCCCGAGGGAGAACTTCGGTGATCCGGATTCTGGTCGCCGACGACGAGCATCTCATCCGGGAGGCCGTCGCCGGGCTGCTCGAACTCGTCGATGACTTCGAGGTCGTCGGGCGGGCGGCCTCGGGGGACGAGGCCGTCGCGACGGCGCTGCGGGTGCGGCCCGATGTGGCCTTGCTCGATCTGCAGATGCCCGGGCCCGACGGGATCGAGGTGGCGCGGCGGCTGGCGGCCGAGGCGCCCGGGTGCGGGTGTGTGATCCTGACGTCCCACGGGCGGCCCGGGTATCTGAAGGCGGCGCTGGCGGCGGGGGTGCGCGGGTTCCTGCCGAAGACCACGTCGGCGCGGGATCTCGCGGCGGCGGTCAGGAAGGTCGCGGCGGGCGGGCGGCATGTCGATCCGGAGCTGGCGGCCGAGGCGATCAGCGCGGGCGACTCGCCGCTCACGCCGCGCGAGACCGACGTGCTGGCCCTCGCGCGCGACGGCGCGCCGGTCGAGGAGATCGCGCGGCGGGTGTCGCTCTCGCGGGGGACGGTGCGGAACTACCTGACCGCCGCCGTCGCCAAGCTGGGCGCGGCGAACCGGCACGACGCCGTCCGCCTCGCCGCCGAGCGCGGCTGGATCTGACAAATGTCATCGGATCTCGTGAGCGACGGCACTGCTCGCGCGGCCGGGCCCGCAGAAGGCTGGGGGCATGCGATCCCGTTCCTCCGCCCGGCGCGTCCCGCCGGGTCTCCCCTACCATCTCGTGCTCACCGGCGAGCGGCGCCGGGTCGGGCGTGGCGTGCTGGCCCTCGTGCTGCTGCTCGTCGGGCTGTTCGGCTTCGGCGGCGTGATCAGCCTTATCGGCTCGGCCATCGATGAGTCGATGGGCCGCGCCAACCCGATCTCGGGCGGCGCCGAGTTCACCCCGGTCTACCACGCCGCCAACCTCGTCTCGATCGCGCTGCTGATCCCGTGGAGCATGCTCCTCCAGCGGTGGTTGTACGGGGTGCGGGGCGCGTCCCTCAGCTCGGTGTCGTCGGTGTTCCGGCCCGCCGTGTTCGGCCGGGCGGCGCTGACGATCGTGCCCGTGTGGGTGCTCTACATGACGGTGTTCTTCGTGCTCTCCCCGTACACGGAGAAGGCCTGGACGTTCACCGACGCGATCGCCGTGTTCGTCGTCACGGTGCTGCTGTCGCCGCTGCAGGCGGCGGGCGAGGAGTACGGCTACCGCGGCCTGGCCTTCCGGGTGGCGGCGAGCTGGGGGCGCGGCCCCCGGACCGCGATGGTGCTGGGCCTGGGCGTGTCGAGTGTGCTGTTCGCGGCCATCCACATGTCCACCGACCCGTGGCTGAACCTCTACTACCTGACGCTCGGCGTCACCTTCGGGCTGATGACGTGGCGGACGGGCGGCCTGGAGACCTCCGTGGTCGTGCACGCCGCCAACAACACCCTGGTCTACCTGTTCATGCTCGTCACGCACGCCGACCCGCTCGCGGGGGCCGACCGGTCGGCGGGGGCCGGGTCGGCGATCATGCTGCTCCCCTGCGTCCTGCTGGTCGTGGTCACCGCCGTCGTCTGGGCGGGCACGCGGCGGACCGGTCCTGCCTTGACACCGTGAGGATTCATCCGGTGGAAACCGGATGCTGGTTTTCCTGCCACTTCACCGCCCTTATGCGGTAATAATTAGCGCTTCCTTCCTCACAAGCGTCTTCTGTGGACTGCGCGCACAAGGGCGAAAATGGTAACTCCCTCCCCACCACCGCACCATTCTTCTCAGGAAACCCGTCGGCGTGTCCTCGACATGGCGATGCGGATGAAAACGGGCACCGCCGAACCGATCGGAACCGCCACTCCCCAGATCCGGGGCACCACCCCGGCTCAGGCGGTCGAGACGTTCCTGGCCCTGCTGCAGGACCGGCTGCCGGCCTGGCTCCGGCTGCTGCACGACCTCCGCCCCGGGCACGGCGACGTGACCGGGAACCTGCGGCCGGTCGCGCTGGCCGGCATCCACTACTACACGGAGATCCAGGCCGCCGCCCTCCCGGCCTTCGTCTCCCCGATCCTCACGGTCCGCTTCCGGCAGGCCATGCGGGACTCGGAGCTCGGGCCCGAGGGCGAGGTGCTGCCGCTGGCGGCCTACCTCGCCGGCGAGCAGGAGCTCGGGCGGGTCAGGGCCGACGTGCACCCCGAGTCCAGCGCCCGGCTGCTGCTGGCCGGCTGTTTCCGGCACGCCTACTACGAGATCTTCACCGGCGCCGACTCGGAGCCGTCGCGGCCCGAGGCGGCCGAGGCGATCGTGCGGGAGCTGCGGCTGGATCCCTGACGCGCCTCGTCGTACCGGTGCCACACCAGCCTGGCCAGGTCGTCGTCGACGCCCAGCGGGGCGCTGACCACGTCGGCGCCGCTCTCGGCCAGGCGGTTGTGGAACAGGCCGGGGGCCAGCAGGTAGGAGGCCACCACCGTCCGGGGGGCCGGGCCTCTGCGGACCTCGGCCACCGCCTCGGCGATGCCCGGCCGGCCCGCCGACGCGAACGCGGCGGTGACCGGGCGGGAGAGGCGTACCGACAGAAGGCGGGCGGCCGCCCGCACGGCGGCGAGGGCGGCCGGGTCGGACGAGCCGGCCGCGCCCAGGATCACCGCGTCACGGGGCCGCAGCCCGGCGGCGGCCAGCCGCCGGGCCAGCACCGAGGTGAGCAGGGGGTGCGGGCCGAGCGGGCCCGCGACGACGGCGTCGGGACGCACCCGGGCGATCACCTCGGGCAGGTCGATGTGGACGTGGTAGCCCCCCGCGAGCAGCAGCGGCACCACCACGACCGGGCCCGCGACCTCGGCGAGCACCCGATCCAGCGGCGGGTCGCTCAGCTCCAGGAAGGCGAGCCGGGCCGGGCTCCCCGGGCGGGTCCGCCGCACCCGCCTAGCAAGGTCGGCGAGGACGGCGTCCCATTCGGGGTTGCGGGCGCCGTGGGCCGCCATGACGAGGGTCGTCACACGTCTTCCCGGTCACAGGCAAGGCGGTAGCCGCGCTTGACGACCGTCTCGACGATGCCGCTGGGGCCCAGGGCGCGGCGCAGCCGGGTGATGGCCATCTCGACGGCGTGCTCGGCCGAGTCGCGGGAGGGTCCGCCGGGCAGCACCATCCGCAGGTCGCCCCGGGCCACGACGTGGCCGGGCCGGTCGGCGAGCCGCTTCAGCACCGCCATCGGCGCCGGGGGCAACGGCTTGAGCTCGCCGTCGACGACCACCGCGTGGCCCCGGATCTCCAGTTCGTGACCGCCGGCGGTGAGCCGGGTGACGCTGTTCTCCGGCAGGTGCCGGGCCAGCGTGCGGGCCAGCGAGCCGAGCCGCGACCGCTCCGGCTGGATCACCGGCACGCCCTTGGCGACCAGCGGCTGCGCGGTGACCGGCCCGACGCAGGCCGCCGTCACCGGGCCGCGGAAGGCGGCGAGCAGGGCCTCCTCCAGCCCGTCGGCGCGGGCGGCGTTGAGCATGGCGTGCACGGCCGGGGCGCTGGTGAACGCGACCGCGTCGATCGCGCCGGAGGCGACCTGGCTGACCAGGCGGCGCAGCGGCGAGGTGTCGCGGTAGGGCAGCCACTGGTAGACGGGCACCTCGATGACCTCGGCCCCGGCGGCGCGCAGGTCGGCGACGAAGCCGGTCAGCGGCTCGCCGTGCAGCTGGATCGCGATGCGGCGGCCGCGCAGGTCCTGGCTCAGCAGGTAGCGCAGGACCTCCTCGCACGACTCGGTCGCCGGCGTCCAGTGGTCGGTGAGGCCGGCGGCCCGGACGGCGCCGCGCGCCTTGGGGCCGCGGGTGAGCAGCCGGGCGTCGGCCAGGCGGGCGGTCAGGTGGCCGGCCAGCCCCCAGCCCTCGGCGGCGGCGACCCAGCCGCGGAACCCGACGCCGGTGGTGACGACCACGTCGTCGACCGGTGTGGCCAGGCACTCGCGGGTGGCGGACATCAGGTCGACGTCCTCCGTCAGCGGCACCAGCCGGATCGCGGGCGCCCTCACCACGCGCGCGCCCCGGCGTTCGAGCAGCGCCGAGAACTCCTCGCGACGGCGGGTGGCGGTGACGCCGATCGTGAAGCCGGACAGCGCGTTCGGCGCGGTCTCCGGAGACAGCCCCTCGGCCAGTGCGGCCAGTTGCGTCTCTTCGAGCAGTGCGGTCATTTGACGCTCACCTCAACCATCCCCATGGTGACGCGAATCGGAAATGTCGGAATCACAGTCCCGGGATCGTCCAGGCAGACCCCGCTGGTGAGCGAGAACACCTGTTTGTGCATCGGGGAGGCCACGGTCGGCTCCCCGTTCCTGGTGCCGACGATCCCCCGGGACAGGATGTAGGCACCGCTGAAGGGGTCCCGGTTGCCGATGGCGTACAGGGACCCGTCGTGGGTTCGGAACACGGCCACCTGCTCGCCGCCGATCAGGGCGCAGGCGCCGCGCTCGGGCAGCAGGTCGGAGAGGGGGCACACGGCCTCCCACACACGCTGGGGCAGCGGCATCGTCGTCATCGGCTCGTCACCTGCAGGATCTCGGGCTTGATCTGGTCGCGCTCGGTGGTGAAGGTGATCGACGGGTCGGGCGTGCCGGGCGCGTTCACGAAGCTGACGAAGCGGCGCAGCTTCACCGGGTCGTCGAGGGTGGCCCGCCACTCGTCGGCGTAGGTCGCGACGTGGGCGGCCATCTGGGCGTCGAGGTCGGCGCAGATGCCCAGGGCGTCGTCCATGACGATCTCGCGGAGCCGGTCGAGGCCGCCTTCGAGGTTCTCCAGCCACGCGGAGGTGCGCTGGAGGCGGTCGGCGGTGCGGATGTAGAACATCAGGAACCGGTCGATCGTGCGGATGAGGGTCGGGGTGTCGACGTCCTGGACCAGCAGGTCGGCGTGGCGGGGGGTGAAGCCGCCGTTGCCGCCGACGTAGAGGTTCCAGCCCTTCTCGGTGGCGATGATGCCGAAGTCCTTCGACCGGGCCTCGGCGCACTCGCGGGCGCAGCCGCTGACGGCCGACTTCAGCTTGTGCGGCGAGCGCAGGCCGCGGTAGCGCAACTCCAGGTCGATGGCGAGGGTCACCGAGTCCTGTACGCCGTAACGGCACCAGGTGGAGCCGACGCACGACTTCACCGTGCGCAGGGCCTTGCCGTAGGCGTGGCCCGACTCGAATCCGGCGTCGACCAGACGCTGCCAGATGCGGGGCAGCTCTTCGACGCGGGCGCCGAACAGGTCGATGCGCTGGCCTCCAGTGATCTTGGTGTACAGGCCGAAGTCGCGGGCGACCTCGCCGATCACGATCAGTTTCTCTGGGGTGATCTCGCCCCCCGGGATCCGGGGCACGATCGAGTATGTCCCATTTTTTTGTAGGTTAGCTAGGAAATGGTCGTTGGTGTCCTGCAGGGCGGCCTGTTCGCCCTCCAGGACGTGACCGTTGTGCAGCGACGCCAGGATCGAGGCCACCACGGGCTTGCAGATGTCGCAGCCCCGGCCGGTCCCGTGCTCGTCGATGAGCTGGGTGAACGTGGTGATGCCGCGGACCTGGACGATCGTGAACAACTCGGCCCGGCTGTGCGTGAAGTGCTCGCACAGGCCCGTCCCGGTGTCGACGCCCGACTCGGTGAGGATCTTCTTCAGCAGCGGCACGCAGCTGCCGCAGGTGGTGCCGGCCCGGGTGCACGCCTTGACCCCGGCGACGTCGGTGAGGTCGTGCTCCTTGATGGCCGCGGTGACGTCGTTCTTGGTCACGTTGTTGCACGAGCAGACCGGCGCGTCCCCCGGCAGCTCCACGGCGACCGGGCTGAACAGCAGGTCGCTCGGCGCGGCCGGCAGCTCGGACCCGACGAACGAGCGCAACGTGGCGTAGGGGGCGGCGTCGCCGACGCAGATGCCGCCGAGCAGGGTCGAGGCGTCGTCGCTGACGAACAGCTTCTTGTAGACCCCGGCCACCGGGTCGAGGTAGGTGACGTCGAGGGCGCCCGCCATCGCGCCGAACTGGGCCACCTCGACGCCGAGCAGCTTGAGCTTGGTCGACAGGTCGGCGCCGGTGAACGCGGCCGAGCCGCCCATGATGCGGTCGGCCGCCACCTCGGCCATCGTCATGCACGGCGCGACCAGGCCGTAGATCTGGCCGTTGTGCAGTGCGCACTCGCCGATGGCGAGGATCGACGGGTCGCTGGTGCGCATGCCGTCGTCGACCACGATGCCGCCGCGCTCCCCGACCTGGAGCCCGGCGCCCCTGGCCAGCTCGTCGCGCGGCCGGATGCCGGCGGAGAACACCACGACCTGGGCGTCGATGACACCCTTGTCCGGGGTCAGCAGGCCGGTGACGCGGTCGTCGCCCTCGATGCGGGTGACGCCCGAGCCGGTGTGCACGGTCAAGCCGAGGGCCTCGACGTGCCTCTTCAGCACGGCGCCGCCGCCCTCGTCGACCTGCCGGGGCATCAGCCACGGGCTCATCTCGACGATGTGGGTCTGCAGGCCCAGCCCCCGGAGGGCGTCGGCGGCCTCCAGGCCGAGCAGGCCGCCGCCCACGACGACGCCGGCCGTGGCCGTCTTCGCGGAGGCCCTGATGGCGTCGAGGTCGTCGATGGTCCGGTAGACGTGGCAACCGTCGAGGTCGCGTCCGGGCACCGGCGGCACGAACGGCGCCGAGCCGGTCGCCAGGACCAGCACGTCGTAGGGGATCGTGCCGTTGACCGTCTTGGCGGCCGGCTCGATCGAGACGACCTTCGTGTCGACGAAGGTCGTGACCCCGGGAATCTCGGGGTACATGAGGTCGCGGCCCTCAGTCAGGTGGGTGGTGAGGGCCACCCGGTCGTACGCGCCCCGGGGCTCCTCCCCGAGGATCGTCACCGAACCGGTGAAGCCCCGGGTCGTGAGGGTCTCGGCCAGCCGGTGCGCGGACGGGCCATTACCGACGATGAGAACGCGGGTCATGCGCTCGCCCCTTCCTGTTCGCACAGCCATTCCACGATTCCGCCGACCGTTTCGGCGCAACTGCCGCAGCCGGTGGTCGCCCGGGTCGCCGCCGCCACGGCGGCCACGTCGCGGGCACCGGCCTCCCAGCAGGCCCTGATCTGTCCCTTCGTCACGTTGTTGCAGCGGCAGACCTGGGCCGCGTCGGGCATGCGTACCGGACTGGGACTGACCGGCGCCGCCCCCGACAGAGCGGGGAACAGCAGCCCGGCCCGGTCGGCGGGGAGCGGGCCGCCCCGGTCGTAGAGCTGGGTGAGCGTGCCGACCGTGGCCGGGTCGCCCACGAGGATCGCGCCGACCAGGCGGCCGTCGCGGATGACGAGCTTGCGGTAGGTGCCGCCGCGCCGGTGGGTGAAGCTCACGATCTCGGCGTCGGCGTCGGTCAGGTGGGTCTCGCCCATCGCGGCCAGTTCGACGCTCTTGGCCTTGAGCCGGGTGACCAGCCGCGAACCCCGGTAGCGGGCCCGCGCGTCGGCGCCGGTGACGAGGTCGGCGACGATGGCGGCCTGTTCCCAGCAGGGCGCGACCAGCCCGTAGACCTGGCCGTCGTGCTGGGCGCACTCCCCGATGGCGAAGATCGCCGGGTCGTCGGTACGCATCTCGTCGTCGACGACGATCCCGCGTTCGACGTGCAGACCGGCGTCCTCGGCCAGCCCGGTGACCGGCCGGACCCCGCACGCCGCCACGACCAGGTCGGCCTCGACGTGGCCGGTGGTCAGCTCGACCTTGCCGTCGGTGATCCCGGTGACGGAGACGCCGGTCATGATCTCGACGCCGAGCCCTTCGAGGGTGTCGCCGAGCACCTGCCCGGCCTCCTGGTCGAGCTGGCGGTCCATCAGGTGGCCCTTGAGGTGGAGCAGGGTGACCGGCAGGCCACGCCCGGCCAGGCCGCGGGCGGCCTCGACGCCGAGCAGCCCGCCGCCGATGACGACGGCCCGCCGGGCCTCCTTGGCCGCCGCGAGGATGCGCTCGCAGTCGTCCATGGTGCGGAACGCGATGGCCCGTTCGGCGCCGGGGACGTCCGGGACGACCGGCCGGCTGCCGGTGGCCAGCACCAGCACGCTGTAGGGCGTGCGCCCCCCGTCGGCCGTGATGACGCACCGGGTCTCCCGGTCGATCGCGACGACCTCGGTGCCGAGGTGGACGGTCACGTTGTGGTCGGTGTACCAGGAGGGCCCGTGCAGGCGCACCTGGTCGGCCCGCGTGGTGCCGGCCAGCACGTTGGACAGCAGCACCCGGTTGTACGGCGCCCGCTCCTCCGCCCCGAACACGGTCACCCGCGCCTTCTTGTCGCGCGCGCGCACCTCGCTGACCAGGCGGGCTCCGGCCATGCCGTTGCCCACCACGACGATGCCCCTCATCGGCCACCTCCCACGACCGCGAGGTTGACCGCGCACACCTTGAACTCGGGCATGCGCGAGACCGGGTCGAGCGCCGGATTGGTCAGCCGGTTGGGACCCTCCCAGTGGAAGGGCAGGAAAACGGTGTCGGCCCGGATCGCCGCGCTGATCCGGGCCGTCGCCTCGGTGACCCCCCGCCGGCCGGTCACCCTGACCAGGTCGCCCGGACGGATGCCGAGATGGTCGGCCAGGTCGGGGTGGAGTTCCAGGAACGGCTCGGGGGCGGCCTGGACGAGGTCGGCCACCCTGCGGGTCTGCGCGCCGCTCTGGTAGTGCGCCAGCAGGCGGCCGGTGGTCAGGTAGTAGGGGTAGTCGGCGTCGACGTCCTCGACGGGCGGCCGGTGGTCGACGACGACCATGCGGGCCCTCCCGTCGGGGGTCGGGAACCGGTCGAGGAAGATCCGCGGGGTGCCGGGGTGGTCGTCGGCGGGGCACGGCCAGAAGACGCCGCCCTGGTCGGCGATCTTCTCGTACGTGATGCCCGAGTAGTCGGCCAGGCCGCCGGCGCTGGCCCGGCGCAGCTCGTCGAATACGGTGCGGGGGTCGGCCGGGAACGAGCCGCCCCGGCCGAGGCGGTCGGCCAGGCCGGACAGGATCTCCAGGTCGCTCCGCACCCCCGAGGGCGGAGCGACGGCCCGGCGGCGCAGCAGCACGCGCCCTTCGAGGTTGGTCATCGTGCCCGCCTCCTCGGCCCACTGGGCCGTGGGCAGGACGACGGTGGCCAGCTCGGCGGTGTCGGAGAGCACGAAGTCGGCCACCACCAGCAGGTCGAGCGCCGCCAGCCGCCCGGCCACGTGACCGGAGCGGGGCGAGGAGACGACCGGGTTGGAGCCGAACAGCAGCAGGCCCTTCGGGCCTTCGGGGGTGCCCAGCGCGTCGAGCAGCTCGTAGGCCGAGCGGCCGGGGCCGGGCAGGTCGGCGGGGTCGACGCCCCAGACGGCGGCCACGTGGGCGCGGGCCGCCGGGTCGTCGATCTTGCGGTAGCCGGGGAGCTGGTCGGCCTTCTGGCCGTGCTCCCGGCCGCCCTGGCCGTTGCCCTGGCCGGTGACGCAGCCGTAGCCGGACCCGGGGCGGCCGGGCAGGCCGAGCGTGAGCGCCAGGTTGATGTAGGCGGTGACCGTGTCGGTGCCCTTGGCGTGCTGCTCGGCGCCGCGCCCGGTGAGCACGACGGCGTTGCCCGCCTCGGCGAGCATCGCGACGGCCCGGCGCATGTCCGCGACCGGCACGCCGGTGACACGTTCGGCGCGTTCGGGCCACCAGGCCGAGACGCTGTCGCGGACCGCGTCGAAGCCGGTCGTGCGGGCGGCCACGTACTCCTCGGAGACGTGGCCGTCGGCGATGGCGATGTGCAGCAGCGCGAGGGCCAGGGCCAGGTCGGTGCCGGGGGTGTTCTGCAGGTGCAGGGCGGCGAGCCGCGCGGTGGCGGTCTCGCGGGGGTCGACGACGATGAGCCCGGCCGGGTTGAGGTGGCGCACGAAGGGCGGCATGGTCTCGGCGACGTTGCCGCCCGCCAGCAGCACCGCGTCGGCCCCGGCCAGGTCGGTGATCGGAAAGGGCAGGCCCCGGTCGAGGCCGAAGGCCCGGTTGGTCGCCGCGGCGGCCGACGACATGCAGAACCGGCCGTTGTAGTCGATCTGGCTGGTGCGCAGCGCGACCCGGGCGAACTTGCCGAGCTGGTAGGCCTTCTCGTTGGTCAGCCCGCCGCCGCCGAAGACGGCGATCGCGTCGGGGCCGTGCACGTCCTGGATCCGGGCGATGCGGGAGGCGGCGTACCCGAGGGCCTCGTCCCAGCCCGCCGGCTTGCCGTGGATGAGCGGCGTGGTCAGGCGGTGCGGCGACCCCAGCAGCGCGCCGGCGGTCCAGCCCTTCTGGCACAGGCCGCCCTGGTTGGCCGGCACGTCGTCGCGCGGGGTGATCTCGACCTGGGTGGTCTCGGCCGGGGTGACGTGCATGCCGCACTGCAGGGCGCAGTACGGGCAGTGCGTGGCCGTCCCCGCGGGCAGCGGCGACATCACAGACGCCGGAGCGGAAAGTGAGAACGGCATGGGTCCGATGGTGCTTTCAGGCGGTTTCACCGCTGGGTCCCTTCTGTTACCGCTGTGCTACAAGGTGGGGTTCCTCGGTTAAACACGGGCGGCCGCGAGGCTGGGAGAGGTCCCGGTGGCGTGGCGTCGCAGGTAGCAGAACCAGGTCAGAACGAAGCAAATGCCATAGAAAATGGCGAAAGCGGTTATCGCCGCCCCCGCTCCCCCGGTCGCGGCGATGGACGAGCCGAACCCGCGGTTGATGAAGAACCCGCCGAAGGCGCCGACCGCGGAGATGAAGCCGATGGCCGCCGCGGCGTCCCGGCGGCCGGCCGCCAGGGCGTCGTCGTAGGCCGTGGTGCCCGGCTCCAGGCCCTCGATCGCCTTGGCCCGGAAGATCGCCGGGATCATCCGGTACGTCGACCCGTTGCCGACCCCCGCGGTGCCGATCAGCAGCAGGTAGGCGGCGAAGAAGAGGCCGACGTTGTGGGCCGCGAGGCCGGCGTACACGAGGAGGACCGCGCCCGCCATCGCGGCGAAGTTCCACAACGTGACCGCCGCGCCGCCGAGCCGGTCGGACAACCAGCCGCCCACGGGCCGGATCAGCGAGCCGAGCAGGGCGCCCAGGAACGCCAGCGAGGTCAGCCCCGACTGCTCGGGGAACTGCGAGGTGAGCAGCAGCGGGAAGGCGGTCGAGTAGCCGATGAAGGAGCCGAAGGTGCCGATGTAGAGGACCGACATGATCCAGGTCTGCGGCTTGGCCGCCGCCTTCGCCATCTCGCGCGGCTCGGCCTTGGCGACCGTCAGGTTGTCCATGAAGAAGTAGGCGCCCAGCGCCGCCGCCAGGATGAACGGCACCCAGAACAGCCCGGCCGCCGCCAGCCCGAAGGCGCCGATCACCAGCGGCATCACCAGCTGCACCGAGGAGACCCCGATGTTGCCCCCGGCCGCGTTCAGGCCGAGCGCGGCCCCCTGCTTGGACTGGGGGTAGAAGTAGGTGATGTTCGCCATGCTGGAGGCGAAGTTGCCACCGCCCAGCCCGGCGGTCGCGGCGATGACGAGGAAGATCCAGTAGGGTGTCGCCGGGTCGCTGACCGCCACCGCGAGCAGCCCCGCAGGCACGAGCAGCAGCAGCGCGCTGACCACCGTGAAGTTACGCCCGCCGAACTTCGCGGGCCCGAAGGTGTAGGGCAGCCGCAGCGCCGACCCCACCAGGTTCGGCAGCGCGACGATCCAGAACAGTTGGTCGGTCGTGAACTCGTAGGCGCTCAGGCGTACCGCGACGATGCTCCACACCGTCCAGAGCGTGAACCCGAGATGCTCGGCGAAGATCGAGAAGATCAGGTTGCGGCGGGCGACCCGCCGCCCTCCGGCGGCCCAGAAGTCGGGGTCGTCCGGGCGCCAGTCGGCGATCCAACGTGCCATGAGGGGGTCCTTCCTCGGTTTCCAGGGTTGCCTGGAACGTAGGAGGCCGCCGTTACGCACACTGACGATCGGTGACGGTGCGCCCGTTAAGTGGGTCGCACGTACGAAACAAGAAACTCACACGACGCACCGACGCAACGCCGATTTAACCGCGATTAGGGCAAGAGTGGGCCGGGCATTTCGTTGTGGTGTCGCTGGCGAGACGTGACCGGCCGAAGGCCGGTCACGTCTCGCGCTGGGAATCTGCCTGAAGGAACCGCCGCGGGGAGCGTGCTGTGACTGCTCATCAGATCGTCCCGTTCACCGATCCAGCGCTACGGACCGTAGCCCAACACGTCACCACCTTCGACAAGGAGCTGCGTGAGCTGGTCAAGTCGCTCACGCTGACCCTCCGCGCGGGCGCCGGACGGGCCGGGCTGGCCGCGCCGCAGCTCGGCGTCCCCCTCCGGGTGTTCGCCTTCTCCCTCGACGGCCGGGCGGGCCACATCGTGAACCCGCGGCTGGAGGCCTCCGAGCGGAAGGTCGTCGCCGACGAGGCCTGCCTGTCGGCCCCGGGGATCTGGTGGCCCCTGGAACGATCCTTCTCGGTCACCGCCCGGGGCCGTGACATGTTCGGCAAGCCGGTGACCGTCCGGGCCGTCGGCCTGCTGGCCCGGGTGCTGCAGCACGAGGCCGACCACCTCGACGGGATGTTGTTCAGCGACCGGCTGGCACCCGAAGAGCGGGAGAAGTTCCTGGCACAGGTGTGATGCCCGGTTTGGGCGCGGCGTTCCCGAGGTATTCATCCTACCTGTCACGCTGTGTAACCAAAGTGAGACCCGGACGGCCGACGGCCGGCTGTGGCTCGTGTTCTGAATCTGCCTCGAAAAGACCGTCTCCTCCCGCCTCTCGGAGGAGCGCGCATGCCCCTGGACCGCCGCCACGTCCTCTCGCTCGGTTTCTCTGTGGGCATCGCGGGCGCCGCGGTCCCCCTGCTGGGCGCCGCGAGAGCGGAGGCCGCGCGGGGGCCGATCCGGCCCCGCATCCACCAACGGCTCGAATGGGGGGCCCGGGAGCCCCAGGAGACGGCGACGATCCTGCGCCGGGCCCCCGCGTACATCGTGATCCACCACACCGCGACGTCCAACACGATGGACGACAGCCTGGAGCACGCCTACCGCCTCTCGCGGGCGATCCAGAAGCACCACATGCGCCGCAACCGGTGGGACGACATCGGCGAGCAGTTCACCATCAGCCGGGGCGGCCACATCATGGAGGGCCGCAACCGCACCCTCCTGGCCGTCTCCCGCGGCATGCACGCCGTGGGCGCCCACACCGCCGACCACAACCGGACCACGCTCGGCATCGAGAACGAGGGCACCTACGCCCGGACCAGCCCGCCGCTGCCCCTGCTCGGCTCGCTGGTCAAGCTGACGGCGTGGTTGTGCGCGATCTACGACCTCGACCCGTACGAGTCGATCGTCGGCCACCGCGACCTGAACAACACCCGCTGCCCTGGCGACTACCTCTACGACCTGCTGCCCGAGCTGCGCGAGCGGGTCTGGCACCGGATGGTCGGCCGCCGGTTCGACCCGTTGATCTGGGAGCTGGAGCAGGCGACGCTGCCGCGCCGGGGCGTGATGTTCGCCGAACGGCCCGACCGCGTATTCGATCATGGCCCCGCGATCGGATTCTCGGAGACCCTGACCGAAATCGGTCGTCACGGTTGACCGAAGTGATCAATCTTGCTCAGATGTATACATCGTTCTAATACACCTGGAATGTGGACGTATATGCACCTAACGTCCAACGAGGGAACTTCCCGGTGATGTGAGGTGGGGGCCGAATGAAGATCTTCTTTACGTCCTGGCGTGTTTCGGCGGGATCTCCACCCGGCATGAGATCAGGACATGTAGCGTCTTAGCGCTCCTTGTTTCGGCCGCGTTCCGGTCCGGACACATCCGGACGGACGCGGTTCCCAAGGCGAGCCCATCCCTGGTACGTTTCACGTCCTCGCAGCTCGCGATGGCAATCGTGCCCCCTTTGCAACGACGCAGCACGCACCTTGCCCCGGAGGATCCCCGCACCATGAATCCCGAGAGCAGCATTTCTCGTCCTATATCCCATTTAGGGTCATTTACCACAATCACCCCTTTAATGGCGATCGCACCTCGGGTGAGCGTCGTGGTCCCGGCGATGAACGAGGCCGAGAACCTGCCCCACGTCTTCGCGACGCTGCCCCGGTGGGTGCACGAGGTCGTGCTGGTCGACGGCGACTCGACCGACGACACGGTCGCGGTGGCGCGGCGGCTGCGTCCCGGGCTGCGCGTGGTGACCCAGCCGGGCCGGGGCAAGGGCGACGCGCTGGCCGCCGGGTTCGCCGCCTGCACCGGCGAGATCATCGTGATGATCGACGCCGACGGCTCGACCGACGGCCGGGAGATCGTCCGCTTCGTCGCCGCGCTGGTCGCCGGGGCCGACTACGCCAAGGGCTCCCGCTTCACCCACGGCGGCGGCAGCGACGACATCACCCTCGGCCGCCGCCTGGGCAACCTGCTGCTGTCGGGCCTGGTCAACCTCATCTACGGCACCCGCTACACCGACCTCTGCTATGGCTACAACGCGTTCTGGGCCAGCGGCCTCGACGTCCTGTCGCCCGACTGCGCCGGTTTCGAGGTCGAGACACTGATGAACATCCGCGCCGCCAAGGCCGGCCTGAAGGTCCACGAAGTGCCCAGCCACGAGCGCGGCCGCATCCACGGCACCAGCAACCTGCGCACGTTCCGCGACGGCTGGCGGGTGCTGAAGACGATCCTGCGCGAACGCGACACCCGGCTCCCCGCGCCCGCACGCGTGAACACGGACGCCGCGGTCCCCGCCGACCAGGGCGCCGCCTGACCACGGAAGCCCACGACCGGTGATCGCAAAGCGTCGACCGACCCGCCGCTCTGAGGAACCGGTGCCGTGAGACACCAACCGACCCGCCACTCCAAAAGGTCGGCGCCGCACAGCATCGACCGACCCACCGCTCCGAAAGCCGGGTGCCGTGAGAGGCAGACCGACCCGCCGCTTTGAGAAAGGTCCGGTGCCGACAGGTGCCGGGCCGCCCGCCCCGACCCGTGACGACTGAGAACCGGTGACCGAGACGCTTCGCCGGCGGTTGCCCGCCGACCTTCAGGATCCGCTGCTGCGCAACGCCTACGCGCTGGTCGTCAACGCCGGCATCGGGGCGGCGCTCGGCGTCGGCTACTGGGTGATCGCGGCCCGGCTGTTCCCCGCCGCCGACGTGGGCGAGGGCCAGGCGCTGATCAACGCGATGCGGATGCTGGCGGCGCTCACCTCGTTCGGGTTCGTGGGGGCGCTGACCCGGTTCGTACCGGAGACCGGGCGGGCGACCGGGCGGTTCGTCGGCGCGGTCTACCTGCTGGGCGGCGGCCTCGGGCTGGTCGCCACGGCGGTCTTCGTCGTGGCGACCAAGGAGGAGCCGGGCTTCCGCATCCTGTGGGGCTGGGTGCCCGCCGGGGTGTTCGCGCTGGTCGTGATCGTGTGGTCGGTCTACACGCTGCAAGAGGTGGTGCTGTCGGCGCTGCGGCGCTCGACGTGGGTGCCCGTGGTCAACGTCGCCGTCGGGTTCGTGAAGGTCACCGCGGTGGCGGCCTGCGCGTTCCTGGTCGCGGCCCGGGGCGACGTGGTCTCGTGGCAGGTGTTCCTGGCCTGGATCGTGCCGTGCGCGCTGGCCGTTCTCCCCGTCAACTATCTGCTCTTCGTACGGGTCATCCCCCGCCACGTCGCCGAGACGGCGCACCGGACTCCCCCGTCGCCGAAGAGGATCGCCCGGTTCGCCGGAGGCGACTACTTCGGCTCGGTGTTCACGCTGGCCGCGATCTACCTGATCCCGGTCGTGGTGGCCACCCAGGTCGACCACCGGACCTACGCCTACTACGGCATCGCGGTCACCGTCGGCGGCCTGCTGGAGATCTTCGCGTTCACGATGGCGACCAGCCTGACGGTCGAGGGCTCCTTCGACCCCGCCGCGCTGGGCCGCAACACCCGCCGGGCGCTGCACCGCAGCCTGACCGTGCTTATCCCGTTGATCGTCGTGGTGGTGCCGGCGGCGCCGCTGGTCCTGTCGGTCTTCGGCGCCGAGTTCGCCGACAACGGCACCACCCTGCTGCGGCTGATCGCCCTGGCCACGCTGGCGCGGGCGTTCGTCGAGCTCTACCTCGGCGCGCTGCGGGCCCTGGGGCGGGGCCGCGCGCTGCTCTCCATCCAGGCCGTGCGGTGCGCGCTGGCGCTGGGGCTGACGTGGCTGCTGCTGCCGCGCCACGGCATCGAGGGCGTCGGCATCGCGCTGGTCGTCACGCAGAGTGTCATGGCGGCGGCGGTGGCCCCCGCGCTGTTCCGGCTCTGCCGGCCGAAAGGTGCAGAAACAGATGCCGTGCCCTCGACCGCAACCCCACCGTCGCGGCACACCTCCGACGACTCGGAAACGGTGGACACCATCAAACCCGTAGCCCTGCCTTTCGGCGGCATCCGCCGGCTGACCACGTCGAGAATCACCGACCCGATAGTCGACGGGCCCGACGGAGAAGATGCCCCCGAAGACGACGCTCCGTTACGTACCGAAGGCGACGGAGAAGACAACGCCGTCGAGAATTCCGCGAAAGACGACGATGACAACGGTGGAATTCCGGCCGGAGAAGAAGCGGATCCGGAAATCGAAAAGGCCGGAGAATCCAACGGATCGGAAACGCCCGAACCTCCGGCCGATGACGACCAACCCGGCGATGCCGCGAATCCGCCCGTCGCCGAGGAGAATGCCGACCGGGACGATGCCGATTCCAGGCGGGAAACCGATGAGTCGGCGAATTCGGGCCTGATCCGGGTCGTCGCCCCCGGATGGGACGTCGCGCCCGCCGGTGAGCTCGTCACGGTGCCCGAGCGGGTGACCCCGCCGAGGAGAAGCGGCCGGCTGGCGGGCGCGGCGCTGCTCATGAGGCAGCCGCGTGAGTGGCTGGGCGCCGTCATCACGGTCCAGGCCCTGGCCATGTACGTCCTGGCGATGAAGGCCCGCCCCACCGGACTGGTCGGCGTGGACCTCTACGCGATGACCGGCCTCGGCCTGGTGTCGGTCATGCCGCCGGTCGCCCTGCTGGCCGTCGCCCTGCTGATCCTCAGCTTCTTCGACACGCTCACCCAGCAGCGCAACCGGCCGGTCCTGCTGCTGTTCCAGATCCTGGCCGTCATGTTCGCCCTGCACGGCGCGGCGGTCCTGGTCGAGCCGCTCCCCCGCTTCCCGGTCGCCTGGACGATCGGCGGGTTCGTCGACTACATCGCCCGGACCGGCGAGACCCTGACGGCCCTGGACGCCCGCTTCAACTGGCCGGGCTTCTCGGTCTTCTCGGCGTTCATGATCAGGGCGGCGGGGGTCGAGGACGCGGCGGCGCTGCTCAACTGGTGGCCGCTGATCTCGAACGTCGCCTACCTGATCCCCCTGGTCGTCATCGTCCGGCGGCTCCAGGCCGACCGCCGGGCCAAGTGGCTGGCCCTGATGGTCTTCGTGGTGTCGCAGTGGGTGGGGCAGGACTACTTCTCGCCGCAGGGCATGACGTACCTGCTCTATCTGCTCTTCGTCGCGATCCTGGTGACCTGGTTCCTGCGCGTCGACCCGGCCTCGTCGTTCTGGAGACGCCGCTGGACGCTCATCCCGGGCGAACGCGCCCCCAGGAGGACCACGGTCGCCGACCGGGTCATCATCCTGGTCCTGATCGTGATGATCTTCGTGGCGACCGCGACGTCCCACCAGATCACCCCGTTCATGATGTGCGGGGTGCTGCTCGGCTTCGTGGTGTTCCGGCGGACCCGGCTCAGCTTCATGATGGTCGTGCTGTTCGGCGCGATCGTCGCGGCCTACGTCAACTACATGGCCGTCGCCTACTGGTCGGGCCACCTCGACGCGATGGTCGGCTCGGTCGGCCAGGTCGGCGGCAACCTCACCTCCCAGACCACGGGCCGGATCAGCTCGACCAACCCCGAACGCCTGGTCGTGCTCTACACACGGCTGGCCATCACCGGGGTGATCCTGGGCCTGGCCGGGCTGGGCCTGCTGCGGCGGCTGAAGAAGGGCATCGGCGACCGGGTCGTCTTCGTGATGATGGTCGTGCCGGTGTTGTCGCTGGCCATGCTCAGCTACGGCGGCGAGCTGGGCCTGCGCGTCTACCTGTTCACTCTTCCGGCCACCAGCATCCTCGTGGCCTACCTCTTCTACCCGGCCCTGCCCAGCAGGGTGCCGGCCAAGCGCCGCTTCCCGGTGCTGGCCACACTGCGTCCGGTCGTGGCCTGCGGTCTGGTGCTGGGGCTCGCGGGCGCGTTCCTGCTGGCCCGGTTCGGCAACGAGAAGTACGAATGGACCTCCCCGCAGGAACGCGCCGCCATCGACTACATCTACGAGCAGGATCTGGAGACCACCCGCATCCTCTACCTGGTGCCGGAGGGCGACGGCGGCTCGTCGATCTCGTGGAGCCTCACCGGGGTCGAGCGGGTGCGGCAGATCCGCGCGACGGCGGGCCGCGACCCGTACAAGGTCGACAACGTGGTCGAGCAGCTCCGCGACGCGGGGCCCGGCTCGTTCATCCTGGCCACCCGCAGCCAGGAGGCGTCGCTGGAGATCGACGCCAACTACCCGGCCGACTGGGGCCCGAAGATCCGGGTGTCGCTGGCCCAGCACCCCGACCTGAAGACCCTGGTCTGGAACGACGACGCGGCCGTCTACGCCCTGAAGGAGCAGCCGACGGGCCGGATCGCGCCCCAGCTGCGCGGCACCCCGTTCCGCATCGGCGAGACCCCGTGGACGCCCTACGGCCTGGTGGCCCTGGGGATCTTCGTCCTGATCGTGCTGACCCGGGAGGTCATCCGGATCCGGCAGCGCCCCGGCACCTGGTACTGGAGCCGCAGGCTGGCCTGGTTGTCGATCCCGTTCCTGCTGCTCGCGGGCTGGGTCGTGCTGGAGAGGTTCCTGCTGCTGAGCGTCTGAACCGCCTCTTACTTGCGTGATGCAATGGACCTAGGATGGGGACATGCTGCCGCGTACGTACGAAGGACAGGTCTGTTCGATCGCCCGCTCGCTGGAGGTGGTCGGCGAGCGCTGGACGTTGCTCATCGTGCGCGACGCGCTGCGCGGCACCCGCCGGTTCGAGGACTTCCGGGCGAACCTCGGCATCGCCCACAACATCCTGTCCGACCGGCTCGGCAAGCTCTGCGAGGCGGGCGTCCTGGAGCGATCGCTCTACCAGACCCGGCCCGACCGGTACGAATACCAGGTGACGGCGGCCGGGCTGGACCTGTGGCCGGTCATCATGTCGTTGCTGCTGTGGGGCGACCACCACCGGGCGACCGAGGGCCCGCCGCTGCTGGTCCGGCACCGGGGCTGCGGCGGGTCGCTGCGGCCCGGGCTGACCTGTGACCGGTGCGGCCGGCCGCTCGGGCCGCACGACTGCGACATGGAGCCCGGGCCGGGGGCTCAGCCCGCGGCGGCCAGGGTGAATCCGGCGAGCCCGGCGTAGTAGGCGAACTTGAACGGATCGAAGAACTGATTCCGTTCGACGAGCGCGAGCAGGAGCCGATGACGCAGCTCGGCGAGCGCCGGGGCCTGAGGGTGGCGGAGCAGCCCGTGCTCGACGATCCGCAGCCCGAGAGCGGGCTCACCGCGGTTCAGCAGTTCCGCCGCGGCCGCCGCGAAGGGCTCGGCTCCTCCGCCGCCCAGCAGGTCGAGCGCGGCGGCCCATTCTCCGGCGGAGAAGTGCTCCACGCCCGTTCCGTCGGGCTGCCAGTAACCCGACGCCTGGTGGTGCACACGCTGGAGGAAGCCGTCGCGGATGACCAGATACGGCGTGATCGCGGCGGGGTGGTCGCGCAGCGTCTCGGGCAGGTGGTCGAGGTCGAGCAGCTCGACCAGCGGACGTCCGGCGGCGACTCCCGCGAGCACGACGGCGTGCAGCTCGCGCAGGGCGGCCAGCAGGCCGGGGAGGGCCTCGACCGTGAAGTTCTCGGTCAGCGCGGTGTGCCCGTGGACCAGTGAGCGCGGGCGCAGCTCCTGGACGGTCACGAGGGCCTCGAACAGACCCTCGGCCGACCCTTCGGGGAAGAACGGCGCGCCGAGGTAGGGCATGCACATGTCCCCGGTGAACACCACGCCCCGGTCGGGCAGGTGGACGAGCAGCCCGTCGGCGCTCTCCCCGCCGCGGATCGGGACGAGGCCGAACTCGACCCCGCCGACGGTGAGCGTCTCCGGCCGGCTGACGAGCCGGTCGGGCACGACATGCTTGCGGTGTTCCTGGCCGTCCGGGAGTAGATAGGGGAAGGGCGGCGGGCTCGCGGCCTGGAGCGCGAGCTCGGCGGCGAACGCCTCCTGGGCGATGACCTGCCCCCCTTCGCCCAGCAGGGCGTCGAGGCCGCCGATGTGGTCGAAGTGGGCGTGGGTGAGGATCACGTGGGTGATCGGCCGGTCGGTGACGGCGCGCAGGTCGCGCAGGGCGGCCTTCACGTGGCCCGGGTCGCTGCCGGCGTCGATCGCAACGACGCCCTCGCCCGTGACGACGAACCCGAAGTCGGCGAAGTCGTATCCCTGCGCGACGTGCACGCCGGGCGCCGTCTCCACCAGGCGCGGAGGGCCGAAGCGCAGGCCGTGGCCGGGGTCGGCGAGGTAGTCGGCGACCAGGGCCAGATCGTGGTCGTGGCCGACCCGCCCGCGCGCCTCCCGGGCGTCGTGCGGGCGGCCCGCGCACGCGTAGCCGCGCGCCAGCGCCCACTGGACGGCGTGCATGAACCCGGGCGGGAACTGGTCGCGTACCGCGAGGACGAACTCGAGGTCGGCGATCACGGTGTCGGCGCGGCCGGCGCAGCCGGGCAGGGCCGCCAGCGTGGTGCCCCGGAAGTAGTGCGGCAGGCCGAGTTCGCGTTCGGCCGCGGCGTCGAGGGCGGCGAGCGCCTCCCCGTCCGGTCCGCCGAGGTGGACGCCGAAGACGCCGGTCAGGCTCTGGATCAGCGCCGAGCCGGGCCGCTCGGCGGCGAGCGCGCGGAAGTGCTCCAGCCCCTCGCGGTACCGCCGCGCCGCCAGAAGCTGGACGGCCAGCAGGACGAGCAGGCGGTCGGGAACACCCGGCCAGGTGGTGGCGCGCAGCAGTGCCCGGCTCTGTTTCACAACGTCTCCCTAGTCGATAGCGTGATGAAAGTAACTGTAGACGTTGCTACTTGCATCACACAATCGACGGGGAGATCTAGGTGCCGCTGCCCCGGGCCTGCACCCTGCCGATGACCCACTCGCCGGAGACCAACCGGGAGGTGACGGCCAGGGCCGCGTAGGTGCGCGGCTCCAGCGGCGAGGCGGCGAAGGCCCGGCGGGCCCACTTCAGCGAGCGCCCCCAGTCGCGGGCCATCGAGCTCTCGAAGGCCACCTGGCCCGCCAGGCGGGCGTATCCCCGCCGGTCGCGCCGGAACTCGGGGTAGTGGTCGAGCAGCCACTCGTGGGAGTCGGCGATCATCGACCAGCGGCCGTAGAAGTGGGAGCCCTCATGGGGCGGGACCTCGACGAGGATCTCCGGCACATAGGGGATGGGCGCGTGCCGGGCACACCGCAGCAGCAGCTCGTAGTCCTCGGCGAAGCCGCGCGGGATCTCCTCGGAGAAGATGCCGACCGGGCCCAGCAGCAGGGGGCGGCGCATCAGGAACGACGACGTGGTGGCCGCCGGGATGCGGGAGCGCAGCAGGTCGTCGAAGGTGATGTGGGCGGACGGCCAGAGGCGTTCCTGCGTCGAGACCATGCCGCACGACACCAGCGCGGCGTCCGGGTTCCGGTGCAGGGCCTCGACCTGGAGGCGGAGTTTCGACGGGCGCCAGGTGTTGTCGTCGTCGCAGAAGGCCACCAGGTCGTCGGAGGCCGCCAGGATGCCGCTGTTGCGGCTGCCGGCCACGTTGGGCACCCGTTCGTTGGTCGTCCAGGTCACGCGGCGGTGCGGGTCGTCCGACAGGACCTCCTTGTCGGGCTCGCACCGGTCGAACACGACGACGGCGGTGACGTCGCCCTCGTAGTCCTGCGCCCGGATGGACGCCAGCGCCTCGCGCAGCATCTCGGGGCGGTTGCCGGTCGTGCAGACGACCACGCTGACCGGCGGGCGGTCGGTGTTCTTCATCGGCTGATCCACCGCACCTCGTAGGACTTGAGCGTCAGCCGTTTCCCGTCGACCGTGGCCGTGGTCTCCTCGCCCCGGGTGTTGACGACGACCATCTTCTTCGCCGAGGCCAGCAGCCGGATCGACGGGTGGGCCGACGGCACGCTCACCAGACGGGTGCCGGCGGGGAACCACTTCGCGAAGTCCTGGAGCATCGTCAGGGCGGACAGCGCCTTGCCGGCCCCGGGCTGGTCGAGGTTGGTCCACAGGCAGCCGTCGCACTCGGGCCCCTCGCCCTGCGGCGACCAGTAGAGGGCGGCGGCGGTGCCGCTCCTGGCGAACTCGATCATCGCGGCGGCCTGGACGGCCAGGCGGCGGCCCGTCGTCCAGTCGGACTCGGCGGGCTCGAAGTACCACTCGGCCCACCAGACCGGCAGGTTGCTCTGCTTGCGCAGCCACGCGTTGACGGCCGAGAACTTCGCCAGGGCGGAGAACTCGTCGGGATACATGCCCTTGGACGACTCGGAGGTGCCGTCGACGACCAGGAAGTCGGCGCCGTGCTTGTTCTTCAGCCAGAACCGGATGGCGTCGAGGCCGCGCTGGTCCTGGCTGCCCCACGGGCCGGAGACCTCCGACTTCCAGCCCGGCCGGTCGGTGACGTTGATGTAGGGGCCGCCGACCTGGATCTTCGGGTTGACCTTCTTCAGGGCGTCGTACACGAGGTTGTACATCTCGGTGTAGCCCTCGTAGTCCCACCGCTTCAGGCCCTCGTTGAAGAAGCCCTTGAACTCGTTCCAGACGATGAAGTGGCGGACGTGGGGGTAGCGCCTGGCCGCGACGGCGGCCAGGTTCGCGAAGTCCCGGTAGTGCTCGCGCAGCGGCGACTGGGTGAAGTTGTTCTCCCAGTCGGTCTCGCCGGGCTCGCCGCCGACCATCCAGTCGGGGGCGCAGCAGAGGGTGATGACCGGCAGGCCGCCCGACCGTTTGATGGCGGCCATCCGGCTGTCCATGGACTTCCAGTCGTACCTGCCGGGCGACGGCTCGGGGTTGAGGGTTCCGAAGCCCATGATGTGCTGGTTCTGGATGATCCGGCCGCGCGCGAGGCTCCTCTCGGCGACGGCCGTCACGTCGGGCGGGCCGGAGTCGACGCTGAACCGGGTGTGGGAGAAGCCCCACACGGGGAACCCGGCGGGCGCGCCGCCGCCGACCACGATCGGCTTGGCGGCGGCCGGGCCGGCCACCGCCTCGGGCGGCGGGTTCCCCTGGTCGCCCAACGGCTGCCACGGCACGGCCGGGGGCCCGGACATCGCCAGGACGAGGGCGCCGGCCGCGCCGGCGACCGTGACGGTCGCGAAGAGCATGACGAGCCTGGTGCGGAGGGAACGGCGCGCGTGACGCCAGTGCCGCCGATTCTCTCGTGCCACCCGGCCACGATATCGGGCGAAAGAATGAATCGCCGGTTACCCCGGAATCTAGAAGCCGAATCGCAACTCGGTCAGGCCGTTCTCGAAGTTGGAGCGAAGTTGGCGTCCTTCGCCGATGGCGTGGATGTCGGGAAGGCGCCGGAACAGTTCCCGGAACGCCACAGTGAGTTCTTTCCGGACGAGATTCGCACCGAGGCAGAAGTGGATACCGGGCGCCCCGAACCCGACATGTGGATTCGGGTCACGGGTGATGTCGAACGTGTCGGGATCGGCGAACACGGAGTCGTCGCGATTGGCCGAGAGAAAGTACAGGACGACCTTGTCGCCCGGTTTGAGCACCTGCCCGCCGACCTCGTGCTCGACCTTGATCGTGCGGCCGGTGCGCATGCCGGGCGTGACGTAGCGGACGATCTCCTCGATGCAGGTGCCGATGTGCGCGTCGAAGTCGTTCACGAGCAGTTCGCGCTGGTCGGGGTGGGTGGTGAGGAGCCGCAGGCCGTGGGCCATCGCGTTGCTTGCGGTGTTGATGCCGGCGGTCACGAGGAGGGTGAAGAACGCGCCGAGCTCCATGCTGGTGAGCTTCTCGCCGTCGATGTTGGCGGTGACGAGCTGCGAGATGACGTCTTCGCGGGGGTTCTTCCGGCGCTCCCTGCCCAGCTCGATGACCATCCGCCGCAGGCCGACCAGGCCCATCGTGTTCTTGGCGGCCAGGCGCAGGGAGGAGGCGAACCCGGGCCGCACGCCGGTGTAGTCGGCCCAGGTGTGCACCCGCTCGATGACCAGGCCGCGGTGTTCTTCCGGCACCCCCACGATGTCGCAGATGACGCCCGCCGCGATCGGGTTGGCGACCTGGGTGATGAAGTCACCGCCCGGACCTGCGGCGACGACGCGGTCGATGATGCGGTTGACGTTGGCGGTGACGTCCTGCTCGCTCTTGTCGAGCATGCGCGGGGTGAACGCGCGGGCGATGATGCGGCGCAGGCGGCCGTGCTGGGGGTCGTCGAGGTTCACCATCGAGTTCCCGAAGATGTACTTGGCCCAGAACGGCGGCGGCGGGATCGACACCGACGGGTAGCTGCTGAACACGCCGGGGTTGCGCAGCGCCTCGGTGATCTCCTTGTGCCGGACCAGCGCGTAGAACCCCTGGCCCGACCGCAGTCCCGGGACGCGCGGCTCGCCGAAGTACATCGGCCGCTCGATCTGCCGCAGCCGTTCGAAGGCCGCCAGTCTTTCCGGATGGGGCCTGCCCCAGAACGAGAGGCTGCCCAGGTCGATGTCCTGCACGACGGTCATAAGGGGCAGCACCTCGGGTCGGGGGACGAGACGTTATTCGCGTGATTAGTATGGCGCGGTCATCACCCCCTAGGTCACCGGAATTCATCGCATATGAAGATCGATGTCGTACGTCCCCGCGATCTCGGCGAGCCGGAATTGTCGGCGTGGAGACAGATGCGCCGGGCCTCCCCCCACCTGGCCAGCCCGTGGCTGGCGCCCGAGTTCGCGCAGGCGGTCAGCCACGTCCGCGAGTCCGCCAGAGTGGCCGTGATCTGCGACGACACCGGCCTGGCGGGGTTCCTGCCGTTCGAGCCGTGCGGCCCCGGGGCGGCCCGGCCGCTGGCCGCGTGGGTCACGCTGGCGCAGGGGCTGGTGCACCGGCCGGGATTCGAGGTGACCGGTCCGGACCTGCTGAAAGGCTGCGGGCTGGAGGTGTTCGAGTTCGAATATCTGGTGGGCGGGCAACCGTGGTTCACTTCCGACGAGAATCGGACGGCGATGCTGCTCGATCTCGAATCCGGATATGACGGATATATCAAGTTCTTTCGTGAGACTTCGCCGAAGTCGTACAAGACAATCGTCTACAAGGAGCGCAAGATCCAGCGGGACATCGGCCCGCTGACCTACGAATACGCCTCCGGCGATCATTTCGGCGCGCTGCTGCGCTGGAAGTCCGACCAGTATCGCCGCATCGGCCGCGCCGACCGCACGGCGAAACCCTGGGTGGCCGCGTTGATCGAAAGGCTGCGCGACGTTCAGACCCCCGAATTCAGCGCGCCGCTCTCGGTTCTGAAGATCGGCGACCGCCCGGTCGCCGCGCATTTCGGGCTGGTCAGCGAAGGCGTCATGGCGGGCTGGTTCCCCGCCTACGATCCGGAACTCGGGTCGTATTCACCCGGTCTCATCCATCATTTACGCCTGGTCGAGGCCGCCGCCGCCCGCGGACTGCGGCACATCGACACCGGCACCGCCGGAGAATACAAACAGACCATCTGCAACGGCACCCTCCCCCTGTCCGAAGGGGTGGCACGGCGGCCCGGCGCGGCCGCGGCCCTCCACTGGGCGCGTACCGCGCCCGCCCGGCGGATCAAGAAGACGATCGTCGGCAACCCCCGGCTCCACGCGCTCGCCGACCGGGCGCTGCGGATGCGGGGCCGGGGGTGAGGATCGACGTCGTGCGGCCGGCGGAGCTCTCCGCGGCCCAGCTCGCCGACTGGCGGGCGCTGGAGCGCCTGGACCGCCGCCCGAACCCGTTCCTGGCCCCGGAGTACGCCCAGGCGGTCGGCGCGGTCCGCGACGACGCCCACGTGGCCGTGGTCGACGGCGGCCGGGCCTTCTTCCCGTTCGAGCGGCGCGGCGCGGTCGGCCTCCCGATCGGCTCGGTGCTCTCCGATCTCCAGGGCATGGCGGCCGAACCCGGTCTGGAGGTCGCGCCCAGGGAGCTGCTGCGCGCCTGCGACCTCAAGGTGTGGGCCTTCGACCATCTCGACCCGGCCCAGTTCGTCCACCACCACAAGGCCCGGCACCCCTCCCCGGTCATCGACCTGACCGGCGGCTACGACGTCTACGCCAAGGGCCTGGCCGAGCGGTCGAACAAGATCTACAAGTCGACCCTGAAGAAGGAGCGGCGGCTGGCCCGTGAGGTCGGCGAGGTCCGGTTCGAGCTCGACTCGCCCGACCGCGCGGCCCTGCGCACCCTCCAGCGGTGGAAGTCGGCGCAGTACCGCCGCACCGGCCGCCCCGACCGCTTCGCCGAGCCGTGGGTGGTCGCCGTCACCGAGCGCCTCCACGACGTCCGCACCCCCGTGTTCACCGGCACCCTCGGCCTGCTCTACGCGGGCGACACGCTGGTCGCGGGCAACTTCGGGGTGCGCACCGAGACGACGATCATCGCCTGGTTCCCCGTCTACGACCCGGCCTTCGCCTTCTACTCCCCCGGCCTGATCCACCGCCTGCGCCTGTGCCGGGCGGTCGCCGAGGCGGGGGTGACCCTGATGGACCTCGGCCGGGGCGAGAAGGGCTACAAGGACAGCCTCAAGACCGGCGACCTGATGGTCGCCGAGGGCCGCCTGGCCCGCCCCTCGGTCGCGGCGGCCCGCCACTGGCTGGTCCACGAGCCGAGGCGCCGCGCCGTGAACCTGGTGCTCTCCACCCCGGTCCTGTACGGCGCCGCCGACCGCGCCGCCCGATGGGTCGCGGCCCGGCGCGGCACTACTCCTGCGTCTGCGGATTGAGCCCCGGCAGCCTCTTCGCCCCGGCGACCGACGGCTCGGTCAGCTCCAGCACGTCGAGCCCCCGGGTGATGTCGCTGGAGTAGATGTAGCCGTTGTAGAAGTAGGCCGACCACGACCCGCCGAGCGTGCCGGCCGCCAGCGGCGCCCGGTCGAACGCGGCCACCTCCCGGGCCTTCGCCGGGTCGGTGAAGTCCCAGACCGAGACGCCGCCCTGGTACCAGGCCTGCACCATCAGGTTCCGGCCCTCGATCGGGATGACGTTGCCGTTGTGGGCGACGCAGTTCTCGGCCTCGCTCTGCACTCTGGGGATCTTGAACAGGCCGAGCGGCCTCATCCGGCGGTCGCCGGTGATCTCGTAGATCGCGGTGCCCCCCTTGTTCCCCGGCACCTCGGCGGTGCACATCGGGGCCGTGCCGCCGCCCAGTTCGTCGCTGAAGACGACCTTCGTGCCGTCGGGAGTGAACGCCGCGGAGTGCCAGATCGAGAAGTTCCTCCGGTCGGTGACCCGCTGGAGCACCTTCGGGTCGGCCCGGTCGGTGATGTCGAGCAGCAGGCCGTCGCCATAGCAGGCGGCCACCGCCAGGTTCTTCGCCGGGAGCACGCTGACGTCGTGGCAGCCGCCGAACCGGCCCGGGTCGCGGTCGGTGAACAACACGGGCGTGGCCACGAGCTTGGCGGCGGCCGGGTCGGCGGCCGGCACCTCGATGACCGAGACGAGCTCGTGGGGCGCGGGACAGCGGGCCGTGTCGGGGGCAGGCCCCGCGGCCGAGGCGTAGACGTGGTGGACGTCGTCGCCCGGGATGATCGTGTTGGTGTGTGACCCGCAGGGGGTGCGGACCGCGGTGACGTAGCGGGGCCGGGCGACGTCGGTGATGTCGAAGATCCGCACGCCCTCGAACTGCGTCTCCGCCGACGGGTCGCCGGGGCCGCTGGAGCAGTCGGGACCGGCACGGGGCACGTCGACCGACAGGAACAGCAGGTTGTTGTAGACCGAGACGTCGTTCTGGTCGGCGGGGCAGAGCACCCGCGTCACCACGGTCGGTCTGGTCGGGTCGCCGATGTCGTAGACGGTGAAGCCGCCGTAGTTGCCGGCGAAGGCGTATCGCCCCTGGAAGGCCAGGTCGGTCGCGAACGACTCGGGGGTGTCGAACGGCGGGCCGGGCGGCACGTTGGCGACGTGCCGCAGGCCGGCCGTGACGGTGAACTCAGGGGTGGGGGCGCTCGTGGGCGTCGCGGCGGGCGGTGGCGCGGTCGTGCATCCCGCTGTCAGGACAAGACCTAGCAATAACCGCTTCAACCGCGATCCTCACTTTCCGAGGGTGATCCCGAGCAGTGCGTCGGCGACGTCACGGACCAGTTCCGGCGCCCGCGCGTCGTCGCCCTCGGCGGCCGCCCAGGCGTCGATCTCGGCCAGCGCGCCGGGGGCGTCGAGGTCGTCGGCGATCCGGTCGCGCACCCTCTCCAGCAGCTCGGCGCCCGAGGGACCGCGCTCCCGTGCGACGGCCGCGCGCCAGCGGCCCAGGCGGGCGGTCGCCTCGGCCAGTTCGGCGTCGGTCCACTCCCAGTCGGTGCGGTAGTGGTGGGCGAGCAGGGCCAGCCGGATCGCCATCGGGTCGGTGTGCTGCCGCAACTTCGAGACGAACACCAGGTTGCCGCGCGACTTCGACATCTTCTCGCCGTCGAGGCCGACCATGCCGGAGTGGACGTAGGCCTTGGCGAACGGCCACTCGCCGGTCGCCACGTGGCCCTCGCAGGCGCCCATCTCGTGGTGGGGGAAGATCAGGTCGGTGCCGCCGCCGGCGACGTCGAAGCCGGGGCCGAGGTTGGCCAGGGCGATCGCGGTGCACTCGATGTGCCAGCCGGGGCGTCCCGGGCCGAAGGCCGAGGGCCAGGAGGGCTCACCGGGGCGCTCGGCCCGCCAGAGCAGCCAGTCGAGGGGGTCGCGCTTGCCCGGCCGCCCGGGGTCGCCGCCGCGCTCGCCGAACAGGGCCAGCATGGTCTCCTCGTCGTAGCCGGAGACCGCGCCGAACTTGGGGGCGGCGGTGCGGGCGAAGTAGACGTCGCCGTCGATCGTGTACGTCGCCTCGCCCAGCCGCTCGATGAGGGCGGCGACCTGGTCGACGACCTCGGTGACGCCGACGTACTCGGCCGGGGGCAGGATGCGCAGGGCGGCCATGTCGGTGCGGAACAGCTCGATCTGGTCTTCGGCCAGCTCGCGCCAGTCCTGCCCGTCGCGCTGGGCGCGCTCCAGCAGCGGGTCGTCGACGTCGGTCGCGTTTTGGGTGTAGTGGACCTCGTGGCCGGCGTCGCGCCAGGCGCGGTTCACCAGGTCGAAGGCCAGATAGGTGTTGGCGTGGCCGAGGTGGGTCGCGTCGTAGGGGGTGATGCCGCAGACGTACATGCGGGCCACCGGGCCGGGCTCCGTGGTCCGGATCTCGCGGGCGGCGGTGTCGTAGAGGCGGAGCGGGTGACCTTGGCCCGGCAGGCGGGGGACGTTCGACGAAGACCACGATTGCATGGTGTGAGCCTATCCGCGCGCCTCGCGGGGGATGTCCACCGGATGCCAGGTGAGGGGGTCGTCGGGCGCGGGCAGGAAGTCGTAGCGCACGCCCGACTCGGCCAGGGCCACGAGGCTGACCGACAACGACATGAACAGGCGGCCGTCGGTCAGCTCGTGGCGGACCAGCAGGGCGGCCGGGTCTTCGTAGGGCAGCCCGTCGCCGGAGGCGAGGGTGAGCCACTCGCCCCAGAAGCGATCGGGGGTTCCCCCGCCCGGCCGGCCGGGCCGGGGCGCCGTGGCGAAGGCGGGCTGGAAGCGGGCCACGCGGGGGTTCTCGCGGGGGTCGGCCAGGCCCGCGTTGACCACGACGTAGGTGCCGGGGCGCAACTTCTCCTCCGACAGCCGGTCGCCGGTCCAGGTCCACAGGCGGACGCCGTCGAGGCCGCACAGCAGCAGGTGGAAGGGGTCGTAGCGGGTCAGCTCGACCAGGGGCATCTCGCCGCCGGAGGCGGCCAGCAGCGGCAGCTCGCCCCGGGAGGCGCGGTTGGGGGACGAGGTGAGCAGGCCGTGGCCGTTCAGCAGGGCGGCGACGCGACGGGCGGCGGGGTGGAGGGCCAGCCAGGTGCCGCCCGCCAGGAGGTCACGGCCGCCGACGACGCCCTGATGACCGGGCCAGTAGGCGGAGGGGGACATCCAGGGGCGGTTGACGAACTCGTCGCGGACCCCGGCCAGCAGGATCGGCGACTCCGCATCGGGGTCGAAGCTCACGATGACCGTACACAATGCCCGTTCCCTCCACTATCGGTAGAGACTCATGCAGAGTGCCGGAAATAAAGTGCTACGTCCAGCTCAGTGAGGCTCCGGGAAAGCAGTTATATCGGGGGCCAGGGGATCGCGGGCCAGTCGCCCGATGGGTAGGGGTGAATTCCGGTGTCCAGCAGTCTGCGTACCCGGTTCCAGGTCGCCTCCACCTCGGCGGCGGTCAGCAGTTCGCGCAATCTTCGCCCGAGTCGTCCTCTTTCGAGTTCCTGATCGAGATGGACCAGGACGGCGACCGCCTCACGGGAGAGCGGCCGGCCCTTCCACTGCCACAGGACGGTGCGGAGCTTGGTGTCGACGGAGAAGCAGACTCCGTGGTCGACGCCGTAGACGTGGCCGTCGGGCAGCGGCAGGAGATGGCCGCCCTTACGGTCGGCGTTGTTGATCACCGCGTCGAGCACGGCCATGCGGCGCAGCGCGGGCTGGCGGCTGCGCATGACGGCCATCAGGTCGGCGTCGGGGTCGGCGTCGATCCAGAGCTGGACCATGCCGGGGCCGAACGGGCCGTCGCGGTAGACGGTGGGCGGCACCAGCCGCCAGCCGGTGGCCACGGCCACCTCGTAGGCGGCGACCTCGCGGGCGGCGAGGGTGCCGTCGGGGAAGTCCCAGAGCGGGCGTTCGCCCTCCACGGGCTTGTACACGCAGGCCGCGACCTGGTCGCCCGCGCTGATCGTGCAGTAGAGGGTCATGTTGCTGGCTTCGATCAGACGGCCGGCGATCTCCAGCCGCCCGCCGCGCAGCAGGCGCATGGCCGCCGCGTCGTCGAGCCTCGTTCCCTCTTCCGCGTTCTCAGCGGTCATGCGGTGAGTCCCCCGGGGTGGTGTCCGTTGAGCCTGACGCAGATGTGACCCTCGGGATCGAGGGGCTGCCCGCACAGCGGGCACGGGGGCCGCCCGGCGGCCACGATGTCGAGGGCCCGGCGGCTGAAGGCCCGCGCGGCGGCGGCGCTGATGCGCACCCGCAGGACGGCGGGCTCGGGCCGGTCGGGATCGCCGAAGATCGGGTCCTCCTCCTCTTCGGCGGTGGCCTCCTGCGCCTCGATGATCACCTGGGAGGTGTCGGGGTCCCAGGCCAGGGCCATGGTGCCGACCCGGAAGTCCTCTTCGATGGGGGTGTCGAGGGGACCCTCGTCGGAGACCTCGCCGGGAGCCACGGCCGGGACGGGGGCGCGGCCGCCGCTGCGGCGCAGCACCTCGTCGAGCAACTCGTCGAGGCGGTCGGCGAGCACGGCGACCTGGAACTTCTCGAGCGAGACCGTGGTGAGGCGCCCCTGCGCCCTCGCCTGTAGGAAGAAGGTTCGCGCGCCCGGTTGCCCAACGGCACCGGCCACGAACCTCTCAGGCGGATCGTAATCGAAGACCGGCATAGCCCCGACCTTACGTGGTCCCGGCTCCGCCGCCGACGGCGGCGTCGCTCCCGGCGATGTTTTCTCCTCCATCTTTGTGCTCCGGAGGCGGCTCCGGAAGCCCGAAATTTCGGGTGTCGTTAAGTCTGCGAAGAAAGGGGCGTATGGGGGTGTATTCGAGGACTGTGACCGATCCCGGATCGACGTTGATGCGCTGGAACTGGTCGAGGTGCAGACCGAGCGCGTCGGCCACGATCGCCTTGATCACGTCGCCGTGTGAGCAGACCAGGTAGGTCGCCCGCTCCCCCAGCCGGGCGTTCCAGTCGCGGACGGCCGCCACCGCACGGGCCGACACGGCGGCCAGCGACTCGCCGCCCGGGAAGACGGCGGCGCTCGGGTGGGCCTGCACGACCCGCCACTCGGGCTCCTTGGCGAGGTCGCCGAGCTTCTTCCCGGTCCAGTCGCCGTAGTCGCACTCGGCGAATCGGTCGTCGATCTGGAGGTTTTCGGCGTTGAAAGGTTCGACGGTCTCGCGGCAGCGCTCCAGCGGGCTGGAGACGACCGCGTCGAGCCGGACGTCCTTGAGGCGCTCGGCGGCGTCGGCGGCCTGCCGGCGGCCCCGGTCGTCGAGGTGCACGCCCGGCGTGCGCCCGGCCAGGACCGGCCCGGTCAGCGGGGTCAGGCCGTGGCGCAGCAGCAGGAGGGTCGTCATGCCGTGATCACGCCCAGTCCGAGAAGGGTCAGCAGCAGGGTGCCGGCGAACACCCGGTAGATCACGAAGATGTTGACCGAGTTCTTGGCCACCCACTTCAGCAGCCAGGCGATCGAGGCGTAGCCGACGACGAAGGACACGATCGTGGCCACGGCCGTGCCGACCAGGGGCGGGCCGCCGCCGTCGCCGACGTGGCGCATCTCGTAGACGCCCGACAGGACCACCGCCGGGATCGACAGCAGGAAGGAGTAGCGGGCCGCCGCCTCGCGGGTGTAGCCGAGGAACATCGCCCCGGTCATCGTGGAGCCCGAGCGGGAGGCGCCGGGGATCAGCGGGAGCATCTGCCACGCGCCGATGATGAGGCCGTCTTTCAGCCCCAGGTCGGACAGCTGCTTGGCCTTCCTGCCGAACTGCTCGGCGCCGAGCAGGATCAGGCCGAACACGATCAGCATGGCCGAGTTGAGCCACAGGTTGCGGGCCGGCCCCTCGATCGCGTCGGAGAACAGCAGGCCGGCGACCGAGATCGGGATCGTGCCGAGGATGATGTACCACCCCATGCGCGCGTCGAGGTGGGCGCGCAGCTCCTTGTCGGTCAGGCTGCGCAACCAGACCGCGGTGATCCGCAGGATGTCGCGCCAGAAGAAGATCAGCACCGCCAGCATGGTGCCGAGCTGGATGACGGCGGTGAACGCGGCTCCGGGGTCTTCCCAGCCCGCCAGCTTGGGCACGATGAGCAGGTGCGCCGAGCTGGAGATCGGCAGGAACTCGGTCAGCCCCTGCACGATGCCGAGGACGACCGCCTCAAAGACGTTCACGGTCGGCCAGCTTAGAGCCTCGGACACGATACTCTGACTCGCAATGGATCAGCGATATGTCGGGCGCAGCGGCCTGTCCGTCTCACGCATCGGGCTCGGCACCATGACCTGGGCGCGCGACACGTCGGCCGAAGAGGCCTCCGCCCAGCTCACGACGTTCGCCGAAGAGGGCGGCACGCTGGTCGACACCGCCGACGTCTACGCGGGCGGCGACGCCGAGCGGCTGATCGGCCGGCTGCTCAAAGAGGCGGTCCCCAGAGAAGACCTGGTGATCGCCACCAAGGCCGTCCTCACGCCCGGCGGCAAAGACGGCTCCCGCCGCCACCTGATCCGCGCCCTCGACGCCTCGCTCGACCGCCTGGGCGTCGACGAGGTCGACTTATGGCAGCTCCACGCCTTCGATCCCGACGTGCCGCTCGAAGAGACCCTGCTGGCCGTCGACATCGCCGTCTCGACCGGGCGGGCCGCCTACGCCGGGGTGTGCAACTACGCGGGCTGGCAGGTCGCCGCCGCCGGGGTGCACCAGCGTTCGGCGGCGGGGCGGGCCCCGATCGTGGCGGCGCAGGTCGAATACTCGCTGGTGGCCCGTGAGGCCGAAGACGAGCTGTTCCCGGCCGCCGCCCATGTGGGCGCGGGCGTGCTGGCCTGGTCGCCGCTCGGCCGGGGCGTGCTGACGGGCAAGTACCGCACCGGCATCCCGGCCGACTCGCGCGCCGCGACGCCGCACTTCGCCGACTTCGTCCAGCCCTATCTCGACGAGCGGTCGCGCCGGATCGTCGAGTCGTGCGTGACCGCCGCCGAGGGCCTGGGCGCCTCGCCGCTGGCGGTGGCGCTGGCCTGGGTCCGCGACCGGCCCGGGGTCGCCTCGGCGATCGTGGGCGCGCGCACCCACGCCCAGCTCCTCGGTGTGCTGGAGTCCGAGACGCTCGTGCTCCCCTGGGAGATCCGCGAGGCCCTGGACGACGTGTCGTCGTGACACCTCGCCCAGGGCCTCCCGGGTGATCGCCGCCTGCGGGTCAGGCGCAGGCGGAGCCGTTGACGGTGAAGTCGGCCGGCGCGGGGTTCGCACCGGTGTGCTCACCGTTGAAGCCGATCCACAGGGTCCGGCCGGGTGCGATGTCCCTGTTCCAGGTCACGCCGGTGGCGGTGACCCGCTGGCCGTTCTGCTCCCAGGCCGCCGACCAGCCCCGGTCCACCCGCTGCCCGTGCGTGGGGAAGGTGAACGTGAGCTCCCAGTCCTCGATGGGCTCGTCGCCGGTGTTCGTGATCGCAACGTTCGTGGTCATGCCGGTGCCCCAGGTGCGGGTCGAGTAGTCCACCTCACATGACACGGCGGGCGTGCTGGGGGTGAAGACCACCGGCGGCGATTCGTACCCCCAGCTGCGGTCCGCGTACAGCGGGCGGACCGTGACGGAGTACTCGGTGCCCGGCGTCAGCCCGGTCAGGGTCGCGGTGGTGCCCGGGACCGTCATGAGCAGCTGCCCGCCCGAGATGACCTGGTAGGCCGTGGCGGGCGCGCTGTAGGAGGGCAGCGTCCACGACAGGCGAACGCTGGTGGGGCTCAGCGGAGCGGCGACCGGGCGGCTCGGCTGCGGCTGCACGATGTCGTTGCTGATGCGCACCCGGGTGACCGGCGACCGGGCGCTACGCACGCCGTAGCGGTCGACGGCGACCACGTAGACGGGATAGTCCTTGGTTCCCGTGGGGATCGGGAGGGGGACCCAGCCCTCGGCGGGCCCCTGGAAGACGGCCCGGATGATCCCGTTGGCTCCGTCGTCCTCGTAGACCTCGTAGCAGGCCACGCCGTGGTCGTCGGTCGACGGCGCCCAGCGCAGGTACGCGCCGTTGAAGAACCACCAGTCGACCGTCGGCGCGCCCGGCGCGGTCGGCGGGGCGTTGGCGGGCGGGTTCGTGGGGATGGGACCGGTCCGGCAGGTGAGGGGGACCGGGCCGGGGCTGCCGGTCGGCGAGGGCGCCGGCGTCGGGGCCGGCGCCGCGAGCAGAGCGGCGGTGAGGACCACTGCGGTGATCTGCATGGACCCGATCGTCGGGACCGGCCGGGTGTGCCGTCAACGCGCGGGGCGTCGGGGCCCGGCCCGCAGCAGGTGGCCGGTGAAAGGTTCAGAAACCGAACGAGAAATGGTCTCGCGTATCACACCTGGATACCGAAGGGCGACTCAGCGCGAAATTCACCCGGCGTTGGGGAGAGACTGGAGCGCGCCAACGGGAGCGGTGCGCCCACAGGGGAGGGGGCCCGCCGGTGACTGGGGAGGGGCACATGAGGATCGGGCGGCGCGCGTCCACCCTCGGCGCCGGCGTTCTCGCCGTGGCCATAGGCGCCGCTCTCCCCTTGGTCATGGCCGAGGCCGCCATGGCCGCCGACTGCGACCGGGGCGGCCTGCTGCCGGGGGTGACCGACACGCTGTGCAAGGTCGTCGACGGCGCGACCGACGTCGTCGACGACGTGACCAAGGGCGGTCTCGGCGACGTCACCGACACGGTCGACAAGGTCGTCGGCGGGGTGACCGGCAGCGACAACTCGAAGTCCTCATCCGCTCCCGGGCAGAACAAGGACTCCGGCAAGCCGGAGAAGAACCAGAAGAAGGAGTCGTCGACCGGCGTCGAGACCGGGACGACCGACGGCGGTTCCGTCGACGTCTGCTCGGTCGCCTGCGGCCACAGCCCGGTGCCCACGCTCGACGCCGAGCCGGTGCGGGTGAAGCCCACCGGACCCGCGGAGTCCACCGAGCCCGCCACGACCGGCCGGCGCGAGAACCGCAGGGAACGGCGGCCGGAGCCCCGCCCTCAGTTCGTCACCCCGGGCGAGTCGATCACGGTCTCCCCGGAGCCCGCTCCCCCGCCCGTCGCCGAGCCCGAGCCGGTCCGCGTCGACGAGGTCGCCCCGCCGCTGCTCTGGCCCGGCCAGCTCATCCCCGAGCTCATGAGCGACACCCGGAAGGCGCCGGTGCGGCCGAAGCAGGCCTACGACCCCGTCGCGACCGGGCTGACGACGCTGCTGCTGGTGTCGGCGGTGCTGGCCGCGCGGGTCGCCTGGCTCAAGCGGGCCAGGAAGGAAGAGCTCGAGGCGATGTGCCCGGAGTCGCTGCCGCTCTCCGGGCTCCAGTCGGCGTCGCGACGCCGTCAGCGCATCGCCTGAGAACCCTAGGCGCCGATGGCGTGGACGCCGCCGTCGACGTGGACGATCTCGCCCGTCGTCGCCGGGAACCAGTCGCTCAGCAGGGCGACGCACGCCTTGGCCGCCGGGACCGTGTCGGCCAGGTCCCAGCCCAGCGGGGCCTTGGCGGGCCAGGAGTCCTCGAACTCCTTGAAGCCGGGGATGCTCTTGGCCGCCATCGTGCGCAGCGGACCGGCCGCCACCAGGTTGGCCCTGATGCCGTGCTTGCCCAGGTCGCGCGCGAGGTAGCGGTTGGTCGCCTCGAGCCCGGCCTTGGCCACGCCCATCCAGTCGTAGACCGGCCACGCCTTGGACGCGTCGAAGTCGAGGCCGACGACCGAGCTGCCCTGCTTCATCAGCGGCAGGCAGGCCATCGACAACGACTTGTAGGAGAAGGTGGAGATCTGGAACGCGGTGGCGACGTCTTCCCACGAGGTGTTGAGGAAGTTGCCGCCCAGGGCGGTCTGCGGCGCGAACCCGATGGAGTGGACGACCCCGTCGAGCCCCCCGAGGTGTTCGCCGACCCGCTCGGCCAGGCTGTCGAGGTGTTCGGTGTTGCTGACGTCGAGCTCCAGCACCGGCGGCGGCTCGGGCAGCCGCTTGGCGATGCGCTCGACCAGGCTCAGGCGGCCGAACCCGGTGAGGACGATCTGGGCGCCCTCCTCCTGGGCCAGCTTGGCCACGCTGAAGGCGATCGAGGCGTCGGTCAGCACGCCGGTGACGAGGATGCGCTTGCCCTCGAGGATTCCCATGGTCAGTGCCCCATTCCCAGGCCGCCGTCGACGGGGATCACGGCCCCGGTGATGTAGGAGGCGTCTTCGCTCGCCAGGAAGCGGACGACACGCGCGACCTCGCCCACCTTGGCCTGCCGGCCGAGCGGGATCTGCTTCTGGATCGCGGCCTGCTGCTCCTCGGTGAGGACGGCGGTCATGTCGGTCTCGACGAAACCGGGGGCCACGATGTTGACGGTGATGTTCCGGGAGCCGAGCTCACGGGCCAGCGACCGGCCGAAGCCGACCAGGCCGGCCTTGGAGGCGGCGTAGTTGGCCTGCCCGGCGGAGCCGAGGAGGCCGACGACGGACGAGACGAGGATGATGCGCCCGCGCTTGAGGCGCAACATCGGCCGGACGGCGCGCTTGGCGACCCGGTAGGCCCCGGTCAGGTTGGTGTCGATGACGTCGGTGAAGGTCTCTTCCTTCATCATCGCCAGCAGGGTGTCTTTGGTGATGCCGGCGTTGGCCACGACGACCTCGACCGGGCCGTGCTCGGCCTCGGCCTTCTCGAAGGCGGCGTCGACCGACTCCTGGCTGGTGACGTCGCACGTGACGCCGAAGAGCCCGTCGGGGGCCTGGCCGGATCGATGGGTGACGGCGACGAGGTCTCCGGCCGCCGAGAGTTCCCGGGCGATCGCGAGGCCGATGCCGCGGTTGCCGCCGGTGACGAGTACAGAACGAGGCATGTACCCGACGTTACTAGTTACTCCCGGGTAGCCTCTTGTTCGCCCGAGACAAGATCGCGGCTGCGGCGTGGTGGGGTTACTCCAGATCATCTCGTACGGGGCGGACTAGGATCCCCTCCATGCGTCAGATCGATCCCGACTTCCTCGCCCTGCCGCTGCGGCGGCTGGCCGACGCCGCCCTCCAGCGGGCCCGCGAGCTGGGCGCCGAGTTCGCCGCCTTCCGTCTGGAACGGGTGCGCGCCGAGACGCTCCGCCTGTTCGACGCCCGCCTCGAAGGCTCCAGCGACGCCGACGACCTCGGTTTCGCCGTACGGGTGGTCAAGAACGGCACCTGGGGGTTCGCCGGCGGCATCACGCTCACGCCCGAGGCCGCGGCCGAGGTGGCGGCGCAGGCCGTCCAGGTGGCCGAGGTGAGCGCCCCCCTCAACCGGGAGCCCGTCGAGCTGGCCGCCGAGCCGGTGCACGAGGGCGTCTGGGTGTCCCTCTACGACGTCGACCCGTTCGACGTGCCGCTGCGCGACAAGGTGGCGCTGCTGGGAGACTGGTCCGCCGGTCTGCTGGCCAAGGGGGTCGACCACGTGTCGGCCTCGTTGATGCAGGTCAAGGAGCAGAAGTTCTACGCCGACTCGGCCGGCACGGTCACCACCCAGCAGCGGGTCCGCGTCCATCCCGCGCTGACGGCCATGAAGTCCGAGGGCGCCCTCTTCGACGACATGCGCACCCTCGCTCCCCCGGTGGGCCGGGGCTACGAATACCTGACCGGCACGGGCTGGGACTTCCCCGCCGAGCTGGCCGAGATCCCCGACCTGCTGGCCGAGAAGCTGGCCGCCCCCTCGGTCAAGGCGGGCAACTACGACCTGGTGATCGACCCCTCGAACCTGTGGCTGACCATCCACGAGTCGATCGGCCACGCCACCGAGCTCGACCGGGCGCTGGGCTACGAGGCGGCGTACGCGGGCACCTCCTTCGCCACCTTCGACCAGCTCGGCGAACTCACCTACGGCTCCCCCATCATGAACGTGACCGGCGACCGGACCGCCGACCACGGCCTGGCCACCGTCGGCTGGGACGACGAGGGCGTGCAGGGCCAGCGGTTCGACATCGTGCGCGACGGCACCCTGGTCGGCTACCAGCTCGACCGGCGGATGGCCCTGCTGAAGGGCCTGGGCCGCTCGAACGGCTGCGCCTTCGCCGACTCCCCCGGCCACACCCCGATCCAGCGCATGGCCAACGTCTCGCTCCAGCCCGCCGAGGGCGGCCCGTCGGCCGAGGAACTGATCGCGGGCGTCGACGAGGGCATCTACGTCCTGGGCGACAAGAGCTGGTCGATCGACATGCAGCGCTACAACTTCCAGTTCACCGGCCAGCGTTTCTACAAGATCGAGAACGGGCGCCTCGCGGGCCAGCTCCGCGACGTCGCCTACCAGGCCACCACCACCGACTTCTGGCGCTCCATGGACGCCGTCGGCGGCCCGCAGACCTACGTGCTCGGCGGCGCGTTCAACTGCGGCAAGGGCCAGCCCGGCCAGGTGGCGCCGGTCAGCCACGGCTGCCCGGCCGCCCGGTTCCGCGGTGTGAAGATCCTCAACACGGTGCAGGAGGGCGGCAAGTGACCCCGCAGGAAGTAGTCGAGCGCGCGCTGGCGCTGCCCGGCGCCGACGACCGCGTCGTCATCGTCGACGAGGACACCACCGCGAACCTGCGGTTCGCCGGGAACACCCTGACGACCAACGGCGTCGCCCGCGGTTCGCGGCTGACCGTGGTCTCGATCGCCGGCAGCGGCACCGGCGTCGTCTCCCGGGCGGGCGTCACGCCCGACCAGATCGCCGACGTGGTGGCCGCGGCCGACCGGGCGGCGCGCGACGCGCAGCCGTCCGAAGACGCCCGCCCGCTGGTGGCCGGAGAGGCCGCCGCCGACTGGGACCGCCCGGCCGAGGAGACCTCGATCGCGGTCTTCCGCGACCTGGCCCCGGCGCTCGGCGAGGCGTTCGCGACCGCCGAGGCCGGGGGCCGCCGGCTCTACGGCTTCGCCGAACACCTGGTCAACTCGGTCTTCGTCGGCACCAGCACCGGCCTGCGCCGCCGCCACGACCAGCCGACCGGCCGCCTGGAGCTGAACGCCAAGTCGCCCGACATGACCCGCTCGGCGTGGGTCGGCGCGGCCACCCGCGACTTCACCGACGTCGACGTCGCCGCCCTCGACGCGACGCTGGCCCAGCGCCTCGAATGGGCCAAGCGCAGGGTCGACCTGGCCCCCGGGCGCTACGAGACGCTGCTGCCCCCGGGCGCGGTGGCCGACCTGATGATCTACCTGTACTGGTCGGCGGGCGCCCGCGACGCCTTCGACGGCCGCACGGTCTTCGCCAAGCCGGGCGGCGGCACCCGCGTCGGCGAGGAGCTGGCCAAGCTGCCGATCGACCTCTACAGCGACCCCGGCCGGGCCGGGGTGGAGTGTGGCGGGTTCACCGTGGCCCACGCGTCGAGCCGCGAGTCGTCGGTCTTCGACAACGGCTTCACCCTGGGCCCGACCAAGTGGATCGCCGACGGCAAACTGGCCAACCTGATCCAGACCCGCCACTCGGCCGAGGTCACCGGCCTCGCCGAGACCCCCGCGATCGACAACCTGATCATGGAGGGCCCGGCGGGCGGGAAGTCACTGGAGGAGATGATCGCGGCCACCGAGCGCGGCCTGCTGCTGACCTGCCTCTGGTACATCCGGGAGGTCGACCCCCAGACGCTGCTGCTCACCGGCCTGACCCGCGACGGCGTCTACCTGGTCGAGAACGGCGAGGTCACGGCCGAGGTGAACAACTTCCGCTTCAACGAGTCGCCGGTCGACCTGCTCGGCCGCGTCACCGAGGTCGGCGCGGCGTCGCAGACCCTGCCGCGCGAGTGGAACGACTACTTCACCCGCACGATCATGCCGCCGCTGCGGGTGCCCGACTTCAACATGTCGACCGTGAGCCAGGCCAACTGATCTGACAAGGGTGTCAAGGGGCGGTCCCGTGTTGCACGGGACCGCCCCTTCTGCTACTCGGAGTCCTCCAGGCGGAAACCGACCTTCATGCCCACCTGGAAGTGGGCGACCTCGCCGTCCTGGATGTGGCCGCGGACCTCCGTCACCTCGAACCAGTCGAGATGGCGCAGCGTCTGCGACGCGCGCTTGATCCCGTTGCGAATGGCCTGGTCGACGGAGTCTCCGGACGTTCCCACGATCTCGGTCACCCGGTAGGTGCGGTCAGACATCGTGCCTCCCTGTCGTCGCGAAACGATCATATGCCCCGGGCGTAGGGTTGGATCGTGAAGCTGTTTCAACGGCGGAAGACGACCGTTCACCAGGTGACCGACGCGCAGCCGTCTCTGACGGCCGACATCCGCAGGCGCGAGATCAGCTACGTGATCAAGATGTCGATCCGCGTCGTCTGCCTCATCCTGGCCGTGGCGTGGCCCGGTGCGCCGCTGTGGCTGCGCGGTCTCTTCATCGCCGGCGCGGTGCTTTTGCCGTACCTTGCCGTGATCGGGGCCAACGAGCGGGGAAAGGACCTTCCCCCACTTCAGGACATGGATGGAGCTAACCAAAACGAGATACCACGGCATCGACGCGAGATCGGGTCGTGACTAAGTCTTGACGCATCCTAAGGGTGGTAGGTGTACAGTTTAGCCAAGCGCTCTGGTCCCCCGTCGGAGCGCTGGTGCCGGCGTTCCGGGCCCCCGTCGGAACGCCGATGAAGCGACGCCGGGTGGTTTGCCCCCGTAACCACCCGGCGTCGCCCTATGTTCAGACCTTTTCTGCCGCCCTTTACTCGCGGCGCCGTCTGACCTCCTCGCGAAAAAAGATCAGCGAATCTCCCCATGGGTGGCGCGAGCAAGAGAGCGGCTCCCCGAGCCTCGACGGTCACGCGATCATCTCCACGGTGAGATCCCCGAGGACGCCGGGCCCCGCCCGCGACGCGGGCTGGAGCCGGCGGGAGCAGGGCCTAGTCGCGGCTCCATTCGGCCGCCTTGGCGGAGATGACCGCCGCCGCGTCGGGTGGGGCCGTGCCGGCTCCCTGGGCCAGCCCGAGGAGGTAGGCCGTCAGCGGCGCCGCCGGGCGGGCGACCCCGTGGGCCACGTCGCGCGTCAGGTCGAGTACCAGGTCGCGGTCGACGACGGCCGGGTCGATGCCGAGTTCGCGGCAGACCAGGGCGGTCCATTCCTCCAGCACGTTCACAAGCGGCCTCCAGACCAGGTGGAAACAGGGCGGGCCCAGCCGGTCAGCCGCCGATCGCGCTCATCGGGCGGGCCGGCTGGAGGAACTCGGGGTTGTCGATGCCGTGGCCCGGCTTCTTGCGGGCGACCGAGGCGGTCCAGCGGGCGGCCAGCTCGTCGTCGGAGGCGCCTTCGCGCATGGCCGTGCGGAGGTCGGACTCCTCGGTGGCGAACAGGCAGTTGCGGATCTGGCCGTCGGCGGTCAGGCGGACGCGGTCGCAGGCGCCGCAGAACGGGCGGGTGACCGAGCCGATCACGCCGACCGTCGCGGGGCCGCCGTCGACGAGGAACAGTTCGGCGGGGGCGCTGCCGCGCTCCTTCGGGTCGGCGTCGTCGAGTGTGAACGCGGCGCCGAGCAGGCCCAGGATCTCGTCGGCCGTGATCATGTTGTCGCGGCTCCAGCCGTGCTGGGCGTCGAGGGGCATCTGCTCGATGAACCTGAGCTGGTAGCCGCGGTCGAGGCAGTAGCGCAGCAGGCCGGCGGCCTCGTGGTCGTTGACGTCGCGCATCAGGACCGCGTTGACCTTCACGGGGCGCAGCCCGGCCGCGTCGGCGGCGGCCAGGCCGTCGAGGACGTCGGGCAGGCGGTCGCGGTGGGCGAGCTTCTTGAAGGTCTCGCGGTCGATCGTGTCGAGCGACACGTTCACCCGGTGGAGGCCCGCCTCGGCGAGCGGGGCGGCCAGCTTCGCCAGGCCGATGCCGTTGGTGGTCAGGGAGATCTCGGCGCCGAGGCCGGAGGTGCGGGCGACGATGTCGACCAGTTCGCGGCGGAGCAGCGGCTCGCCGCCGGTGTAGCGGACCTCGGTGACGCCCAGGTCGCGCACCCCGACGGTGACCAGGCGGACGATCTCGTCGGCGGTCAGCAGGTCGGGTTTGGGCAGCCAGTCGAGACCTTCCGGCGGCATGCAGTAGCTGCACCGGAGGTTGCACCGATCGGTCAGCGACACCCGCAGGTCTGTCGCGACACGCCCGTACGAGTCGACCAGCACGTAACCATCTCCATTCTGTATGCCAGCTTAGAGCAGATACAACCGCGCCCGATCAACGGGGATTCCTCCAGAGGAAAACCATTGGGAACGCTTAACCCCGGTTCGGCACACTGGTCGCACCGAACAGGAGATCATCATGCCGAAGGAAGTCGCCCACAACCTGCTGTCCTGGGCCAGCGAGATCGACGCCGGAACGATCGAGCAGGCGGCCCGGACCGCGCGCCTGCGTTTCGTCTCCGGACACGTCGCGCTGATGCCCGACGCGCACATCGGGATCGGCGCGACCGTCGGATCGGTCATCCCCACCGAGGGTGCGATCATCCCCGCCGCCGTCGGGGTCGACATCGGCTGCGGGATGATCGCGACCGAGACCGACCTGACCGCCGCCGACCTGCCCGAGAGCCTCGACGCGCTGATGCCGCTGGTCGAGCGGCGCATCCCGGCCGGCGTGGGCCGGGGCCACGACGACCGGGCGATCGACCGGGCGCTGGAGGCGATCGGGCGGCCGTACACGGAACTGACCGCCAAGCAGGACAAGACGGTGGCCACGCAGTTCGGCACCCTCGGGTCGGGCAACCACTTCGTGGAGGTCTGCCTCGACGAGCGCGACCACGTGTGGACGGTGCTCCACTCCGGTTCGCGCGGGATCGGGAACCAGCTCGCCACCCGCCACATCGCCGGCGCGAAGAAGGCGATGAAGCAGGCGGCGATCGGGCTGGAAGACCCCGACCTGGCCTACTTCGTCCAGGGGACGCCCGAGTTCACCGCCTACATCGACGACATGTTGTGGTCGCAGGCCTACGCGATGGCCTCGCGGGCGCGGATGGACGCGGTGTTGTCGAACGCGCTGTTCTCGGTGGTCGGGAAGGGCCGCCGGGTCCGGACGATCAACTGCCACCACAACTTCACCCAGAAGGAGACGCACCACGGCAAGTCGCTGTGGATCACCCGCAAGGGCGCCATCAAGGCCGACACCGGCGACGAGGGCGTCATCCCGGGCTCGATGGGGACGCGGTCCTACATCGTGCGCGGGAAGGGCAACGCCGACTCCTACAACTCGTGCTCGCACGGGGCGGGGCGGCGGATGTCGCGCGGGCAGGCCAAGCGCACGCTCACCGCGTCGTCGCTGAAGAAGGCGATGGAGGGCCGGACGTGGAACGCCGACCGGGCCTCGGCGCTGGTCGACGAGCACCCGGAGGCCTACAAGCCGATCGACCAGGTCATGGCCGACCAGACCGACCTGGTGACCGTGCAGCACACGCTGCGCCAGGTGTTCAACTACAAGGGCTAGCCCGTACCGCGCACGAGCAGCAGCACGACGGCCAGGGCGGCCACGGCGACGGCGCTCTGGAACGGCGCGGCGGGGTGGCGCACCAGCCTCGGGGCCAGCGCGAGCGCGGCGGCGGCCAGCGCCGCGGGCCACCAGAGCACGGCGACGGCGGCGACCAGGAAGACCGGGGTCAGCACCAGGGTCCGGCGGCGGCCGAGCCGCTGGGGCAGGCCGTGCACCCCCGTCTCCAGGTCGCCGTCGATGTCGGGCAGCACGTTGGCCAGGTGGGCGCCGATCCCGAGCAGCGCCCCGGCGGCCACCGACCACCAGGCGGGCCACGGCTGGCCGGGCAGCCCGAGCGACACGAACGCCGGGAACTGCCCGAACCCGATCGCGTAGGGCGCCCACGAGAGCAGCGTGGCCTTCAGCCCCAGGTTGTACGCCCACGCGGCGGCCACCCCCAGCAGGTGGAATCCGCCCGCGAGCAGGCCGTTCGCCAGCGACAACGGCACGCACGCCAGCAGGGCGACCGCGGCGGCCCCCCATAAGGTCCGCACCGAGACGTCTCCGGAGACCGCCGGTTTCCCGGTACGCCCCAGGGCCCGGTCGCGGCCCGCGTCGACGGCGTCGTTCGACCAGCCCACCGACAACTGGCCGGACACCACGGCGGCCAGCACGAGCAGGCAGCCGGCGAGGTCCTGCCCCGATCCGGCGGCCAGCGCGGTCACGAGGGCGGTGACCGCCAGCGTCGGCCCGGGGTGGCAGGCGAGCGCTAATCCCAGGAGCACAGAGGTTGGGGTTCCCAAGGGGACGCACATGAACCCGTGAGGGGTGGGCAGAGATCGGAAGGGGATGGATTTCTGCCGATCTGGGAGTGCGATGTCACGTATCGCCGCCGTTCATGGCGTCCTGCCGCCGAACCGCTACGCGCAGGCTGAGATCACCGACGCGATCGCCCGCCTGGGCATCCTCGACGCCACCGAACGCCGCGTTCTCGAACGACTCCACCGGCACGCCCAAGTCGAGTACCGGCATCTCGTACTGCCCCTCGACGACTACGTGAAACTCGACGGCTTCGGCGCGGCCAACGACGTGTTCGTCGCGGCGGCGGTCGACCTGGGCTCCCAGGCCATCGCGGAGGCCCTCGACGCGGCCGGCCTGACCCCCCGCGACGTCGACATGATCCTCTTCACGACGGTGACCGGCCTCGCGGCGCCGTCGATCGAGGCCCGCATCGCCTCCCGCCTGGGCATGCGCCCCGACGTGAAGCGCCTGCCGCTGTTCGGCCTGGGCTGCGTGGGCGGCGCGGCCGGGGTGGCCCGCGTGCACGACTACCTGACCGCCAAGTCCGCCCAGGTCGCGGTGCTGCTCTCGGTGGAGTTCTGCTCCCTCACCATCCAGCGCGACGACCGCTCGATCGCCAACCTGGTCGCGGGCGGCCTGTTCGGCGACGGCGTGACCGCCGTGGTGGCCACCACCTCCGAGGGCCCCGGCCCTCGCGTGGTCGACTCGCGCTCCCACCTCTACCCCGACTCCGACCAGGTCATGGGCTGGGACATCACCAACGGCGGCTTCCGGGTGGTGCTGGACGCCAGCGTCCCGGCCGTCGTCCGCACCTACCTGCCCGGCGACGTCGACGGCTTCCTCGGCGACCACGGGCTGACCAGGAAGGACGTCACGGCCTGGGTCTGCCACCCCGGCGGGCCGCGGGTACTGGAGGCGGTCGTCGAGGCGCTGGACCTGCCGCCCGGCGCCCTCGACGTGACGTGGCGGTCGCTGGCCGAGGTCGGCAACCTGTCGTCGTCGTCGGTGCTGCGGGTGCTGGCCGACACGATGGCGCTCGATCCCCCGAAGGGCACCCCCGGCCTCATGATCGCGATGGGCCCGGGGTTCTGCTCGGAACTCGTCCTGCTGGAGTGGTGATGGGCTGGTACGCCGTGCTGGTCGCCCTCGTCGGGGCCGAGCGCCTGGCCGAACTCGTCGTCGCGAAGCGCAACCTGCGCTGGAGCCTGGCCAGGGGCGGGATCGTGGCCGGTCAGGGCCACTATCCGTTCATGGTGGTGCTGCACACCGGGCTGCTGGCCGGGTGCCTGATCGAGGTGTACGCCGCCGACCGCCCCTTCGTGCCCGCCCTCGGCTGGCCGATGCTGGCGCTGGTGGCGGCCTCCCAGGCGCTGCGCTGGTGGTGCATCAGAACACTGGGACACCAGTGGAACACCCAGGTCGTGGTGGTGCCGGGACTGAAGGCGGTCACGGGCGGGCCCTACCGCTTCCTGCGCCACCCCAACTACGTCGCGGTGGTCGTCGAAGGGCTGGCGCTGCCCCTCGTCCATTCGGCCTGGGTCACGGCGCTGGTCTTCACGGTGCTGAACGCGGGGCTGATGGTGGTCCGCATCCGGTGTGAGGAGGCCGCGCTGACCCGGCTGGAAACCGCGTGATCGACTTATTGATCGCGGGCGGCGGGCCCGCCGGGCTGGCGACCGCCTGCCACGCCGCGCTGGCCGGGATGGAGGCCGTCGTCGTCGAACCTCGGGCGACCCCGGTCGACAAGGCGTGCGGCGAGGGGCTGATGCCCACGGGGGCCGAGGCGCTGCGGGCTCTGGGGGTGCGGCCGGAGGGGTGGCCGCTGCGCGGCATCGCCTACCTCGACGCCGGCGGCTCGGTGACCGCGCCGTTCCCGCGCGGGCTCTCCGGGGTCGGCGTCCGGCGTACGATCCTGCACGAGGCGCTCGCCAAGCGGGCCGCCGAGCTCGGGGTGCGGGTGGTCGCCGGGCGGGTGGAGCGCTTCCGGCAGCGGCCGGGCGACGTCGAGGCCGACGGGTTCGGCCGGGCCCGCTGGCTGGTCGCGGCCGACGGGCTGCACTCCCCCTTACGCGCCGCCCTGGGGCTGACCGTCCCGCCGGGGCGGCTGCGCCGCCACGGCCTGCGCCGACACTTCGCGGTCGCCCCGTGGAACTCCCACGTCGAGGTGCACTGGTCGCCGGGCGCGGAGGCCTATGTGACGCCCCTGGGGGCCGAGCTGGTCGGGGTGGCGGTGCTGAGCTCGCGGCGGGTGCCCTACGAGGAGCACCTGGCGGCCTTCCCCGCGCTGCGCGACCGGCTGGGCCCCGCGTGCTCGCCGGTCAGGGGGGCGGGGCCGCTGCGGCAGGGGGCCAAGGCCCGGGTGGCCGGGCGGGTGCTGCTGGTGGGCGACGCCGCCGGGTACGTCGACGCGCTCACCGGGGAGGGCGTCTCGCTGGCGGCGCGCTCGGCCGAGGCGCTGGTCGCGGCCCTGCGGACCGGCGATCCCGGCTCGTACGAGCGCGCCTGGAGGCGGTTGTCGCGGCGGCACCGGGCGCTCACGGCGGCGCTGGTGGCCGTCAGGGGCAACCGGATGACCGGTGACGTGATCGCGCCGGCCGCGCGGAAGCTCCCGTGGGCCTTCCGCGCGGCCGTCGCGCTCCTGGCCTAGCGGCGGGCCACCAGGATCAGGCGGCCGGACCTGATCTCGTAGGGGGCGCCGTCGGGGCCGGCGTACAGGTCGATCGTCGTGAAGCCCGCACCGGCGACCATGCGGCGGACCTCGGCGGCGGTGTAGACGTGCTGGACCGAGGTGCCCCGGTGCACCTCTTCCCCTCGGGTGAAGGTGAAGTGGGTGAGCCAGCGGCCGCCCGTCACGTCGTACTCGTTGACCTGCTCGGCGGTGACGCCGCCGATGGTCATCGGCTCCTCCTCCAGGGTCACGCCCGGGAGGAACGACTCGGCCGCGAAGGCGTAGTCGAGGACCAGCGTGCGAACGGTCAGCCCGTTGAGGAAGCCGATCGTCTCGTCGTGGTCGAGGTAGCCGAAGGCGTTGCCCATGCAGATCGCCGTGTCGGCGGTCGTCTCGGGCAGCGCGCGCATGTCGCCGACCGTGAAGACGGCGTCGAGCCCGCGCCGGGAGGCCTCCCGGGTCGCGTGGGCGACGGCCTCGGCCGACACGTCGACGCCGGTCACCCGGCGGCCGCGCGCGGCGAGTTCGAGGGCGTGCCGCCCGCTGCCGCAGGCCACGTCGAGGACGTGGTCGCCCGGCAGCGACATCAGGAAGTCGATCTCGGGGGTCGTGTGTTCGATGGGGACGGCGGCCCGCCAGAAGGTGTTGGGCAGCTCGGTGAAGAAATCCGTGTACCACGGCATTGGAAGAAATGCTCCAGTCAAAGTGAGAAAGAAACTGTCTCTCGTCTTGACCGGGGCAGCGCTGGACCACCCCGGTCACACCGGACGGGCAGCCATGGCCTCTCCTCGTTTCGCTGGACTGGGTACGACGGTACCGGCTGATAGAACGGTTGTCATGATGATTACGACCTCGCGTGACGGCACCACGCTGGCCTACGACCGGGTCGGCGAGGGGCCGCCGGTGATCGTCGTGCTGGGCGTCTTCAACGAGCGCGCCGCCGGCCTGCCGCTGGCCGAGGCGCTGGCCGACCACTTCACCGTCTTCGTCTACGACCGGCGGGGGCGCGGCGGCAGCGGCGAGGTGGCCCTGCCCTACCGGATCGCCGACGAGGTCGACGACCTGAAGGCCATGATCGAGGCCGCGGGCGGCGAGGCGGCCGTGTTCGGCTACTCCTCGGGCGGGCTGCTGGCGCTGAAGGCGCTGCTCGACGGGGCCCGCATCACCCGACTGGCCCTCTACGAGCCGCCCTACCAGAACGAGAACCCCTCCCCCGCCGACCACGCCGGCCACCTGACCGAACTGGTCTCCCAGGGGCGGCGCGAGGAGGCGGTCGAATACTTCCAGCTCAAGATCATCGGCATGCCGCCCCACATGGTGGAGGAGGCGAAGAACGCCCCCTTCTGGCGGCGTCTGGAGGCGCTGGCGCCCTCGTCGGTCTACGACGCCCTGCTGGTGACCGACCGCGAGCTGCCCGACCAGCTCGCCGGCCTGCGCCCGCCGCCCACGCTGGTGCTCGACGGCGCGGCCAGTCCCGACCGGCTGCGCGGCATGGTGGGGGCCCTGGGCACGGCGGTCGCCGGGGCCCACGTCGTGGCCCTCGACGGCCAGACGCACACGATCGACCCGGAGGTCACCGGGCCGATCGTGCGGGCGTTCTTCACCGGCTGACGGCGCTCGCTCCGGGCGTCACTTCGAGCGGGCCTTGGCCGACGCCCTCCGGTTCGCCTTCTTGATCGCCTCCACCAGCTCGGGCTTGCTCATGGAGGACCTGCCGGGCACCTCCAGGCGCTTGGCCACGTCGTAGAGGTGCTGCTTGGAGGCGTTGGCGTCGACGCCCTCGGCGGTCTTGCCGGGCTTGGGGGTGCTCTTCTCGGCCTGGCGGTCCGAGGGGCCCTTCTCGGCCTTGGGCTCCCAGTGGTCGCCGACCTTCTCGAAGCTGTGCTTCAGGGCCGCGTTGGCGGTCCGGTGGGCCCGTTCGCCCTCGCCGTACTGTTCGACGGCGGAGTCGTGGGCCTTGAGCCAGGTCCGCTGGGCCTTCTTCGGGGAGCGCTTCAACGTGTCGGGGAGTTCCTGGCGTGCGGGCATGGTCTCTGCCTTTCCTGAGTGTCTTCCTCCGTGCTCTCCCTCCGGGGCCCGGCCGTGGCGGCACGGCCGGGCCCGCGAAGTGCGTCAGTCGGTGGTCAGCGCCGCCATGAGGTCGCCGACCGACGTCTCCGGAAGGGCCTTGGCGACATCGGCCAGGGCGACCATCCCCACCAGGGTGTGACCGTCGATCACGGGCAGGCGGCGGACCTTGCCTTCGCCCATCGTGCGCAGGATCTCCTGCGCGTCGTCGTCGGCGCCGATCGTCACCACCTCCTTGCCTCCCAGCTCACCGGCCAGGCACGACTTGGGGTCACGGCCCTGGGCGATCACCTTCACCACGATGTCGCGGTCGGTGATCATGCCCTTGAGGCGGTTGTCCTCGCCGCAGATCGGCAGGGAGCCGACGTCGAGGCGCTGCATCTTCTCGGCGGCGTCGGCGATGGTCTGGTCGGAGTTCACGCACTCCGCGTTCGGAGTCATGATCTCGCGGGCGGTTGTCATCGTTCCTCCTTCCGACAAGGGTCCGCCTGCCCCGCATCGGCCGCGCCACGCCCCCGATCAGGCCAAAAGTTCGTCGAGGTCGAGCCGGAGGGCGAGCTGGTCGCCCAGTTCCCGCAGCAGGCCGGCCTCGGCCAGGGAGAGCGGCCTCCGTGCGCCGCCGCGGCGCGCGATCGTCACCGCGCCCATCGCGCGGCGGGCGACGAGCGGCACGCAGACCAGCGAGCCGACGCCCAGCCGCGCGGCCACCGGGACGCCGTCGGCGTCCTCTCCCAGGACGCCGAGGTCGCCGAGCGGGCTCTCCAGGGCCATGCGCCCGCTCTCGGCCACCCGGCGCGACAGGTCGAGCGGCCGGTCGCCCCCGGCCGGAAGGCCCTCGCCGGCCACGGCGGCCGCCGGGCGCCAGGCGCCGGTCTGGTCCACCAGGTCGACGCGGACCCAGTCGGCCAGAGCCTCCCGCAGCGCGCCCGCCGCCAGCCCGAGGGAGAACCCGGGCGAGAGCAGCAGCCGGGCCCAGGAGGACAACACGTCCTCGCGCGCGGGCCGGATCTCGGGCCCGGACGGCGGCAATGGTTCCAGCGGCGGCACGACCGAGGTGCCGATCAGCAGGTGGGGCCGCTCACCCGGCAGGTCGAGCCGGGCGATGGCGAGCGTGACGTCCACCGGAGGCAGCCGCCGCCGCACCAGGCGCATGCGGACCGTCCGGGCCTCGCCGGTGCGGCTCGCCGCCGCCAGCGCCGACCGCAGGGCGGCCCGGAAGCGCAGGTCGGCGAAGACCGGAAAGGGGCGTCCGGCCGCGTACGACTGGGTCACGTCGAGCAGGGCGAGCGCGGCCGCGTTGGCCCGCCTGATCACCCCGTCGTCGCCGGTCACGATCAGGGTGGGGAACGGCGAGCCGGTGAAGGCGGCGCGCAGCAGGAGGCGTTCGAGCTCGGCCGGGCTCTTCTCGGCGGCGACCTGGTCGGCCCAGGAGATCAGCTCCTCCTGGCGGACCTTCAGCTCCTCGGTGGCCACCTCGAGCTCCAGCAGCGCGGCCTCCATCCACTCGTCGCGGCCGAGTTCGTCGGTCACGAACGTCCGGGACTCCCTCAGATACGCCAGACGCTTCTGGAACTCGATGAACTCGCTCTCGAACGCGTCGGCCGCCGAATCGGTCATCTCGCCTCACCTCCATCGCCTGATCGCCACCGGGAGACACCATGCCCCCAGGGCGGTCCCGCAGTCGCGCACCCTGCCGTGAGAAGCCGATGGTCACACGGAGGCGAAGCGGTTCCCTCTGGCCCGGAACTCGGCGGCCTTGCGCCGGTGGGAGCCGCAGTCGCAGTCGAGGGCGTGGCCGGCGTACTCGTGCATCCGGGCCAGCCGGTCGTGCAGCTCGGCCACGTCGGCGCAGTTGGCCGCGACGCGCTCGCGCATGGTCCGCACGCCCTCCCGCATGATCGCGCGCAGTTCCTCGGCCCGCCGCATGGCCGGATGGACGGCGGAGTCCGCGGCCGGCCCGCTCGCGTCGAGCGGCCGGCGGGGCCGGGACTCCGCGCCGGGCCGGGCGCCGCGGACGACCGGCAGATGCCGGGTGGCCGGCTCGGGCTCGGGGGCGCCCGCCTCGCCCGTGGAAGGCCCGGCATCCGGGATCGCCGGGTCCTCGGACAGCAGCCCGAGCAGGCGGACGGCCGGACCGCCGCCGGTCATGAGCAGAGTCGCCCCGTCGAGCTCGACCAGCGCCCTGAAGCGGAGCAGGACCCGGGCTCCCTCCAGGTCGCAGAAGCCCACCGCCCCCACGTCGAGGGTCACCCGTTCGAACCGCCGGAACAGCAGGCACGCCAGGGAGCTCTCCAGCCACTCGGTCCAGGTCCAGTCGATGTCGCCGGACAGCGCGAGGCCGAGGTCGGTCCGGTCGTGGTGGACGACGGCGAGCGAGAGGAGCATGTCCGAATCCCTACCCTTTCTGCGGTCTTATGTGCATATGCCGAGATAGCGGGCAGGGGAATCCCGTGGACAGCCATCAGGGAAGGGACCTCGTGGTCATCGCCGCGTCGGCCGGCGGGGTCGAGCCGCTGCGCACCCTGGTGGCCCGTCTCCCGCCGAGCCTACCCGCGGCGGTCCTGGTCGTCCTCCACGTGGCCTCCTCGGGGTCGAGCGCGCTGGCGGGCATCCTCGACCGGGCGGGGCCGCTCAAGGCGGCGCCCGCCGAGGACGGGCGGCCGCTCGTGCGCGGGGAGGTCCGGGTGGCGGTCGCCGACCACCATCTGCTGGTGCACGACGACCACCAGCGGGTCAGCCGGGGACCGCGGTACAACGGCTACCGCCCGGCCGCCGACCTGCTGTTCATGAGCGCCGCCGTCGCCGCCGGGCCCCGGGTCGCGGGGGTGGTGCTGAGCGGCACCCTCGACGACGGGGCGCACGGTTGCGCGCGGGTGGAAGGGCACGGCGGGGTGGTGGCCGTACAGGACCCGGAGGAATGCGCCTTTCCCGGCATGCCGTCGGCGGCGCTGCGGGCGAGCGAACGGGCCGAGACCCTGCCGGCTGCGCGGCTGGCCGAGTGGATCGTGGAGCAGACCCGGTCGCCGGTGATCGCGGAGGAGACCATGGCCGACGACGAACTGCTGCGCGACCTGGCCCGCTATCTGACCCCCCGGTTGCCCACCACCCCGCCCGAGGGGGAGCTGTCCGGCTTCACCTGCCCCGACTGCAGCGGCCCGCTTTACGCGCGGCCCGGCGACCCGGACCCGCGCTACGACTGCCGCGTGGGCCACTCGTGGTCGATGGAGACCATGATCGCCGGACAGTCGGACGCGGTGGAGCGCGCCCTCTGGGTGGCCGTGCTGCGACTGGAGGAGCGGGGACGGCTGCTCCAGCGCATGATCCGCTCCGCGGAGGACCGGGGCCGGCGGCTGTCCGTCGTCCGGCTCGCCGAGGAGGCGGACCAGACCCGTGAGGCGCTGGAGACCATGAGGATCATGCAGGCGCGGCTCAGTACCCGGGACGACGTCACCGAGGCATAGGGTCGGAACGTGATCCCGGCTGACGAACGTGACTTCGACGACCTCCTGGCGATGCTGAAGGAGACCAGGGGGTTCGACTTCACCGGCTACAAGCGCACCACCCTGATGCGCCGCATCGCCCGCCGCCTGGAATCACTGAAGCTCCACGACTACGGCGAATATCGCGACTATCTGGAACTGGAACCCGCGGAGTTCGACCGGCTGTTCGACAGCCTGCTCATCAACGTCACGAGCTTCTTCCGCGACCCCCTCGCCTGGCAGGTGCTGCGCGAGCGGGTGGTGCCCGCCATCGTGGCCGGCAAGCAGGCGGGCAAGGGCATCCGCGTCTGGAGCGCCGGCTGTGCCACCGGCGAGGAGGCCTACAGCCTCGCGATGATCTTCGCCGAGGAGATGGGCGTCGACGAGTTCAGGGCTCGCGTCAAGATCTACGCCACCGACCTCGACGAACAGGCGCTGCAGGTGGCCCGGGGCGCGACCTACACCGACCGCCAGATGGCCGAAGTCCCCCCGGCGCTCCGCGACACCTACTTCGAGCCCGCCGACGGCCTCTACGCCTTCCGCCGCGACCTGCGCCGCCAGGTGATCTTCGGCCGTAACGATCTGACGCGCGACGCCCCGATCTCCCGGGTCGACCTGCTGCTGGCCCGCAACACCCTGATGTACTTCAACACCGAGACGCAGCTCAGCGTCGTCCGGCGGTTCCACTTCGCCCTGGGCAACCCGGGCTACCTGTTCCTCGGCAAGGCCGAGATGCTGCTCAACCACAGCGACAAGTTCGAACCGCTCGACCTGCGCATGCGGCTGTTCAAGAAGGCCGGGACCGCCTCCCCTGCGGGCCGTCCCGCCTGGTCGTCCGCGCTGCCCTCCCACACGACGATCGGCGAGTTGCAGAGCGCCGCGCTGGCCTCGGGCCCGGTCGCCCAGATCGGGCTCGACACCCACGGAAGACTCGCCCTGCTCAACAGCCGCGCCGAGACGCTGTTCGGCCTCCGCCCGCGCGACGTCGGCCGCCCGTTCCAGGACCTGGAGCTGTCCTACCGGCCGGTCGAGCTGCGCTCGGTGATCGAGCAGGCCCAGACCGACCTGCGGACCGTCGAACTCCAGCAGGTCACCTGGCAGCGGCCGGGACACCCCGACGCGGACGTGTACGACATCTCGGTGGTCCCGCTGCAGAACGGCGACGGCGACCTCGTCGGCGTCGGCGTCAACTTCTACGACGTCACCCGCTACCGCCGCCTGCGCGACGAGCTCGAACAGGCCAACCGGGAGCTCGAGAACGCCTACGAGGAGCTCCAGTCCCTCAACGAGGAACTGGAGACCACCAACGAAGAGCTCCAGTCCACGAACGAGGAACTCGAGACCACCAACGAGGAGCTCCAGTCCACGAACGAGGAACTGGAGACCATGAACGAGGAGCTCCAGTCGACCAACGACGAGCTCCAGCAGATCAACGACGCCCTCAACGCGCGCGGCGAGGAGCTCGACCAGGCCAACGCGTTCGTCTCGGCGATGGTCCGCAGCCTCGGCGACGCCGTCGCGGTCGTCGACACCGAGTTGCGCGTGCTGATCTGGAGCCCCGGGGCCGAGGAGTTGTGGGGCGTGCGCGCCGACGAGGTCGCCGGGCGTCTCCTGACCGGCCTGGACATCGGCCTGCCTCTCGACGGCCTCGCCGCCCGCCTGCGGATGATGCTGAGCGACGCCGAACCCCGCGACCGGCCCGACGGCCTGGCCGTCGACGCCGTCAACCGGCGGGGCCGCGCCACCCGGCTGAGCATCGAGTTCTCCCGCATGCTCGGCGAAGACGGCCGGACCGCCGGCGTCATCCTGCTGATGGACGTGCTCGACCCGGCGCCCTCCTAAGGACGGCCTCCCGTGTGGCGCAGGATCTCCTCCGCGAGGCGGTCGTGCGCCGACGCGGGCAGGGTGTGGCCCATGCCCTCGATCATCACCAGGCGGGCCCCGGCGATGGCGGCGGCGGTGGCCTCGGCGTGCGCGGGCGGGAACATCGGGTCCTCCGTGCCGTGCACGACCAGCGTCGGCGCGGTGACCGCGGCCAGGTCGGCCGTGGAGCCCGGGTCGGCGGCCCCGGCGAGGGCGTGGTTGAGGCCGGCCCGCAGGTCGCGCGCCCGCGTGTAGGCCCGCCGCTCCAGCGTGCGGTACTCCTCCTCGTCGAACGGCAGGACCGGGCCGTGCAGGATCCGCCACAGCGGTGACCGGGCCGCCAGGTAGTCCTCCAGGGAGGCCCCCGGCTCGGGGAACGAGGTGGCGAGCGCGGCGAGCAGTTCGGGCGTGGGCGGCGGGAGCTCGCCGGGCGGCGTCGGCGTCCCCTCCATGACGCGCCGCACCGCGGCCGCCGTGTCGGTGCCGAGGGGCTGGGACGACAGGCTCGTGAGGGTCAGCACACGATCGGGGTGGGTGACGGCCAGCCGCTGGACGATGAGGCCGCCGAGGGAGGCGCCCACGAGGTGGGCCCGTTCGACCTTGAAGTCGTCCAGCACGGCGATCGCGTCGGAGGCCAGGTCGGCGACGGTGTAGGGGTGGGCGGCGAAGTCGACGGTGGAGGAGCGCCCGGTGTCGCGGTGGTCGTAGCGGATCACCCGGCGGCCCCCGTCGACCAGGCGGCGGACGAGCCCGTCGGGCCACTGGACACCCTGCGCCTGCGCGCCCATGACCAGCAGCACCGTCGGGTGCCCGGAGTCGCCGAAGGCCTCCGCCCACAGGTCGAGGTCACCGGCGCGGACGATCTGTTCGTTATTTTCCTGCATGGTCGTTCAAGATAATGGTCGGCCCGTGATCGCGCACCCCGGTTTTCCGAGTTGAACTCCCCCGCCCCCGGCGGCACCCTGATCCCCATGGCCGGAGTCAAGGGACAGGTGCAGAAGCGGGGCGTGGCGCGCCGCCGCGCCATGGTCGACGCCGCGATCGAGCTGTTCGCGCGGCAGGGGGTGCGCGGCACCGGCGTGGCCGCCGTCGCCGAGCGCGCCGGCGCCACCCCCTCGGCCCTCATCCACCACTTCGGCAGCAAGGACGGGCTCGTCCAGGCCGTGCTGGAGGAGGCCGACCGGCGGGCCCTGGAGCGGCTGTCGGCCTCCCCGGACGCCGAACCCACCCTCGACCAGGCCTTCGAGTGGTTCGTCCGGGACGCCGGGCACACCGCCGCCGCCGACCGCGACCTGGCCGCCCTGCACACCACGCTCACCGCCGAGAACCTGGAGCCCGGCGCCGCGCTGCACACCTGGTTCCGCGACCGCGGCCGGGCGCTCCGGGCCCATCTGACCTCGCTCTACGGCCGGGCCATGGCCGACGGCTCCGCCCGCGCCGAGCTCGACCCGTCGATCCTGGCGGCCGAGACGGCCGCGTTCATCGAGGGCGCCCACCTGGTGTGGCTGCTCGACCCCGAGCGGGTCGACCTGGCCGCCGTCCACCGCAGCTACTTCGAGGGCATGGCCGCCCGGCTCCGTTAAGCGATCAACCGCCTGGGCAGGGTCGCAGCATGCCTGAGGAACCGAACCAGACACCGCCGGGCCAGACGCAGAGCTACCCCGGGAGCAGCGGCGACATGGCGCCCGAGCCCCGCGACGAGATGCGCGACTACGCCGGCCGCGACCTGCTCAAGGGCCGCAAGGCCCTGATCACCGGAGGCGACTCGGGAATCGGCAGGGCCGTGGCGGTCGCCTTCGCCAAGGAGGGGGCCGACGTCGCCATCGCCTACCTGAGCGAGCACGAGGACGCCGAGCACACCCGCGCGCTGGTCGAGCGCGAGGGCCGCCGCTGCGTGCTGCTGCCGGGCGACCTCGGCAGGGCCGACCACTGCGAGGAGGTGGTCGAGCGCACCGTCAAGGAACTGGGCGGGCTCGACCTGCTGGTCAACAACGTCGCCTACCAGGAGCCGGTCGACTCGCTCGACGAACTCGACGACGAGCAGTGGAACCACACCTTCGCGGTGAACATCCACAGCTACTTCCGGGTCACCAAGGCGGCCCTGCGGCACATGGGCGACGGCGCGTCGATCATCAACACCTCGTCGATCAACGGCCTGCGCGGCAACAAGAGCCTGATCGACTACGCCGCCACCAAGGGCGCGATCAACGCCTTCACCATGTCGATGGCGCAGAACCTCGTCGACAAGGGCATCCGCGTCAACGCGGTCGCCCCCGGCCCGGTCTGGACCCCGCTGATCCCGGCCACCTTCCCCGAGGAGAAGGTGGAGAAGTTCGGCCAGCAGGCCCCGATGAAGCGGGCCGCCGACCCCGACGAGATCGCGCCGTCCTACGTGTTCTTCGCGTCCGGGCGCCTGTCGTCCTACTACACCGGCGAGGTCCTGGCCCCGATCGGCGGCGAGACCCTCCCGGGCTGAGGCCCGGGAGGGTCGCTCACGTCACGGTGAGCCGCAGGTGTAGCCGCTCACCGTGGCGGTGTTGCCGGTGGGGCGGGTGACCTGGAAGCCGAACGTGGTACTGGCGTTCGGCGCGAGGTTGCCGTTGTAGTTCTGGTTGGTCGCGGTGACGGTCTGCCCGGAGACCGTGAGGGTGGCGTTCCACGAGCCCGAGAGCGTGTGCCCGGCCGGGAGCGTGAACGTCACCCGCCAGCCGCTCAGCGCCGAGGTGCCCGTGTTGGTCACGGTCACCGGCTGGACGACGTAGCCGTTGCCCCACTGGGTCTGCACGGTCCCGGTCGCCGAGCACGGCCCGCCGGGCTGCGGGCTGGGCGAAGGCGACGGTGAAGGAGAGGGCGAGGGCGAGGGGCTGGGCGAGGGAGACGGCGAGGGGCTGGGCGACGGCGAAGGGCTCGGCGACGGCGACGGGTTCACGCCCGCCGGAGGGACCCGGATGATGCGGTCGTCGGCCGCGACCGGGGTGCCCCGGCCGTCGCGGTTGCTGGTGCCGACCCACAACCAGCCGTCGGGGCCGACGGCGACCGCGCGGAGGCGGCCGTACTGGCCCTGGAACTGGGCGGAGGCGCCGGCCGAGCCGCCCGAGCCGTTCAGCGACACCGCCCACAGGCGGGTGCCGCGCAGGGCCGCCGCGAACAGGGTGTTGTTGGCGAAGGCGAGGCCGCTCGGGGAGGCCTCGGCGGTCGTCCACGTGATGATCGGGTTGCGGAACGACGGGTTGCTGCAGGTGCCCTCGCACGTCGGCCAGCCGTAGTTGCCGCCCGCCACGATCTGGTTGATCTCGTCGGTGGTGTTCTGGCCGAACTCGGTGGCGTACATGCGGCCCTGGGCGTCCCAGGCCAGGCCCTGGACGTTGCGGTGGCCCAGGCTGTAGACCCGCGAACCGGCGACGGGGTTGCTCGCGGGGATGCTCCCGTCGGGGTTCATGCGCAGGATCTTCCCGGCGGGCGAGCTCATGTTCTGGGCGTTGGACGTGGTCCCGGCGTCGCCGGTGGCCAGGTAGAGCATGCCGTCGGGGCCGAAGGCGATGCGCCCGCCGTCGTGGATGGTCGCGCGCGGGATGCCCGACAGCAGGACGTTCTGGGTCGAGGGCGCGCTCAGGCGGAAGCGGGCCAGGCGGTTGTCGGAGGCGGTGGTGAAGTAGACGTAGACCCACTGGTCCTGGGCGTAGGTCGGGGAGACGGCGATGCCGAGCAGGCCGCTCTCGCCCGAGGCGGACACGCCGCTGACGGTCGCCACGGCGACCGGGGTCTGGCCGGGCCGCACCTGCATGACGCGGCCGGTGTTGCGTTCGGTGACCAGGGCGCTCCCGTCGGGGAGGAAGGCGAACCCCCACGGGACCTGGAGCCCGGTGACCGACACCTGGGCCCGGTCGAAGTCGAAGCCGCCGACCACGGCGGCCCGGGCCGGCAGGGCGATCATCACTCCGAGGAGCAGGATCGCCGCGGCGATGACGTGCCTAACGTGTCTGGACATTGCGGAACCATACGAGGCCTGGTCAGCCCTGCCAACGATCACCAGCGCGGCCGGTCGCTGACCTGCGCGGCCCGAAGAAAGTTTCACCGGTCGACCGCAAAGTTTCGCCCCCCGAAACGGGGAAGCCCGGGCCTCCGTGGAGGGGAGGCCCGGGCTCGTAGAGGAAACTACTTGACGACCTTCACGTAGTCGCTCGCCTCAGAAGAGCCGAAGCCGTGACGACCGTCGTACCGGACGCCCCACGTGCCGCTGCCCCAGGCCTTGACCTTGGTGTAGAACGACCCGTTCGGGTTGGTGTCGATGGTCTTCACGTACTTCCACTTGTGCGAACCCGCAGGGAGGAAGTAGACGTCGATGTCCTGCCAGCCCAGCTTGTACCAGCCGTGCCAGTAGTCGCGAGAGTCGTAGCAGCCGCTCCAGCCGTCGTCGACGGGCTTGACGCTACCGTCGAGTTCGACATAGGCGCGGTCGTGCTTCTTGTAGTCGTAGTACCAGTCGCCGTAGCACTGGGCGACCTGGAGCTGCCCGGTCAGGGTGACGTAGCGGCCCTTCTTCACCGGCTCGGGGCCGGCGTTGAAGTCGACGATCCGCGTGGCCTTGGGGCCCTTCGGCGGCTTCGGCGGGTCATAGCTGAGGTGCTTGACCGTGAAGCCGGAAGAGCTGGTGTAGAGCTTGCCGTCGAACCCGCGAGCGTAGACCTTGACGGCGTAGAACCCCTTCGGGTCCTTCTTGTCGATCTTCACGCTCTCGGAGGTGGAGAACCACACGGGCTTCCACGGCGCCTTCTTCTCCTCCGACCCGTCGGCGGTGGTGCTGTCCGCCGACTTGTCGTCCCAGCTGGGGCCGTCCCAGTCGTCCCGGCCCCAGCTACCCTTGTGGTCGACCACGATCTTGGCGTGCTTGATGTCCACGCCCTTGACGGTGATCGACACGACCTCGGAGTCCCACTTGCCCTTGAGGACAACCTGGCCGGGGTTGACCCAGACATTCGTGATTCTCGGGTTGGGCCCGTCGTGGTGACCGTGCCCGTGACCCGGGTCCGCTAAGGCGGGGGCCGCGGAGACGAGCGCCGAGGCGCTCATCGCAGCGGCCGCCACCAGCGCGGTGGCGATGCGCTTGATCATAAGAGGGTGCTTCCTCTCCCCGTTACAACGCGCGCTTCCGGCATGAAGCGCGCCTACGTCATAGACGGGAAATCTCCGCCAAAAGTTGCGGGTCTGCCGAAGAAAAAGTGATCACAACTTGGCAACGGGAACGGTTGCTCGCGCGTCGGGGTCAGATGATCAGTGACGGTACATCTCCTCGATGATCTCCGCGTACTTCGCGTGGATGACCCGGCGCTTGAGCTTCAGGCTCGGGGTGAGCTCCTCGGTCTCGGCCGTCCACTCGACCGGCAGCAGCCGCCAGCGCTTGACCTGCTGCACCCGGGCCAGCTTCTCGTTGGCGGCCTCGACCGCCGCCTCGACGGTCTTCAGCACGTCGGGGTGCCCGGCCAGGTCGGCCAGGTCGGTGAAGGTGATGCCGTTGGCCTGCGCCCAGCCGGGGGCGATCTCGCCGTCGAGGGTGAGGATCGCGACCGGGTAGGGCCTGCCGTCGCCGAAGGCGAGGGCCTGGCCGATGAGGGCGTGCTCCTTCAGGTAGTTCTCGATGTTGGCCGGGGAGATGTTCTCGCCCCCGGCGGTGATGATGAGCTCCTTCTTGCGGTCGACGATGCGGACGAAGCCGTGCTCGTCGAGCGAGCCCACGTCGCCGGTGTGCAGCCAGCCCTCGTCGTCGAACAGGTCGGCGGTGGCCTCGGGGCGGTTGAGGTAGCCCGACGTGTTCAGCGGGCTGCGGGTGAGGATCTCCCCGTCGTCGGCGATCCGCACCTCGACGCCCGGTTCGGGGCGGCCGACCGTGCCGAGCCGGTAGGCGTCGGGACTGTTGGCGGTGAACGCCCCGGTGGTCTCGGTCATGCCGTAGACGTCGAGCACCTTGAGCCCGAGGCCGGCGAAGAAGCGCTGCACCTCCAGCGGCATGGGCGCCGCCGCGGTGGCCAGCCAGCCCGCGTTGTCGAAGCCGATCATGCCGCGGATGATCGAGAGCAGGGCGGCGTCGGCGGCCTCGTACGCGGCCTGGACCTCCGGCGTCATCGTGTGGCCGACCTGACCGGCCTCGACCCAGGCGAGCCCGGCGGCCATGGCCTTGCGCGCGTTCTCCTGCTGGTCTTCCGGCGACATGGCCAGCAGCGCGGAGAGCTTGGCCATCATCTTCTCCCAGACGCGCGGCACGCCGAAGAACAACACCGGCCTGACCGCGGCGAGGGTCGGCCCGAGGTTGGCCAGGTCGGTGCAGAAGTGCACGTGGGAGGTCTTGAACAGGGGCAGGTAGAGGCTAAGCACCCGCTCGGCGATGTGGGCGTAGGTCAGGTAGGAGATCTGGGTGCCCTGGGTGGGCAGCGAGGTCATCCGGTCGGTCGCGCCGACCTCGAAGAGCACGTTGCGGTGGGTGAGCGGGACGCCCTTCGGCATGCCGGTGGTGCCCGAGGTGTACAGGACGGTGAGGGTGTCGTCGGGGGTGACCGAGCGCCAGCGCTCCTCGACCGACTGGGGGTCGGCGGCCAGCGCCTCGGCGCCCATGGCCAGGAAGTCGGCCCACGAGAGCTGGTCGCCGGTCGCGCCCTCCAACAGGATGATCTTCTCCAGGCCGGGCACCTGGTCGAGGACCGGCGCCCAGCGGGCCAGCTCGGCCGGGCCGCCCAGCACGGCGACCTTGGCACCGACGTCGTTGGCCACATAGGCCACCTGGTCGGGCGCGAAGGTGGCGTACACCGAGCACGGGATCGCCCCCGCGTGCACGGCCCCGAGGTCGGCGAGCACGTGCTCGCTGCGGTTGACCATCATGAGGGCCACCGAGTCGCCCGGATCGACGCCCAGCGCGGCGAACCCGGCGGCGATCTCCAGCACCCGCTGCCGGGCCTCCCGGTAGGTCAGGGTGGACCAGCCGCCCTCGACGGGGTCGGAATATGCGGGTAGGTCGGGGTGGGCCTCGGCGGTCTCGTCGAGCTGAGAACAGATGGTCCGACCGGCGATGCTCTCCTCGATCGCCGCCCGCTCCTCAAGAACCATTCCGCGTCTCCTCAGGGGGATGCTGGACAGAGTGACCCGCATCACATCATCGGTAAGTCAACCCTGACAAGATGTCCTGGTGACATGGGTGCTCGACCTCACCGGGATCTTCGTCTTCGCCATCTCCGGCGCGCTCGCCGGGGTCCGCACCCGCCTCGACGTCGTCGGCATGGCGGTGCTGGCGTTCTTCACCGCGGTGGGCGGCGGGATCCTGCGCGACGTGTTCCTGGGCGTGCAGCCGGCCGCGCTGCACGACGCCGGTTACGTCCTGGTCCCGCTGGTGGCGGCGGGGATCGTGTTCTTCTGGCACCCGCAGGTGACCCGGCTGCTGCCGAGCATCCTGATCTTCGACGCGGCCGGGCTGGGCCTGTTCTGCGCGACCGGCACCGAGAAGGCGCTGCTGTTCGGCCTGTCGCCGCTGCACGCGGTGCTGCTCGGGGTGGTCACGGCGGTCGGCGGCGGCGTGCTGCGCGACGTCCTGTCGGGACAGCGGCCCACGCTGCTCTACGACCGCCAGCTCTACGCGGTGCCCGCGTTCCTGGGCGCGTTCACGCTCGCCGCGCTCTTCGAGTTCGGCGTACGCGGCCCGCTGGCCGTCCTGGCCGCCGCCGTGCTGGCCTTCGGCCTGCGGTTCCTGGCGATGCGGCGGGGCTGGCGGGCACCGCTGGCGCGGGGCGTCACAGACTCAGCGTGAGCCGGGTGTCGGCCGGCGGCGCCTGCCCCGGCCGGGCGGCGGCGATCCTGGCGACCGCGTCGGCCAGCAGGTGGGGCGGATGGCAGTAGGAGAGCCGCAGGTAACCCTCGCAGGCGCCGTCGACGCCGAACCACCGTCCGGGCGCGAGCCTGACCCCGTTCGCGGCGGCCGCCTGGACCACCGGGGCCGCCGACGGGACGTCGAGCTTCGCCCAGATCGACCCGCCGCCGACCGGGTGGGGATAGGTCCAGCCGGGCAGGTGCTCGGCCAGCGCCGCCGTCAGGGCGTCGCGGGAGGTCGCCAGCCAGGCGCGGCGCTCGGCCCGGGACTCCTCCACCCGGGGGAACAACTCGGCCACCACGAGCTGGTCGAACACCGCCGTGGCCAGGTCGACGCCCGACCGCAGCACCGACAGCCGCTCCACCAGCTCGGCCGTGCCGCGCAACCACCCGACCCGGAGCCCGCCCCACCACAACTTCGACGCCGACCCGATCGTGATCACCCGGTTGTCGGTGTCCCAGCGGGCCAGCGGCGGCGGCATGACCACGTCGTCGACGGCCACCTCGCCCCAGGTCTCGTCGCAGATCAGCGTGACGTCGTGGCGGCGCGCGGCGGCCACGAGCGCGGCCCGGCGGGCGGCGTCCATCAGCGTGCCGGTGGGGTTGTGGAAGTCGGGCAGCACGTAGGCGACCTTCGCCTGCCGCAGCGAGCTCTCCATCAGCTCCCCCGCCGCCACCACCCTGGCCCCGTGGAGCCGGACCGACTGGATCGCGTGGGCGTAGGTCGGCGACTCCAGCAGCACCGGGTCGCCGGGCCTGACCAGCAGTGTGAAGAGCAGGTGCATGGCCTGCTGGGCGCCGGGGGTGATGAGGATCTGCTCCGGCCGGGTGGCCACGCCGCGGTCGGTGTAGCGCCGGGCCACCTCCTCGCGCAGGACGGGCAGGCCGACCGGCTCGTAGCCGATGCCGAGCAGGTGGCGGTGGTAGCTCGCGGCGGCGGCGGCCACGGCGGGGGCGACCTGGGAGGCGGCCGGCATCGAGGCGACGTGCAGGGGGATCATGCCGTCGCCGGGGATCGGGATCGTCCAGGGGGTGTCGCCGCCCACGGGGAGCGCGGTCGTGCTGCCGGAGCCCTGCCGGGCGGTGACGTAGCCGTGGTCCTTGAGCAGGTCGTAGGCGGCGGTCACGGTGGTCCGGCTGACGCCGAGCGCGGCGGCGAGGTGGCGTTCGGCCGGCAGGCGCACCCCGACGGGGATCGCGCCGTCGTGCACCCGCTCCCGCAGCGCCTCGGCCAGCGCCCGGTAGTAGGGGCGGGCGCCGGCCGGGACGGCGAGCAGGCGGGCGAGCTGCTCGGGAGCGATGGTGCGCGTCATGCCGGCCAGCTTAAGACCAATTTCGACGATTGGCTCTGTTTTCCCGGCCAGGACCTTCGCCACACTGAGGGCACTATGGTACAAACATCCATTCATCCCACCTCTGTGCGGCTTGTCCGGCTCTACGCCGGTCTGTTCCTGTACGGCGCCGGCTCCGGCCTCCAGATCGAGTCGAACCTCGGCAGCTCCCCCTGGGACGTCTTCCACCAGGGTCTGTCCCGCCACTGGGGGCTCAGCATCGGCGCGTGGGTCGTCATCGTCGGGGCGGCCGTGATGCTGCTCTGGATCCCCCTGCGCCAGCGGCCGGGCCTGGGCACGATCAGCAACGTGCTGCTGCTCGGGTGGTTCTTCGACCTGACCGTCTGGCTGGCCCCCACACCCGGTCACTGGCTCCTCCAGTGGGCCTACCTGCTGACCGGGGTGGTCGTCGTCGGCGGCGCGACCGCCCTCTACATCGGCGCGGGATACGGTCCCGGGCCGCGTGACGGCCTGATGACCGGGCTGCACCGGCTCGGCCTGTCGATCCGGCTGGCCCGGGTGGTCATCGAACTGACCGTGCTGGCGATCGGGTGGCTCCTCGGCGGCGTCGCCGGCGTGGGCACCCTGGTGTTCGCCCTGATGATCGGGCCCGTCACCCAGTTCTTCATGAAGGCCCGGTGGGTAGCTTGATCACATGCGGATCGAGGACTACGCGCTGATCGGCGACATGCAGTCGGCGGCCCTGGTGGGCCGCGACGGCTCGGTCGACTGGCTCTGCCTGCCCCGTTTCGACTCCCCCGCGTGCTTCGCCGCGCTGCTGGGCAACCAGCGCCACGGCTCCTGGCGCATCTGGGCCTCCGGGATGGAGATGGCCTCCAGCCGCCGCTACTGGGGCGACACGCTCGTGCTGGAATCGACCTGGGACACCCCCGGCGGCACCGCCCGGGTGATCGACTTCATGCCGATCCGCCACGAGCACCCCCGCCTGGTCAGGGTCGTCGAGGGCGTGGCCGGCTCGGTCGAGATGAACTGCGAGATCCGCATCCGGTTCGACTACGGCCGGATCGTGCCGTGGGTGCGCCGCCGCGACGGCAGCCTCCAGGCGGTGGCCGGCCCCGACTCCGCCTGGATCCACTCGCCGGTCCACCTGCACGGCAGCGACTACCGCCACAAGGGCACCTTCCGGGTCGAGGCGGGCGACAAGTTGTCGTTCGTGTTCAGCTGGCACCCCTCCCACGCGCCCGCGCCGCCCATGATCGACCCGCTCGACGAGCTCGACTACACCCGCGAGATCTGGGAGGACTGGGTCTCCAAGGGCACCCACGCGGGCGAGTGGCGCGACGCCGTCGTCCGCTCGATGATCACGCTGAAGGGGCTGACCTACGCCCCCACCGGCGGCATCGTCGCCGCGGCCACCACCAGCCTGCCGGAGGACCTCGGCGGCGTGCGCAACTGGGACTACCGGTTCTGCTGGCTGCGTGACGCCTCGATGACCCTCGACGCCCTGCTGACCAGCGGCTACATCGAAGAGGCCAAGGCCTGGCGCGAGTGGCTGCTGCGCGCGATCGCCGGACGTCCGCAGGACCTCCAGATCATGTACGGCGTCGCCGGCGAACGCCGCCTCCCCGAGATGACCCTCGACTGGCTCCCCGGCTACGAGAACTCCCTGCCGGCCCGCATCGGCAACAGCGCCGCCAACCAGCTCCAGCTCGACGTCTACGGCGAGGTCGTCAACTCGCTCTACCAGGCCGGCAAGGGCGGCCTCCACCCCGACGACCACGCCTGGAAGCTGACCCGCAAGATGATGGACTTCCTGGAGACCGGCTGGCAGCAGCCCGACGAGGGCCTGTGGGAGGTGCGCGGCCCGCGCCGCCAGTTCACCCACTCCAAGGTGATGGTCTGGGTCGCCTGCGACCGCGTCATCCGCACCATGGAGGCCCAGCGGCGCTCGGGCCCGATCGACCGGTGGAAGGCGCTGCGCGAGGAGATCCACAAGGAGGTCTGCGAGAAGGCCTACGACCCCGACCGCAACACCTTCACCCAGTACTACGGCTCCACGGAGCTCGACGCCGCGACGCTGCTCATCCCCACGATGGGCTTCCTGCCGCCCGACGACCACCGCGTGATCGGCACCATCAACGCGATCGAGCGCGAGCTGACCACGCCCGAGGGGTTCGTGCTGCGCTACTCGACCAGCGAGCACAACGCGGTCGACGGGCTGCCCGGCCGCGAGGGCGCGTTCCTGGCCTGCAGCTTCTGGCTCGCCGAGGCCAAGGCCCGCATGGGCCTGCGCAAGGAGGCCTGCGACCTGTTCCGGCGCCTGCTCGACCTGCGCAACGACGTCGGCCTCCTCTCCGAGGAGTACGACCCCGTGCAGGGCCGCCTGGTGGGCAACTTCCCGCAGGCGTTCAGCCACGTCCCGCTGATCCACACGGCCCAGGCGCTGGGCTGACCCGCGGTGGTCAGTTGGCGTCTCCGGCGAGGCGCGCCAGCAGGCGGGCGAAGTCGGCGGGCGGCGTCACCACGAGCCTGACCTGGCCGTCCTGGGGAACCAGGTCGGCCTGGATGCGGGTCAGCCGGTCGCGGTGCCACCAGTAGACGTGGGGGCTGAGGCCGCCGTCGCGGTCGTCGAACTCGCGCTGGGCGTAGACGCGCATGCGCTCCAGGGCGCGTACGACGCCGATGCCCTCGATGGGGTGCACGGCCATCGCGCCCGGGTGGGGCAGCACGACGAGCAGCCCGTCGGGCGGGCCGGGCAGCCGCCGCAGGTGCGCCACGGCCGTGGGCGCGCTGATCATCCGCACGCTCACCCCGCCGAGCTGCAGGTACTCGGCGGTGATGCGCTCGTCGGTCAGGGCGTTGTCGAGCGCGACGTCGAGCGCCTCGGCGGGCGGGATCGGCCAGCAGAAGGCCTCCTCCGGCCGGACCGGACGGCCGCCGATCGTCAGCACCTCGATCAGGTCGGCGCTCAGGTGGCGGCCGATGATGCGCGAGGGGTCGGGGATCGCCGGGTCGTCGGCCGCGTGCAGGCGGGTGCGCAGCAGCGGTTTGATCCGGCCCAGGTTGCACGCGTCGAACGGTTCGCCCGACACGGCGTGGGACAGGTGCTCGGAGACCAGCATCGGCCAGTCCTCGCGTGACCTGCGGGCCGCCTCACGGCGGAGCCCGACCAGATTGACGGTACGGGACGTCTCGTCGCCGCCCATGATCAGGGTGGCGCCGTCGTCCTCGAACGCGCAGGTGTAGCCCATCGTCTCGACCACCAGGGCGAGGAGGGAGTCAAGATCGACGTCCTCGACGGGCCGGGAGGCGGGTTGTACAGGCTGGTCAGGCCGAATCCGGCTGCGGAGCCGCCGCAACAGACCCAAGGCTCATCCCCTTACAAACGTGGCGTGTTGCCAGGTTTCAGGGTGCCTTGTCCTGGTTGCCGATGAGGCCTGTCAATGAGCACGATTCTGCATCGATTACACCATCAGCCCCCAGCCACACACTGAACTGTGGTGTCCCATGACCGATCGGGAGCCCCGCGATGATCGGCACTCCCAGCGGTCCGAGTCGTTCCACCAGCACCGGGAGCGCCTCCCCGCACTCCACCCACGACCCGAGGGCGAAGCCGACCGCGCCGTCGAGACAACCGGCCTGGAGTAGCTGGGTCAGCATACGGTCGATTCGGTAGGGCTCCTCACGCACGTCCTCAAGCAGGACGATCCGGCCCCGCGCCTCCATCTGGTGGGGCGTGCCGCAGAGCGCCGCCAGCAGCGTCAGGTTGCCGCCGGTCAGCGGCCCGATGGCCGACCCCGGCACGAGCACCTGGTCGCCCTTGACCGGCCGGGGCTCCAGGCTGGAGATGAGCGAGGCCTTGAGGTGGGACAACGACCGGGGCTCCGGCCCCTCCTCGTCGCTGATCGTCGAGCAGGCCGGCATCGGGCCGAACAACGAGGCCACCCCCAGACGGCGCTGGAAGGCCAGGTGGAGGGCGGTGATGTCGCTCGACCCCACGAGGGGTTTGGGCCGGACGGCCTCCATCTTGTCCCAGTCGAGGTGGTCGAGGACCCGTGTGGCGCCGTAGCCGCCCCGGGCGCAGACCACGGCGGCGATCTCCGGATCGCACCAGGCCTCCTGCAGGTCGGCGGCGCGGGCCTGGTCGGGCCCGGCGAGGTAGCCGCGGCGGATCAGCATGCGGGGCCCGAACCGGACGTTCAGGCCGAGGCCGGTGAGCACGTGGCGGCCGCGGTTGAGCCGGTCGAGGTCGACCGGACCCGAAGGCGCGACGACGGCCACGGTGTCGCCGTGCCGGAGACGGGGTGGAGTACGTTCGGACACCCCCCAAAGAGTGTCAGACTAGGCGCTACCTATGCGACCACCGACCCACATTCTCGTGGTAAACGGCGTCAAGGTCCGTCAGCCGGTCTTCGTGCTCGCCGCCCCCCACAGCGGTGCGGACCTGCTCGCCCGTGCCATCAAGCGCTCGCCCGGCGTGCACCTCACGATGGGCCGGGGCGCGGTTTCCCGTGTCGTCTACGCGTTCGCGCGGCGGCCGTCGATCGCGCGCAGCCCGGGGGCGCCCCGGGTGATCCGCGACGTGCTGGCCGAGGCCTGGCAGGTGGTGCCGGGCGCGTGCGGCGAGTGCTCCGGCACGTGCAAGGAGGCCGGGGGCATCATCGGGGCGGGCCCGTGCGTGACCGCCTCCGAGCTGACCCGGTTCGGCGACGCCAGCCCCGACCTGCTCTACAGCGCCCCCGTCCTGCTCCAGGCCTTCCCCGACGCCCGGTTCGTCCAGGTCATCCGCGACGGCCGCGACGTCGTCGCCGACATGCTGGCCGACCCGGCGACGATGGCCTGGTTCAAGCCCCACATGCTGTCCGACGACAGCGAGTTCCCCAGCCCGTTCCTCGGCGTCAACAACGCCGAGCACAAGCTGCGCTGGAAGGAGATGCCGGTCGCGGGCAAGAGCGCGCTGCGCTGGCGCGCCGCGATCCGCCTGTCGGCGGTGCTCCGCAAGGAGCTGCCCGCCGACCAGCTCCTGACGATCCGGTACGAGGACCTGCACAAGTCCCCCGCCGAGACGTTCGGCCAGGTGGGCGAGTTCCTCGGCGCCAAGATCTCCACGATCGCCCTCTACGGCGCCGGCGCCCCGCAGGTGGGGGCCCGCCGCCGCCTCGCGCACACCGACGCCGAACTGGTCGGCAAGGTCGCCCGCGAGGAGCTCAAACGGCTGGGCTACTCGTGAACTGGGTTTTGTAGAGCTCCGCGTAGGCGCCGTCGAGGACCATCAGCTCGTCGTGCCGCCCGAGTTCCACGACGCGGCCCTCGTTCATGACCAGGATCACGTCGGCCTCGCGGATGGTCGACAGCCGGTGGGCGATGACCAGGCTGGTCCGGCCCGCCAGGGCCGTCTTCAGGGCCTGCTGCACGGCCACCTCCGACTCCGAGTCGAGGTGGGCGGTGGCCTCGTCGAGCACCACCACCGGAGGGGCCTTGAGCAGCAGCCGGGCCAGCGCCACCCGCTGTTTCTCGCCGCCGGAGAACCGGTAGCCGCGCTCCCCCACGACCGTGTCGAGCCCCTCGGGCAACGTGGCGACCAGGTCGGCGATCTGGGCCGCCCGCAGGGCCTCCCAGATCTCCTCGTCGGTGGCCTCCGGGCGGGCGTAGCGCAGGTTGGCGGCGATGGTGTCGTGGAACAGGTGCGGGTCCTGCATGACGACGCCCACGGTGTCGCGCAGCGACTCCATCGTGGCGTCGCGCACGTCGAGGCCGTTGAGCCGGACGGCGCCGGCGTCGACGTCGTACAGGCGGGAGACCAGCGAGGTCGTGGTGGTCTTGCCGGCCCCCGAGTGGCCGACCAGGGCGACCATCTGGCCCGGCCGGGCGGTGAAGGTGACGCCCTTGAGCACCTCGGCCGACTCGCCCTGGTCGGGGCGGGCGACCGACTCCAGGGAGGCCAGCGACACCTCGGCGGCGCCCGGGTAGCGGAAGCGGACGTCGTCGAACTCGATGGTGACCGGCCCGGCCGGCACCCTCTGGGCGTCGGGCTTCTCGGCGACCATCGGCTTGAGGTCGAGCACCTCGAAGACGCGGTCGAAGCTGACCAGGGCGGTCATCACGTCGATGTGGACGTTGGACAGGCCGGTGAGGGGGCCGTACAGCCGCATCAGCAGGGCCGACATGGCCACCAGCGTGCCGAGCTCGAACGATCCGTCGACCGCCAGCACGCCGCCGAGCCCGTAGACCAGGGCGGTGGCGAGCGCGGCGATCAGGCCCAGCGCGATGCGGAACACGGTGCCGAACATGGCGACGGTGACGCCGATGTCGCGCACCCGGGCGGCCCGCCCGGCGAAGTGCCGGGCCTCGTCGTCGGGGCGGCCGTAGAGCTTGGCGACCATCGCACCGGCCACGTTGAAGCGCTCGGTCATCACCGAGCTCATCTCGGCGCCGAGCTCCATCTGCTCGCGGGTGTACGTCGACATGCGGCGGCCCACCCACTGGGCGGGCAGGATGAAGACCGGCACCATCAACAGCGCCACGAGGGTGATCTGCCACGACAGCGCCAGCATCGTGACCAGCACGACGACCAGGCTGACCACGTTGGAGACGACCGACGACAACGTGCTGGTGATGGCCCGCTGCGCGCCGATGACGTCGCCGTTGAGCCGCGAGACCAGCGCGCCCGTCTGCGCCCGCATGAAGAACGCCACCGGCATGCGCTGGACGTGGTCGAAGACCTCCGTGCGCAGGTTGTAGATCAGGCCCTCGCCGATCCGGGCCGAGAACCAGCGTTCGGCCAGGCCCAGCACGGCGTCGAGCAGCGCCAGGCCCGCGATGGCCAGCGCCAGCCAGACGACCAGCCCCGAGTCCCTCGACGGGATGGCCACGTCGATGATCTGCTTCACGACGAGCGGGTTGGCCACCACGGTCAGCGACCCGACCGTGATCAGGGCCAGGAACGCCACGATCGACCACTTGAACGGCGCGGCGTAGCGGGCGATCCGCCGGATCGTGCCCGGCGCGAGACGCTCCTTCATCACGTCGCCGTCGCGCCGCATCGACCGCATCATCTGCCAGCCCATGTTCGGGCCGCCCATCATCGCCATGTCGTGGCAAACCCTTTACGTGAAAGGGCGATTCCAGGATCAGCCCGAGGCGAACAGCGACCGGATGCGGACCACCTGTTCGGCTCTCTCCGCGGCCGCCTGCTCCTCCAGTGTGCGGGTTCCCGCGCCCTGCAGCAGCCGTTTCGTCGCGGTCGCGGCGGACCGCTCCGTGGCGAGCAGCGCCGCCGCAAGGTCGGCCACGGCCGTATCCAGCTCCTCAACCGGTACGGCCAGCTCGGCCAGCCGGAGGCGCAACGCCTCCTCCGCCCCGACCTTCCGGGCGGTGACGCACAACTCCAGGGCCCTCGGCAGCCCCACGAGATCGACCAGCGGCTTGGTCCCCGTCAGGTCGGGCACCAGGCCGAGCGCCGGTTCCTTCATGCAGAACTGCACGTCGTCGGCCACGATCCGCAGGTCGCACGCGAGCGCGAGCTGGAATCCGGCCCCGATCGCGTGGCCCTGGACGGCCGCGATCGAGATGATCTCCGGACGACGCAACCACAGGAAGGCCTGCTGCGCCTGGGCGATCCGCTCCTCGAAGCCCTCACCGAGCACCGAGGAGAACGAGCCCTCACCGGGGACTCCCCCGGGCGTGAACAGTCGCAGGTCGATGCCTGCGGAGAAGGACGGCCCCTCGCCTTTCACGACGACGATCCGCACGGTCCCGGGGAGGTCGTCCCCGATCCGGGCCAGTGCCGACCAGGTGGCGAACGTCTGGGCGTTCCGCTTGTCCGGCCGGTTCAGCGTGATCGTCGCGATCTCGCCGTCCACCTCGTAGCGCAGTCCGACCTCAGCGAGCGCGCTCGCCGAGATCTGCTCCGCTCTCCCCCCTTGTGCCGCTTCCACAGCGTCGTTCACAGCCCGCAACCCCTTCCTGGCGGTCACGCCCGAGCCTACCGAACCCTGTTCGGTCATCCGACCCCGGCCGGTCGGCTCGGGAGCGGACCGCTCTGGATCTGAGGTACACGAGCGGCTGCGGTCGCGCGGCGGCGAGGCGGAACTAGCGCTTGGTCTTGCCTCGGGTCGCCCCGCCGCGTCCCCGCAGAGTCACGCCCGACTCGCTGAGGATGCGGTGGATGAATCCGTACGACCGGCCGGTGGAAGCGGCCAGGGCGCGGATGCTCTCACCCGCGGCATAGCGCTTCTTGAGATCGCTGGCCAGTTTTTCACGGTCGGCCCCGGTCACCCGGGTGCCCTTCTTCAGAGTCTCGGCCACGAGTACCTCCTGTAGTGCCAGACTTCCGCAGCGTTACTCACGCCATGATCAGTCATTTCGGCTCGATCGGCTACCTACTCCCAGGGAAAAGATCCGTACCCGGTAAATTTATGATCAGGCGAGGGCGACGAGATCGGAAAATTCCTCGCTCCACGCGTCTTCGACACCGTCGGGCAGCAGGATGACCCGGTCGGGTTGCAGCGCCTCCACCGCCCCTTCGTCGTGGGTGACCAAGACGATCGCCCCTGTGTAAGAGCGCAGAGCCGTCAGCACCTGTTCCCGCGAGGCCGGATCGAGGTTGTTGGTGGGCTCGTCGAGCAGCAGCACGTTGGCGCTGGAGAGCACCAGCGTGGCCAGGGCGAGCCGGGTCTTCTCGCCGCCGGACAACACCCCGGCGGGCTTGTCGACGTCGTCGCCGGTGAACAGGAACGAGCCGAGCACCTTGCGCAGGTCGACGTCGGCGAGGTCGGGCCCGGCCGAGCGCATGTTCTCGAGCACGGTGCGCTCGGGGTCGAGGGTCTCGTGCTCCTGGGCGTAGTAGCCGATCTTCAGGCCGTGGCCGGGGCGCACCTCGCCGGTGTCGGGCTTCTCGATGCCGCCCAGGATGCGCAGCAGCGTGGTCTTGCCGGCGCCGTTGAGGCCGAGGATGACGACCCGGTGGCCCCGGTCGACGGCGGCGTCGACATCGGTGAAGACCTCAAGGGAGCCGTAGGACTTGGAGAGGTCGACGGCCGACAGCGGGGTGCGGCCGCAGGGCGCGGGCGACGGGAAGCGCAGCTTGGCGACCTTGTCGGAGCGGCGCTCGGGCTCGATCCCGCGCAGCAGGCGCTCGGCGCGGCGCTGCATGTCCTGGGCGGCCTTGGCCTTGGTGGCCTTGGCGCGCATCTTGTCGGCCTGCGCCATCAGCACCCCGGCCTGCTTCTCGGCGTTGGCCCGCTCGCGCTTGCGGCGCTTCTCGTCGGTCTCGCGCTGCGTCAGGTAGGCCTTCCAGCCGACGTTGTACGTGTCGATCACGCACCGGTTCGCGTCGAGATGGAGCACCCGGTTTACCGTCGCTTCAAGTAGACCAACATCGTGGCTGATGATGATCAAGCCGCCCTGGTGGGAACGCAAAAAATCACGAAGCCAGCCGATCGAGTCCGCATCGAGGTGGTTTGTCGGCTCGTCGAGGAGGAGAGTCTCCGATCCCGAGAAAAGAATGCGCGCCAGTTCGACCCGCCTCCGCTGACCACCCGAGAGGGTCTCCAGCGGCTGCCCGAGCACCCGGTCGGGCAGGCCCAGGCTGGAGGCGATCGAGGCGGCCTCCGACTCGGCGGCGTAGCCGCCCAGGACGTGGAGCCGGTCTTCGAGGCGGCCGTAGGCCTTCACGGCCTTGTCGCGGGTGCGCGGGTCGGCCGAGGTCATGCCGAGCTCGGCCTGGCGCAGGTCGCGGATGACCTCGTCGAGGCCGCGCGCCGACAGGATGCGGTCGCGGGCGATCACCTGGAGGTCGCCGGTGCGCGGGTCCTGCGGCAGGTAGCCGACCGCGCCGGTGATGGTGACCGTGCCGCCCGCGGGCTGGCCCTCGCCGGCGAGGGTCTTGGTGAGCGTGGTCTTGCCCGCTCCGTTGCGGCCGACCAGGCCGATCTTGTCGCCCGGGTTGACCCGGAACGACGCCCCCTCGATGAGGAGGCGCGAACCCACGCGCAGTTCGATGTCGGTTGCGATGATCATGGTTTGGGGGACACTCCCGTGAGTAGCGAGACGCGGACGGCCGGAGGACGGCCGTGGCTCGCGCTGTGAGTCTGCTCGAAGAACACGTGACGCGGACGGCCGTGGCTCGCGCCGTGAACCGGCTGGAAGACATGGCTTCGGATCGCGGGCACACGGAAGTGATCAATCGGGAGTGCGCATGCGTCGATTGTATGGTGGCCCGGCGAAATCCCCGACTTCTTAAACCTGGGGCGGATCGACCACCCTGATCCTGACCGCCCGGAACTCCTCCGGCGTCTTCTCCAGCACGGCCAGCCGGGGATCGGGGACGGTCAGGAAGGGCGCGGTCTCCAGCGCGAACAGCGGCGCCAGCCGCCGGTCGCCCCGCAGTTCGTCGATCGCCTTGCGGTCTCCCCCGACGACGAACCCCGCCACCCCTTCCCCCACCGCGGGAAGCAGCACCCGGGCGGCCACGTCGGCGGCGGCCCCGAGGGCCTCGTCGGCCTGTTTCTCCCGGCGGCGGGCGAACCGCTGCTGCGACCACCCTCCGGCGGCGCTCCTCCCGTGGACGAGCCGGGAGCCCACCTTGGAGCCGAGCAGCCGGTCGCCCTCGAAGACCCCGGCGGCGTATCCGCCGAGACGTACGAGGAGGACCGCCACCCGGCGGTCCCGGGAGACGTGGGAGACCAAGGCCTCGGCGAGAGGGCCGGGGCGCGCCTCCAGAGGACCGAACGGGACGTGGCACTCGGCCACGGCGCCGTCCGGGGCCGTGAGCACGACCAGTTCAGGGGTGCCCGTCTCCGACGGCGGCCCGCCGTGGCGGTCGGCGAAGTTGGTGAGCCAGCGGGGCAGCCGGGACGGGGGGATCGACACCCACCGTCCGCCCCCGGCGGCCGGGCGTGCGCTCATGGCTGCCCAGATTAGCGGCCCGGAGCCGGACGTCCACGGTTGTCGGCAGGGGGAAATGTGGGTGAATTTCGCATCACCGGCCTCAAGGACGGCAGGCAGGCGCACCAGAATCGTCGTGTGTCGGTTCCCTTGCCCTATCCGGCGCCGGTCGCCGTCTCACCTGGTGAGCAGTCCTCCACGACCGGCCCGTTCACCGTGTCGGGGTACGTGCCGGCCTGGGCCGCCGCGCCGCAGAACCCCACCGGCGGCCCGCCGAGCGCCTTCGGCCCGGTCGCCAGCTTCACGCCCGTCGTCGACCTCGACACCGGCGGGGTGATCGCCATACAGGTCGGTGCGAGCACGCCCGCGGCCGAGCGGGCCGACGTCGGCGGGACCGTCGCGGGCATCCGCGCCGCCGCCGAGCACGACGCGCGGCTCCCCCTCGTGCTGCCCATCCCCATCGCCGCCGTCTCGGCCGGTTCGGCGGGGCTGGCGCCGCTGCACGAGGCGATGCGGGTGGCCGGACGCCGGCCGCGCGAGATCATCCTGACCATCGAGGGCGACCTCGACCCGGGCGAGCGCTCCCGGCTGCTGGCCGGGGTCGACGGGCTGCGCGCGGCCGGTTACCTGATCGCCTTCGGCGGCGTCGGGGTGCGCAACCTCCCGCTCGACGTGCTCGCCGACGCCTCCCCCTACGTCATCCTGATCTCCCCCGAACTGGTGGAGCGCGCCCCCAAGGACGCCCGCCGGGCGGCCGTGGCCGAGGCGCTGGTCACCGTGGCCAAGGGCGTGGCGGCGCACATCCTCGCGCCGGGCGTGCAGGACGAGGTCCAGCTCGCGGCGGTGCGGGCGTGGGGGGTCAGGCTGGCCACCGGGCCGCTGCTGGCCCCGGGCGACTGGCGGCCCGCCGACGGGCGGGTGCACGTGCCGGTCCCGGCGACCGAGACCTCGCCGAACCTCGCCCAGCTCCTCGGGCCGAGGGTGCAGGAGTTCCTGATGCCGGCCGTGACGCTGCCGATCACCGCGACCTCCGAGGACGTCGTGCAGGCCTTCGGCAACGAGGCCTCGATCACGAGCGTGGTCCTGGTCGACGAGTACCAGCGTCCGCAGTCGATGGTCGACCGCAGCCGGTTCCTGCTCTACATGGCCGGGGCCTACGGCCACGCCCTGCACGCCAAGAAGCCCGCCCACCGGATCGCCGACAGCGCCCGGCTGGTGCCCAAGACGACCCCGGCGATAGCGGCCATGCAGGTCGCCGGGCAGGACGCCAAGCGCGTCTACGACGACCTCGTGGTGGTCGACGAGGTGGGCCGCTGCCTGGGCACGGTCCACGTCAGCGACCTGATCAGGCACGTCGCCAACCGGCCGGTCCCGAAGTAGCGGGACCGGCCGGCCGGGCGGCTAGAGCCGGCAGGCGTAGATGTCGGTGATCAGGATCGCCTTGGCGCCGAGGTCCCACAACTTGTCCATGACCTGCTGGTGGCCCTTGCGGCGGATCATCGCGCGGACCGCCACCCAGCCCTCGCGGTGCAGCGGCGAGACCGTCGGCCCCTCCATGCCCGGAGTGACCTCGATGGCCTCGTCGATGCGCTCGACCCGGATGTCGTAGTCGATCATCACGTAGTCGCGCGCCGCGAGCACGCCCTGCAGCCGCCGGATGAGCTGCTGGAAGCCGTTGTTCTCGGGCGCCCCGACCTGCTTGATCAGGATCGCCTCGGACGTGGTGATCGGGTCGCCGAACACCTCCAGGCCGACGTTGCGCAGGGTGGTGCCGGTCTCCACGACGTCGGCGACGGCGTCGGCCACGCCGAGCCGGATCGCCGTCTCGACCGCGCCGTCGAGCTTGATGACGCGGGCGTCGACGCTCTGCTCCTCCAGGTAGCCGGCGAGCAGACCGGCGTACGCGGTCGCGACCCGCTTGCCGTTGAGGTCCTTGACGTTGCTGAAGGCCCCGGGAGGCGCGGCGAAGCGGAAGGTCGACCGGCCGAAGCCGAGCGGCACCACCTCGTCGGCCGGGGCGCCGGAGTCGATCAGCATGTCGCGGCCGGTGATGCCGGCGTCGAGGGTGCCCTCGCCGACGTACACCGCGATGTCACGGGGACGGAGGAAGAACAACTCGCAGGAGTTCTCCGGGTCGACGACCACGAGCTCCTTGCTGTCCTTCCGGGGGCGGTAACCCGCCTCCTTCAGGATGACCTGGGCGGCCTCGGACAACACGCCCTTGTTCGGTACGGCGAGGCGAAGCATGGTTGGAACCTTTCGGGATGGCCTCTGAGATGAGCGAGGTCCGGGCACCCGGGGGTGCCCTAAAGATGCTTGTAGACCTCGTCGAGCCCGATCCCGCGGGCCAGCATGAGCACCTGGAGGTGGTAGAGCAGCTGCGAGATCTCCTCGGCGGTCCGGTCGGCCGATTCGTACTCCGCCGCCATCCAGACCTCGGCGGCCTCCTCGACGATCTTCTTGCCGATCGAGTGGACCCCGGCGTCGAGCGCCTTCACGGTCCCCGACCCTTCGGGACGGGTGCGGGCCTTCTCGGACAGCACGTCGTAGAGCTCATCGAACGTCGTCACTCGCCCAAGCCTAATGGGGGTCACCGCCTGGAACACGGCAGCGTCCACTCAGCGAGACCCGTGTCGCCCCCAGGCCACTTCACCCGGCCGAACGCCCGTCAGTGGCGCTCGGCTTCGCGGCCCGGGACCGCTTCCATCGAAGGCGTGGGAAAGTCACGACGAGAGGGCGCGGACCATGATCCGCAGGGCCCGGCGCAGGTCCGCCTCCTCGATGTGGCCGAAGCCGAACACCACCCCGTTCCCGGCCCGGCCGCCCCGGTGGTGGAAGGCCGCGAGGGTGGCCACCCTGACCCCGCGTGCCCGGAGCTGCTCGGCCAGCGCGGGGGCCGGGAGCGCCCGGGGCAGCAACAGGGTCGCGGTGGCGCCGGTCTCGGTGCCGATGACCTTGGTGTCGCGCCGGACCCCCGTCAGCGCCTGGCGGACCATCGTCCGGCGCCGGGCGAAGATCGCCGAGAGCCGGTCGACCCGGCGGGTGACCGCGCCCGTCGAGAGCAGGTCGGATGCGGCCCGCTGGCAGGTCTCCGGCACCGCGCAGGCCCGTTCCCGCATCCCGTCGGCCAGGTGGCGCGGCACGACCAGGTAGGCCAGCCGCATCCCCGGCGTCAGCAGCTCGCGGAAGGAGCCGAACATGATCGTCATCTCCGGGTCCCCCAGCGCCAGCAGCGACGGGCAGGGGTTCAGGCTGGCGTTGAACAGGCCGTCGAAGGCCGGTTCGATGAGGTAGGTCCCCCGGTCGGCCGCCCACGCCGCCAGGGCCCGGCGGTGCTCGGTCGGCAGCCGGTAGCCCAGCGGCTCGTTGCGGTCGGGCGTGAGCACCAGAGCGTCCACACCGGCCGGAACCTGCGGTCCGGTGGAACTCACCGGAACGGGCACGACGTGCCCTCTGTGGCCCGCCAGGGCCTCCCTGAGGCGGGGCAGGGCGGGGTCCTCGATCCCGACGACCGAGCGGCCCTCCGGAACCGCGAGCTGGAGCGCCGTCTCGCAGCCGGTGGTGACCACGATCTCGTGCCGGTCGAGCACCAGCCCCCGGGTGTCGCGCAGGTGGGCGGCGATGGCCGCCCGCAGCTCCGGCAGCCCGCCGGGCGGCGGCTCGGCGGCGCTGGGCACGCGGTGGCTGGCCCGGCGCCAGGCCGCCCGCCACTCGGCCAGCGGGAAGGCGTCGGCGGTCGGCTGGTCGGGCCGCATGTCGACGACGTTCGGCCGGGCAGGCGGGCGCAGCGGCGCCCGTTCGGCCTGCCGCGTCCGCGCGGCGACGTAGGTGCCCGACCCGTGGCGGCTGGTGACGTACCCCTCGGAGTGCAGGATCTGGTACGCCGTCAGCGCCACCCCCCGCGAGATCTTGAGCGCCACGGCCATGGTCCGCGTGGACGGCATGCGGATCCCCGCCGCGAGCTGTCCCGAGTCGATGGCCTGGCGGAGCTGTCCGGCGAGCTGGTCGGGCAGCGCCTCGGCGGCGCCGCGGCCCAAGTGGATCGGCACGCGGAGCCCTTGTGGGTTGCGCATGGTTCATGTCCCCGTCGTTTCGGCTGTCTCTGTCACCTAGGGCGTGACACGGATGTTCCATCGAACGGAACGGCCGTTTGACGTGCCGTGAGACGACGGAACGCCGGTCCCCCGCATGGGGAACCGGCGTTCTCTACTGCTGACTAGCGGCCGTTGAAGCGGCCACCCGGACGGCCCTGGCGGAAGCCGCCGCCGCCCGACCGGCCGCGGAAGCCGCCACGGGCGCGGTCCTCGCCGAACGTGCGGGGCTCGCCGCCGCGGTCGTCGCGGACGGGCCGCTCGCGGTCGTTGTTGTACGCCCTCGGCGCCCGGTCGTCACGGAAGTGACCCCGGGCCGGAGCCGGGGCGGAGGCGTCCCGGCGCGGCCGGTCGTCACCCTGGAAACGGGGACGCTCGTCGCGGTAACGGGGCCGGTCGTCGTTGTGGCGGGGGCGGTCGCCCTCACGGCGCGGACGGTCGTCGCCGCCCTGGAAACGCGGCCGGTCGTCGCCCTCACGGCGCGGCCGGTCGTCGTGGGCGAAGCGCGGACGGTGCCCGAACTCGCGGCGCGGCCGGTCGTCGCCCTCACGGCGCGGACGGTCGTCGCCGAAGTCGCGGCGGGGACGGTCGTCGTGGCTCTGGGGGCGGTCGCCGTCGTACCGGCGACGACCCTCGAAGCGCTTGCGGCCACCCGACGGACGGTCGTCGCGGCCACCGGAGCGGGGGCGGAGCGGCTTGCGGATGTCGGGCTCCCAGACCGGGATCGACTCGCCGCTGGGCTCGCGGGCCCCGGCGATGTCGGCCAGCACCGGGGCGCCCGGGACGGCGCGGTGCCGCGAGGGCGTGATGCCGGCCCGGCGGGCCATGGCGTCGGTCGAGCGGCGCTCGTTGGGCATGACCAGCGTCAGGACGCTGCCCTTCTCGCCCGCCCGCGCGGTGCGCCCGCCGCGGTGCAGGTAGCTCTTGTGGTCGGCCGGCGGGTCGACGTGCAGCACGAGCGAGACGTCGTCGACGTGGATGCCGCGCGCGGCGACGTCGGTGCAGACGAGCACCTTGATGCCGCCCTCGCGGAATTCGCCGAGGATGCGGGTGCGCTGGTTCTGCCGCTTGCCGCCGTGCAGGCCGCCGGCCTGGACGCCGACGCGGGCGAGCTGCTTCACGACGCGGTCGACGCCGTGCTGGGTGCGCACAAACAGGATGGTGCGGCCCTCGCGGTTGGCGATCTCGGCGGTGATGGCCGGCTTGTCCTGCCAGCTCACCTGCACGAGGTGGTGCTCCATCGTCTCGACCGGCGAGGTGGCCGGGGCGAGCGAGTGGGTGATCGGCTCGACGAGGAAACGCTTGACGAGCTGGTCGACGTCGCCGTCGAGGGTGGCCGAGAACAGCAGCCGCTGGCCGTGGACGGGGGTCTGGTCGAGCAGCGCGCTGACGACCGGGAAGAAGCCCAGGTCGCACATGTGGTCGGCCTCGTCGAGGATGCTGATCTCGACGTCCTCGAGCGAGCACTCGCCCTGCTCGATCAGGTCGGTGAGACGGCCCGGCGTGGCGACGATGACCTCGACGCCGCGGCGCAGCGCCTCGATCTGCCGGCCCATCGACATGCCGCCGACGACGGTCTTCATCCGCAGCGACAGGCCCCGGCCGAGCGGCTCCAGGGCGTCGTTCACCTGCAGGGCCAGCTCACGGGTGGGGACCAGGATGATGGCGCGCGGACGCTTGGGCAGCGCGCGGTCACCGGCGATGCGGGCCATCATCGGCAGCCCGAACGCGAGCGTCTTGCCCGAGCCGGTCTGGCCGCGGCCGAGCACGTCGTGGCCGGTCAGAATGTCGGGGATGCAGGCTTCCTGGATGGGGAACGGCGATTCGATGCCCTGACGGGCGAGCCCGGTGACCAGTGGGCGCGGCAGCCCCAGCGCGGCGAAGCCGTTGACGGCCTCGTCGGTGGAGTCGGTCGCGGACATGGTCGGTTCGAGCATGGTCACGTGGTCGTGCCTTTCGGTGAGAGGGACGTGCCGCAGCACGCAGGCGCGTCTCTTCTGCGAAAGGACGAGCCAAATTAAACCGGGGCGGCAATCCGCCGCATCGGGGGAGGGCACCCCTTCCAAAGGTGCCGAGTGCCATCTCTGCGCACCGCCCGATAAACGCGCCGATCTCATCGTGGCGCGAGAAACTGCATAGCAGTGTGCAGTCGCCGCGGTTCACAGTCGCGGCAAACGGCCGCCCGCTCCCAAAGCGGACGGCCTTTGAAGTCAACCCTCGTATCTTACACCGGGAAACCCGGTGGGAATCACACGTTGAAGCCGAGCATCCTCAGCTGGTCACGACCGTCGTCGGTGATCTTGTCGGGACCCCACGGCGGCAGCCACACCCAGTTGATGACCACGCCGCTGACCAGGTCGGCGAGCGCCGAGTTGGCCTGGTCTTCGATGACGTCGGTCAGCGGGCAGGCGGCGCTGGTCAGCGTCATGTCGATCGTGGCGACCGGCTTCTCGCCCTCGCCGGCGGCGTCGAGGTTGAGGCCGTAGATCAGGCCGAGGTCGACGACGTTCACGCCGAGCTCGGGGTCGACGACGTCGCGGAGGGCTTCCATGACCTCGTCGGGCGACAGGTCGCCGTCGTAGGGGGCGGCCGTCGGGGTCTCGGTCGGCTTGCTCATCTCAGGCACTCCTCACCACGGCGTCCTTGTACGCCATCCAGGACAACAGGGCGCACTTGACCCGCGCCGGATACTTGGCGACCCCGGCGAACGCGACCGCGTCGCCGAGGACGTCCTCGTCGGCCTCCACCTGGCCGCGGCCCTGCATCAGCCGGGTGAACTCGTCGACGACGCCGAGGCTCTCCTCGACGGTCGACCCGGTGGCCAGCTCGTGGAGCACCGAGGCGGCGGCCTGGCTGATCGAGCAGCCCTGGCCCTCGTAGGAGACGTCGAGGACCTTGCCCTCGTCGACCTTCACCCGCAGCGTGATCTCGTCGCCGCAGGTGGGGTTGACGTGGTGGACCTCGGCGTCGAACGGGTCGCGCAGGCCACGGCCCTGGGGATGCTTGTAGTGCTCCAGGATCAGTTCCTGGTACATCGACTCAGCGATCATCCGAACACCTTCTGCACATGGTGGAGCCCCCGCGCCAGGGCGTCGATCTCGTCCGTGGTGTTGTAAAGGTACAACGACGCACGAGTGGTGGCGGGGATGCCGAACCGCAGGTGAAGCGGCCTGGCGCAGTGGTGACCGACTCTGACGGCGATGCCGAACGCGTCGTCGAGGATCTGCCCGACGTCGTGGGGGTGGATGTCGTCACCCGACAGGTTCTTCAGGGTGAACGAGATCGTGCCGCCCCGCGAGATGTTCGTGCGCGGGCCGATCACCTTCAGGCCGGGGACCTCGCCGAGCGCGTCGAGGGCGTAGCCGGTCAGCGTCTTCTCGTGGGCCCTGACGTCGGCCATGCCGATGCCGGTCAGGTAGTTCGCCGCCGCGCCCAGGCCGATGGCCTCGACGATCGGCGGGGTGCCGGCCTCGAACTTGTGCGGCACGGGCGCGTAGGTCGAGCGGTCCATCCAGACCGCCTCGATCATCTCGCCGCCGCCGAGGAACGGCGGCATGGCGTCGAGCAGCTCCCGGCGGCCCCACAACACGCCGATGCCCGACGGGCCGACCATCTTGTGGCCGGTGAAGGCCACGAAGTCGACCCCGAGCTCGGTGACGTCGACCGGCATGTGGGGCACCGACTGGGACGCGTCGAGCATCATCAGCGCGCCGACCTCGCGGGCGCGGGCCAGGATCGGCGAGACCGAGTTGACCGTGCCCAGCACGTTGGACTGATGGACGATCGACACGATCTTGGTGCGCTCGTTGACCAGGTCGTCGAGGTCGTCGAGGTCGAGGCGGCCCTCGTCGGTCACCTTGAACCAGCGCAGCGTGGCGCCGGTCCGCTGGGCGAGCAGCTGCCACGGCACGATGTTGGAGTGGTGCTCCATCTCGCTGATGACGATCTCGTCGCCCGGCCCGACCCGGAAGCGGTCGTCGGTGGCGATCGGGTTGCCGAAGGCGTACGCGACGAGGTTGAGCGCCTCGGAGGCGTTCTTGGTGAAGACGATCTCGTCGCGCGAGGGGGCGCCGACGAACGCGGCGATCGCGTCGCGGGCGTCCTCGTAGGCGGCCGTCGACTCCGCGCCCAGCGTGTGGTGGGCGCGGCCGACGTTGCTGTAGTGGTTGGCCAGGTGGTCGCGCATGACCTCGATCACCTGGTTCGGCTTCTGCGATGAGTTGCCGGAGTCCAGGTAGACGAGCGCGCGCCCTCCTGGCAGCTCACGAGAAAGGACCGGGAAGTCCTTTCTGATGAGATCGACGTCGAACATCAGGAACTGACCTTCGTGTAGGCCTCGTAGCCCTCGTTCTCCAGCCTCTCGGCGAGCTCGGGACCGCCCTCTTCGACGATGCGGCCGGCCGCGAAGACGTGCACGAAGTCGGGCTTCACGTAGCGCAGGATGCGGGTGTAGTGGGTGATCAGCAGGACGCCGGTGTCACCCGAGGCGCGGAAGCGGTTGACGCCCTCGGAGACGACGCGCAGGGCGTCGACGTCGAGACCCGAGTCGGTCTCGTCGAGGACGGCCACCTTCGGCTTCAGCAGCTCCAGCTGGAGGATCTCGTGGCGCTTCTTCTCGCCGCCGGAGAACCCCTCGTTGACGTTGCGGGTGGCGAAGGCGGAGTCGATCGCCAGGTTGTCCATGCCGGTCTTGAGGTCCTTGGCGAACTGGCGCAGCTTGGGGGCCTCGCCCTGCACGGCCGTGACGGCGCTGCGCAGGAAGTTGGACACCGACACGCCGGGGACCTCGACGGGGTACTGCATCGCGAGGAACAGGCCCGCGCGGGCTCGCTCGTCGACCGACATGTCGAGCAGGTCCTCACCGTCGAGGGTGACGCTGCCGCTGGTGATCGTGTACTTCGGGTGGCCGGCGATGGCGTAGGCGAGCGTGCTCTTGCCCGAGCCGTTGGGGCCCATGATGGCGTGGGTCTCACCGGCGCTGACGGTCAGGTCGACCCCCTTGAGGATCTCCTTGTCGCCGACGGAGACGTGCAGGTCGCGGATCTGGAGCGTGGACACGTTATGACTCCTTCGAGAGCGAGACATACACGTCGTCGCCTTCGATCTTGACTCGGTATGTGGGAACGGGCCTGGTCGCGGGCGGCCCCGTGGGCTTGCCGGTACGGATGTCGAAACACGATCCGTGCAGCCAGCATTCCAGCGTGCCGTCGTAGACCTCTCCCTCGCTGAGGCGCACCTCGGCGTGGGAGCAGACGTCGTGGACGGCGTACACCTCCGAGCCCTCGCGAACGAGGGCCACGGGGATGCCGTCGACCTCGACGCCGATGACGCCCTCGTCGGGGACGTCCTCGACCTTGCAGACCTTTTCGAAGCTCATCGCGCGAGCTCCGCCTCGACGGCGGCCAGCACCTTCTCCTGGATCTCCGGCACCTCGATGCGCTGGATCAGCTCGTTGAAGAAGCCGTGGACGATGAGCTTGCGGGCCTCGTCGGCGGGGATGCCGCGCGCCTGCAGGTAGAACATGTGCTCGTCGTCGAGCCGGCCGGAGGCCGACGCGTGGCCCGCCCCGGCGATCTCGCCGGTGAGGATCTCCAGGTTCGGCACCGAGTCGGCGCGGGCGCCGTCGGTCAGCAGCAGGTTGCGGTTGAGCTCGTAGGTGTCGGTGCCCTCGGCCTCGGCGCGGATGATCACGTCGCCGATCCAGACCGTGTGGGCGTCGTCACCCTGGAGGCCGCCCTTGTAGGTGACGTCGGAGGCGCAGTTGGGCACGCTGTGGTCGACCAGGAGGCGGTGCTCCAGGTGCTGACCGGCGTCGGCGAAGTAGAGCCCGACCAGCTCGGCCCGCCCGCCGGGCGCCGTGTAGGCCACCCGCGGCGAGATCCGGACCAGGTCGCCCCCGAGGGTGACCACGACCGACTTGAAGGTGGCGTCCCTGCCGACCAGCGTCGTGTACTGCGCCACCTGCACGGCGTCGCGGTCCCAGTCCTGGTTCGACACCACGGTCAGCTTGGCGCCGTCGCCGACGACGAACTCGACGTTCGCCCCCTGCACGCCGGTGCCCGTGTAGTTCAGCACGACGACCGCCTCGGCCATCGGCTTGACGTCGACGAGCAGGTGGCGGAACACCGTGCCGCCCTGCCCGTGGACGTTGACCACGATCGGCTCCGACGCCACGAGCTCCTTGGGCACGGTGATGACACCGGCCTTCTCGAACGCGTTGTACGCCTGCGCCGCCACCCGGTCGGCCGGCTTGCCCGCCGTGCCGATCCGGGGGTCTTCCCGGCTGACCAGCTCGTAGCTCACCCCGGACGGGGTCAGGACCTCGGTGCGGTCGTTGCCGTCGTTGACGGCCGTACCGTCGTGCAGGCCCTTCAGCCGCGACAGCGGCGTGAACCGCCACTGCTCCTCGCGTCCGGTCGGGACGGGGAAGTCGGCCAGGTCGAAGGAGGCCGTCTCGTGCAGGGTCACGAGCGGCTTGGTCTCAAGACCCATGGTTAGCCCACCGCTCCTTCCATCTGCAGCTCGATCAGACGGTTGAGCTCCAAGGCGTACTCCATGGGAAGTTCACGGGCGATCGGCTCGACGAAGCCGCGCACGATCATGGCCATGGCCTCGTCCTCGTTCAGACCGCGGCTCATCAGGTAGAAGAGCTGGTCTTCGGAGACCTTCGAGACGGTCGCCTCGTGGCCCATGGACACGTCGTCCTCGCGGACGTCGACATAGGGATAGGTGTCGGAGCGGCTGATCTGGTCGACCAGCAGGGCGTCGCACTTGACCGTGGAGGCCGATCCGGCGGCGCCCTCCTCGATCTGGACCAGGCCCCGGTAGGAGGTGCGGCCACCGCCGCGCGCCACCGACTTGCTGATGATGGTGCTGCTCGTGTTCGGAGCCAGGTGCACCATCTTGGCGCCGGCGTCCTGGTGCTGGCCCTCGCCGGCGAAGGCGATGGAGAGGGTCTCGCCCTTGGCGCGCTCGCCCATCAGGTAGACGGCCGGGTACTTCATCGTGACCTTGGACCCGATGTTGCCGTCGATCCACTCCATGGTCGCGCCCTCGTACGCCACGGCGCGCTTGGTGACCAGGTTGTAGACGTTGTTCGACCAGTTCTGGATGGTCGTGTAGCGGCAGCGGGCGCCCTTCTTCACGATGATCTCCACGACCGCGCTGTGCAGCGAGTCGCTGGAGTAGATCGGGGCGGTGCAGCCTTCGACGTAGTGCACGTAGCTGTTCTCGTCGACGATGATCAGCGTGCGCTCGAACTGGCCCATGTTCTCGGTGTTGATCCGGAAGTAGGCCTGGAGCGGGATCTCGACGTTGACGTTCGGCGGCACGTAGATGAACGAGCCGCCCGACCACACGGCGGTGTTCAGCGCGGCGAACTTGTTGTCGCCGACGGGGATCACCGAGCCGAAGTACTCCTTGAAGAGCTCCTCGTGCTCGCGCAGGCCGGTGTCGGTGTCGACGAAGATGACACCCTTCTCCTCAAGGTCCTCACGGATCTTGTGGTAGACCACCTCGGACTCGTACTGGGCCGCGACGCCCGCGATGAGCCGCTGCTTCTCGGCCTCGGGGATGCCCAGCTTGTCGTAGGTGTTCTTGATGTCGGCGGGCAGCTCGTCCCAGGACGCCGCCTGCTTCTCGGTCGACCGCACGAAGTACTTGATGTTGTCGAAGTCGATGCCCGTGAGGTCGGAACCCCAGGTCGGCATGGGCTTGCGGCCGAACAGGCGCAGCCCCTTCAGACGCAGGTCGAGCATCCACTCGGGTTCGTTCTTCAGCGCGGAGATGTTCCGCACGACGTCCTCGTTCAGGCCGCGGCGCGCCACGGCGCCGGCGGCGTCGGGGTCGGACCAGCCGAACTTGTAGTTCCCGAGGCCTTCCAGCTCCGGGCGGTCGGTGACAGTCACCTTCCGGGCTCCTTGCTCTCTATACGAGTGGCTCGCGCCAGCGCGTGGGGGCTGACGTGGGTGGTGCAGATTCCGTCTCCGTGGGCGATGGTGGCCAGCCGCTGGACGGGCGTGCCCAGGAGACGCCCGAACGCTTCGGTCTCGGCCTCGCACAACTGCGGGAACGCGGCCGCGACGTGGGCGACCGGGCAGTGGTGCTGGCAGAGCTGCTCCCCGCCGGTCGCCGTCTTGGTGGACGAGGCGGCGTATCCGTCGGCCGACAGCGCCTCGGCGAGCATGCGCACCCGCTGCTCGGCCGGGATCTGCCGCATCGCCGGCCCCAGCCTCGCGACGAGACCGGCGACCTGCTGCCGGGCGAACTCGGTGACGGCGGCGGGCCCCAGATGCTCCTCCAGGAACCGCAGCGCGCTGCCGGCGAGGTCGTCGTAGGCGTGCTCGAAGGCGCTGCGCCCGGCATCGGTGATGCCGAAGAGCTTGGCCGGACGGCCACGCCCCCGCTGCCCCTTCGGGTGTGCCTGCCGGGGCTCGATCATCCCCTCGGAGAGAAGGTTGTCGAGATGCCGCCGCACGGCGGCCGGGGTGAGCCCCAGCCGTTCGCCGAGGTCGGCGGCGGTGACCGGGCCGTGTTCGAGGATCAGGCGCGCGACCCGCGCCCGGGTTCCCCGTTCCGAGGGCACGCCGGAGGACCGCGTGGTCTCCCCTGCGCTGATCCCGGTCACGTTTTTCACAACATCAGTGTGGCGTAATTCCTTCCCGCACCACAAACGGAACCCCGCATTCGTGGGGAATGCAATTTGTCACCCAGGTAAGGCTTACCTAAGTTATTGGCGGAGGCCCGCCGGCGAGGGCGGGGTCGAGCATATAGTCTTCGGCGCCCGCACCGCCCCCTGACCTCGGGTGATGCCCAGCGGCCGGGCCGGGATCGAACGAAGATCCACCGTTCACATCGTCTCGCCCGCCTGAATTCCGCTGAATACGACTCGGCGGCGGCGCGCGACGCCGGAAACCGGCCGGGACGGAGCGGGGGTGCCGGAATCGGCGGCCCAGGAGGACAGGAGGCGAAGTTTGTCCTGCGAATCACTGCCGGGCTCGGCGCTGTAGCCGACGAGGGTGAGATCGTCCGCGGCCAGCGCGAGGGCCTCGTAGTAGAGGTGCAGGGTGCCGACGACGGGATGGCGGAGCGGTTTGGCGCCCTTGTGGTACTGGCGGACGTCGTGGCGGGCCCACCGCCCGCGGAAGTCCACGCTGCGGGTGGACAACTCGCCGACGAGGTCGGTGAGCTGCTTGTCGAAGGGGTCGCGACCGGCCTCGGCCTGGAGAAGGGCGACGGTCTCGTCGGCGGCGCGTTCCCAGTCGCCCCAGAAGGCGTGCGAGCGTGGGTCGAGGAAGACGAACCGGGCGAGGTTGGGGGTGTCCCCCCGGGCGGCTTCGATCACGGGGGCGTACAGGGCGCGGCCCAGGGCGTTGAAGGCGAGGACGTCGCAGCGGCCGTTCATGATCACGGCCGGGGCGTCGGTCATGGAGTCCAGCAGCCGCCGCACCCCGGGCCGCACGACCGTCGTCCCGGGGCGGCGGCGGCGGGGAGCGGGACCGGCGGCGCGTGCCAGGTCCTCCAGATGGACACGCTCCTCCTCGTCCAGGCGCAGAGCGCGGGCCAGGGAGTCGAGGACCTGGCCCGACACCCCGGACAGGTCGCCGCGCTCCAGCCGGGAGTAGTACTCCACGCTCATCCCGGCGAGCTGGGCGACCTCGGCGCGGCGCAGGCCGGGGACGCGGCGGGTGCCGTAAGAGGGCAGCCCCGCCTCAGCCGGCGTGATCCTGGCTCGGCGGGAGGTCAGGAAGTCTCGGATCTGGCTGCGCTGGTCCACGCCTTCCAGGCTAGGCGGCCTTCCCGATGGCTGGGGTGCCCCGTCAGTACACCTCTGACCAGTGCCTTCCACCGGTCCCGGCCTGGGCTTTGGATGAGCGGCGGACACCTCGCCCACCTCGACCCAAGGAATGATCTTCATGCGCGTGAACGCCTATGCCGCCCCGGCCGCCGGCGAGCCTCTGGCCCCCATGACCATCGAACGGCGCGACGTCGGCCCCCACGACGTCCTCATCAAAATCGAATACGCGGGCATCTGCCATTCCGACATCCACACTGTCAACGGCGACTGGGGACCCCAGCCGTTCCCGCTGGTACCCGGGCACGAGATCGTCGGAATCGTCGAACAGGCCGGCGCCGAGGTGACCCGTCACCGGGCCGGGGACCGGGTCGGGGTGGGCTGCGTCGTGCACTCCTGCGGCCGGTGCGCCAACTGCCGCGGCGGCGACGAGCAGCATTGCAGCCTCGGCATGGTGCCCACCTACGCCGGCGCCGACCGGGACGGCACCACCACCCAGGGTGGCTACTCCACTCACATCGTCGTGGACGCCGGCTACACGCTGTCGATCCCCGAGGGCCTGGACCCCGCCGCGGCGGCGCCGCTGCTGTGCGCCGGCATCACCACCTACGCGCCGCTGCGCCGCTGGGGCGCCGGTCCGGGCAAGAAGGTCGCGGTCGTCGGGCTGGGCGGCCTCGGCCACGTGGCCGTCAAGATCGCCCATGCCATGGGCGCGGAGGTCACCGTGCTGTCGCGGTCGCTGAAGAAGCAGGAGGACGCGCTGCGGCTGGGCGCCGAGCACTATCACGCCACCGCCGACCCCGGCACCCTCACCGACCTCGCCGGCCGCTTCGACCTGATCATCAACACGATCAGCGGGGACGTGGACATCAGCCCCTACGTCGGCCTGCTGGCCCTCGACGGCGCCCTGGTGAACGTCGGCGCGGCGCCCGGACCGCTGACCATCGCCAGCGGGTTCATGCTGGCCCAGCCCCGCCGGGTCGTGACCGGGTCGATGATCGGCGGCATCGCCCTCACCCAGGAGATGCTCGGCTTCTGCGCCGAGCACGGCATCGGTGCCGAGATCGAGATCGTCTCCGCCGGCCAGATCAACGACGCCTACCGGCGCGTCCTGGCCGCTGATGTGCGCTACCGCTTCGTCATCGACGCCGCGACCCTCGCCTGAGCGTCGACCGGCTCGCGGTCGCCGGGGGTGCGCCGATGCCCCGCCCGTTGAAGGTGGTCTGTACCGGACCGCCATTGGAGGGGTAGAGATCCGATGTCTTATCCCGGCTTAGGGGAAAATTGATCCGATCTCTCGTCGGACTGACGCCCCACAAGTCGACTTCTGAAGATCAAAACAGCACACCCATCGGACTAGACCACTCAATGAGGTGTGGGTCACAACTTGGTTGCAGCGAAATTCATCGGATCTCAAAGCTTGTTTCGCTTAAGTTTCGGTGCTATTTCATTGTGAGATCACCAACCCTGACCCATAAGGAACACCCGTGAGTCACCCCCCACGGCGGCTGCTCGGCGCCGCCACGGCGCTGGGGCTGGCCATGGCTCTGGGCGTGCCGGTGCTGCAGGGCAGCACCGCCACGGCTCAGGTCCAGGAGGCCGCAGCCGCGCAGGACGATCTGACCCTCTGGTACGACAAGCCGGCGACCAACTGGGAGTCGCAGGCCCTTCCGATCGGCAACGGCGCCCTCGGCGCGATGATCTACGGTGGCGTCGCCACCGAGCAGATCCAGTTCAACGAGAAGACCCTCTGGACCGGCGGCCCCGGCTCCAACGGTTACAACTTCGGCAACTGGACGACGCCGCGGCCCACCGCGATCGCCGACGTCCAGGCGCTCATCGACCAGAACAAGCAGATGACCCCGGCCCAGGTGGCGCAGCGCCTCGGCCAGGGCAAGACGAACTTCGGGTCCTACCAGACCTTCGGCGACATGTTCCTGGACTTCCCGGGCGCGCCGGCGAACCCGGCCGACTACAAGCGGTCGCTGAACCTGAACGACGCGGTCGCCGCCGTGACCTACAAGGACGGCGGGGTCACCTACAAGCGCGAGTACTTCGCGTCCTACCCGAACAACGTCATCGTGGGCCGCATCTCGGCCGACGCGGCCGGCAAGGTGAACTTCACCGTCCGCCACACCTCGCCGCGCAACGACAAGACGGTCAGCGTCTCCAAGGGCCGCATGACCATCCGCGGCAAGCTGGCCAACAACGGGCTCAACTTCGAGTCGCAGGTCAACGTCGTCACCGAGGGCGGCTCCCGGACCGACGGGACCGACCGCATCACGGTCGCCAACGCCAACGCCGCGTGGTTCGTGATCTCGGCCGGCACGGACTACTCGATGGAGTACCCGACCTACCGGACCGAGGACCCGCACGACAAGGTGCGCCACTGGGCCAACTGGGCGTCGTCGATGTCGTACGCGGCCCTCAAGCAGGCCCACCTGAACGACTACCACGAGCTGTTCGACCGGGTGAAGCTGAACCTGGGCCAGCAGGCGCCGGGCGTGCCCACCAACGTGCTGCGCTCGTCCTACACGGGCGGCTCGTCGGCGCAGGACCGCTACCTGGAGGCCCTGTTCTACCAGTACGGCCGCTACCTGCTGATCTCCTCCTCGCGTGAGGGGTCGCTGCCGGCCAACCTGCAGGGCGTGTGGAACAACGTCACGAACCCGCCGTGGGACGCCGACTACCACGTCAACATCAACCTGCAGATGAACTACTGGCTCGCCGAGCAGACCAACCTCGCCGAGACCACGGTCCCCTACGACGAGTACATCGCCTCGATGGTCGCCCCCGGCACCAAGACCGCGACCGACATGTACAAGGCGCGCGGCTGGGTCGTGAACAACGAGACCAACCCCTGGGGCTTCACGGGCCTGCACAACTACCCCGAGTCGTTCTGGTTCCCCGAGGCCGCCGCGTGGACCACGCAGCAGATGTACGACCACTACCGGTTCAGCAACGACGAGAAGTACCTCAAGCGCACCGCCTACCCGGTGATGAAGGGCGCGGCCGAGTTCTGGCTCGACTTCCTGCACACCGACCCGCGTGACGGCAAGCTCGTGGTCTCCCCGTCGTACTCGCCGGAGAACGGCCAGTTCACCGCCGGCGCCTCGATGTCGCAGCAGATCGTCACCGAGCTGCTCACCAACACCCTGAACGCCGCCAAGACCCTCAAGGTCGACACGGCGCTGCAGGCCGAGCTGACCAACACCCTGGCCAAGCTCGACCCGGGCATCCGCATCGGCTCCTGGGGCCAGCTCCAGGAGTGGAAGGAAGACCTGGACAACCCCAACAACGACCACCGCCACGTCTCGCACCTGTTCGCGGTGCACCCGGGCAACGCGATCAAGGCCGGCACCCCCGCGGGTGAGGCGGCCAAGGTCTCGCTGACCGCGCGCGGCGACGGCGGCACCGGCTGGTCGAAGGCCTGGAAGATCAACTTCTGGGCGCGCCTGCTCGACGGCGACCACTCGCACAAGATGCTCAGCGAGCAGCTCAAGTCGAGCACCCTCGACAACCTGTTCGACACCCACCCGCCGTTCCAGATCGACGGCAACTTCGGCGCCACCTCGGGTGTCACCGAGATGCTGCTGCAGTCGCACCAGGACACCATCCACGTCCTGCCGGCCCTGCCGGCCGTGTGGAAGAACGGGTCGATCTCCGGCCTGCGCGCCCGCGGCAACGCGACCGTCGACGTCGAGTGGGCCAACAGCAGCCTCACCAAGGCCGTCATCACCGCCGGCGACACCGGCGAGCTGAAGGTCCGCGCCGGCGCGATCAACGCCCGTTACTCGTTCGTCGACGACCAGGGCAAGCCGGTCGACGCGATCCGCAACGGCGACACCCTCACGTTCGGCGCCGAGGAAGGCCGTTCGTACACCCTCTACAACGAGATCCAGCTCTCGGTCTCGGCCCCGGCCGAGATCGGCGCGGGTCAGACCGTCCCGGTCAAGGCCACCGTCACCGCGATCCAGAACGCGTCCCCGGCGGGCACCCTGACCCTCCAGCTCCCCACCGGCTGGACCGCCGACCCGGCCTCGACCGCCGTCGCCCCGGTTCCGGCGGGCGAGAGCCGCGAGATCACCGTCAACGTCACGGCCGGTCCCTCGACCGGGGCGACGTCGGCGCGCATCCAGGCGACCCTGGCCGGCTCCGGCTGGTCGATCAGCGCCGCGACCGGCGCCGCCCTGAACCCGTGTGCGGTTCCCCCGGCCGACCGTGCCATCGTCGCCTGGGACCCGGCCTCGGGCACGACCATCGCCGACCAGTCCGGCTCCGGCCGCAACGGCGTCGTGGTCAACGGCACGGCGGCCTACGACGCCGACGGCGGCCTGATCCTCGACGGGCAGAACTACGTCCGCACCGAGCAGCCGACGACCCTCGGCTACCTGCGTGAGGCCACGTTCGCCGCCGAGGTGAAGATCGGCGGCTCCGGCTACCGCCGCCTGTTCGACTCGCAGCCCTCGGGCAACCCCGGCACCGACGGCGTCCTGATGGACGTCACGCCGGACAACCGCCTGCGCCTCATCGGCGCCGGCCAGGGCGTCACGACCAACGCGACGCTGCCCACCGGCCGCTACATCGACCTGGTGATCACCCTCAACCGCAACGGCGCGATCGACGTCTACGTCGACGGCGTCCGCGCGGGCGGCGGCAACACCGGTTCGACCGGCATCTACGGCTGCAACACCCGGCCGCTGCTGTTCGCCGCCAACCAGGGCGGCGGCGAGCGGATGACCGGCGCCGTCGACCGGATGGCGGTCCTCCCCTACGCGCTGCCCGCCAACCAGGTCTCGACCTGGCAGGACATCGCTTTCTAACCGCATGACGGGAGAACCGGCCGGGGTGCTTACCGGCCGGTTCTCTCGTTCTAGGGGGTGCTCTCCCAGAGCCCCACGGCCGCCCCGGCGGGGTCGGTGATGATCGCGAAGTTGCCCATCCCGGGCACCTCGGTCGGTCCCACCATCTGCGTCGCGCCCAGCCGCGCCGACTCCTGGACGGCGGCGTCGAGGTTGTCCACCCCCAGGTAGGCCAGCCAGTACGACGGGATCTCGGCCGGCAGGGCGTCGGGCATGGCCATCATCCCGGCCAGCACGTGCCCGTTCTGGGCGAAGGTGGTGTACTCCATGTCCCCCATGGGCCGGGTCTCGGCCGTCCAGCCGAAGACGTCGCCGTAGAACTCCGTGGACGAGAGGGTGTCGCGGGTGATCAGCTCGCTCCAGTTGAGGGTGCCGGGCTCGTTGGCGAGCTGGGCCCCCATCTTGTCGATCGGCTGCCAGGCGCAGATGTAGGCCCCGGCGGGGTCCAGGTAGCCGGCCATCCGGCCCTCGTTCATGATCTGCACGGGCTCGGTGACGATGGTGCCGCCGTTCTCGCGGACCGTCTCGGTGGTCTTGGCGACGTCGTCGGTGCAGATGTAGGTGTTCCAGGCGGCGGGCATGCCCTCCTGGTAGACGGGGCCGATCCCGGCGACGTACTTGCCGTGCAGGTGGAACACGCCGTAGCCGCCGTAGTCCTCGCTCTCCTCGTCGAAGACCGCCGTCCAGCCGAAGAGCTCGGTGTAGAAGTCCGTGGACGCGTCGATGTCGGGAGTGGACACGTCCACCCAACACGGCACGCCGGGTGCATAGCTCCTGAATTCGGACATGCGCCACCCTCCTTGTGGTGAGCCATGGGGACAATTCCACCCTTACATGCACAAACACCCCTGTCGGGGACCGTGGACGTTCCCGGAGCAGACCTTTACCGGCCCGGTCGCGGACGGAGGCGGGGTGCTCACTCCCTACACTCGAAGGCATGGAAGACGCCGCGGTCGAGGTCCGCGATCTGGTCAAGCGCTACGGCCGGGTGACCGCGGTCGACCACCTCGACCTGCGCTGCCGCCGGGGCGAGGTGACCGCCGTGCTCGGCCCCAACGGCGCCGGGAAGACCTCGACGATCGAGATCTGCGAAGGCTTCCGCACGGCCGACTCCGGCTCGGTCCGGGTTCTCGGGCGCGCGCCCGACGACCCGGAGCTCAAGCCGCGGATCGGGATCATGCTCCAGGCGGGCGGGGTGCCCCAGGCGGCCCGCGCCGGAGAGTGGCTGCGGCTGGTCTCGCGGTTCCACGCCCACCCGCTCGACCCCTCGGCCCTGCTCGACCGGCTGGGGCTGGCCGACCACGCCCGCACCCCCTACCGGCGGCTGTCCGGGGGCCAGCAGCAGCGGCTCGGGCTCGCGGCGGCCGTCATCGGCCGTCCCGAACTGGTCTTCCTCGACGAACCGACGGCCGGCCTCGACCCCCAGGCCCGGCACGCCTGCTGGGACATGGTGCGCGAGCTGCGCGCGGCCGGGGTGTCGGTGGTGCTCACCACCCACCACATGGACGAGGCCGAGAAGTTGTCCGACCACGTCGTGATCATCGACCGGGGCCGCGTGGTCGCCGAGGGCTCGCCCGCCGAGCTGACCGGCGCCGAGCGCCAGCTCCGGTTCCGCGCCCGCCCGGGGCTCAACCTCGACGAGGTGCTCAGCGCCCTGCCGCCCGGGAGCGCGGCCAAGGAGTCCCCGGCCGGCCACTACATCATCGAGGGCCAGGTCGACCCGTCGCTGCTGGCCACGGTGACCGCGTGGTGCGCGACCGAGGGCGTGACGACCGAAGACCTCAGCATCGAGCGGCGCACCCTGGAAGACGTCTTCCTGGAGCTGACCGGACGGGAGCTACGTTGACCACCCTCGACCTGTCGCCGGCGCCCGGGGCGGCGCCGCTCCCGAAGATGGTGCTCGCCCAGGCGGGCGCGGAGGTGCGCGCCACGCTGCGCAACGGCGAGCAGCTCCTGCTGACGCTGATCATCCCGATCCTGCTGCTCGTGGGGTTCTCCAAGGCGCCGTTCCTCGACGTCGCGGGCCCCCGGGTCGACTTCGTCGCGCCCGGCGTGCTGGCCTTGGCGGTGCTCTCCACCGCCTTCACCGGCCAGGCCATCGCGACCGGCTTCGAGCGGCGCTACGGCGTGCTGAAGCGCCTGGGGGCCACTCCCCTGTCGCGGACCGGCCTGATGCTGGCCAAGACCGCCGCGGTGATCGTGGTCGAGGTGCTGCAGATCGTGGTGCTGGTGCTGGTGGCGCTCGCGCTCGGCTGGTCGCCCCACGGCAACCCGCTGACGGTGGCGCTGCTGGTCGTCCTGGGCACGGCCGCCTTCAGCGGCCTCGGGCTGCTGATGGCCGGCACCCTGCGGGCCGAGGCCACGCTGGCCGGGGCCAACCTGGTCTACCTGCTGCTGCTCGCGCTGGGCGGGGTGGTGCTGCCCGTCTCGGCCTTCCCCGAGAGCATCCGGCCGCTGCTGGAGATCCTGCCGATCACCGCCCTGACCGACGGGGTGAGATCGGTGCTGACCGGGGTGGGCGGGTTCCCCGTGGGCGCGACGCTGGTGCTGCTGTCGTGGGCCGTGCTGGCCCTCGCCGCGGCGGCCCGCTGGTTCCGCTGGGAGTAGCTCCCCAGGCCGTCTCACAGGGCGGAATCATGAGCGATCTTGGGTTTTGCCCCTTACAGTGAGACCCGCTGATTTCCGGGTGAGGGGTGGGACGACGGTGACCGCTGACGCGGGGGCGTACAAGGGGTCGTTCCGGCTCGCCGACGCCGTTCCGCCGCCGCTGCTGGTGATGCTGGGCATCGTGTCGGTGCAGATCGGCGCGGGCCTGGCCAAGAACCTGTTCGCGCAGCTCTCCCCCACCGCCGTGGTCTTCCTGAGGATCGCCGCCGGGACGCTCGTGCTGGTCGCCTTCGTCCGGCCCCGGGTCAGGGGGCTGTCGTGGCAGAGCGTCGGGATCGGGGTGGCCTTCGGGGCGATCCTCGCGTTGATGAACCTCTCGTTCTACGAGGCCCTGGCGCGGCTGCCCATCGGCATCGCGGTCGCCATCGAGTTCATGGGGCCGCTGGGGGTGGCCGTGGCGGCCTCCCGCCGGCGGCTCGACCTGCTGTGGGTGGGGCTGGCCGCCGCCGGGATCGGGCTGCTCGCCCCCTGGGGTGACGCCGCGAACGCCGACTGGGTCGGGATCGCGTTCGCCGCCGGGGCGGGGGTCTGCTGGGGCGCGTACATCCTGCTGTCGGCGTCGGTCGGGCAGCGGTTCCCCGGGACGTCGGGGCTGGCCTTCGCCATGATCGTCGCGACCCTCGTGATCGCCCCGCCCGGGATCGTCTCGGGCGGCACCGGGCTGCTCGACCCGGCGATCCTGCTGATCGGGCTCGGCGTCGGGCTGCTGTCGTCGGTGATCCCCTACTCGCTGGAGCTGGAGGCGCTGCGCAGGATGCCGAAGCGGGTGTTCGGCATCCTGATGTCGCTCGAACCGGCCGTCGCCGCCCTCGTGGGGCTCGTCGTGCTCGGCGAGATCCTGCACCTGCGCGAGTGGGCCGCGATCGGGTGTGTGGTGGTGGCCTCGGTCGGGGCCGCCCGCTCGGGTTGAGTCACTCGGGCTTGTTGGCCCAGATGCCGCGGACGTGCTGGATGTGGTGGCCCATGATGTGTTCGGCCGCCGCCCGGTCGCCCTCGATCAGGGCGTCGAGCAGCTCGACGTGCTCGCGGGCCGAGTCGACCAGCTTCCCGGCGTCGGCCAGGCCCTTCAGCCCGTAGAGGCGGGCCCGGCCGCGCAGTTCGCGCACCACCTCGACCAGGTGGGCGTTGCCCGCCAGGCTCAGCAGTTCGAGGTGGAAGCGCAGGTCGGCGTTGACGTAGGTGAGCAGGTCGCCGCGCTCGGCGGAGCTGACGATCTCGCGGGCCAGGGGCCGCAGCCGCTCGAAGTCGGCGTCGTGCCCCGACTCGGCCAGCCGGGCCACCGTGGGCACCTCGATGAGGCGGCGGATCTCGGTGATGTCGTCGAGGTCGGAGTCGGACATCTCGGTGACCCGGAACCCCTTGTTGCGCACCGCCTCCACCAGGCCCTCTTTGGCCAGGTCGAGCATCGCCTCGCGGACCGGGGTCGCCGAGACGCCGAACTGGGCCGCGAGCACCGGCGCGGAGTAGACGACCCCCGGCCTCATCTCGCCCGCGACCAAGGCGTCTCTGAGGGCTTGCGCGACCTGTTCGCGCAGGCTCTGCCGCTCACCCACGACCGGCAGGCCGAGTCCCTCTGCTCCCGCGCCCATCCCACTCCCATCCGTGACATCGGATCTGGTGATCGTACCGGTTCGGACCGGTACGCGACCGCCTGGTCACAGCAGGAATCCCTGCGGGAAGGGGTCGCGTGGATCAAGGAAGTACTGGGCGGTGCCGGTGAGCCAGGCGCGACCGGTGATGTGCGGCACCACGGCCTGCCGGTCTCCGACGGCGGCCGTTCGCACGAGGCGTCCGGTGAACCGCGTCCCGATGAACGACTCGTTGGTGAAATCGGCGTCGATGGGCAGGTCGCCCCGGGCGTGGAGCTGGGCCATGCGGGCGCTGGTGCCGGTCCCGCACGGCGACCGGTCGAACCAGCCGGGGTGGATGGCCATCGCGTGCCGCGAGTGCCGCGCGGTCGACCCGGGCGCGAGGAACTGCACGTGGTGGCAGCCGCGGATGCCGGGGTCCTCGGGGTGGACGGGCTCGTCCTCGTTGATCGCGTCCATGATCGCGAGCCCGGCGTCCAGGATCTGCTGCTTGTACGCCCGGTCGAACGGCAGCCCCACCGACTCGATCGGCAGGATGGCGTAGAAGTTGCCGCCGTAGGCCAGGTCGTAGGCGAGCTCGCCGAACCCGTCGACCTTCACGGTCCGGCCGAGACCCTCGACGTAGGAGGGCACGTTCTCGATCGTGACCGACTCGGCCACGCCGTCGCGCACCGCCACCGACGCGGTGACCAGCCCGGCCGGGGTGTCGAGCCGGATCGTCGTGACGGGCTCGACGACCTCGACCATGCCGGTCTCCACCAGCACCGTCGCCACGCCGATCGTGCCGTGGCCGCACATCGGCAGGCAGCCGGAGACCTCGATGTAGAGCACGCCCCAGTCGGCGTCGGGCCGGGTCGGCGGCTGAAGGATCGCGCCGCTCATGGCGGCGTGGCCGCGCGGCTCGTACATGAGGAGGGTGCGGACGTGATCGAGGTGGGCCATGAAGTGTTCCCGCCGCTCGGCCATGGTCGCGCCGGGGATCACGCCGACGCCGCCGGTGATCACGCGGGTGGGCATGCCCTCGGTGTGGGAGTCGACGGCGTGGAAGATCCTTCGGGTGCGCACGTCACATGACCTTCTCTGTGGCGGCGCTGATCTCGGCCGCGACGTCGGCGGGGAGCGGCAGGCGGGGCGGCCGGCAGGCGCCGCCGTTGAGCCCGGCCACGTCCATCGACAACTTGATCGCCTGCACGAACTCTACCCGCGCGTCCCATCTGAGCAGGGGGTGCAGGTCCCGGTACAGCGGCAGCGCGGTGGTCAGGTCCCCGGCCGCGGCGGCCCGGTAGAGGTCGACGCACCTGCGGGTCACCGAGTTGGGGAACCCGGCGATCCAGCCCTTCGCCCCGGCGGTCAGCAGCTCCAGCACGACGTCGTCGGAGCCCACGAGGAGGTCCAGCTCGGGCGCCAGCTCCCTGATCATGTACGCCCGCCGCACGTCGCCGGTGAACTCCTTGACCGCCACGATCAGGCCCTCGCCGAACAGCCGGGCCAGCAGCGCCGGGGTCAGGTCGACCTTGGTGTCGATCGGGTTGTTGTAGGCGACGATCGGCAGCCCGGCCTTGGCGACGGTCCGGTAGTGCTCGAACACGGCCCCCTCGTCGGCCCGGTAGGCGTTGGGCGGCAGCAGCATGACGCTCGCGCACCCGGCGTCGCGGGCCTGCTCGGCCCAGCTCAGGGCCTCGCGGGAGCCGTAGGCGGCCACGCCGGGCATCACCCGCTCGCCGCCGACGGCCTCGACGGCGGTCCGGACCACGCGGGCGCGCTCGTCGGGCGTCAGGGTCTGGTACTCGCCCAGCGAGCCGTTGGGCACCACGCCGTCACAACCCTCGTCGACGAGCCGCCGGCAGTGGGCGCCGAAGGCGTCGTAGTCGACGGTCAGGTCGCTCCGGAAGGGGAGTGCGGTGGCCACCATGATTCCGTGCCAAGGTCGGATCACGCGTTGTCCTCTCGATCGTGCAGGGTCAGGTCTGCGAGGGTGATCGGCTGGGCGAACGGCCGTTTCTGCGGGGCCGGCTCATGCCCGGTGAGCGCGGCGACGGCGTGGCCGCACATGCGGCCCTGGCACCAGCCCATTCCGGGCCGGGCCAGCAGCTTGACGGTGCGGGGGTCGTGCGCGCCGAGGTCGCGGGCCTCGTCGATCGCGCGCAGGGTGACCTCCTCGCAGCGGCAGACGACGGTGCCGGGCGTGAGCCAGTCACGCCAGCCGTCGCGTACCGGATAGGACAGGTCGAGGGCCCGCGCGAAGCGGCGCAGCCGCGCCTTCTCGGCGAGCAGCCGGGGCGGCGGTTCGCCGACCAGGGAGTGCACGGCCAGCGCGCCCTCGACGACGGCGCTCGGCGCCCCGGCGACCCCGGTGACCTCGCCGGCCGCCAGCACCCCCTCGACGGAGGTCCGCTGCCGGTCGTCGGTGACGACGTGGTCGCCCGCGACCGCGCAGCCGAGCTGGAGGAGCAGGTCGACCTGCGGGGTGAAGCCGTAGCCGACCGCGACCGTGTCGCAGTCGACGGTGCGCCAGGCGTAGGGCCGCCAGCCGGGGGTGAGCCGGGCGACGGTGACGCCCTCGACGGAGTGTTCGCCGTGGGCGGCGACCACGGCGTGCCCGGTCCGGTACGGCACCCGCGCGGCGGCCAGCCGTCTCGCGTAGCCCAGCGCCTCCCTGGCCTTCGACGGGACCAGGGCCAGCGCGGCGGCCATCCGGGGCGAGGGCCGGTTGGCCTCCAGGACCTCCTTGACCCGCACCCCCGCGTCGAGCAGGGTGACCGCGACGGGCAGCAGGAACGGCCCGGTGCCGGCCACCACCATCTCCTCGCCGGGCCTGATCCGCTCGCCCTTCACCAGCGCCTGCGCGCCTCCGGCGGTCAGCACGCCGGGCAGGTCCCAGCCCGGGAACGGCACGACCTTGTCGTGGGCGCCGGTGGCGACCAGCAGGGTCGTGGCGGTCGTGGTCGTCGACGCGTGCACCCGGAAGCCGTCGGAGGCCTTCTCCACCGCCCACACCCGCTGCCCGAGCATGACGTCGACACCGGTCAGGCGGGGCGGCGCGGTCCCCCGGAGGAACTGGCCGCCGGGCGTGGCGTAGGCGTCGAGGAGGGCGACGCGCAGGCCCCGCCTGGCGGCCACCCTGGCGGCGGTCAGCCCGGCGGGCCCGGCGCCGACGACGGCGAGGTCGTAGCTCATCCGGTCACCTCGTCGCCCGCGCGGGCCACCGTCTGGCAGGCGCGCTGGTCGGGGGCGCCGTTCACGGTGAGCAGGCAGTCGAAGCAGGCGCCGATGGCGCAGAACAGGCCGCGCGGCCGGCCGCCGAACCGGGTGGTCCGCCACGACCGGATCCCGGCGGCGTGCAGGGCCGCGCCGATCGACTGTCCGTCCTCGGCGGCGATCGGGCGTCCTTCGAAACGGAACTCGATCACGCGAACCTCCCCGGGGCGAAGGGCGCCGGATCGACCCGCGGCGATCCGCCGGTGATCTGAGCGGTGATCATCTCGGCGGTCGCCGGGGCGAGGCCGATGCCGGCGCCTTCGTGCCCGCAGGCGTGGAAGAGGTTGCGGAGCCGGTGGTCGGGGCCGATGACCGGCAGATGGTCCGGCGAGTAGGGCCGCAGCCCCGCGTAGGCCCGCATGACCTGCCTGTCTGCGAGCACCGGGAACAGCGCGACCGCCTGTCTCGCGAGCTGGGCGAGGACCGTGTAGTCGATGGCGGTGTCGTAGCCGACCCGCTGCCGGGAGGCCCCGATGAGCACGGTTCCGGCCCGGGTCGACTCGATGACGCCGGAGGTCTCCAGCCCCTCGGCGTCGCTGGCGACGTTGGTGACGTAGGCGGCCGTGTAGACCTTGTGCCGCACCGGCGGGACCGCGAACGGCTGCGTGACCAGGATGAACCCCTTGCGCGGCCGGATCGGCAGCGGCGCCTGCGGGAAGCTCCCGGCCCACGTGCCGGCGGCGTTGACGACCGCGTCGGCGTGGAGGTCGCCCTGGCCGGTGCGCACGCCGGCCACCCGGTCTCCGGCGACGAGAAAACGCTCCACGGCGGTACGGACCAGCCGCGCCCCGGAGGCCTTCAGCAGGCGCGCGGCGGCCAGCATGGGCTGCACCTGGGCGTCCTGCGGGTAGTGCACGCCTCCAGCCAGGCCGTCGGCGAGGTGGGGCTCGAAGTCCCGAAGGCTCGTGGCCGGCACGACCGAGGCGACGACACCCGCCGGGCCGCGGTGCCGACGCTGGTTTTCGGCGAAGGCCGTGAGGGCGTCGAGGACCTCGGGGGTCTCGGCCACCACGAGGCCGCCCTTCGGCTCCCACTCGAAGCCGCCGCACTCCTCGTCGAGCTCCCGCCACAGTTCGCCGGACCGGAGGGCCAGCTCCAGTTCAGGGCCCGGTTCCTTGTCGGACACCAGGATGTTGCCCTCGCCCGCGCCGGTGGTGCCCGACGCCACTCCCCCGCGATCGACTACCGTTGCCCGCACACCGGCACGCATCAGGGCATAGGCGCATGAAGCGCCCACGATCCCGGCGCCGATCACGAGAACGTCCACGGTTTGTACCATGTCACATGACATATTGGGCCGCAAGAGGGACCACCCCTCACCCCACCTAGCATTGACGCCGTGAAGCGTCTCCTCTCCTCTATCTGGACACCCGTCGCCCGCGACATGCGGGCCTGGGCGCTGGCGGCGGTCGTGGTCAACGCGGGCATCACCGTCACGGGCGCGGCGGTGCGGCTCACGGGGTCGGGGCTCGGCTGCCCGACCTGGCCTCGGTGCACCGCCGACAGTTTCGTCCCGGTCCCCCATCCGGACCACTCGCCCCTCAACACCGCGATCGAGTTCGGCAACCGCATGTTCAGCCTCCTGGTGCTGGCGGTCGCCATCGCGGTGTTCCTGGCCGCGTGGAGGCTGAAGCGGCGTTCGCTGATCCCGCTGGCGCTGGTCCAGCCGCTCGGCGTGATCTTCCAGGCCCTCTGGGGCGGGCTGGTGGTGCGGACCGCGCTCAACCCGGTCACCGTGAGCGTGCACTTCCTGGTGTCGATCGGGATGATCGCGGCGGCGTACATGCTGTTCGCCCGGTCGGCCGAGGGTGACGGGCCCGTCGTGCCCGTCGTCCATCCGTGGATCGTCACGCTGGGCCGGGTGCTCACCGGGGCCATGCTGGTCCTGCTGGTGGCGGGCGTCGTCACGACGGGCACCGGCCCCCACTCCGGCGACGAGCGGGCCAGCCGGTTCGACTTCGACATCGAGGTGGTGGCCCGCATCCACGCCGACGTCGTGTGGGTCGTCGTCGGGCTGACCTTCGCGCTGCTGTTCGCCCTCTATCTGACCAAGGCGCCCGAGCGGGCCAGGAAGGCCGCGCTGATCCTGTTCGCCGTGGAGATCGGGCAGGGGATCATCGGGTACGTCCAGTACTTCCTCGCCGTCCCCGCCCTGCTGGTCGGGTTCCACGTGCTGGGGGCCGCCCTCGTGTGGATCGCCACCCTGCACGTCGTGCACACGCTGCGGGAGCGCAGCGAGATCACCGAGTTCGCGAACCACAAGACGGTCACCCGCGTCTGACCCTTCGTGAAACGAGCCGTCTTCCGGGGCGCCGTCGCGGCCAGCCTGGCCGCGCTGGCGCCCATGACCTGGGCGTGGTTGTCGAGCGACGGCCACCGCGCCGACACCAACGACCCCGGCTGGACCGCCGGGGTCCCGGCCGCGCCGGTCGCGCTGGTGCTGGGCGCCGGGGTGGTCGGCGACTGGCCGACCGCGATGCTGCGCGACCGCCTCGACATCGGCGCGGCGCTCTACCGGGCCGGGAAGGTCAGGGCGCTGCTGCTGTCGGGCACCAACCACGTCAAGGAGTACGACGAGCCCACGGTCATGCGCGACTACCTGCTGGCCAAGGGCGTGCCGGCCGGCGCGCTCGTGCTCGACTACGCGGGCCTCGACACCTGGGACTCGTGCGTCCGGGCCAAGAAGATCTTCGGCGCCTCCCGCGTGACGGTCGTCACCCAGACCTTCCACCTGCCCCGCGCGGTCACCCTGTGCCGGGAGGCCGGGCTGGACACCTTCGGGGTCGGCGACGACTCCCAGCGGAAGTACGCGCTGACCACCTACGTCTACGCCGCCCGCGAGTTCTTCGCGACCGGCAAGGCCTTCCTCGACGCCGTCGTGCTCAGGTCCGACCCGACGTTCCTCGGGCCCTACGAGACCTCGCTCGACACCGCCCTCGCGAAACGTTCATAGATCACCTGCGGCGACGTCGCCGCGCTTGGCCGGAGTACCGGGCCGCCGGTTATCATTTCCGGGACCTCGTGACCGCGGAAGCCCGCCACGCCCTGCCGTGGCGGGCTTCACGCGTCTATCGGCAGGTGCCGGCCGTGACGGCCGGGGTGCCGCCGCCGCTGAAGTTCGACAGGAAGCCGATCGTGATCGTGCCGCCCGGCGGGATCGTGGTGTTCCACGACAACGGCCGGAACGTCAGCGTCGTGCCGCTCTGCGTGTAGGCGGCGTTCCACGCCGAGGTGACCGTGGCGCCGGAGGCGACGGTCGCGGTGGCCGTCCAGGAGGAGACCGGGGTCGAGCCGGTGTTGCGGATGGTCACGCTGCCCTGGAAGCCGCTGTTCCAGGCGCTCGCGATGCCGGCCGTCACGGTGCACTGGCCGGTGGGGTTGGGCGTCGGGCTGGGGCTGACCGGCGGGCACGAGGGCGCCGGGGTCGGCGCGCCGGGCTCACATCCGGCCGGGTAGGACGGGCTGGGGCTGACCGGCGGGCACGAGGGCGCGGGGGTGGGCGCACCCGGCTCGCATCCGCCGGGGTACGACGGGCTGGGGCTGACCGGCGGGCACGACGGCGCCGGGGTCGGCGCGCCCGGCTCGCATCCGGGGTTCGACGGGCTGGGCGTGGGGCTCGAGGTGCCGCCGAAGACCACGTCGGAGCAGCTGTAGAAGGTCTCGGCGCTGTCGCTGCGGGTCCAGACGGCGTAGATGACGTGCCGGCCGGTCCGCACCGGCAGGGTGGTGGTCCAGCGGTAGGCGCCGTTGTCGAGCGCGGGCTGCGGGTCGGCGGTGAAGAAGGGCTGCTCCTCCATCATCGACCAGGTCAGCGGCTGGCTTGGGTTGTAGCCCTGCTTGGTGACGTAGAGGCGGAACGCGCCGGGGTGGGGCACCCAGGCGCCGTACACGAAGTTGTACCGGGCCCCCGAGGTCAGGTTGGTCGAGGGCCAGTCGGTCCTGGGCAGGTCGTAGGCGGCGTACTTGGGGTTGCCGCCGGAGCAGAGCTGCCCGTCGGGGATGTAGCCCCGGGTGCGGCCGGCGCCGTCGGAGCGCAGCACGCCGTACCAGTCGTAGAGGGGCTGGGTGCCGCCCTGGGCGACGGCGGCGGCGCAGGCGGCGTTCTTCGGGATGATCTGGCCGCCGGTCAGGCCGTCGACGTAGCAGGCGTAGGTGCGGCTGGCCGGATTGGTGGTGGCGCCGTGGGCCTGGGCCCCCGGCGATGCGACGACCATCGCCACGAGTGCCGCCAAAGCGGCCACCACGGCGATAAGGGGTCGGGTCACGTTGCGGTCCTCTCGGTCGGGGGCATGCGTCGTACGCCCTCCGGAAAGACGGCCCACCCGGAACAGGGGGCCCGATGACCTGCGTGACGATCCGGACGATGCCACCCGCCCACTCGGGCCGTCGAGGAGACGGCCCGGGGCCCGCCGCTGACCTGGGAAGACGCTTGAACGTTTCAGCCGCAGTAGACGTCGGCGATGGTCGGGGCCTCCTTGGCGTCGCCCTTGAAGCCCGCCACCTCGGTCGCGCCCGGCTTGAGGACCTTGTTCCACTTCTCGGCGTGGATCATCACCGAGGGGCCGCTCTGCATCCAGGTGCCGTTCCACGACTGGTTGATCTTCGCCTCCAGCGGGACGTTCCACTGGACGTACCAGTCGTTGATCGGCGCGGTGCCGGTGTTGGTGATCTTGGCCTCACCCTGGAAACCCCCAGGCCAGGTGGTGATCAGCTTCACCTCGGCGGTGCACTTGGCGGCCGCGACGGCGGGTGAGGGCGAGGGGTGGAAGTGCACCGCCTCGGCGGGTCTCCCCACGATCCGCCAGACGATCAGGGCCGCCCCGGCGACCAGGACGAGCACGGCAAGGGCGGTGAGGGAGTTTCTCTTCAACGGGGGCCCTCCAGGCGCGACGGATCGACGGTCGTCACGCGGGTCCGGGCCCGCCGGAATTGAAACACGGCCCCCGGCCGGAGCGCCAGGGGCCGTGTTCCGGATGATTCCCTACTTCACGTCGGCCGCGGAGGACGACCAGTAGAGCGCCTTGGCCACCTGGGCGAACAGGCCCTTGGGGTGGTTGCGGAACATCGGCTCGGTGCCGAACATCACCACGGCCGCGCCGCGCTCGTCCCGGCCGCTGACCACGGCCGCCTGGCCGCGGGCCGCGTCCTGGCCGCCGGTGCCGTTGGCGTTGGGCCGCCAGTGGCCGCTGACCAGCGGGCCGTCGGTCGCGTAGGCCTGCTCGACGCGGACCTCCGGGCCGAGGCCGGTGAACCAGCGGGGCGAGTAGACGAACGAGTTGGCCGGGGCGTCGCCGCCGACCGGGCCGCCCGGCGAGGTCACCTTCACCACGCCGTTGGCGTCGCTGCGACCGGCGACCGGGGTCACGGTGAGCAGGCCGGCCGCGCCGTTGAAGGTCGCGCCGGTGCTGCCGCGGGTGACCAGGCCGCCCGTCGTCAGGTAGGCGTCGAGCGCGGCCCTGGCCCCGGCGTTGAGCTGGGCGTAGTTGAGGCCGCTGGAGACGAGGAGCACGTCGGTGGTGCTCCAGTCGAACCCGGCGTTCAGCACGGCCGTGGACACCGGCGTGACCTGGAAGCCCAGCTCGCGCAGGGTGAACAGCTCGTCGGCCGAGACCGCGGCCGCCACCCGGACCTGGCCGAGTCTGGCCCCGGCGGCCTGGTCGGCGACGCCGAAGGTGACGCCGTACTTGCGGGCGAGCCCCTCGGCCTGGCGGCGGGCCGAGGCGGGGATCACGGCGGTGCCGTTCTCCGCCCAGGTGACCTGGACGCCCTGGCCGATCAGCTCGTTCAGGGCCTGGATCTCGCGGCCGTCGGTGACCCTGAGCGAGAGCGGACGGGTCGTCCACGGCACGGAGCCGTCGAGGTCGGCGCCGTCCACGGTCTTGGTGTCGGCCCGCAGCGCGCTCACCGAGTCGACGGTCGCGCCCCAGAGCAGGGCGTGGCTCCAGCCGGAGATGTCGTACATGGAGTCGACGCGCGGGGTGATGTCGGCGCCGGGCTCCAGCATCACGTTGGCGATGCCGCGCTTGGGCTGGTGCATGTCGACGACGTAGGAGCCCTCGGCGTACCGTGTGCCGTCGACCGTGAAGGCCCGCTTGGCCCGCTCGACCCGCACGTCGTTGGCGATCAGGTGGTCGACCAGGCGCGCGGCGGCGGTGGCCGAGCGCTGGCGGTCGCCCGCCGGGATCACGTAGGCGCGCGGGAAGGTGGTGTTGTAGACGTCCTCGGGGCCGAAGCCGGGCACGATGCCCAGCGGCACCTGCTTGGAGGCCTCACCGGCGGCGCCCCGGCGGAACATCTCGATCTGGTCGGCGATGAGCTGGTCGTGGCGGTCCCGCACGAACGTGTACGTCGCCCGCATCACCGCCGCCGCGATGTCCGTGTTGATGGCCGTGCGCCGCCGCAGCTCCTCCACCGGGAGGTTGTTGTAGTCGGCGTTGTTGACCCGCATCGGGAACTCGATGGTGTGCGAGGCCACCGCGCCCTGGAAGGGGGCGTACTGCGGGGTGAAGATCGGGGGCCAGTCGTCCCAGCCCTCGGCGTCGTCGCGGAACGGGATGGTCGGCGGGTTCACGCCGTCCTTCTCGGGGGTGTAGCCGAGGCCCAGCACCGCCTGCTCCATGGCCAGGCCGTTGGCGTAGGTGTTCTTGATGAACAGGTCGTACTCGTAGTTGGCGCCGTGGGGCGGGGTGGTCGGCTCGATCAGCGTGCCGTTGACGTAGCCGTGCAGGTCGATCATGGCGACCGGCTGGGTGTCGATCATGACCTGGCGCATCGCCTGGACCTCGGGCTGCGAGGCGGTGATGAAGTCGCGGTTCATGTCGAAGCCGGCGCCGTTGGCGCGGGTGTTGCCGAACCGGCCGTCGGGGTTGGCGGTGACGTTGAAGTAGAGCCGGGTGCGGTTCAGCAGGTCGACGATCTTCTTGTCGTCGCTGACGGCCAGCTCCTCGATCACGCGCAGGGCGGCGTCGGTGCCCTCCCACTCGTTGCCGTGGATGTTGTTGTTGACGAAGACCGGCGCCTTGTACCTGCCGGGCAGCTTGCGGTCCTTGGCGGCCTTGGCGGCGTCGTTCTCGATGCGGTCGCGGATGGCGTCCTGCTCGCGGGCCTGCTGCTTGCTCTCGGGCGCGGTGACCGTCACCAGGTAGAGGTCGCGGCCCTGGTGGGACCGGGCGATGACCTCGACGCTGACGCGGTTGCTGCGGGCCTGGAGGGCGTTCAGCTTCCCGGCGATGGCGTGGTAGGGGGTCAGGCCCAGCTTGATGGACGCGTCGGCCGGGTTCTCGGCGGGAACCGGCAGGCGGGTCTGGCGGGGGTAGCCGCGCTCCTTGTCCTTGAAGTCGCGGAAGAACGGGAAGTGCTTGAGCCGCTCGGCGGCGGCCGCGGGGGTCGTGTCGCCCGCCAGGGCGCGTAACGTGGCGGCGGCCGGGTCGGCGACGCCGGCGGCCTCCTCGTTGCGCTCGGGGCCGTTGCCGAAGTCGCGGGTCGTCACCCCGGGCGGCGGGGTCGGCTCGGCGAGGGCCGAACCCGTCGGAACCAGGAGCGTGGCCGCGACGGCGAGGCTCAGGAGGGCGGTGGGGGCACGCAACAGAGAACCTCCGTGATCAGAGTGCGTGCCTCATTGGTAGTGATCGAATGTGAAATAACACAAGATTTGTAACTGAGGCGACATGGAATCCATGTGAACCTGTCACCGGAAGCCCTCTTGACAGGAAGATTTCACGCCCAGGGCGGCGGAACCGTGACCTGCTGCGGTGGCACCGGGAACATGCCGCGCGAATGGGCCATCAGGTCGGCCAGCGACCGCTGGGTGGTCAGGAAGTCGTCTTCGGAGACCCCGCCGCGCACCGCGCGCTCGTGGAGCAGGCCGAGCTCGGTCGCGGCGAGCTGGTAGTCGCTCATCGCCTGCTGGCCGGGCCGCCCGCCGTGCTGCCGGGCCCACTTGCGGGCCTCGCGCCGGTGCTTCAGCGACGAGAGCATGACGATGTCGGCGGCGGTGATCAGCCCGGTGCGCTCATAGGGCGGCAGGTAGTGCTGGATCATGCCGACCACGCGCTTGCGGTCGCGCACGATGACCCACAACTCCACGAACAGCAGCGCCATCAGGATCAGGTAGGCCACGATCAGCCCGTTGAAGCCCGCGAACGAGGCGAACCCGTTCCAGAGGCCGTGGAGGATCATCGCGCCGATCCAGCCGAGGATCACCATCCACACGCCGCGCGCGCCCCGGTTCTGCGGCTGGGCGGCGTAGGCCACCGCGATCCCGATGAGCGAGGTGAACAGCGGGTGGGCCAGCGGCGAGAGCACCCCGCGCAGCACCACCGTGGCGGCCAGGCCCTCGGGGCCGTTCTCGGTCAGCGCCGCCAGGTAGTAGCTGACGTTCTCGGACATCGCGAAGCCCAGGCCGACCATGCTGGCGTAGATGATGCCGTCGGTCGGGCCGTCGAGCTCCTGCCGCCGGTAGCGCAGCAGCCCGACCAGCACCAGGCCCTTCATCGACTCCTCGACGAGCGGGGCGCCGAAGGTGGCGACGTAGTCGCGGGCGCCCTCGGGGTCGCCCAGCGCGTTCTCGACGTAGATCAGGTTGAGCGAGTTGAGCAGGCCGGCGAACAGCACCGCGATCCCGGCGCCCCACATGAACGCGAAGATCAGGTTGCTGCGCGGCTCGGGCTCCATGCGGTCGAGCGCCAGGACCCCCGCCAGCAGCAGCGGGACGGGCGCGATCGCCGCCGCCAGCGCGATGAAGAACTCGACCGGATCGCCGTTGAGGATGTCGAACGAGAACGACACGGTCGCGCAGATGCCCGCCACCACGAGCCCGATGATGAGCCCGAAGGACGGGCGCCCCCTCAACACCGATCGTGGATCGCGGCTCGCCATTCCGTGAGCGTAACGGAACCTCGACGCGCTGTCCGCTCAGGCGATCAGGGAGTCGATCGCCACGGCCAGGAACAGCAGCGCCAGGTAGATGTTCGACCAGTGGAAGAACCGCATCGGGCGCAGGTCCACGCCGGTCTTGCCCTGCTTCAGGCGGTGGCGCAGGGCGTACACCTCGAACAGGCAGGCGGCGCCCAGCACGGCCGCGACGGCGGGGTAGAACGGCGAGGTGCCGGCCACCGGCCAGAGCAGCAGCGAGCAGGCCACGGTCGCCCACGTGTACCAGATGACCTGGGTCACGACCGTGGCCTCGGAGGCGACCGTCGGGAGCATGGGCACCTTCGCGGCGGCGTAGTCCTCGCGGTAGCGCATGGCGAGGGTCCAGGTGTGCGGCGGCGTCCAGAAGAACACCACGCCGAACAGCACGACCGGCGCCCACGACATGCCGCCGGTGATGCCGGCCCAGCCGATCAGCACCGGCATGCACCCGGCGATGCCGCCCCAGACGATGTTCTGCGACGTGCGCCGCTTCAGGAACATCGAATAGACCAGGACGTAGAAGAGGATCGCCCCCAAGGACAGGGCGGCGGCCAGCCAGTTCACGGTCAGGCCGAGGCCCAGCGTGGAAGCCGCGCCCAAAATCACGCCAAAAGTGAGCGCGCCCTTCGGGGACACCTGGTGGCGGGCCAGCGGACGGCGCCGCGTGCGGCGCATCACCTCGTCGATGTCGCGGTCGATGTAGCAGTTCAGCGCGTTGGCGCTGCCCGCCGACAGGGTGCCGAACACCATGGTGTTGATCGCGAGCCACAGGTCGGGAAGGCCCTTGGCGGCGAGGAACATGACCGGCAGCGTGGTGATCAGGAGCAGCTCGATGATCCGCGGCTTGGTCAGCGCCACATAGGCCCGGATGACCTCGCCGGCGCCGCGGCGAACCGCGGCGGGGGCCATCGCTTCGTTCTTCATCAGCACCGTCAAGGCGCTTCCAGCACGTGCGGGGTCAACGCGTAACCTCGGGATTAGAGCGGGATCTCCGGGCAGCAGCCGGAACTAGGGAAATCACTGTAGTGGGACGGGCCCGTGGTCCCTGAATCGGGGCTGCTCACCCACCCCCTGATCGTTCGGGGGGTCCTTACCGGACGGTACGCATCCGCACCCGTTAGGGTCCCGTGTGGGCGGGAACGCCTGAACCGCGTGAATGAAAAAAGAGGGGATCGAACGAGTGAGCAGTGCTGGTCTTGAGTGGAGCGACCTCGATCGGCAGGCCGTCGACGTGGTGCGCGCCCTGGCGATGGACGCTGTCGAGAAGGCGGGCTCGGGACACCCCGGTACGGCGATGAGCCTGGCCCCCGCCGCCTACCTGCTGTTCCAGAAGACGATGCGACACGACCCAACCGATTCCCACTGGGTGGGCCGTGACCGATTTGTACTGTCCTGTGGTCATTCTAGCCTTACGCTTTACATTCAGCTATATCTGTCCGGTTACGGCCTGAGCCTCGAGGACATCAAGGCGCTGCGCACCTGGGACAGCCTGACCCCCGGTCACCCCGAGCACGGCCACACGCTCGGCGTCGAGACCACCACCGGCCCGCTGGGCCAGGGCATCGGCAACGCCGTCGGCATGGCCATGGCGGCCCGCCGCGAGCGCGGCCTCTACGACCCCGACGCCGCCCCCGGCACCTCCCCCTTCGACCACCACATCTGGTGCGTGGCCTCCGAGGGCGACATCGAAGAGGGCATCAGCCACGAGGTCAGCGCCCTGGCCGGCCACCAGCGCCTGGGCAACCTGACCGTGCTCTTCGACTCCAACCACATCTCGATCGAGGACGACACCCAGATCGCCCTCTCCGAGGACGTGGTGGCCCGCTACGAGGCCTACGGCTGGCACACCCAGACCGTCGACTGGACGCGGACCGGCGACTACGTGGAGGACGTCGCCGCCCTGCACGCCGCCCTGGAGGCCGCGCGCGCCGAGACCGAGCGCCCCTCGTTCATCCGGCTGCGCACGATCATCGGCTGGCCGGCCCCCAACAAGCAGAACACCGGCAAGATCCACGGCTCGGCGCTGGGCGCCGACGAGATCGCCGCCACCAAGAAGATCCTCGGCATGGACCCGAACGAGTCGTTCGTCGTCCCCGAGGCCGTGCTGGAGCACGCCCGCGGCGTCGTCGAGCGCGGCCGGGCCGCCCACGCCGAATGGGACAAGGGCTACCAGGAGTGGCGCGCCGCCAACCCCGAGCGGGCCGCCCTGCTCGACCGGCTGAGCGCCAAGGAACTGCCCACCGGCTGGACCGAGGCGCTGCCGACCTTCGAGGCCGGCGGCTCCATGGCCACCCGCAAGGCGTCGGGCGAGGTGCTGAGCGCTCTGGCGCCGGTGCTGCCCGAGCTGTGGGGCGGCTCGGCCGACCTGGCCGAGTCGAACAACACCACGATGAAGGGCGAGCCGTCGTTCATCCCCGAGGAGTTCCAGACCAAGGAGTTCCCCGGCGGGCCCTACGGCCGCACCCTCCACTTCGGCATCCGCGAGCACGGCATGGGCGCCATCCTCAACGGCATCGCCCTGCACGGCGGCACCCGCCCCTACGGCGGCACCTTCCTGGTCTTCAGCGACTACATGCGCCCCGCGGTGCGCCTGGCCGCGCTGATGAAGCTGCCGGTCACCTACGTGTGGACGCACGACTCCATCGGCCTCGGCGAAGACGGCCCGACCCACCAGCCGGTCGAGCACCTGTGGGCGCTGCGCGCCATCCCCGGCCTCGACGTCGTCCGCCCGGCCGACGCCAACGAGACCGCCGCCGTGTGGCGCATCATCATGGAGCACAACGACCGCCCGGCCGCACTGGCGCTGACCCGGCAGAACCTGCCGGTCTACGCCGGCACCGCCGACGCCAGCAAGGTCGCCAAGGGCGGCTACGTGCTTGAAGACGCCTCGAACGGGCAGCCGAAGGTGGTCATCATCGGCACCGGCTCGGAGGTCGAGATCGCTCTCGGCGCCCGCAAGAGCCTCGAGGAGCAGGGCATCCCGACGCGCGTCGTCTCGATGCCGTGCGTCGAGTGGTTCCACGCGCAGGACGCCGCCTACCGGCAGGAGGTCCTGCCACCGAATGTTCACGCGAGGGTCGCCGTCGAGGCGGGAATCGCGCTGGGCTGGCGTGAGTTCGTAGGAGACGATGGCGTCGTGGTGAGCCTGGAGCACTTCGGCGCCTCGGCCCCCTACAGGACCCTCTACGAGCAGTTCGGCCTCACGGCGGAGCGCGTGGCCGCGGCGGCGAAGGCCTCGCTCGCCAAGACCGGCGCCGACAAGGGCGAGACGACGGGAAACTGAATATGAGTGAGAACCTCTCCAAGCTGACCAAATTCGGCGTGTCGATCTGGCTCGACGACATCAGCCGCGAGCGTCTGCGCACCGGCAACCTGGCGGCGCTGATCCGCGAGAAGAACGTGACCGGCGTCACCTCCAACCCGACGATCTTCGCGTCCGCGCTGAGCAAGGGCGACGCCTACGACACCCAGCTCCACGACCTGGCGGTCCGCAAGGTCTCGGTCGACGAGGCCGTGCGCGCGATCACCACGTTCGACATCCGCTGGGCCGCCGACGTGCTGCGCCCGGTCTACGACGCCACCTCCGGCGTCGACGGCCGCGTGTCCATCGAGGTCGACCCGCGCCTGGCCCGCGAGACCGAGGCGACCATCGCCGAGGCCCGCGCCCTGTGGTGGCTGGTCGACCGCGAGAACCTGTTCATCAAGATCCCGGCGACCGTCGAGGGCCTGCCCGCGATCACCGCGGCCATCGCCGAGGGCATCAGCGTCAACGTCACGCTGATCTTCTCCCTGGAGCGCTACCGCGCGGTCATGGACGCCTGGCTCGACGGCCTGGAGCAGGCCAAGGCCAAGGGCCTCGACCTGTCCAAGATCGAGTCGGTGGCGTCGTTCTTCGTCAGCCGCGTCGACTCCGAGATCGACGCCCGGCTCGACAAGATCGGCACCCCCGAGGCGCTGGAGCTCAAGGGCAAGGCCGCCGTCGCCAACGCGCGGCTCGCCTACGCCGCCTTCGAGGAGGTCGTCAACACCCCGCGCTGGCAGGAGCTGCGCGCGGCCGGGGCGCGTCCCCAGCGCCCGCTGTGGGCCTCCACGGGCACCAAGAACCCCGACTACCCCGACACGCTCTACGTCGACGAGCTCGTCACCGCCGGCACCGTCAACACGATGCCGGAGAAGACGCTGAACGCCGTGGCTGACCACGGCCGTATCTCGGGCGACACGATCCGTCCGTTCTACGAGGCCGCCTGGAACGCCATGGCCGCCCTCAAGAACATCGGCATCGACTACGACGACGTCGTGCGGGCGCTCGAGGACGAGGGCGTCGACAAGTTCGCCGTGTCGTGGAACGAACTGCTGGAGACCGTCACCACCGAGCTGGGGAAGGCCCGATAACTCATGGCGGTAGAGGTGACCCTGGGTCCCGTGGCCGAGGCCGCGGCGGCCGTCAAGGACAAGCTGGTGGCCGAGGGCGTGCCGGCCGCCCTCGCGGCGGGCGACGCGACCCTGTGGGGGCCGGAGGCGCAGGCCGAGGCGGCGATCCGTCTCGGCTGGCTGACCCTGCCCACCACGAGCCGGGAGCTGCTTCCCGAGCTGAACAAGCTGGTGGAGCGGGTGCGGGCCGAAGGGCTCGACCACGTCGTGCTGGCCGGCATGGGCGGCTCGTCGCTGGCGCCGGAGGTCATCTGCGCGACCGAGGACGTGCCGCTGACCGTGCTCGACACCACCGACCCCGGCCAGGTGCTGCGCGCCCTGGGCGACCGGCTGGAGAACACGGTCGTGGTGGTCGCGTCGAAGAGCGGCGGCACCGTCGAGACCGACAGCCACCGCCGCATCTACGAGAAGGCCTTCCGCGACGCCGGCATCGACCCGGCCGACCGGATCGTCGTCGTGACCGACCCGGGTTCACCTCTCGAGAAGTCCGCCACCGAGGCGGGTTACCAGGTCTTCCTGGCCGACCCCAACGTGGGCGGGCGCTACAGCGCGCTCAGCGCGTTCGGCCTGGTGCCGAGCGCGCTGGCCGGCGCCGACGTCGTCAAGCTCCTCGACGACGCCGCCGAGATCGCCCCGCTGCTGGGTCAGAACGAGGGCAACCCGGGTCTCGACCTGGGCGCCCTGCTGGGGGCCCAGGCGCTGGGCGGGCGCGACAAGCTGATCCTGCGCGACGCGCTGACCGACATCGCGGGGCTGCCCGACTGGATCGAGCAGCTCATCGCCGAGTCGACCGGCAAGTCCGGCAAGGGCATCCTGCCCGTCGTCGGTGCCGACTCGGCCGAGGGCCACGACCAGTTCGCGGTCGACATCGGCCCCGAGGGCGACGTCCACGTCGACGGCCCGCTGGGCGCGCAGTTCCTGGTCTGGGAGTACGCCACCGCGATCGCCGGCCGGGTGCTGGAGATCGACCCCTTCAACCAGCCCAACGTGGCCGAGTCGAAGGAGAACACCGGCAAGATCCTCGCCTCCGCCCCGCAGATCGGCGCCCCGGCGCTGGTCGACGGCCCGGTCGAGGTCTACGGCGAGGTCGGCGACTCGCGCAACCTGGCCGACGTGCTGACGTGGCTGCTGCGGGCGATCCCCTCCGACGGCTACCTGGCGATCATGGCGTACCTCGACCGCGAGGCCGCCTTCGACGCCGCGGTGCTCGGCGGGGCCGACTTCGAGCAGACCACCGAGGCGTGGGCCAGGGCCGACGTGGCGACGCTGCGCAACCTGCTCGACTACCGCACCGAGCGGGCCGTCACCTTCGGGTGGGGCCCGCGGTTCCTGCACTCGACCGGCCAATACCACAAGGGCGGCCCGCAGGTCGGGGTGTTCCTGCAGATCACCGGCGCCAACGGCGACGACGTGGAGGTCCCGGGCCGGCCCTACGGCCTGGCCGAGCTCCAGCTCGCGCAGGCGCTGGGCGACCTGGGGGCGCTCCAGTCGCGGGGCCGTCCGACCGTGCGGCTCCACCTCACCGACCGGCGGGCGGGCGTCGCCCACCTGCTGGCGGTGGCCGAGGAGCTCTGACCCGATGAGAGCGCATGAGATCAAAACGGAGCCGTCGTACAGGAGGGCGCCGAATCATGTCTGAGAACGAGCCCGCCGCGCTCGCGGAGGAGACCCAGGTCGCCACCGCGGCCGTCGCGGCGGTGGCGACGAATGAGGAGACGATCGCCGCCAACCCGCTGCGCGACCCCAGAGACAAGCGCCTGCCCCGCGTGGCCGGGCCGTGCGTCCTGGTGCTGTTCGGCGTGACCGGCGACCTGGCCAAGCGCAAGCTGCTGCCGGCGATCTACGACCTGGGCAACCGCGGCCTGCTGCCGCCGGGCTTCTCCCTGGTCGGCTTCGCCCGCCGCGACTGGGCCCACGAGGACTTCGCCAACGTCACCTACGAGGCCGTGAAGGAGCACGCCCGGACCCCGTTCCGGGAGGAGGTCTGGAAGCAGATCTCCGAGGGCATCCACTTCTGCCCGGGTGAGTTCCACGACGACGGCGCGTTCGACTGCCTGTCGATGATGCTCAAGGAGATCGACGAGACCCGCGGCACGGGCGGCAACTACGCCTTCTACCTGTCGGTCCCGCCGAAGTTCTTCCCGACGGTCGTCGAGCAGCTCAAGCGCACCGGCCTGGCGCAGCACCCCGACGGGTCGTGGCGCCGCGTGGTGATCGAGAAGCCGTTCGGCCACGACCTGGCCAGCGCGCAGGACCTCAACCGCATCACCAGCGCGGTCTTCCCGGAGAGCTCGGTCTTCCGGATCGACCACTACCTGGGCAAGGAGACGGTCCAGAACATCCTGGCCCTGCGCTTCGCCAACAACCTCTACGAGCCCATCTGGAACCGCAGCTTCGTCGACCACGTGCAGATCACGATGGCCGAGGACATCGGCATCGGGTCGCGGGCGGGCTACTACGACGGCATCGGCGCGGCCCGTGACGTCATTCAGAACCACCTGCTCCAGCTCCTGGCGCTGGTCGCGATGGAGGACCCGACGTCCTTCGACGCCAACTCGCTGCGCCGCGAGAAGGAGAAGGTCCTCAAGGCGGTCAAGCTGCCCGACGACCTGGCGACCGGCGCGATCCGGGGCCAGTACACCGCGGGCTGGCAGGGCGGCGACAAGGTCATCGGCTACCTCGAGGAAGAGGGCATCCCGAAGGACTCGCTGACCGACACCTACGCCGCCATCAAGCTCGAGGTGGCCAACCGCCGGTGGGCCGGGGTGCCGTTCTACCTGCGCGCGGGCAAGCGCCTGGGCCGCCGGGTGACCGAGGTCGCCGTGGTGTTCCAGCGGGCGCCGCACCTGCCGTTCAGCAAGGACGACACCGAGATCCTGGGCCAGAACGCCCTGGTGATCCGCGTCCAGCCCGACGAGGGCATCACGGTGCGGTTCGGGTCGAAGGTGCCCGGCACGGCCATGGAGGTCCGCGACGTGTCCATGGACTTCGCCTACGGCGAGTCGTTCATGGAGAGCAGCCCCGAGGCCTACGAGCGGCTGCTGCTGGACGTCCTGATCGGCGACCCGCCGCTGTTCCCGCACCAGCGGGAGGTGGAGCTGTCGTGGCAGATCCTCGACCCCATCGAGGAGTACTGGGCCACCCACGGGCGCCCCGAGGGCTACCCGGCCGGCACGTGGGGCCCCGCGGGCGCCGACGAGATGCTCGCCCGCGACGGGCGGGTCTGGAGGCGGCTGTGACCAGTTTCAACCTGACCGCGACCACCGCGTCGAAGATCAGCTCCGCGCTGACCAAGCTCCGCCACCAGATGGGCGCCCCGGCCGTCGGCATGGTGCTCACGCTCGTGGTGGTCTCCGACGAGGCGGGCCAGTACGACGCGGTGCGCGCGGCCACCGACGCGGCGCGCGAGCACCCGTCCAGGATCCTGGTGGTGATCCGCCGCGACGCCCGCGAGCCCGACCGGCTCGACGCGGAGCTGCGCGTCGGCGAGTCCTCGCCCGGCGAGGTCGTCATCCTGCGCCTCTACGGCGAGCTGACCCGGCACGCCGACTCGGTGCTCAGCCCGCTGCTGCTGACCGACACCCCGGTGGTGGTCTGGTGGCCGGCCGACGGTCCGTCGGCCCCGGCGAAGGACCCGATCGGGCACCTCGCCACCCGGCGCATCGTCGACGCCCGCACCGCCCACGACGGCGCCAAGGTCATCCGGTCGCGCTGGGAGGGTTACGTCCCGGGCGACACCGACCTGGCCTGGACGCGGCTCACGCCGTGGCGTTCGCTGCTGGCGGCGGCGTTCGACCTGCCGGTGGGCCCGGTCACGGGCGGCGTCGTCGAGGGGACGCCGGGGCACCCCAGCGCCTGCCTGCTGGCGTCGTGGTTGTCCGACAGGCTCGGCGCCGACATCGCCGTGGGTGAGTCGGAGGGCCCCGGCCTGACCGCCGTGCGGCTGACGCTGGCCAGCGGCGGCGAGTTGTCGCTGGTCCGCGGCGACGCGCGGCTGGCGACGCTGTCGCGGCCGGGCCAGCCCGACCGCAACGTCGCGCTGGCCCGGCGCGGCGAGTCGGAACTGCTGGCCGAGGAGCTGCGGCGGCTCGACCCCGACGAGATCTACGCCGGCGCGCTGAAGCACCTCGCCGGACAATAAGATCGTCAACCGCCCGTCTCCCCTCCCGGGAGACGGGCGGTTTCTCTTTTATCGGAGGTACGTCATGAGCGCAGTCCCCTTCGTCGTGGTCCACCGGGACCCGGGCGTCCTGGCCCAGGCCGTGGCGGCCCGGCTGATCACGAGGTTGACCGACGTGCAGACGGAGCGGGGAACGGCCTCGGTCGTGCTGACCGGCGGCACGATCGGCATCGCCACCCTGGCCGCCGTCGCCGCCTCCCCGGCCCGCGACGCGGTCGACTGGCGCGCCGTGGACGTCTGGTGGGGCGACGAGCGGTTCGTGCCGGCCGACTCGCCCGACCGCAACGAGAAGCAGGCCCGCGAGGCCCTGCTCGACGTGCTCGACCTCGACCCGGAGCGGGTGCACCCGATGCCCGCCTCCGACTCGGGCCTGTCCCCGGAGGAGGCCGCCGACCGGTACGCCGCGGCGCTGGGCTCCGGGGTGGCGTTCGACGTCCTGATGCTGGGCATGGGCCCCGACTCCCACGTGGCCTCGCTGTTCCCCGGCCACCCGGCCCTCCACGAGAAGGACCGCCTGGTCGTGGCCGTGCACGACTCCCCCAAGCCGCCGCCCACGCGGGTGTCCCTCACCTTCCCCGCCATCCAGGCGGCGCGTGAGGTGTGGGTGATCGCGTCGGGCGCGGAGAAGGCGCCCGCGGTGCGGGTCGGCCTGACGTGCGACCGGCTTGAGGCTCCGGCGGCGGGCGCCCGCGGCGTGGAGCGCACCCTGTTCCTGGTCGACCGGGCGGCGGCCGCCGAGATCCCCGGCCAGTCGCCGGTCGGGTAAAGCCGGGATTTGCCGGAACGGGGCCCGCGTTTGGCCGGGCCCCGGCCCCGGCCTTGCGGCGGCCCGACGCCGGGGCAACCCCTCTGCCGCACTGTTGCGGCGCTTTTACGTGGCCGCCTCCACGCCCGCGAACCCCTCTCCGACCTGCGGATAGTGTCGTCTGAGGTGGTCCACGGACGAGGGAGGGGACCATGTCGATCGACCTCACAGAGGACACGATCACCAAAGAGGTGCAGAGCACCTTCGACGGTTGTCCCGACCGGCGCACCCGCGAGTTGTTCGTCGAGCTGGTCCGGCATCTGCACGACTTCGCCCGGGAGACGCGGCTCACCGAGGACGAGTGGTTCACCGCGATGGACTTCCTGGCCCGCGTCGGCCGGGTCACCACGCCCACCCGCCAGGAGTTCGTCCTGCTCTCCGACATCCTCGGGCTGAGCGTCCTGGTCGACCTGATCAACGAGCACCACGGGCCGCACGCCACCGACGGCACCCTGCTCGGCCCCTTCTTCGTCGAAGGACGGCCGCAGGTGCCCAACGGGGCCGACATCTCCGGCGGGGTGCCCGGCACGCCCATGTTCGTCACCGGGCGGGTCCTCGGGCCCGACGGCGACCCCCTGGCCGGGGTCAGGGTCGACACCTGGCACAGCGACGGGGAGGGGCACTACGACGTACAGCAGGAGGACCGGCTGCACGGCCGGCCGGCCATGCGCGCCCTGCTGACCACCGACGACGACGGGCGGTTCTGGTACCGGTCGATCGCGCCGCGCTTCTACCCGGTGCCGGTCGACGGGCCGTGCGGGGAGATCATGGAGGCCTCCGGGCGGTCGGCGATGCGGCCCGAACACCTGCACTTCCGGCTGCACGCCGACGGCTACCAGCCTTTGATCACCATGCTGTTCCGGCGCGACGACCCCTACCTCGACCACGACGCCGTCTTCGCGGCGAAGCGGTCGCTGGTCGTCGACTTCGTCGAGCACGGACCGGGGACCGCGCCCGACGGGACCGAGGTCGGCGAGCCGTTCCAGACCGTCGACTGGACCTTCACGCTCACCCCGGCCGCGCCGGAGAGGAGGCCGTGACATGCGCGCCCTGCGATTCGCCCGCTACGGCTCGCCCGCCGACGTCCTGGAGGTCGTCGACGTCACCGAGCCCGAGCTGAACGGCGGCGACGCCCTCGTCTCGATCAGGGCCGCCTCGGTGACCCCGTCGGACCTGAAGACCGTCTCGGGCTACATCCCGGGCACCTCGTTGCCCCGCGTGCCCGGCCGCGACTTCGCCGGGGTGGTCGTCGGCGGGCCGCACGACTGGCTCGGCGCCGAGGTGTGGGGCAGCGGCGGCGACCTCGGGTACACCCGCGACGGGTCGCACGCCGAACTCGTCGTGGTGCCCGTCTCGGCGCTGGTCCGCAAGCCCGAGAGGCTCACCTTCGCCGAGGCGTCGGTCATCGGGGTCAACTTCGTCGTCGGCTGGCTCGGCGTCGTCGAGACCGCCCTGCTGGAGAAGGGCGAGACGCTCGCGGTCTTCGGCGTCAGCGGCGCCGTCGGCTCGGCGGTGGCGCAGATCGGCCGCGTCCGGGGCGCGCGGGTCATCGGGATCGACCGCAGGCCCCCGGTGGACGACGCCGCCCTCGACGACTTCGTGCTGCTGCACGGCGACGTCCCCGGCGAGGTGCGGCGGCTGACCCGGGGCGCCGGGGCCGAGGTCGTGTACGACGCCGTCGGCGGTGTCACCACCCCCGCCGCGCTGGCCTGCCTGGCCCACGGGGGCCGGCTGCTCGTCATCGCCTCGACCGGGACGCGGAAGGTCGAGATCGACCTGCCCGACTTCTACCACCGGGAGGTGCGCATGACGGGCCTGGACACCAGGCGGCTCTGCACCAGGCAGTGCGCCGCACGGCTCGCCCAGGTCGCCTCCTACCTGGAGTCGGGCGACTTCCGGCCGCCGCCCATCGCGTTCACCTTCGACCTCGAACTGGCCGGAGACGCCTACGAGGCGGTGGCGAAGCGGCCACCCGGACGGGTCGTCATCTGCCCGTAGAGGCGCGTCTCAGCGCCTGCTCGGCGTCGGTGAGCGCCTGCCGGGCCCTGGCCTCCTCCTTCCTGACGACGTCGTGGCGCTGTTCGGACGCCGACGCCCGTCTCCGCGCCTCGGTCAGGGCGCGTTCGGCCTCGGCGACGGCGCCGAGCGCCTCGTCGCGCTCCGCGACGGCCGACGCGAGCTGGCCGGCCCACTCCGCGTGGCGGTCCCGCGCCCTCTCCACGGCCGCCTCGGCCTCGGCGCGGGCCGACGGGTCGGGGGCGGCGGGCCTGCGGCGGGCCGGGGCGGAGGGCGGGACCGCGGTGGGCACGAAGCCGCTGTAGCTCAGCGCCCCCGCCAGCCGCCCGGAGCGGACCTGAGCGGCCGCGTCGGCGTCGACCACGGCGGCGTCGAGGGTCTGCTCCAGTTCCACCGTCGAGGTCAACCGGCCCGAGGCGGCCTTCAGCACCAGGCGGGAGACCGCCGCGACGGCGGCGGAGCGGCGCGGGCCGAGCGCGGCCAGGGCGTCGCCGTCGCCGGAGGCCCAGGCGGCCCGCAACTCCTCCCCCACGGCCAGGAGCTCGTCGATCTCGGCGGGGTGCGAGCGCACCACCTGGTTGACCGCCCACGCCAGCACCGTGGGCTTGCGCAGCTTGCCGATCTCCTTGTCGCCGGTCTCCTTGACGAGCCGGTTGCGCGCGGCGGTGAACTCCGCCGGGGGCAGGGCGTAAAGCCGGTCGGCGGCCTCTTCACGGTTCACGGAGAGGTCATACCCTGGCCCGCATGACCGAGTTGCGCGGAGACCGGCTGACGCTCCGCCCGATCACCCCGGCGGACGCCCCCTGGCTGCTGGTGCACTGGAACGAGCCGAGCGTGCGGCGGCACCTCTTCGACGACGCGCTGGTATCGGTGGAGCTGGTGGCCGAGATCGTCGGCGACAGCCGCGACGACTTCGCCTCCCACGGCTACGGCCTGTGGGCGATCGTCGTCGGCGACGAGATCGGGGTGTGCGGGCTGCGCACCACCGACGACCACGCGGCCGAGCTCCTTTACAGCGTAGATCCGAAGTGGCAGGGGAAGGGGCTGGCACTGGAGGCGGTCCGCCTGGTGGTGAGGTTCGCCTTCGAGGACCGGGGCGCGCCCGAGGTGGTGGCCGAGACCGACGCCGCCAACACCGCCTCCCAGCGGCTGGCCGAGAAGCTGGGCATGATCCGCACCCGGACCCGCAGGGGCGAGCACGGGCCCGTCCACGTCTACACGCTTCGCGCACCCGCCGTATCCGGCGCATAGTGGGAGCAGTCCCCCACACTCCCCACGGAGACGACACGGAGGAAACCCGTGTTCGAGCGATTCACCGACCGCGCGCGCCAAGTGATCATGCTCGCCGGCGAAGAGGCCCGCCACCTGGGCCACCGCCACCTCGGCACCGAGCACATCCTGCTCGGGCTCATCAGGGAGGGCCACGGCCTGGCCGCCCAGGCGCTCACCGAGTGCCAGGCCGACCTCGAACACGTACGGGCCGTCGTCGCCCGCCTCGTCGGCGAACCGGAGACCCCGCCCCCGGGCGAGATCGCCACCGTCCCCTTCCCCCCCCGCGCGAAGTAGATCCTCGCGCTGGCGCTCCGTGAGGCCATGCGGCGCAATGACAGGTACGTCAGCACCGAGCACATCCTGCTCGCCACCCTCCGGGAGGGGCAGGGCATCGCCGTGCACGCGCTCGCCGAGTGCGGCATCCCGCCCGAGGTGGCCGAGGACGCGCTCGAACGGCGCATGACCGCCCAGGGCGCGAAGGACCGGTCGGTCATCGACCGGCTGACCGATCCGGGCGACCACATCATCCAGGCCACCCTCCGCCGCCACGGAGAAGACCGGCAGACCATGAAGAAGGTCCTGGAGAGCCTCGAAAGCCTCCACCGGCGGCTCGACGCGATGGGCGCGCCGCCCGATCCGGAAAAGTGATCATTCCGGTCCGGGGCCCCTGAGCCGCCCCGGACCGGAATGTTCGTGTGGCGCGGTCTAGGCCGGGACGACCGGCGCCAGCACACCCACGGCGATCCGCGCCTCGACCACACCGGGGTCCTCGGTGTAGCCGAGCGTGGCGCCGAGGGAGATCAGCAGACTCCGCATGCGCGCGTTGTCGGACAGGAGCGTGGCCCGCACTTCGGCCAGGCCCAGGTCACGGGCCTCCTCCAGGAGCATCCGGGTCAGGGCGGCCCCGAGGCCGCGGCCCTGCCAGCGGTCCTCGACGAGGAGGGTGAACTCGGCGGTGCCGGGCTCGGCGCCGAAGTTCAGGCTGGCCAGCGCGACCACCTGGCCGTCGTGCCCGGCCACCAGCGAGTGGCCCTTCGACCGGTCGCAGAGCCGGTCGAAGACCCTCGGGGGCAGGCTGGGTGCCGCGGTGAAGTAACGGAACCTGCGGGTCTCCGGGGAGCAGCGTTCGTGCAGGTCGCGTACGGCCTCGCGGTAGATCGGGGCCAGCGACTCCACGCGCACCCGCGTCCCGTCGGTCAGCGTGAGGTCGCGCTCGGCCGAGACGGGGTCGGCCGGCGGCTGGGCCAGCCGGACCAGCGCGGCGGCGCGGGCCGCCTCGGTCATGGTGAAGGGCAGGCCGGTCCGTCGCAGCCGGATCGACCGGCGCTGCGCCACCGGCACCACGAGCAGGGTGGGGTCGGGCAGTTCGCCCTTCGCGGCGCCGAACACCCAGCGGGCGTCGTCGGCGCGGAGCAGGTCGCCGAGGATCTCCGGGAGCCGCCACGGCATCGCCCGCAGCCGCGCGGCCAGCAGCAGCACCCGCGTCGGCTCGTCGGTCAGCTCGTGGGCGGTCGCCGGGACGACCCTGACGCGCCGGCCGCCGGCCTCCTCGAGGGCGACCCGCACGTCGTCCGCCGAGGCCGGGATGTCGGCGATGAACTCGTCGACGGTGCCGTCGGAGTCGGGTTGCACGGACAGGCCGAGGATGTTGCCGCCCTTGGCCGCGAGCGCCGACGCCAGTGACGCCAGCCGCCCGGGACGTTCGTCGACCGTCGTCCTGATCCGCAGAAACCCCATAACATCTCTCCCTCCGCTGCGTCCCAGCCTGGGGGAGCGTTGTTACGCATTTGCTACATGACGGTGTGCCATCCGTTTCGTCATGACAAATTCTGTTAAGACTTCGCATAACGGTGCTTAATACCGTCCACGACGACGTGTTCCGTCGTGAGATGCGGCGTCGGTGACGGATAGAGCAGGATTGCCCCTATGAACGCTCCGCTCTCCGATTCCTTCGCCAACGGTGACGTCTCCTACTGGTATCGGGCGCTCGGCGTCCCCGAGCCCGCCCGCCGCCTCGGCGGCGACCTGCGGGCCGACGTGGCGATCGTCGGGGGCGGCTACACGGGCCTGTGGACGGCCTACTACCTGGTCAAGGCCGACCCGTCGCTGCACGTCGTGGTCCTGGAGAAGGAGTTCGCCGGGTTCGGCGCCTCGGGCCGCAACGGCGGCTGGCTGGCCGGGCTGCTGCCGGGCAGCCCCCGGCGCTACGCCAAGACCCACGGCGCCGAGGCCGCGCGGGCCTTCCAGCGGGAGCTGTTCACCGCCGTCGACGAGGTCATCTCCGTCTGCGCGGCCGAGGGCGTCGACGCCGACGTGGTGAAGGGCGGCGTCGTCAACGTCGCCCGGACCCCCGCGCAGGCGCTGCGCCTGGAGCAGGAGGTCGAGGCGCAGTACGCCTGGGGCTGGGGCCCCGAGGACGTGTCGGTGGTGCCGGTCGGCGAGCGCATCCGGGTCGAGGGCGCCCTGACGGCATCCTGGAGCCCCCACTGTGCGCGGGTGCAGCCGGCGAAGCTGGCCAGGGGGCTGGCGGAGGTCGTACAGAACCTGGGGGTGGAGCTCTACGAGGGCACCGAGGTGACCGGGATCGCGCCCGGCCGGGTGACGACGGCGCGGGGCACGGTCCGCGCCGACGTGATCCTCCGCTGCACCGAGGGGTTCACCGCGACGCTGAAGGACAACCACCGCGACTGGCTCCCGATGAACAGCTCCATGATCGTCACCGAGCCGCTCCCTCCGAGCTTCTGGGACGAGGTCGGCTGGCAGGGCCGTGAACTGCTCGGCGACTTCGCCCACTACTACATGTACGCCCAGCGCACCGCCGACGACCGCATCGCCTTCGGCGGCCGGGGCCGCCCCTACCTCTACGGCTCCCGGGTCGACGACCGGGGCCACACCCACGGCTGGACGGTCGACGCCCTCTGGAGCCTGCTGCTCGGCTTCTTCCCCGCCGCCCGCTCGACCAGGGTCGCGCACGCCTGGTCGGGGGTGCTGGGCGTGCCGCGCGACTGGTGCGCCACCGTCGGGCTGGACCGTTCGACCGGCCTCGGCTGGGCCGGCGGCTACACCGGCCACGGCGTCACCGCGACCAATCTCGCCGGGCGGACCCTGCGCGACCTGGTGCTCGGCCGCGAGACCGACCTGACCGCGCTGCCCTGGGTGGGCCGCAGGGTGCGCAAATGGGAGCCCGAACCCCTGCGCTGGACGGGGGTGCACGCGATGTACCGTCTCTACCGGCTCGCCGACGCCCAGGAGGCCGGGGGCGTGCCCCGCACGTCCGTGCTGGCCAGAATCGCCGACAAGATCACAGGACACTGAATTGACCGAGACCCTGTTCCACGGAGGCCGCGTCCTCACCCCGGGCGGCTTCGCCGAAGCGGCGCTGGTCCGCGACGGAGTCATCGCCGCCGTGGGCGCGACCGACGAGGTCGCCACCCCGGCCGCGGAGCCGTTCGACCTGGCCGGCGGCCTGCTCACGCCCGGCTTCACCGACAGCCACGTCCACCCGGTCCAGGCCGGCCTCGAACGCGCGTTGTGCGAACTGTCGGAGGTGTACGGCCTCGACGCCTACCTCCAGGAGATCGCCGAGTACGCCGCCGCCCACCCCGGCCGCGAGTGGATCCAGGGCGGCGGCTGGGACATGGCCGCCTTCCCCGGCGGTCTCCCCCGGCGTGAGCAACTCGACTTCCTCGACCGCCCGGCCTACCTGATCCAGCGCGACCACCACGCGGCCTGGGTCAACACGCGGGCCCTGGAACGGGCGGGCATCACCAGGGACACCCCCGACCCCGCCGACGGCCGCATCGAACGCGACCCCGACGGCACCCCGACCGGCGTCCTGCACGAGGGCGCGATGGACCTGGTCGGCCTCCTCACCCCCCGCCCCACCGCCGCCGACCAGGAGGCCGCGCTGCTGGACGCCCAGCGGCACCTGTTCTCCCTGGGCATCACCGGCTGGCAGGACGCCATCGTCGGCTCCTACGCCGGCTCCGACGACCAGCTCCCCACCTACCTGTCGGTGGCCGGGAGAGGCCTGCTGAAGGCCCGCGTGGTGGCGGCGTTGTGGTGGGACCGCACGCGGGGCGCCGAGCAGATCCCGTCACTGGTCGAGCGCCGCGCCTCGGCGGCGGGGCTGGAGAGGTTCCGCGCCGGGGCCGTCAAGATCATGCAGGACGGCATCGCCGAGAACTTCACCGCGGCCGTCATCGAGCCCTACTGCCGCTGCGGCGGAACGGGCCTGTCCTATGTGGATCCGGAGCTCCTGAAGGGCTACGTCCGCGAACTCGACGCGCTGGGCTTCCAGGTGCACTTCCACGCCATCGGCGAGCGCGCCGTCAGGGAGGTGCTCGACTCCCTGGAGGGCACCGACCCCGCCAACCGCCACCACGTCGCCCACCTCCAGATCATCACCCCCGACGACGTGCCCCGGTTCGCCAAGCTCGGCGCGGTGGCCAACCTCCAGCCGCTGTGGGCCGCCCACAGCCCCCAGATGGACGAGCTCACCCTGCCCTACCTGGGCGAGCCCCGGTCGTCGTGGCAGTATCCGTTCGGCGACCTGGTCGCCTCCGGCGCGCGCCTGGCGGCGGGCTCCGACTGGCCGGTGTCGTCGGCCGACCCCCTTGAGGGCATGCACGTCGCGGTCAACCGGGTCGAGCCGCCCGGCTCCCACCACGCCGGGCACTCCGCGACGCCGTTCCTCCCCGGTCAGGCGCTGGACCTGCGCACGATCATGACGGCGTACACGGAGGGAAGCGCCTGGCTCAACGGGTCGCCGGCGGGCGTGATCGAACCCGGCCGCCCGGCCGACCTGGTCGTGCTCGACCGCGACCCCTTCGCCCAGCCGGTCGAGGAGATCGCCCTCACCCGGGTCCGCGCCACGTTCATAGACGGCGACCAGGTGTTCTGACGCACGAAAAAGCCCCGCTGCCAGGGCAGCGGGGCCGTTTCGGCAAGTCCTAGTAGATCGGACGCGAGGAGGAGCGCAGCCGCTCCAGCGCCTCCGCGAGGATCTGCGCGCCGTCCTTGTCGCTCCGGCGCTCCTTCACGTAGGCAAGGTGGGTCTTGTAGGGCTCGTTGCGCGGCGGAGCAGGCGGGTTGGCCTGGTCCTGACCCGCGGGCAGGCCGCAACGGGGGCAGTCCCAGAACTCCGGGACGGCCGCGTCGCTGGCGAAACTGGGACGCGTCTCGTGAAGATTCGCGCACCAGAAGGCGACACGCACTCGGGGGGCCGCCTCGCCGCGCTCGGCCTCGCCCATCGGGCCGGCTCCGACTCGACTGCCACGGATCGCGTTGCCACTACCCACGGATTACTCCTCGCTCGATCGCCCCGCGGGGAACACGGGGAGAGAATGAACCCTATGTGACGCTTGCGGCTGCTACGGCTTGAGCAGCAGGCCGAGCGCGATGATGCAGACGAACCACACGACGCCGGTGATGACCGTGAGGCGGTCAAGGTTGCGCTCCACGACGGACGAACCGCCGAACGACGAGGCGAAGCCGCCGCCGAACATGTCCGTCAGACCGCCGCCCTTGCCCTTGTGGAGCAGAACCAGCAGCACCATGAGGCAGCTCGACAGAATGAGGGCGATGGAGATTCCGATAGTCACGGTAGACCTTTTCCGGATAGCGCCTGAGCGGCATGACGATTCAAACGTGCTCTATGAGGGTACGACCTGGTGTCAAGTCGCACCCCCATAATGACCCAGCTAGGCCGACATCTGCGCTAAAACCGGCAGATCTTCACGAACTCCGCCGGGTCGAGGCTGGCCCCGCCGACGAGCGCGCCGTCGACGTCGGGCTGTGCCATGATCGCGGCGACGTTGTCAGACTTCACCGAGCCTCCGTAAAGGATACGGACGGCGTCGGCGACTTCCGTGTCGTACAGCTCGGCGAGTCGCACGCGGATCGCGCCGCACACCTCCTGAGCGTCGTCGGGAGTGGCGACCTCGCCGGTGCCGATCGCCCACACCGGCTCATAAGCGATCACGATCGTCTTCGCCTGCTCGGCCGTGACGCCCTTGAGGGCGCCGTCGACCTGGGCGAGGGTGTGCTCGACCTGGTTGCCCGCCTGGCGGACCGGCAGGCCCTCGCCGACACACAGGATCGGCGTCACCGAGTGACGGTAGGCCGCCTGGACCTTGGTGTTGACCAGGGCGTCGTCCTCGGCGTGGTACTGCCGGCGCTCCGAGTGGCCGATCGCCACGAAGGTGCAGCCGAGCTTGCCGAGCATGGCGCCGGAGATCTCCCCGGTGTAGGCGCCGCCGTCGTGGGCGGACAGGTCCTGGCCGCCGTAGACGATGCGGAGCTTGTCGCCGTCGACCAGGGTCTGGACGCTGCGCAGGTCGGTGAACGGGGGCAGCACCGCGACCTCGACCTTGTCGAAGTCCTTGTCGGTCAGGGAGAAGGCGAGTTCCTGAACCAGCTTGATCGCCTCAAGGTGGTTCTTGTTCATCTTCCAGTTGCCGGCGATGAGCGGCTTGCGGCTCACGTCAGTCCTCCAGCGCGATCAGGCCGGGCAGTTCCTTGCCCTCGAGGTATTCGAGCGAGGCGCCGCCACCGGTCGAGATGTGCGAGAAGCCGTCTTCCGGCAGGCCGAGCTTGCGGACCGCCGCGGCGGAGTCGCCGCCGCCGACCACGGTGAACGCCTCGGAGCGCACGAGCGCCTCGGCGACGGCGCGGGTGCCGCCCGAGAAGGCCTCGAACTCGAACACGCCCATCGGGCCGTTCCAGAACACGGTCTCGGCGTCGGCCAGCTTCTGGGCGAACAGCTCGCGGGTGCGCGGGCCGATGTCCAGGCCCTCCCGGTCGGCCGGGATGGCGGTGGCGTCGACGACCTCGTACTCGGCGTCCTCGGCGAACTCGGTCGCGGCGAGGATGTCGACCGGCAGGACCAGGTCGACGCCGCGCGAGGCGGCCTCGTTCAGGAACCCGCGGACGGTGTCGAGCTGCTCCTCCTGCAGGAGGGACTTGCCGACCTCGTAGCCCTGGGCCTTGAGGAACGTGTATGCCATGCCGCCGCCGATGAGCAGCCGGTCGACCTTGGTCAGCAGGTTGGCGATGACCTTGAGCTTGTCGGAGACCTTCGCGCCGCCCAGCACCACCGCGTAGGGGCGGGCCGGGTCTTCGGTCAGCTTCCTCAGCACGTCGACCTCGGCGGCGATCAGGCCGCCGACCGCGTGGGGAAGCTGCCTGGGCACGTCGTAGACCGACGCGTGCTTGCGGTGGACCGCTCCGAAGCCGTCGCCGACGTAGAGGTCGGCGAGCATGGCCAGGCGGGCCGCGAACTCGGCGCGGGCGGCGTCGTCCTTGGACTCCTCGCCCGGCTCGTAGCGCAGGTTCTCCAGCAGGGCGACCTGGCCCTCCTCCAGCGCCGCGACGGTGGCGCGGGCGGAGTCGCCGACCACGTCGGCGGCGAAGGCGACCGGCTCGCCCAGCAGCTCGGAGAGCCGCTTCGCCACGGGGGCCAGCGAGAACTCCGGCTTGACCTGGCCCTTGGGACGGCCCAGGTGAGCGCAGACGATCACCTTGGCGCCCTTGCCGGCCAGCTCCCGGATCGTCGGGAGCGAGGCGCGGATGCGGCCGTCATCGGTGATCACGTCCCCGTCGAGGGGAACGTTCAGGTCGGCGCGCACGAGGACGCGCCGACCCTTCACGTCGAGCTCGTCGAGACCACGCATCAGAGCGAGGCACCCACGTACTCGATGAGGTCCACGAGGCGGTTGCTGTAACCCCACTCGTTGTCGTACCAGCCGATGACCTTCACCTGGTTGCCGAAGACCTTGGTCAGGCCGGCGTCGAAGATGCAGGAGCTCGGGTCGGTGACGATGTCGCTCGAGACGATCTCGTCCTCGGTGTAGGTGAGGAAGCCCTTGAGCGGGCCCTCGGCGGCGGCCTTGAACGCGGCGTTGACCTCTTCGACGGTCACCTCGCGCTTGAGGTCGACGGTCAGGTCGGTGGCCGAGCCCGTGGGGATCGGCACGCGCAGCGCGAAGCCGTCGAGCTTGCCCTTGAGCTCGGGCAGCACCAGGCCGATCGCCTTGGCGGCGCCGGTCGAGGTGGGGACGATGTTCAGCGCGGCGGCGCGGGCGCGGCGGAGGTCGCCGTGCGGGCCGTCCTGCAGGTTCTGGTCCTGCGTGTACGCGTGGATCGTCGTCATGAGGCCCTTCTCGATCCCGAAGGAGTCGTTGAGGACCTTGCCGAGCGGGGCCAGGCAGTTGGTGGTGCACGACGCGTTGGAGATGATCGTGTGGTTCGCCGGGTCGTAGGTGTCGTGGTTGACACCCATGACGATGGTGACGTCCTCGTTCTTCGCCGGAGCGGAGATGATGACCTTCTTCGCGCCGTTCTCGGCGTGGACCTTGGCCTTGTTGGCGTCGGTGAAGAAGCCGGTCGACTCGACGACGACGTCGACGCCCAGGTCGCCCCACGGAAGGTTGGCCGGGTCGCGCTCGGCGAACGCCTTGATGGGCTTGCCGTCGACGATGATCTCGTCAGCGGTCGCCTTCACCTCGTAGGGGAGGCGGCCGAGGATGCTGTCGTACTTGAGCAGGTGCGCGAGCGTGGCATTGTCCGTGAGGTCGTTGACAGCGACGACCTCGATGTCCTTGCCGCTGGCTGCGGCGGCTCGCCAGAAGTTGCGGCCAATGCGGCCGAAGCCGTTGATGCCTACGCGGATGGTCACGGGGATCCGATCTCCTCGTCCGTCGTTACGTGACTGAAACCTCGGTGCAGACCCTATCGGACTCAAATTGGTTTAGACCAAGCGGGTCTGCCGCAGGGCGGCATAGCGTAAGAAAGCCGCAAAGCGGGGCGACTTTCTGTAAAAAATTGCGCTGTGATGTGGGGTCTTCAGCCGCTCAGCATGTCGGCCGTGAGGCTCGCCTCGGTGGTCGGCAGGCCGAGGTCCTGGGCCCGCTTGTCGGCCATGGCGAGCAGGCGGCGGATGCGGCCGGCGATGGCGTCCTTCGTCAGGGGCGGGTCGGCGATCTGGCCGAGCTCCTCCAGCGACGCCTGCTTGTGCTCCACCCGCAGCCGCCCGGCGATCACCAGGTGCTCGGGGGCGTCGTCGCCGAGGATCTCCAGGGCCCGCTGCACCCGCGCCCCCGCGGCCACGGCCGCGCGGGCCGAGCGGCGCAGGTTGGCGTCGTCGAAGTTGGCGAGGCGGTTGGCGGTGGCCCGGACCTCGCGCCGCATCCGGCGCTCCTCCCAGGCCAGCACGCTGTCGTGGGCGCCGAGGCGGGTCAGCAGGGCGCTGATGGCGTCGCCGTCGCGGACGACCACGCGGTCGACGCCGCGCACCTCGCGGGCCTTGGCGTGGATCTTCAGCCGGCGGGCGGAGCCGACCAGGGCCAGCGCGGCCTCGGGGCCGGGGCAGGTCACCTCCAGCGACATCGACCGGCCGGGCTCGGTCAGCGAGCCGTGGGCCAGGAACGCGCCCCGCCAGGCGGCCTCGGCGTCGCACGTCGCTCCTGACACGACCTGTCGGGGCAGGCCCCGAACCGGGCGGCCGTGGTTGTCGATCAAGCCGGTCTGCCGCGCCAGCGCCTCGCCGTCCTTGTAGACGCGCACGACGTAACGCGACCCCTTCCGCAGCCCCGCCGGGGCCAGCACCAGGACCTCGGCCTTGTGGCCGAACACCTCGCCAATGTCCTTGATCAGGCGGCGGGCCGTCACGTTGGTGTCGAGCTCGGCCTCGATCACGATCCGGCCGCCCACCAGATGGAGCCCGCTGGCGAACCTCAGCAGCGTCGACACCTCGGCCTTGCGGCAGCAGGGCTTCAGCACCGGCAGACGGCTCAGCTCGTCTTTTACCACGCCTGTCATGGCCATTAGCGCGTGTCCTCCCCCAAACAGACTATGGCCGTTAGTCTCTCGCACGCTGACTAGGGGGTATCACCGCTTCTCGCGGAAAATCTCGTCCAGGACAGCGGCAAGGCGTGGTGCGTCATGCCTGGCAGATCCGTCAGCGGCGCCCACATCGGCCAATACCAGACGGCCCCCGAGGGCCACCACGGCCTTCTCCAGTTCGCCCGGTTCGGGAACCACGCCCCGATCTGCGACGACGGCGTCGACCAGCAGCGACGGCGCGTGGTCGCGGAGCACCTCCAGGTGGTTCTCGGGCGAGAAGCCGTCGGTCTCCCCCGGCTGGGGAGCCAGGTTGAGGATGACCAGCCGCCGGGCGCTCGTGGTCGCCAGCGCCCTGGCCAGCTCGGGCACCTTCAGGTGCGGCAGCACGCTGGTGAACCAGGAGCCGGGCCCGAGCACCACCCAGTCGGCCTCGTGGATGGCCGTGACCGCCTCGGGAGACACCGGCGGATCGGATGGAACGAGCGAAATCGCCCGCACCCGGCCGGGCGTGAGCGCGCACGCGACCTGCCCCCGGACGATCGTGACCGCGCCGTCGAGCTCCACCTCGGCCTGGATGTCGAGCGGCACCGAGGCCATCGGCAGCACCCGCCCGTGGGCGCCGAGGAGGCGGCCGACCCACTCGAGCGCCTTGACAGGGTCGTCAAGGAGCTCCCAGAGCGCCACGATCAGCAGGTTGCCGACCGCGTGTCCCTGCAGGTCGCCCTCGCCGTGGAAGCGGTGCTGGACGACCCGGGACCACGTCTGGCCCCACTCGTCGTCGCCGCAGAGCGCGGCCAGCGCCATGCGCAGGTCGCCGGGCGGCAGCACGCCGAGCTCGCGGCGCAACCGGCCGCTGGAGCCGCCGTCGTCGGCGACCGTGACGACCGCGGTGAGGTCGGTGGTGACCCGGCGCAGGGCGGAGAGGGAGGCGTGCAGACCGTGGCCCCCTCCGAGCGCGACGACCCTCGGTCTCGCGGGGGCGTCGTCACTCACTCGCGACCCACGTCGCGGTGGCTGACCTGGACGTCCATGCCGCGTTCGCGCAGCCGCGCGCCGAGCTGCTCGGCCATCGCCACGCTGCGGTGCTTGCCGCCGGTGCAGCCGACGGCGAGGGTGGCGTAGCCCTTGCCCTCGCGGGTGTAGCCGGCGGCGACCACGCCGAAGACCTCCTCGTAGCCGTCGAGGAACTCCTTGGCGCCGGGCTGGCTGAGCACATATTCCCTCACCGGGACGTCGAGACCGTTCATCGGCCGCAGCTCCGGCACCCAGTGAGGGTTGGGCAGGAAACGGCAGTCGACCACGAGGTCGGCATCAACCGGAAGGCCGTATTTGTAACCGAACGACACCACGTTGACCTTAAGGCCTGGCCGGTCCTCCCCGCCGAAGAACGAGACGATCTTCTTGCGGAGTTCGTGGACGTTGAGCTTGGAGGTGTCGATCACCAGGTCGGCGTTGGCCCGGACCTCGCGCAGGATGCCCCGCTCGCGGTCGATGCCGTCGACCAGGCGGTTCTCCGCCTGGAGCGGATGGGGCCGGCGGACGTTCTCGAACCGGCGTACCAGCTCGTCGTCGCTGGCCTCCAGGAACACCACCCGCACCTCGACCCCGCGGCCGTCGAGCTCCTCGATGGCCGCGTTGAGGTCGGTGGTGAACGCCAGCGACCGCACGTCGACGACCGCCGCGACGTGGTCGGCGGCCAGCTTGACCCGCCCGGCCTCCTCGGCCAGCGAGAACAGCAGGCCGGGCGGCAGGTTGTCGATGACGAACCAGCCCAGGTCCTCCAGCGCCTTGGCCGCGGTGCTGCGCCCGGCGCCGGACATGCCGGTGACGATCACGAACCCGGGCTCACCGGACTTGTTGTCGCTCATGCGCTCTCCCCCTTCAACGCCGCGACGATGGCCTCGGCCGTCGCCGGCCCGATGCCGGGAACCTCGCATATCTCGGCGGCGGTCGCGTCACCTAGGCGTTTCACGGAGCCGAAGTGACGGAGAAGAGCCTGCCGCCGGGCGGGACCGAGACCGGGGACCGCGTCCAGAGCGCTCTCTTTGAGCGATCGGGACCTCTTGGCACGATGGTAGGTGATCGCGAAGCGATGCGCTTCGTCACGGAGCCGCTGCAGAAGGTAGAGGGCCTCACTCGATCGCGGCAGGATCACCGGCTGGTCGTCGCCCGGCAGCCAGACCTCTTCGAGCCGCTTGGCCAGGCCGCACACCGCCACGTCGTCGATGCCGAGCTCGTCGAGGGCCCGCTGGGCCGCCGCCGCCTGGGCGGGGCCGCCGTCGACCACGACCAGGTTGGGCGGGTAGGCGAACTTGCGCGGGCGGCCGGTGTCGGGGTCGATCGGCTCACCGGTGGGTTCGCCGCCGAGCTCGCCGGTGGCGCTGCGTTCTTCGAGGTAGCGGCGGAACCGCCGGGTGATGACCTCGTGGATGGACGCGACGTCGCCTTCGGTGGATTTGATCTGGAACCGCCGGTATTCGCTCTTGCGGGCCAGCCCGTCTTCGAAGACGACCATCGAGGCGACCACGTTGGTGCCCTGGATGTGGGAGACGTCGTAGCACTCGACGCGCAGCGGCGCCTGGTCGAGGTCGAGCCCCTCAGCGAGCTCCTGCAGGGCCTTGCTCCGGCTGGTGAGGTCGCTGGAGCGGCGCAGTTTGTGCTGGGTGAGGGCCTCTTTGGCGTTGCGCTCCACGGTCTCCATGAGCGCCCTCTTGTCGCCGCGCTGCGGGACCCGCACCTGGACGCGGGCGCCCTTGGCCTCGGAGAGCAGCTCGACCACGGCGTCGAGGTCGGGCGGGGTCGCCGGGACGAGGATCTCGCGCGGGATCTCGGCCTCGGAGTACATCTGGATCAGGAAGTGTTCGACCAGGTCGCCGGGCGAGGACTCCTCGACCTTGTCGACCACCCAGCCGCGCTGGCCGCGGATGCGCCCGCCGCGCACGTAGAAGACCTGGACGGCGGCTTCGAGGTCGTCTTCGGCCAGCGCCACGACGTCGGCGTCGGTGGCGTCGCCGAGCACCACGGCCTGCTTCTCCAGCGCCTTCTGCAGGGCCTGGACGTCGTCGCGCAGGCGGGCGGCGCGTTCGTACTCCTCGACCGCGGCGGCCTCGCGCATCTCCTGTTCGATGCGCTTGATGAAGCGGGTGGTGTTGCCCGCCATGAAGTCGCAGAAGTCCTCGGCCAGGGCGCGGTGCTGCTCGGGGGTGACCCGGCCGACGCAGGGCGCCGAGCACTTGTCGATGTAGCCGAGCAGGCAGGGCCGCCCGATCTGCCCGGCCCGCTTGAACACCCCCGCCGAGCAGGTGCGGACCGGGAAGACGCGCAGCAGCAGGTCGACGGTCTCGCGGATGGCCCAGGCGTGGCTGTAGGGCCCGAAGTAGCGGGTGCCCTTGCGCTTGGCGCCGCGCATCACCTGGACGCGGGGGAACTCGTCGGACATCGTCACCGCGAGGTAGGGATAGGACTTGTCGTCGCGGTATTTGACGTTGAAGTGGGGGTCGAACTCCTTGATCCAGGAGTATTCGAGCTGGAGGGCCTCGACCTCGGTGCCGACGACCGTCCAGTCGACGCGGGCCGCGGTGGTCAGCATCGACTGCGTGCGGAAGTGGAGGCCCGCGAAGTCGGCGAAGTAGGAGTTCAGTCGTTGCCGCAGGCTCTTCGCCTTGCCCACGTAGATCACCCGGCCGGAGGGATCCCTGAAACGGTAGACGCCGGGGGACTCGGGGATCGATCCGGGTGCGGGCCGATAGGTTGCCGGATCAGCCACCCTCAAAGACTATCCGCCCCCGCTGACATTCCGATTCCATGATCGAGGACATCATGGGAGCGTCTCCATCACCTGCGGCATCGCCGCCACGAACCCGGCGAGACACCCGATGGCGGTCACGACGGCGTAGGGCCGCCACCCGGTCATCCGCTCCCCCAGGTGCCGCGCCAGCGCCAGATGGCACGTCAGCACGACGACCGGCACGAACCGGGCGAACTCGTAGCGCCCCGCCCACGCGGCCACGCCGACGACGCCCGTCCCGAGGGCGGCGATGATCAGCAGTTCCCTGCCGAGCGGCCGGCGCAGCCCGTAGAGGAGCGCGGGAACGCCGAGCAGGGCGAGGCCGTACCGGAGATGGGGGTCCTCCACCAGCGGCGCGTGCACCTCCGAGAACTCCGGAGAGTCGGCCAGCACCCCGGTCACGTCGGGGTAGGGCCAGGCGAGCGCGAGCGCGATCGCCCCCACCCCCGCGGGCACGATCAGCACCAGCCGCCGCCACTCCCACCGCCGGGCCACCAGGATGCCCACCACGCCGAGCAGCGTCGCCACGGCCGCGAACGGATGGACGAGCAGGATCGCCGGCGGCAGCAGCACCAGCCCGACGAGCCCGCGCCCGCTCTCGCGGAACCGCACGAACACCGTCCACGTGAGCACCATCAGCGCTAAGGCCGGCGTCGACGGGAAGGCGAACGAGAACGACAACGAGGTGAGCCCCGGGAACCCGGTAGCCCCGAGCCCGCTGACCCCCCACAGGACCACCGTGAACACCGCCGCCAGCGCCGCGACGGAGTCACGCGCGCCGAGCTCCCGCCCGAACGCCCGCAGCGCGACCAGCAGCAGCAGGACGTTCAGTATGCCGGCGCCCGCCAGAACGGTCTCGGGCCCCGCGCCGGAGATCCGGGCCAGCATGGCCAGCCCGAGGACGTAGGGCGTCGGCGTCCACCCCCCGGCCGTCGGCTCGTCGAGCATCGCCCGCAGGGTGGCGACGTGGAGATCCCAGTCGGCCAGCCAGGCATGCCGGAAGGCGACGAGCACCCCCCACCCCAGCACCGCCCCCGCGGCCAGTACGAACCACCCCGGCCGACCGGCCCGCGCGAACCCCCACACCACTCCATGATCATCACCCGACCGTCAACCGAGCACCCCCGACACCCCAAGCGGCGCCCTCGACAGCCGCTCCGATTCGGGGAGCCTGTGAGAACACCCACGCCCGACGCCCGAGCCGCGCGTGCGGAGCACGCGCCGTCCAACTACGCCAGGACGATGCTGTCGCCGCTGACCGTGATCTGCTTCTCCTCCAGAGGCGACGGCGCGGGGCCACCGGCCACCGACCCGTCGGAGATCTTGAACTTGCTGCCGTGGCACGGGCAGTTGATGGTGCCGCCCGAGATGCTGGCCACCGTGCAGCCCGCGTGGGTGCAGACGGCCGTGAAGCATTTGAAGTTGCCGGGCGTCGGCTGGGTGATGACGACCTTCTCGGCTTCGAAGATCTTGCCGCCGCCCTCGGGGATGTCGGCCGTCTTGGCGAAGGCGTTGGCGGCCTGCGCGGGCGGCTCCTCCTCCGCGGGCGGGTCGGCCGGTTCCTCGTCCGGCTCGCCGGCCGGGGGCGCCTCGGACTGGGCGTCGCCGGTCGGCGGCGGGTTGTCGCCCCAGGCGGGCTTGGCCTGGTCGGCGGGCACCGAGCCCGGCGGCTCGGCGCTGGTGGCCGCGCCGGAGGAGTAGCCGGTGCACGCCGTCAGGGCGGCGGCCAGCCCGGCGCCGCCCACCGCGAAGACCAGGCCCCGCCGCGTCAGCGCGCTCGTGACCTGTTCCTGCTCAGAGGTGCCGTCAACGTTCATTTCCATCCTCCGCTGGGGGACTTCGCGATCATAGGTAGGTACGGGGCCAACCCCGTTCGCGGTTCAGCCTGACCTACCGGATCCCGGCGGAATATGAAGAAATGCACTTACAGGTCGAGGATCTTCCGCAGGAACAGCCCGGTGTGGCTGCCGTCGACCAGCGCGACGTCTTCGGGGGTGCCGGTCGCGACCACCCGGCCGCCGCCAGAACCGCCCTCGGGACCCATGTCGATCACCCAGTCGGCCGTCTTGATGACGTCGAGGTTGTGCTCGATCACGATGACCGTGTTCCCCGCGTCGACCAGCCGCTCCAGCACGCCCAGCAGCCGCCGGATGTCCTCGAAGTGGAGGCCGGTGGTCGGCTCGTCGAGCACGTAGATCGTGCGGCCCGTCGAGCGCCGCTGCAGCTCGGAGGCGAGCTTGACGCGCTGGGCCTCGCCGCCCGACAGGGTGGTGGCGGGCTGCCCGAGGCGGACGTAGCCGAGGCCGACGTCGTTGAGGGTGCGCAGGTGGCGGCTGATCGCCGGGATGGCCTCGAAGAAGTCGAGCGCCTCCTCGATCGGCATGTCGAGGATCTCGGCGATCGTCTTGCCCTTGTAGTGGACCTCCAGCGTCTCCCGGTTGTAGCGGGCGCCGTGGCAGACCTCGCACGGGACGTAGACGTCGGGCAGGAAGTTCATCTCGATCTTGATGGTGCCGTCGCCGGCGCACGCCTCGCAGCGTCCGCCCTTGACGTTGAAGCTGAACCGGCCCTGCTGGTAGCCCCGGATCTTGGCCTCGGTCGTCTGCGCGAACAACTTCCGGACGTGGTCGAACACCCCGGTGTAGGTCGCCGGGTTGGAGCGCGGGGTGCGCCCGATCGGCGACTGGTCGACGTGGACGACCTTGTCGAGCTGGTCGACCCCGGTCACCCGCGAGTGCCGGCCCGGCACGGTCTTCGCGCCGTGGAGCTCCTTGGCCAGGGAGTTGTAGAGGATGTCGTTGACCAGCGTCGACTTGCCCGAGCCCGACACCCCGGTCACGGCGGTGAAGACGCCGAGCGGGAACTCGACGTCGATGCCGCCGAGGTTGTGCTCCCGGGCGCCCTTCACCACGAGCTGGCGCTTGCGGTCGCGCTTGCGGCGCTTCTTGGGCACCGCGATGGCCCGCCGCCCCGACAGGTAGGCGCCGGTCAGCGACTCTTCGCTGGCCAGCAGCTCTTCGACGGTGCCCGAGACGACCACCTGGCCGCCGTGCTCGCCGGCGCCGGGGCCGATGTCGACCACCCAGTCGGCCGCCGCGATGGTGTCTTCGTCGTGCTCGACGACGATCAGGGTGTTGCCCATGTCGCGCAGCCGGATCAGGGTCTCCAGCAGGCGCATGTTGTCACGCTGGTGGAGGCCGATCGAGGGCTCGTCGAGGACGTAGAGGACCCCGACCAGGCCCGAGCCGATCTGGGTGGCGAGCCTGATGCGCTGGGCCTCGCCGCCGGCGAGGGTGCCGGCGGCCCGGTCGAGGGTCAGGTAGTCGAGGCCCACGTCGAGCAGGAAGCCCAGGCGGGCGTTGATCTCCTTGACCACCCGCTCGGCGATCTGCATGTCGCGCTCGGAGAGCTTGAACCCGGCCAGGAACTTCGCGCACTCGCCGATCGACAGGCCCGCGACCTCGGCGATCGACGACCCGCCGACGGTCACCGCGAGCGAGACCGGCTTGAGGCGGCGGCCCTTGCAGGCCGGGCACGGGATCTCCCGCATGTAGCCCTCGAACTTCTCCCGCACCGCGTCGCTCTCGGACTCGGCGTGGCGGCGCTGGATCCACGGGATCACGCCGTCGAAGTCGGTGTAGTAGGAGCGCTGGCGCCCGAACCGGTTGCTGTAGCGGATGTGGACCTGCTCGTTGTGCCCGTGGAGCAGGGCGTTCTGCTGGGCGCGGGTCAGCTTCTCCCACGGGGTGTCGAGGTCGAAGCCGAGCGCGTTGCCCAGGCCCTCCATCAGCTTCTCGAAGTAGTCGCTGGTGTGGCCGCCCGCCCACGGGGTCAGCGCGCCGTCGCCGAGGGTCTTCTCCGGGTCGGGGACGACCAGCTCGGGGTCGACCTCCATGCGGGTGCCGAGGCCCGTGCACTCGGGGCAGGCGCCGAACGGCGAGTTGAACGAGAACGACCGGGGCTCCAGCTCCTCGAACGACAGGTCGTCGTAGGGGCAGTAGAGGTGCTCGGAGTAGAAGCGCTCCCGGTTGGGGTCGTCGGCCTCCAGGTCGACGAAGTCGAGGGTGATCGTGCCGCCCGACAGCTGCAGCGCGGTCTCGACCGAGTCGGTCAGGCGCCGGCGGGCCGAGTCTTTGACCGCCAGCCGGTCGACGATCACCTCGATGTCGTGCTTCTCGTACTTCTTGAGGGTCGGCGGCTCCTCCAGGCGGATGATCGTGCCGTCGACGCGGGCGCGGGCGTAGCCCTTGGTCTGGAGCTCGCGGAACAACTCGGCGTATTCGCCCTTGCGGCCCCGGATGACCGGCGCGAGCACCTGGAAGCGGGTGCCCTCCTCCAGCTCCAGGACGCGGTCGACGATCTGCTGCGGGGTCTGCCGGGCGATCGGCCGCCCGCAGGTGGGGCAGTGGGGCTTGCCGATGCGGGCCCACAGCAGCCGCAGGTAGTCGTAGACCTCGGTGATCGTGCCGACGGTCGAGCGGGGGTTGCGGCTGGTCGACTTCTGGTCGATCGAGACCGCCGGGGACAGGCCCTCGATGAAGTCGACGTCGGGCTTGTCCATCTGGCCGAGGAACTGCCGGGCATAGGCCGACAGCGACTCGACATAGCGCCGCTGGCCCTCGGCGAAGATCGTGTCGAAGGCCAGGCTGGACTTGCCGGAGCCGCTCAGCCCGGTGAAGACGATCAGGGCGTCTCGGGGGAGATCGAGAGAGACGTCCTTCAGATTGTGTTCGCGTGCGCCACGCACGACGAGACGGTCAGCCACAGCGTTCCCGATGGTCGTTGGGGTCTACAGGTGTGCGTCGGGCAGGCTATCCGCCGCCACCGACAAAAACCGGCCCGGCCGGTCTCCCCCTGCTCATCCAGAGTATGCAGGCGGTCAAACCTGTTGTCCCGTGGACGAGGATGAAGCCATGTCCCTCCTTCACGACTACCGGGCGGAGCTCCAGGCCGCCGACGCCCGGCTGATCGCCACCGTGGCCGCCCTGTCCGACGACGAGATGCGCGCCCCCTCGGCCCTGCCCGGCTGGACCCGCGGCCACGTGGTCACCCACGTCGCCCGCAACGCCGACTCTCTGGTCAACCTGCTCACCTGGGCCCGTACGGGCGTGGTCACCCCGCAGTACCGCGACGCCGCCGAACGCGACGCCGGCATCGAGGCGGGCTACGCCAGGCCCGCCAAGGAGCAGCTCGCCGACCTGGAGGAGAGCACCGCCCGGTTCGCCGCCGCGGCCGACGCGATGCCCGACGACCGGTGGAACGCCCTGATCAGCGGCACCCGCCCGCCCGAGCACCCCGCCTGGTACGTCGTCATGCGCCGCCTGCGCGAGGTCGAGATCCACCACGGCGACCTCGGCACCGCCTACACCTGGCGCGACTGGCCCGACCGCTACGTCCACTGGGAGTGGCGCGACTCCCCCGCGCTGGCGGACGAGCCGACGTACCGGAGCCTGACCGCGACCGACACCGGCGAGACGATCACCGGGGCCGACGGCCCCGACCTGCGGGCTGCCAAGCGGGAGCTCGTCGCCTGGCTGATCGGCCGGCACAGCCCCGACGGCTTCCCGGCTCCCCCGCCCTGGATGGTCCGGTCGGCCCCCGACGGCCTAGCGTGATCTCATGACCTATACGGGAGACGTGTCCAAGGGCGGCCCGGCCGACGTCCGGGAACTGGAGAAGATCACCATCGCCAAGATGGAGGTCGGCGACTTCGGCAACAACACCTACCTGATCCGCTGCCGGGAGACCGGCGACGGCATGCTGATCGACGCCGCCGCCGAGCCCGGGAGGATCCTGGAGCTGATCGGCAGGCAGCCCATCAGCGTGATCGTGACCACCCACCAGCACGGCGACCACTGGGGCGCCCTGGAGGAGGTCGTCAGGGCGACCGGCGCGACCGTGGTGGCGGGCCGCGAGGACGCCGGGGCGCTGCCGGTCGAGGCCCGTCCCGTCGACCACGGCGACCGGGTGACCGTCGGGGTGACCGACCTGGAGGTGATCCACCTGCGCGGGCACACGCCGGGCTCGATCGCCCTTTACTACCCGGGCCACGTCTTCACGGGAGACTCGCTGTTCCCGGGCGGCGTGGGCAACACCTGGAAGGACCCGGAGCGGTTCACCCAGCTCTACACCGATGTGGTGGAGCGCGTCTTCGACCGCTTCGACGACGAGACGTGGGTCTATCCCGGCCACGGGAAGGACACCACGCTCGGGGCCGAGCGTCCCGCGCTGCCCGAGTGGAAGGCGCGCGGCTGGTAGGTCAGCGCGCGCCCAGCACCCTGGCGATGAGCGTGGCGGCGGCGTCGGGCTCCTCGGCGCTCTCGACGACCTCGCCCCACGACCACCGGTAGAACCAGCCGCCCTGCAGCGAGACGCAGTCGACGGTCTCGTTGAGCAGGGCGGCCTCGGGGTCGCTCACCTTCAGCGACGGCGGATCGAGCCGAAGGGTGACGTCGAAGCCGCGCTGTTCGAGTTCACGCGCCAGCTTGCCGAGGAAGTAGGACCGGGTCAGCTCACGCGGGGCGGTCGCCATGTGCCCATTCAACAACGGCGGCACCGCCCCGGGACAGCCGCCCCGTCACGAGTCGGCGGCGCGGCGTTCCTTGCGCTGGGCCCGCTTGAACATCAGCACCCGCAGCGGGATCGCCGACACGATCGCGATCTGCATGATCGCGCCGACCTGGATGAGCTGGTCGCCGCCGGGCAGACCGGCCGCCCAGATCGTGAGGCAGGCCACGTTGATCATCATCCAGCCGAGCACGACGGCCGCCAGGTTGCCCTTCGGCTTGGGGTACTCGATCCGGCTGATCATCAGGTAGGACGTGGCGAAGATGCCGAGGATCGTCCAGATCGTCGGCTGGAACAGCAGCACGATCGAGACGATCGTCATGGCGCCCATGGGGATGGGCAGGCCCATGAAGTCGCCGCTCTTGGTCTTCACGCAGGCGAACCGGGCGAGCCGGGTCACCCCCGCGAGCAGCACCGACGCCGCGGCGGCCAGCACGAGCCACAGGGGCAGCGGGGCGTCGAAGCCGCCCCAGATGACGATCATGAACGCCGGCGCGAAGCCGAAGCTGATCACGTCGGCGAGGTTGTCGAGCTCGGCGCCCATCGCCGAGGCCCGGAACCGGCGGGCCACCAGCCCGTCGAACAGGTCACAGGTCGCGCCGACGAGCAGCAGCACGACGGCGGTCCCGAAGAACCGGGGGTCGGGCTCGAACTTGCCGGTCATCCTGAGCTGGTCGATCGCGCTGTACGCCAGCACGACCACCGACAGGAACCCCGACAACGCGTTGCCCAGAGACAGCAGGTCGGCCGCCGACAGGCGGAACGCCTTGCCGACCGGCCCTATCGGTTCTTCCTCTTCTTCGACGGACCAGGTTCCGGCCCTGATATCAGGCGCGGTCAATGCGGGTCACCCCAGCCACGGTCTTGTCGCCGACGGTCACGGCGGGCTCGACGCCCTCGGGCAGGTAGAGGTCGACCCGGGAGCCCAGCCGGATCAGCCCGACGCGGTCGCCCTGGGCGACCTTCGCGCCGGCCTGCAGATAGGGGACGATTCGGCGCGCGACGGCCCCGGCGATCTGGACCATCTCGATGTCGCCGAGCGCGGTGTCGAAGTGCCACACCACACGTTCGTTCTTGTCGCTGTCCTTGTTGAACGCGGGCACGAAGCCCCCCGCGATGTGCTCGACCGAGACGACGGTCCCGGCGGCGGGGGCGCGGTTGACGTGGACGTTCAGGGGGCTCATGAAGATGGCGACACGGGTGCGGCCATCGGGCCAGGGGTCGACGCTCTGCACGACGCCGTCGGCGGGCGAGAGCAGCCGCCCGGCGCCGGGCGAACGGTCAGGATCACGGAAGAACCAGAGCATCCCTCCCGTGAGGGCCGTCAGCGGCACCGCCGCGAGAGCCCACTTGGGAGACCGAGCGGTCAGCGCCGCGGTGACGGCCGCCGCGGCCGCTGTCGGAGCCAGCCACGGCGACACACCGCGCGCGAGCCGTATGCGCGGGCGAGGACTTTCCATTTCGTTCGACACTAGGAGCCTTTGTACTCTTTTGCGACTAGAGGACGGATTTGCGACTTAGGCAGTTATGTTACCGATGCCACAGTCCCTAACCGTCCTCTTTCGCGTCAAGCGCGGCACCCCCGAGGGGTTTCGAGGCCTTAGTGGCGCTCCGCCTGCTCCGGGGCGGCGTCCGCGTCGACGGCCGGAGGGGTGCGGCGGGACTTGATGATGCTCGCCACCGTCGTGATCACCATCGTGCCGATGATGACGCTCAGCGAGACCTGGATCGGGATCTTCGGCGCCCAGTCGACCACATCGTGCATGGCCTCGAGGATCAGCTTCACGCCGATGAAGGCGAGGATGAAGGCCAGGCCGTAGCTGAGGTAGACCAGGCGCTGCAGCAGACCGCCGAGCAGGAAGTAGAGCTGCCGCAGACCCATCAGGGCGAACGCGTTGGCGGTGAAGACGATGAACGCGTCGGTGGTCAGACCGAAGATCGCGGGGATGGAGTCGAGGGCGAACAGCAGGTCGGTGCTGCCGATGGCGATCATGACGATCAGCATCGGGGTGACCATCTTCTTGCCGTCGACCCGGACGATCATCTTGGAGCCGACGTAGTCGGGGGTGGTGGGGAACGCCCGGCGCGCGTAGCGCAGCAGGATGTTCTCGTCGAAGTCCTCTTCGCTCTTGTTGTGGTCGCGGATCATCGTGTACGCGGTGTAGAGGAGGATCGCGCCGAACACGTAGAAGAGCCAGTGGAAGGAGTTGAGGGCGGCGGCGCCGACGACGATGAAGAACCCGCGCATGACCAGCGCGATCAGGATGCCGATCGTCAGCACCTTGTGCTGGTAGGCCTTCGGCACCGCGAACCTGGACATGATGATGAAGAACACGAACAGGTTGTCGATGCTCAGGCTGTATTCGGTGATGTAACCGGCGAAGAACTCACCCGACTGCTGCGGGCCCGCGAAGATCAGCAGGCCGATCCCGAACAGCACGGCGAGCGCGACGTAGAGACCCACCCAGAATCCCGCCTGACGGAGGGAGAACTCTCTGGGCTCCCCTCGGTCGACGACCCACAGGTCGACGGCGATGACCACGAGCAGGCCGATGATGACGGCAGCCCAACCCCACACGGGAATGTCCAATTCCTTAATCCCTCCGGCGCGCGACGAAACACACTGCCGGAGGTCTCTCCCGCCCCTGGAAAACCTCCAGACACGGACCGACGGCCCCGGGTGCAGACACCGTGATGACGGGACCGTCGCGAAGGGATACTCCCCCCCAACGCGAACAGTATAGAGACCATGCCCAAGGGCTTCTGAACCCCAGGGGCAGGTTTCCTGAAGGAATTATTCCTCTCAACCCGGAACAAGCCCGGGTGATTCCCCGCTCAGCCGTAGTTCTTCAAGGCGGCCTCGACCGCGTCGGCCTCGCCCGGCAGCGCCCGGCCACGGGCCAGCGCGGCGGCCCTCAGCCCGTCCACCAGGGCGTCGTCCGCCAGCAGCCGCAGCAGCGCCGACCGCAGCTCCCCGGCGTCGCCGGGCGTCACCAGCAGTCCCGCGTCGCCGGTCATCGGCGGCACACCCCCCACGGCGAAGCCCACGACGGGCACCCCCGCCCGCAGCGCCTCCTGGACGGTCAGCGGCTGCCCCTCCCAGCGGCTCGGCACCACCAGGGCGGTCGCGGCCTTCAGCAGCGCCGCGACGTCGTCGCGCGGGCCGAGCAGGGTCACCGGCAGGTTCTCGCGGGTCACCCGCTCCTGAAGGGCCTCGCGCAGCGGCCCCTCCCCGGCGACGGCGAAGACGACGTCCTGCGGATACGGCCCCGCCGCCGCGTCGAGCAGCACCTCCAGCCCCTTCTGCTGGGCCAGCCGCGCCACGGTCAGCAGCACCCTTCTGCCGCCGAACTCGGTGGTGGCGGGCAGGTCGGCCAGCGGCGGCGCGGGCACCACGGCCGGGGCGACGGCCCGCGCGCCGAGCGCCGTCATACGCTCGCAGAGGTCGGGCGAGACGCCGAGGACCACGTCGGCCCGCCTGGCGACGACCCGTTCAAGCGTCGCGTACACCGCGCCGATCGCGCCGCCGGCGGTGACCGCGTTGTGCAGCGTGACCACCAGGCGGCGCGGGCGGGCCAGCGCGGCCAGGGCGCCGGCGCGCAGGCCATGGGCGTGCACGACGTCGGCCTCGATCCGGCGCAGGACACGGACCGTCCGGGCGTCGTTCACCGGGTGGGGGCGGTCGGCGACCGGGACCTCGGCGAAGGACTGGGTGAAGCCGAACCGGTCCCGGGTCTCGGCCGGACCGGCGACGACCACCTCGTGCCCCCGGGCCTCGAAGCCGTCGGCGAGGGTGCGCACGTGTCGGCCCACTCCCCCGGCGCTGGTGCCGAGGGTCAGCAGGATCTTCACCGTCTGATCACTTCCCTGAGGTCGTCACGGTCGATCGCGGCCGCGACCGCGCCGCCGGAACCGGCCGCCACGATCCCGGCCAGGCCCGCCACCAGCACACTGCCCCACAGGCCCGGGGCGCCCAGCAGCCAGACGACGGCCGAACCGGCCACCGCGCCCGTCACGCCGCCGCCGACCGAGGCGAACGCGGCCCGGCCGAGCCCGGCGAGAGGGCCGTACGCGCGGCGGACCGCCAGAAGCAGCAGCACCCCCGCGGTCGTCATGCCGATCGTGCTGCCCAGGCCCAGCGCGCCGACCGCCCAATCGTCGGGCAGGGTGAGCACCAGGGCGACCTGGGCGGCGATCACCACGAGCCAGCCGATCACCTGGTCACGGGCGGCGGGGCGGCCGTGACCTCCCGCGTACAGGACGCGGGACAGGTGGGCCATCAGGCCGTAGCCGACCAGGCCGGGGGCGAACGCGACGATGCCCAGGGTGAGCTGGCCGGGCGGCACCTGCGACCTGGTCTTCAGGAACACCTCGGCGACCGGCGCGGCGACGGCGGCCAGGGCGCCCGCCGCCAGGCCGGAGACGAGGATCACCGCGCGGGTGGTGCGGGCGGCCAGTTCCGCGAACCCCCGCCCGTCACCGGTCTCCCAGCGGGCCGACAACACGGGGAACGCGCTGGTCGCGATGGGGACCGCGAGGACGGCGTACGGGACCAGGTAGATCGCCCACGCGTAGTTGTAGGCGGCCAGCCGCCCCGCACCCCCCTCGTTGGCCAGCCGGACGACCACGGCCATCGCGGCCTGCTGGGCGAGCAGGGCGCTCAGCCCGGCCACCGCCAGCCGTCTGACCTGGGGCGCGACGCCGGGCGGGAAGCTGAGCACCGGCCGCCAGCGCAGGCCGAGCCGGGCGACCGGCCCCACCACGGTGAGCACGAGCGCGAGCACGCCGAGGGTGGTGCCGACCGACAGGACGAGTTCGGCCGCCCGGGGCAGCCCGGCGACCTCGATCGTGCCGCCGAGCGGGACGAACGCCAGATAGGCGGCGATGACGACGACGCTCGACACGAGCGGGGCCAGGGCGGGCCCGGCGAACCTCCGGTGGGCCTGGAGCACGCCGTAGAGGACGACCGCCAGACCGTACAGAAGGATCTGGGGCGCGAAGACGACCAGCATGCGGGCGGCGAGCACCACGACGTCGCCGCCGTCGCACCCGTCCATCGTGCCGGGCACGAAGATCCACACGATGGGGCCCGCGAACAGCGCGGCCAGCACGCTCAGCGGGACCAGCAGCACGACGACCCAGGTCAGCAGCCCCGACGCGATCCGCCCGGCGGTCTCCTTGTCACCGCGCTCGGCGGCGCCCGCGAGCACCGGCACGACCATGCCCGCCAGCGCGCCCCCGACGACGACCTCGAAGATCAGGTTGGGGACGGCGTTCGCCGTGAAATAGGCCGTCGACAGGCAGCCCGTGCCGACCGTCTTGGCGAACACGAGCTGCTTGGCGAAGCCGGTGACCCGCGCCGCGATCGTGATGACGCCGATGAGCAGGGCCGCGCGGGCGACCCCCCGGGCGGTCAAGGGGTGGGCCGGGTGACCTCGGCCGGAGGCGGCACCGGGCGGCGCCCGAGCATGTCGAGCCGGTTCAGCACCGGATTACCCGCGATGACCTTGGTGAACGACACCTTCTCCGAGGCGGCCGTCAGCGCCGCGACCGTGCCCAGCACGGCCAGCCGTCCCGGCCGCCCGAGCTGCTGCGCCGCCGCCAGCCCCAGCAGCGCGCCGAGCGCGTTCGCGCCGGTGTCGCCGAGCATGGCGCGTTCGGCCAGGTCGTCGGGGAGCAGCGCCGCGGCCGCGCCGAGGGGCACGGCGGCCAGGGGCGACCCGGCGAGCGGCGCGCCGGCCAGCAGACCGACCTTGATCGCCCGGCCGGGCCGCAGGTCGAACAGGTTGGCCAGGTTGGCCGACCCGGCGATCAGCAGGCCGTCGATGGCGATGTCGGCCACGTTCCGGCGGGTCAGCGCGGCGGCGGCGAGCCCAGTCGCGCCGATCCCGAGGATCTTCACCGCGCCGCTGGTGACCTGCCCCCTGCGCAGCGCGGACAGGTGGCCCTTGAAGCCCTTGGAGGCGCTGGTGCCGAACACGTCGTCGTAGGCGCCGAGCGCGCCGCAGGCGAGGGAGGTCAGCACGCCGGCCGCCTTCACCTTCGCGGGCAGACCGGGCGTGAGCGCCAGCGCGGCCCCGGCCCCGGCCGCGAACGCCGGGCCTTCGAGCAGCGTGACGGGCTCGCCGCGATGGTTGACGCGGGCCCAGGTCTTCTCCTCGCCGAACGGCTGCTTCTTCGTGAAGGCCGTGTAGGCGACCCGCGCGGCGGCCGCGCCGAGCGCCGCCCCCGCCAGGGCGAGGAGCAGGGGACGTTGAGTCACGGCGGATCCTTCCGGGTCAGCCCGTGGACGAGGCCACGGGAGACGGAGTCGCAGAGGGGGTGACGGACGGCGTGATCGCGGGCACGGCCGGGGCCGGCTCGAACGCGGTCGCGCCGCTGCCGATCCCGTAGGCGCCCGACTGCCCGCCGAGCTGCTCCCGGAGCGCGTCGACCACGACGATCCGCCCCGAGGGGAGGTCGAGGGTGTCGACGCTGGAGACCTGGGAGGTCTCCTCGCCCGAGTCGAGCAGCGCGGCGATGACGCCGCCGGTCGCCGAGGCGGCGGTGGTGCCGGTCATGACGGTACCGAGCCCGGCCTTGTCGAGGGCGCCGGACACCGAAACGATCGCCCCGTTCATCGTCTCGGCCGTCTCGCCCTCGTAGGGCAGCGCGGGCGCGACCACGATCGCCAGGGTGGCCCGGTCGGCCGGTTCGCCGGAGACCGCGATGAACCCGCCCTCCTGGAAGGCCGAGAGCACCGTCGAGGTGGCCGTGTTGACCGTGCCCGCCTGCGGGCGCATGTTCGTCACGAGCGCGGCGGCCAGCACGGTGCCCGCCTTGTCGTAGGGGGTGGCGCCTTCGGGGAAGGCCGCCCCGGCCGGGGCGAGCTGGGTGGCCAGCCCGTCGACGACCCCGGCCTGCTCGGCCTCCAGGAAGCCGTCGGTGAGCGACACCCGGCCCGTGTAGGTCGCGCCGGCCAGCTCCAGCACCTCGCGCAGCGGGTCGCGCAGCGCCGTGGGGGCGCCCGGCGCCTCGACGACCACGACCCGCTCGCCGGCCAGGTCGCGCTCGACCAGTTCGGCGGTGGCGGAGGAGACGAAGGTGTTGTTGCCGTCTTCGCGGGCCTGCTGCGCGGCCATCTCGGCCCGCAGGGTCAGGTTCTCCTTCTTCAACGTCTCGGCGGTCACCTGCGTCGACTCGATGATCGGGTCCTGGATGACGGTGCTGCCGAGCACGATGCCGACCGTCAGCGCCAGGAAGATCGCCACGATGGAGACGAGGTGATAGCGAAAATCGATCACGAGAAGAGTCCGACCACCCAGAAGATGAAGCCGTTCCAGACGTCCTGCGCCCCGTCGAGCCAGATCTTGCCGACCGGCGAGACGAACAGCACCACGCCGATCGTCACGATCGTGGTGGCCACCAGGAGAAGCAGCGACGCCGCGGAGATGCGGCTGCGATAGAGCCTGCTGACGCCCTTGGCGTCGATGAGCTTGCTGCCCAGCCGGAGCCGGGTGAGGAAGGTGCTGGCCATGCCCGCCCGCCCCTTGTCGAGGAACTCGACGAGCGTGGCGTGGGTGCCGACCGCGACGATGAGCGAGGCGCCCTTCTCGTCGGCCAGCAGCATCGCGATGTCCTCGCTGGTGGCGGCGGCCGGGAAGACGACGGCGTCGCGCCCCAGCTTGCGCACCCGGTCGAGCCCGGGGGCCCGGCCGTCGGGATAGGCGTGGACGACGAGCTCGGCGCCGCCGCTCAGCGCCTCGTCGGAGACCGAGTCGAAGTCGCCGACGATGATGTCGGGCCGGTAACCGGCCTCCAGCAGCGCGTCGGCGCCGCCGTCGACCCCGATCATGACCGGCCGGTATTCGCGGATGTAGGGCCGCAGCGCGGCGATGTCTTCCTTGTAGTGGTAACCGCGCACCACGATCAGGGCGTGCCGCCCGTCGAGCTTGGTGCGGACGTCGGGCACACCGACACCGTCGATGAGCAGGTCGCGCTCGCGCCGGACGTACTCCATGGTGTTGACGGTGAACGCTTCGATCTGGACTGACAACCCCGCGCGGGCCTCGACCATCGCGGCCTCGACCGACTCGGCGGTCATCACCTCGCCCTTGCCGGCGATCTCGTCGTCGACGTAGACGACGCCCTCGGCGATCCGGACCGTGTCACCGTCGCGGACCTTCTCGAACAGCTCCGGCGTCGCGTTGTCGACCAGGGTCACCCCGGCCTCGAGCAGGATCTGCGGCCCCAGGTTCGGGTAACGGCCGGAGACGCTCGCCGCGACGTTGACCACCACGGCCACGCCACACGCGACGAGGGCCTCCGCGCTGACCCGGTCGATGTCGACGTGATCGATGATCGCGACTTCCCCCGGGCGAAGGCGTTTGGTGAGCCTCTTGGTGCGCCGGTCGATCCGCGCCGTCGCAGTCACCCCGGGAAGGACACTGACCTTCCGGCGGCGGAGGCCTGGAACCCTGACGCTCGAGACCTTCATCGGGACCATCCTGCCAGAGGCGGCGACCATGAAGGCCCGACACCCCGGCACCCGCCAGCTTTGTCGCCACCCTGCCCTCATGCCGCCGTCCCCCATGTCGCCATCCGGCCTCGTCCGGGCACGATGCCCACCTCTGCCCAGAACACGAACCGATGTCACCCGTCGCGGGAGGCCTTTCCCGACGATCGGCCGCACGCCCCCGCGCGACCGCCACCCGCGGTGACTCCAGCCTGGCCGACTTTCACGAGATTCGCCGACAAGTTTCCGATATGTGACTAAGCCGCCGCTGAGCTGCTCTTTCATTTCCGTTACGGCTCCGCCCACCCCGGCGCCGCCCGCCGTCGTCCCACCGCACCGCATCCGGCGCCGAGCACGCGGCCAGGGGCCCGCCGCGACGACGGAGCCTCCACGTCAACCGCGGCCCATCACGACCACGGATCGCGCCCGCGGACCATCGGGGGCCGCCGGATTGTGCGCGGGAACGTCAGCCGGCGGACTTCGCGGCGGCCGCCGTGGCCAGCAGTTCCTCGGCGTGGGCGCGGCCGAGCTCGGAGTCCTCCATGCCGGCCAGCATGCGGGCGAGCTCGCGTTTGCGGGCCTCGCGGTCGAGGGTGACCACGCCGCTGCGCACCACGCTGCCGTCGCTGTCCTTCTCGACCACCAGGTGCTGGTCGGCGAAGGCCGCAACCTGGGGCAGGTGGGTGACCACGATGACCTGGGCGGTGCGGGCCAGCTTGGCCAGCCGCCGCCCGATCTCCACGGCCGCCTTGCCGCCGACGCCCGCGTCGACCTCGTCGAAGACGAACGTCGGCACCGGGTCGGCGCCGGCGAACACGACCTCGATGGCGAGCATGACGCGGCTGAGCTCGCCCCCCGACGCGCCCTTGTTCAGCGGCAGCGGCGGGGACGCCGGGTGGGGGGCCATGCGCAGCTCGACCTCGTCGACCCCCGTCGGGCCGAAGTCGCCGCTCGAATCGATGACGACGGCGACCCGGGCGTGGGGCATGGCCAGCGCGGTCAGTTCCTCGGTCACCGCGACCGCGAAACGTTCGGCGGCGGCCTCGCGGATGCGGGTCAGCTCACCGGCCAGCTCGCCGAGCCGGGTGGTCAGCTCCTCGTGTTCGCGGGTGAGCTCGCCGATGCGGTCGTCGTCGCCGTCGAGCTCGCCGACGCGGACGGCCGCCCGCTCGGCCCAGGCCAGCACCTCGCCGACGTCGGCGCCGTATTTGCGGGTCAGCCCGTTGAGCTGGGAGCGGCGTTCGTGGACGATCGACAGGCGCTGGGGGTCGGCCTCGACCGACTCGGCGTAGGCGGCCAGCTCGGTCGCGACGTCGTTGAGCAGGTAGCCGGCCTCGGCCAGCCGTTCGGCCAGACCGGCAAGCGCGGGGTCGTAGTCGCGGGCCGACTCGACGGCCGACCGCGCCTGCCCGATGAGCGACACCGCGTCGGGCGCCGCCTCCGGCCCCGACATCGGGTCGCCCAGCAGCGCGGTGTGGGCGGTCGTCGCGGCCGTGCGGAGGGTGTCGGCGTGGGTGAGGCGCTCGGCCTCCTCCTTCAGCTCGGCGTCTTCGCCGGGCAGGGGGGCGACCTTCTCGATCTCCTCCAGGCCGAACCGCAGCACGTCGGCCTCCTGCGCGCGTTCGCGGGCCCTGCCGGTCAGCTCGGCGAGCAGGTCGCCGACCTGCTTGTGGCGCTTGTAGGCCTGCTCGTAGGCGCGCAGCGGCTTGACCAGCTCGTCTCCGGCGTAGCGGTCGAGTGCGGCGCGCTGGCGGCCGGGCTGGAGCAGCCGCTGCTGGTCCATCTGCCCGTGGACGGCCACCAGGTCGTCGGCCAGGAACGTCAGCGTGCCGACCGGGACGGTGCGGCCGCCGAGCCAGGCCCGCGACCGGCCCTCGGAGGAGACGGTGCGGGAGATGATGAGCTCGCCGCCGTCGACCTCGCCGCCGATGTCGAACACCTGCTGGGCGGCCCGGCCGGCCGGGTCGACGATGAGCGTGCCCTCGACGGTCGCCTTGTCGGCCCCCGGCCGGACCCGCGCGGGGTCGGCCCGGCCGCCGAACAGCAGCCCCAGGCCGGTCACCACCATGGTCTTGCCGGCGCCCGTCTCACCCGTGACAACGGTGAAACCGGGTGACAACTCGAGGACGGCCTCGTCGATGACACCCAGTCCCTGGATGCGGACCTCCTCGACCCTCGGCCGCACTGGTCCCTCCCGTTCAACGTCAATGTCGCAAGCGATCCTACGCGCAACTCGCCAAGATTTTCGAGTCGCTCAGACCTCAGGCGGGCCTGGCGCGGCCGCGCCATCCCTCCACCGGCAGGCCGAACTTGGCGACCAACCGGTCGGTGAACGGCACGCCCGTGGAGTCGACGCCGAGCATGCGCGCCAGGCGTACCGGATGGGTGCCCTTGCGGACCTCCACCCGCGCGCCCGGCGGCAGGTCGAAGCGGCGGCGGCCGTCGCACCACAACACGCCCGCGTGGGTCGTCGACAACAACTCGATCGCGATCGAGCTGGTCGGGGCCACCACGAGGGGCCGCGCGAACAGCGCGTGGGCGCTGTTGGGCACCACCAGCAGCGCCTCGACCTGAGGCCACACGACGGGCCCGCCGGCGGAGAACGCGTAGGCGGTCGACCCGGTCGACGTGGCGCAGATGACGCCGTCGCAGCCCCAGCGGGACAGCGGATGCCCGTCGATCTCCGCCACGACCTCCAGCATGCGGTCGCGCTTCTCCACCGACGCCTCGTTGAGCGCCCACGTGCGCGCCAGCACGGTGCCGTTGCGGACGGTCACGTCGAGGGTCATGCGCTCCTCGACCTCGAACCGCCCGTCGACGACCCGGTCGACGACGACGTGGAGGTCCTCCACCTCGGCCTCGGCGAGGAACCCGACGTGCCCGAGGTTGACGCCCAGCAGCGGCACGCCCGTGGGCCGGGAGATCTCGGCGGCCCGCAGGAGCGTTCCGTCGCCGCCCAGGACGATGATGATCTCGGCGCCGAAGGCGGCCCGCTCGTCGGCCGGCACGACCTCGACGCCCGACCGGGCCACCTCGTCGGCCTCGTCGGCCAGGACCCGGACCCTCAGCCCCTCCTTGAGCAGGCGGTCGATGACCAGCCGGGCGCTCTCGACGGCGGCGTCACGCCCGGTGTGCGTGGTGATCAGGACCGATCGGCTGTCACTCATCGTGGCCCCTCCTCGACGGCACGGGCGACGGCGGCGGCCACGTCGGCGACCGCCTCGTGACCGGAACCCTTCCCCAGCCGGATCAGGTATTCCACATTGCCCGAAGGACCCGGCAGCGGACTGGCCGTCACCCCCTTGACCGTGAGCCCCAGCCGCTGCGCCGCCGCCGCGGCCTCGCGCACCGCCTCGGCCCGCAGCTCCGGGTCGCGGACGACCCCTCCGGCCCCCACCCGTTCCTTCCCCACCTCGAACTGGGGCTTGACCAGCATGACGAGCTCCCCGCCCTCGGCCAGGCAGGCGGTCAGCGCGGGCAGCACCAGCCGCAGCGAGATGAACGACAGGTCGCCGACGACGAGCGTGGGCGGCTCCCCGACCATCTCGGGGGTGAGGTCGCGGACGTTCACCCGCTCCATCACGGTGACCCGCTCGTCGGTCCGCAGCGACCAGGCGAGCTGCCCGTAGCCGACGTCGACCGCCAGCACGTGGGCGGCCCCGCGCCGCAGCAGCACGTCGGTGAACCCGCCGGTCGACGCGCCCGCGTCGAGGCAGCGCCGCCCCGTGACGTCGAGGTCGGCGAAGACGTCGAGGGCGCCGATGAGCTTGTGCGCCCCCCGGGAGACGTAGTCGGGCCCCTCGGGGGCCTCGGCGACCACGATCGGGGCGGCGGTGTCGACCTGCGTGGCCGCTTTGGAGGCGGGCCGGCCACCGATGGTGACCCGGCCCGCCTCGATGAGCTGGGCGGCCTGCTCCCGCGAGCGGGCCAGTTTGCGCCGCACCAGCTCACTGTCGAGACGGCGGCGCTGACTCAACGGTCACCCCTGGCGAGGGACGTGGTGGGGGGATTATCGATCACGGGCGGTCGTCCACAGCGGCAAGGGTCTCCTCCAACGTGCCGAGCACCTGCTCGTACACCTCCACATGAGCCGCCACCGGCGCCTCCGCGAGCCGTTCGACGGCGGCGCGCACCGCCGTCTCCGGATCGGCCTCGGCGCCGGGCGGTCGGGTGCCGGCCGGGACAACGGCCGGCACCACGTTGATTGTCGGGGTCGCCATGACATCAGCCGGCGAACCGGCATCCGCGGACACAGCGGCCTGCACCGGCACGACGGCTTCCCCACCGCCGGCCGAGTTCATCTCGGTCATGCGCCCCCTCCGGTGTCAGATACGCGGCCCTTGCCCGAAACGCCTCACGAGGCACCCGAAACAAGGCTCCCGAACACGGGCCTCAGACGCTCCGCCGCCTTGACGGTAGCGGACCGGGCCGACGACGTCGCCCGCCGCCCACCCGGCGGCGCTACGACTTCTTGCCGGCCTTCTTCCCCGGCTTCTTGGCGAGCGCCTTCTTCGCGGACTTCTTCCCGCCCTTGCCGGGCGCGGTCGAGGCCGGCGCCTTGGCCGCCACGACGCTCGCCGCGTGCGAGGCCGCCCGGGAGACGGCGTGCGCCGGCGTGCGCGCCGTCCCGACGGCGTGCGCCATGCGCGCGGCCATCTTCTCGGCCCGCGCGCCCCGGGTGGACCCGGTGGCCTTGACGATCCGCGCGGCGGCCTTCTCGGCCGTGGCGATCCGGTTCCCGGCGGCGGACGCGCTCTTGCGAGCGGCCGTGGTACGAGTGGCTGTGGACCCCTTGCGAGCGGCCGAGGCCTTGCGCACCGAACCGGCCGAGGCGGACCGGGAGGCCGACGCCTTCCGAGCCGAACCCGCCGACCGGGAAGCCGACGCCTTACCCGCGGAACCGGACGCCTTACGCGCGGAACCCGCCGACGTGGCGGCCGACGCCCGGCGAGCCGAACCGGCCGACGTGGAAGCCGACGACCTACGCGCGGAACCCGCCGACGTGGAAGCCGACGACCGCCGGGCCGAGCCGGCCGACGTCTTGGCGGAACCGGCCGTCCGGGAGGTCGACGCCCGACGGACCGAACCCGTCGCCGACGCACCCGAACGGGACGACGACGCCCGGCGCGCGGACGCGGAGCCCGACGCCGTCCGCGACGACGCCGCGGCGCCGTTGAGACCGGCCCTGGACCGCGACGCGGCGGTGCGGGCGGTCGTGGCCTTCCGCGCCGTCCCGGAACGAGCCGCCGACGTCCGGCGGGCCGGAGACCCCGAGGCGGCCGCCTTGGCCGTCCGCTTGGCCGCCGACGTCTTCGCGCCGGTCGTCTTCGTGGCGCTCGACGCGGCCTTGCCGGTGATGGCGGAGATGGTCCGCTCGGCCTTGGCCGCCATCCCGGACACCCGGGCCGACACCCCCCGGGACGTCCGCGCCGAGGCCGCCTTCGCGCGGGTGGACGTGCGCGAGCGCGACCCGTTGGCCCGGTCGGCCGGTTTCAGACGTCCCTGCAGCTCGCGGACCTGCGACCGCAGCCGGTCGACCTCGTCCTTGCGCGCGAGGTCGAACGCCCCGAGCACCTGGTCGGCCCCCGACCGGACGTACTCCTGGATCCCCTTCGACGACCGGGACGACCGGGACGACGACCGGGACGAGCCCCGCCGCGACTTCGCGGACCGCGACGAGTCCGTGTCGAGCAGGTCGATGACGGCGGCGCGAGCGCTGCTCGTGGCCGTCTCGGTGAGCGACGTGGCCATCTGTACGATGCCACGCAGCGTGTGGAACACCATGCGAACCCCCTTGTCACCTGACACGCCCCCACGTGTCAGATTTCGCGTAGTACTCAGGTTGAACGCTACCGTCCGTTGGTAGATGGGCATTTGACCGGTCCTGGCTTAAGGGGGATGACGCATGGCGACGATCGAAGAATGCCGTGCCGCATTGGACAAATTGGGTGAGCAGTTCCACGAGATCAGCGACGAGGACCGCGCCAAACATGTCGTCGAGCGCCGGCTCCAATGCCGCATCTCCGACCTGAACGTCACCTTCTACGGCCGCATTCACCGCGAAGGCCTCGACCCCTTCACCGAGATCCCCCCGGCCGACGGCCGCCCGGCCGAAGTGAAACTCACCCTGGGCAGCGAAGACCTCATCGCCCTCGTCAACGGCGAACTCGACATGGCCCGAGCCCTTTTCGGCGGCAGAGTCAAAATCGACGCGAGCCTGGGCGACCTCCTCCGCCTCCGCCGCCTCCTCTGAACCCCCGTTCGACCTCACCCCGAACGTCCGACGCGGTGGTCCGCGATACGGCCCAGACCACCCAACCGACGGCCGGTCCGTGACAACCCGCACCCGGACGCCGATCACGAAACCGCCCCCACACAGCACCCCCACCTGGCTGGAGACTTTCCGACCCTTCGTCCACGAGTGGTCCGTTATGTGACTCAGGCCACCCCACCGATGGCCGGCCCTCAACAGCAGGGACCAGACCCCCGGCCAGCAAACCGGCCCAACACGACACCGCCGCCTGGCTGGAGACCTCTCGCCCTCTCGTTCACGAGTGGTCCGTGATGCGACCCAGGCCCCACCGACGACCGGTCCCCAAACAACCCGGACAGGCACCGGTCACAAACGCACCCCAACACGGCGCCCCGCCTGGCTGGAGACCTCCCGCTCCTCGTTCACGAGTGGTTTGTGATACGACCCACGCCACCCCACCGACGACCGGCCCTCAACAACCCGGACCAGACCCAGTCACCAAACCGGCCCAACACGGCGCCCCCGCCTGGCTGGGGACCTCCCGCCCCCTTTGATTTCGACAGGACAACGGCCCATCACGGGGATGGCCGTGACGACAGCGCGTGGAATTCACATCGAAGCCGCCGCTGAACAGAGCCTCCGAGAGAACCGTCACCCTGCTCCGAAGTGCACACGTCGGAAACCAGCCCGCCTGCGCAGCCGACCGAACAACGCCTCGCCACCACGCAACACATGACGGCCAGACCCCAAGAGGACCGCACGGGCGGCGCCACGTAATCGATGCACCTGGACCATCCGAAGGACCTCCTGCACCCTGCAAAGCACCACGTAATCGATCACCTGGACTCCTGCAAGCACTATGTACTCGATGCTCCTGCACCACGTGGCCAAAGCCAGGCCGGGCTTCGCGATGACCAGCGGCGTCTTCCCCCACCGACGGGTTGTCGGGCCCGATCAGCGCCGGGCGGACCCGCTGCCGCAGCAGCGTCAGCCGGCCGGACGCCGGCCATGACCCCGCAGGCCCCACCGCACCTCCGAACTACACGTGGCCGGTCGCCGCGGCCGGCCCTGGGCGATCCACGTTGCTCCGCTGACGCTTCCAGTCCCCACTGACCGCCAGGACAAGGCGCCAAGGACTCCCGAATTCCACCGTCGCTTCCATTCAGTTCTCGTAACTCGAACTCCGCGACTCACGCATTCTGATCACCATGTGGCGACAGGCCCTTCGGAAAGGTTTGAAGTCCCAAAGGCCCCAACAAAAACGGACCGGCTTTGGAGAGACCATTCACAGCCGCCCCGCACGGCAGCCACGTTAGGCCACCGTGCGAACACGATGTCTCTCAAACCGAATCCCAGCCCGAACGACTCCGCCAATACGACGCCATTCCCGCACCCGCGAACACAACCGACCCGACTCAGCGCATCAACAAGCCACAAGAAGGCACCACAAGCCGAGAAGTCGGCCCCCCGCCCGGCAAGCAAGCGCGGCCCAAGCCCTCAACGGACGCCGTTCCGGCAAACCGACGGGCACCCCGGCAAAGGCCCCCGTCATCACCACGGCCACCCGCGAAGGAACTCGGGAACGACATCCTGCTGTGGAGGCACCGACCGCCGACGGCAGCGGCAAGGCGACGCTGCTCGACCGGTCGGACAGCCCGGCCCGAGGCTCTAGCCGAAGGCCCGAAGCGCCGGCTTGACGGCGTCCTCCTCCGCTCGCCCGTCCCCCACCCCGGCCCACGTGGCAGCACAAGCCGCCCGCAAGGCGTCGATCGACTCCCCGCTTCCGGACAGCCGCAACCGCCCGCCCTCCCACGAGGCCACCCATCCACCACACGCGAACCCGTCTTGAGTGGCGCGCGCGGAAGCGGCGGGCTGGTGCAACCCGGACAGATCGGCCGACACGTGGGTGGGCCGATGGACCGGCTCGGCCGTCAGCAGGTCGAGCGGCGTGGCCACCCCGGTCAGCACCAGCAGGCTGTCGACCCCGGCCCGGTTGGCGCCCTCGATGTCGGTGTCGAGCCGGTCGCCCACGATCAACGGCCGTTGCGCCTCGGTGCGGATCATCGACTCCCGATGCAGCGGAGGCTCCGGTTTCCCCGCCACCACCGGACTGACCCCCGTGGCGGCCTGAATGACCTTCAGCATCGACCCGTTACCGGGCATTTCGCCCCGATCGGTCGGCATCGTGCTGTCGTGGTTGGCCCCCACGAACCAGGCCCCGCCCCGCACCGCCAGCGTCCCCTCGCTGAGCAGCCCGTAGGAGAGCCCGTCCCAGATGCCCTGGACGACCGCCGCCGGACCCTCCAGCGCGGTCGTCACCGGCCGCAGCCCGTGAGCGCGCAGGGCCGACCGCAGTCCCATCCCGCCCACGACGAGCACGGCCGACCCGGCGGGCACGTGTTCGGCCACCAGCCGGGCGGCGGCCTGCGCGGAGGTCACCACGTCGTCGGGCGACGCGGGCACCCCCAGGTGGGTCAGGTGTTCGGCGATCGCCGCCGGGGTGCGGGAGGCGTTGTTCGTGACGTAGGCCAGGCGTACGCCCCGCTCCCGGGCCAGGGCCAGCGCCTCCGGTGCGCCCGGGACGGCGTGCCGTCCCAGGTAGACCACACCGTCGAGGTCGAGGAGCAGGGTGTCGTACGCGTCGAGCAGGTGGTTCACGCGCGCCTCGCGCGCAGGGTCGCCCGGATCTGGGTGAGGGCGGAGACGTAGTGTCGTTCGTCGGGACGCATCGCGACAGCGACGGCCAGGGGTTCCTGGGCGCCTTCGATGTCGCCGGTTCGCCAAAGTGCCATACCGAGACCGTAGTAGGCGTAGTCTTCGGCCGGGTTCGCGTCCACGATCCAGCGGAAGCTGGTGGCCGCCTCCTCGTACCGGCGTGAGTTGAACTGGGCCCGAGCCAGTCCTTCGCGGATGCTCCGAGCATCGGGTTCGGCGTCGGCCGCGCGCTCCAGGAGCGCCGCGGCGGCAGCGGGGCTGCCCTCCTGGAGGAGCTTCATGCCGCGCTGGTACCACTCGTATACGTCGCCCGACGGGCTGCCGGACGTATCGCCCACTCCATTCTGATCATGCCGTGTCACGCAATGGCCTCCTGCTTCCGATTTCGGTTCCAACCGGGCACCGCGGCAGTGGGGAGTCCGGGCCTTTATGGCAGCATGCCCGATATGGAGAGATCTGAACGGGCGGGACTGGTGCTGCGCCCGTTCCGTGGCGTGCGCTACACGGCCGACGATCTGAGCGCTCTGACCTCGCCGCCCTACGACCTCATCTCCCCCGCCGAGGCCCGTCGGCTCGCTGACGCCCATCCGAACAACGTGGTCCGCCTGATCCTTCCCGGCCCCGGCCACTACACCGAGGCCCGCGACACCCTGGCCGCCTGGCTCAGCGCGGGAATCCTGGCCGCCGACGAGCAACCCGCCCTCTATGTGTACGAACAGAGCGGCCCCACCTTCGTCCAGCGCGGCCTGATCGGCGCCGTGGGCGTCGGCTCCGACGCCGTCCTCCCCCACGAGAACGTCATGCCCGGCCCCGTGGCCGACCGCCTGGCCCTCATGCGCACCACCGAGGCCAACCTCGAACCCATCTTCCTCCTGTACGCCGGCGGCGGCCCCGCCACCGCCCTCGTCGAGGAGACCGCCGCGACCAAACCCCCTCTGGTGGACGTCAACCTGAGCGAACACACCAGGCACCGCCTCTGGGCGATCACCGACCCCGGCGCCCTCGACAAGATCGCCGAAGACCTGGCCGACCACCGCGCCATGATCGCCGACGGCCACCACCGCTACGCCACCTACCAGGAGCTCCAGGCCGAACACGACGAACCCGGCCCCTGGGACGGCGGCCTCGCCTACCTGGTCGACTCGACGGCCTACCCTCCGGACCTGAAGGCGATCCACCGCGTGATCCCCGGCCTCCCCCTGAGTGAGGCCGTCGCCCGCGCCAAGGGCTCCTGGCAGGTCGCCGACCACCCCCACCTGGACGAGGCCCTCGCCGCCCTGGCCGACGCGGACTCCCCCGCCTATGTCATCACCGCAGGCCAGACGGCCCACCTCCTGACCCACCCCGACCCCCTCCAGCTGAACCTGGCCATGCCGAAAGACCGCTCGCCCCGCTGGCGCTCCCTGGTCACAGCCGTTTTGAACGAGTTCCTCCTCCCGAAGGTGTGGGGCATCGAGGACGACGAACAGAACGTCCAGATCGTCCACCACGACCACACCACCGCCGCCCGCCTGGCCCACGAGTCCAACGGCACAGCGGTCCTGATGCGCCCACTGGACGCGTCGGACGTCTTCGCCGTGGCCGAAGAGGGCGAACGAGTGCCCAGAAAGTCGACATCGTTCAGCCCGAAACCCGCCACGGGCCTGGTCCTGAGAACCTTCGCCACCGGCTGACCAGTTCGCCGAAACCGCCTCACGGACCGACCCGCCGGGCGGCTTCCCTTCATAGCGGCAAACCACTTCCCGGAAACGTCCCGCGGCCACCCGCCTGGCGACTTCGCTTAGCCCGCAGCTGCCCATGGCAAGGAACCGCCCCGCAGGCCGGGCCAGCGAGCGAAGTCGCCCCGCGATCCGGTGGGCGACCCCCAGCCGACAAACCGAACTTGCGAACGAGCGGAACTCGCAAGGATACGCAGGCCAGAAGGCCTCACCACACCTCAGCGGCAGCATCGAATCGCCCGGCCGCCCAAACCCGCCGTCAGCCTCACCCCGGCGGTGTCTCCTCATCCCCCGCACTGGCGCGATGGGCCAAGCGCACCGAGCGGGCCTCGACCTCGAAGGCGCTCCCGCCGCGCCACCAGCGGCGGCGTAGCGCGCCCTGGACCTCCACCACGTCGTCGACGGTCAGGCCCGTCAGGGCGTCGCGGACCATCGGGTCGTAGGTCACGCATTCGATGGCGTCGGCGCGGCCCTTCTCGTTGTCGGGGGTGGGGCGGCGGACGGCCAGGCGCCATTGGGTCAGTTCGGTGCCGCTGGGCAGCCGGCGGGCCTCCGGGGCCTTGGACAGACGGCCGACCAGGATGACCTCGTTGTGGTGGGCGGGCACGCTCACCATTTGATCAACTGACATGTGATCCCCTTCTCTCGGGCACCACTGTCGGTGACTATGCTGCTGGACCGGCTGTTCGAGCCCCGTTCTGTGAGAACCCGTTCTCGCTCTGAGGTGAGCTGTGGAAAACGTGACCCCGCTCGGCGGAGACGTGTACGAAATCGACACGAGGCTGGCCGGACATGCCGGAATCACCGCCGGATATCTGATCCTTGGCGATCGACCGTGCCTGGTGGAGACGGGTACGTCGACCTCGGCGCCGGTCGTCCGCGACGCGTTGGCCTCACTCGGAGTCGGAGCCGGTGATCTCGCGACGGTCGTCGTGACGCACATCCATCTCGACCACGCGGGCGGAGTGGGCGACATCGCCGGAATGTTCCCGGCTGCGGAGATCGTCGTACACGAGAAGGGGGCCCGGCATCTGGCCGATCCGTCCCGGCTGATGTCCAGTGCCCGGATGGTCTGGGGTGAGCGGCTCGACACCCTCTTCGGCATGCTGAAGCCGACCGACGCGACCCGGATCCGGGCGCTCGGCGACACCGGGGCCATCGACCTGGGCAACGGCAGGCGGCTGACCAGCCATTACTCACCCGGTCACGCGAAGCACCACGTCGGGCTGGTCGACTCGCTAACGGGTGATCTGTACGTCGGGGACGCCGCCGGGGTGTACATCCCGGACACCGGGGACGTGCGGCCGTCCACGCCTCCGCCGGATTTCGACCTCGAGACGGCGTTGGCGTCGATCGCCCTCTTCGAAGCGCTCGGGCCGCAGCGGCTGCTGTTCAGCCACTACGGCCCGGTCGACGAAGTCGGATCGATTCTGGAGCGATCCGCCGAGGAACTACTGATCTGGGTCGATCTGGCCAAGCAGGCCAAGGGCGAGCAGCTCGACCTCGACCACGCCGTGGCGATGGTCGACCAGCGCACCCGTGACCGTTATGCCCGGCCCGCTCCCGGCGACAAGGCCGCTGAGCACATCGAGATGCTCAGCGGCACCGAGCCGAACCTGGCGGGCATCATGCACTGGCTCGACCGCCCGAAGACCTGATCAGGCCTCCGGCTTGTCCGCCGGACCGTCGAGGACGTCGCCGTAGTCCGGTTCGATGAACGCCGGACCGAACCCGGCCTCCTCGGCGGGCTTGTCGGCCCCGGCCTTCACCGGGGCGGCGGCCTGCTTCTCGACGGGTTCCTCGTCGAGGTCCTCGTCGTCGTCGAAGTCGTCCTCCTCCTCGGCGGAGGCGTTCTCCGGGGACTCCTCGTCGAGGTCGTCGTCCTCATCGGAGTCGTCCTCGGCCGAGGCGGACTCGGGGGACTCCTCGTCGAGATCGTCGTCGTCCGAGGCGTCGTCCGAGGCGTCGTCGGCGAAGTCGTCGTCGAAGTCGCCCTCGTCCTCCTCGATGTCCTCGATCACCGCGCCGGTCAGTTCGGCGTAGCGCTCGGCCGCGTCGGTCTCGCCGTCCTCGTCGAAGGAGGCGGCCCGGCCGAACCAGTCGGCGGCGGCGCTCGCGTGGCCGGCCGCCGCGAGGGCGTCGGCGTAGGCGAAGGCCAGGCGGGCCGACCACTCGCGGGGCTGCGGGTCGCGCAGTTCCGTCAGGCGCTGGAGGGTCACGACGGCCGCGTCGAGCTGGCCCAGGTCGCGCCGGGCGCCCGATTCGACGATGGCCAGTTCGATCTTGCCCGCCCGGTCGAGCTTCTCGGCCTCCTTGGACTTGACCAGGTCGAGCGCACGCTCCGGCCGGCCCATGCCGCGCTCGCAGTCGGCCATGATCGGGAGGAACGCCTCAGACCCGGTCATCCGCCGGGCGGCCCGCAGGTCGCTGAGCGCCTCGGCGTACTGCCCCGCGTGGTAGGCGGCGATGCCCACCGCCTCCCGGACCACGCCGATGCGTCCGGCGAACCGGCGCGCGACCTTGGCGTGCTCGTAGGCCTTCTCGGCGTCCTCGGCCGCCAGGGCGCGCGTCGCCGCGACCAGGTGCTTGGCCACCAGCTCGGCCAGGTCGCCCGGCAGCGACTTCAGCTCGCCACGGGCCTCGCGGTCGAGCTCCTCCGCGGTGATGTCCGCCTCGAGCTCGGGCAGCACCTCGCGCTCGCGCCGCGGCTCGTCCTCCCGCCCATAGCGGGTACGGCTACCTCCCCGGTCGTCACCGAACGACCGCTGCGGCCGGTCACCACCGTCCTGGAAGCTGCGGCGCGGCCGGTCGTCCCGGTCGCCGGAGGGCCGGCGGTCACGGTCCTGGAAAGGCCGCTGCGGCCGGTCGTCCCGGTCGCCGGAGGGCCGGCGGTCACGGTCCTGGAAAGGCCGCTGCGGCCGGTCGCCCCGGTCCTGGAACGACCGCTGGGGCCGGTCGTCCCTGTTCTGGTACGACCGCTGCGGGCGGTCGCCACCCCGGAACCGGTCCCGGTCACCGTAAACAGGGCGCTCGTCGCGGTTCTGGGAACCCCGCCGGTCGTCACGGTCGCCGAACGACCGCTGCGGCCGGTCATCCCGGTTCTGGTACGACCGCTGCGGGCGATCGTCACCGAACGACCGACGCGGCCGGTCGTCGCGGTCGCCGTAGGAGCGCTGGGGACGGTCGCCCCGGTCCTGGAACGGCCGGGACTGCCGGTCGTCACGATCGCCGTAGGACCGCTGCGGACGGTCACCACGATCCTGGAAAGGCCGCTGGGGACGGTCGCCCCGGTCCTGGAAACCACGACGGTCATCGCGGTCCTGGAAGGGACGCTGCGGACGGTCGCCACGATCGTTGAAGGACCTCTGGGGACGGTCACCCCGATCCTGGAACGACCGCTGCGGGCGGTCACCCCGGTCCTGGAAGGGACGCTGGGGTCGGTCGCCACGGTCACCGAAGGACCGCTGCGGCCGGTCATCCCGGTCGCCATACGACCGCTGCGGCCGGTCACCACGGTCGTTGAAGGGGCGCTGGGGACGGTCGCCACGGTCCTGGTAGGGACGCTGAGGCCGGTCACCGCGATCACCGAAAGACCGCTGCGGCCGGTCACCTCGGTCGTTGAAGGGGCGCTGGGGACGATCGCCCCGGTCGCTGAAAGGCCGCTGCGGCCGGTCACCGCGGTCGCTGAAAGGCCGCTGGGGACGGTCGCCACGGTCCTGGAAGGGACGCTGGGGGCGGTCACCCCGATCGTTGAACGACCTCTGGGGACGGTCACCGCGATCACCGAAAGACCGCTGCGGCCGGTCACCACGGTCGTTGAAAGGCCGCTGGGGGCGGTCACCACGGTCGCCGAACGAGCGCTGCGGGCGATCGCCACGGTCACCACGATCGCTGAAAGGCCGCTGGGGACGATCGCCACGGTCTCCGAAGGACCGCTGCGAGCGGTCACCGCGGTCGTTGAAGGGGCGCTGGGGGCGGTCGTCGCGGTTCTGGAAGCCGCGCCGGTCGTCGCGGTCGCCGTAGGAACGCTGGGGGCGGTCGTCGCGGTCGCCGGACGACCGCGGGGGGCGGGAGTCGCGTACTCCGTAGCGGCCGCCGAAGCCACCGCCGCCGCTGACCTCGTCGCGGTCGCGGTAGCCGCCGCGGCTGTTCGCGCGGAAGGGGCGGTTGCCCCGGTCGTTCGGGCCGTCTACCTGGCCGCCTCTGCCGTCGGCACCGCCGCGGCCATACCTGTCGCCGTCCCGGCCGCCGGCCGGTCGGTCGTTTCGCTCATCGCCACGGCCCGCGCCGTCACGCCCGTCTTCTCTGTTCACTTTGATCCTCTGTTGCTCCACCGCGTACGGATCTACGTCTCTGGCTGCGAGGCGGGTGCGCGGTATGGGCACTGTTAGGGGTCGCGTATTCCTCTGACGCGACGAAGGCCACCCGTTCGTCAGGGTGGCCCGGCTACGCCAGCCTAGCAAGTCTTCGCAGGTGATGCGGACCTGCCCGGAAATGACGAAAGCCCGACCAGTACTGGTCGGGCTTTCGTATGAAGATTGTCCGGCGGTGTCCTACTCTCCCACACCGTCCCCGGTGCAGTACCATCGGCGCTGGAGGGCTTAACTTCCGGGTTCGGAATGTAACCGGGTGTTTCCCCTCCGCCATAACCGCCGTAACTC
>NZ_BSSX01000005.1:0-652092 GCF_030269205.1 Herbidospora sp. NBRC 101105 | reverse complement strand
TCTACAAGCGGTACAGCACCAAGACCTTCCTGTCCAAGCACATCGTCTTCGGCAAGCACGTCGACGACTTCCGCGTCCGCGGCGGCTACGGCCACAACGGCAGCTTCGGCTGGGGCGGCTGGCACCAGCGCTAAGCGTTGATATTCGAGAAATGGCCCGGACCTTTCAAGGTCCGGGCCATTTCTATTTCAGCTGTCCTGTTTCCAGTCGGTGCAGAAACTGTAGCCGTTGAAACGTGCGCAGGCGCGCATCCAGTATCCCTTGTGCAACTGGTCGTTGGAGAATTGCGAACTGAACGGGCCGCACTGGGTCCAGTTCACCTTGTCCTTCGAGCGGTCGATCCAGGTCTGGTCGCCCGAGCGGTAGCCGGAGCGGATCGCGGCGAACGAGTGGTCGCTGATGCGGTGGTTGACCAGGGCAACCTTGACGGTTCGGCCGCTGACGGTGGCGGTGCGGCTGGCGATGTCGTGGTGGGCGATGCCGTTTCCGGGCCAGCTGCCGCAGTTGGTGTCCGCGGCGGCGGGGCTGGAGACGGTGATTACAGGGATTGCCGTGAAGGCGGCGACGATGACGGCTCCCGTGCGCCAGGTCACTTTTGCCATGTGGAACTCCTCCCGATTCTTTCTAAAAAGACTTTTGCTGTCAGGAGGGGTGCTTGTCCATCTGTTCTGGGCAACATGGCGCAATGGAGCAAAAGGTCCGCTTGGGCTGATCATCGACAAATTCGGAGGTGTGATCATGCAGGCACTGGTGTACGAGGGGCCCCGGGAGGTCGTCGTCCAGGAGGTTCCAGACGCTCGCATAGAACGCCCGACCGATGTCCTGGTGCGGGTCACCGCCGCCAACATCTGCGGCTCTGACCTGCACATGTACGAAGGCCGTACCAACATGGAGACCGGCCGCGTGCTGGGCCACGAGAACCTCGGGGAGGTCATCGAGGTCGGGTCGGCGGTCGACCGGATCACGGTGGGCGACATGGTGTGCCTGCCGTTCAACATCGCCTGTGGGCACTGCAAGAACTGCGAGGCCGGGTTCACCGGCTTCTGCCTCACCGTCAACCCTGGCGTGGCGGGGGCCGCCTACGGTTACGCCGGGATGGGGCCCTTCCAGGGCGGGCAGGCCGAGTTGCTGCGGGTGCCGTACGGCGACTTCAACTGCCTGCGGTTGCCCGACGACGCGCGGGAGAAGGAGAACGACTACGTGATGTTGTCGGACATCTTCCCCACCGGGTGGCACGCCACCGAGCTGGCGGGGTTGCGTCCGGGCGAGTCCGTGGTCGTGTACGGCGCGGGGCCCATCGGGCAGATGGCGGCCTACTCGGCGCTGCTCAAGGGCGCGAGCAAGGTCATGATCGTCGACCGGCAGGCCGACCGGCTGAAGGTGGCCGAGAAGATCGGCTGCATTCCGATCGACGACTCCCAGGGGTCGGCGGTGGAGCAGGTGCTCGACCTCACCGCGGGTGAGGGGGCCGACCGGGGTTGTGAATGCGTGGGTTACCAGGCGCACGACCCGCAGGGCGACGAGCATTCCGACGCGGCGCTGAACAGCGTCGTCAGGTCGGTGCGGCCCACCGGCGGCATCGGCGTCGTCGGGTTGTTCCTGCCGGAGGACCCGGGCAACGCCGACGAGGCGGCGCGGGCCGGGAAGATCCCCTTCGACATGGGGCACTTCTGGTTCAAGGGCCAGAAGATGGGGACCGGGCAGGCGAACGTGAAGGCGTACAACCGGCAGTTGCGCAACCTGATCCACACCGGCAGGGCGCGGCCGTCGTTCATCGTCTCGCACGAGCTGCCGCTCAGTGAGGCGCCCGAGGGCTACCGCCACTTCGACGCCCGTGACGAGGGCTGGACCAAGGTCGTCCTGCATCCCGGCCGCTAGGGCGTCAGGGGAAGGGTGTGGCGATCGAACGTCGTGTCCCTTCCCGCGAAGGTGAAGCCGGCTCTCCGGGCGACCGCGGCCGAGACCGGGTTCGCGGGGTCCACCTTGATCACGGCCAGCCGGGCGCCTTCGGAGGCGGCGTACCGGCAGGCCAGGAGGACCGCCCGCGTGGCCAGGCCTCGGCCGCGCCACGACGGATAGAGGCCGTAGGCGATGTCGACCTCGTCTCCGGCGAAGCGCAGGTCGAGGGTGCCGGCGGGGGTGTCGTCCACGCGGATGCCGAAGGCGCGCAACGGGCCGCGCCGTTCCCACTGCGTCACGCAGTGGTGGAGGTAGGCGGCGGTGGCCTCCCGGGTCGAGGGGCCGCCGGTGTACCAGCGGGTCAGCTGCTCGTCCTGACCGGCCAGGTGGGCGTCGAGGTCGGCCGGGGTCAGCGGGGTCAGACGTATACGAGGAGCACCAGCCATGAGCCATGATCTCGAACTCGTCGAGCGGGCCAACGCCACCGGCCGGATTCCCGCGGTGTTCGTGCACGGCCTGTGGCTGTTGCCAAGCAGCTGGGACCGGTGGGCGGGGGTGTTCGACAAGGCCGGGTTCGCGCCGGTCACCGCGGGGTGGCCGGACGATCCGGACACCGTCGAGGAGGCCCGCGAACACCCCGAGGTCTTCGCCGACAAGACCGTCGCGCAGGTGGCCGACCACCTCTCCGAGCTGATCGGTCGCCTTTCCCGCAGGCCCGTGGTCATCGGGCACTCCTTCGGCGGGCTGCTCACCCAGATCCTGGCCGGGCACGGGCTCGCCCGCGCTTCGGTGGCGATCACGCCGGCGCCCTTCCAGGGGGTGCTGCCGCTGCCGCTCTCGGCGCTGCGGGCCGCCGCGCCGGTGCTGGGGAATCCGGCCAACCGGCACCGGGCCGTGCCGCTGACCTTCGAGCAGTTCCGGTACGCCTTCACCAACGCCGTCAGCGAGGAGGAGGCCAGGGAGCTGTTCGAGGAGTTCGCCGTCGCGGCCCCGGGGGCTCCGCTCTTCCAGGCGGCGGCGGCCAATGTCAATCCGTGGAGCGAGGTCAAGGTGGACAGCCTGGCCGAGGACCGGGGGCCGCTGCTGATCATCTCGGGGGAGCGGGACCACGCGGTTCCGTGGGCGATCGCCAACGCGTCGTACAAGATCCAAGAGAGGAACGAGCACCACGTCACCGAGATCGTCGAGATCCCGAACCGTGGGCACTCCCTCACCATCGACATGGGCTGGCGTGAGGTTTGTGACACCGCGTTGAACTTCGTGCAGCGCTTCGTGTGAACAACTGACCGATCGGACAGAACTGTCCGATCGGTCAGTTATCGTGGTGCCATGACCCGATCCGCGACCTCGATGCGTGCCGACATCCTGGAGTCCGCCCTGCGCCTGTTCGCCGCGCACGGCTTCCGGGGCACGTCGCTGCAGGACATCGCGTCGGATGTGGGCTGCTCGAAGGCGTCCTTGCTCTATCACTTCACGAACAAGGACACGATCCTCAGCGAGCTCTTCGCCCCCATCGGGCACGAGTTCGAGACGCTGCTCCAGCGGCTGGCCCCACTCCAGGGCGAGGAGGCCGCTCGGGCCGCCGTCGCCGGTGTGGTGGACATGTCGCTGCGCTTCCGCCGCCAGGTCAAGATCCTGCTGCTCGACGTCGACGCCCTGCTCGACCATCCCGAACTCCCCTGCGTCGACGATGTGACCGAGGCGCTGGTCGACGCGATGGTCGGGCGGGTGCCCGAGCAGGAGCCCAGGGTGGCGGGCTGGATGGCGCTGCTGGGGATCTTCCTGACGACGGCCCGGGGGGTCGCGATCCCCGACGAGACCATGCGCGCGGAGCTCACCAGTGGAGCGTTCCGCACACTCGGCCTGTCCTCTTAGAAGAGAGCTTTCATGGCGACCTTGCTCTACCGGCTCGGCCGGTTCTCCTTCCGCAACCGGGGGCGGGTGGTGGCCGTCTGGGTGCTGCTGCTCGCGCTGATGGGGGCCGGCGCGGCCCTGTTCCTCGGGCCGTCCAGTGACAAGTTCAGCATGCCGGGCACCGAGTCCCAGCGTGCCCTCGACGCCCTGGCCCGCGACTTCCCGCAGGCCAGCGGGGCCACCGGCACGATCGTGCTGGCGGCGCCCGAGGGCGCCAAGCTCGACCCGGCCGCGGTGGCGCCCGTGGTCAAGGAGGCCGCGTCGGTGCCCGGCGTGGTCGCCGCAGTGGACCCGTTCCAGGCCCGGTCGGTCTCCCCCGACGGCCGCTACGCGCTGATCACCGTGCAGTTCTCCGGCACGGCCGAAGACCTCGCCGACGAGACGCGCGACGCCTACCTCAAGGTCGGCTCCACGACCACGGGCATGCGGGTCGAGCACGGCGGTGACGTGCTGCGCGCCGCCCCCGAGGTCGGCGGGTCGGAGGCGATCGGCGTGCTGATCGCCGCCGTCGTGCTCATCATCACGCTGGGTTCGCTGGTCGCGGCCGGGATGACGCTGCTCAACGCGCTCGTCGGGGTGGGCGTCGGCATGGGCGGTCTGTACGCCCTCAGCGGCGTCGTCGAGCTGACCTCGGTCACCCCCGTCCTGGCCCTGATGCTCGGTCTGGCCGTCGGCATCGACTACTCGCTCTTCATCACCTCCCGCTACCGCCAGTTCCTCACCGAGGGGCTCGACCGCGAGGAGGCCGCCGGCCGGGCCACCGGCACCGCCGGTTCGGCCGTCGTGTTCGCCGGGGCCACCGTCGTCATCGCGCTGGCGGGCCTGTTCGTGGCCGGCATCCCGTTCCTGACCGTGATGGGTCTGGCCGCCGCCGGGACCGTCGCCGTGGCCGTGCTCGTCGCGATCACCCTGCTGCCCGCGATCCTCGCGTTCGCCGGGGAGAAGGTGCTGCCGCGCCGGCAGCGGGCCGGCGAGGCCGTCGCCAAGGAGGGCTTCGGCTACACCTGGGGCCGTCTGGTCACCAAGTTCGGCATCCCGATCCTGCTGGTCGGCATCGCCGGGCTCGGCGCGCTCGCACTGCCCGCCCAGGATCTGCGGCTGGCCCTGCCCGACACCGGTTCCGCCGCCCCAGGTAGCCCGGCGCGGGAGGCGTACGACCTGACCAGCGAAGGGTTCGGCGAGGGGTTCAACTCGCGGCTGATCGCCGTGGTGACCACCAAGGACGCCGCGACCACCACCGCCCTGGCCGGCCAGGCCGCTCAGATGATCATGCAGGTGCCCGGCGTGCTGGCGGCCACCCCGCCGCAGCCGAACGCCGACGGCACCACCGCCCTGGTCGCCATCATCCCCAAGAACGGGCCGACCTCGGCCGAGACCGAGCAGGCCGTGCACGACATCCGGGCCAAGCTCGCCACCATCTCCGGCGCGGAGATCGCGGTGACCGGCGCGACCGCCCTCGGCATCGACGTCTCCGACAAGCTCGGCGAGGCCATGCCGATCTACCTGCTGCTCGTCGTGGGCCTGTCGGTGCTGCTGCTGATGCTGGTCTTCCGCTCGATCCTGGTGCCGGTCAAGGCGGCGCTCGGCTTCCTGCTGACGGTCGGGTCGACGTTCGGCATCACCGTGGCCATCTTCCAGCAGGGCCACCTGGCCGGCCTGTTCGGCGTCGAGCAGCCCGGCCCGCTGGTCAGCTTCCTGCCGATCCTGCTGATCGGCATCCTGTTCGGCCTGGCCATGGACTACGAGGTCTTCCTCGTCTCCCGCATGCGGGAGGACTTCGTGCACGGCGACACCCCGCGCCAGGCGACCATCAACGGCATGGGCCACAACGCCCGGGTCGTCACCGCCGCCGCGCTGATCATGACCTCGGTGTTCGGCGGGTTCGTGTTCATGGACGACCCGATCATCAAGTCGATGGGCTTCGCCCTGGCGATCGGCGTGCTGATCGACGCGTTCGTGGTGCGGATGACGCTGGTGCCGGCGGTCATGTCGATGCTCGGCCGGGCCGCCTGGTGGCTCCCCCGCTGGCTCGACAAGATCCTGCCCGACCTCGACGTCGAGGGCGAGAAGCTGCGCCACCACCTGGCCGAGCCGGCCGAGCGCGAGGTCACCCGGGTGTGACCAGGCCGCTCTCGTAGGCCTGCACGACCAGCTGGGCGCGATCCCTGGCCAGCAGCTTGGCCATGATCCGGCTCACATGGGTCTTCACGGTGGCGTGGGAGATGACGAGGTCGCCGGCGATCTCCTCGTTGGACCTGCCGGTCGCCACCAGCCGCAACACCTCCCGCTCCCGGTCGGTCAGCCTGGCCAGGCCGGGGGCGGGGGTCGGGCGGGGCGGGGTGGCGACGTACTCCTCGATGAGGCGTCTGGTCACGGCGGGGGAGAGCAGGGCGTCTCCCCTGGCGGCCACCCTGACCGACTGGAGCAGTTCGGCGGGCTCGATGTCCTTCAGCAGGAAGCCGCTGGCCCCGGCCCGGAGCGCGGCGAAGACGTACTCGTCGAGGGCGTAGTTGGTCAGGATCACGACCTTCAGATCGGCCAGCTCGGGGTCGGCGCCGATCCTGCGGGTCGCCTGGATGCCGTCCATCAGGGGCATGCGCACGTCGAGCAGCGCCACGTCGGGCTTGAGGGAGCGGCAGAGCTGCACGGCCTCACCGCCGTTGCCCGCCTCCCCCACGACCGTGATGTCGTCGGCCAGCTCCAGCAGGGCGCGGAAACCGGCCCTGATCAGCGGCTGGTCGTCGGCCAGCAGGACCCGGATCATCGGGGGAGCTCCGCCCGTACGAGAAAGCCCCCGCACGCCTGGGGCCCGGCCTCCAGCGAGCCGCCGACGGCCACCGCGCGTTCGCGCATGCCGATCAGGCCCATGCCCGGTTCGGCGTCGCCCGGGGTGCCGTCGTCGGCGATCGTCAGCACCACCCGGCTGGTTTCATGTGAAACCGTCAGCGTGATCGTGGCCGGGCCCGCGTGCCGCAGCACGTTGGTGAAGGCCTCCTGCGCTATCCGGTACGCCGCCCGGTCGGCCTCCGGCCGCAGTTCCACCGGCTCCCCCGTCACCGTCGACCGCACCGACAGGCCGGCCGCCTCGGCCCGCTCGATCAGCCGCGGCAGGTGGGCCAGCCCCGACGACGGGCTCCCGGGTTGCCGCAGCACTCCCAGGGTCGAGCGGAGTTCCCGCATCGCGTCCTGGCCCGACTCCTTGATCGCCAGCAGGGACGAGCGTGTCTGCGCGGGATCGCGGTCGAGCATCTCCAGCGCCACCGAGGTCTGCACGTTGATCACCGAGATGGTGTGGGTGAGCGCGTCGTGCAACTCCTGGGCGATCCACAGGCGTTCTTCACCGGCCCGGCGCAACGCCGCCTCCTCTTTGGTGCGTTCGGCCTCGGCCGCCCGGTGTTCCACCTCTTCGAGGTAGGCGCGGCGGCCGCGGGTGACCTCGCCGAGCACGAACACCGCCACCAGCCAGCCGCTCAGCAGGCTCAGCCCGCCCGGCTCGGGGTCCTTGGCCGACAGCGCGACGATCACGCCGATCCCGGCGGCCAGGGCCACGACCAGCACGACGGCCAGTCTGCGGCGGCCCACGCTCGCGGCGGTGTAGACGGCGATCAGGGCGGGCGCGGCGGCGAACACCCCCGGGTACTGGAGGCCGTAGTAGAGGACCGCGCACGCCACGGCCACCCACCCGGCCGCCAGGGGAGCATGCCGCCGCCAGACCAGCGCCGCCGACGAGACCACGATCAAGGCCAGGCCGAACGTGTCGATCGGCCGTTCGACCAGCCCGGAGCTGGACAGCCGGCCGTAGGTCCCGCCGACGCCCAGAGTGAGCGTGACCAGGGCGAGCACGGTGTCGTTCTTCCAGGGCGGCACGCCTGCCACGGTAGGTCAGAACCGGGAGGAGGGCGTACATCCCCGGATGTACATCGCGATCACTACCGGGGTGTGATGATTGCCGATTTTTGGCTGGTCCATTATGGCGTCCATGAGATGGACCATCCGGTTGACCTCCGTGCTGCACCTGGCCGGGGTGCTCGGCCAGGCGCTGCTCGCCGGGCTGTTCGTGACCGGCGACGCCGACCTGCTGAGCTGGCATGAGAGCAACGCCGGGATCACCTATTCGCTGCTGCTGGTGCAACTGGTCGTGGCCTTCCTCCTCTGGCGGCGCGCTCGTGTGGTGTGGCCGTTGTGGGCGACGGGAGGGCTGGTCGTGGCCGAATCGGCGCAGATCTGGGTGGGCATGTCGCGAGACCTGGCCGTGCACTTCCCGCTCGGGATGTCGATCTTCGGAGCGTCGGCGGTCATGACGCTGCTGCTCTGGCGGGTGACACGATGATCTCCCGGCGCGGCTTCCTCGGCCTGCTGCTGGCGGCCGGCTGCGGCGCGGAGGTCTCCGGCGAGCGGCTGACCAGCGCGATCCCGCTGCCCCCGAAGTTCGCTCGCCCCCTGGTGCTGCCGAAGACGGCGCGGCCCACGAGCCCCGGCCGGTACGCCGTCACCCAGCGCCCCGCCCGGATGGAGATCATCCCGGGGACCACCACGGAGATCTGGGGCTACGACGGCACCTGGCCCGGCCCGACCTTCGACCTCAGGCGCGGCGAGCAGGCCGTGGTGACGATCCGCAACGACCTGACCGTGCCCACCTCCACGCACCTGCACGGCGGCGTCACCCCGGCCGACTCCGACGGCCACCCCATGGACCTGGTCGTCGGCACCACCCGGCCGCACCACGCCGGATCGACCCTGCACGACCGGACCAAGGACTACGTCTACCCGCTCGACCAGCCGGCCGCCACGCTCTGGTACCACGATCACCGGATGGACTTCACCGGGCCGCAGGTCTACAAGGGGCTGGCCGGGTTCTTCCTGATCAGGGACGACGAGGAGGAGAAGCTCGGGCTGCCGGCGGGGGACCGGGAGTTGCCGCTGATGATCTGCGACCGGTCTTTTGAGGCCGACGGGTCGTTCCGCTATCCGGCGCTCGACCCCACACTCCTGCTCCGCCACGGGGTGCGGCCGGACTTCATGGAGGGCGTCGAAGGGGATGTCGTGCTGGTCAACGGGGTGCCGTGGCCGTACCGGGAAGTGGAGGCGGTCCGCTATCGCCTCCGGCTGCTGAACGCCTCGAACGCCCGCCGCTACCGGCTGGCCCTGCGGCCCGGCGGCTCGTTCACCCAGATCGGCAGCGACCAGGGGCTCCTGGAACGGCCGCTGACCCGGGACACGATCACCATCGCCCCGGGTGAGCGCTATGACGTGATCGTCGACTTCGCCCGTTATCCGGTCGGCTCCCACGTCACGCTGACCGACCTGCTCGGCGGCGACGTCATGCGCTTCACGGTGACCCGTAAGGCGCGGGACGACAGCCGGGTGCCGGCCAGGCTCACGAATCCACAGCCTGTGGACGACCCCGTCGCCCGGCGCACCTTCGACTTCCGCGTCGACGACGGCGCCTGGACGATCAACGGCAGCCCCTACCTCCCCGGACGGTCCGTCGCCGCGCCCCGCCTGGGCACGACCGAGATCTGGCGGTTCGCGAGCGACTTCCACCATCCCGTCCACGTGCACCTGGGCCGGTTCAAGGTGCTCGGCCGCGAGGAGCAGGGCTGGAAGGACACGGTCGACGTGCGGCCCTACGAGACCGTCGAGGTGGCCGTGCGGTTCGACGGGTACCGAGGGCGATACATGCTGCATTGCCACAATCTCGAACACGAGGACATGGCCATGATGGCGGACTTTGACGTTGTCTAGGTTGATCACCGAGAGTCACAACGACCACGCTGAACCGTGATCAAATATCTCGTCGTCGCGGCCCTCGCCGCGCTCGCCCCGGCCATGCCCGCCTCGGCCGACCCCATCCCCGGCCAGGCGCTCGGTTTCCACAACCAGGCCCGCGCCTTCTACGGCATCGGCCCGGTCGAATGGGACGCCACCCTCCGTGAGGAGGCCAAGTGGCACGCCCGCACCTGCTCGTTCGTGCCGTCCGACCACGACGGCCGCTACGGCGAGAACCTCTACGTCACCACCAGCCAGGCCGACGACGCGACCGTCCTGCGGGACGCCGTCGTGTCGTGGGCGAACGAGGCCGCCAAGTTCGACGTGCGGAACCACCGCTACGCCCAGGACATCAGCCACTACACGCAGGCCGTCGGCGCGAAGACCGCGCGGGTCGGGATCGCCATCGTCGACTGCCCGGCGGGCACGATCTTCGCCGCGCCGACCAAGTTCGTGGTGGCCCGCTACCAGGGTGCGGTCAAAGCGGCCTCCTGATGATTGATCACCCGGTCCGCCGCGGCTACGACTTGATGCCATGATCAAATACCTCGTGGTCGCGGCGGCGCTGGCCGCCGTCCCCGCCCCGGCCAGCGCCGAGACCGTCATCGACGCCGCCCTGAGCAGCCACAACACGGCCCGCGCGCAGTACGGCGCCCGCCCCCTGGTCTGGAACGCGAGCCTGCTGCCCGCCACCCAGACCTGGGCGAACGCCTGCCGGTTCCAGCACTCCAACCCGGCCGGCCAGTACGGCGAGAACCTCTACGCCACCACCAGGGTCGCCGACGACGCGACGATCGTGCGGGACGCGGTGAAGGCCTGGATGGACGAGGCCAGGTACTACGACTACTCCAAGCCCGGCTTCTCGGGCGCGACCGGCCACTTCACGCAGGTGGTCTGGAAGTCGTCGACGGGCCTGGCCGTCGCGGTCGGGTCGTGCCCGGCCAACACGATCTTCTCCAGGGCCTCGAAGTACGTCGTCGCCCGCTACACCCCGCCGGGCAACTGGCAGGGTCAGTTCGCGCAGAACGTCGGCCGTCCGGTCTAACGGATCTGCTCGACCACCTCGGCGACCCCGTCCGCCAGCCGGCGGGCGGCGTCGACGTGGTGGGCGGTCCACACGATCCGCACCCCGGTCGCCGTCGCGCGGCCGTCGTCGTCGCTGAGGTCACGGCTCACCGCGGCGATCAGGCGGGCCTCGGCGGCCTGGTCGTAGGGCAGCCGCTCGGGGACCGGCGCCTCGCGGCCGAGGGCCTTGCCGGCCCGTTCGAACCAGGTCACCACGGGGTCGGCCGCCGTGACGATCTCCATCTGGGCCGCGCTGCGGTCGCGGTCGACGTGGCCGTCGTCCCTGCTCCACAGGTCGACGATGGCCTCCGCGCTGTACTGGAGCACGGTCACGCTCGCGACCAGCGACGACGCGTCCGACAGCGGCATGTGCTTGGTGCCGCGTTCGGCCAGGTAGCCCCGGAAGGCGTCGTCGAGCCGCTGCATCGCGGCCAGCGCCTGCCCTCGTGTGTCGCTCGGATAGGCGGCCGACGACCCGACGTCGCAGCGGGTGACGCCGAACTCGACCGCGCCGCGGAAGTAACGTGCGTTGTCGGTGAAGGCCTCGTCGAGCGACTGGCCGAGGGCCGCCCGTGCGCCGCGCGGCCAGAACAGGGCTCCGGCGAGCAGGCTGACGGAGCAGCCGACGGCGATGTCCTCCAGGCGGATCAGGCCTGTCCGCCAGCCGGTGGGCGCGGCGATCTCGAAAAGGATCAGCAGGAGCACGGTGAACCCCGCCTGACCGGCCATGAAGGAGATCACGGTCGGCGCGAGCCCGGCGACCAGGATCGTGACCGGCAGCAGGATCCACAGGAAGATCGTGTGGCCGTGCACGGCCCACAGGACGAAGGCGCCGATGGCGAACCCGACGGCCGTCCCGGCGAGCGCGCGCAGGGCGCTCTGGCCGGTCGTCACCGCGTTCGAGCGCAGCACGACCAGCGTGCCGAGCACCACCCAGAACGAGTGCTCCACCCCGATCACGCTCGCGACCAGCACTGAGATGCTGAGCGCGACGGCGCCCCTGATGCTGTTGCGCAACCACACCGAGTGGCGTTCGGCGTGTGCGGAGACGCGGGCGCGGGCCGACGACAACCGGGTGGAGTATCCGGCGGGTTGCCGGCCGAGGAACCGGTCGCGCCACGACCGGGCCTCGGCGGCCACCGCGATCTCGACGTTCTGCGCGATGGCGGAGATCGCGAAGCTGATCTCCTGGGCCCGGAACGAGGGTTCGAGTGAGGCCACGAACGCGGTCGCGTCGCCGGTGACCCGGGCGCCGGTGACCTCGCGTTCCATCGCCCGCCGGGCCTCCATCAGGCGCCGGGTCTCACTGTCGAGGCGGTCGCCGCGGCCGGCGGAGTCCAGCAGGTCGGCGGCCCTCACCAGGACCTCGGCGGCGGCCGTCTCGACCGCGCAGACCGCCGGGTCGATCGGGCCCGGCCCGCTGTCGAACGGCTCGCGTTCCAGCACGGAGTGCAGCCAGACCACCTGACCGGCCAGCCGCACCTCGGCCCGGCCGGTCGTGGTCAGCCCGGCCGGGCGGTAGGGCGTGTCCCAGAAGGTGGACTTCATGTCCTGCACCGCCTCGTTCGCCTCTTCGGCCAGGGCCCGCAGCGGCGGGTTCCGGCTCAGCGGGAGCCCGCCGGAGACGCAGGCGACCTCCAGCTTGATCCGCTCGGCCAGCAGCGTGAGCGCGCGGGCGATCTTCGGCCGCAGCGGGTCGCGGGTGGGCGCGGGCCACAGCAGCACGATCGCCGCCATCGACGCCGCCCCCACCAGCCACCAGCCGTAGAGGCGGTCGTCCAGAGCCGACAACGGGGCCGGGATCGTCACCGGCAGCACATAGGAGACCAGCAGCGCCGTGGACGCCCCGGCCAGCACCGAGCTGACCACCCCGGAGAACAGGATCAGGAACGTCACCGCCACCGTCGTCAGCACGGCCGTCACCACCGCGTGGGAGGCCAGGGTGCCGACGGAGATCAGCACGGTGCCGGCCAGGACCAACCAGAACTGCGCGGTCAGCCGGTCGCGGGTGGAGCCGCTGAAGTCGACCATCAGCAGCAGGGCGAACGACCCAAACGAGGCGTACATCGACATCACCGGGTTGCCGACGACGAGGTCGGAGAACGCGAACGCGGACGGCATGATCACCGCCGCGCGGGCGCCCTTGCGGACCGTGTTCAGCTCCGGGTCCCGCTCTCTGATCCACCGCAGGATGCTGGTCATATGGCGCATTCTGCGACGTCAGAGGTGGTTCGCCGGGGATCTTTACGTAGCGATTGACAGATCATCATCGGCCCGACAAGGATGCATGTCGCGTGGAATTCAGGGTGCTTGGGCCGCTTTCGGTGACTCGTGATGGTGTGACGACGCCCGTCACCGGTGCACCGAAATATCTGCTGCTGCTCGCCGCGCTGCTGTCGAAGGCGGGGCGGCCCGTCACGGTCGACTGGCTCATCGCGGCCGTCTGGGGCGATCGTCCGCCGGTCTCGGCCCGGCGCAACGTCCAGCTCTACGTCCATCGGCTGCGCCGCGCGTTCGGCGCCGACCTCGTGGCCGCGCGGCCCGGCGGCTACACGATCCTCCCGGCCGGCCTCGACGCGACCCGGTTCGAGGAGCTGGCCGGGCAGGGCGCGGAGGCGCTGCGGGCCGGTGAGCTGGAACGGGCCCGCGACCTGCTGAGGGCGGCGCTCGACCTGTGGCGGGGGCCCGCGTTCGGCGAGTTCCTCGACGCGCCGCCGGTCGCCGAGGAGGCCGGTCGGCTGGAGGAGGCCCGGCTGGCGGCGGCCGAGCGACTGGCCGAGGCCGAGCTCGGGCTGGGCCGCCACGCCGAGGTCGCCGCCGAGCTGGCCGTGCTGGCCAGGGAGCACCCCTTCCGGGAGAGCCTGCGCGGGCAGCTCATGCTGGCCCTTTACCGGTCGGGACGGCAGGCCGAGGCCCTGGAGGTGTTCCGGGAGACCCGCGAGCAGCTCGACGGCCAGCTCGGCGTCGAGCCGGGGCCGGCCTTGCAGCGGCTGCACGAGGCCGTGCTCCGGGGCGACGACGACCTGCTGCCGCAGGCCGGGGTGCGCCGCGTGGTGTCGGACGTGTGCCCGTACCGGGGACTGACGGCCTTCCAGCCCGAAGACCAGGAGTGGTTCTTCGGGCGGTCGGATCTGGTCGCCCGGTTGCGCGAGCTCGTGGAGACCCGGCCGGTCGTGGGCGTCTACGGCGCGTCGGGGAGCGGCAAGTCGTCGCTGCTGCGGGCCGGGCTGCTCGGGAGCTGGCCGGGGGAGGCGCTGATCTTGACGCCGGGGGCCTTCCCGATGGAGAGCCTGGAGAAGATCACCGACGAGCCGCTGGTCGTGGTCGACCAGTTCGAGGAGGTCTTCACCCTGTGCGCCGACGAGGAGGAGCGCCGCGGGTTCGTGGCGGCCCTGCTCGACCTCGACGTCCGCCTGGTGCTCGGCGTGCGGGCCGACTTCCTCGCCCACCTGACCCGGTTCCCCGGCCTGGCCGACACGATCGGCACGGCCCAGCTCCTCGTCGGCCCCCTGCCGCCCGCCGGGCTGCGCGAGATCGTCACCGGCCCGGCCGAGCTCGCCGGGCTGGCGGTCGACCCCGACCTCCCGGCCACCCTGGTCGCCGACGCGGCCGGGGAGCCCGGCAGCCTGCCGCTCGTCTCGCACGCCCTGATGGAGACCTGGCGCAACCGCGAGGGCGCCCGCCTCACGCTGGCCGGTTACCAGGCGGCGGGCGGGGTGCGCGGGGCCATCGCGCAGAGCGCCGAACGTGTCTTCGGCGAGCTCTCCCCCGCCGAGCAGGACGCCGCCCGGCGGATCTTCCTGCGGCTGACCGCCCTCGGCGACGGCACCGAGGACACCCGGCGGCCGATCGACCGCGCGGAGCTGACCGGGGTGGCCGGGCCCGAGGTGGTCGCCCGGGTGCTCGACCGGCTGGCCGCCGCCCGCCTGGTCGTGCTGGCCAAAGGGACCGTGGACGTCGCCCACGAGGCGCTGATCCGCGCCTGGCCCCGATTACACGGCTGGCTCACCGACGACCGCGAGAGCCTGTTCGTGCACCGCCGCCTCACCGACGCCGCCCAGACCTGGGCCGACCTCGGCCGCGACCCGGGGACGCTCTACCGAGGCGTACGCCTGCTCGCCGCCCGCTCCTGGGCGGGTGATCACCCGCAGGAGCTCAACGACGTCGAGACGGCGTTCCTGGCCGCCAGCCACGACCAGGAGCGACGCGGCACCAGGAGGCTGCACCGCCTGCTCGCCGCGCTGGCGGTGCTGTTCCTGCTCGCGGTGACCGGTGGCGTGGTGGCGCTCGAAGAGGCCGCCGAGGCCGGGTTGCAGCAGCTAACGGCGACCGCGCGCCAGGTCTCGCTACTGGCCAGGTCGCTGCTGGGCACCGATCCCGACCTCGCGGGGCTGCTGGCGGTGGCGGCGTACCGGCTGCATCCCGACGCCGAGACCAGGGGAGGCCTGGAGAGCGTGGCCGCGGCGGCGCAGCGGCGGATCGAGCTCAACGCCGAAGGTCCGGCGATCTTCGGGGTGGCCTTCAGCCCCGACGGCTCCCGGCTGGCGGCGGCGGGGGAGGACGGCTCGGTCACCCTCTGGGACCCGCGCACCACGAAGAGGATCGCCCGGTTCGCCGAGCCCGGCGGCGGCCACGGCCGGGCGGTCGCGTTCAGCCCCGACGGGCGGTTCCTCGCCTCCATCGTGCGCTCCCCCGCCCTCGCGGCCTCGCCGGGAGTGGTCGTGGTGCGCGACCTGACCACCGGCAGGGAGGTCCGCCGCCTCGAACGCGCCCATCTGACCGACGCGCTCGCCTTCGACGGCGACCGGCTCGCCTTCGCCGACGGCGCCGACGTGGAGCTGGCCGGGGACACGCCGCGTCTCCTCAAAGGCCACCACACCGAGATCGCCGCCCTGGCCTTCAGCCCCGACGGGAAGGTGCTGGTCAGCGGCGCCGACCGGCCGATCGTCTGGGACGTCGCGTCGGGGGAGCGGGTCGGCAGGCTCGACGTCGAGAACGTCCACCGCCTCGGCTTCGACGCCGAGACCGGCGTGCTCGCGACCGGCTCGTCGCACGAGGGGGTACGCCTCTGGCGGGTCACCCCCACCGAGATCACTCCCCTGGCGAGCCTGCCGAAACGGTCGCCCTACACCTGGGACATGTCGGCCCCGGCCAAGGGCCGGATCGCCGTCGCCGACGAAGACGGCCTGATCACCGTCTGGGACCTCACGCGCCACGAGGCCGTCACCGCCTACCAGGACCGCAGCCGCACCGAGGCCCTCTCCATGGCCATGAGCGCCGACGGCACCATGCTGGCCTCGGCGGGCCTGGGCCGCACGATCGTGGTCAGACGGCATCCGGTCCCCCCGTTCACCGGCCACAGCGCGGCGGTCAACGACATCGAGGCCGCCCCGGACGGCCGCCTGATCGCCTCCGCGAGCAGCGACACCACCGTCCGGTTGTGGGACGCCGACGGCGCCCCGGTCGCCACCCTGGCCGACCACCCCGACCACGTGAGGGCCGTCGCCTTCAGCCCCGACGGCCGGTCGCTGGCCTCGGTCACCCGCAGCCACACCCTGACCGTCTGGGACCTGAGGAGCCGGAAGAAGATCGCCACCACGACCTATCCGGGCCTCGGCGCGTCCACCGACGTCGCCTTCCAGCCCGGCGGCCGATACGTCGCCGCCACCGCCCTGGGCCGCTTCCGCTGGAAGACGGACGGTCTGGAGGAGGCGCCGCTCCCGGGCCAGCTCGCCTCGGCCCTGGCCTTCAGCCCGACGGCTCCCCTGCTGGCCAGCACGGGCCCGGCCGGTGACCTGCTCGTGTGGGACCTCACCGCAGGCAGGGAGGTCCGCAGCCTGCGCACCCGTCAGGGCTCGATCCTCGACGTGGCCTTCAGCCCCGACGGGACCACCATCGCCACGGCCGGCGCCGACCACACGATCCGCCTGTGGGACAGCACGACCGGCCGGGAGAAGGGCGCCGCGCTGACCGGCCACACCGCGCCCGTCCAGGTGCTGGCCTTCGGCCGCGACGGGAGGACGCTCGCCTCGGCGGGCGACGACCACACGGTGATCGTGTGGGACCTGGCGTCGGGCACGGTCACCACCCGCCTGACCGGGCACACCGCGCCCATCCGCGGCCTGGCCTTCACCGCCGCCGGGGAGCTCGTCTCCGGGGGAGAGGACGGGCGGATCGTGCGATGGTCGCTGCGCCCCGAGGCGCTGGTCACGACGGTGTGCCGGGAGATCGGCCGCGACCTCACGCGGGAGGAGTGGGCCCGGCACGTCCCGGCGCTGGACTACCGGCCCGCGTGCCGGTGAGGCTCAGGCCGTCTCTTCGGCCCAGGCCAGGACGACGAACGGTTCACGGCACGAGGGATGATGGAGGCGCCGGGTCGTCACGCGGTAGCGCGACTCCTCGACGTCGAGGATCCCGATCTCCTGCGTGATCGTCAGCAGCAGCCCGTGACACGGGCCACCGATGCAGATCGCGTTGGGCTGGGGCTTCATAGTCACATTGAGACTACGCTGTCCCCTGTGAACAACTCCGAGTGGGTGGTCCTCTGCCTCCTCGCGCACGAACCCGCCCACGGTTTCGCCCTCGCCCGCCTCACCGCGCCCGAGGGGCCCATCGGCCGGGTGCTGCCCATCCCGCGGCCCCTCGTCTACCGCGCCCTCGACGGGCTGGTGGCCCGCGGCCTCGCCGAGCAGACCGGCGTCGAACCCGGCCGGGGCCCGGCCCGCCGCCCGTTCCGGGTGACCCCCGCCGGGGCGGCCCGCGCCGCCGACTGGCTGGTCACGCCGGTGAGCCGGATCGGGGAGATCCGAACCGAATTCCTGGTGAAACTCGCTTTGCTCCAGTGGGCCGGAACCGACCCCCGGAACCTGCTCGACGCCCAGGCCGAAACATTGCGGCCCATCGTGGCACACCTTCTCGGCCTGCGGGAATCCGCCCAGGGCCTGGAACAGGCCGTCGCGGCGTGGCGATATGAGACGGCCGTGGCAGCCCTGAAACTTGCGGAGTCCACTAGCGAGTAGTCAGATGGTGACTACGTCTAGTAGGAAGGGAACCGACGCTGATGACGGTCACCCTGGAAAAGAGCGTTCAGGACTTCATCTCGACTCCACGCCAGTTGTTCATCGGCGGCCAGTGGGTCGACGCCGCCTCCGGACGCACCTTCGCGACACCCAACCCCGCCACCGGCGACACGCTCGCCACCATCGCCGAAGCCGACAGGGAAGACGTCGACCGGGCCGTGCGCGCCGCCCGCGCTGCCTTCGAGGAGGGCCCCTGGTCCCGGATGACCGCCTCCGAGCGAGGCCGGATCATCTGGCGCATCGGCGACCTGATCGAGCAGTACGGCGACGAGCTCGCCCAGCTCGAGTCGCTCGACAACGGCAAGCCCTACGCGGTCGCCCGCGCCGCCGACATCCCGCTCGCGGCCGAGCTGTTCCGCTACATGGCCGGGTGGGCCACCAAGATCGAGGGCAACACGATCAGTCTCTCCGTGCCCTACCTGCCCGGGTCGGAGTTCCACGCGTACACCCTCAGAGAGCCGATCGGCGTGGTGGCGCAGATCATCCCGTGGAACTTCCCGCTGCTCATGGCGGCCTGGAAGCTCGGGCCCGCGCTCACCACCGGCAACACGGTCATCCTCAAGCCCGCCGAGCAGACGCCGCTGTCCGCTCTCCGGCTGGCCGAGATCATGGCCGAGGCGGGCCTGCCCGACGGCGTGGTCAACGTCCTGCCCGGCTACGGCGAGACCGCCGGGGCCGCCCTGGCCGCCCACGACGGGGTCGACAAGGTCGCCTTCACCGGCTCGACCGAGGTCGGCAAGCTGATCGTGCAGGCCGCCGCGGGCAACCTGAAGAAGGTCAGCCTCGAACTCGGCGGCAAGAGCCCCAACGTCGTCTTCGACGACGTCGACCCGGCCCTGGCCATCCCCGGCGCGGCCAACGCGATCTTCTTCAACCACGGTCAGTGCTGCGTCGCCGGGTCGCGGCTGTTCGTCCACGAGAGCCGCTTCGACGAGGTGGTCGGCGGGGTCGCCGACATCGCCCGCGGCATCAAGCTCGGCTCGGGCCTCGACCCCGACACCCAGATGGGCCCGCTCGTCTCCGACGAGCAGTTCCGCCGGGTCACCGGCTACCTGGAGTCGGGCCGCGCCGACGGCGCCCGGACCGTCGCCGGCGGCGAGCGCCACGGCGACAGGGGCTACTTCGTGCAGCCGACGGTGATCACCGACACCACGCCCGACATGGCGATCGTGCGTGAGGAGATCTTCGGCCCGGTCGTGGTCGCCTCGCCGTTCTCCTCGCTCGACGAAATCGCCGCCCAGGCCAACGACACCGCCTACGGTCTCGGCGCCGGCATCTGGACCCGCGACGTGAACAAGGCCCACGCGCTGGCCAAGCGCCTGCGCGCCGGCACGGTCTGGATCAACTGCTACAACGTCTTCGACGCCGCGCTGCCGTTCGGCGGCTACAAGCAGAGCGGCTGGGGACGCGAGATGGGCCACGAGGTCCTGGAGGCCTACACCGAGGTCAAGGCGGTCTGCACCCAGCTCCACCCGTGACTGCTTCTTCGTCACGGCTCCGCCACGGGTGACGATCGGCCGCAGTGCCCCGCGCACTGCGGCCGATCGTTTGAATATGTGATCACATGTGTAAACCGAGCGTCACGTGGCTATCTACTCTCCGTAATCATCGCAGGTCATTTGTGCTGCGGAGAGGTGTTGAATGGTCATGTCCGTATGGCTCGAGGCGGTGTTGATCGCGGTGGCCACACTCGCCGGGTCATGGTTGGCTCGGCGGAGTTCCACCAAGGTGAGCGTGGGCCTGGCGATCGCGTCGGCGCTGATGCTCGTCACGGCGCTGGGCGAGATCCTGCCCGACGCGGTCGACGACGCGATCGAGCAGAACGTGCCCCTGTGGACGCTCGGCGTGTCGATCGTCATCGGTTTCTCGGTGATCACCTATTTCACTCGTGAGGGTTGCGCCCACGAACACACGAAGGAGGCCGCCCGGCACGCCGCCGGGGTGCACCGCAGAGTGAAGGCCGTCGCCACGGCGGCCCTGTTCGGCGGCACCGGCACGGCCATCGCGCTGGCCATCCACCGGGCGATCGAGGGCGCCAGCCTCACGTTGTCGGGCGCCTCGCTGGTGGTGCTGCTGGCGTTGCTCATCCACTCGCTCAGTGAGGGCCTGGCGCTGACCGCGATGCTCGACCTGGCCGGCCGGAAGATCGCCTTCTGGATGCTGCTGGCCTGCCTGAGCCCGGTCGCCGGCATCCTCGTCGCCGAGATGAGCCCGATCCCGCCGCAGGCCACGCCGATCCTGCTCGGCACGATCGCCGGGGTGCTGCTGCGCACCGCCATCGTCGGCTTCCGCCTGGCGGGCGGCGAGACCGGGCGCATGCCCCGGCGGGCGGCGGTGGCCGCCGGGGGTGTCGCCGCGGCCCTGGCCGCCACCCTGGCCGTCGCCCAGTGGATGCCCGTCTCCGCGGGAGGGACCACCACGCCGGTGGCCGCCCTGATCCGGCGGCCGGTGGCGATCCCGCTGCCGCTCCCCGAGCCCACCCCGGCGTTCACCCCCAAAGACCGCTCCCAGCTGCGCTGGGCGCTGACCACCGGACGGCTCAGCCTGGCCGAGATCCTCGCCCGCACCGACCGGCTGACCAGGCACACCTCGGTCTGGTGGTTGCTGCGGGGCCGGTTGACCGGGCGCGATCTGACCGCCCACGGCATCCCCGAGTCGTCCACCGTGGGCGACCTGACCCTGCCCCAACGTGACTATCTGGTAGACGCGGTAGCGAGAAAGGGATAACCCGACATGGTGCTGACGCCGGAGGACGTACGGACCAAGGTGTTCACGACCGGACGACTACGCGAGGGATACGACCTGGCCGAGGTCGACGTGTTCCTCAACGAGGTGGAGAACAGCCTGCGCTGGCTGCACCAGGAGAACGAGCGGCTGTCCGCGATGGTGACGGTCGATCCCACCAAGGTGATGGCGGCGGCGGAGAGCCGGGAGCGGCGGGCCGAGGAGCTGCTGCGGGCCGCGGCGGAACTGCTGGGAGAGGTCGGGAACGGCCTGGAACATCAGGCCTCCCGCGTGCACGAGCTGATCAGGGAGGTGGCGACTTTTACAGCGTGATGACGCTCTTCCCCCTCGCTCGGCCGGCCATCACGTGAGCGATGGCCTCCTTCGTCTCGCTCAGCGGGAAGGTCCGGTCGAGCGCGGGGACCAGCGTGCCGTTCGCGAGACGTTCGGCCAGCTCCTCGAACTCCGCCGTGGTCGGGAAGACGAACAGCATCGTGATCTCGTGCCGGACGAACGGGTTGAGCAGCACCGCGCGCAGGGTGCGGCCGATGCCGATCAGCTTCCCCTTCGGCTTCCCGCCGAGAAGGACCAGCCTCCCGTCCGGCGTGAGCCGGCGGCGCAGCACGTTGATGTCCCGGCCGCCGTAGACGTCGTAGACCACGTCATAGAGGCCGGTGCCGAGGTCGTCTTCGGTGTAGTCGACGACGTGGGCGGCGCCGAGACGGCGTACCAGATCGGCCTTGCCGCCGCTGCACACGGCGGTGACCTCGCCCTCGTGGAGCTGGACCAGGAACGTTCCCACGCCGCCGGCGGCGCCGACGACCAGGGCCTTCTTGCCGGGGCCCACGGCCTTGACGGCCCGCAGCGCGGTGGCCGCCGAAGTGGGCACGGCCGCGGCCTGTTCCCAGCTCACGTTGGCCGGCTTGCGGGCCAGCAGGCCCTCCTTGGCGACGACGAACTCGGCGTAGCTGCCCTCGGCGGCGCCGAAGACCTCGTCGCCGACCTTCAGGCGGGTGACCTTCGCGCCGATCTTCTCGACGATCCCGGCGACGTCGCCCCCGGCGACGGGCTGGTTGGGCCGGAGGACCCCGAAGCCCATGAACCTGACCAGATAGGGGACGCCGGCCATCCGGTAGTGGGCGCCGGGGTCGACCCCGGCGGCCTTGACCCGGATGAGCACCTCGTCGTCCTTGACGGCGGGGACGGGTAACTCGGCCAGTTCAAGGTGGCCGTAGCTTCTGTGCACCATGGCTTTCACGGGTACTGGAACACCTCTTCCAAGGAGACGTTGAAAACACGGGCGATCTGGAAGGCCACCTCGAGCGACGGGGAGTAGCGACCCTGCTCGATGGCGATGACGGTCTGCCGGGTGACGCCGAGCCGGTCGGCGAGCTCGGCCTGGGTCATCTCTCCGTTCGCGAACCGCAGGGCGCGGATCGAGTTGGTGACCTTCGTCGGTTTCACCACTGCTGGAACCCGCCTCGCCGATAGGCGATGACCTTGGCCAGCGATCCGACGATCATCGTGAGGGCGAACCCGAGGTAGATCGAGTTCGCGATCCAGAAGTAGGGCGCTTCGAAGAGCGCGAGCACGAACGCGCCGAGCGCGCCGATGACGGTGAACGCCTGTCCGATCCGGTCGCCGGTCTGGTCGATCTCACGGTCGCGCACGTCGGTCCTGGTGCTGCGGTCGCCGATCATCCCGGTCACGATGCCGACCACGATCGATCCGGCGATCGAGAGGCCGAGCGTCCACAGCAGGACGGGTACGTAATCGATCTCGGTCACCGATCCGCCGACCAGGCGGCCGACGATCACGACGAGGTAGCCGCCATAGGTCACCAGGGAGACGACCATGTAAGTCCAGGCCCGTTTCTCCAGCATTGTCATGGTTCGAAGGTAAAGCAACTTGTACATCGTGTCTAGTTTTCTTTACATCCCCTTCGAGAGGAAGCGCATTGGCCCAGCTCCCCGACCTGCTCCACCGCACCCTCTTCCGGACGATCTCCCTGCTCACCCCCTACGGGCAGTCGCTCGTCCTCCGGCGCTACTTCGACTGGTGGCACCGCAGCCCCGACCCCTGGCTCCTCGCGTCGAGCCCCTATGAGCAGCGCAAGTACGAGGAGACCCTGAAGGCGCTGCCCGACCGGACCTACCGCACGATCGTCGACGTCGGGTGCAGCGAGGGCGTCTTCACCGGCATGCTGGCCGCCGCCCGCCCCGACGCCGAGATCACCGGCGTCGACATCTCCGAGACCGCCCTGACCCGGGCTCGTCGCAACGCGCCGTCGGTGCGCTTCGTCCAGAGCGACCTGTTCTCCCTGACCGGGCACTACGACCTCGTCGTCTGCTCGGAGACCCTCTACTACCTCGGAGGCCGGCTGGAGGAGGCGTCAGACCGGCTCTGCGGGCTGCTCGGGCCGGAGGCCACGCTGGTCAGCGTGCACCCGTGGCCGGAGGCCCGCCGCCTGAACCGCTTCTTCGAGGCCCGCCTCGACCCGGGCGGCGAACGGATCGTCGAGGACACCGACCGCCCGTTCGCGATCTCGCTCTATTTCGGCACCGGCAGACGCGGGTGAGCCACTCACCTCGATCCGCCCTCCATGGGGCGGATCGAGGTGATGATCCTGATCAGGTCGTCGCGGAAGGCGCCGAGATCCCGGACCTTGATGATCGACTCGGCCGCGTCGGCGGCGATGAGGGCGTCGTACACCTCCGAACCCGACGCGGTTCTGGTCACCACCATCCGGCGGCGGTCGGCCGGGTCGCGCTCCCTGGTGACGTGTCCGGCGCGTTCGAGGCGTTCGAGCACCGGGCCGATGGTCTGCTCCTCGACGTAGGTGCGCGCGGCGAGTTCCCGCTGGGCCAGCGGCCCCTCGGCGAGGCTGTGCAGCACCAGGAACCCGGCGTGGGTCAGACCGTGGCCGGCCAGGACGTGGTTCCACTCGCGTTCGACCAGCCGGGCGGCGACCAGCAGCAGGCGTCCGGTGGGCCAGGTGGGCAGGTCGTCCATAGGAACGATTCTCCGGTGCAACCGCAGCGGTCGGTCCCGCGAAGGTGATGCTAAGGTCCCTTAGCTTTGAAGAGGAGAGCACACCATGAAACGGGCATGGCTGACGTTGGCCATCTGGCTGGTACTGCTGGCCGGAGCCGGAATGCTGAGCGGGAAGCTGGAGGAGGTCAGGAACAACGACCCCTCGGCCTACCTGCCGGCCAGCGCCGAGTCGACCCAGGTCGAGCAGGCCAGACGCGCCTTCGCCCAAGGTGGCCAGATCCCCGCGATCATCGTATGGGAGGACACGACGGTCGAGGAGGTGCGCGACCGCTTCCCCCGGGCGGAGGCGTCGGGGAACGTCGTGCGGGCGGTGGTGCCGCTGGAGGGAGGTGACCTCGACTCGCTGACCGCCGAGGTCGACAGGCTCAGGGAAGCCGCCGGACCGAACGCCTACGTGACCGGGCCGGCCGGGCAGAGCGCCGACGCCATCGAGGTGTTCGGCTCCATCGACCTGACGCTGCTCATCGCGACCTCGATCGTGGTCATCGTCGTGCTGCTGCTCACCTACCGGGGACCGCTGCTCTGGCTCATCCCGTTCTTCTCCGCCGGGGCCGCCCTGGTCAGCGCGCAGGCGGGCGCCTACCTGCTGGCGCGCTACGCCGACTTCACCGTCAGCGGGCAGAGCGGCGGCATCCTGCTCGTGCTGGTCTTCGGCATCGCCACCGACTACGCCCTGCTGCTCGTCGCCCGCTACCGCGAGGAGCTCACCCGGCACGAGAACCGGGTCACGGCCATGACCGTGGCGTGGAAGCGGGCCGCGCCCGCCATCGTGGCCAGCGCGGCCACCGTCGTCGCGGCGCTGCTCTGCCTGCTCGCCGCCGACCAGAGCGCCACCCGCGGCCTCGGGCCGGTCTGCGCGGCCGGTGTGGTCTGCGCGCTGGTCGCCATGTTGACGCTGCTGCCCGCCCTGCTGGTGCTGGTCCCGCGCGGGGTCTTCTGGCCCCGGATCCCCCGGTACGGCACCGCCGAGACCTCGGCCGGAGTCTGGACCCGCATCGGCTCGGCGGTCCAGCGCCGTCCCCGCCGGACCTGGATCGTCACCACGGTCGTGCTGGCCGGCATGGCGGCCACGCTGAGCGTCATCACCATCGGCCCCCTGGCCGACGCCGACACCTACCGGGGCCGCCCCGACTCCGTCATCGGCGCCGAACTGCTCGCGAAGAACTTCCCCGCCACCCAGGACGGCTCGCTGGTCGTCATCGCCCCCGCCGCCCAGGCGGCGCAGGTCAGGACCGCCCTGGACGCCGACCCCGGCGTCTCATCGGTCGGCGAGCCGGTTGTGGCCGGCCCGAACGCCCTCATCAACGGCTCGGTCAAGGACCCGGCGACCGTCGAACGGCTCCGGGAGATCCCCGGCGCGCAGGTGGGCGGCACCGTCGCCGAGGCCCTCGACGCCGAACTCGCCTCCGAGCACGACGCCCGCCTGATCATCCCGCTCATCCTGGCCGTGATCGTGGTCATCCTCGGCATCCTGCTCCGGGCCGTGGTCGCGCCGCTGCTGGTCATCGCCACGGTCGTGCTCTCGTTCGCGGCCACGCTGGGGGTGTCGGGCCTGATCTTCACGCACGTCTTCGGGTTCGCCGCGACGGAGACAGGCGTGCCCCTCCTGGCGTTCGTGTTCCTCGTGGCCGTGGGGGTCGACTACAACATCTTCCTGATCACCCGCGTGCGCGAGGAGACGGCCGAACACGGCACCAGGAAGGCCGCGCTGATCGCGCTGTCGGCCACGGGCGGGGTCATCACCTCGGCCGGGGTGGTGCTCGCCGCGACCTTCGCCGTCCTCGGCGTGCTGCCTCTGGTGGTGCTGGCCGAAATCGGATTCATCGTCGCCTTCGGCGTTCTGCTCGACACGTTCGTGGTCAGATCGGTGCTCCTGACGGCGCTCACGATCGACGCCGGGGACCGGATCTGGTGGCCTTCGCGCCTCGGGTCAAAGATCGTCGACGATCGCAATCCTTTGCCCTCGAATTCTTCTGCTCCAGCCAGGTAAAAAATCCGGCCGCCGCGAGGGCGCCGACGACGTACCAAAGAAGATCGGGAAAATTGAAGGTGGTTCCGAAAACCACTGCGGACACGGGGAATCGGGCCGCGAGTTCCGCGAGGAGGGGGGTGAGCTGCGTGAACTCGACGGCCCAGCAGAAGATCACCGAGGCGGCGGCGGCGAGAAAAGGTCGTGTCCGGGGGAACCATGCAAGGGCAAAAGTGGTTATAAAGGATGAGTACAACGAAGTGCCGCAGTATTTGGCGAAAGCTCCTTCGAAGACCGCCCGAACGGTGAGACCGGTAGCGACGATCACGAGGGACGCGGCCACCGCCGCGAGTCGCCTGGCTTTGATCGACAAGAGAGTTGAACCTTTACGACCTGAAGGTCATCCGACAGCACGATTGAAGCGATAAGTCCGTGGGCCGCATGTCAGCCCGGAGAAGCATCCCGAACCCGCAAAAAGACGAGGAATCTGTCGGACGCGGTTGAGATGATGAAGGGGTGCACGTCCGAGTCGGTCCGACCTACAGCTAAAGGATCGTGATGAGGATGAAGCAGATCCGCATCCGGCCCAAGGCGCCGAAGGCGCCCAAGCCGATCCTCGACCTGCGCACTCCGTCAGGTCGTCTCCTGCCCTACTGAGCCACCTCTGAGCCACATCGAACGACAACCGCACCACCTGGGGAGAAGGTGCCCACCATGTGTCAGCACCAGCCGCACTGCCCGTCCGCTTACGCCTCCGACCGCTCGTCCGCCCACGTCGTGGCGGCCCACCCCGAACAGGGCTGGAGCCTGCTGTGCAACGGCGTCGTGCTCTTCGAGGACACCGGTCTGCTGATGCCCGACTGCACGGTCGCGATCCCGCACCGCGCACCCGAGCACCTGGTCATGGCCTAGCGCACCCGCGCGACCACTCCGAGCACGCTGTGTTTGGCGAAGTCGACCGGAACGTCCCACGGAACGTCGGGGCGCCAGGCCTCGCTGGGCACGATTCCGGGGTCGATGATCTCCATACCCTCGAAGTAACTCGCGATCTGGGCGCGGGTGCGCCCGGTCACGCCGCCGGGAGCGGTCTTCGCATAGACCGCCTGCACGGATTCCAGTTTGTCGCCGCTCATCTCGCCGGGGAAACCGTGGGCCAGCACCACGTAACTGCCGGGCGCGAGCTTCGACCGGATCTCCGTCATGATCGCCGTGGCCTCGGCGTCGTCGTGCACGAAGTGCAGGATCGACAGCAGCAGGACGGCCACCGGCCGACTGAAGTCGATGAGCTCCGTCACCTCGGGATCGGCCAGCAGGGCTCCCGGTTTCCGCAGGTCACCGTTGACGACCCGGGTGTTCGTGTTCTCCTCGAGCAGGGCCCGGCCGTGCACCAGCACGATGGGGTCGTTGTCGACGTAGACGACCCGCGCGTCGGGATTGACGCGCTGCGCCACCTGGTGGGTGTTGTCCTGGGTGGGCAGGCCGCTGCCGATGTCGACGAACTGGTCGACGCCCTCGCCGGCGAGAAGTGAGACCGCCCGAGTGAGGAAGGCCCGGTTCTCCCGGCACATCTCCCGGGCGTCGGGCACGAACTCCAGCAACTTGTCGGCCGCCGCGCGGTCGGATGCGAAGTTGTCCTTGCCGCCGAGCCAGTAGTCGTAGATCCGGGCCACACTCGGAACCGACGGGTCGATTCCGGTAGGAGCCTGCTCCTCGGACGTCACGTCCTTCTCCTTCGCGGCGGGAGCCTCGGTTGTAACGGATGTTATGGGACGAGGCTCACCCGCGAGGATCATGACTCGATATTTCCGGATTTGTGGCTTAGATCACAGATCGCGTTCCACGCGCATCGCCGCTTCCTCGGCCGAGTAACGCCCGCCGTCCTCTCCGGCGTCGTCGCCGACGAGTTCGTCGTCCACGTCCTCACGTGCGCCTTCGTCCGGGTCGACGAGCCGGCCGGCCCCCTCGCGCTCCTCGCGGGCGTGGTGGAGATGGGCCTCGGGCTCCTCGGCGGCCAGCCGCCGGTCGAGGGAGTCGTCGTCGGGATCGTCGTCGAGACCGATCGGGTGGTCGGTGTCCTCGACGAGGTCTTCCGCGTCGAGATCCACATCCTGAATGTCCTGGTCATCGGGCTCTGTCATGGTGTTCGCCCCCTTTCAGTCAGGGGTTGCCCTGGACGATCGCCGCGAAACGGCATGTTTAACGCGGCTCGCCCGGGCAGTAGATGCGGTGCCACAACCGCAACCCCCACAAAGGAGAGCGAAGGCATATGCAGCCGAACGACAACCTCTGGACCTACCGTCAGGGCGTACAGGATCCCACCACGACCCTGGACGTGACCGGATTCACGGTCGAGGCGACAGACGGAAAGATCGGCTCAGTGGACGAGTCGAACTACGAGGTGGGCGACAGCTACCTCGTCGTCGACACCGGTCCCTGGATCTTCGGCAAGAAGGTCGTCCTGCCTGCCGGCACGGTCACCGAGATCGACCCGCAGGAGCAGAAGGTCTTCGTCGCGCGTACGAAGGAAGAGATCAAGAACGCTCCCGAGTACGACGAGACGACCTTCAAGGACCCGGTCTACCGAGACCAGCTGGGCGGTTACTACAACCGCTTCTGACGGGTAGTCCACAACCAACCGCGGGCCGTCCCCCTTCCGGGGGGCGGCCCGTTGTTTTAGCATCGACGTATGAATAATCGTTCAAATGTTGCAGTGGCCATCGCCCCCGACGCTTGCGTCGACGCCGAGAGGGTGGCTCACGTCCGTTCCGTGATGCCCGACGACGAGCTGGTCGGCGACCTCTCCGAGGTGTTCGGGCTGCTCGCCGACCCCGGGCGGCTGCGCTTGCTGGCCGCCCTTCTTGAGGGCGGCGAGATGTGCGTGTGCGACCTGGCCGCGGCCACCGGGCAGAGCATGTCGGCGGCCTCCCACGCGCTGCGGCTGCTGCGCAGCCACCGTGTGGTGAAGGTGCGGCGGGCCGGCCGGATGGCCTACTACCAGCTGGCCGACTCCCACGTGCGGCTGCTGTTCGACCTGGCCATCACGCACATGCGACACGACGGGAAGACCAGTGAGTGACCACGGGCACGGGCACGGGCATGGTCACGCCGTCTCGCAGGACGCCGACCGGCGTTACCTGAGCGCGGCGCTGGCGCTCATCGTCGCCTTCATGGCCGTCGAGGTGGTCATCGGCTTCGTCGCCGGATCGCTGGCCCTGATCACCGACGCCGGTCACATGCTGACCGACGCCTTCGCCATCTTCTTCGCCCTCGTCGCCATGCGGATCGCGGCCCGGCCGCCGCGCGGCGGCTTCACCTACGGCCTGAAACGCGCCGAGATCATCTCGGCCCAGCTCAACGGCATCACCCTGCTGCTGCTCGCCGCCTTCTTCGTGTACGAGGGCGTGCGGCGGCTCATCTTCCCTCCCGAGGTCGAAGGGCTCTTCGTCGTCTTCACCGGCCTCGCGGGCATCGTGATCAACCTGATCGCGACCTGGCTGCTGCGCCGGGCCGACCGGTCGCGGCTCAACGTCGAAGGCGCCTACCAGCACATCCTCAACGACCTGTTCGCGTTCATCGCGACCACGATCGCCGGTCTCGTCGTCTACTACACCGGCTGGACCCGCGCCGACGCCGTGGCCGCCCTGGTCGTCGCCCTGCTGATGGTCAAGGCGGGATGGGGGCTGGTCCGCGACGCCGGCCGCGTCTTCATGGAGGCCGCCCCCGTGGGCCTCAACCCCGCCGAGACCGGGCGCCGCCTGGCCGGCATCCCCGACGTCGTCGAGGTGCACGACCTGCACATCTGGGAGGTCACCTCCGGGTACGCCGCCCTCTCGGCGCACATCCTCGTCACCCCCGGCGCCGACTGCCACGCCGCCCGGCTGGCGGCCGAGAAGCTGGTCCACGACGCGTACGGGATCGAGCACACCACCCTCCAGGTCGACCACGCCCACCCCGACGTCCTGGCCATCGGCGACGGCCACTGCGCCGACCCCCACGGCCCCGTCCACCGGAGCGAAGAGTGAGCCTCCCCGCGTTGGTGGTCTACGGCCTGGGTCTGGCCCTGGCCTTCGGTCATCGCAGCTGGGCCCAGTGGCGGGCCACCGGGAGCACCGGCTTCGTCGGCATCCGAGAGCCGGTCCTCAGCCTCGGCTGGTGGGGCGGGATGCTCTTCGTCCTGAGCATCGCGCTCACGGTGGCCGCGCCGGTCCTGGAACTGGCCGGGATCACCCCGGCGACGGTCGAGCCTATGGCCGTGGGGCTCGTGTTCGCGGTCGCCGGGCTGATCCTGACCCTGGCCGCGCAGAACGCCATGGGCGCCTCATGGCGCGTCGGCGTCGACGCGGACGAACGCACCGACCTGGTCACCACCGGGGTCTTCGGGCTGGTGCGAAACCCGATCTTCACCGCGATGGTCGTCGCCCTGGCCGGGCTCCCCCTGCTGGTGCCGACCTGGGTGTCGCTCGCCGCTCTGCTGTCGCTGGTCGCGGCGGTCGAGATCCAGGTCCGGGTGGTCGAGGAGCCCTATCTCGTCCGGGTGCACGGGGCGGCGTTCACCACCTACATGGCCCGGACGGGCCGGTTCGTCCCGAAGTTCTAACCGGTTCAGTCCTCGGCGGGGGCCTCGGGAGCGGCGGGAGCCGCCGAGTCGGCCGAGGCCGCGGAGGCGAAGCAGACGACCTTGGCACCCTCAGGCGCGTCGGGACCGTCACTGGAGAACGACGGGCCGGCCTTGCCGGACTCGTCGGCGGTGGTGTGCGTCGGGCCTTCGGGAGCGGCCGGCTGCGCCGCGTCGACGCCCGCCTTGACCCCCGCCTCGCCCGCCGGGATCGCGGTGATGACCTTTCCGAACTCGACGGGCTCGCCCGGCTTGCCGTGGAACGGCCGCGCGGGCAGGGTCACCGGTTCGCCGTCTCCTCCGGTGAGGGGAACGGCGGTCATCACGTCGCCGACCTTGCCGGCCTCGCCGGGCGGGACCGGCACCGGGACCGCCGAGGCGACGTCCGCGCCAGGCTCGGCGGGAATCGCCGGGATCGCCTTGGTGATGGAGAGGCCGGCGACCTCCTTGCCGTCGATGGTGACGACGCCTTCCTTGATCTCGATGCCCTCGCCTCCGGCCGTGCAGGCGATGGTGCCCCCGACCGGCTTGAGGGTCGGAGCGTCGTCGGTGGCGTTGGCGGCGCCGGTGACGCCGAAGGTCACGGCCAGGGCCAGCAGGCCTGCTGCGGCCAGGCGGCGGTGTTTCACGTGGAACATCTCCTTCGTTCGGTTGATCAGCCACACTGGCGGCGCGTACCTGAAGCCAGGCTGAAGACCGGCTCTTCAGGTTGGCTTTAGGTGCTCTTTGCCAGGCTGGCGGCATGCGCGTGCTGCTGGTGGAGGACGAACGGCGTCTGGCCGACCTGGTGAAGTCGGGCCTGGCCGACGAGGGGTTCGCGGTCGACGTCGCGCACGACGGGGCCGAAGGCCTGTGGCTGGCGGGGGAGCACGACTACGACGCGATCGTGCTCGACGTGATGCTCCCCCGGCTCAACGGCTACGCGGTCTGCCGCCGGCTCCGCGACGACGGCAACTGGACCCCGATCATGATCCTCACCGCCAAGGACGGCGAGTACGACGAGGCCGAGGCCCTCGACACCGGCGCCGACGACTTCCTGTCGAAACCGTTCTCCTACGTGGTCCTGCTGGCCCGGCTCCGCGCGCTCGTCCGGCGCGGCAAGGCGGCGCGGCCGGTCGCGCTGACCGTGGGGGACCTGGTCGTCGACCCGGCCGGACTGCGCTGCCGCCGGGGCGAGGCCGACATCGCCCTCACGCCCAAGGAGTTCGCCGTGCTGCACGCGCTGGCCAGACGTCCGGGAGAGGTCGTCTCCAAGGCCGACCTGCTGGCCCAGGCGTGGGACTTCGCGTACGACGGCGACCCGAGCATCATCGAGGTCTACATCAGCGCCCTGCGGCGCAAGATCGACGCGCCTTTCGGCCGGACGTCCCTGGTCACCGTCCGGGGCGCCGGCTACCGGCTGGAATCATGAGCGGCTGGTCGGTACGCCTGCGCGCCACCGTGACGGTCACCGTCATCGTGGCGGCCGCCCTGGGCGTCGCCGCCGCCGTGCTGATCGGGGTGTTGCGGACCAGCCTGGTCACCGGCACCGCCGACGAGGCGGGCCGCCGGGCCGACCAGGTCGCGACGCTGATCGCCGCTCCGGCCGCGCCACTCGGGCCGGTCACGTCGGCCGTGCCCGCCCGGCCGCTCGGGCCGCTCGTGGTGGACGAGGAGGCCGCGCCCGTCACCGGCGTCAGAACCGACCCCTCCGCCGGCACGCTGGTGATCACCGGGCCGGGGGAGCCGGCCGGTGCGGCCGGTGCGCCGGCCGCCGGCTCGACCGGGGTGACCGGGGCTGGGCAGCCGGTCAACGCGGCCGAGGCGCCGCCGACCGGGGGCACGATCGCGATCACCGATCCGAACGTGATCGTCGGGCACTTCGACCCGGCGCTGCCCGTGGGGACCGTGGCCGCCGGCGACGGGTACGTCACCGCCACCCGGGCGCTCGACGCGACGACCGCGGTCTCGGTGCGGGCGTCGTTGGGGCCGACGCAGGTGGCGCTGGAGACGCTGACCTGGGTGCTCGCCGTCGGGATTCCGCTGCTGCTGGCCATGGTGGCCGCGCTGACGTGGTTCTCGGTCGGCCGGGCGCTCGCGCCGGTGGCGGCGATCCGCGCGAAGCTGGCCGACATCACCGCCCGCGACCTGCACCAGCGGGTGCCCGAGCCGAAGGCCCGTGACGAGATCGCCGCCCTGGCCACGACCGTCAACGGCACCCTCGACCGCCTGGAGACCGCCGTCGGCCTGCACAAACGGTTCGTCGCCGACGCCGCGCACGAGCTGCGCAGCCCGATCGCCACCCTGCGCACCCGGCTGGAGATCGGCGAGCGCGACGCGCCCGCGCTGGCCAAGGAGTCGCTGACCGACGTCACCCGGCTCCAGTCGCTCGCCGCCGACCTGCTGGTGCTGGCGCGGCTCGACGCCGGGGAACCGCTGCGCCTCCAGGAGGTCGACCTGGGGCAACTCGCGACGGAGGAGGCGCTGCGTTCCCCCGTGCCGATTGACCTGGACGTCGCACCCGGCGTGGTGGTGCAGGGCTCCCCCTCCCAGCTCACCCGGGTGATCACGAACCTGATCGCCAACGCCGTGCGGCACCGCTCGTCGAGTGTGTCGGTACGCGTCGCGCCCGGCCCCGTCCTCGAAGTGCTCGACGACGGGCCGGGCATCCCCGAGGAGCACCGGGAGACCGTCTTCCACCGGTTCACCCGGCTCGACGAGGCTCGCGACCGCGACGCCGGCGGGGCCGGGCTCGGGCTCGCCATCGCGCGGGAGATCGTCGCCGCCCACGGCGGCACGCTGACGATCGAGGACAGCCCGCGCGGCGCGCTGTTCCGGATGACCCTTCCCTAGTACTCCAGCCACTGCTGCATGCGGGTGATGAGCTCCTCGGCGTCGACGGGCTTGGTGACGTAGTCGCTGGCGCCCGCCGACAGGGTCTTCTCGCGGTCGCCGTGCATGGCCTTGGCGGTGACGGCGATGATCGGCAGGTTGGCGAAGCGGGGCATCTTGCGGATGGCGGCCGTGGCGGCGTAGCCGTCCATCTCGGGCATCATGATGTCCATCAGGACGAGGTCGACGTCTTCGTGGCGGGCCAGCACCTCGATGCCCTTGCGGCCGTTCTCGGCGTACAAGACCTGCATTCCGTGCAGTTCCAGGATGTTGGTCAGCGCGAAGACGTTGCGGACGTCGTCGTCCACCACCAGGACCTTCCGGCCGATCAGGCCGGTGTCGACGTTTTCCACAGCCTGTGGACGCTCGTCGGGGCTCGCCTCCACGAGCGGCAGCACCGCCCCCGGGTCCTGGGCGGTCAGGTGAAGTGTGATGCGTTCGCGCAGCTCGTCGAGGCTGGGCAGGCGCTCCAGCGGCTGGGTCTGCGACCGGCCCTGGAGGAGGTTCTCCTGCGGCCGGGTCAGGGTGCGGGTGTGGTGGGCCAGGATCGGGAGCTCCCGCAGGGCGTGGTGTTCGTCGAGGCGGCGCAGGAACTCGGCGGCGGCGTCCTGCGGCATGCCGAGGTCGAGGACGATGCACTGGTAGCCGCCCTGCATGAGCGCGGTCATCGCCGTGTCGGGGTCGTTGGCCGTCGACACCCAGACCGGGCCGTGCGACTCGCCCAGGTCGGCGACGACCGACTCGGCGAGCTGGGCCAGCAGGCCGTTCGGGCGTGACTCGACCACCAGCAGGTGGCGGCCCTCGCGGGTCAGCGGGATCTGCGTGATCCGCCGCGGCGGGTCGAGGCGCGGCGGCTGGCTCATCGGCATCGCCTCGGTCAGCGGGATGAACAGGCTGAACGTCGACCCTTCGCCGAGCTTGCTGACCGCCCTGATCTCGCCGTCGAGCAGCGCCGCGATCTCGCGGCTGATCGACAGGCCCAGCCCGGTGCCGCCGTAGCGGCGGCTCGTGGTGCCGTCGGCCTGCTGGAAGGCGTCGAAGATCTGCGACAGGTTGCCCTCGGCGATGCCGATGCCGGTGTCGACGACGTGGAAGGCCAGCATGTCGTCGGGGGCGTGCTCGATCCGCAGCTCCACCGAACCGCGCTCGGTGAACTTGATCGCGTTCGACAGCAGGTTCCTGAGCACCTGCCGGAGCCGCTGCTCGTCCATGAGCAGGTGGCCCGGCACGTCGGGCCCCACGACCACGTCGAAGCGCAGGCCCTTCTCCGTGGTCAGCGGCCGGAAGGTCGCCTCGACGTAGTCGAGCAGCTGCCGCAGCGGCATGGACTCCAGCGTGATGTTCATCTTCCCGGCCTCGATCTTCGACAGGTCGAGGATGTCGTTGATGAGCTGGAGCAGGTCGGTGCCGGCCGAGTGGATGACGTTGGCGTACTCGACCTGCTTGGCGGTGAGGTTGCGGGCCGGGTTCTGCGCGAGCAACTGGGCCAGGATGAGCAGCGAGTTCAGGGGTGTGCGCAGCTCGTGGCTCATGTTGGCGAGGAACTCGCTCTTGTACTTGGACGCCAGCGCGAGCTGCTGGGCACGGTCTTCGAGCTCCTGGCGGGCCTGCTCGATCTCGCTGTTCTTCGTCTCGATGTCGCGGTTCTGCTGGGCCAGCAGCTCGGCTTTCTCCTCCAGTTCGGCGTTGGAGCGCTGGAGCTCCTCCTGCCGGACCTGGAGCTCGGTGGCCAGGCGCTGCGACTCGACCAGCAGGGTGTCGGTCCGGGCGTTGGCGACGATCGTGTTGACGTTCACGCCGATCGTCTCGACGAGCTGGCTCAGGAACGTGCGGTGGATCGCGGTGAAGCGGTTGAGGCTGGCCAGCTCGATCACGCCCAGGACCTGGTCTTCGACCACGATCGGCAACACGATCAGGTGGACCGGGCCGGCCGCGCCGAGGCTGGAGGAGATCGTCAGGTAGCCGGGGGCGATGTCCTCGACCAGGATCGGCTGCCTGGCCACGGCGGCCTGGCCGACGAGGGACTCGCCGAACTCGAAGCGGCGGTCGTGGTCGCGGTGGCCGTAACTGCCGACCACCTGGAGGGTGCCGGTCTCCTCGACCAGGAGGAAGGTGCCGTACTGGGCGTTGACCAGCGGGGCCAGTTCGTTCATGACCAGCTCGGCCACCACCGCGAGGTCGCGGTGGCCCTGGGTCAGGCCCGAGATGGCGGCCAGGTTGGTCTTCAGCCAGTCCTGCTGCTTGTTGGCGAGTGTCGTCTCGCGGAGCGACTTCACCATCGAGTTGATGTTGTCCTTGAGCTCGGCGACCTCGCCGGAGGCGTCCACGGTGATCGACCTGGTCAGGTCGCCCGAGGTCACGGCGCTGGTCACCTCGGCGATGGCGCGCACCTGCCGGGTCAGGTTCCCGGCCAGCTCGTTGACGTTCTCGGTGAGGCGCTTCCACGTGCCCGAGACGCCCTCGACCTCGGCTTGGCCGCCGAGGCGGCCTTCCGAACCGACCTCGCGGGCGACGCGGGTGACCTCGGCGGCGAAGCTGGAGAGCTGGTCGACCATCGTGTTGATGGTGGTCTTCAGTTCGAGGATCTCGCCGCGCGCGTCGACGTCGATCTTCCTGGTCAGGTCGCCCTGCGCCACCGCCGTGGTGACCTGGGCGATGTTCCGCACCTGGTTGGTGAGGTTGTTGGCCATCGAGTTGACGTTGTCGGTGAGGTCCTTCCAGGTGCCGGCCACGTTGGGCACGCGGGCCTGACCGCCGAGCTGGCCCTCGGTGCCCACCTCGCGGGCGACGCGGGTGACCTCGTCGGCGAAGGCGCTGAGCGTGTCGACCATCCGGTTCAGGGTCGCGGCCAGCGCCTCCACCTCGCCCCGGGCCTCGATGGTGATCTTCTGGCTCAGGTCGCCCCGGGCGACCGCCGTGGCGACCTGCGCGATCGACCGCACCTGGCTGGTGAGGTTGGACGCCATCACGTTGACGTTGTCGGTCAGGTCCTTCCAGGTGCCCGACACGCCCCGCACGGTGGCCTGCCCGCCCAGGTTCCCCTCGGTGCCGACCTCGCGGGCGACGCGGGTGACCTCGTCGGCGAAGGCGCTGAGCTGGTCGACCATCGTGTTGATGGTCTCCTTGAGCTCCATGATCTCGCCGCGGGCGTCCACGCGGATCTTCTGGGTCAGGTCGCCCTTGGCGACCGCCGTGGTGACCTCGGCGATGGAGCGGACCTGGGCGGTCAGGTTGTCGGCCATGACGTTGACCGACTCGGTGAGGGCCTTCCAGGTGCCGGACACGCCCTTCACGTCGGCCTGGCCGCCCAGCCGCCCTTCGGTGCCGACCTCGCGGGCGACGCGGGTGACCTCGTCGGCGAAGCTGGAAAGCTGGTCGACCATCGTGTTCAGGGTGTTCTTGAGTTCGAGGATCTCGCCGCGCGCGGAGACGGTGATCTTCTGGCTGAGGTCGCCCCGGGCGACCGCCGTGGCCACCTGGGAGATGTTGCGGACCTGGTCGGTGAGATTGCCGGCCATGTAGTTGACCGAGTCGGTGAGGTCGCGCCAGGTTCCGGAGACGCCTTTCACGTCGGCCTGGCCGCCCAGCCGGCCGTCGGTGCCGACCTCGCGGGCGACGCGCGTCACCTCGTCGGCGAACGAACTGAGCTGGTCGACCATCGTGTTGATGGTGTTCTTCAGTTCGAGGATCTCGCCCCGGGCGTCGACGGTGATCTTCTGCGACAGGTCGCCCTTCGCCACGGCCGTGGTGACCTGGGCGATCGAACGCACCTGGTCGGTGAGGTTGCCGGCCATGAAGTTGACCGAGTCGGTGAGGTCGCGCCAGGTGCCGGACACGCCCTTCACGTCGGCCTGGCCGCCCAACCGGCCGTCGGTGCCGACCTCTCGGGCGACTCGGGTGACCTCGTCGGCGAAGCTGGAAAGTTGGTCCACCATCGTGTTGAGGGTGTTCTTCAGCTCCAGGATCTCGCCCCGGACGTCCACCGTGATCTTCCTGGACAGGTCGCCCTTCGCCACCGCCGTGGCCACCTGGGCGATGTCGCGCACCTGGTCGGTCAGGTTGCCGGCCATGGCGTTCACCGAATCGGTGAGGTCCTTCCAGGTGCCCGAGACGCCCGGCACGTCGGCCTGACCACCCAGCTGGCCCTCGGTGCCGACCTCTCGGGCGACGCGGGTGACCTCGCTGGTGAACAGGGAGAGCTGGTCGACCATGCCGTTGAAGACGGTCGCGATCTCCTTCAGCAGGCCGTCGCCGTCGTCGGTGGGGAGCCGGGTGCCGAAGTCGCCGTCACGGACCGCCGTCAGACCGGCGAGCAACTGGCGGAGATCGAGTTCCCGTTCACGCTTGATCGTGTCCACACCCGCTCCATATTCCTGGCCATCGTTTGGCCTTTCCACCGTAGAACCTGAACCTGGCCGGGTCACCACACGTACCTCCCGCTGATGAGCGCGATTCGGCTATTGGCGACCGGTCTCGTACTGCTGCTGGTCGTCGCCTGTTCCGGTACGGATCCGGCGGATCCCGACGTGCGGTTCTCCCTGGAGATGATCCCCCACCACCGGCAGACCCTCCAGCTGGCGGAGATGGCCAAAGGACGGGCGTACAGCGACTGGATCAAGACGGCCTCGGCCGAGATCAGGGCGCAGGGACCGGCGGACCTGCAGATGATGGCAAGCTGGCTCTCCACCTGGGAGATCCCCGAACCTCCCGGCGGCGCCCGGCCCATCGGCCCCGGCAACGTCACCGACGCGGAGTTCGCGAAACTCCAGGGCCTCACCGGCCAGGCCTTCGACAACACCTGGTACGGCCTCATGTCCCGGCACCTGGAAGCCGGCATGACGATCGGCCGGATCGTGCTCGCGGTCGGCGACCACTCACCGACGGCCGACCTGGCCCGGAGATTGGTCAATGATCAAGAGGAGATGCTCGCGGAGATCGGGAGTCAACTGGCCTAGGCTGGGCGGTAGTCGAAATCCGGGGAGGCGATGCCAGTGGCCAACGACCTCCTCCTTTCCCTTGACCTCGACCAGTTGGCCGTGCCGGCGGTGCGCCGCGACGTGACCGAGTGCGCCGGGGCGGCGGGGCTGTCGGGGGTGGGGCTCGACGACTTCGTCCTGGCCGTCCACGAGGCGGTGACCAACGCGTTGCGCTATGCGCAGTCACCGCGGGTGCTGCGGTTGTGGCGCGAGGGCGACCGGGTGTTGTGCGAGGTGTCGGACGGAGGGCCGGGGATCGCGAGCGGGCCGTCGCGGACGCCTACGGGCGGGCGGGGGTTGTGGCTGATGCACCGGCTGACGACGATCGTGGTGAGCACGGCGCCTGAGGGGACGACGGTCCGGCTGACGGTGGGGTTGTCGCGGGGCTGAGAGTGCTCGGCGGGATCATGGCGCGGGCTTCGCCTGAAGGGATGAGGCTTGCTCGGGCGGTTGGGCTGAGAGAGCTGCGTCGCCTCGGATCTGCGCCGCCTCGGATCTGCGCGCGGTTTTCGCCGACTGAGGTGTCCTATCGCGCCCCGGCGGCCCGTATGTATGGGCCTGAGGCTGCGGCGGTGATTGATATGCGGCGGTCCAGCCTCTATTGAGGCTGTCGCCTGTAGCACGGGCGTGTCATTGCAGGCTGGGATGCGGCTGTGCTGGTTCGACGATCAGCGCATGCTGGGGAGCATCCGGCGTCATGCGAGATCGGCCGGGATTGTGCCTGAGTCCGCGGAGCTGATGCGTGTGTCTCGCGTTGTTTCTGTGGGTGGAATTCGTAGCCAGGGTTGCCGCCGGTAGACGTTTTCTGTCGGCAAGCCAGAGGAAGCGACGTCTGTACCTCTAAGTCAGAGGAAGCGACGTTTGTGCCTCAGTTCCCTCTGAGCGTGATGGCTGCGTCGAAAGTCCCGGCAGCACAAGAGCCGATAAGGCCTGGTGTCATCGCGGGAACCTCCGCAGGTCAGGAGGTTGGTCGCTGGACCTGCGGCATGCCGGGGTCGGAGACCTGTGGCGGCGACTGGTCGAGGTCGTGCCCCGGTTCGCGTCTGGTTGAGGAGTCACTCGGAGTTGCCGCCGGCGCTGTGGTTCTCGTACCGGGGCGTGGTCGTCTGTCGGATGTCCCGGAAGGGCCGGTTCGGTGTCGATCGGGTGGTCGACTGTGGGAGTGTGGGACCGGCATCGGCGGGGTTCGCGGGGCCTCCGGAGGGGGCGGAGTGCGGCTGACGCAGGGGTTCGTGCGGGGCTAAGCTCGTGGCTCACCTGGGGTCTCGTCTCTTTCGCTGATAGCAGAGCCCTCCTCGGTACGGCTTTCGCGGCTGAAATCGTCGGGGGGATAAAGTGTTGTATTCGGCGCGCGGCCCGGGGGCGGAACCGGGCGTTTGTCTCACCCGGGAAATGGGGTCATCACTATGAAGAAGCTGCTCCTTCTTGCCATCGTTGCCGTCGTTGGCCTGCTGTTCTGGCGTAAGGTCCAGGCCGATCGGGCCGAGCTCGACCTCTGGACCGAGGCGACCGGCAGCGAGAACTGATCTTCGTGATCAAGTTGGCCTGCCTCGACCTGGCGGGCACCACGATCGGCGACGTCGCCCTGGTCGAACGGGCGTTCGCCGAGTCGATCGCGACGCAGGGCATCGTCCCCGGGACCAGCGCGTACGCACGCGCGATGGTGCAGGTGCACCGGTCCCGGGGCTGCCCCAAGATCGACGTATTCCGGGGGATCTTCCCCGACAACGAGGCGCAGGCTCAGGCCGCCAACCTGACCTTCGAGCGCTCCTACGAGGGGTCCATCGAGCGTGCCGGCGTCACGCCGCTCCCCGGGACCGTCGAGGCGCTCGAGAAGCTGCGCGGGGCCGGGATCAAGATCGCTCTGGTGACCGGGTTCTCCCGGGGCACGATGGGCCGCGTCCTGGGCGCCCTCGGCTGGTACGACCGCGTCGACCTGGCGCTTTCGCCGGAAGACTGCGGACGCGGGCGGCCCTACCCCGACATGATCCTCACAGCGGTCATGAAGCTGGGAATCGAGGACGTCCGCGACGTCGCCGTCGCCGGCGACACCGAGAGCGACATGCTCTCCGCACGGCGCGCGGGGGCCTCCGTGGTGGCCGGAGTGCTGACGGGCGTGCACAGCCGTGATCGGCTGACCGCCGGCGGGGCGACCCACATACTGGAGTCGATTGCCGATTTCCCGGCCGTGGTGATGGGGAGCGACGTGGCCGCCGTCCGGTGAGTGGCGGGCACGTTGAGATCCTTGCTACGGTGTAGCGACGTCTGCTCGGTGCGGGCGCGATCGGGGCCTTAGCTCAGCTGGCAGAGCGCCTGCTTTGCAAGCAGGATGTCAGGAGTTCGAATCTCCTAGGCTCCACCCACGTTAAAGCCCAGGTCAGAGGCCATTCCTCTGCCTGGGCTTCAGTGTTTCTCAGGGCTGGTTTTTCTTCCGTGCCCGTTGCGTGCCCGATGGCTTTTCTTGTGCCCGTCGGGCTAGGTCGTCGAGCTTGTCGGCTATCTCGCGCTGTCGCTCGTCGGTGGAGTGCTGGTAGATGAGGGCGGCGCGGGAGCTGCTGTGGCCCATCCGCTTCATGAGGTCGCGGGTTGAGGCTCCGGCGTTGGCGGCGAGGGTGTTGCCGGTGTGGCGGAGGTCGTGGAAGTGGATCTTCGGGAGCTCTGCGTCAGCCAGGGCCTTGGACCAGACGCGGCGGTTGAAGTTGACGTTGCGAAGCGGGCCGTTGTCCGGGCCAATGAACACCAGGGCGTCGTCTGCCTCCAACGTGAAGTCCTTCAGGTGGTCGCGGATGTCGTCGAGGATCAAGCCCGGCATGGCTACCATGCGCTTGCCTGCTTCCGACTTTGGGTCGGTGTAGACCAAGCCCTGTCCGGTGACCGTGATGAGCTGACGCCTGACGCGGACTACGCCGGTCTCCATGTCGATGTCCTGACGCTGGAGGCCCGCGAGTTCGCCCCAGCGGAGGCCGGCGAAAGTCGCCATCAGGATCAGCGCCCGATAGCGGCCTTCGACGACGTCGGCCAGGCGGAAGACCTGGGCGACCGAGAGGATCGGGCGCTCTGGGGACTTCTCTTGTCCCGCGCCCTTGATTCGGCACGGGTTGCGCTTGATCAGCAGGTCGTCGACCGCCGTGGTCATGATGGCCTTGAGGAGCCGGTACGCCTTGGCGACGGTCACCGCGCTTACGCCCGCGTCCAAGAGGGTCTTGCGCCAGCGCCGGACCTGAGGATCCTTGATTTCGGCGATGGCTCGTTCGCCGAAGGTCGGCACGAGGTGGTTGCGGAACAGGTAGCCGTAGAGCTCTACCGTCCGGGGGCGTAGGTTCGGGCGCTCGTCGATCCAGTCGCGGCCGTACTTGCTGAGGAGGATCTTCCCGGCGTCTGGATCAATCCAGTCGTCGTTGAGGATCTCCGCCTCTTTCTTCGTGAGCCAGATGTCCGCGTCCGTCTTGGTCGCGAAGGTCTCCGGGGCCGGTCTGTCGACACCGTCCGGACCGGAGTAGCGAGCCTGCCAGCGGCCCGACGGCAGTTGCCGAACTCGTCCGAACCGGCGCTTTGAGGTCTTCTTGTTCTTGCTCATTGCGTGGCCTTTCGGGAACGGGGCACGACCGCCAAGACGACGCCAGCGGAGATATAGGCCTCAAGCGCGGCTTCGGGGATGCGGACGTGGCGGCCGACATGGACGAACGTGATGCGGCGCTCTTCGATCAGTCGGCGGGCGAACCGGACGCTTGTGTTCAGGCGGTCTGCCGTCTCTTCTACGGTCAGGAGGCGACCGGCGGTGATCGTCATGCCGCGCTCCTCTCGCCTGTCGAAAGATCTTGGCCATCCGCTGCGGCTTGAAGTTGGTTCAGGTGAGCGCGCCAGCGGAGGCGTTCGCGGATGGAGCGCAGCAGCCGGACCCGGATCGGAGGTAGGTCGGGGTCTCCGGCCTTTACGGGTGACCAGACGTAACGGCCTACGTCAGCGGGTTCGTCGGTGATGCCGAGTGCTTCCAGGACCCAGGTCCGGCGGTCGGCCTTGTGTTCGGTCAGGGTCTTGTTGGACCACTTGCGAGAGACGAGCACGCGGCGTCCGCCGTAGCCGAGATGTTCGGGCTTGTGAGCCTTGGCCCTGCACCGCCCGGGGATCATGCCCGGCTTGGCGTTCTTGGGCTGCACCCCGTAGCGCAGCCAGTTCGGGCAGGTCGGCGTGCACGGTTCGTAGCGCAGCACCTCAAGAAGCCGGTCCGCGTGGTCCCGGGCGGCTTGGGAGTCGGCGGCCTGACCGAGTGACTTGGTCAGGTATTTGGAGACGTAGCGGATGGCCTGGTCTGCATCCGGAGTGCCCGACAGGATGCCCTGTGCGTCGACCTGTGCGCCGAAGCGGACGACGTGGAGTGGCTGGGCGTCGGGGTCGGCGTCGAGCTGGTCGAGGGCCTCATCCCAGGTGGGGAGGATCTCGCCGCTGTCCGGGTCGAGGTAGCCGGCCTTTTCATCCCACACCGGCAGGTGGCCGCCCTCGAAGCGGACCGTTTCGCAGGAAGGCCACCAGACCTGGTGGTAGGTGGCCGCAGCTACGGCGCGGATGTCAGCGCGGGACATGCTGCCGCGCATGGCCATGTGCAGGTGCGGCGCCAGGCGCTTTTGCATCTCCACCGACGCGAAGTATTGGACGTCATAGCCCGCCACCCTGCGAAGGTTCTGCACGAAGCGGTCGATCAGCTTGGAGAAGTGCAGCGCGTCCCGTGCCGCCTTCACGTAGTCGTAGGTGGCCGGGTCGACCGCGACGCCGCCGTTGACCCGGCCGTAGGTGTCGAGGGTGAGTGTGATGAACATCGAGGGCCGGTAGGTGCGCCCGTCCGTGCCGGTGTAGGTGCGGCCCAGCGTGGTTGCTGTCATGGCCCGCTTGGGAAGGTCGGGCGCGTCCTGCCGCCGCCGGGTCGAGCGGGAGCGCTTGGAAGCGGTCCGGCCAAGGACGTTCCCGCGCACCCCGGCGGCGTTGATCTCGGCGTCGAGTTTGGCGATGGCCTGGTCATAGTCGTCGGTGGGGAGCCCCGCGGATTCGAGTTGGTCGCGGAGGGCCTGGGCGTCGGCGCGCCACTCGACCAGGTGCCGTTGATAGTCGTTCGGTTCGTCCCGGGTGATGGCCGGTTCGGCGGTCAGATGCCAGCCCTCACGGCACTGGGCCATCCGGAGAGCGCGGTTCCGCTTGGCACACGGCGGGCACTTGGCCTCCATCGTGGAGCCGCACGGCGCGTTGATGATGTCGCTGATCCCGGTCTTCAGATCCATGCGGCGCAGTCCCACCGGGCGGATGCAGACGCCGTTGTCGATGGCGAGAGCTTCGACCACCTCATGCGCCAGGGGCATGGCCTGCTTGATGGCGCGCGGGGTGTGCCGATCGGTCAGGTCGGTCAACGCTCACCCTCGAACTCGTCAGCCTGGTCGGGGATCATGGCGGCTTTGGTGCCGCACTCGCGGCACTCGACCAGGGCGCGGACGGGGTAGATCCACAGGCTGTCGGTGGTGCCGCAGGAGGCGCATGTGAGGTCGTCGAGCGTGTAGGCCAGTTCAGCCATTGGCGTCTCCTTCCACGAGGTCAGCGGTCAGCCGGACGAGACCCGTATAGGGCTGGGTGGTGATCTGGACATCGGCCAGGCGCAGGAAGCGGACCAGCCCGGACGGGGTAAGGCGGGCGAAGACGAGCTGTTCGGGGACGCGGGTGATCTCGGTACGGGTGCCGGTCAGGGTGAGCCTCACGCCACACCGCTCTCAAGCGCGCATCGGGCAGACTCGTGGAAGGCGACCATGGCCGCGATGTCGTCGTCAGAGACGTAGGTGGCGCGGACCCGGATCGGGTCGGGGCTGGTTTCGAGGCGGGCGTAGCCGATGCCCGCGCCCTGGGCCGGGTTGGGTGAGATGAGGTCGGCCAGGGCGCCCCGATCACGTGCGCCGTCGCCAAGAACCATGTCGACCTGCTCGGACTCATCGAGCCTGAGCGCGATCTTGTCGGGGAACAGGTTGCGGATGTTCATGACCTCTTTGCGCGGGTCCTGAAGCGCGGCCAGGACGCCGAACCCGACCGCGCGGCCCTGAGTGGTCAGCGTGGCCAGAGCAGCGGTGATGCGCTGCTTGAGGTGCTTGTCGGACTGGTAGGCGGTCAGGAACGCCACTTCGTCGACGACCACCAGGACGAAGGGCTCATCCGGCGTTGCGGTGTGGCTGCGGCGGACGCCCGCGTACTTGTCGGCGCGTTGCTGCATCTGAGCTACAGCCGTCTCCAGCAGGTCGGCGCACTCCTCCGGGGTGGCCGCGTACCGGCCGTCGAACAGAGGCTTGCCGAGAGACAGCTCCATCCGCTTGGGATCCAGCGCCCACACCTGAACCAACCCGGCCGCCATCGCGGGAAGCAGAGCCCGGATGATCGACCAGATCCACGAGCCCTTGCCGGCCCCGGTCGCCCCGGCGATCAGGACGTGAGTCCCATGGACCTTCAGCCGGTACGGCTGGCCATCCTCCTGTTCACCGACCTCCACCGGCTCGACCTCCACCGGTGGTTCGTCGGCGTGGCCACGAAGCGGAAGCGCCGGGATCGGGTCGGCCAGAGGATCGCGCCGGGGCAGCACCAGCAGCACGACACCGGGAGCATGCAGGGTGACGCGGCAACCTGTCGCGCCGAAGCCTTGGGCCAGGTGGTCGGCGCGCTTGGTCCAGTCCTCCAGGCACTGGCCCTTGAGCATGCGGACGACGACCAGGTCAGCCCACGGAGTGCAGGCCACGTTGACTAGGCGGGGCAGGTAGTCGCGGCCGTGCAGGTGACGGCCGAGGCCGGAGACGACCATGACGGGTTGCCAGTGCCGCCGGTAGATCCAGAACCGTCGCCAGGAGGCCAGCAGCGGCCAGGCAATCCACGAGGAGAACGACGGCCGGTGGATTACCGCCCAACTGGCGAGAACGGGCAGCGCCAGGCCGACCAGGAAGACACTGCCCCGCCAGTCGACCAGGATCGCGAGCGCGGCCAGGCCGCCGACCAGGGTGACGGCGATCGGGTGTCGCCAGATCAGCCGGACCAGACCGGCGATGAGTCGGATGATCCACAGGCCGATGGTGAGGAAGGCCGGAGTGCTGACCACGACCGGCTTGAACACGATCTTCGTGTCCGGGGTGGTGGTGACGAGGTTGCGCGCCTCATCCCCCGGAAGCTTGCGAAACACTAGGTTGAAGTCCTCTCGGAACATATGCAGTGGGCTGGGAGAACCGGGGCGGCCGGAGGGTCCAAGCTCCAGCCGCCCCACCTTCATGAGCGGGCGTGTCAGGCCGCCTGGTCGCTCTCGTCCGTGGCGGGCTGAGCGGTGTAGCAGGCGTCGACCGCAGCCGCCCAAGAGGCGAAGACCTCAGCCAGACGCCGCGCGTGGTCGCGATCCTCAGCGGTGATCGGGCCAAGACCCACGCCGAAGGTCACCCGGGCGGAGTGCTGGCTGATCGCCACGTGACCCGGGCCGCTCTCGCCGTGGCGGAGGTGATGAACCCTGGCGTCTTCGGCCCCGTGCAGTGAGGCGCTGATCTGGGAGACACCCGTGGTGTCGACGGCGATGGTGATGTAGCCGTAGCTGTCACTCATGCCGCGTTCTCCTTGCCGTTGGCGGCCGACTTGCCAGCGCCCGACGCCCCCATGGGGCGCGGCGTGTGCATCTCGCGGACCTTGATCGACCAGGCCAGCCGGCCCGAGCCGTTCACGTACGGCGTGACCGCGATGCCGTCGAACTCGACCGGCGTGATCGGCAGGCCCGGCATGGGCGCCGGGGGAACCGGCTGGACCGGGGCGAGGATCTTGACGGACACCGTCTTCTGCGCGGGCTTGACCTCGGGGTCGGCGTCCAGCACCGGGACCTGCCAGACCAGTTCGCCGCTCTGCTTGTCGCGGGTCTGGACGAACCGGCCGTTGGTCGAGGCGTCGAAGTCCTTGACCGGCTCGACCTCGCCGACGACGTAGCAGCCGTGCGGGAAGACCTGCGCGAAGGTGACCGAGATCGGACCCTTGAGAGCCATGTGCTTGTCTCCACTCTGACGGACGTTCGCTTGTCCACTCGTCCGACTGAGTTGAGATTAAGTCGGAGAACTCGTCCGCACAAGTTGAAAAGAAGAACGTCCCGATAAGTCCTAGTCGACCTGGTAGACGTCCTGTAGCTCGTGCAGGTCACCAGGGAGAACGACGCTCATGGCGAAGAGCGGAGTGCCTGACGGATCGTGAACTGATGCGAGCACTGCGAGCACGGGCGCGGTCGTTTCGAGGAGTTCCGACTCCTCCTTGGACGGCTTTCGGGCGGCCAGACGCTCGACGACATGGTCGACTCGGACGCGCTTGATCGCCTGGAGGTGCTGACGTACCCCCATACGCAGGGGGTCGACCCGCTCCAGGTCGGTGCCGAGCGCGAGTTCAAGTGGGAACCACATGGTCTGAAGCGACGAGGGGCGATCACCCTGCATCATGATCCGGCGACGGGCGACGACGGGAGTTCGCTCAGCGATCCCCAGGAGTCGGGCGACAGGGCGAGAAGCGGCGAGGCGCTGCACGTTGATGTCTGCAGCGGCGGCTTCGATCTCGTCGGCGACCGTCAGGCCGGGGCGCACTTGGTCGGCCGGCGACTGGGGGCGGCCCTTCACGAACGAACCTCGGCCGTGTTCGCGGGTGATCCACCCTTGCATGGCGAGAGTCTGAAGGGCTCGGACCACTGTCGTGCGACCCACACCGAGCTCACGGACCAGCTCGGTTTCCGAGGGCAGGGTTTCGCCCGGCCCGTACACGCCCGACTCGATCCGCTCTTGGATCGCCGTCATGACCTGGGCGTACTTTGGCGGCTGGAACTCTTTGCCCATCGTTATCACCCGATCGGTCTTCCACTCGTCTGCACAAGCAGACTAGCGACTATGTACGCGCCTGTCAGGACAGCAGATATTCGCCGACGTTCATCTCACCTTGCCGGTCAGTAAGTCCTGCCAGATCTGCTGCGCCTCATGCCTCAGCCAGGCGTCGCTACAACTTACCGAAGGCCTGCTTTTGGTTGTGATCGTACGGCGGATAAAGAGTAGTCCCGCCGATTCACACAATTCATAGGATATGGGGAAGTGATCAGAGCAGGTCCAAGCGATCACCCGTATCCGGAGAAAACGCAGTGCCGAATGCCATCGCAACCGCTGGGGCATCAGAGCTACAGCGGGGTGAAGCGCCGGGCATCTGGGCAAACAGAACGGGGCTTTCAAAGCCCTACCCGTTCGAAATGAACCGTTCCGGCGCTATCGACGGTGGCCGTGAAGATCAGATTCCGCGACCAGTTGTCGGGGAGAACGTTGAAGTCGTGGACGCGGAGCGTGATCTGTCCCCAGGCGTCCGTCGAATTCATCTTGCGGAGGGCAGTGCGCAGCGCGTCCATAGTGCTGGCCTGCCCGGACGTCGTCCCGCAGGCGCCGGGCTCGTTGGTGCTGCCGAGGGTCTTGAAGGTCTCCCATTCGAACATCTCGACCGGTGAGGGAGGGCCGTCGCAGCACAGGCAATCCTCGCGAGAGCTGTTTCCCTGGCCGATCGCGGTTGCGGTGACCGCGCCCCGGAGAGTGACGATCTTCCAGCCCCGGCCGTCGCATGCCGTGCACTTCTCTGGCTTTGTCATGCGGCAATCGTCGCCAGGGGAGCATTCTCAACCTATTCCCTGGGGATATTCCACGAGGAGATATAGAGTTCATCCCCCGGTGTGTCTGCGAGGTGGTGGCAATGAACGGCGAAGGATTCTCTCCAATTGTGATTCCAGGCAATGTCTGGGATCAAGAATCAACCGCCACAATACTCAGGAATCGCGACATAGCGGGGTTATTCAAACTCGCCACCAAGTACACGGGAGCGAGCCAGGTACGGCTCAGCGTCGCGACCGGCATCCCGCAGGGGCGCATCAGCCAGATCAGCCGGGGGCAGCGGCAGGTCAGTGACCTTGTCGTGTTCGAGCGGATCGCCAACGGGCTTGGCCTGCCTGATCACGCGCGTGTGCTGCTTGGGCTGGCTCCTCTCGGTCCGGCCGCCTCCGCGCGGGCGGATGACGACGAGCACCAGGAGCAGGCCGACGACCTGGCGGCGCGGCTCGACGCGGCCAGTGTTATCGACTCGACCATGGTCATGATCCTCTCGACGGATACGAACAACCTGCGGATGCTCGACCGGCGAATGGGAGCCGGTCCGATCGCCGACAAGATGCGGGCGCACATCGCGCAGATCAACAGGGCGCACCATCACGCGGTACGGCCTGGGGTACGAGCCGAGCTCGCCGAGGTGCTGGCCGAGGCGAGTTCGCTTGCCGGATGGCAGGCCATCGACACCGGGGCGGTCAACGACGCTTGGGATCACTACGAGCGTGCCAAGTCAGCGGCCCAGGAAGCCGAAAGGCCGGCTGTTCTCGCGCATGTGTCGGGTGAGCAGGCGTACACGCTGATCGAGATCGGGCGACCGGCCGAGGCGGTCGAGCTGATCCGGTACGTTCACCAGACCCACCGCGGACAGATACCCGCCCTGTTGCGAGCGTGGCTGTCGGCGGCCGAGGCTGAAGCCGCATCGGTTCTTGGTGACGAGGTCACCTGTCGTAACGCGCTGGACCAGGCCGCGCGACTGCTTCCCGAGGACGATTGGCCGGACCCGGAGTTGCCTTACCTGGCGCTCAACCGGCATCACTTGGCTCGATGGCGGGGAAACTGCCTGGTTCGGTTCGCCGATCCTGACACCGTCGAGGATCTACGTGGGGCGTTGGCGGGGATGGACGGGACGTTCAACCGGGCTGAGGCCGGGGTGCGGTGCGATCTCGGGCATGCGTTGCTGGCGGGCGGCGATCCGGATGCGGCGTTGCCTCATATCCAGAGAGCGCAGCAACTGGCGACGATGACCGGGTCACGTCGTCAGCGACGGCGGGTGGATGAGTTGGCGCGGCTGCTCAATCGGTCGCTGAACTGATCTTGGCGAGGGCGGCGTACAGGCCGATCAGCGTTCCCGAGGTCCAGATGTCGCCACGGGCGATCATGCCTTGGATGTCGCTGATGGGGATCCACTCGATCAGGTCGGCCTCTACCTCGCCGGTTGGGGAGCCGACGTATTCGGCACCTCGGGCCAGGAAGAGCAGGTGTTCGGAGTCGACCATGCCGGCCATGGGCTGGTAGGTGACCAGCGGCTCTATCGACGTGGGGCGGTAGCCGGTCTCTTCTTCGACCTCGCGGGCAGCCGTGGTCATCGGGTCTTCGCCGACCTCCACCAGGCCGCCGGGGAGTTCCCAGCCCCAGCGGTCGAACAGGAAGCGGTGCCGCCACATCAGCAGGACGTGGTCTTCGTCGTTCAGGACGACGGCGATGGCTGCCCGGTTCAAGTGGACGGCGTGGTGTTCGAAGCGCTCACCGTCCGGGATCTCGACGTCGACCAAGCCCAGCCTGATCCACTCGTTGTCGTAGACCAGTCGTTCCCCGTGAACGACCCACCGCGACCGCTCGTCATATGAAGCCACACAGCGACGTTACCGGTACGGGCAGTGATTGCGCATGCCTCAGAACAACCACCCTCTCTTCAGCTGGCTGCTACATGGGGATGCGCTGGTAAGACGCTTGAGCCGCTGGCTTGCAGCAGCTGGATTTGCGAGTTTTTGAATAGCCCTTGCGCGAGAGGTTCCATTGACCACAAAATACAAGTGGCCGGAAGGCGGCCTGTCCTGACGTCTCTGCCCCAATTCAGGCGTCACCCGGGGACGAAGAAGCCCTCGCTCCACCTTCCAAAAGATCTCTTCATGCGCCTCGCTGGCGCCTAGATCGGTTGTCGGTCATTCAGGGGCAGGAATTTCCGGGAACGGATTTATCATGCCCGCTAAAGGACGTATCGCCCAGCGAGCTCGGATTCGGAAAACCTTCACTGGCGAATCAGCCCAGCATGCACAGGAGCAATTACTCTCCTCTGCCGAGCTAATTCCTGCGGCCACTGATCGGCAGGCGGCACTCGAATCCCAAGTGATGCTGAGCCTCGGAGGCGGTAGGGAATACTGGGCGCATCCACTCGGTATCGCGAGTGTTCTGCCATTCAAGAATCGCATCATAATAATTCTGGATGGTGCGACACAGTCGTATGGGCAGCCATTCGAGATGAATCTTCATGCGGCGCAGCTAGTCCTGCCATATGCCGAGCCAGAGATCCAAGTAAATGGCGTTATCGGACTACGGGTCTCTGGCATGAGTGGCCGCGACCTAAGTCTCACGCACCTCGAAAGAGGTGGAGAAGTAATCCTCCGAGGCGTAAAGGGCACTCGCTGGCATGAAATTCTGTCAGAACTAAAAGATAACTACCGCGAGGCTGGACTTGTGCCGCTATGGCACCTAGATAAACAGTCGCGGCATGAAATTGACCATGAGAATGCTTACCGTAAAATCGTCAATTACGGAACGGTTATCTCCTGGCTGGGGTCGGGACTGCTTCGACGAGTTGCGCTGTGGCACACAGCTAGTACTGCTTATACCACTAGCTCATGGAAAAGTGATGGAGATTGGGTTTTTGAGCTCGATTCCTATTACGGAATCGGGAATGATCACGGCAAGTTTCTGTCACTCCTCATGGATGCAAAATGGGGCATTGACCTAAAAGTTGAGAAATATACTTGCGAATGCAAAGCTCCATGGTCGAGTAGCCCGTATCATATGAAGGCCTGCTACTACTATCTGACTAACAGGGATAGCTCAATTCCGGGTCGACTTCAGCTGCGGTTCCGAACCTTAGGGCCAGCCTATGAGGTCCAAGATAGAGAGCAGTTCCTAGAAGCTGGGGCGGAACCATCGTGGGTGGATCGTGTCTATCCAGCCCTACGCAAAGATGAGAAAGCGAGCACTCAGTCTTCATTGGTCAGTCGGCGATCCAAATGAGCTGGGATGCAGTAACACTCGCCGTTATTGGGACCGCTAGTCTCGCAACTCTTCTGCTCTCTCAGATTCGGGATATTCTGATCAAGACAAGCGAGATTATCCAGGCATGGCACCAGCTTAGAGGCGTGGTGAGCCAAGAAGAGAAGCGCTCAACTGAATGCATCAACCCTGTAGCTGATGTCGCTTCCGATCTTCCCTCCAGTGAGCGGGCGCCTAGGTGATTGCCGAATTGTTCTTGTGTAGATCAAGACGGCGGCGCGCCGCGCCGCCGTAAACGGCCCTCTGCCGCCCGCCGCCCGGGCGTGCGGCGTGGGCGCCGGTCCCGGCCGACAGCGGCTCGGGCCGTCCACCGACCTTCCCCGCGGCTGTTGCCGAACGATCTCGCCGACGCCAGCAGCACACCGCCTACCTGGTCTATACAGTCCGTCTCTGCTGCGGAAGGTCCTTTGCTGTCTCGGGTCCTGTGTTGCCTGTGGTTGGGGCCGTGACGATCGCTGACTTCGGTTCTGCCGAATCATGGCTGGGGCGATCGGCTGCCGCGACCCTCCTTCGTCGGGCCTTGCCAACGGGCTACGCATGGTTGATCAGCGTTGACGCTTCGACGCGTATTGGGCGGGATTGGCGGTTAGAGTCGACCCCGACGAGGGTGCCGCCGGGGCGCCGGTTTACGGGGGTCGGCGTTTCGCCGGGAGAGGCTGAACGTGTATGGGTGGGGACCTTGTGCAACTTGCCCAAGAGGTGTCGCCGTACGTGACGGCGGCGATCAGCGCTTACGGGGGTGCGGTCCTGGCCAGGGCCAATGAAGACGCCGCCGATGCGACCGTGGGATGGGGCCGCAGGCTGCTGCAACGCATCTTCGGCGTGCGTGAGAAGGAGCAGGACGTTCCCGAGGCGATCGCTGAGCTGACCGCCGCTCCGGACGATCCCGATCTGCAAGCCGTGCTGCGGGTCCAGATCGGCAAGCTGTTGCGGGCTGACCCCCAGTTGGCCGCCGAGGTGCAGGCGATGCTCACTCAAGCCCAGGCCGTGACCGGGCCGGCGACGGTCACTGTGTCCGGGGAACGGGCGGTGGCCGCCGGCCGGGACATCACCGGGCCGGTCAGTACGGGCGACAACTCTCCCATCAGCGGGCCACCTACCAGCGAGGTTTGACGTGCCCGCACCACCTCCACCCGGCGCCGAACCATCATCTATCTCGGTTTCAGGCCCCAGAGCGGTTGTGGCCGGAGCGGACATTAATGCTCCGGTGACCACTGGGGACCACTCGCCAGTCCACGCGACTCGTTTGGAGCCGGGTACGCTGCTGGCCGCCTGGCAAGTGCAGGTGGAACCCGGTACTCCAGTGCATCGGTTGGAGGCTCCTCGCGCTGAGCATTTCGTGGGCCGTGACCAGGAGGTTGCACGGCTGCGCCGACTGATCAGCGATGTGCCGGTGGTGGTCCGTCAGGTGGTCCACGGTCTGGCCGGGGTGGGTAAATCCGAGCTGGTCCGCCAGTACGCGCAGACCTTTCGGTGGGAGTATCCCGTGGCGTGGTGGATCACCGCCGATTCGCCGCAGAACCTTGAGTTGGGCTTGGCGGCTCTGGCTGCGGCACTTCACCCGCCGGTCGGGCTGATCGGCGATGCGGCCATGGCCGCCGATTGGGCGCTGGACTGGCTACAGGGCCATCCAGGCTGGCTGGTCGTACTGGACAACGTCGAGGACCCCGCACACATCCGCGCCAGCCTGGGCCGACTCTCCGGCGGACATCTGGTGATCACGACCCGCCGCGATGTCATCTGGCCCGGACTCACGCCCCTGGCCCTACACGTGCTAGACAAACAGCCTGCGCTGGCACTTCTCCAGTCGATCATTGGGCTGTCTCCGACGTCTGGTGCCGATCAGACCGGGGTGCTGGCGGAGATTGCCCGGGAACTGGGGTTCTTGCCGCTGGCGCTGGAACAGGCAGCGGCCTACATGCGGCAGCAGCGGTGCAGCCCTGAACGCTATCTGCGGGAGATAGGCCGCGACCCAGGCTGGGCCCACGCCCGATATCCGCAAGGCGGGGACGCTGAGAGGATCATCGCCCGGTTGTGGAGCTACCATCTCACAGCCCTGTGTGAACATGATCAACGTTCAGGCACTCAATGTGAAGACCTGCTGAGGGTCCTGGCCTGCATGGCCCCTGATGACATCCCCCGCGCCCTGATCACCCACACGACCGGACAGGAGCAGACACCCCCGCAGCAGTCAAGCGATCAAACACGGTGGGAAGAGGAGCTTGCGGTTCTTGCCTCCTACAGCATGATCACCCGATCAGGCGTGGACGAGGCAGAAACGATCAGCCTGCATCGGCTGTTTCAGTCGGTGATCCGCTACGGCCTCAACCACGACGACCCCCGCCAAGTTTTGGCCCGTCGAGCGGCCCTCTCGGCATTGCTGCGCGTAATCCCGCCCGATCCAAGGTCCAACATGAGTGGCTGGCCACTATGGCGCCACCTTCTGCCCCACATAGATGCGATGGCCTCTTGTCATCATCAAGGGGACGAACCGGCCGATCTTGCAATTCTACTTAATCACACGAAAATTTTTCTCTCTACACAGGGCCAATATCAGCGGGCTCATGACCTTGCTGTTTGGAGTCTAGCCATCGCTGAGGCGGCCTTCGGTCCCGACCACCCCGCAGTCGCCATTCATCTGACGAATCTCGCCGTCAACAATTGCGAATTGGGTCGAGCAGCCGAGGCCCTGCCTTTGATCGAACGAGCTCTGGCTATTGCCGAGGCTGCTCATGGCCTCGACCATCCAACTGTCGCCACATACCTGGGCAGCCTCGCTGCCTGCCTCCGCGACTTAGGACGATCATCTGAGGCGATCCCGTTGGAACAACGCGCCCTCGCCATCGTCGAGAGTGAAAGTAGTCCTGACCAGAAATCGGTAGCGATCTTGCTGGGCAACCTTGCTCACAGCCTCAACGATTTGGGTCGAGCAGCCGAGGCCCTGCCCTTGTTCGAACGCGCTTTGGCTATTGCCGAGGCTGTTTATGGCCTCGACCATCCAATCGTCGCCACCCACCTGGGCAGCCTCGCTGCCAGCCTTCGCGAATCGGGCCGAGCAGCCGACGCGATCCCGTTGGAACAACGCGCCTTAGCGGTCACCGAGGCCGCCTATGGTCCCGACCACCCCGCCGTCGCCACCCGACTAAGCCACCTCGCCGGCAGCTTTCGAACCTTGGGACGGCCCTCCGAAGCTGACCCTTTGTTCGAACGCGCCTTGGCTATTGCTGAGGCCGCTCATGGCCCTCACCACCCATTAGTCGCTACCCACCTAGGCAATGTAGCCGGCAGTCTTCGCGATTTGGGACGGGCAGCCGAGGCGATCCCCCTAGAACGACGCGCACTAGCCATCACCGAGGCCGCTTACGGCCTCCACCACCCGGCCATCGCCATCAAGTTAGGCAATCTCGCCGGTAGCTTGATTGATCTAGGAAAAGCAGATGAGGCTGTCCCTCTGCTTGAACGTGCCCTGGCTCTCACCGAGGCCGCATATGGCTCCGTCCACCCCACAGTCGCCGTCTTGCTGGGCGACCTCGGTGGCTGCTTCCGTGATCTGGGACAGCATGCCCAAGCGATCCCCATATTCGAACGCGCCCTGGCTACAGCCGAGTGCGCCCATGGCCCCCACCACCCCCAAGTCACATCCCATTTGCGCACCCTCGCCGTCAGCCTGAGCGATCTCGGACGATTCGCCCAGGCAATCCCCCTGTTAGAACGAGCCTTGAGAATCAATGAGACCGCTTTGGGGGCCGATCACTCGCGTACCAAGGCGGTAGAATTTTTGCTCAAGGTTGTTCGAAAGAAGTCCGTGAGAGCAAATTTTGGGGATCAAGTAAGCAACCTTCCATGCTCCTGTGGTTCGGGAAAGAAGAACAAACGTTGTCACGGCGGGATGCAGTAACCAAACAATATGTTCGACCCCAGTCGGTTAAAATCGCTCCAGTATAGTAAACCGCGAATCGTCGAGGTATCTCGCATGCGCGACCACAGTATTCGTGATTCGCATTAGCTCAGAGCTCTGTCCTGGGGCGGCAGCGTTGAGGAGGGCGGGGCAGTGTAGGGGGCGACCTACGCGCTGAAGTTCGGACCATGTGCGCTGTTCGAAGAAAAGATCATCGGCGTGCCCGTTGCGTGCCCGATTGCATGGGGAATCACGGGGAATCGAGGTAGCTCAGAGGGAACGCAATCATGCCTCTGATCTGCATCTTTGCAGATCAATCAAGATCGACAGAGCTATTTGCAAGCAGGATGTCAGGAGTTCGAATCTCCTAGGCTCCACCTTCGAATGACTTGTGGTTGACGCCCCTTCGGGGCGGCTTTCACAAGTCCTTCTCGGTCTTCTACGGGGGGACGACCCCCCGAACCCCCCGATGCGAAGGGGCTTTCGCCCCCTCGCGCTCCCCTTGGTCCGCTGTCGCGTCCCCGTCGTCGCATTCGCTCCGGAGTCGCTGCGCTCCCTGGCGAAGGGCTCCGCCCCTCGCGCTCCCTGGCAAGGCCTCGCTTCGCTCGGGCTGCTGCTCGCTTCGCTCGTCAAAGCCACTTTTTCTTTACGGCTTCGCCAGGTCTTTGGCTCTCCGACTTTCAGGGCTGACCATTAGCTAAACGACGAGTAGGCCGACGCCCGATGGCCAGGTTCGACGCGGCCAGTGTCATCGACTTGACCATGGCCGTGATCCTTCCGACCGGCACGAACAACCTGGGGATGCTCGACTGCAGGATGAGTGCCATTCCAATCGCCGACAAGATGCGGGCACACATCTCACAGATCGACCGGGCGCACCATCACGCCGTACGGCCTGGGGTGCGGGCCGAGCTCGCCGAGGTGCTGGCCGAGGCGAGTTCCCTTGCCGGATGGCAGCCATCGACACCAGAGCGGTCAACGACGCTTGGGGTCACGACGAGCACGCCAAGTCGGCGGCTCAGGAAGCCGAATGGCCGGCTGTTCTCGCGCATGTGTCGGGTGAGCAGGCGTACACGCTGATCGAGATCGGACGATCTGCCGAGGCGGTCGAGATGATCCGGCACGTTCACCGGACTCACCGCGGACAGATACCCGCCCTGCTGCGAGCGTGGCTGTCGGCGGCCGAGGCCGAAGCCGCATCGGTCGTTGGCGACAAGGTCACCTGTCGGAACGCATTGGACCAGGCGGCGAGACTGCTCCCTGAGCATGACCATCCGGACCCGGAGTTGCCTTACCTCGCGCTGAATCGGCATCACTTGGCTCGATGGCGGGGCACTACCTGGTTCGGTTCGCTGACCCTGACACCGTCGAGGATCTGTGGGGGGCGTTGGCAGGGATGGACGGGACGTTCAACCGGGCTGAGGCAGGGGTGTGGTGCGATCTGGGGCACGCATTGCTAGTGGGTGGCGTTGTGGTTGCGGCCGTGACGATCGCGGACTTCGGTACTGCCAGTTGATGGGCTGGGGCGATCGGCTGCCGCAGCCATCCTTCGTCGGGCCTTGCCACCGGCTCACGGATGGTAGATCGACGTTGGCGCTTCGCGTGTCTTAGGTGGAGTTGGCGATTAGAGTCGATCGCGATGAGGGCGCTGTGGGGCGCTGATCCCGGGGGTCGTCCTTTCGCCTGGGAGAGGCTGAACGCGTATGGGTGGGGAACTGGTGCAGTTGGCCCAGGAGGTGTCGCCGTACGTGACGGCGGCGATCAGCGCGTACGGGGCGCGGTCCTGGCCCGGGCCAACCAAGACGCCGCCGATGCGATCGTGAAGTGGGGCCGCAAGCTGTTGCAACGCATCTTCGGGGTGACTGCCGAAAACCAGGACGCCCCGGAAGCGGTCGCCGATCTGGCCGCCGCTCATGGACGGGCGCCTACGGCGCTCTACACCAGACCCATGGGGGTGCGAACCTCTTGCCAGAACGGGTCCCCGAGGTCGTATGGTCCACCAGGGAAGGACGCCCGACGAGCGGCATGAGCATCACGGTAGGCGATGTTCGTGTTCGCTAGCCGCTTGGACCTCACGGCCGGCTCCAGAGAGCATCGACGGGCCGGGTCATTTTGAGCTGACCGTTCCTGTCGCTGAATTTGCATCTCACGCCTTGATCACGCCGCTGTCGAGGTCGACGTACGAGCAGGCCGATGTGCTCTGCGTGGCGCCTATAACGCACGGCCTGGCCATTGCCCGTCGGATTTGGCTCAGCCGAGCGCTCGGTTGACGTGCTCCAGAAGCCGTCGAATGTGTTGGGATTCTGGGTGGGCCAAGCCCCAAACGGCCTCAGTGTCGAGCACCAATGCAGTCAACACTGGCTGTGCTCGACGGTGATCGCCTGTCTGCACCAAGATTTCGGCCAGCTCTCGACGCAGTTCCATCGACAACGGCTCGCGATTGCCGATGGCCGGAAGCATGTCGTCCATCAGCAAGGCCATCTGAGCGATGGCTTTCTGGTTCTCGCCCATCGCAACGAAACACAGCGCGTGGTTGAAACGGCACTCCAGCACCACCCGATGATCTGAGCCCAGCATTTGCGTCAGCTCCGGTAGCAGCTCCGCGAAGTCGGTCGCCGCTTGCTCAAAGTCGCGAGCCGCGAAGCGCGAGTTGGCCAGGTCCATCCGGATAGCGAAAATAACCGGCTGGCCAGAGTCGGTCCCGGCCAAGGCATGCTCCAAGAGCTCGATCGCCTGACTGAACCGGCCGGCCACAGCCAACTCCTCCGCCCGGTTTCTCGCTTCCGCGAGCTCGTCCATGGACAACCTGGCCACGGGCATCGGGCGCTGTGCGGGAACCTGAGGACCGATGAGAGCGCTTGCGGCGATGCGCTCGACCACGGTCGCGTACATGCGCATCGGGTCGGGAGCCGGCGCGGCCCTGGTTGCTCCTGGTAGCGGTGGCAGAGCGCCCACGAAGGGGTCCAGCCGCTTGTAGACCTCCCAGGCGTCAGCTGGACGCTCGTCGGGATTCTTCGCCAGTAGCTGCAGGACCAACAGCTCGATCTCCTCCGGTACGTCCGAACGGAGTTGCCGCAGCGGTGTCGGCGCCTCGGTGCAGTGACGGCTCACCTCAGCCAGTTTGAAGTCCGCCTGGAACACCCGCGATCCGGCCAACATCTCGTGGATCACGCATCCCAGGGCGTACAGGTCACTTCGAGTGCTGGCCCTGCCTGTGGTGACCAGCTCTGGAGACATGTAGACCTCGGTGCCGACGCCCTCTCCGGCCTGGGTGATCTGGGTGATGTCGGCCGAGCTGAGCACCGCCACCACGCCGAAGTCGAGCACCTTCACGGTGCCGTCGAAGCTGACGATGAGGTTATTCGGCTTCAGGTCCCGGTGGATGAGCGACTCGGTGTGGGCGACCGCCAGCACGGCACAGACTTGGGCGGCGATCGCCGCCACCCAGGACGCCGGCAGCGGATGGAACCGCTTGATCAGCTGGTCGAGAACCGTACCGGGGACGTACTCCATGACGAGGTACAGCCGCCCCTGGTGGGGCCCTATGTCGTGGATGATCGGAACTCCCGGGTGCCGGAGCTTGGCCGTGCTCCTGGCCTCCCGCTCGAACCGCTTGAGCGCCTCGGCGCGCCGGTCGGCTTCGGGGAACACCTCGGGCTTGATGAACTTGACCGCTACGTGCCGGTCCAGTCGCTGGTCGAACCCCTTCCAGACGACGCCAAAGCCGCCTTCGCCGAGTAACTCGACCAGCTCATACCGGTCCGCTACGACCGTTCCAACATCCACGATCACAAGTGTGACCTATGCCTCATGGATCACTCCAGACCGTTGCTCTCCCGGATCATCTTGTAGACCTGCTTTCGTCCGAGGTCGGTGATCCTGCTGCGGAACAACGTCTCGTCGAAGAAACGCTGCATCAGGTTGGTGTTGCCCGTGTGCCGGTCGACGATGACCTTCTCCAGGTGGTCGGCGAAGACCTCGCCGAAGTTGGCCTCGTCGTTGACCATCGCCGCGATCTGCAGATCGCCGTTGCCTATGGCCTCCTCGAACTGCTGCTCCACCCAGAGCTGATCGGACTCTGACAACCCCAGGCCGTACTTGTCGTTCATCTCAGAGATCAGATCGCGCAGCGACATCATCTCCGGGTCTGACGCCGCACCCCCGCCGCCGGTCGGCGCGGGCAGCGTCACCTCACCCTCAGCGGACAGGCTGATGTCGTGCTCGCCGGTCTTCTCGATGCGCAGATGGGTCAGGTCCACCTCGCCGATGTCCACCGCCGGATCTTCCCGGCGGGGCAGCCGGTTCAGCAGGAACCGGCTGAAAATGTACAGCCGCTCTAGACTGGGATCGACGTACGGGACGATTTGCGAGAGGAATCCGTACAGCCGCACGTATCCACGCAGTTCGCCGCGGAACTCTTCGGCCGTGTCCCGATCGTTCTCCAGGAGCTCGGTGAACCGCTGCACGGCCGGCTCGGTGAACCGGTAGATGGCCGCGTGTGCCTTCTCCAGCTCGCGCTGCGTCTTTGAGATCCGCTCCGCCTGCAGGTAGGCGTCGGTGAGAGCCTGCATTTCCGACTCGACCAGCAGTGCATAACCGTGTACGGCCTGCGCCCGCACGTAGAGCAGATTGGGGTCGATCTGCTCGGTCGCGGTGGACTCGAAGTAGGGCTGGAAGGCGGTCTGGATGTCCTCGGCCTGATTGGCTAGGTCGAGCACGAAGATGTCGCCCTGCGACTTCAGCCGGTGGGTACGGTTCAGCCGCGAGAGCGTCTGCACCGCGGCCACGCCCGCCAGCGGCTTGTCCACGTACATCGTGGTCAGCAGTGGCTGGTCGAACCCTGTCTGGTACTTGTCGGCCACCACCAGGATCCGATATTCCGGCTTCTCCCCGGCGTTCGCGTCGTCGGCTCGGCAGTAACCGAACCGGTCGGGCAACTCCTTCTCGCCGAAGCCGTTCAGTTTGGCCTCGGTGATCTCGCGCCCGTCGATCTCCAGTGTTTGGGAGAACGCGATCAGCGTTCCACAGTCGGTGTAGTCGTTCACTTCCACATGGCGGCGGATCGCCTCGCCGAGCAGCACGGCATGCTTACGGGAGCGCGTGACCACCATCGCCTTGGCTCGGCCACCCATGCGGTGTGAGGTGTGCCGACGGAAGTGTTCCACGATGATCTTCGCCCGCTGCTCCATGCTCACCGGGTTCAGCTCGGCGGCCAGCGCCAGCATCGCCTGCCCCTTGCGCTTCTCGACCTCGCGGTCCTCAGGCTCCTCACTGACCAGGCGCCAGTACGTCTTGTAGGTGACGTAGTTCTTCAGCACATCGAGGATGAACCCCTCCTCGATCGCCTGCCGCATCGAGTAGACGTGGAACGGCCGCGGCTTGCCGTCCTCTCCAGGCTCGCCGAACAGATTGAGCGTCTTGCTCTTGGGCGTCGCGGTGAAGGCGAAGTACGACAGCGTCTCGTGGCGTCCCCGGGCAAGCGCGCTGGCGGTGAGCAGGTCACCGTCTTCGTCGATGTCGTCGCTGCCCAGCGACAGCAGCACCCGCTTCAGGTCGGCCGCACCCTCGCCCGACTGCGACGAGTGCGCCTCATCCACGATCACCGCGAACCGCTTGCCGCGAAGGCCCTCGACCTTCTTCAGGACGTACGGGAACTTCTGCAGCGTCGTGATGATGATCCGCGCCGTCTCACCCTGCAGCGCGTCGGCGAGCTGGTCGGAAGACTGGTCGATCCGCTTGACCACACCCGGCGTGTGCTCGAACTGGTAGATCGTCTCCTGAAGCTGACGGTCCAGCACCACCCGGTCAGTGATCACGATGACCTTGTCGAAGACCGGCTGGTTGGGCCCGATTCCCTTGGCCAGCGCGCTCTCGTCGATCTCCATGGCGTTCGCGGGAGTGTGCAGGTTGGACAATGCGTGGGCGAGCCAGGCGATCGTGTTCGACTTGCCCGACCCGGCAGAGTGCTGCACCAGGTAGTTGTGCCCGGCTCCGTTCCGGGCCGCATGCCCGGTCAGCGTCTGTACGGCATGCCACTGGTGAAACCTCGGGAAGATCAGCGGCAGCTTGTGGGCCTTCCCCGGATACGGCTTGCGCCCCCGGCCTTTCTTCACATCGTCGTCCTCGACGTGCAGGAACCTCTTGATCAGATCCATCCAGGTGTCCGGATGCCAGATCCGCTCCCACAGATAGGCCGTCTTGTAACCGACCGGGTTGGCCGGGTTGCCCGCACCGCCCGCGTTTCCCGCCCCGACATCGCCCATGTTGAACGGCAGGAACCGGGTCTTCTCCCCGGCCAGCCGGGTCGTGGCGAACACCAGCTCCTGGTCGACGGCGAAGTGGACCAGCGCACGCTTGGCGAACAGCAGCTCCTTCGGATCGCGATCTTCGCGGTACTGCCGCTTGGCATCCTCGACGGTCGAGCCGGTCAGTGTGTTCTTCAACTCGGCCGTCGCCACCGGGATCCCGTTGACGAACAACGCCAGGTCCAGTTCGTCGCCGGTCTTCTTCGAGTAGCGGAACTGCCGGGCCACACTGAGGATGTTCTTGCTGTACGGCTCCAGCGCATCGGCGGCGATCGTGTGCGCGGGGCGGAAGTAGGCCATCCGGAACGTGATCCCGAGAATCTTCACGGTCGGATGTCGCAGCACCTCAAGGACACCCTCCCGATCGACCCACCCGGCGACCTCCTTGACCAGGAGCCGCAGAGCGTCGGCCTCGTCGCCACCGCGCTTGATCACGAGGCTTTCCCACGCCGTGAGCTGAGTGGCGCGGACGAACTCGAAGACCTCCTGGGTGTTGAGCCCGAGGTCATGGTCGTAGAACTGCTGAGCGCCCTTCAACCAGCCAGAATCCAGTAGCACCGATTCGATGACGCCTTCGAAGCTCTGCTCGTGATGCACGGGGGACATGATCACACTCCCTCTACTTCAGGTGTTCCGCGCAGCACCGCATCGCGTCGGCACGCACCTGGGCGAACGATCGATTGCGACCCGCCGGTCTGGAAAGCAGGCCTAACTTCGCCGCCTGATCGAGGACATCCGGAGCATCGGACTCGCGATATCGACGGCTGCTTCCACTGACTTCGTTTTTGAGGAGCTTCTTGGGGTCAAGCAGCCGCCCGGTGTCCTTGCCCCTGTACTTGGCAGGGACGGTCCAGGACGCGGCAACAGCGGACAGCGCATCAGGAAAGAGCAGCAACCAAGCTTCGATCTCCGACACGGCGAGCGCGTAGTGCGCCGTACCGAGAGCCGACTCCAACGCCATCTCCACCCGCTCGCGAACGACCGGGTAAACGTCGCTGTCGGTCCTGTCCAGGTCCTCGTGAACGAACACGCACGCCACCGAGGTATCGTCCCGTGCGGCTCGCGCCCGTACCTTGCCCGCCAGGGCTTCGGCGCGAGCTGCGAGAGTGGCGCCGGTCGCCTGGTGCAGCCGTATCTTGTCGCTGATCTCCACAATCCTGCCGCGCATCTCGGGGCAGAACTCCTCCAGGAGCACCCGGAGGGCGAGACGGTCGTTCCTGTCCTCTCCCGCCACGACCACGATCGGTTTCTTCGTGGGCTGGACGCGGGTGCCTCCGCGTCGGCTCACAGATCACCGCCCAGCACGCCGGAGAACCACAGTTCTCCGAGCGGAAGCCCTTCGCTGGCCCGCACGATCTCCTCCACCTTGGCCGTGGAGACCGCAGGGATGAGCGAGGAACCGTCGTCGCCACGCTCGCAGATGACGATCTCCTCAGGCTTGAGCCGGTCGGCCAAGGCGGGCGAGTGGGTGGCGATGATGAACTGGGTCTTCTCACTCGCCTCCCGGATCCGCTCCATCAGCAGTTCCAGCGCCTGAGGGTGCAGCCCATGGTCGATCTCTTCCACACAGGTCAGCGCAGGGGGGTCGGGGTCGTAGAGCATGGCCAGCAGCCCGAGCAACCGGATCGTTCCGAACGAGGCGTCCAGGAGGGGGGTGGTCTCCCGCAAACCCCGTTCCCTGAGCACGACCACGACCGAGTGGGCTCCACCGGACGGGTAGTCGAAGTCGAGTGACTCAAGCTGCGGCAGGACCTCCACCGCATCCGCCTGAAGCCGTTCCCAGGCGTCGGAGTCGGTATCGCGCAGCCTCAGCAGAAAGCCCGCCAGGTTTGAGGCATCGGCCAATATGGGTTCATATCCGGGAGCCACACGCGATGGCAGGCAGGCGCGCGCGACATCCACGTCGAAGATCCGGAACGAGCCGAGCAGGGCCGCCACCCGCATGGGCTCCATGCTGAACCCCTTTGAGGACAGCCGCGGCAGCGTGGACAACCCACTGCTCAACGGCTGGATCCCGATCTCCTCGACCTCGTCGCCGCGACCGACACTGAGGGAGTCCGCCCCATCGCCGTGGTCCTCCAGACCGATGTGCCTGGTCGGCGTCTCCGCAGAGGGATCGTACGGTTCGTCGACGACCTTGGCTCGGGCGGTCTCACCCAGGACAGTGATCGTTCGTAGCCGGTGCGGATACGCGCCTGAACGGAAGATCTCTTCCCGGGCGAGAGGGGAGCCAGCGATGCGGAGGGTGTACTCGTCGGGGCGCGTGCTCTGCTGAGGCGACCAGGAACCGGTGATCCCGATCTGGATGTACGCGGGCTGCGCGGCGCCACCACGGAACGCGAGGCGACCGAATCCGCCACGCCGCTCCAACGCCGGCCCAAGATCGGTACGAACGACGTCGGCTAGGAACCGGAACACCTCCAGCACGTTCGTCTTGCCCGCGCCGTTGGGCCCGACGAGCACATTGACCGGCCCGAGCGGCAAGGCGACCTCGCGCAGGCTGCGGAAGTTCTCCACCCGAAGCTCAGAAAGCCGCTGTCCCGCCATCCTGCTCACCACTCCTTCCACGGAGTACGGCTCCCGCCCGACGACATGGAACGTGCCCCGTGAACCTCATACCCCGGCCCCGCGAGCCGTTGTCACATCGATTTGCCCAGTGACCGCCACCGTGATCAGCGACTGCCGCCGCTCACTGGCGAGGGTATTCGAGCGATCGATTTGAGTGCGCAACGGTCGGATCGCCTTGATTAGATCCCCGATCTCCCTCTGTTCATTGAGTGGAATGTCGGGGACTGGAATTCGCCCGAAGAGGTCCCAGTTTCGGAAGTCGACTGCTCGTTCTCGGGTGCTGATCGCGAAGAGTCCTAGATATCCGGAGACGGCTAGGACTCGGAGAAGCCTTCCATAAAACAAAGAGTCTCCATCGTTGATCGGAACACACACATGGTAGACGGGACTGCAGTTACCCGATGTTTCGGCGGTTCCGATTGCACCCGCGAAGCCGTCTAGTCCGTGAACGACCACATCGTCGACTCCGACATTTTGCCCCTGCGCTTCTGCTGACGCTGAGAGGGTATAGCCGTCTGCCCGTCGCAAGGACCGGGCTGTGACTTGACCATCTCTGAAAGCGGTAATTATCTCAGCGCCCTCGACGGCTGGCCGGACAACCTTTGCCAAGACTCGTCGTATCGGCAGCGCTCGGGTCCCCAGTCCCGGGTTGGCCAACTTGCTTGCGCCTACGAGCTGCAGAATCCGACTATCGACTCTTTCCTCTAGAACCGATAGGAGGCGAAGTTTCTTATTCGTTAGATCATTGATCTTACCCACCTCGGCATCGAGGAAGTCGGCGATGCGCCGCTGCTCCTCCAACGAGGGTAGATCAATTGGCAGGGCGCGAACTCGTTCGGCACTTACGTGGTAAATGTTCGCGCCTGTTGCGATGGCTGCGAAGAGTCCGGATCCGAAGGCCGACCTCGCCCACCAGCCAAGGAATCGTCCGTCGACACCAGCTCGTGGGCGGAGTCTGAGCAGTGTGTTCTGAAAACAGATCGTTCCGTCGAGTTCTCCGCCCCACACCGCCGTCGCACCTACGGATTTCAGGCTGCCGCTGCCTTCCGTGACGAGAACATCCCCGCGTGTCAGGGAGAAGATCCGTTGTTCCTTGGGGGTGAAGTTCATCGACATCACGTCGCCGAGGGCTAGTGCCCCGTCTTTGACATTCGCCGCGCGGAGGTAGGCGAGCATGTGGGGGCCCTCGGCGTGCTGCGGTGCTCGTTGTCGTCCCAACGCGATTTCGGCGGCGCCGCGGAGCGCCATGCGCCGCCATGTCATTTAGTCACCTCGGAGAGGAGTTTCTGGATCTCTGCCTCCAGGGACTTGAGTTCGGTGTCTATTTGTTCGAGGGGTCGGGGAGGCGTGTAGATGTAGAAATGGCGGGTGAAGGGGATCTCGAAGCCGATTTTGGTTTTGGTGTAGTCGACCCAGGCATCGGGAACGTGGGGTAGGACCTCACGCTTCATGTAGTCCTCGATTTCTGCTACTCGCTCGGCCGGAGTCGAGTTCATCGAGGTAAGGGGAACATTCTCGTTGTCGCGGAGGTCAGGGTCGGGGAGGGGATTGCCTTTATAGTCGGTTTGGAGTTCGCCCTCGGGATCGCTGTAGGACACCGCCGCCCAGACCGCCTTCAACACAGGGGCCGCCAGTTTGCCGTGCGCGCCGAGGCCGTGCTTCTTGAAGTGGGCCACCAGGATGGATTCCATCTCCCGCTTGGTGGCGCAAGTCGTACCGGAAAGGGCTTTGACCGCGTCGAGCAGGGCCGCGCGGTCCTCGTATTTCTGTACCGCTTTCGCCTCGGCCAGTTCGTCGGCCGTCTCGTCGGTGACCGCGAAAAGCTGGCGGAGCTCGCGTTCGACGGTGATGCGCTGGTAGCCGAAGGCGTGCCGGGGGAAGATCTTCACCTTGGCGTGGTGCTCGTGCGATTCGTCTGCGGAGATCGCCAGAGCGTCCTTGTAGAGCTGGGTCAGTTCCTCAATCTGGTTCTCGGGGATGAGCTTGCGCTTGTCGCCGAGGGACTTGCGCATCTTGGTCCAGGAGCCGCGAGCGTCGAGCAGGATCACCTTGTCACGCAGGCCCTCGGCCTTGCGGTTGGACAGGATCCAGAAGTATGTCGAGATGCCGGTGTTGTAGAAAAGCTGGTCGGGCAGGGCGACGATCGCCTCCAGCCAGTCGTTCTCCAAGATCCATCTGCGGATGTTCGACTCGCCCGACTCGGCGGCACCGGTGAACAGCGGGGAGCCGTTGAAGACGATCGCGATGCGGGAGCCGCCGTGCTCGACCGGCTTCATTTTCGAGATCATGTGCTGGAGGAAGAGGAACGACCCGTCGTTGACCCGAGGCGTTCCCGCGCCGAATCGGCCCCTCCAGCCGCGGTTTTTGGCCTCGTCCTCGATCTCGCTCTGGACCTTCTTCCACTCCACGCCGAATGGAGGATTGGCGAGCAGGTAGTCGAAGCCCTTCTCGCCGATGCGACCCTCATGCCCGTCGAAGGTGAAGGAGTTGCCGAAGGCGATGTTGGCCGGGTCCTGGCCCTTGAGCATCATGTCCGAGCGGCAGATCGCCCATGACTCGGGGTTGAGCTCCTGGCCGAAGACCTTCACCGTGGCCTTGGAGTTGTAGCGGGTGATGTACTCCTCGGCCGCTGTGAGCATGCCGCCGGTGCCACAGGCCGGGTCGAACACGGTCCGGACGATGCCCGGAGTCATCACGTCCTGGTCGTCGGGGGCCATCAGCAGGTTGACCATGAGCCGGATGACCTCACGAGGGGTGAAGTGCTCACCAGCCGTTTCGTTGGAGATCTCGGAGAATTTCCGGATGAGCTCCTCGAAGATGTAGCCCATCTGGTGGTTGGTGACCACGTCCGGATGCAGGTCGATGCCGGCGAACTTGGAGGTCACCAGGTAGAGCAGACCGGCCTCGTCAAGGCGGGTGATCTGCTCGTCGAAGCGGTATTTGTCGACGACCTCGACCGCGCCGGAGGAGAAGCCCCCGATGTAGGCGCGCAGGTTCGCGGCTACATTGTCGGAGTCGCTGAGCAGCTTCGCGAAGTCGAGCGGGCTGGTGTTGTAGAAGCTCTGCCGGGAGGCGTTCTTGAGCATCCGCTCGACGGCCCCCGCGGGCAGGTTCTTCGCCTTCAACGTTTCGTGCTCGGCCAGCACCGCGCCCTTGGTGGCTTCCAGCACGCAGTCCAGCCGCCGCAGAACGGTGAACGGCAGAATGACCTTCCCGTACTCCGACTGGCGGTAGTCGCCGCGCAGCAGATCGGCCACCGACCAGATGAAGTCCGCGTACTTCTGGTGGTTGCTCACCGAGTTCCTTCCGGGTCGAGCGTGATGGGTTCTTTCCAGCTGGGGTCGTCCGGTGAGAGCAGGACAATCCCTTGGGTCAGACCGTCCAGAGTGTCCTGGACGAGGTCGCCGCCGAGCTCCGTGAGCTGCCTGAGCGATCCGGCGAACGTCCACAGATGGCGGAACGCCCTGCCGTACGCGCGTTGCTGATCGATGGGCAGCAAGGGGACCTCGGCACGTCGTACATCTACTCGATGCGCCGAGGACATGGACACGTAATGGCGCAGATTGGCCCGTCCGGTCAGGAATCCGGCCAGGAAATCGGGATCCAGATGTTCCGGGTCGGGCCGTAGCAGGGAGAGATTGAGGCCGATGACGGCGTCCTCATCGGTGATCACTCTGGCGACCGGTTTCCGGACGATCAGGGGCACGACTACGTCGCCCCTGCGTGTGCGAATGTTTTTCCGTAGAGAGATCTCCGAGCTCTGGCCAGTGGCAATCTCGTGTCGAATGACGTCTTCAGCGGTGAGGACGGAGAACTCACCTGACACCTCGGAAACTTCGCCGGCGCGTGGAGTCGCCTGTTGGTGAATGGTGAGCAGACCTCGGCGTTCGAGCTCCGACAGCGAGATGAGCGGGCGGAGTTGAGCCGCAGGCGCGACCTCGACACGCGGAAGCAGTGTGAGAGTGGCGGCGAGCATGTTGTCCAGCCGATCTCGGCTGCGCACGATTCGTTCCGGTGACATGTCGAGGAGCGATGACGGCAGGTAGCGGCCCGGAAGGAGATCCACGTCGTCGTCGAGCATGTCGATAACGGGCACGACGCGGCTGACACCGGGCTCGTCGGTGTGATCGCCTCGAGTGAACCGATCCCACGCGGCAAGAGCGACCTGACCCCACTCGTCGGCTCTGGCCGAGGTGTCAACCATCAGGACATGTCCTGGAGACTGAGTGCCGGTTGGGCGGCACAGTACCCACACCGTGAGCCCGACTGACATGTTCGGAACGCTTCCCACCGGGAGGGCGATCACCGCTCGCAGTGCGCCACGGCGTAGGAGCTGTGCCCGGATCCGCCGGCCGGATCTGCGGCCTGCGGCGGCGGGAGGCATGAGCAGTACGGCGGAGCCTCCTGGTGTCAGGTGGGCCAGGGCGTGCTGGCCCCAGGCGAGTTCAGGCTCTGTCTTGGGCGGCAGACCGTACTCCCACCGCGCATCGGCGGCGAGCTCTTCGTAGCCCCAGTTGCGGTCGTTGAAGGGAGGGTTGCAGACAACGGCATCCACGAGCGTTCCGGGAAAGGCATCGGTCCTGAGCGCATCACCAGGACGAATGTCGGTCTCGTCAACGTCGAACGCGAGAGACACGGCGGTCAGACGGGCCGTGGCCTCGTCCAGATCCTGGCCGAACAGCTGGCCTCCGAGCCGTTCATGCGCTGCTCGGAGGAGGGAACCTGCTCCGCAAGCCGGATCGAGAACAGATCTGGCGTATGGATCGATGAGAGACGCCATGAACGCCGCGATCGGTGCAGGTGTGACGTAGATGCGCTGCATTTCGAAGTAGCGCGTGCACAGGAAGCCGAAGGTCTCCCTGGCTCCGCTTTCGACAGCGATGTCGACCAGTTGGCTCAGCAGGGGCATTCGGGCTGCGAGTGAGGGTTGGCTCCAGAGGAGGTCGACAGTGGCTTCAGGGTCTGCCTTGACGAAATGGGCGCGCCACTCGTCGTCTCGGTCGAACTTAAGGAGGAACGCGCCGAGCTCTGCGATGAGGCTGGCGAGCTCACTCTTAGGCGTGCCTGCTCTGAGTTCCTGCCAGAGCCATTCCCGCGTCGGCAGCGGTTTTTCCTCCGCGTGGGCCCTCAGCCACTCCTTCACCTGGTTGAACGAGAAGGTGGGGCTGGTCGAGGTTCCTCCGATGGGCTGTGGAAAATCTTCGTGCCGACGACGCCAGTTGCTGACTGCCGCGCGGCCGACATCCCCTAGCCGGGCTATATCGGCCGCGGTCAACTGGACGTCCTTGTCCACTCGGACTCCTCCAAATTTGCTGCCGATGGGACCGTACTTCAAATGCAATCCGCATGGCAACGTCAGTCAAAACCGTGGTCGATTCAATCAACACCTGATTCAGTGCAACTTCCGCATCGCCGCGTACAGCTCACGAATGTGCTCGTCGCGCAGGTCGACCAAGCGCAGGTGGCCGAGGCCCGGCTTGAAGTACAGCTCGATGGCCTTGCGGTAGCTTTCGACAAGGCTCTTCGCCAGATCGTCCTCGACGGTCTCGCGGTCGGCGATGCAGTGGATGAGGTAGTAGCCAACCTGCAGGTTCCGGTCGTCGGCGTGCTCGCCGCAGTCCACCTGGCCGAGCACCTCGCGAAGCGTGGCCTTGCACTCCTTCTCTGTCTGAAACGGGCCGATGCGTGGCTGCCGGCGCTTACCGTCGGCACTGCGCGGCGCCTCATACTGGGCGCACTACGCCCCATGGCGATCTGCCGTTCCTCGCTCCAGCGCCCCAGGAACGGCTTCCAGGCGCTGTGGTTCACGCGCGAATCTCCCACGCATCGGAAATGTTGCACTGATCCCCATCAGTGATCACGCGGTGAGTCTGCCAGCCGTGCCCATTGCGTGCCCGATGGGGCGGTAAACGAGGGGGGAGAGCGGGGAGTCACGGGGAACGCGATCAGCGCCGTGAGCTGCGTCTCGGCAGATCGAGCAAGATCGGCATGCGTCTTTGCAAGCAGGATGTCAGGAGTTCGAATCTCCTAGGCTCCACCTTCTAATGACTTGTGGTTGACGCCCTTTCGGGGCGGCTTTCACAAGTCCTTCTCGGTCTTCTACGGGGGGACGACCCCCGAACCCCCCGATGCGAAGGGGCTGTCGCCCCCTCGCGCTCCCCCTGGCCGCTATCGCGTCCTGGCGTCCTGGCGTCGCTGTCGCTCCGGGTCGCTGCGCTCCCTGGCAGGGCCTCGCTTCGCTCGTCAAAGGTCCCTTTTCTCTTACGGCTTCGCATAGCCAGTCACCCGACTCTTTGGCTGCCTGATCAACAGCTGTGTCGCCGCTTGAGGGCCGGTGGGGATGGCCTTGCGCAGCAAGGCATCACGACGGCTGCTCATCGCCAGCCTGTTCGGCGAGGTCAGTCGGCGACCGTGAGGACGATCTTGCCGGTCGTCCGGCCGGTCTCGCCGATCTCGTGGGCCCTGGCGGCCTGCTCCAGCGGGAGGACCGTGTGGATCTCGGGCGTCAGCCGACCGGAGTCCACCAGAGCGGCGATCTCCCGCATCCCCGCCTGGTCGGCCTCGACGATCATGAAGGTGGAGCGGAACCCGAGAGCGCGCGCGTGGACCGACAGCCCTGCCTCGTCCGGAGATGCGAGCGAGACGACCAGGCCTCCTTCGCGCAGGATCCGGAGAGAGCGCGGGCCGTATTCTCCGCCGATGGTGTCGACCACGATGTCGACGTCACCGGCCGCCGAGGAGAAGTCGGTGCGAGTGTGGTCGATGACCTCGTCGGCGCCGAGGCCCCGCACGAAATCGTGCTTGGGGCCGCTGGCGGTGCCGATGACGTAGGCGCCGAGCGCCTTGGCGATCTGCACCGTGACGTGGCCGACCCCGCCCGCCGCGGCGTGCACCAGCACACGATGCCCGGGGCGCACGCGGGCGGTGTCGACCAGCGCCTGCCATCCGGTGAGCGCGACCAACGGCAACGCGGCGGCCTGGACGTGGGACAGCGAAGCCGGCTTGCGCACCAGGTGCCGCGCGGGGGTGACCACGTATTCCGCGTAGGTGCCGGCGGGCCGTGGCTGCAACGGCATGCCGAACACCTCGTCCCCGGGCTCGAACAGGGTCACGCCCAACCCGACCTCCTCGATCACGCCGGAGACGTCCCACCCGAGCCGGATCGGCCCTCCCGCCAGCCCGCCGGTCACCCGGTGCCAGAAATCGGTCGGGTTGACCGACGTGGCGTGTACCCGGACGAGCACCTCACCGGGGCCCGGCTCCGGCCGGGCCACCTCGACGATCTTCAACACTTCCGGGCCGCCGAGGGAGTCCTGGCCGATCGCGCGCATTCTCATGTGCCCCAGGCTGCCAAGGTCGAGACGCCCCGGCGATTGGCCCGACTGCCAATATTTGCAAGGATCTGGCCATGCATCGCGTCGTCGTCCTGGCGCTCGACGGGGTCTACCCCTTCGAGCTCAGCATTCCCGTGAGGATCTTCGGCACCGCCGCCGGCCCCGATGAGGAGCCGCTGTACGAAGTGCTCACCTGCAGCGTCGACGGGGGACCAGTCAGGACCTCCGCCGATTTCAGTGTCACGGTCGAGAACGACAGCGAGATCCTCGCGACGGCGGACACGCTCGTCATCCCCCCGTTCTCCTGCGGCCCCCTCGACGACAGAGCTCGGCTTTCCGACGAGGTCATCGGGATATTCGAGCATCTCCGGCCGGGCACCCGCATCGTGTCGATCTGCACCGCCTCCTATGTCCTGGCCGCCGCCGGCCTGCTCGACGGGCGGCCGGCGACGACCCACTGGACCGAGGCGGAGCATTTCCAGCGGATGTTCCCCAGCGTCAAGGTCAACTCCGACGTGCTGTTCGTCGACGACGGTGAGGTGCTCACCGCGGCCGGAGTCGCGTCCGGCGTCGACCTGTGCCTCTATCTGGTACGTCGCGACCACGGCAGCGAGGTGGCCAACCGGGTCGCCCGGCTCTGCGTCGTGCCGCCGTGGCGGGACGGCGGCCAGGCGCAGTTCATCGAGCGTCCGGTGCCCGAACCGTCGGCGGCCACCACCTCCGACACCCGCGTCTGGGCGCTGGAGCGACTCCACCGGCCCATCCCGCTCACCGAGATGGCAGGACGGGCGCGGATGAGTGTCCGCACCTTCACCCGGCGCTTCCGCGACGAGGTCGGGATGACTCCCGGCAGGTGGCTGATCCAGCAGCGTGTCGAACGCGCACGCCATCTGCTCGAGACCACCGACCTCCCCGTCGACCGCGTCGCCGAGCAGGCCGGTTTCGGGACCGGTGCGTCCATGCGCAAGCACCTGACCACCGTGATCGGCGTGTCCCCCACGGCCTACCGGCACACGTTCCGCGGCTAGACCCGGTTCTTCGACTTCGCATTGTTGCCGTATGTCGCAGATCGTGCAGGCTGCAGTCGGCGCCCAGAATGTGGTTGGCGCGCATCAGCGCCGCGCGAGCAGCGTGATGGGTCAGCGGCCGATACGGGCGACGCAGTGTTATCCACACCAGCCCGTCGTTGGGCCCGTCGCCGAGCCGATCCGGTCGCCCGGCCAGTTCGCTAAGTATGGTCCGGTCAGGTGCCGCAGACCACCTGCCAGCACCACCAGGCGCCGGTCTCGGTGTCGACCGCGCAGCGGTAGCACACGATGGCGCCGGTCTCCTGTTCCATGGTCTGCATCTCGTTGATGGGGACGCTCTCGTCGATGGCACGGACGTCGGAGATCACGCCGTCCTTCCATTCGAGCAGTACCTCGGCGGAGCCGACCTGGACCACGACCTCGCCCGCTCCGCCCGAGGGGCGGGGCGAATTCCCTAGGCTCCACCGCAGGTCAGAGGCGACTTTCCATGACCAAGACTTTCTGCGGGCAGACGTGTTCCTTCGACAAGCTGATCGCTGAGCGGCCACCACGCTGGTCATATCTGGTTGAGGCCGCCGTCTACGTACAGCTCGGAACCTGTGACGAAACTGCTCTGGTCGGACGCCAGGAAGGCGACTGCCGCCGCGATCTCCTCGGGGCGGCCCATCCGTCCGAGCGGGACCTGCCCGGCCAGAACGCCCTTCAGCTCCCGCGCGCCGTCCGCGTCGGCCGCGAGGCCGTCGATGCCGGGGGTCTCGACCGGGCCGGGGATGAGGGCGTTGACCCGGATGCCACGGCCCCTGAGCTCGTTGGCCCAGGTGCGGGCGAAGGAGCGGATGGCGGCCTTGGAAGCGGCGTACACCCCGAAGGCCTCGGCCCCGGAATCGGCCGCGGTGGAGCCGGTGAGGATCACCGAGGCGCCTTCGCGGAGATGCGGCAGAGCCTTCTGGACGGTGAAGAGCGTGCCCTTCACGTTGGTGTCGAAGGTCTGGTCGAAGTGCTTCTCGGTGACGTCTTCGAGGCGGGTGAACTCACCGCCCCCGGCGTTGACGAACAGCACGTCGATGCCGCCCTCCGTGGCGACCGTGGCGTAGAGCCGGTCGAGGTCGCCGAGATCGGACACGTCGCCGCGGACTCCGACCGCGCGGTCGCCGATCTCGTCCACGGCCTTCTTGAGCTCGGCCTCGCGGCGGCCCACGACGTAGACCCGCGCGCCGTCGGCGGCGAGCCGCCGGGCGGCGGCAAGGCCGATGCCGGTGGTGCCGCCGGTGACCACGGCCACCTTTCCGTCGAACGTACTCATGATCTTACTCCTCAGTCGTAACAGAACTTGTTACGACTGCGATGTAACCACGACTGTTACAATGGGGTCAAATGAGTGCGAACAGCCGGCTGACGATCGCCACCCACATCCTGACCTGGATGGCCATGGACCAACTGAACGGGCAGGTCGCGACCTCCGACCGCATCGCGGGAAGCGTCCAGACCAATCCCGTCGTGATCCGCCGCTGCTTGGGCGAACTGCGCGCCGCCGGGCTGGTGGAGTCGAGGCGCGGGGCGGGCGCAGGCTGGCGGCTGACTCGGGAGCCGGGCGAGGTGACGCTGCTCGACGTCTACCGCGCGGTGGAGGACGGCCCGCTGTTCGCGATGCACGCCACCCCGCCGAACCCCTGCTGCCCGGTGGGGGCGGGCATCCGGCCGGCGCTCGACGGGGTGTACGCCGAGGTTGAAGACCGCCTCCGGGCGCAACTCGCGGCCACGACGATCGCGGATCTGCTGAATGACATAAATGACCGCCACACGGGATGATTCACACCTTCAAGTACCGCTGGCTGGGAAGGTCACCAGCCCGAGGTCGCCACCGATCTGTTCCTGCTCTTCCTGCATGAGCAGGGCTTCACCGTCACGATCCCGACCTGATGGCCTGCACCGATCTCGTCCCCTAGCGCTTGACGATGGGCGCCATCGCCCACGAGCAGAGCTCTGGCCTGCGCCGTAGTTCCCGACGTGTCGGCTGGCTCCCATTTGCGAGCAGAATGTCAGGAGTTCGAATCTCCCAGGCTCCACCAATTCAAAAGCCCAGGTCAGAGGCAATTCTCTGCCTGGGCTTCGGTGTCCGTGCCCGTTTTGCAGCCGGTTACAGCACTCCCGCGTCCCGCGCCGTCCATACCGAGGGGATCAGAGGGCGGTAGCCCAGTTCGTGGCGGATGCGCGTCGTCGACATCACGCTGTGCCAAGGATCCGGGACGTCCCTGTCGTAGGCGTCCTGCGGCACCGGCAGCCCATGGAACTGGAAGAGGTCGACCGTGGTGACCGGGGCGTCGTCGGCGATGTTGTAGACGCCGTGTGCCCCGGGTGCGTACAGCAGGCGGCGCAGGCCCTGCGCCACATCCAGGTGGTGGCCCATGTGCAGGCGCTGCATGGCGGGCCAGTTCGGCGCCCACTTCATCACATCGGCCAGATGCGGGTCGCCGTCGCCGTACACGAACGGCAACCGTGCTATGCGGAGGTCATCGAGGCCGTCCAACGCGCTGAGCGCACGCTCGGCCTCCCACTTGGACTCGGGGTAGGCGCCCCACAGATGATCGCCCGGCACCGTCTCGTCGCTCTCGACCAGCGCCCTGCCTCGCCCCGAGCCGTACACGAGACCGGTGCTGACCTGCACGAACCGTCGCACGCCTGAAGCCGCCGCGGCCCGGCCGAGTTCGATGGCCGCGTCCCGGTTGACCGACCACGCCTCCTCATCCGGCACCCCGCGGAACGCGGCGGCGACGTTCACCACCGCGTCCACGCCGGCCGTCGCTTTGCCGAGCGCCTCCGCGTCCCGGAGATCGCCGACCAGCACTTGGGCGCCGAGTTGCGCGAACCGCTCGCCGCGCGCCGCGTCCCGGACCAGGACCCGTACCTCGTCGCCGGGCGCCGCGTTCTGCAACAGCCGCGGCACGAACCGCCGCCCGACCTGGCCCGTCGCTCCTGTCACCAAAATCAGCATGGCCGCCTCCTCGTCGTCGTAGCCACCTTCGAAGCGTGCGGAAGGACGGGGAGCGGCGGGAGAGACGTGGGCATCCAGGGACCGGCGCACCCTGGATACACGCCCGTGAGCAGGGCATCCTCGAACAGTGGACCGTATTGAGCTCGCCGACTTCCTGCGCCGCGCCCGCATCCGCCTGGCGCCCTCCGACGTGGGCCTGAGCACGGGTCCGCGGCGCCGCACCCCGGGCCTGCGCCGCGAGGAGGTGGCGCAGCTCACCGGGATGTCCACGGACTACTACACGCGGCTGGAACAGCGCCGCGGTTCTCACCCGTCGCGGCAGATGCTCACCGCTCTCGCCCGCGCCCTGCGGCTCACGGACGTGGAGCGCGACCACCTGTTCCACCTGGCGGGCCAGGAGCCGCCCCGCCCCGGCGGCTCCTCAGACCACGTCCGCCCGGGGCTGCTGCTGATCCTCGATCGGCTGCACGACATCCCGGCGTCGGTACTGACCGACTGGGGCCAGATGCTCGCGCAGAACACCATGTCAGTGGCCGTGACCGGCGACCATGTGGGGACGAACATGATCCGCCGCTGGTTCACGGTGCCGGGCGCACGGGACCTGACCCCACCCGAGAACCACGAGGAGCATGCCCGCGCGCACGTGGCGAGCCTGCGTGCGGTCACCGCGGCACGCCCTCACGACCCGGGCCCCGCCGCCCTCGTGGCCGAACTCCGCGCCGCCTCACCTGAGTTCGAGGAACTCTGGGAGTCGCATGACGTCGTGGTGCGCCGCCCGTCGCCGAAGCGTTTCCTGCACCCCGTGGTCGGTGTCCTCGACCTCGACTGCGAGGTGCTGGTCAGCGACGGCCACAGCCAGCAACTCATCGTGCACTCGGCGCGGCCGGGCACCGAGACCTACCAGCGGCTCGAACTGCTGCGGGTCGTCGGCCTCCAGGACCTGGCCTCCCGCTCCTAACTGTGGCCGGCCTGATATTGAAGTCCGCTGTAGATCGGCGAGACCGAGCATCGGGCCATTAATGGGTCATTGCGAGATCGCCGATCTCACCACTCGCAGATCCCCCATTTGTCGATATCTCGAAACCGCGCGCCCCGCCTTTCGTCTATCTCAAAGCTCTGCGCCACGAGGGACCCGCGATAATTGTCACCTTTGACGAGGAACCACTGCTCCGCCTTGTTCAGCTCTGGAGGGGCGCCCGAGGCGACCCCCTCGGTCCTGGATGGGAGGCGAGAGATGAGCAATCCCTGCATAATCAGCGGCAACTCGATCCAGCGCACGCTCAGGAATGCGATATCGATTCGAATTCCGTCTGGCGTCTCGTCTCCGCTTCGCAGCAATAGCTTGGAATGAGTCGGAACATAAGCCCAGAGACGGAATTGCCGGTCTGGGTACGCCGCAAGAAGATCCATGCGAGCCCCATGTCAAGCGAACGGGTTCTTGATGACCTTGCCGTTGAGCATGAATCGCACCTTACCGAGCTGCCCATATTTCTGCAAGATGGCCAGCTCCCAGTTGGTCATGTTCCCTTGCCGTGGACCGTAGTCGAGCGCCCCGTCCATGGCAGACTCGAGATATTCCTTCATATTCTTTCCTGGCGGTACGAATCCATCGAGATTGAATGTGAACTTCGCACCGCTTCTGACCGCCGCCTCGAAGGCTTCGGCCGCTTCGGCGCGACTCAGGTGCATGAAACTCCGCAGCCCGAGTTTCTTCGCGTATTGTTCCAGCCCGCCGGAGACCCCATTGTCGAGACCCAGCAGAAAGTGGCCTTTGCACCCAGCGCCCGTGCCTCCACCGAAACATAGGCCACGAGCGAAGCCTACTTTGCCGGCAAGTCGGTTGGCCATCTTCTTGATGGCCGCGCTCTTGATGCCAAATTTCGCTGCGAGCTGCCCGATCTTGGCTCCGGGCACGAATCCTATCGCGAATGTTGCGCATGAGCCCAGATCGCCTGATACACAGGCTATCGCATCCTCGAAAACCGTCGCCATGAGCGCGAACAAAAAGTCCCCAGCGGCGGCGCCGAGTTGATTGTAGAGGTCTTCGCCGAGAATCTTCTTCAAGCTGTCCGGGTCGCCCATGACGCAGATGCACAGGAGACTGTTGACATAGTCGAGAGTGTCCTTGATCTGTTCCCAGTCCTTGCATGCCTGCGACTTGGCATTCTTCGCGCAGGCTTTCTCCTGGTTGCGTTCGTAATCGACGCACTTCTTGTACTGGTACTTGTCAAGCAATTCTGAGCTGCAGACCGAAAGGCCGGTCGGATCGGACAGGCCGATCGGGTTGTTGCCTGCGTAACTGTATGCGTTGGCTAGTTCGGGAACATTCAGATCGAGCAGAGGGTCCGGTGATAAGAATTTCCCGAGTTGTGGATCGTAATATCGTGCCGACAGATAGACGAGGTCGGCGGACGGGTCCTCCGTCTTCCCGAGGAATCCTTTCTCGGTGAAGGGGAGATCGTCTTGGCCCCGACGCGCGCCGAAGGGCAGGTATCTTTCCCGTGCTACAGCGCCTGTCGCGTCGTCGACGGCCACCTGCATCGAACCGTGCAGGCCTGCGGCCAACCATCTGAGGCCTCCTCCGGCCCCGGTCGCGGAGCTGCGCATGGCTACGAGCGTTCCATCCGCCGATGTGTAGTAGCGCGTGGCGCTGAGCTGTCCGGCAGACGTCTTGATCTCCATCGCGCCCAGATAAAGGGTGGACGTACCATCAGGGTCGCGGCGGATCAGCCGTTCACCCTCGGCGTCGTACACCATCTCCGTTTCATCGGTGCCCACCGTCGTCTTGGTGAGTTCACCGAGTTCGTTCCACTCGAAGGCCGAGGTTGTGTTCTCGACCGTGCGTGAGATCATCCGACCGGCCGCGTCGTACTGGTAGGTATCCGTGCCGCTCGGGCGTGCCACAGAGGACACCGCGTTGGGCCGGACGGAGGTCGTTCCCGCAGCGGGATACGCGTAGGTCTCTGTCTGCCCGTTCGTCGTCCGGCTCTCGATGTTCCCGACCGCGTCGTAGGTGTAGGTCTGGCTGTACGGGTCGATGCCCAGTTGGTCGGGTGCGGCGGTGCAGTCCGCTCCCGTGGTCGTGAATGCGCTGCTCAGGCGATGCCGAGAGTCATACTGGAAACATTCCGATTGTCCGGGGCTCGTGCCTTGCGCCGACATTGCGTCGAGCACGCGGGTGATCTCCCCCGTGGGGGTGTAGGAGAAGCGATCGTCCTGGACGAGCACCGGGCTGGCCGACTGGGCGTTGCTCTCAGTCACCAGCCGGCTCAGCCATCCGGTCGCGGTGTCCCACGTAAAGGTGCGCCGCAGCTTGCCGTTCGTTCCGAATGTACGGGCCGTCGGCCGACCGGTCGCGGAATAGGCCGTCGAGCTCACATAGGCGGTGTTGCCATACGCATTCGATTCAAGCTTGTCCGGTAGTCCGAGCGCCGTGTAAGTCGACGTCAGCGTCTCTGCGGAAAGGCCGCCCGCGGCGGGCATGCCGTATTGCGCGATGCCTCCCGCGGGGGTGTACGCCACAGAGAACGCGTAGTCGCCCGCGAGTGGACCCTCGGCCGAGGGGATCGTCAATCGCGAGCCGGTAACACGGCCATCGGTGTCGTATCCGGTGACCGTGTCGACGTACGCGTTTCCGTCGGCGAATCGAGTGCTGCTCGTCAATTTGCCTTTGGACAGGGTGTCGTACACCCACTCGGCCAACTTCTCGCCGTCACCCGGTTCGCCAGCCCAGACCGCAGTCTTTCTGTTCAGCTCGTCGTAGGTATACGACGTCTTGACACCGGCTCCGTCGATGGACCATGTCATTCTGCCGGCCGCGTCGTACCCCTGCTGCGCGTCGCCGGTGTCGGGATCGTGACCACCGAGGCGCCGGCCCAACAGGTCATAGGTGAACGTCCTGACGTTGCCCTTCCCATCGACCTGCTGGGTGAGCCGACCGGCCACGTCGTATTCGTACGTGGTGTCGGAATGCGAGGTCGCGTCACGCCATTCCTCAATTTTCGTCACGCGGTCCGCCACATCGCTGCGCGTAACTGTCTTTCCGCCGACTGGAGGCACCACCTCGACCCGGTCGCCGAAATAGCTTGAGGTGGTTCTGCGGAGTTCCACGTTCTGCGACATGTCGGCGCTGACGACCACTCGTTCAAGGCCGTCGTACACGGTCTTTGCCCATTGTGGGATCGACGCGGCCGCTGGGTTGAGCAGGCCGCTCCCTGGAAGGGCGGAGTTGTAGATCGATCGTCCCCGTACCACTGTCAGCCCGCGCTGGTCGTATGTGGAGACCGTCACGACACGGCCGCCGGCAGGGGAAGGAACCTGCGTCTCGCGGTCGCGGCCCAGTCCATCGTCGTATTTGTAAGTTTTGGCGTACACGGGAGTGCCGCCAGACAGGCCGATCAGACGTGAGGTGGTCGTCAGTGGTGGCCCGGTCACCTGCCCTTGGGGGTTGGAAGGGATGGCATAGGTGACCGAGATCAACGGCGTCCCGGACGACTTCGGCTGCGAGGGCGTCCAGTAGGCGACTGTGCGGCCGAGCGCGTCATAGTCGATCATCGCTTCGCGACCGTCGGCGTCCTCAATGGCGACCATGCTTCCCCAAGGAGCCGGACGCGAGGTCACCGAGTGGCCAAGGGGGTTCGTCGTGACGATCCCGTCCAGGGGCATGCCCGTCGGCGGCGCATAAATGGTCGACGAGGTGTGGCCAAGCGGATCGGTGGCCGATGTGGTTCTACCGTAGGCGTCGAAAGTCGATTTCGTCGTGACGTAGGTGGTGTCGGAGGAGAAACTGCGCTTCTCGGTCGGGTTGCCGATGGTGGGGACGTTCGCCGCCTCGGTCGTCGCGCCGTCGTAGAGCGTGACGGTCCGGTCCAGAAGGGTGCCGGCGGCGCAGTCATCGCCCGATCGACGTTCCTCCTGGCCGATGAATGAGACCAGCCAGGCGCTGGAGGTGTTGCGGGCGTACGTCGTGCTCGTGCAGGTGTTGTCGTCGGCGATGCCTCGTTCGCCGTAGTCGTTCACCTTGATGGGGAGGCCCGCGGTGTCGTAGGTGGTGGACACCTCGCTGTAGCGCCAGCCGGTGGAGATCTTCTCCCGGGCGACCTGCTTGGTCTGATTGACGATGTGAGGGTCGGCGAACCCGGGGCCGTTTCCGGTGGGGACGATCTGGTATTCGTATCGGACAGAAGTCTCCTCACCGAACGCATTTGGTATCGACGCCGTCATCGGACAGGCCCCCAGGTCCGTCCAGTAGCCGGAGGGAAAACCGCCGAAGCTGGAGTTGCTGACGATCGCCTGCCAGTGGTGACCACCGTTCGTGACGCGGGCCCCCGCCTGGTAGGTGACTCCGGATCGCCAAGCCGGGTACTGGCAGGCGGGCACGGGTGTGCTCATGCCTGTCACACGCTGGGACTGATCTTGCAGGGTACGTCCCGTCAACTCCCGCTTGTCGGCGTAACTGTTCCCGTCGAAGTCGCTGACCGTGGTTCCCCGCGCCGTGCCGTTGTTGAGCAGGTCGTCGTACATGCCGCGGAAGAACGACGTCGTGGAGACGGTGAACTGGGACGGATCGACGCCGGCGCCCTTGAGCGTGCGAACGGTCGGATAGCCGCGGAAGTCGGTCCATTCGTAGACACCGGGGTATGCGCCGCCCAATACCTGGTAGACCCCTGGTCGCGCCCATCCCGCTCCACCGAGGTACTCGTACCTCGTCTGCATGTCGGGCGAGCCGCCGACCAGATCGCGTTCGACCACTTTGGTGACCAGCCACTTGTTCCACACGTCTCCCTCGGTGTGTCCCTGGGAGGCCGCGTCGACCCAGTACCGAACGAAGGTCCAGTAGCAGTCTTTCGTGTTGTTCTGACGAGAGGTCGCAGATGACTCCGTGGACAGGGAACAGCCGGAAGGTTGTCCGTAGGTGACCTCCGTCCGCCCACCCAGCCCGTTCTCCACGGCCGACATCCTGGGGAACAGGTACTCCGGTTGCATCGGGTCGGAAGCGACGTACAGGTTGTCCAAGAGGACGGCATCGAAGCGGACCTTGGGCTGGACGATGTCGGGACTGGTACCCGCCATCCCGATGGGACGGATGGCGTCCAGCCAAAGGATCGGATGCTCACCGAACGGATCGGCGGGAGTGTCGACCCATCGCTGCGTCAACTCGAACCGTAGGAGATCCTCCCACTGAGCAGCGCCAGGGCTCCACGTCTGTGTCGTGATCGCGGACAGGCGGCTGGTCTTGTAGTACATCGGGTGGATGATGCAGTACTGGGTGGGCGGGCAGTCCTCTTCCTCAGGGAAGTCAGCACGCCCGCCGAGGCTGCGGCCGACTGTCGTTAAGATGACCCGCGCGGTCGGTGCCGACCCGGCCACGTTCAGATTGTGGCCGTAGGTGATCTGAGTGAGATAGGCGTCGGAGTCGTAGGATGCCCCACACGATGACCACGGCAGCGCGTCTGAGCAGTACGTACGCGAGACCCGTTGCCATGCGTAGTCGATCACGTTGCCGTTTCTGTCGACCTCCCGGTCAAGCATCCACCGGTAGGGTCCGACACACAGCGTCGCCGGAGTGGGGTATCCGCTGTGGCAAGGTTCCCCGATGTTCTCCGCTTGGTACGGCTGTTGCAGGCTGGACGCGCGGTGGTAACCGAACCGGTAGACGGTGCCTTCCTGTGTGGTGATTTGCCAGTAGGGTTTGCCCGCTGTCGAGCCTGAGGTGGAGGTAGGCAGAGATTCGATCTTCCAGCCATAGTCCTCGGCCGTCTTCCACGATCCCGTCACCGAGTCCTTGACGATCGGAGAGGACCGTCCATCGACGGAAAGTGTCAGCTGTGGAGTGGTCTTGTCTCCAGGAACGGCGTCCCAGCACATTTCCGCAGCGGACCCGCAGGGGTGGAAACTTTGCTCGATGAAACCAACATTCAGGTCCCAGCCCATGCCTACGACCGAAGCCTGGTTGTTGGTGCCTCCGGTCAGGCCGTCGACCGAGGCCGAATTGTATTCCAGCGCCAGCTCCGGGCCGCTACCTCCAGGACCGGGTGGCACGGCGATTGGATAGGAGTAGGAGAACGCGCCTCCGGACAGTCCCACCTGCCACGTCCCCGATGGCTTGAGATCGGTGGCCTGGAAGTTGCCGGACGAACCTCCGTCCGTCGCGGCGGCGGCGGACGCGACCGCGTACAGCCCGGTGGCTTCGCTGTCGCTCGTTGCGGGAGCCACTTGGAGTTGGGCCGTCAGCGTGCCCCCAGCGGAATCATTCTCGACCGGGACGGCACGACGGTCTCTTCGATACGTGTGCTTGCACACCTCGGTCGGGTGGACCGCGAGCATGCAGTGGGGGACCTCGACGAGCTGCAACCGCGAGGCGAACCCTCCCTTGCGCGCACCACGAAACGACGAGTAATCGATCGTTGCCGTCACGGTTCCGTGCTCGTCGGTTCCGTCCGTGCGGATCAGGCGGATCATCATGCCTACTCCGCCGACGCGTCGAGCGACGTCGTCGCCGAATGTCTCTAATCGCATCCCTAGGGGGGAAGCCGCCTTCGTCCGGCTTTGATCGGGCGACCTGGCGGGACCGATTTTGACGGGCAGGTTCGCGATGGCGACCGGCTCTCCCGACGACGGAACCGTGATGTCCGCGCGAGCGGCTTTCGGCCAGGCTAGCTCCGGAGTCCGCCGGGCCGTGAACGGCGCGTCCTCGGCACCCGGCGCGATCCCCGGAACGGGAACGGCGCGTGCTGCGATCGATTCATCCGGAGCCACACTCAATTCACGCGAAGCCGCATATGCATTGGCCCCAGGGGGATTCGCGTCCGCGAAGACATTCGTAAGAAATGCGCTCAGCACGAGTATTGACGCCATCGTCGATGACCGTAAGACGCGCATTCCGCAGCTCCGCATACGTAAGTCTCGACAGCATAAATCTGACATAAAGCCAGCCAAGTGCGATCATGCGCCCTTGATGCATGCTGGTACAGCGGCAAATTCGCGGTGGACCTGTGACACTGCGCGATCGGCCCAGTCGGAAGCGGTGTGACAGTCAGTCAAGATATTGTGATATAGATCACAGCATCTCTTTGGCCGGTAAGTGAATTTCCGGAAATGCGCCGAATGAGAGGCCGACCCGTCACGGCTGGGCGCGGAACGGCGGCAGAGCGGGTGCCCTTCTCGAGACCGGCGTCGTCGCGACCAGCACCTCATCGTTCGGTGGGCGAGGAGGTAATCACGCAGGTCGTCTCGGATGCCATTGACGTCCCACTTGGGGGTGCCGAACACCTACGGTTTGCGATGTGGGCGCCCGTCCCTAATAGCTGCGCCCCGGGCCGTACACCGACCGGCGCAGCCGCCCCACCAGGGCGCGAAGCCGCCGGTCCACTGCTAGGTCCAGGAAGATGTTTCTACAGCTCTCTTGGCGAGGGGATGGTTGTTAGGCCCAGCGTTGCGATCTCGGTGAGCGCCTGACTGGAGAGATGCTGGACCTCAATCCATCCGGGATCGGTGGCGAGCCCTTCGGGAGTCCACTTGTCGGCGTTGGGCCGACCACTCGTCTCTGCCAAGCGGTCGTCGATGCGCGTGAATCCGAGCCGTTGGGCGGCCTTGATCACGATCAGCAGGTCGACGGTCTCGGGTGGGTAGGCGCGGTGCCCGCCGGGACTGCGTGGGGGTTCGGCGATCAAGCCGCGTCGCTCGTAGTAACGCAAGGTCTGTGGATTGACTCCGGCCTGTTGCGCCACCTGCCCGCTACGCAGATGGGTCATCGGCCGTTCCTCGCACCCAGGGTCGTCGCCGCGCGCGTCTGGAGTGCGTCGAGAACCTCGGCCTGCTCGGGAGGCACGGCCACCTCAAGGGCCAGGCGTCCGCCGGCGACGGTCAGGGTGAAGGTGAAGAAGGAGCAGCAACCGTTCTCCCTGGCGGCCAGGTCGGCGGTTCGGGCGGCGTTCTCCGGGCTGAAGACGAGGTCCAGCCGTAGCCGGGTCTCATCCGGGCGGGTCACCGACTGAACGGCCTCGGCGAACAACCCGTCGAACTCGGCCAGTCGCAGGGGCCTCTCGGCGGTGGGCAGAGTGCACGCCGAAGGCACCCACTCCTCGTCAATGGTGACGTCTTCTGTCATGGCTCGACGGTAAGCCTGTACCTGGGTACCGGGTGCAACCCCTGCTTCGACCGAAGGTCGTACACCAAAAGAGCGGCCCAGGTGATCCCGGGCCGCTCTCGGTGACTACTGCATCGGCGTACAGGGCGGCGTCTGGAAGACGATCCCGTCCAGGAAGTTGCCCGACGTCGCCCCGCCCGCCGACGAAACGGCCCGGAACGAGAAGCGGGTCGTCGTCTGGCCCGCCGGGACCGTGTAGGTCCCCGTGTACTGGCGCCAAGCGGTGTTGTCGGTCGAGATGTTCGGCGAGGTCGCGCCGTCGGGCGTCTGGGCCACGGTCGCGCCGGGGGCGCCGATGAGGACCTGCATCACGTCGGTGCCCGCGCGGCCTCGGTGCCAGAACGACCAGCTCATGACGGTCCCGGGGACGGTCGGCACGTCCTGGTAGAGGGTGGAGGCCTGGGTGGCGTTCAGTTCGGCGAACTGCTGGCCGTCGGCTGCGGGGACGCCCTGGTAGCCGCTGCGCCAGATCTCCAGCTTGCGGTCGGTGGCGGTGGTGTGCCAGCCGGCGGCGGGGTTGGTGGACGCGTCGGGGATGTCCCAGCGGGCCGTGGCGACGTACGGGGCTTCAAAGCTGCTGTTGGCCAGGCCGATCGGGTTGGTGACGCACGTGACGGCGACGGTGACGGTCGCGGTGCTGGTGCCGCACGAGGTGGTGATCGTGTAGGTGAAGGTGTCGGTGCCGCTGCGGCCGGCCGGCGGGGTGTAGACGATGGTGCTGCCGGTGATCGTCGCGGTGCCGTGGGCGGGGGTGCTCACGCCGGTGATCGTGGCTCCGGCGCCGGTGTCGTTGGCCAGGACCGGGATGGTGACCGCCTGGTCCTGCGGGGTGGTGGCGGTGTCGTTGGTGGCCGTGGTCGGCGAGATGGAGCCGCCGTTGACGATCTGGATCGGCGGAGCCGGGGTGTTGGCGCCGAGCTGGCCGGGGAAGGCGACGATGCTGCTGATGCCGCTCGGGCGGATCGTCATGCTGCGTCCGGTGGTGCCGGGCCTGACGCGGAAGGTGATGACCTTGGGCGCGGGGTCGGTCTTGACGCCCCACGACGGGATCGTAAGCGTGTTGCCGCTGATGGCGCCGGGGCCCGACTGGCTCACGACGTCGGCGTTGGCCAGCAGTGTGGAGATGTCCCAGCTGGTGGTGTAGCTCTGCACGAGCAGGGGCCACTTGGCGGTGCTGTGGGCCAGGCGGAGGGTGAAGGTCGAGCCGGGTGCGATCTGGCCGCCCCACAGCGCCGGCGTGGTGGTCACCGCCACGTCGCCGTTGCCGAGCCGCATGCCGATGACGTTCTTCCAGTAGTAGTTCACCGGGTAGTTCGCCTGGCCCTGCCGTACACAGGACGCCGCCTTGGTCCGCGTGGCAGGGGCCGCCTCTGCGGTCCCTGCGACCGTGACCTGGGCCGCCACGGCGGTCACCAGGGCGAGCAGGGTAGCGACGATGGCGGACATGCGCCGTTGTGGCGTCAAGACGAGCTCCGTTCTCCTAGATCGACTCGATGGGAACGTTACAGCTCGCGATCTTGAAGTCACGTTAGGTGAGGCGCGTGTTGATCATGTCATCAGGTCTGGTCGGCACGCCGAACGCCAGCGGCCGCCACCACCGCGGCTCCGGCGAGCAGCAGGGCCATGCCCGGCCAGGGCACGTCGGACAGGCCGAGGTTCTGGACGCCGAGAAAGGAGCGGTAACTCCAGAGCGCGGTCACCATCAGCACGCAGCCGTACACGTCGGTCCCTCCGCTTTGATCAGGGCGACGTCGGTGCGGTCGTGCCCGGCCGCAGAGCCGCTTGGACGATCCGGAGCGCCTCACCCGGGTCGATGCCGAGACTGGTGACCACCGCCGCGTAGTCGGCGGCGGCCTGGCGGGCGCGTTCCCGGCCCTCTTCGCCGGAGGACGACACGAACGAGCCGGCCCGGCCCCGGGTCTCGATCAGGCCCGCCTCCTCCAGCTCCCGGTAGGCCCGGCCGACCGTGTTGACGGCCAGGCCCAGGTCGGCGGCGAGGTGGCGGATCGTCGGCAGGCGGGCGCCCACGGGCAGGGTGCGATCGTGGATCTGCCGGGCGAGCTGGGCGCGCAGTTGTTCGAAGGGGGGTACCGGCGAGGTGGAGTCGATGACGATCATCGAGCGGTCACGGCCTGTCGCGCCACCGTCGTGCTCGACGGAGCCTTGGTCTGGAGTGTGGCGAAGGCGGCCAGGCTGACGAGCACGTAGGCCAGCGCGGCGGCGCTCCACCAGCCGGGAGCGGTGCCGAACAGCAGCACCATGGGCAGACTCCACTGCACGCTCGGCGTGGTGAGCTCGCGGGCGTCCTCCACGCGCATGATGACGTCGGCGGTCAGCGAGTCTTCGTCCTCGGCCACGACCGGGTGGCGGAGCAGGTGGCGCAGTTGCAGGGCGGTGATGGCGTACACGCCCACCAGGCCGATCAGCATGACGACGGTCAGTTCCCGCACGGTCCGGTCGGGAACGGCCAGGGCGCTGCCGGCCAGCAGCACCGAAGCGGCGAAGACGGCGCCGGAGAAGACGGCGTAGGGGCGGCCGAGCACGGTCCGCCAGCCGGGCTGGATCAGGTGGGCGGCCCTGCGGGACAACGTCGCGCCCGCCCGCCGGTCGACGCGGCGCACCCACCCGTGGAGCAGCGACTGCGCCACCAGCAGCCCGGCCACCACCACGGCCAGGGCCGGCAGCGCCATCGGGCGGAAGTCGTCGGGGCCGAAGCGGTTGACGGTCGCGGCGAGGGCGCTCGCGAGGATGAGCAGGGCCAGGATGACCGAACCGGCGAGGCGGGCGCGTTGCCGGGCGGCCAGCCGGTCGGCGAGCAGCGGGGTCGGCCGGACGCCGCCCAGGTCGCGGCTCGCCAGCCACTCTCCCGCCTGTCGCAGCTCGGCCGCACGAGCGTCCGGTGAGGGTTCACGGGTCATGACGGCTCCTTTGTCGCAAGCTTTGTACCAACATGGTGCGTCAAAGCTTGCGACAAAGTCAACGTCCCGCACACGGTCGGCGATGGCGAGCCCTCGACGACGGGCTGCGTCAGCCCGACGACCTGAGCAGGCCGGCGAGCACGGCCGCCTCGCTGATGTCGGCCTGCTTCGTGGCGGTGAGCAGGGTCAGCACCCCGTCGTGGGCGAGTTCCCGCAGATGCGTCACCGCCGCCGCCCGTTCGGGCGTGGTCAGCTCGTTCCGGTAGCGGCGCCCGAACTCCGCGAACCGGTCGGGATCGTGGTGATACCAGGTGCGCAGCTCCGCCGAGGGGGCGATCTCCTTGCACCATTCGTCGAGGTCGGCAGTGGCCTTGGCCAGCCCGCGAGGCCAGAGCCGGTCGACCAGCACCCGGGTGCCGTCGTCGTCGGCCGGGTCTTCGTAGACCCGGCGTACCCGCACTTCGCTCATGTATCCGACGTTACGCCGGTGCCCTCCTCCGGCCGCGCCTAGTGCAGCGTGCCCTCTTCCGAGGAGAGGAGTTCGTCGATCACGGCGAAGAAGGCCTGGATGCCGGGGAGGTTGCCGCCCTTGGCCCGGGAGGCCGCGAAGTCGGCCGAAGACCGCCAATCGACGATGTCGAGCCATTCGCCGCCGGGCAACTCGATGAGCCTGGCGCCCAGGAAGCCCTCGCGGTCGGCCTCGAAGTCGGTGACCATCCCGGCGCGGGTGGCCAGCAGGTCGGCCCTGCGCTCGGGAGAGACCCGGAACCTGGTGATTTCCACTGTCGTCATGCGTCCGACCATATAGTCACTAATTATGACAGTCAAAATCAGTGACTAGTTGCTCTCTTGTGTCGGACGTCCAGGATCGCGATCAGCACGAACGCGGCGACCGCCGCCGCGACGGCGGCGACGTAGCACCACGGCTCGGGCAGGTAGTTGGCCGCCACGAGCCAGCTCGGGTCCTTGTCGGTGAACACCCGGAAGATGATCGCGATCGGGCCCTCCCAAACCCCCGCGGCGAGCGTGAGCAGCATCGCCAGCCGATACCAGGCCTCGTTCACATTCCCCTCCTCATCGGTACGGACGTATCAATGACAGCAGCCGCAAATCCCGGGTGCCAATGAATACGTCACGCAATTTAGGCTGGTCAGGTGCGTGACGAAATAACGTGCCGGGTCTGTCGCGGCGCCATCCGGCCGCCGACTCGGGGGCGTCGGCCGGTCTACTGCTCCCGCGCCTGCCAGGCCCGTGCCTACCGGTCGCGGCGCGACCCGCCGGTCCCGGCGGCGGTCGAGCCCGAGCCGGCCGGGCGGCGGCGGCAGATCGTCGAGGCGGTCTGGCGCATCGCCGCCGAGCGTGGGCTCCAGATGGCCACCGTGCGCGAGATCGCCGCCGAGGCGGGGGTGTCTCCCCGCGTGGTGCAGTATCACTTCGCCGACAAACACGACCTGCTGGTGACCGCGCTGCGGATGCTGCACCGCGAGAACGAGATCCGGGCGCGGGAGCGGATCACCACACTGCGCGACGCCGCCGACCCGCGTGTGCTGCTGCGGGCGACCCTCGAAGAGCTGCTGCCGCTCGACGACCAGCGCCAGGCGAGCCTGCGCGTGATGGCCGCCTACTACGCGCGCAGCCTCACCGATCCCGCCCTGGCCGAGGTCTTCCTGCACGACGCCAACCCGCTCGAAGACCTGGTCGCCGCCCTGATCACGGCCGCCGGGCCGGGGCCTTCCATCGACGTGGCCCGTGAGGCCGACCTGCTGGTCGGCGGCGTGTCCGGGCTGGGTCTCGACCTGCTCCACGGGCGTCGCACCCGGGCCGACGTGCGGCGCACCCTCGACTACCACCTCGGCCGCATCCTGACCGGCCGATAGCCTCACGTCCGTGTGGGTGATGCGGGCGGCCTCGCCGGACGACGTCGACGCGGTTGCCGAGCTGCGGGCGGTCGTGCTGCGGGCGGATCTCGAACGGCTCGGCCGTTACGACGAACGGCGGGTGCGGCAGCGCCTACGCGACGGTTTCGCCCCCGCGCACACCTGGGCCATCGAGGTGGGCGGCGCCTTCGCGGGCTGCGTGGCCCTGCGGCCCGACGGCGACGTGGTGTGGCTCGAACATTTCTATCTCGACCCCGGCCTCCAGGGGCGCGGCATCGGGTCGGCCGTGCTCGGCCGGCTGCTGGCGGGTTGTGACCACGACGGCGTGGTGGTCAGGCTGAACGTGCTCCGGGGCAGCCCGGCCCGTCGCCTGTACGAACGTCACGGATTCACCCTCGACGCCGAAGACGACGTCGACGTGTTCATGACCCGCCGCCCCGCGTGAACCACCGCCGCCGGCGAGCGCCCCGATACCGCACCCGCACCCTCCCGTAGCCCACCTCGCCGATCACCCGCACATGCGGCAACCCCGGCCGGGGCGCGCCCGGGACGTCGGAGACCACGCTGCCCCACTCGCAGTGCACGCCGTCGGTGTCGGCCGTCGCGCCCGACGGCAGGAGGATCTCGGCGGAGCCGTACTTCAGGTTGAGGTCGAAGGTGACCTCCGCGTGGTCGATCACCGCTTCGCTCAGGTCGAGGTGCGGGTTGCCGTAGACGGACTCGATGCGCAGCACCCTCGGCACCCGCCACTGCCCGGTACGAAGGATCTTGCCCGCCTTGGTGCTGACGGTGACCACCTCGCCGGGCCGTTCGGGCAGGTCGGCCAGGAGTGCGGCCAGGTCGCCCTGCGAGACGGCCGTCAGGGCGCGTTCGACCCGCTGTTCCATCTCGTCGGCGGCCAGCCGTCCGTCGGCGTAGGCCTGCTGGAGGCGGCCGACGGTCGTCTCCCGGTCCTGGTCGGAGGCACGGGCTTCTAGGTCCATGGGGTCAATTTACGGTCGCCTGGGGTGGTTTGTCGGTGGTGATCTATAACGTGCGGCGCATGACATGGCAGCGGGTGCGGGAATGGATCGAACTCGGCGGGCCCGGCCCGTTCCCGGCGGACCTCACTGAGGCCGACCGCAAGGCCGTCGCCGCCGAGTTGCCCGGCTACCTGGCCGGGCGGCTGCGTGTGGAGGGCCGCTGGGCGATCGCCGAGAACGCCCACCCGTTCCGGCTCGCCGGCGCGGCCTGCCTCTCCGGCGCAGCCCAGGTCGCCGCCTGGCTCGACCGCCGGGAGTTACGCGAACCCGGGCAGCCGGAAGCCGACGCCGCGCGCATCCTCGCCGTCCTCCGCGACCGCAAGGAGGAATGGCGTCGTGACCTGGCATACCGGCTGGTCGTCGGCCTGCGAGCGGGCCGGGTCAGGAGCTGGCAGACCCAGATCGGCCGCCCCGGCTTCGACCTGGCCGCCACACTGGCGATCGAGACCGGCATCGAACCGCCCGAGAACGACGCCTTCGTCGTCGGCTGGCTCTGGCACCTGCCCCGGAGGCTCCACGCAGGCGACGACGCCCTCCTCGACGTCATGGTCGCCCGGCTCTTCCAGGCCGAGGGCGTCGCCGCGCCGCTGGCCCAGGTCGTCGACGTGCTGGCCGACCTGGCGTCCGGGGGCCGCATCGAGCGGCGGGTCCTGATCGACGGCTGCACGGCCCGCTTCCTGACCCACGGGCAGGACCGCGACATCGAACCGTTCGTCCGCCTGTGGAACCGGCTTCAGCCGACCCCCGCCGAGGTGTTCGTGCTCGACCTGGCGCGGGCCCTGCCGGTGGCCGCCGCCCCGCTGGCCGTGCTGGCCGCCGACGAACTGCGCCGATACGACGAAACCGTGGGCCTGACCTGCGACCTGTTCGCCGAGACGGTCGGCGCGCTCGCGTTCCGGCCGGAGCGCAAACACGTCACGACCGCCCTGCGGTTGATCGCCGAGGCGACCCCGGAACGGGCCGACGGAGCACTCGCCGCGCTCGCACTGGTCTTCGGCCACGACGACCACACGCTCCGCGCCCGTGCGGTACGGCTCGCGCGCAAACTGGCCCCCCACGCGTCAACCCCGGCCACGTCGGAGACGATCCGCGAGGCCGCGAGCGCCCTGCCGTGGGATTTGCGCACCCAGATCGCCGCCGTCTACGGCGAGGTCGCCGCCCCGCTCCCGGTGGAGTCACCGGTGCCCGGCACCCTGGACATCACGATCTCGCTGCCCGAGATGCCGCCGCCGATCGTCTCGCCAGCCCAGTTGATCGCCGCACTCGACTCTCCGCCTTCGTTCCGGCCGCAGGACGTCGAGGAGGTCATGGGCGCGCTCGTCGACCTGACCCACCGCGACCGCGCCGCGACCGTCGAAGCCCTGCGGCCCTGGTGGCTGGAGAACTGCAAGGGATACGGCGACCGCCTCTTCAACCTCCCGAGCAGTTTCACCGTCTTCAATCCCTATTTCCTGCTGCGACACTGCGTGAGCGCGGTCGTGTCGCCGGAGCAGAGCGTCGAGGCGTCCCGGGAGAACGCCGGATACCTGCGCGAGAACGGCCGCTACCACACCGAGCTCGACCACGTGTTCCCCGACCGGATGCGCGAGGTCATCGCCCTGCTGGAGTCCGGCCGGACGCTTCCGGCGCTGCTGGCCACCCCGACCACGCCCACCGGTCAGGTCGACGCCGCGACGCTGGTCACCCGCCTCGAACGCCTGGGCGACCATGAACCGCTCCCTCTCGACTTCGACCAGGCACTCCTGCGGCTACCCCGCTCCGTCGACCCCGAGGTGGTCGCCCGCGCCGGGAAGCTGACCTCACCGGCGGGCCGGCGGCTGGCCGCGTGGTTGCGAGACGGCGGCCTGGCCGACCCGATCATGGAATGCGGCATCGACGCCGTGATCCGCGTCGTGAGCTACGAGACCTACCGGCGCATCCCCGCGATGCACGCCCATATGAGGCCGGCTGTGCCCGATCTGCCCGCACCGATCGCAGGCCTGTGCTCGCTCGCACCGAAGGAGTACTGGGCCGGGCTCTCCGACGACATGACGTGGTGGCCGTCGATCATGCCGTCGCACCGGGAGGTGATCGCCGCCCACGTCCTGGAGTGCTTCGCCGTGGGCGTCGTGCTGGCCAGCCGGACCCGCGTGGGCGTGTTGACGACACTCGTCCAGGGAGACGGCCCGGTGGGCCGTGTGACGGCGAGCGCCATCCTGACGGCCTTCGGCGACCGCAGGACCGAGGGGCGCGCCTCGGCCGTCGACGCGATGAAGATCCTCGCCAAACGGGGAGAGTTCGACGCCGCCGACTTCGGCTGGGCGCTGGCCGAACTGGTCAGGGCCGGCGCCGTGAAACTCGCCCGGGTGACCCCCGCCCTGGAGGACCTCGCCTTCTCCGGAGCCCACCGCGAAACCTGGGCCCTGCTCGCCGAGGCGATTCCAGCCCTGCTCCCGAAAGAGGGAGAACGCCCGCCGACCGGCCTGGCCGACCTGCTGAAGGTCGCGGTCAAGGCCGCCCTCATGGCCGGGGCCCGCACCGAGATCCCCGGGCTCGCGGAGGCGGCCGCGCGCAAGGGCGGCAGCAGGGTGACGCTGGAAGCCCGTGTCCTCCTCGACGCGATCAGCTGACCGGCGCCCCGTTGAGCACCTCGACCTGGCCCGTGTCCAGGGAGTAGTAGGCCGCGACCACCGCCAGCTTCGACTCACCCACGAGCGGCTCCAGGCCGCCGTTTCCGCGCAGCGCGTCGGCGGTCAGCGTGACCTGGTGTTTCGTCATCGCCTCGATCGGGTCGGCGCTGCCCTCACGTGTGGTCTGCTCGTAGGCGGGCCGCAGCGCCTCGGCGATCGCCTGGAGGTTGCCGGGCAGCGGCTTGCCGTCCTTCAGCGCCTGGTACGCCGCCTCCACCGCCCCGCACCGCTGGTGCCCCAGCACCACGATCAACGGGGTTCCGCCGGTCAGGGGGCCGTATTCGACCGAGCCGGTCACCACGGGCCCGATGGCCTGGCCGCCGGTGCGCATCACGAACAGGTCGCCGAGCCCGGTGTCGAAGACGAGTTCGGGAGGCACCCGGGAGTCGATGCACGACAACACCACCCCATAGGGCTTCTGCTTGGTCGCCAGCAGCTCGCTGCGGGTGGGATCGCGGTCGGGGTGTTGCAGCGCGCCGGTGATCCAGCGCCGGTTGCCCGTCATCAGCCGGTCGAAGGCGGCCTTCGGGGTGTCGGGGTAGGCCTGGGACTCGGTCGCCACGGGCACGGCCCGGAGCGTGGTCTCGGTCGCGGCGCAGCCGCCGAGCGCCAGAGACGCGGCGCCCGCGAGTAGTGTCCTTCGCCCCATACCGTCCATGACCTGGATCTTCTCCACCCAGGTCGGCCGAAAAACGGACACGGCGACCGCTGCCAGGTGGCGGTCGCCGGGGAACGACTTAGAGGGCGCCGCTCTCGATGCGCTGCTTGAGAACCGTCTGGATGCCCTGGTGGGCCTGCACGCCGGAGACCAGCGCGAGGTCGATCAGCTCCGTGGGGGTCTCGAAGGTCAGGTTCTCGGTCACCTTGGTCTTGTTGCCGGTGATCTTCTCGAACGTGATCTTCTGGTGGGTCACGATGTTGCCCGTCGACCACGAGTCGACCGTGTAGTAGTAGTCCGCCAGGTAGAGCTTCTGGCAGGCGTGGGTGTTCAGCGTCAGCGGGGCCGGGTCCATCGGGATGACCTCGATGGCCGTGAGCCGCCTGGACTCGACGCCGTAGCTCGTGGTGTCGCTATGGGTGACGACCCGCTCCAGCACCGGGTTGGCGCCGATGTGGTTGTTGAAGTTCGAGTAGGCCCAGAAGACCTGGCTCCGCGGAGCGTCGATCACGATGGAGATGCTCTGCGACGCGCGCGACCTGCCTTCCGGCAGCGGGTCGGCGACCTGGGTGAACTTGTAGGTGTTCCAAGTGGTCAGCCACTCCTGTGCGAGTTCGAGGTCGGTCGCGGCACGCGCCGGCGCGCCGAAGACCGAAAGCACGAGGGAGATGGCGAGGAGGGGAGCGCTTAAGAAGCGAAGCAGCCTCGTTTTCATGCAGAACATTTACCGCATTCAGGACCTGAACACATCTCCCGTGATCATCTCTGTCACTGATTGCCAACATGTGTCCCGGTAGGCATGGACAAGCAGCAGTTCGTGCCAGAAAGCGGACTGCGACCGGATGAGCGCGATCTGTTGCATGATCAACTATTTGAAGCGCTTGCGTGATGGTTGACGTTGTTTTACGCTCCACGTCAAATTAGGAAACCTTCCTAACTACTCCAAGGAGCGCCTATGTTACGTAGCACGCTCGTCGCCCTGCTCATACTGACCGGCTTGACCACGGTCAGTGCGCCGGCCGCCGCCGCCCCCGTCCTCATCTCCGCCGGCAAGCCCGCCACGGCGTCGTCCATCGAGGCCACCGGTCTGGAGGCGGGCAAGGCGGTCGACGGCAACACCGCCACCCGCTGGGCGTCGGCCGAGGGCAGCGACCCGCAGTGGATCAGGATCGACCTCGGCGCCTCGTACCCGATCTCCCGCGTCAAGCTGACCTGGGAGACGGCCTACGCGTCGGCGTACCGGATCGAGGTTTCGCCTGACGGCGGAACATGGTCGAGCATCTACTCCACGACCACGGGCAACGGCGCCACCGACGACCTCACCGTCTCCGGGACCGGCCGCTACATCCGCGTGTACGGCACCACCCGCGCCACCCAGTGGGGCTACTCCCTGTGGGAGTTCGAGGTCTACACCGAGTCGTCGACCGGCGGCGGCACCCCCGTGGCCGCCAACGGCCAGCTCCGCGTCTGCGGCGTGAAGCTGTGCAACGAGGCCGGCAAGCAGATCCAGCTCAGGGGCATGAGCAGCCACGGCATCCAGTGGTACAACCAGTGCCTCAACACCGCCTCACTCGACGCCCTGGCCACCGACTGGAAGGCCGACGTCCTGCGCATCTCCATGTACATCCAGGAGGGCGGCTACGAGACCAACCCGCGGCTCTACACCGACCGGGTCCACAACCTGATCGAGATGGCCACCGCACGCGGCATGTACGCCATCGTCGACTGGCACATGCTCACCCCCGGCGACCCCAACTACAACCTGACCAGGGCCCGGACCTTCTTCACCGAGATCGCCCAGCGCCACAACGCCAAGAAGAACGTCCTGTACGAGATCGCCAACGAGCCCAACGGCGACAGCGTCACGTGGTCGGTCATCCGCAACTACGCCAACTCGCTGGTCCCGACGATCCGCCAGTACGACCCCGACGCGCCCGTCCTCATCGGCACGCCGGCCTGGTCGTCGCTCGGCATCTCCGGCCCCGGCGACCAGACCGACACGATCCGCGCCAACCCGGTCACCGGCACCAACCTGATGTACGTCTTCCACTTCTACGCCGCCTCGCACGGCACCCAGTACCTCAACGCCCTGTCCCGGGCCGCCGACCTGCTGCCGATGTTCGTGACCGAGTTCGGCACCCAGGAGGCCTCCGGCGACGGGCCGAACAACTTCAGCAGGGCCCAGCAGTACATCGACCTGATGGCCCAGAAGAAGATCAGCTGGGTCAACTGGAACTTCTCCGACGACTTCCGCACGGGGGCCGTCTTCACCACCGGGACCTGCTCCAGCGGCCCGTACACGGGCACCACCAGGTTGAAGGAGGCGGGTGTCTGGGTGCGTGACCGGATCCGCACCGCCGACGACTTCTAACCCATGGTCTTCTGACCGTCGAGGGACTCGCGGATGATGTCCGCGTGACCCGCGTGCTGGGCGGTCTCGGCGATGACGTGCAGCAGCGCCCGCCGGGCCGTCCAGCTCTCCTCCGTGTTCCACGGGGCCTTCGGGAGCGGCTGGGTCGCGTCGAGTGAGGGAAGGTTCCTAACCAACTCGTCGGTCGCGCCGGCGACCTTCTCGTATTCGGCCAGGACCCCGGCGAGGGTGTCACCCGGCAGCATGCGGAACTCGTCGGCGCGGCGCTGCCAGTCCTCCTCGGTCATGGCGGTGAAGTCGCCCATCGCCGAGGGCCCCTGCACGATGAACTCGGCCCAGCCGCGCTCGGCCGAGGTGACGTGCTTGACCAGGCCGCCCAGGCAGAGCTCGCTCGCGGTGGTGCGCAGGCCCGCCTGCTCGTCGGTCAGGCCCTTGGTGGTGTGGCGCAGGAAGTCGCGATGTTTGGTCAGGGACGCGATCAGGTCGTCTCGTTCGCTCATGGATCCAGCTTGTCGCCAATAGCGGCCACTTCCTGTCCTGTGCGACGGCCAGAATCGAACCATGGCGAACACCAGCAACCGGACCCTGCGGCTGCTCTCCCTGCTCCAGACCCGCCGCTACTGGCTCGGCGGGGAACTGGCCGAACGGCTCGGGGTGTCGGTCCGGACGCTGCGCCGCGACGTCGACCGGCTGCGTGAGCTGGGTTATCCCGTCGAGTCGCAACGCGGGGTCGACGGCGGCTACCAGCTGGCCGCCGGGGCGGCCCTGCCCCCGCTGGTGATCGACGACGAGGAGGCGGTCGCCCTGGCCGTGGGCCTCCAGGCCGCCGCGCAGGGCGCCGTCGAGGGCATCGCCGAGTCGTCGGTACGGGTGCTCGCGAAGGTCGTCCAGGTCATGCCGGCCCGGCTGCGGCACCGGGTCGAGGCGCTGCGCACGATGACCGTGCCGAGCGGCTGGAGCGGCTCACCCCGGGCGGGCATCGACCCCGACGTGCTGACGCTGGTCGCGCTGGTCTGCCGGGACCAGGAACAGCTCCGCTTCTCCTACACGGCGGCCGACCGCCGGGAGTCCGAACGGCTGACCGAGCCGCACCGGCTCGTCTGCACCGGCTACCGGTGGTATCTCGTGGCCTACGACCTGACCAGGCACGACTGGCGGAGTTTCCGCGTCGACCGGATGACGACGCCGGAGAGGACCGGCACCCGCTTCCGCCCCAGGGAACTGCCCGCCGCCGACGCCGCCGCCTTCGTCAACGAGGGCCTGGAGAACCAGCCCGCCCCCTACGCGGTGGAGGCGCTGATCGAGGCCCCGGCCGAGGCCGTGCGGGAACGGATCGGGCGGTGGTGCACGGTCGAGGCGGTCGGCGAGCGGCGTTGCCGGATGACGATGACGAGCAGCACCCTCGACTGGCCGACGATGGCGCTCGGCGTCGTGGGGGCGGACTTCCAGGTCGTGAGCCCTCCTGAGCTGGCCGAACAGCTCAGGGAGTGGGGGGCGCGCTTCCGGCGGGCCTGACGCCCGCGTAGTAGCGCCGCGACTTGTCGCGGCTGCCGCACGTGGTCATGCTGCACCAGCGCCGCCGCCGGTTCTTGCTGACGTCGAGGAACAACCACCAGCACGACGGGCACTCGCCGAGCCGGTCGAGCGGCCCGTGGGTGAGCAGCTCCATCGCCGAGGCGGCGACCTCCCACGTCAGGACCTCGACCGTGCGCGGCGACGCCCACACCAGCCGGAAGTCCCGGTCGAGCCGGGCCCGGGTCACGCCTTCGCCGTAGACCGCGAGGATCCGGTCGAGATCGCTCTGCGGCGGCTCCGCCCCGTGGGTGAGGGGCTGGAAGGCCCGGAACACCGTCTCGCGGAACTCGCGGGCCGGGGCCAGGTCGCCGATCTCCTCCAGCGGGTGGCCGGTCGCGTCGGCCCAGGTCCGGGCCTCTTCCGGCGTGCTCAGCCAGTCGCGACGGGCCACCGGGCGGGCGTTGACCGTGTTCGCGAAGTCGAGGCAGAACACGTTGCCCACCAGCTCGACCGTCGTCATCTCACCATTAAAACACCATTGACAGGTAAGAGCGTCGGCCCGCACGCTATGACCGATCAAATGCCTTTGAAAGGTAAGAATCGGATGGGTCGATCGTTCAACGCCCTGTGGTTCGGCACCGGCGCGGCCAACCTGGGCGACGGCATCGCCCTGTTCGTCCTGCCGCTGCTGGCGCTCGGCGTCGGCGCCTCACCCGGCGGCGTCGCGGCGGTCACGGCCGCGCTGACCCTCGCCTGGCCGGTCTTCGGGCTGCACGCGGGCTGGATCGTCGACCGGGTCGACCGGCGGCTGCTGCTCGGCGGGGTGAACCTGCTCAGGGCGCTGCTGCTGGCGGGCGTCAGCGTCGCCTACCTCACCGGGACGCTGAACCTCACGGGGCTGATCGCCGCCGCGATCCTGCTCGGCGCGGCCGAGACGCTGGTCGACACCGCGCTGACCTCGACGATCCCGCTGGTCGTCGAACCCGGTGGGCGCAACCGGGCCAACGCCCGCATCGAGGCGACCGTCAACCTGACCAACCAACTCGCCGGACCGCCCCTCGCCGGCCTGCTGGCCGCTGTCAGCCTGGTGCTGGCGACCGCGCTGAGCGCCGGCCTCTACGCCCTGGCCGTGGCCGGCCTCGCCCTGCTGGCTTTGCGTCGCGGCCCGGCGACCGGCGGGAACACCCAGGTCGTCGCCGGGTTCCGGCACCTGTGGCGGCAGCCGGTCGTACGCACGCTCACCCTCTTCACGGCCGCGATGAACATCCCGTGGGCCGTCTCGACGGCCCTGTTCGTCGTGTACGCCGTCACCCCCGGCCCCCTCGGCCTCACCCCGGCCCAATACGGGCTGATCCTCACCGGCATGGCCGTCGGCGGCCTGGTCGCCTCGGCGGTGGTCGAACCCCTCCGCAAGAGGTTCGGCGTGACCCGGCTCCTGATCGCCGACGCCGTCGGCACCGTGCTGCTGGTCGCGCCGGTCGCCTTCGACGCCCCGGTCTGGGCGGTGGCGGCGGGGGCGATCGTGGCGGGCGCGGGGTCGAGCGTCTGGCGCATCCTCGTCGCCACGATCCGGCAGGACCTCTCCCCGCCCGAGCTGCTCGGCCGCATCTACGCGGCGTCCCGGATGATCAGCTGGGGAGTGATTCCGGTCAGTGCCGCCCTGGCCGGGGGCGCGGCCGAGGTCTGGGGCGTGCGGGCCGTGTTCGCGGGGGCGACCGTGATCTCCGTCGTGGTGCTGGCCGCCTTCGTGCTTGACGCAACCAGACGGTTGCCATACATTAGTGGCAACCAAATGGTTGCGACACACGGAGGGGTTCCGATGGCATTTCCCGATCGGATCGAACGCACCGTCCACATCGGCCGCCCGCAGGAGCAGGTCTGGGCCGCCATCACCACCGCCGAAGGGCTCGGCACCTGGTTCGGCGAGGCCGCCGAGGGCGAGGTGAAGGTCGGCGGCACGGTCGAGCTGAGCTGGCAGAGCGGCGACACCGCCAAGCTGCGCGTCGAACGGCTCGACCCGCAGTCGGTCTTCGCCTACTCGTGGCACATCCACGGCCTGCCCGAGAACGACCCGCGCCGGACCTACGTCGAGTTCACCCTCTCGCCCGACGCCGAGGGCACCAGCCTGACCGTCGTCGAGACCGGCTTCGCCCAGCTCGACGACGACGAGCACGCCAAGGCCTACGACGGCAACACCCGGGGCTGGAAGCACGAACTCGACGAGCTGGTCGCCTACGTCAATGGCTGACGAGTCGCCCGAGACGGTCGCCGAGGCGGTCTTCACGGCCCTGGCCGACCCGAACCGGCGGGCGATCCTGGCCGCGCTGGCCGAGCGGGGGCCGGCCACCGCGACCGACCTGGCCGGCCGGTTGCCGATCACCCGGCAGGGCATCGCCAAGCATCTCGCGCTCCTGGCCGACGCGGGTCTGGTGGTGGCCGAGCCGGGTGAACGGCGGCGGGTGCGCTACCGCGTGGAGACCGAGCCCATGCGGGTGGCGCAACGTTTCCTGGCCGTGCTGGCGCGCGACTGGGACGGCCCGCTGGCGGCCCTGCGGGCCCATCTGGAGTGACCCGCTAGGCCAGATCGGCGTAGACGATGACGTTGTCGCGGTAGTGGCCCGTCGCGGCGTCGAAGGACCCGCCGCAGGTCACCAGTCTCAGGGCGGGGTGGTCGAGGGGGCCGTACACCCGCTCGGCGGGGAAGCGGCTCTTGGCCACCCGTTCCACCGACGTGACCGTGAACCGGGCCGTCCTCCCGTCGGCGCGGGTGACGCCGATGGTGTCGCCGCGCCGCATCCGGCCGAGGTCGTGGAAGACGCCGCGGCGGCCCTCGCCGTCGACGTGTCCGAGGATCACCGCGCCACCGGGTTCCCCGGGGGCGTAGCCGGGCGCGTACCAGCCCGCGTCCTCGGGCTCCTCGGGGACCTGCACGGTCCCGTCGGGGTTGAGGCCGAGCATCATCAGGTCCACGTGGACGCCGATGCGGCCGACATCCAGTCGTACCGGCCGTGACCTGGGCAGATCTCGCCCGGCGGGCACGACGGGCAGGACCGCGGTCACGGCCTCGGCGGGCGGCGGCGCGGGCGGCGCCTCCCTGGGGAGGAGCGCGCCGCCCGCGAGCAGGGCCCCGGTCGCGGTGAGGGCGGCGGCCGCCAGGCCGAGGACCCTGCGGGTCACGCCGCGCTACGCCGCCGCAGGGCGACGAAGCCCGTCGCGGCCCCCGCCACGAGAAGGACCCCGCCCAGCGGAAGCGCGGCGGGCACGCCGCCACCGGTCTGCGGCGCGCCGTCGGGAACCGGGCGGCTGCCGCGATCGGGCACCGGCGCGGGGGTCGCGGCCCGCTGCCGGGCGGAGGGCACGGGTGCCGGGGCCGCCTCGGACGGCACGGGCGAGGGCGCGGCGGCGGCCGGGGCGGCGAAGGTGAGCGTGCCCGCGACGAGGCCGATGGCGGCCAGAGTGAATCGCATACATCCTCCTAGGTCTCGACCGGGGATCCTGGCAGCACGATGTCCGCTGGCCATGAGCGGAATGTCATGAGCGTGTAATGAACGTCGCTTTCGGCCGGATATGCGCTGATCAAGCCGGATACTGGTTCGCGTGGCCCGGGTGATGCTCATCGAGGACGACCAGTCCGTCCGCGAAGGACTGCGCCTGTCGCTCAGCCGCCACGGCCACGAGGTGGCCACCGCCGGGACCGGCGAGGAGGGCCTGCGGCGGCTGCGCGAGACGGCGATGGACATCGTCGTGCTCGACCTGATGCTGCCCGGCCTCGACGGCTTCGAGGTCTGCCGCCGCATCAGGGCCGGCGGGCACCTGCCGATCGTCATGCTCACCGCCCGGGGCGACGACCTCGACGTGGTCAGCGGCCTGGAGGCGGGCGCCGACGACTACGTGGTCAAGCCGGTCCGGCCGCGCGTGCTGGAGGCGCGCATCCGCGCCGTGCTCCGGCGGTGGGCCGCGCCCCTGGACGCCGGACAGGAGACCCACGGCGACCTGGTGATCGACCGGGGCGCGCTGACCGTGGCCAAGAACGGCACCCCGGTCACGCTGCCCCCGCTGGAACTGCGGCTGCTGCTGGAGCTCTCGGCGTCTCCCGGGCAGGTGTTCAGCCGCCAGCAGCTCCTCGAATCGGTCTGGGACCTCGACTTCCTGGGTGACTCGCGGCTGGTCGACGCGTGTGTCCAGCGGCTCCGCACCAAGATCGAGGACGTGCCCGCCCAGCCCCGGTACATCCAGACCGCACGCGGCTTCGGGTACAGGTTCGGCCCGCTGTGAGAGGGCTGCGTGCCCGGCTGGTCGTGGTCTTCGTCGCCTTGGCGGGCTTGAGCGCGCTCACCGCCGCCGGCCTGGTCTACAAGCAGGCCCGCGACCTCATGCTGACCCGGACCGAATGGTCGGTCGTCAACGAGTTCCGGCTGCGCGTCTCGACCCTCACCGAGAACATGCGGCACCCGCCGGGCCGGGCCGCCCTGCAACAACTCGCCAACGGCGTCGCGCCCGCCTTCCTCGACGCGACCGGCGCGGCCGTCTACGGCGACTCGGGCCTGGTCGTGTCGGGCGACGCGGCCGCGGCCCTGACACCCGACCTGCGCCGGCGCGTCGCGGCCGAGCGGCGCCTCGTCTACCAGCGGGTGGTGCGCGACGGCGACCCCTACCTCGTGGTGGGCACGCCGGTGCTGCTGCGCCGCGAGGGCACCCCTTCGGGCGTCGAGGTCTACCTCGTCTCCTCGCTGCACCCCGAGGCCGCCGACCAGGAGGCCCTGGTCGCCGCCGCGCGCAACGGCGTGCTGCCCGTGCTGCTGCTGGCCGTGCTGTTCGCGCTGGTCGCCGCCGGTGGGGTGCTCAGGCCGGTACGCGATCTCGACCGCGCCGCCCGCCGCCTGGGCGCCGGGGAGCTCGACACCCGGCTCAAGGTCACCGGCCGCGACGAACTGGCCCGGCTGGTCAAGACGTTCAACGCGACCGCCGAGGCGCTGGAGACCAACGTGTCGATGGCCCGCCGGTTCGTCGCCGACGTCTCCCACGAGCTGCGCACCCCCTTGGCCTCGATCCTCGCCATGGCCGAGGTGATCGAGGAGGAGTCCGCCCGGCTCGACGGCGACCTGCCGGAGGCCGCCCGGTTGCTGAACCTGGAGGCCGGACGGCTGGTGAAGCTCGTGGAGGACCTCATGGAGATCTCCCGCTTCGACGCGGGGGCCGTCGGCCTCGTGGTCGACGACGTGGACGTCGCGCAGGCGGTGGCGGCGAGTCTGCGTACCCGGGGATGGACCTCGGACGTCGAGGTGGACATCGAGCCGGGGGTGCGCGTGCGGCTCGACCCGCGCCGGTTCGACGTCGTCATGGCCAACCTGGTCGGCAACGCGTTGCGGCACGGCGCGAAGCCGGTGACCGTCACGTCGCGGCCCGTCGACGACGTCGTGGTCATCGAGGTCGCCGACATGGGCCCCGGCGTCGACCCCGACCTGCTCCCGCGGGTCTTCGACCGCTTCTCCAAGGCCGACGCCGCCCGCACCCGGTCGGACGGCAGCGGCCTCGGCCTGGCCATCGCCCTGGAGAACGCCCGCCTCCACGGCGGCACGATCGAGGTGGTCAACCGCCCCGAGGGCGGCGCGTTGTTCCGGCTCACGCTGCCCAGGGAGCCGCGATGAGACATCTGCTGGCGGCGCTGCTCCTGGTCGCGGGGTGTGGCATCAGCCCGACGGGCGTACAGGACGGCGGGGAACCCGCGAGCGGCTTCCAGCCCAGCATGCGGCTCTACTTCGTGTCGGGCCAGCGGCTGAAGGCGGTCACCCGGCCGATGCCCTGGCCGTCGCTGAAGGAGACGCTCAACCTGCTCGTCGACGGCCCCAGCGAGCCCGAACGCCGTCTGGGCCTCGGCACCGGCCTGGCCGACTGGATCGGCGGCCTGGGCGCGGTCACCGCCGACGACGCCAAGGTGCGGATCACCGTCGAGCCGCCCGCCTCGGCGGCCGTGCCGGTGCCGGCTCCCCGGGAGGCCTTCCCGGGCCAGCGTGACCGCCTGCTGTGGCTGGGCCAGCTCACCTGCACGGCCGCCGCCGCGGTGGCCGCTCGGTCGAACATCGACGCCGACGCGGTGACGGTCGTGGTCCGGCGTGGGCGGGAGAGCTTCGGGTCGTTCCGCTGCTCGGAGTTCCCGCGCGCGGCGGAGTGAGCGTCAGCAGCCGCCGCAGCGCTGGATGATCTCGGCCATCGCCTGCTCGAAGTGGCCGCGCCCTTCGGGCGTCAGGGTCGCGACCAGCTCCTCCAGCTCGGCGTGGATCTCCTCGTAGAAGGCCGTCGCCGCCCGGCGCCCCTCGTCGGTCAGCGTCACCGCGACGGCCCGCCGGTTGCCCGGCACCGGGGTGCGCCGCGCCAGCCCGCGCTTCTCGGCCCGGTCCATCAGCCCGGTCAGGGCCGCCTTCTCGACGCCGAAGACCGAGGCCAGCTCGGCCATCCCCCGAGGCCCTTCCAGCAGCACGCACAACAACTTGGCCTGTACGGGGGTCAGATCGTGACGCTGGGAGACACGCGCGTACCGGCCCTGCACCAGCCCCGAGAGCTGGACCAGCCCGATGGCGACGTCGTTCATGGACGTAACGGTACATCGTGCATATAGTTAGCGTCGCGTACAGTACGCGCCATTAACCAATCGAGGTACGCCATGACCTTCGACACTCCTGCCGGCACCCGCGGCAGCCGCCAGCCCGGCGGACGTTTCTTCCTCTGGTTCAACAAGCTGATGGCCCGGCGCATCCGCAGAAGCGGCAGCTTCGGCGGCTTCGACGCGCTGGTCCTGACCACCGTCGGCCGCAAGACCGGCCAGCCGCGCACGAACCCCGTCGGCTGGTTCCCCGGCCCCGACGGCACCTGGCTGATCGTCGCCTCAGCCGCCGGCGCGGCCGGGAACCCCGCCTGGTACTACAACCTCGCGGCCCACCCCGACCAGGTGCGCATCGAAGTCGGCGGCAAGGCATACGACGTCACCGCCGAGCAACTGCACGGAGCCGAGCGCGAGCAGGCGTGGCGGGACATCGTCGCCAGGTCGCCCCGGTTCGCCCAATACCAGGTGAAGACCGACCGGCAACTGCCGATCATCCGCCTGAAGTCCCGTTAGCGGCAGGATCGTGCAAGAGGTCGACCGGATCTTTCTACCCGTCGCCGCAGCTCAGCGCTTCGATGGAGGGGACGAGAAAGGAACACGATCATGCCGCTCGACCACTATGTGACCCTCGGACGCTCCGGCCTGCGGGTCAGCCCGTTCGCCCTCGGCGCGATGACCTTCGGCGACGACCCCGGCTCGGCCGGATGCGACGTCGAGGAGTCGGAGAAGATCCTCACGACGTACCTCGACCGGGGCGGGAACTTCGTCGACACGGCCAACTTCTACAGCAACGGCCACTCGGAGAAGATCCTCGGCGACTACTTCGCCGCCCGGCCCGGCCTGCGCGGCCACACGGTCGTGGCCTCGAAGTTCTTCGGCAACATGCACCCCGGCGACCCCAACGGCGGCGGCGCGGGCCGGGGCTCGATCATCGCCCAGCTCCACGAGACCCTGCGCCGTCTCCAGACCGACTACCTGGACCTCTACTGGCTGCACAACTGGGACCGCAACACGCCCCTTGAGGAGACGATGCGCACCCTCGACGACCTGGTGCGGGCCGGCAAGATCCGCTACATCGGCTTCTCCAACACCCCCGCGTGGGTCGTCGCCCAGGCCCAGACGACGGCCCTGCTGAGAGGCTGGACCCCACTGATCGCCCTCCAGGTCGAATACTCCCTGCTGGCCCGCACGGTCGAGGGCGAGATCGCGCCCCTCGCGTTGGACCAGGGCCTGGCCCTGACCCCGTGGAGCCCCCTGAAGAACGGCTTCCTGTCCGGCAAGTACCGCCGGGGCGTCGAGGTCGCCGACTCGGCCCGGACCGCCTACGTGGGCGGCCCGACCGAGGAGGAGTACCGGGTCATCGACACCGTGGCCGCGATCGCCGACGAGGCCGGCGCGTCGTCGGCGGCGGTCGCCCTGGCGTGGCTGCGTGCCCGCCCCGGCACGGTGGTGCCGATCCTGGGAGCCCGCCGGGTCGACCACCTGGAGAACAACCTCGTGGAGGTGGCCCTTTCCGAGGAGCAGCTCCGCACCCTGGACGAGATCTCCGCCCCCACACTGGGCTACCCGGCGGCGGTCAACGGAGAGGTGCGCGCGATGCTGCAGTTCGCCGGCACGACCGTCGACGGAGAATCGTCGACGGTCTATCCGCCGCTGCTCCAGAGCTCGGTGCGATACTGACGCAGAATGGGCGAATGGAATACAGGTTCGTTCCCTTTGACGACCAGCCGTGGCACGAAATCATCCCCGGCCTTTTCATGGGCGGCCATTTCCGCAACGACTCCGGCGGCCTGCTCCCGGTGATCGTGGCCGACGAGTTCGACGTGGTCATCAGCATGATCCGCCTCGACGGCCACGGCCCGGGAACCTCGGCCGTCCACCACGCCTGCCACGTCCCCGACGGCCAACTGACCCCGGCCGAGATGGCCGAGGTCCGCGCGATGTCCGACCTCGCCGCCGAGGCGGTGCGGTCGGGGCGGAAGGTCCTGGTCAGGTGCAGGGCGGGCTACAACCGCTCGGGCCTGGTCGTGGCCCAGACCCTGCTCCTGCTGGGTCACGGCCTGGACGAGGCGATCAATCTGGTGCGGACAAAACGCTCGTCGTTCGCCCTGCACAACCCGCATTTCGTGGAATACCTGAACGCCGGTACATGAGAAAGCGCCCGTCCCCCGGGGAAGAGGACGGGCGCTTCTGATTTGCGAAAGGTGTTACTCGACGTCCACGACCGGGCTGCCCGGGCGGCACCGCTCGGGGAGCGGCTCCGTGTTGCACCCCGTCAGGATCCGCAGGATCTGCGGGTCGTGGTCGGAGGCCTGGTCGGAGAACTCGGCGTTGATGTGCACGACGCCGTAGGCGTAACCCTTGATGTTCGGGGTCACCAGGATGTGGTCGAGCGCCTGCGAGTTGCCGTCGAAGATGTACGAGTACCGCTCACCGGCGGGCAGGTCGTTGATCAGCGCCTTCAGGAGCGCGCCGTTGTCGGTGAGGGTCGAGACGGCGGGTGAGAACTGGTAGTCGTTGATGTCGCCCAGGACCACCGCGCGGGCCTGGCCGCCGCTCTTGGCGTTCAGGTCGGCGATGAAGTTGCGCACCTCGGTCGCCTGCGCGATGCGCTGGACCTCGGTGGTGCGGTTCGGCGGCTGGACGGCGGCCGAGTGGGGGTGGTCGCCACCCTTGCTGTTGAAGTGGTTGGCGACGACGAAGAGCTGCTTGTTGCCGTCGTACAGGAACTCTCCCACGAGCGGCTTGCGGCTGGACGACCACGCCGACGACGTCGGGTTGATGCGGCCGGGGCTGGCCGACAGGTAGACCTGGTTGCTCGTCGGACGCTCGCGCAACACCGTCACGGCGGTGTCGGCGTCGCCGCCCGGACGGTCCACGAAGGTGGTCCGGGCCGGGTTGAACAGGAAGACCTGGCGGATGTTGCCGCCGGGGGCGCCGCCGTCGGTGCCCTCGTTGGGGTCGATCGAGCGCCAGTCGTAGGTCGGGCCGCCGGCCGCGACGATGGCCGCGATGAACTTGGCCACGGTCTGGTCGGCCGCCACGGTGCCGGTGGCGGTGCCGTTGTTGTCCTGGATCTCCTCCAGGGCCAGGATGTCCGGCGTGCCGAGGTTGACGACCACGGCCTCGGCGAGGCGCTGGTACTTCGCCGCCGAGTCGCCGACGGTCAGGTTCTCGACGTTGTACGTCGCGATCGACAGGTCGCCGGCCTTCTTCGCCGGGGTCACCTTCTGGCGCTTGAGGCCGCCCTCGGTGATGGCGCCGAGCTGGGTGGCCTGGAGGACGTAGCCGCCGAAGCTCTGGTAGTCGATGACGCCGGTGGTGCCGGCGGCCAGCGTCGAGCCGACGTTGGCCGCGGGGGCGCCGACGAGCGACTGGATGAAGAACCGGCCCGCGTTGTTGTCGGCGTAGTCGAGGTAGATGTGGCCGCCGCGCGGGGTCGGGTTGTGCGCCGGGTCGAAGGTGACCCACAACTCGCCGAACTCGGTGTTGACCGGGCTGACCAGCTTGGTGGTCTCCGCGACGGTGGCGCGCATGCCCTCGTGGACCTCCAGCCAGTCGAGCACGTACGACGACGGCTCCAGCGGCTGGGCCTCAAGGGAGCCCGACTTGGTGTAGGCCGGGGGCAGGTCCACGGTCACCGGCGCGGGCAGCGGGTTTCCGCTCGACAGCTTGACGGTGCTGACGGTGCCGCCGAGCTCGGTCAGCGCCTGCGAACCCGTGGCGGGGCGATACTCGGTGACGCGGCCGGAGGCCAGCACCGAGTCGCCGGGCACGACCGTCGGCGAGGTCGTGCCCATGAAGACGAAGATGCCCTCTGAGGTCAGCGGGTCGGCGTCGACCGACGGGTCCTGCATCCAGTAGCCGCGCGAGCTGCCGGTGGTGCGGACGGCGGTGACGATGCCGGGCACGTTGGTGACGTTCTGGCCGACGATCGGGGAGATCCGGCCGCTGCCCTGGATGTCGTGGATGCGCACGGCGCCGGGCGTAGGGTCGGTCGGGCCGCCCGTGTCGGTCGCGGTGACCGTGGTGCCGGCCGAGTTGGTGGCCTTCGGCACACCGGCGGTGAAGTCGACCGAGTTGTTGTCGGTGTCGGTCATAGCGCCGGACCGGGCGGCGGCCGTGGTGTTCGACAGGCCGGGGGCCGCGAGGGTCTCGACGTTGGCGGTCGCGCCGTAGCCGACGAGGTCCTTCACGTTCGGGGCGGTCGCGCAGGAGGTGCCGCAGCCGACCAGCGGGACCTGCGCGGTGACCAGCGCGACGACACCCGAGGTGGCCGACATCGGGATCGAGCCGGTGGCGTCGGGGGTCGGCAGGCTCAGCGTGCCGCCGGCGCCGGGCGCCTGCTGGACCAGGTACTTGCCGTGGGCCGGGATCGTTCCGCTCAGGTTCGTCATCTGGAAGACGGCACCTGCGGCCGAGGCGTATTGAACGCTCCAACCGGACACGTTGATCGGGCTGCCGGTGAGGTTCGCCAGCTCGATGTAGTCGTTCTTGATGGTCGCGCCCGAGTTGCCGCCACCGCCGTAGACGCCGGAGATGACGACGTCGGTCGAGAGGGCGCTCGCGGGAGCCGGGACGGTCGTCAGGGTGGCCGCGACCGCTAACGACAGACCTGCCGCAGCGATCAGGCGGCGTGCTCTGGGATTAGCCACAGGTGTTCTGCTCCTTGGGGGAGATGGTCTCCACAGAGCATGGTGGCACCGCATATGCCTTGGAAATGGCACATTCTGCTACTACCGAGGAGTTCGCCGTTTCTTTCCGTGACGTTTCACTTCGCCCAGGTCCGCGACGTGGACAAACGGCTTTCTGACGACACTCGTGGACGGATCACCGACAATCCCAGTCGGCTAGAACGAGGTCGACTCTCCGGGCTCCAAGAGGTGCAGCCGGTCGGCGAGTTCGTACTTCTCGAAGGCGTCCAGCAGGTCGGCCGGGCCCTCGGTGAAGTGCTGCCAGCCCTCCATGTGGACGGGGATCACCACCTCCGCGCCGGTGATCAACGTCGCCTCCACCACCTCCTCGGCCGTGAAGGTCAGGAAGCCGTCGAGCAGCGGGGTCCGGGCCGCGCCGGCGAAGAAGACGCCGGCGTCCATCGGGCCGAGCCGTTCGGTGATCTCGCGGGTCGCCTCAAGCGAGGCGTTGTCGCCGCTCACGTAGATCGCCGGTAGATCGAAGGCGGTCAGCACGAAGCCCGTCACCGGGCCGGTGAGATCTTCCGTGCCGGGTGGCCCGTGGCGGCCGGGCACCCACGTGATGCGGAGGGAGCCGCCGTCGGGCCGCTCGAAGGTCCGGTGTTCCCAGGGCCGCAGGCCGGTGATGTCCTCACCGAGCCGTTCGGCCGCCTCGGGCGTGGTCAGCACCTCGGGCACCTCGTCGAGCAGGGCCCGGCCCGAGCGGTCGAGGTTGTCGGCGTGCTGATCGTGGGAGAGCAGGACGATGTCGAGATCGCCCAGTTCCTCCGGGGAGACGGCCGGGCCGGTGGTCTTGATGAGCGTCCGGGTGCCGCTGGGGATCGGTCCGGGCGCGTCGAAGGCCGGATCGGTGAGCAGCCGGAGGCCGCCGATCTCCAGCAGCGCCGTGGGCCCGCCCACCAGTCGCACGGTGCAGGTTTTCCGCTCCATCACCCCATCCTGCGCACACTCCGCCAGGGGGATTCGTCCGGGGGTGCCGGACACCACATGTTGATGTGACAGCCGATCTCGATCCCAGATATGGTGTCTCACGCGTTGGTTCGCCCCGCCCGCCAGCCGGGGCGCCGTAAGAGGGAACCCGGTGGGAATCCGGGACTGCCCCGCAGCGGTGAGTGGGAACGAAAGCCGTCAATCGAGCACTGGGCTGCCGAAGGCCTGGGAAGCGACGGCCGGTAGGCGCTTCGCGACGAAGCACGCCCGCGAGTCCGAAGACCTGCCAATCGCGTTTTGGTCCGAGGCCGCGTGGGACGGCCCCGCCCGGTGCCCTCGTGCCCGCGCGCCTCGGTGAGTTCGCGAGGAGAGGACGAGGATGCGCATCAAGAAGCGCGACGGCTCGCTCGAACCGGTCGACGTGACCAGGATCGTGGCCGCGGTGGAGAGTTGTTCCGGCGGGCTCGACGACGTCGAGCCGCTGCGGGTCGCCACCAGGACGATCAGTGGCCTGTACGACGGCGCCACCACCGCCGAACTCGACCGTCTGTCGATCCAGACCGCCGCCGAGATGATCGGCGAGGAGCCGCAGTACTCCCGGCTGGCCGCGCGGCTGCTGGCGGCGTACATCCGCAAGGAGGTCGAGGCCGACACGTTCAGCCGGTCGATCAAGGAGGGCCACGCCCTCGGCCTGATCGGCGACACCACCGCCGCCTTCGTGGCCGACCACGCCGACCTGCTCGACGCCACGATCGACACCGGCAACGACCGGCGGTTCGAGTACTTCGGCCTGCGCACCGTGTACGACCGCTACCTGCTCCGCCACCCCCAGACCCGGCTCCCCGTGGAGACCCCGCAGTTCTGGCTGCTCCGGGTGGCCTGCGGGCTGGCGCGCACGCCCGAGGAGGCGGTCGAGCTCTACCGCCTGATGTCGTCGCTGTCCTACCTGCCCAGCTCGCCGACGCTGTTCAACTCCGGCACCGGGCACACCCAGATGTCGTCGTGCTACCTGGTCGACTCCCCGCGCGACGAGCTCGGCTCGATCTACGAGCGGTACGCCCAGGTCGCCCACCTGTCGAAGTTCGCCGGCGGCATCGGCATCTCCTGGTCGCGGGTCCGGTCGAGGGGGGCCCTGATCAAGGGCACCAACGGCCACTCCAACGGCATTGTGCCGTTCCTGCGCACCCTCGACGCCTCCGTGGCCGCCGTCAACCAGGGCGGCCGCCGCAAGGGCGCCGCGTGCGTCTACCTGGAGCCCTGGCACCCCGACGTCGAGGAGTTCCTGGAGCTGCGGGACAACACCGGCGAGGACGCCCGCCGCACCCACAACCTCAACCTGGCGAACTGGATCCCCGACGAGTTCATGCGCCGCGTCGAGGCCGACCAGATGTGGTCGCTGTTCGACCCGAACGAGCTGCCCGAGCTGCCCGACCTGTGGGGCGAGGCCTTCGACGAGGTCTACCGCAAGGCGGAGCAGGACGGCCGTCAGGTGCGCCAGATCCGCGCCCGCGACCTCTACGCCAAGATGATGCGCACCCTGGCCCAGACCGGCAACGGCTGGATGACCTTCAAGGACACCTCGAACCGCACCTGCAACCAGGCCGCCGAGCCGGGCAACGTGGTGCACCTGTCGAACCTGTGCACCGAGATCATCGAGGTGTCGAACGACGAGGAGACCGCGGTCTGCAACCTGGGTTCGATCAACCTGGCCGCCCACCTGGCCGACGGCGGCATCGACTGGGCCAAGCTCCGCCGGACCGTCAAGACGGCCGTGGTCTTCCTCGACCGCGTGATCGACATCAACTACTACCCGACCAAGCAGGCCGCGGCGAGCAATCCCCGCTGGCGTCCGGTCGGCCTCGGGCTGATGGGGCTCCAGGACGTCTTCTTCGCGCTCCGGCTGCCCTTCGACTCCCCTGAGGCGAAGGAGCTCTCCACCCGGATCTCCGAGGAGATCTACCTGACCGCTCTGGACACCTCGGCCGACCTCGCGGCCGAACACGGTCCGCATCCGGCGTACCAGGAGACCTGGGCCGCCCGCGGCAGGCTCCAGCCCGACCTGCACGGCCTCAGCCCCGAATGGACCGCGCTCCGCGCGAAGATCGCCGAGTACGGGCTGCGCAACTCCCTGCTGATCGCCATCGCCCCGACCGCGACCATCGCCTCGATCGCGGGCTGCTACGAGTGCGTCGAGCCGCAGGTGTCGAATCTCTTCAAGCGCGAGACGCTCAGTGGAGAGTTCCTCCAGATCAACAACGCGCTGGTCGCCGAGCTCAAGGCGCGCGGCCTGTGGACGGAGCCGATCCGCACGGCCATCCGTCAGGCCGAGGGCTCGGTCCAGGGCATCGCCGAACTGCCCGGCGAGATCAGGACCCTGTTCCGGACCGCCTGGGAACTGCCCCAGCGGGCGCTGGTCGACATGGCGGCGGCGCGCGGCCCGTACATCGACCAGAGCCAGTCGCTCAACCTGTTCATGGCCAGCCCGACCATCGACAAGCTCTCGTCGATGTACCTCTACGCCTGGAAGTCGGGCCTCAAGACCACCTACTACCTGCGCTCGCGCCCCGCGACGCGCATCCAGCAGGCCACCGTGCCGGTGCTGACCGCCGCCGAGGTCTGCTCCCTGGAGAACCCCGAGTCCTGTGAGGCGTGCCAGTGATGCTGCTCGACCCCGGCATGAGCCTGACCCTGCGCCCGATGCGCTACCCGGCGTTCTTCGAGCGCTACCGCGACGCCATCAAGAACACCTGGACCGTCGAGGAGGTCGACCTCCACTCCGACCTCGCCGACCTGGGGAGGTTGTCGCCCGCCGAACGCCACCTGGTGTCGCGGCTGGTGGCCTTCTTCGCCACGGGTGACACGATCGTCGCCAACAACCTGGTGCTCAACCTCTACCAGCACGTCAACGCCCCCGAAGCGCGCCTCTACCTGTCGCGGCAGCTCTTCGAGGAGGCCGTGCACGTGCAGTTCTACCTGAACCTGCTCGACACCTACGTGCCCGACGAGCAGGAGCGCTTCGAGGCCTTCGCGGCCGTCGAGAACATCCCGTCGATCAGCCGCAAGGCCGAGTTCTGCTTCCGCTGGATCGATTCCCTGGGCGACCTCAAGAGCCTGGAGACCAAGGCCGACCGGCGGGCCTTCCTGCTCAACCTCATCTGCTTCGCCGCGTGCATCGAGGGCCTGTTCTTCTACGGCGCCTTCGCGTACGTCTACTTCCTGCGCTCCCGAGGCCTGCTGAACGGCCTGGCCTCGGGCACGAACTGGGTGTTCCGCGACGAGTCGATGCACATGGCGTTCGCGTTCGACGTCGTCGAGGTGGCCCGCGCCGAGGAGCCCGACCTGTTCGACGACGACCTGATCGCCGAGATCAGGCGCATGCTCGCCGAGGCGGTCGACTGCGAGGCCCAGTTCGCCGAAGACCTCCTCGGCCAGGGCGTGCCGGGCATGTCGATCGCCGACATGCGCCTCTACCTGGAGCACGTCGCCGACCGCCGGCTGGCCCAGCTCGGCGTCCCGCCCCTGTACGGCTCGAAGAACCCCTTCGCCTTCATGGAGCTCCAGGACGTGCAGGAGCTCTCGAACTTCTTCGAGCGCAAGGTCTCGGCCTACCAGGTCGGCGTCACCGGCACGGTCAGCTTCGACGCCGACTTCTAGCCGCGCCCGCTCATCCGCGCCCCGGTGACCGTCACGCCCTTCGACGAGACGGTCACCGGTGGACCCGCCCGACCCGCGTCAGCAGGTCGCCCCGCGCCGCCGGTTAGGAGCAGAATGTCGGCATGGCTCACCCTCTCGTGCCCAGCATGCGCCTGGATGAGCTGCTCGCCGAACTGCAGACCCGGCTCGACGCCGTGCTGGCCACCCGTGACCGCGTCCACTCGTTGCTGGAGGCCGTGGTCCTCATCGGGAGCGACCTCCAGCTGGAGACCGTGCTGGGCCGGATCGTGGAGACCGCCGCCCGGCTGGTCGACGCCACCTACGGCGCGCTGGGCGTGGTGGGCGAGGAGTCCACCCTCCTGGAGTTCATCCCGGTCGGGCTGAGCGAGGAGGAGATCGCCCGCATCGAGCACTGGCCCCACGGCCTGGGGCTGCTCGGCCTGCTCATCAAGGAGCCGAAGCCGCTGCGGCTGGCGCGGATCTCCGACCACCCCGACTCCTACGGCTTCCCGCCCGGCCATCCGCCGATGGGCAGCTTCCTGGGCGTGCCGCTGCGGGTGCGCGACGAGGTCTTCGGCAACCTCTACCTGACCGAGAAACGCGGCGGCGCCGAGTTCGACGAGGAGGACCAGGCGGTCGTCACGGCGCTCGCCACGGCCGCCGGCGTCGCGATCGAGAACGCCCGCCTGTTCGAGGAAACCCGCCGCCGAGAGATGTGGCTGCAGGCGTCGTCCGAGGTCACCACGAGCCTGCTGTCGGGCGCCGGGCCACACGAGGTGCTCACCCACGTCGTCGGCCGGGCCCGCGAGATGGCCGACGCCGACGTCGCCGTGCTGCGCTTCGGCAACGGCACCGAGATCGTCGACGGCGACCTCGCCGACCTCGTCGACCAGGCGTCGATACCGCTGGGCCGCGTCGGTTCGGTGCGCGCGGTGCTCCAGCTCGGCAAACGGCCGGGCCGCCTGCCGTTCACGCCGTCGCTGCTGCGCATGCTGAGCGCCTTCGCCGACCAGGCCTCGATCGCGCTGGAACTGGCCGAGGCCCGGGAGGACGCCGAGCGCCTGGGCCTGCTGGAAGACCGCCACCGCATCGCCAAAGACCTGCACGACGTCGTCATCCAGCGCCTGTTCGCCACCGCCATGACGCTGATGAGCACGGTCAAACTGGTCGAACACCCCGAGGCGGCGACCCGGGTCAGGCACACGATCGACGAGCTCGACGAGACGATCCGGCAGATCCGCTCCACCATCTTCGCCCTCCAGTCACCGGCCGTGATGGGCGAGCAGAGCCTCCGCTCCCACATCGTCGAACTGGTCGAGGGCGCCCGCGGCCACCTGGGCTTCATGCCCGGCCTGCGGATGGACGGCTGGCTCGACAACGCCGTGGGCGACGCGGTCGCCGAACAGCTGCTCGCCGTCCTGCGCGAGGCCCTCTCCAATCTTGTACGCCACGCGAAGGCCACCCGCGCCGAAGTGGTGGCCGAGGTGACCGGCGGGGTGCTGACCCTGATCGTCCAGGACGACGGCGTCGGCGTCACCGACGGGGGCCGCCGCAGCGGCCTGCGCAACCTGGAGGAGAGGGCGGTCCTGCTGGGCGGCTCGTTCTCGATCGGCGCGGCCGACGGCTGGCACACCCGCCTGCGCTGGAGCGTGCCCGTCAGTTGATCCGGCGGCCCGACACCTCATCGGTGGAGAGCGTCACGAAGTGGTCGAACGCCGAGGGCGCCCAGGGCATCAGCGGCAACCTCGACAACCGGGCGACCTCCTCGGGCGCGGTCACCCCGCGGGCGTGCCCGAGCACGGTCACCGACCAGCCCGACCCGGTCTCCCTGTCGACGTCGTCGATCTCGAACGCCACCACGGCGTCACGGGTCGCGGCGGCCAGGCGGGAACCGATGGCGGTCCTGATGACGACGGTCTCCCCGTCGAGGACGTAGTTGACCGGCTGGACGGCGGGCAGCGCCCGATAGGTGAACACGAGCCGCCCGATGGGCGTGGTGGCCAGCAGGCGCAGGCACTCCTCCCGCGACAACACCGTGAGCCCGGCCGAGTCGATTCTCATGTCGTGAGTCTGCCGGTAACGGCATATAGGGGATTAGGGACCTAAGTCCTATTAATCGCGCCGATCTGCCCTCATGCGGGCCGCGAGCGCCGCCGCCTGGGTGCGCCGCTGCATGTTGAGCTTGGCCAGCAGGTTGGAGACGTAGTTCTTGACGGTCTTCTCCGCCAGATACATGCGCTCTCCGATCTGCCGGTTGGTCAGCCCTTCGCCGATGAGCTCCAGGATCGTGCGCTCCTGCTCCGACAACGCCCCCAGCGGGTCGGTGCGGCTCGCCTGGTCGCGCAGCCGGTGGAGCATCGACGCGGTGGTCTGCGGGTCGAGCAGCGACTGCCCGGCGGCGACGGTGCGGACCGCGCCCACCAGGTCGGAGCCGTGGATCTGCTTCAGCACGTAACCGGCCGCCCCGGCCATCACGGCCTCGAAGAGGGCGTCGTCGTCGGCGTAGGAGGTGAGCATCAGGCAGGCCAGACCGGGCACCTGGCTCCGCACGTCACGGCAGACCTTGACGCCGTCGCCGTCGGGCAGCCGGACGTCCAGGATCGCCACGTCGGGCCGCAGGGCGGGGATGCGCGCGACGGCCGCGGCGGCGGTGCCGGCCTCGCCGACGACCTCGATGTCGTCCTCCGACTCCAGCAGCGCCGCCACTCCACGCCGCACGACCTCGTGGTCGTCGAGCAGGAAGACACGAATCATGGGACGAATGTAGATACCGGAGGTCCTCAGCGGAAGGGACCTAAGCCCTCCTTGACCTCAAGCTCACTTGATGAAGCACGCTCAGCTCATGGACACCGAGGAGATCAGGGCCGTCGTCGCGACCGTCGAGCACGCCCAGCAGAACGAACTGACCGAGGAGTTCGTGGCGCTCTTCCGCCACGACGCGATCTGGACCACCGGCCACGGCCGCCGCCTGTTCGGCCGCGACGAGATCGCCGCCTTCACCCGGAAGGTGCTGCCGGGCGCGATGAAGGACCTGTCGGTGACCTTCGAGGTCGAGCACGTGCTGTTCCTCCGCCCGGACGTCGCCGCCGTGAAGGTGGTGCAGCGCTACCACTCGCCCGACGGCGACCCCGTGGGCAACCCGGGTTCGCCGATGTGGGTCATGACCAGGGAGGACGGCCGATGGTTGCTGACCGCCTGCCAGAACACCGAGGTCCTCCCTACGTATTGAGCCGGCCGAACTCGTAGCTCAGCGCGGTGAGATAGACCGTCCAGGCCATGAACGGAAGCAGGAGCAGGGCCGCCATCCTGCTGTCGCGCCAGAAGACGACGAAGCCGACGACCTGGAGCGCGAGGAAGATCGCCGCGTCGATCGCGGCCAGGTAGTGAAGGCGGAGCCCGAGCGAGAGCGGCGCCCACAGGAAGTAGGCGACCAACTGGGCCACCCACCACCAGAGGGCGAGCGGCCGGGCCTGTTCGTACCAGAGCAGACCGGCGATCAGGGCGAAGGTGAGCGAGAGGAAGGCGAACATCGGCCCGTGCAGCCAGATGGGCAGCTCGAAGGGGGGACGCTGGACCTCCGCCAACCCCGGCCGCGCGTTCTGCGCGATCACGCGGTTGTCGATCGCCGTGGCGAGCACGGCGAGCAGCGCGAGCACCAGCCCCGGCCAGCGCCGGAGCCAGTGGGTACGCGGGGGTTCACTCATGGTGACACCGTAACGTCCCGTAAAACGGCCCGGCCGGAGCCAGGCCGTTTCGCGGGTCACACGACGGTGCAGGCGGTTCCGTTCAGCGTGAACGCGCTGGGCCGCGCGGTGTTGCCGCTGTGGTTGGCGTTGAACCCGAACGACTGGGTCCCGTTCACGGGGATCGTCGCGTTGTAGGCCAGGTTCCGCGCTGTGACGTTCCCGCTGGCCGGCGAGACCGTGGAGTTCCACGCCGAGGTCACCGTCTGCCCGGAGGGCAGCGTGAAGGCAAGGTTCCACGAGTTGACCGGGCTGGTCCCGGTGTTGGTGATCGTCACACTGGCCGTCAGCCCGGTGTTCCAGGGATTGACGGTGTACGCCACCCGGCACGGCCCGTTGTTGGGGCTCGGCGAGGGAGAGGGCGAGGGCGACGGGGACGGGGACGGCGACGGGGAAGGAGAGGGCGACGGAGAGGGTGACGGGGAAGGCGACGGTGACGGCTGGGTGCCGTCGAGGCCGAAGAAGCTGATCGCCATCGCGGCCTGGCCCGACAGCGGCAGGTTGTGGCCGACGCCCTGGAGGCTGATCGCCTCGACCTGGGTGCCGTAGCGGGTCCGCGTCCAGCCCGAGCGCGGGGTGTCGGTGGAGGTCGGGGTCTGCGACAGGCCGTGGACGTTGGTCCACTGCTTGATCTGCTCCTGGAAGTTCGGGTAGCGCAGCGTGGCGTCCTCGGTGCCGTGCCAGATCTGCATCCGCGGCCGGGGCCCGCTGTAGCCCGGGTAGGCGCCGCGCACCAGGTCACCCCACTGCTGCGCGGTCCTGATGAGCTGCCCGTTGGCGCACTGGCTGTTCCACGTCGATCCGCCCGTGGTGGCGAAACAGGCGAACGGCACCCCCATGAACGCCGCCCCGGCCCGGAACACGTCGGGGTAGTCGCCCAGCAGGACGTTGGTCATCATGCCGCCCGAGGACGCGCCGGTGGCGAAGACGCGGTCGGGGTCGGCGTTGTAGCGCGACTTCACGTAGTTGACCATCGAGACGATGCCGACGGGGTCGCTGTTGCCGTTGTGGGTGAGCGCGCCGGAGGTGTAGACGTCGAAACACTGGCCGCTGCGGGTCGCCGACGGGTAGATCACGATGAACCCGTAGCGGTCGGCGAGGGAGGCGAACTCCGTGCCCGAGTAGAAGGCGGGCCCTGTCCCGGTGCAGTAGTGCACCGCCACCAGGATCGCCGGGCGGGGGGCGACGTTGTCGGGGACGTACAGGTGCATGCGCAGGTTGGTGGGGTTGGTGCCGAAACCCGTCACCTCGACGAGCGACGCCGCCTGCGCGGGCCGCAGGGGTAACAGCCCCGCGGCGAGGATCACGAGGGCGGCCAGGAGTCGTTTCATGCTTCCTCCGAGAGTTCGAAACATTCCGAGAGTGATCCGAAATATTTCAGGCCGCAATGTTCCGGATTAGGGAGAGAAGCCCACCTGGGAGGGGTCATGAAACATTCGGAAAGAGGTTCTTCCGGAAGGCCGGACAGGTGGTGAAATCGTCGTGCGTGCAGCGCTGGCCGCCCTCCAGGAAGTCGACCGTGGCCTGGATCTCGGCGATCCGCGCTTGAGGTCGTCCCGGTGCCGTTTGATGATCGCCTTCCGGTCGGGCGGCGCCGCGAAGAGCGCCCGGATGTCCGGCAGCGACAACCCGCCTGCCGCGCCCGGACGATCGGTGTTGAACCTTGCCAAGGGGCAGGCGGGCGAGGAGATCATCGCCTGGCGCGACGACCAGCGCCGGAGGGCCGCCTGTTCCTGGCCGTCCCCGTTTTCGTCACCACGGCGCAGGTGATTGCATGACCCCATGCGACGTCGACTTCACGTGGGCTGTGCGATGTGGAACCAGAAGTCGTGGCCGTCACAGGGCCTGGCCGACTACGCGACCTACTGCAACGCCGTCGAGGGCAACACGACCTTCTACGCCGTCCCGTCGCGCGAGACCGTCGAGTCGTGGGCCCGCCAGACCGACCCCGACTTCCGCTTCCTGATCAAGCTCCCCAAGACCATCACCCACGAACGCCACCTGACCGGCGCGGCCGACGAACTCCGGGCCTTCCTGCACACGATGGAACCCCTGGGCCCCCGCACCCACGCCCTGTGGATCCAGCTCCCCGGCGGCTTCGGCCCGCTCGACGTCGGCACCCTGGCGGCCTTCCTCCGCACCCTGCCCGGCGAGCACAGATACGCCGTCGAGGTCCGCCACCGCGCCTTCTTCGACGACGACCGGGCGATCACGGCGTTGGAGCGGGCCCTGGCCATCAGAGACGCCGAATGGGTGCCCTTCGACACGACCGTCCTGTTCGAGCGTCCCCCGACCTCCGACACCGAACGCGACGCCTGGACGAGGAAGCCGCGGATGCCCCGAAGGGACCGCGCGCTCACCGCCCACCCGCTGATCCGCTACATCGGCCGCGACGACCCCGACCGGACCGTCGAGGGCTGGGCCTTCTGGGTGGAGAAGACTGTCGAGTGGCTGAAGGAGGGCCGCTCGCCGACGGTGTTCGTGCACACCCCCGACAACGTCGACGCGCTCACCCTCAACCGGCGCTTCCACGAGGAGGTCCGGGCCCGGCTCCCCGAACTCGACCCGCTGCCCGAGCCCCCCGACGTGGAGCCGCTGACGCTCTTCTAACGGTTCTTCCGGAACGCCGACGGGGCGATGCCGAAGCGGCTGGTGAAGGCCTGCCGCAACGACTCCGCCCGGCCGAAGCCGGTCCGCTGGGCGATCACCGCCATCGTCAGATCGGTCCTCTCCAGCAGCCGCGCCGCCGCCTCAAGCCGGGCCTCGCGGACGTACCGGGCCGGTGACGAGCCCAGGTGCTTCACGAACAGCCGGGTCAGGTGGCGTTCGCTGGTGCCCGCGCGGCGGGCCAGGGCGGTCGTCGACAGGTCGTCGCACAGGTTGGCGCCGATGAAGGCGGTGAGGGTGCTCAGCGGGCCGTCGGGGGCGGGGGGTTTGACGAACATGCTCATCTGGGCCTGGTTACCGGGGCGCTGCAGGTAGGTCACCAGGTGCCGGGAGGTCGTCCGGGCCACCTCGGCGCCGTGGTCCTCCTCGATGAAGGCCAGGGTGAGGTCGAGCGCGGCGGTCACCCCGGCCGAGGTGGCGACCGCGCCCTCGCGGATGAAGATGGGGTCGGGGTCGACCGTGATCTTTGGATGGCGGGCGGCCAGGCGGGGGGCGTCCCGCCAGTGGGTGGTGGCCCGGCGGCCGTCGAGCAGGCCGGTCTCGGCCAGGACCGACGCGCCCGTGCAGACCGAGGCGACCCGGCGGGTGATCGCGGCGAGCCGCCGGATGTGGGCGACCAGCAGGGGGTTGTCGGCGGCGTCCTGGCAGCCGATCCCCCCGGCGACGATCAGGGTGTCGAGCGGGCCGGTCTCGTGTTCGAGCGAGGTCTGCGCGGCCAGCGTCAGGCCGCTGCCGCAGACGACCGGACGGCCGCCGAGGGTGGCGAACGAGACGTCGTAGGGAGGCGCGGCGCCGAACATGTTGGCCATGATCAGTGAGGTGGTGACGCAGGCGATGTCCAGTAATTCGGCGGCGGGATACCCGACGACCACGACTCTCCGCATGACAGCAGACTAAGAGCCCAGATTTCCGGACACATTGCCCTTCGGGCGTAGGTTCGGCTCCTTCTCGCGGACCATTCTCGACCGCATGAACTGGAGACGATTCGCCCTGCACTACCTGGAGATGGTCCTGGCGATGTTCGCCGGGATGTTCCTGCTCGGCCTGGTCACCAGCCGCTGGGACCTCGGCCCCGAGGCCGGCTACCTGGTCATGGCGACGAACATGTCGATCGGGATGGCCGTCGTCATGCTGCTGCGCGGGCACTCATGGCCGCGCACCCTGGAGATGTGCGCCGCCATGTACGCGCCCGCGCTCGTGGCGTTCCCGCTGTTCTGGGCCGGAGTGCTCGACGACCACGGCCTCATGATGGTCACCCACGTGATCATGTTCCCACTGATGCTCGCGGTGATGCTGCTCCGCCGCGAGGAGTACGCCCACGCCCACCACTAGAGCTTCTCCTGCCGGGGCAGGACCACCTCCCGCAGGATCAGCAGCAGCGCGGCGGCCAGCGGGATGCCCAGCAGGGCGCCCACCACGCCGAGCAGCGCACCGCCCAGCAGCGCGCCGATGATCGTCGCGATGGGCGGCACGTCGACCGACGACTTGAACACCCTCGGCGAGATCACGTAGTTCTCGATCTGCTGGTAGATCACGAAGAAGATCACACACGCGATGCCGACGGGCAGCGAGGTCAGCAGCCCCACCAGCGAGGCCACCACGGCCCCGATCACCGCGCCGACCATGGGGATCAGGTCGGTGATCGCCACGAAGATCGCCAGCGCCAGGGCGTAGGGGACCCCGGCGATGCTCAGGAAGATGAACGTCACCACGCCGGCGATCAGGGAGATGATCAGGTTGCCGCCGACGTAGCCGCCGATCTGCCTGATCACCTCGTCCACGAGCTTGGTCACCCGCTCGCGCCGCGAGCGCGGCACCAGCCGGTAGCCCGACTCCTTGATCGAGTTCAGCGACCCGAGGAAGTAGAGCGTCAGCACCAGCACCGTCAGGAAGCTGAACACGGCGCTGATCACCACTCCGGCCACGCCCAGCAACCCGCCGAAGAGCTGGCTGGCCAGGTCGCCGCTGGTGACGTACTGCGTCAGCTTGTCCAGAACCTGGTACTCCTGGTCGAGTGACCGGATCAGGGGATGGTTCTGGAGTTGCTGGACGAGTGTCGGCACGTCCTGGATGAATCCGGTCGTCTGCTCGGTGAGGGCGGGCACGATCGAGAGCGCGAAGATCGCGAAGAACGCGATCACCCCGACGAAGACGATCGTGATCGCCCAGATGCGGGCCATGCCCCGGCCGTGCAGCCACTCGACGGCCGGGTTGAGCCCGATCGCGAGGAACAGCGACACCACGATCAGCACCAGGACCGACCCGGCGGCGGCCACCATCTGCACCAGCCACCAGGCCGTCAGCACGCCAAGGGCGGCCACGAGGCCGAACATGAACGGGCTGTTGCCCATGGGCTTGCCGGGGCGGCCGAACGGCAGCTTGTGCTCGCCGGTCGACTCGGGTTCGGGCGGAGGCGGCGGTTCGGCCACGGCGCCGATGGGAGCGTGCGCGATGGGCACCTCGACCTGCGGGGGCCCGGAAGAAACGGATTTGTCCGTCACGAGAGCCAAGACTGCCCCAAACGTGCCCCCATACACAAAGAAGCCGGCGCCCGATCATGGGCGCCGGCTCCTCCGAGCAGGGCCTCAGGACATCCGGTTCTGCATCTCGTCGGCCTTCTGCTCCATCGTCTCGCCCGCCTGGTGAGCCGTCTGCTGAGCGCGGTGTCGCACGTGCTCCACCTTGTCGCGCACGGCGTCCTTGGTGTCGGACATGGTGTCCGCCCACTGCCGGGCGTTCCGCTTGTAGAGCGCGAAGCCGATCGCGCCCATCGCCAGCCCGCCCATCAGCACCATCATGGGCATCCGGGTCCGCCGCTTGACGATCGGCGGCGCCGGGTCGATCCGCCGCGCCATCTCGGCCATCATCGCGGCCACCCTGGGCGCGATGTGCTCCTCGAACGACACCGCCGCGTGGTCAAGCCGCGGCGCGGCCCAGTAGCGGGCGTCTTCGAGCCGGCTCGTCGCGACCTCACGGGCGGTGCCCGCGTAGTCGCGCGCGTTTCCGGCCATGCCGATCGCGCTGTCACGGGCCATTCCGGCCATCGGGCCGACCCTGTTGGCCGTGCGGTAGGCCGAGTGTTTCGCCCGGCTCGCCCATGTTTCTGGATAGTCGAGCGCGGCGCGCGCCTTCTTCTTCATTGTCCGGGACACGACAACCTCCCCTGTCGAATTGGGGCCCCGAGTCGTCACCTTCCCGCCCGAATGCCCCTCAATCATCACCAGGGGCGCTCCGGACGATCGCTACCCTTGCCCTTGGAAAACATCGAGTCTGTGACACAAAGGGGGCGGCCACGCATGGCTGAGAACCTCATCGCGACCCTGAACACCAACCGGGGCACGATCAAAATCAAGCTCTGGCCGAACCAGGCGCCGAAGACCGTGCGCAACTTCGTCGAGCTCGCCGAAGGCACCCGGGAGTGGACCCACCCCGAGACGGGCCAGAAGACCAACGCCAAGCTCTACGACGGCACGATCTTCCACCGCGTGATCGCCGGGTTCATGCTCCAGGGCGGCGACCCGCTGGGCCAGGGCATCGGCGGCCCCGGCTACGACTTCGACGACGAGATCCACACCGAGAACCAGTTCAACCGCCCCTACCTGCTGGCCATGGCCAACGCGGGCAAGCGGTTCGGCAAGGGCACCAACGGTTCGCAGTTCTTCATCACCGTCGCCAAGACCCCCCACCTCAACCAGGGGCACACGATCTTCGGCGAGGTCATCGAGGGCACCGAGGTGGTCGACGCGATCGCCACCACCGAGACCGACGGCCGCGACCGGCCGATCAAGGACGTCGTCCTGGAGTCGGTCACCATCGACCGGGTCTGATCGCCCGCGGCGGAGGCGCCCCACGGTGGGCGCCTTCGCCGTTTCCGTATGGCAGGCTGTGGTAAGGCCCCTCCGGAAGGACCCCATTGACCACCCAGCCTCCCTCGATGGAACCGGGCTCGGCGGCGGTGCCCACCTGCTACCGGCACCCCGAGCGCGAGACCTACGTCCGCTGCCAGCGGTGCGACAAGCCCATCTGCCCCGACTGCATGCAGAACGCGGCGGTCGGCTTCCAGTGCGTCGAGTGCGTCCGTGAGGGCAACAAGGGCGTCCGGCAGGCCAAGGCTCAGTTCGGCGGCGGCCACGTCACCGTGCCCCGGGTCACCTGGGCGCTGCTGGGCCTCAACGTGGTGGCCTACCTGGCCGAGCTGGTGCAGGGCAACGAGTTCGTCAACCAGTTCGCCACCTCGCCATTCCACATCTTCCAGGGCGAATACTGGCGGTTGCTCACCGGCGCCTTCCTGCACTCCCGGCCCACCTCGGCCTTCGCGATCACCCACATCCTGTTCAACATGTGGGCGTTGTGGGCCATCGGGCCGGAACTCGAACGCCGCCTGGGCCACGCGCGGTTCGCGGCGCTCTATCTGACCGCCGCGCTGGGCGGCTCAGTCGCCGTCTACCTGTTCAGCGCCTACTCGGCGGTCGGCGCCTCGGGCGCCATCTACGGCCTGTTCGGCGCGCTGTTCGTGATGGCCCGCCGCCTCGGCTACGACGCCCGCGGGGTGGTCTGGCTGATCGGGATCAACGTCTTCGTGACCTTCGTGATCCCCGGGATCAGCTGGCAGGGCCATCTGGGCGGCCTGGTCGTGGGCGCGCTGGTGGCCGTCATCTTCGCCTACGCGCCCGAACGCAACCGGGCGCTCATCCAGTGGGCCGGCGTGGCCGCCGTGCTGCTCGTGCTCGTGCTGACGGTGTATTTCGCCGATCCCTACGCGCTCATCGCCGAGGTGCACCGGCAGATGGGCACCCAGTGAACGAACGCGGGCTGATGCTTCCCCAGGCTGTGGAAAAACCTGTGGAAAGCCTCAGCCCGTCGTTGTGAGCGCGGTCAGCGCCACTTGGTGGAGAGCACCACACCGAAGATGATCAGGGCGAACCCGATCGCCAGGTTCCAGTTGCCGAGGGGCTCGAACACGGGACCCGTGCGGCCGACGATGTAGTAGGCCGCGATCCACCCGATGCCGAGAATCCAGGACGCCACCATGACCGGCGCCAGCCAGCGGGGGCTCACCTTGACCGTCGTGGTCTTCTGCGGCGGGGTGTAGACGGCCTTCTTGCGAACCTTCGAGTTGGGCACGGGAGTCTCCTGATGGTCACCCGCGCTCGATGCGGGTCTGTCAGTAAGCGTAGTCGCTAAGAATAGACGCCGACGTCCCCGAAGGGCGATTCCCCTTTCCATCGGGCGCCCGCAAACAATAGGTCAACATCGGGGATCTCGGGCACCCCCGCTCCTACGGTGGCCCGGTGAGGGCGATCCTGCGGACCATCGGTGAGCTCAGCATCACCCTGGGTGTCGTGTTGCTGCTCTTCTGCGCCTATCTGTTGTGGGGCACCAGCGCCTACACCGAACGCCACCAGCGCATCCTCCAGCGGCAGCTCCTGGCCGAACCGGAGGAGAAGATCCTGGGAAAGGTCGAACTCGGCGGCGCCGTCGCGCTCCTCCGGATCCCCCGCCTCGGTGCAAGTTACAAGTACGCCATCGTCGAGGGCGTCGAGGACGAACACCTGCGGCAGGGCCCCGGCCACTATCCGGGTTCGGCCCAGCCGGGCGAGGTCGGCAACTTCGTCGTCTCGGGCCACCGCACCACCTACGCCGCCCCGTTCAACCGGATCGACGAGCTCAAGAAGGGCGACCCGATCGTGGTCGACTCCCGGGAAGCCCGCTACACCTACGAGGTCACCGGCACGAAGATCGTCGAACCCACCGAGGTGGACGTGATCGAACCGGTCCCCGGCCACCCGGGCAAGAAGGCCGACAAGGCCGTGATCACCCTCTCCACCTGCCACCCCGAATACTCGGCCCGCCAACGCCTCATCGTCTTCGGCACCCTGACCAAGACCGAGGAACGCGACGTCATCTAAAGCGAGCTGCGGTCCGCCGAAGGCGGGCCGTGGCTCGCGTCCCGGGATCTGCCCAATAGACAGGAGCTGCGGCCTGCCGAAGGCGGGCCGTGGCTCGCGTCCCGGGATCTGCCCAATAGACAGGAGCTGCGGCCTGCCGAAGGCGGGCCGTGGCTCGCGTCCCGGGATCTGCCCAATAGACAGGAGCTGCGGCCCGCCGAAGGCAGGCCGCACCTCGCGCCCGGAATCTGCCCGATGAACAGGAGATCCTTGTACGCCTTCCTCTGGCGCCACCTGCCCGGCAACCTCGCCGCCAAGCTGGTCGGCGTGCTCCTGCTGCTCGGCCTGGCCGGGCTCTTCCTCTGGTACGGCCTGTTCCCCTGGCTGGAGCCGCGTGTCGCCCTTGACGAGGTGACCGTAGGGTGAGTGGGTGCGCATCCTGGTCGTCGACAACCATGACAGTTTCGTGCACACCATCGTCCAATACCTGCGCGTCCTCGGCGCCGACTGCGACGTACACCCCCGCGACGAGGTGAGCGTCGCCGACGCCGAAGGGTTCGACGGGGTGCTCGTCTCCCCGGGACCCGGGGCCCCGGAAGACGCCGGGGTCAGCGTGCCGATGGTCCACTGGTGTGCCGCCCGGCGGGTGCCCTACCTGGGCGTCTGCCTGGGACATCAGGCCTTGGCCGTCGCCTACGGCGGCGAGGTCAAGCGGGCCCCCGAACTGCTCCACGGGCGCACCAGCCCGATCGCCCACGACGGCCGCGGACTCTTCGAGGGGCTGCCGAGCCCGGTGACCATGACGCGTTACCACTCCCTGGCCGTCACGCCCGAGAGTGTGCCCGAGGAGCTGACCGTCACCGCGACCACCCCGGACGGGGTGGTCATGGGACTGCGGCACAGGTCAGCGCCCTTGGAAGGGGTGCAATTCCACCCAGAGTCGGTCCTGTCCGAGCATGGCTCACAATTGCTCGGAAATTGGCTCAGAAACCTGTAACACGGCGGGGGCTGTAACCGAAGTCACAGTGAGGGTTTCCGCCATTGCCCCCGAGTGGCGGAAACCCTTTCTGCGTTACTGGCCGAACTCGCCGGCCCCGCCGTTGCCGCCCGTGTCGACGTCGACGCCGTCACCGGGGTCGGTCGGGTCGGTCGGGTCTTCGGTGCCGTCACCGGGGTCTTCGCTCGGGAACTCGCCGCCCGGGTCGGTGGTCGGCGGGACCTGCGGGTCGGTCGACGGGCCGCTGGAGACGACCAGCGTGATCGTGCGCTTCGGCTGCTGCTTCGACCCGCCGGCGGGGGTCTGGTCGATGACGATGCCGCGCGGGACCACGTCGCTCGGCTGCTCCGAGATGTTGACGTTGAAGCCCGCCTCTTCGAGCGTCTGGCGCGCGTCGTCGACCGTCAGCGTCGTGACGGTCGGGACCTCGATCAGCTCGACCGGCAGGGTCAGCTTGACCCGGCTGCCCTTGTTGACCTCTTCACCCGCGGGCGGGTCGGTCGCGGTGACCGTGCCCTGCTTGCCCGCGGAGCCCTTGAACTCGACCGTGAACTTCAGCCCGGCGGCCTGCAGTTCGGCGGTGGCGTCTTCACGGGTCTTGCCCACGACGTTGGGCACGGCGATGGTCTCGAGGCCCTTGGACACGAGGAGCTTGACCTCGCTGCCCTTCTGGATGTCCTCGCCCGCCGCCGGGTCGGTGCCGATCGCCCGGCCCTTGCGGTAGTCCTCGTTGTACTCCTCTTCGACCGTGACCTTGAACCCGGCCTTGGTCAGCGCCGCCTCGGCCTCGGCCCTCGGCTGGTCTTCCACGACGGGGACCGGGACGGTCTCGACCTTCTCGCCGCCGTCGGTGGGGGCGAGGAAGGTGAGGCCGACCCAGATGAACGCACCGATGATCAGCAGCGGGATGAGGATCCACGCCGCCGTCTTCGCGGCGGTCGCCCCGGCGCTGCTCTTCTGCCGGTGGCGGTCGCTGCGGCTGGTGCGCTCCTCCTCGGCGTAGTCGTAGGCCGGGATGTGGCGGGTGCCCTGCGCCGGGACGGCGCCCTGGGCGCTGGTCATGGTGCGGGTGCGGTCGGCGCCGGCGTACTGGCCGTAGTTGTTGGCCAGGGCCATCGTCTGCGGGTCCATCGGCATGCCCTGCACGGCGCGCTGGAGGTCGGCCCGCATCTCGGCCGCGCTCTGGTAGCGCTGCACCGGGTCTTTGGCCATCGCCTTGAGGACGATGGCGTCACACCACTTGGGGATCTCCGGGTCGATCCGCGACGGCGGGATCGGGTCTTCGCGGACGTGCTGGTAGGCGATCGCCACGGGGGAGTCGCCGGTGAACGGGGGCTGGCCGGTCAGCAGCTCGTAGAGCACGCAGCCGGTCGAGTAGATGTCGCTGCGGGCGTCGACGCGCTCACCGCGCGCCTGTTCGGGCGAGAGGTACTGGGCGGTGCCGATGACCTGGGCGGTCTGCGTCATCGTGGCGGCCGAGTCGGCCATCGCGCGGGCGATGCCGAAGTCCATCACCTTGACCTCGCCGTTGCGGGTCAGCATGACGTTGGCCGGCTTGATGTCGCGGTGGACGATCCCGCCGCGGTGGCTGTAGTCGAGGGCCCGCAGGATGCCGTCGATGAGTTCGGCGGCGCGCTCGGGCATCAGCCGGCGGTCCTGGCGCAGCAGGTCGCGGATGGTCCGCCCGTCGACGTACTCCATGACGATGTAGGGCACCGGGGTGCCGTCCATCATGTCCTCGCCGGTGTCGTACACCGCGATGATCGACGGGTGGTTCAGCGACGCCGCCGACTGTGCCTCGCGCCGGAACCGGGCCTGGAAGGTGTGGTCACGGGCCAGGTCGGAGCGGAGGGTCTTGATCGCGACGATACGGTCGAGCCGGATGTCCCGGGCGCGATAGACCTCGGCCATGCCGCCACGCCCGACGACGCCGTCGAGTTCGTATCGACCGCCGAGTAGCCGTGGCTGAGTCATTTCCTGCACAGTCCCTTGCCGTTCATCGTGGGGTGCCGCCGTCGTCCATCATCGACCCGATACGTCATGGCGTCTCCTCGTTCGGGAGCGCCGTGGCGCTTGGGGAAGGTATGGGCGTTGGAGTCTCACTTGGCGTCGGAGTCTCACTCGGCGTCGGGGTCGGGGTGGGAGTCGTCGTGGTCGTCGGCGACGGCGCGGGGCTCTTGCTCGGGATCGCCGTCTTGACAACGGTAGCCGACGGCGTGGGAATAGGCCGGGCCGACGGCACCGTGGGCGGCCGGCGCGTGGCCGGCACCAGGGGCGTGAGTGTGGTCCGCCTCGGCTGGTCGACCGGTGCGAACGTCACCTGACCACCATCTTCCGGCGACGTCCCGGTCACCGTCTCCGGCTCCTTCGAAGTCGGTATGAACTGAATCGCCCCGAATCCGGCCGCCGCAGCGGCGCCGACGGCGGCGACGACGAGGGCGGTCGTCCGCCGCCCGTTGTGGGGCAGCGGCCTGGTCGACAGCGGCCCGCCCGACGGCGGGGCGCCCACCCGGTTGGTGATGACCACGCTCGGCCCGGTGAGCGTGCTCAGCGCGGCCTCCTGCGGCCCCGCCAGGGAGTCGCGCAGCACCATCGCCCGGTCGCCCAGCTCCCGGGCGCTGCCGGGACGCCGCGCGGGGTCTTTGGACAGCAGCGCCATCACCAGCGCCCGCACCGCCTCGGGCACGTCGGCCGGCAGCGGCGGCGGCTGCTCGTTGAGGTGGAGCAGCGCCACGGCCACCTGGGTCTCGGCCAGGAAGGGCGGGCGGCCGGTCAGGCACTCGTAGGCCACCACGCCCAGCGAGTAGAGATCGGTCGAGGGGGTGAGCTGATGGCCCGAGGCCTGCTCGGGGCTGACGTACTGGGCGGTGCCGAGGACCGTTCCCGTCGCCGTGACCGAAGCCGACTCGAGCGCGCGGGCGATGCCGAAGTCGGTGATCTTGATCAGGCCGGTGCGGGTGACCAGCAGGTTGCCCGGCTTGACGTCGCGGTGGATGACGCCCGCCTGATGGGCGGCGTGGAGGCCGCGCGACGACTGCGAGACGACGTCGAGGGTAACCTCGGCGCTCAGCTTCCCGTTGCGCGCCAGGATCGCCGACAGCGGCTCTCCCGGCACCAGCTCCATCACCAGATAGGCGAGGTCGTTCTCCTCGCCGTAGTCGAAGACCTGGGCGATGCCCGGGTCGGCCAGCCCGGCGGTGATGCGGGCCTCGGTCCGGAACCGGTCGCGGAACGCCGGATCGGCGGCCACGTGAGCGCGCAGCAGCTTGACCGCGACCTCCCGGTGGAGCAGGTCGTCGGTCGCGCGCCAGACCTCGCCCATCCCGCCGATGGCGATCCGGGAGGTCAGACGGTAACGGTTGCCGAGCAGGCCATGGCTCATTTCGCTTCGAGCACCGCCTGCATGACGTCACGCGCCAGCGGCGCCGCCGTGCCACCACCGGTGGCGTCGTTGCCGGCGCTGCCCGCCTCGATGAAGACGCAGATCGCCGTCTCGGGGTTCTCCGCCGGGGCGAAGCCGATGAACCAGGCGTGCGGCGCCGGTGCGTCGCCCGCCTCGGCGGTGCCGGTCTTGCCGGCCACGGTCACGTTCGGGATCTGGGCGCCGGTGCCGGTGCCGTTGGTGATGACCGAGACCATCATCTGCTTGAGCTCGTCGGCCACCTCGCCGCTCAGGGCCTCGGTGAGCTGCTCGGGCTTCAGCTCCTCGATGACGCTGCCACCCGGGTCGGTGATCTTGTTGATCAGCGTCGGCTTCATCAGCACGCCGCTGTTGGCGATCGCCGAGGCGATCTGCGCCATCTGCAGCGGGGTCTGCTGGTTGTTGCGCTGGCCGATCGAGAGCTGCGCGAGCGCCGCCGTCTCCTCTTCGGGGCCGATCGTGGTGTCGGCGGTCGGCAGCTCGAACTGGATCGGCTCGCCGATGCCGAACTTGGCCGACTCCTCGCGCATCTTGTCCCAGCCGAGGTCCATGCCCATCTGGCCGAACGGGGTGTTGCACGAGCGCTCCAGCGCGAACCGCAGCGTCACCTCGCCGCTGCCGCAGGCCGCGCCGCCGTAGTTGGGCAGACCGGCGGTGGTGTCGGGCAGGTCGAGCACCTGCGGCGCCGGGACGGTCGTCTCGGGGTCGCGGCTGCGGTCGGCCTCCAGGAACGCCGCCGCGGTGACGACCTTGAAGGTCGAGCCCGGCGGATAGGTCTTCTCGGTCACCCGGTTGAGCAGCGGGTCGGTGTCGTCCTCGGCCAGCTTGTTGTAGGCCTCGGCCACATCGCCTCTGTCGGGGATCGCCAGATCGTTGGGGTCGTAGGTCGGCAGCGAGACCATCACCTGGATGGCACCGGTCTTCGGGTCGAGGGCCACCACGGCGCCGCGCTTGCCGCTGGCGCGCAGCTTGTCGTAGGCAACTTTCTGGGCGGCCGGAACCAGGGTCAGGTCGACGCTGGCGCCCTTCGGCGGCTTCTTGCTGACGAAGTCGATCAGCCGGCCGACCACCAGGTCGGGGTCGCTGCCGTCGAGGAGCTTGTTCTCGTTGAGCTCGATGCCGCGGGCGCTCTCGGGCGCGAAGAAGCCCAGGACGTGGGCGTACATGCGGCCGTTGGGGTATTCGCGCTCGTAGCGGAACTCGGCGTCCTTGGTGTCGACCGTCTTCGCCAGGGTGGTCTTGCCGTTGTCGGCGGTGATCCAGCCGCGGTCGACGGAGTAGCGCTTGTAGAACGAGCGGGTGTTGCGGTTGTCGGTGCTGTAGTCGCCGGCCTTCACCGCGCTCAGGTAGTTCACGTTGATCATGAGCAGGCCGAACATGACCATGCAGGCGACGGCCGCTCGTTTGAGGGTGCTGTTCATCGCGTGAACACCTGGGTGAGTCCTTCGTTCTGGATGGCCTGGGGCGGCGGGCGTCGAGCCGCGTCCGACATGCGTACCAGCAGGGCGATAAGGATCCAGTTAGCCAGCAGGGCGGAACCGCCGGCGGACATGAACGGGGTGACCAGACCCGTGAGGGGAATCAGCCTTGTCACGCCGCCGACGATGATGAAGACCTGCCAGGCGAGGATGAACGACAACCCGCCCGCCAGCAGCTTCGAGAATGGGTCCCGGGCCGCCAGGGCGGTGCGCAGCCCGCGCTGGACGATGAGGGCGTACACCATCAGCAGCGCCATCAGCCCGGTCAGGCCGAGCTCCTCGCCGACGACGGCCATGATGAAGTCGGAGAACGACAGCGGGATCAGGTCGGGAAAGCCCTCGCCGAGCCCGGTGCCGAGGATGCCCCCGGAGCCGAACGCGAACAGGCCCTGCATGAGCTGGAAGCTGCCACCCAGCTCACGGTCGTAGAACTCGGGCAGCTCGGGGTGGAGCCAGACCTCGAACCGCGCCTGTACGTGGTCGAAGAGCTGCCCCGCCAGCACGGCGCCGCCGATGAACAGCAGGATGCCGATGAGCACCCAGGAGGTCCGTTGGGTCGCGACGTAAAGCATCACGATGAACGTGCCGAACACCAGCAGCGAGCTGCCCAGGTCCTTCTGGAGGATCAGCACGCCGAGGCTGAGCCCCCACGTGACCAGGACGGGCCCGAGGTCGCGGGCGCGGGGCAGGTCGATGAAGAGCAGGCGTCGGCCGGCCAGGGCCAGCACGTCGCGCTTGGCCACGAGGTAGCCGGCGAAGAAGATGACCAGCGCCAGCTTGGAGAACTCGGCCGGCTGGATGGTGAACGGGCCGAGGCCGATCCAGATGCGGGCGCCGTTGATCTCGCGGCCGACGAACGGCAGCAGCGGCATGACCAGCAGACCTAGGCCGATGAAGCCCATCGTGTACGTGAGGCGCTGCAAGGCACGGTGGTCCTTCAACACGATCAGGGTCGCGGAGAACATCACCACGCCGAGCGCGGTCCACATGAGCTGGTTGGTGGCCGAGGCGCCGCCCTGCCCGGTCTGCTCGATCCGGTAGATGATCACCAGGCCGAGCCCGTTGACCAGTGTCACCAGTGGAAGCAGCAGGGGATCTGCCCAGGGGGCCCATTTCGCCAGCACGCCGTAGGCGGCGAACATCAGCGCGGCCAGGCCGAGGCCGTAGGTGAAGGTGCCTGAGGGGATCTGGCCGTCGATGCCGAGGCCGACGCTCGCGTAGGCGCCCATCACGACGACGATCGCGAAGGCGAGCATGACGAGCTGCGCGCCCCGCCGCTTCGCGGTCATGGGGACGGCGGGGGCCTCCGCTACGGGTGCGGTCGTCACGACGGCGATTCCGAGGTGTCGGCCGGGGCGTTGCTGGAGTTCTCGCCGGTGTTCTCGCCGGGGTTGGCCTGGTCGCCGGCCGGGCTGGGGGAGGCGTCGGGGGTGGGGCTCTCGGTGCCGCCGGTGAGCGCGGCGATCTTCGCCTTGCCGGCGTCGACGTCGTTCACCATGATCCCGCTGCGCACCTTGTCCTGTTCCACCTGCGGGAGAGCCGAGACCGACAGGTCGGAGGTGTGCACGACGTGCTTGAACGAGACGAAACCCAGATCGGCGTCGACCCCCTGGAACACCACCAGGCGGTCGTTCTCGGCGCCGACGTAGAACTGGTTCTGGGTCCACTGGTAGCCGAAGTAACCCCCGGCTCCGAGGACTCCGACGACGGCGACCAGTAACGTCGTGGCCACCGGCCAGGTGCGCCGCTTGCGGGCGGCCCGGCGGCCGGAGGCCGCGAGGGCCTCCGGCGCCGGTCGGTCGTCGAGATCGAGGTCGACCATGACCGGCTGGGGCGCGGTCACCGTCGTGGCGCGGCCCGCCGGGTTGTCGGGTGGCGCCGAACGGACGCGTCCGGAACCGGCCGCTCCGACCACCGCCGCCGCGTGGCTGAGCGGCTGCACGTCGTCGGTCTCGATGACGTCGGCCACCACGCAGGTGATGTTGTCAGGTCCGCCGCCGCGATTGGCCAGGTCGATGAGCTGGCGTACCACGTCGTCGGGATCGTCGATGGTGGAGAGCGTGTGATGGAGTGTCTCGGCGCTGACGACGGTGGACAGGCCGTCCGAGCACAGCAGGTAGCGGTCGCCGATCTGGGCCTCCCGGTCCTGCAGGTCGGGGTCGACCTCGCCGCTGCCGTCGAGGGCGCGCAGGAGGATCGAGCGTTGCGGGTGGTTGGCGGCCTCTTCCTGCGTGATGCGGCCGTCGTCCACCAGCGACTGCACGAGTGTGTGGTCGTGGGTGATCTGGTAGAGCTCACCGTTGCGCAACAGGTAGGCCCGTGAGTCGCCCACGTGGACGAGCGCGAACCGGGTGCCGTTCCACAACATGGCGGTGAGCGTGGTCCCCATGCCCTTGAGGCTGGGATCGCGGGCCACCATCATGTGGAGCTGGTGGTTGGCGTCGCGGACCGCGGCCTCGATCGTGCCGACCAGGTCACTCCCGTAGGCGTCCCTGTCGAGGGACGACAGTGCGGCGATGGCGACCGAGGAGGCCACCTCACCGTGAGCGTGCCCGCCCATGCCGTCGGCGACGGCGAGCAGGCGGCCGCTGGCGTACGCCGAGTCCTCGTTTCCTTCGCGGAGGAGGCCGACGTCCGAGCGGGCGGCGTATCGGAGTGCTGTTGTCATTTGCGCAATTCGATGACGGTCTTGCCGATGCGGATCGGAGTCCCGAGAGGCACCGGCGTCGGGCGGGTCACTTTGGAACGGTCGAGGTAGGTTCCGTTGGTCGAGCCGAGGTCTTCCACGATCCACTGGCCGTCCTGGGGGAAGAGCTGGGCGTGGCGGCTGGACGCGTAGTCGTCGCTGAGGACGAGCGTCGAGTCAGTGGCCCGGCCTATCGTGATCGGCTGTTCGGTGAGGTTGATGATGGTCCCTTGCAGGGGGCCACCTGTGACGACCATCTGACGTGGCTCCCCCCTCTTGGGCTTGGCAGGAATATTCTTCGCCGGTTTCGTGGACAACTTCCGGGGATTGGCGGAAGGTGCCGTTCGCGGACCGAACAAGTCTGTCCGGATCACGCCGACCGCGGCAATGACGAAGAACCAGAGCACCGCCAGGAAGGCGAGCCTGATCAGCAGCAGCGCGAGCTCGGACATGGACCGTTTGTCTACCTTTAATCGCGTCTGAACACCAGGGTCGTACGCCCCAGTGTCACCCTCGTACCGTCTTGCATCTCGATCCTGCGGACCGGCTGCCCGTTGACGAAGGTGCCGTTCGTGGAACCGAGATCAACCAGAACGACCTGCTGACCCTCGACCCGTAGCTCGGCATGATGCCGCGATACGCCCGGATCCACCAGCCGTAGATCGCAATCGGTCCCGCGGCCCAGCAGAGTGACCGGTGTGGTCAGCTCGTAGGACCGCTGGCCCTGCGGGTCGTCCTGGGTGGACACCAGCAGGCGGGGCCGGCCGCCGAACGCGCTGCTCTTGCGAGCGGCGGGCACGTCGCTGACCGGTTGTCTGATCTCGTCTTGCTCGACCGTCGCGCCACGGATGACCCCGGACCTGATCCGGAACAGTCCGACCGCTAGGTCTTCGGCGATCTCGAAGCGCACCCGGACGGGTCCGACGAACGAGTAGCCCTGCTCCTTGGCGTATTCCCGAGCGAGGTTGGCGAGCTCGTGGCTGATGCTGTCGGCATAGACCTCGAGCCGCTCGTTGTCGGTCGTGGACAGCTCCACCACGAAGTCGTTGGGCACGAGCGTTCTGCCCTGAGCGACGATCGCGGCACGGTCGTCCATCTCCCTCTGCACCGCGCTGGCGACCTCTACGGGTTGAAGGTCGGACTTGAACGCACGTGCGAAGGCCCCCTCAACCAAACCTTCGAGCCTGCGCTCGAAGCGCTGAAGGACTCCCACCGGGTACCTCCCTTCCTCCATCGTCTACACGGATCGTATCCGGGTTCAGTGGCACTGGCGGATCCGTGCTAACCTTTCCAGGCAGCCGAAAAGAGGCGCACCCGTAAGGGGCAAGTGGCGGAATGGCAGACGCGCACGGTTCAGGTCCGTGTGTCCGAAAGGACGTGGGGGTTCAACTCCCCCCTTGCCCACAGAGAATCGACCTCGCCGGTCGGAAGGACAACCTTCCGGAGGCGGGGTTTTTTCGTTGTGGGGCATAACGTCCCTGATGGCACAGCGGATCCTCCGTAGTCTGAACGGCGTTGATCCATATTCTCCGAAGCGCGGCTTTCAAACCGCTTGCACCCGGGTTCAGCGGAAAAAGTTTGCCCGAAGTCTCGTAATGCGAGATGTAAGTGTCCAGAATGCGAACCTTGGTATGTGGCGGAAGTTTCTCCTGAGATGCGGGAGCCCTGCCTCCGCATGAGCGGAGGCAGGGCTCGGCGTGCACAGAGATCAGCTGCAGTAGTTGCTCGGAGCGCCGTACGGGAAGGTCACATTGGCGCTGTACACCCAGCCCCAGTCGGTGTAGTACCAGAGGTTGCCCACATCGTTGATGTGCCGACAGGCGTAGTCGACCCAGCCGGGACCGGGCTTGTAGTAGCCGCTGCAGTTCGCGTACGGGCCGCTGCGGAACCACGTGTCGTTCGCGTGATGGGCCCCGAAAGCCCAGTCGTTAGGGCTGGTGCTCGGTGTCCAGCAGGGTCCGAGCGCTGCCGACATGGGCTCCGGTGTCGGGGCCGCCGAGGCTGTGCCCGTGAGTCCTGCGGTCAGCAAGAGGGCGACAGCTGCGGCGGCCGGGAACTTGCGCGTGTTGCGGATTCGCATGCTTCTCCAAGTGGATCGGTGGACCTGGCGGGGAGGGGGTCGCCCTCCGGCGTGCGGTGGACCTGATCATGTGGAGCGCTTTCGGGGATGACAGTATGTTTTTACTCTCAGTCTGGAAAGGCATGAAACGGTTGCTTTGTCCTCTAAATGACCATGACCGACCGGTAAGTACCGGTCGGTCATGGTTCGTGACTGAATCAGACAGTTAGCAGTTGTCCCACCAATGAGGAGACGCTGATCTCGCCGACCACCTCGCCGCGTACGTCCACTACCAACCCAAGCTGTGCGCGGGCCTCCTGGAGAGTGGTCACCGCGTCTGGGATCGGCATGGAAGCCGGAAGCGTTGGCACGGGCGTCGCCAGTTCCCCAGGCGTCATCTCGGGATGGACCAGGCTGTCGCGGACGTGCAGCACGCCCTTGACGCCCTCCGGAGAGGTCACCAGCATGCGCAGCCGGTTGGCCGCCACCGCCGTCTTGTGCACCCGGTCGGCCGGGGCGTCGGCGGGGATCGTGACGGCGTCGGCGAGCGGCGTCATCAGCCGCTCGACCGGCTGGTTCTGCACGCGCAGCGCCCGGGTGAGCAGGTCGTGCTCGTCGCGGTCGAGCATGCCCATCCGGCCCGACTCGGCCACCAGCACGGCGAGCTGGTGAGGGGTGCGGGCGGTGGCGAGCTCGTCGCGGGGGCGTACGCCGCACAGGCGCAGCAGGCCGTTGGTCAGCCCGTTGAGGCCGGCCAGCAGCGGGCGGGCCAGCCAGACGAAGCCGCGGAACGGCAGCGCCAGGGCCAGGGCGGCCGGCTCGGGGTGGGTCAGGGCCAGCGACTTGGGCGCCATCTCACCGACCACCATGTGCAGGAAGGTGACGATGCCGAGCGCCACCACGTACGAGATCGCGGTTCCCGCGCTCTCGGGAAGGCCGCCCAGAAGCGGTTCGAGCAGGTGGTGCAGCGCCGGTTCGGTCACCATGCCCAGGCCCAGCGAGCAGAGCGTGATGCCGAGCTGGGCGCCGGCCAGCATGAGCGAGAGCTGGCGGCTGCCCCGCAGGGCGGCCCTGGCGGCGATCCGGGCGAACGGACCGGTGGCCGCCTCTTCGAGGCGGTGGCGGCGGGCCGAGATGACCGCGAACTCGGCGGCCACGAAGAACCCGTTCAGCGCCAGCAGTACGACGCCGAGCAGGAGCGCCATCGTGGAGCTCACACCGGCCTCCCTTGGAAGAGGGCCGAGAACAGCTCGGGGGCGTAGTCCTGCGGGCCGGTGTTCTCGTGGGCGGGCTCCTCGACGGTCTCCGCGGCCGGCGGGACCGCGATCGCGAGGCGGATCATCTGGGGCACCCGGCGGTGGACCTCCAGCACGGTCAGCAGCGCGTGGCGGGGTTCCTCGTCGTCGTCGAGCAGGTCGTGCTCCTCGACGGTCGCGACGGTCACCGCGTCGCCGGGCTCGGCCATGCGGCCCAGCTCGGCCAGCACGAGGCCGCCGACGGTCTCGTAGCCGTCGTCTTCTGGCAGGGTGACGCCGGTGGCGCGCTCGACCTCGTCGATGCGCAGCGTGCCGGGCACGTCCCAGGAGCCGTCGGGGTTGACGGTGACGCCGAGGGGCTCGGGGTCGTTCTCGTCGACCAGTTCGCCGACGAGTTCCTCGGCCAGGTCCTCGATCGTGACGACGCCCGCGAGGCCGCCGTACTCGTCGATGACGCACGCGAAGGTGCCGCCGGACATGCGGGAGAGCAGGACCGGCACCGGCAGGCTGGCCGGGACCAGCAGCGGGGTGCGCATGATCCCGGCGATGGTCGCCTCGCCCTCGCGGCCCAGGTAGTCGAGCAGGCCGACGACGCCCACGACGTCGTCGGTGTCGCTGCCGAGCACGGGGTAGCGGGAGTGGCCGTGATCGCGTACCGCCTCGACCAGGGACGACACCGGCGCGTCGGCGTGCAGGGAGACCACGCGGGGGCGGGGGACCATGACGTCCTCCGCGGTGCGGTCGCCGAAGTCGAGGGCGCGCTCCAGCAGGTCGGCCAGCCGGGGCGGCAGATCGCCCGCCTCACGGGAGTCGTCGACGATGCGGTGCAGCTCCTCGGGCGTGGCGCCGTGTTCGAGTTCCTCGACGGGCTCGATGCCGAACAGCCGGACCAGCCGGGTGGCCGAGCCGTCGAAGAACCGGATCAGCGGCCCGAAGACCTTCAAGTACAGAAGGGTCGGGCGAGACAACCACATCGCGACCGGCTCGGGCCGGGCGATGCCCAGGTTCTTGGGCGCCAGCTCGCCCAGGATCATCTGGATGATCGTGGCGATGGCGACGCCGATCGCGACACTCACCCCGGGCACGGCCCCCGGCGGCAGCCCGAGGTCTTCGAGCGGGCCGCGGAAGGAGACCGAAATAGCCGGTTCGGCGAGGAAGCCGACCAGCAGGGTGGTGACGGTGATGCCGAGCTGGGCGCCCGACAACATGAAGGAGAGCCGGCCGGTGACGTCGAGGGCCCGGCGGGCGGCGGGGTTGGAGTCGGCCTGCTGGCGCAGCAGCGCGCGGTCGGCGGCGACGTAAGCGAACTCCTGGGCGACGAAGAAGCCGGTCGCCAAGGTGAGGAGCAGGACGGCGAGGAGGCCGAGAACGATGGTCATCTCATCGCCTCACGTGGACCCGTGCCTAGGCACGGGCCGGTACTCCAGGGGTCCGAAACGGACACGACGGTCCTTTCAACTAGGGGTGCTTCAACCGTAACGGGCGAGCCGCCGATGATGTTTCCCGGATCGGATCTGTGTACTTTTCCATAGGAAAACCTTGATAACGGGCCCGCCCCGGACGGCTGTATCGGCGTACCGTCAAGGCAGAGTCAGAAGTCGGCAAGCGGGGGGTAGAGGAACGTGGTTGAGGACAACGAGCCGACGCGAATGGTGCGGCGGCCGCTGGACCCGGCCTACCCGGTTCGCGAGCCGGAAGTCAAGGGACCCGAGCCCAAGGGCCGTTCCAAGGTCTACGGCAAGCCCCGGAAGGGCACCTCGCCGGTCCGGATGTTCAGCGGTGGGAACGAGCCAAAGGCACAAGAGGGTCCGCGCAAGCCCCGTCGCATCGGCCGCAACATCGCCATCGGCGTGGCGGTCTTCCTGTCGCTGGTGCTGATCGGGGTCACGGCGCTGTTCTTCAGCGTCCAGGGGAAGATGAACAACGTCGACGCCTTCACCGACTACGACGGGCGTCCGGCCGAGACCCCGGGGCAGGACTGGCTGCTGGTCGGCTCCGACAGCCGGGCCGGGCTGACCGCGGCCGAGCGGAAGAAGCTCCGCACCGGCTCCGCCGTCGGGCGGCGTACCGACACGATGATGTTGCTGCACATCCCCGACGGCGACGGCCGGCCGACGCTGGTCAGCCTCCCGCGTGACTCCTACGTGCCGATCCCGGGCAACGGCAACGGCAAGCTCAACGCGGCCTACGCCTTCGGCGGCCCCAAGCTGCTGACCCAGACGGTCGAGCAGGTGACCGGCATCCGGATCGACCACTACATGGAGATCGGCTTCGGCGGCTTCGTCGGCATCGTCGACGCGGTCGGCGGCGTCGAGATCTGCCCCAAGCAGGCGATCAAAGACCCGAAGGCGGCCCTGAACATCAAGAAGGGCTGCCAGATCATGGACGGCGGCACCGCCCTCGGTTACGTCCGCACCCGCAAGACCGGCGCCATCCCCGACTTCGACCGCACCCAGCGCCAGCGCGAGTTCTTCTCCGCGGTGGTCAAGAAGGCCGCCAGCCCCGGCACCCTGATCAACCCGTTCACCGCCGTCCCGCTGGCCAACAGCGCCGCCGAGTCGGTCGCGGTCGACCCCTCCACCGGCCCGTTCAACCTGCTCTCGCTGGGCCTGGCCATGAAGAACAACCCGGTGACGACGGCGGTCCCCATCGGCTCGCTGCCCACCATCGACGGGCAGTCGGTCGTCAAGTGGGACACGACCAGGGCCAACCAGCTGTTCGAGGCGCTGGAGGCCGACAAGCCGGTGCCGAAGAGCGCGATCGAGAAGGGTTAGGTCACGGTCGTGACGACGACGGCCGTGGTGAGGATCATCAGCACGGCCGCCTCCACGGCCCTGACGGCCTCCTTCACGCCCTCCCCGGCCCAGTCGCCCTGGGTGATCTCCTTCACCCGGGCCTCGTCCGCGCCGGGGAACAGCGTGCCGAGTGCCTTGGTGGCGTGCATGATCCCGATGAGCACCGCGGTCCGCTCGTCGGGCTCGGCGCCGTCGAGCACGCTCTCCACCCGCGTCCGGACGGCCCTCTCCACGCTGCCGTCGAGTTCCGGGTACTTGACGGTTTTGAACAGGCCGAGGATCTTGCCGCGCTCCTCCGAGAGCACCCCGCCCTCGACGAGCCGGACGAGCAGCCGCTCGCGCAGCTTGGCGCCGTCGAGCTTGTCGACCCACCACTCGGGCTTGCGGACCTCGGCCTCGGCGGCGATCCGCGCCAGCGCGGCGTCGAGCTCGGGCTCCCCGACGGGGGTCGGGTCGGTGACGACGACCTTCTTGTCGGCCAGGGAGAGCCGGCCCATGATCGCCAGTTCGGCCAGGAGGGCGCCGGCCAGGCCGGCGTTCAGCCCGATGGGGCCGATCGTGGGCTTGCCCTTCTTCTCGTCGTAGCCGAGAAGCAGCACGTCTTCGGCGATGATGCTGGTCATGTGCCCGTCCCTACGTAGTCTGAAGTATGCCTGAATTGCCCGAGGTGGAGTCGCTGGCCGAGTTCCTGCGGGAGCGTGCGGTCGGCCAGGTCGTGCAGGCCGTCGACGTGGTGGCGTTCTCGGCGTTGAAGACCGTTTCGCCGCCGATCACCGCATTGGGCGGCCTCACCGTGACGACGGTCGCCCGCCACGGGAAGTTCCTCGATCTCGACTGCGACGGGATCCACCTCATCTTCCATCTCGCGCGCGGCGGCTGGCTGCGCTGGCGCGACGACCTCTCGGGCGCCAAGCCTGTGCGGCCGGGGAAGGGCCCGCTCGCGCTCCGGGTCCGGTTCGCGCCCGACGCCCTCGGCGTCGCCCCCGGCTTCGAGCTGACCGAGGCGGGCACCCAGAAACGTCTGGCCGTCTACGTGGCGGCCTCACCGGGCGACGTGCCGGGCATCGCCTCGCTCGGGCCCGACCCGCTCACCCCCGACTTCACCGTCGAGACCCTCGCGGCCATCCTCGAAGGCAAACGCACCCAGATCAAGGGCCTGCTGCGCGACCAGAAGGTCATCGCCGGCATCGGGAACGCCTACTCCGACGAGGTGCTCCACGCGGCGAGGATGTCCCCGTTCAAGGTGGCCTCGACCCTGACCCCCGAACAGGTCGCCTCCCTGTACGACGCCATCGTCGTCACCCTGAAAGAGGCGATTGAGCGTGCCCGGGGCATCGCGGCCAAAGACCTGAAGGCGGAGAAGAAGTCCGGGCTGCGGGTGCACGGGCGTACCGGCGAGAAGTGCGAGGTGTGCGGCGACACGGTGCGGGAGGTCTCCTTCGCCGACTCCTCGTTGCAGTACTGCCCGACGTGCCAGACGGGCGGCAAACCGCTGGCCGACCGGCGGATGAGCAAACTGCTCAAGTGAGGACCACCTGTCCCTAGACTGGGGCGCATGACTCTGCGGGACGTGCAACCGACCGGCGTGCCTGATGGCGCCTACCTGCTTGACGTGCGTGAACTCGACGAGTGGCGGGCCGGGCACGCCCCCTCGGCGACCCACATCCCGCTCGGCCAGCTCCAGAACCGGGTGGGCGAGGTGCCCCAGGGCCAGCCGGTCTATGTGATCTGCCGGGTCGGCGGCCGGTCGGCCCAGGCGGCGACGTGGCTGAACCACGTGGGCTGGGAGGCCGTCAACGTCGGCGGCGGGATGCAGTCGTGGGCGGCGTCGGGGCTGCCGATGGAGAGCGAGAGCGGCCAGCCGCCCTACGTGGCCTGACCCCTGACGAGCAGGCGGGTCACATCCGGTAGTAGCCGAGCAGGTCGTCGAGCGCGGTCACGGGGTCGACGCGGACGATGGTGCCGGTCTTGAACGCGTTGATCATCTTCCCGTCGCCGATGTAGACGCCGACGTGGTGGGTGCGCTCGGCCGTGCCGAAGAAGACCAGGTCGCCGGGGGCCGGGACCGGGGCCGGGCGTAGCCGGCGGAGGTGGTCGTCGGTGGTGCCGGGGCCCAGCACGTCATGGCCGTAGGCGATCTCGTAGACCCAGCGGGTCAGCCCGGAGCAGTCGAGGCCGGTGGTCCGCGTGGCCGGGCACGGTTTGATGTCGCCCCGGTAGCCCTTGCAGGTGCCCAGCGAGGGCCCGGCGCTCCCGGCGTGGCCGCCGCCCCACGAGTAGGGGTACTGGCCGACCAGGGCGTACGCCGACGCGAGGACCTGGGCCCGTTCGTCCGGTCGGGGAGTGGACGCCACCGCTAAGGCCAAGATGAGTGCCATGATCACGGAAATTTTCATCGATACGAGGATAGGGATCGAACGAAACTTTTAGGCGGAAAGTTTCGTCGATGAAAATCAGAAGTCCGTAAGATCGTTGACAAATGTGTGCGACGAAGCTCACACTTCGGACATTCATCGCGTTAGGCATTGGGTCGGCGCTCAGACGCGCGGTGGAGTTCCTGTTCGACCCGAAAAGAGGAGCCACATGCCGTCCTCTCGCCCCCGTCCCACCACCCGAACGTTAACCACTGCCCTGCTCGCAGTGCCCGCCTTGCTCCTCGGCACGCCCGGAGTGGCGTTCGCCGCCGAGAGCGGAGCCCCGCCCGTCCTGGACGTGGCCACGCTCTCCCCCGTGCACCCCGTCCCGAACTACAACGGCGTGGCCAACAACGCCTACGTGACCTCCACCAGCACCGGTCCCGGCGGCTGGTTCACCGGCAACGACGTCACGCTGAACCTGTCGGCGACCGACGACGACGCCGTCAACCTCTTCCGGGTGACCGTCGCGGGCAGCACCGTCGAGGTGCCGGCCGTGCGGAACGGAAACCGCGGCACGGCCACCCACGTGATCAGCGGCGACCGCAACGGCAGCGTGAGCTACGTCGCCGTCGACGCGGCCGGGAACGCCTCGGCCTCGCGGTCGATCACGGTGCGGATCGACACCAAGCCGCCGGTCGCCGCCTGGCCCGGCATCCCCAACGGCAAGGTCGCGCACAGCGCGCTGCCGGCCGCCATCAACCCGACCCGTACCGACCCCACCCCCGGCGCGGGCGGCGCGGCGGTGCGGGACATGTGGATCGACGGCGTCTGGACCTACCCCCTGCCGCTCGACCTGGCCACCCTCTCGGTCGGCGAGCACACCTGGGCCGTCAACATCGGCGACTCCGCCGGCAACGCCGCCAAGTACACGCTGACCTTCGAGATCACCACCTCGGTCGCCGACCTGCGCGCCCTGGTCCAGCGGTACGTGACCGCCGGCAAGGTCTCCGCGCCCAACGGCGACCGGCTGCTGGCGCTGCTCGCCGAGGCCGAGAGCGGCGACGCCGAGGCGGCGCTGGTCAAGTTCGGCGCGCTGGCCGCGAAGGTGACCCCTGCGGGCTACATGCGCGACTCGCTGGTCAAGGACGCCGCCTACCTCGTCGAGGAGCTCCAGGGCGTCGACCACCCCGACGTCGTCACCGGGATCGCGGTGAGCGCGGGCAAGGGCATGGAACGTTACCCGTTCCGCGCCCCGGGCGAGGCCGTGCGGAACAACCGGCCCAAGTTCAAGATCCTGCTGTTCGGCAACCGTCCGGGCGCCTTCCGGCACGAGCACATCCCGCTGACGATGGCGATGATCCAGGACCTCGGCCGGGAGAACTCCTTCGACGTCGACGTCTACGACTACCTCAGCCCCGAGGTGTCCGTCGCGGGCAACCCGTTCGAGAGCGCCGAGCGCCTGTCCCAGTACGACGCCCTCGTCGGCGTCTCCAGCGTCGGCAACGACGTGTTCGTCACCAACCGGCCCTCGACGACGACCCCCGGGGCCACGGTCGACGAGCAGGCCGCGCTGCAGACCTACATCCGCAACGGCGGCGGCTTCGTGGCCATCCACGGCGCCACCGACTCCATGCACAACTGGGACTGGTACAAGAACCTGGTCGGCGGCGAGTTCGACAACCACGGCTCCAACGCCGGCGGCATCCAGAACACCTGCGGCGGCTGCGTCATCGGCGAACTGGTCACCGAGGACGACACCCACCCGGCCACCCGCCACTTCGCCAAGAAGATGACGGTCATGGACGAGCTCTACAACTGGCGGGGCTTCCTTCCCCGCGAGAAGGTGCACGTCCTGCAGACGCTGACCGAGTCGACCTACGTGAACGGCATCGGCAACAGCGCCGGCCGAATCGAGGGCGCCGACCACCCGATCTCGTGGTGCACCAACTACGACGGCGGGCGTTCCTTCACCCAGGCGCTGCTGCACAACTGGCAGAACACCGCCGACCCGATCTTCCAGAAGAACATCCTGGAGGGCATCAAGTGGGCCGCCGGGCAGTCCTCCGGCAACTGCTCCACCCACCTCGAGATGCGCGGGCTGGTCGCCGCCGGCGTGGCCGACGGTTCGGTCGACGCCGGTCTGGCCGCCACGCTGAACGGCGCGATCGACGCGTCGTACAACGCGTACCTGATCAAGGACTACGTCAAGGCCATGGAGCAGGCCAAGGTCGTGCGCCGGGAGGTCAAGGCCAACCTGCCCGGCCCGGACAACACCCCGATCCGCGAGCGGGCCAAGGAGCTCGCCGAGTGGATGAAGGTGCTCGCCGACGACGCCGTCGTCCTGCGGTTCCAGTCGGAGCCGGTGCCGGCCACCCACCGGGCCGGTGACGACGCGGTCTTCGCCGCGCCCGCCGAAGGCCAGAACGTCGCCTACCAGTGGCAGGTCAAGGCGCCGGGCGCGGCCGACTGGGCCGACGTGCCCGGCCAGACCTCGTTCGCGATCGCCGTGACCGCGACGCCGGAACTGGCCGGCTCGGAGTACCGGGTCCGCGCCTCGGACCCGACCGGCGCGATCGTCTCGCGTTCGGCGGTCCTGCGGGTCAACTGACCCGTCCCGTCTCACCGCCGGTGGCCCGAGTTCCTCGGGCCACCGGCCTCGCACCAAGCATGGAGTGAACCGATGCTCCGCCGTCTCATGGCGCCCGTGGCCGCGCTCGTCCTGTGCGCCGCGTGCGGCGCCCCGGCCGAATCCTCACCGGGGGCGGTCATTTGTGAATCGGGCCCGCGTACGTCCCTGGCCGGGCCCGGCGACACCGAGTGGCGCCACCCCGACCGGTCGTTCTACGCCCCGGCCGACCCGGATGTGCCCACTGGCGGCAGCCTGGAGCACCTGATCGTGCGGGACAACGCCCTGATCGTCCAGTACTCGCGGGAGCTGCCGCAGCCGTCGATCGACGAGATCCGCGACTGGGCGGCGATGCAGACCGCGACGGTGGCCGTGCCGGGACCGGCCGATCCCGTCATCCGCGCCACGCTCGCCTCGGCGGAGCTCACCTGCGACGGACTGGACCTGAACCAGCTCACTGAGCTGGCCCGCTCGCGGACATCGGGAGCGGCGACCGACCACGGCGACGAGTGACGGGGGTGGTCGAAGTGGGGCTCATGATGCATCATGTGGGAGCGAACCGGGGTTGATCCCGGTTTGCGACAACCTAAGAACCGCGGGAGCTCGGGCGTAACCGGGCTGAGAGGGCGACCAGCGTCGCCGACCGCATGAACCTGTCCGGGTAATGCCGGCGTAGGGAGCGTGTGTGATGACTGCCGTCGTCGACTCCGAAGCACCACTCACCCTCGACGAGGCTCCGCCGAAGACGCTCGGCCTGCTCGACCAGGGTGCCCTGTGGGCCAACCTCGGAGTGTCACTGCTCGGGTTCTCAGGAGCGATCGCACTCGTCAACCCTCTCGGCGACCGTCCGCTGAGCTTCGTCGCGGCCCTGACGGCCGCGGTGGCGGGCAGTCTCATCGGCACGGCCATGGTCGGCCTGTCGGCCATCCCGGGCACCCAGACGGGCGCTCCGGCGATGATGCTGCTCAGAGGGCTTTTCGGGGCGAGACTCTCCTATCTCCCGAGCGTGCTGAACATCATCCAGATGCTGGGCTGGGGGGCCTTCGAGCTCTGGGTCATCGCCCAGGGCGCCCAGGCCATCGCGGGCCAGTTCGGCGTCACCGTGCACTACGCGGTCTGGGTGGTCGTCGCCGGGGTGATCACCACGGCGCTCACGATCAAGCCGCTGGGGGCGGTGCGCATCCTGCGCAGGTACGTCACCGTCGGCGTGGTCCTGGCGATGATCTATTTCGCGTACGAGCTGATCTCCCGCGGGCCCTCGCTGGGAGCCGGGTCGTGGGAGGCGTTCACGCCGGCCGTCGACTACGTCATCGCGCTGAGCGTGTCGTGGGTGCCGCTGGCGGCCGACTTCTCGCGCTTCTCGAAGAGCTCGCGGGCGGCGTTCGGCGGGGTGGTCGGCGGTTACACGATCGCCCAGGTGGCCTGCCTGGCGCTGGGCATCGCGGCGCTGGCGCTGGTCGGGAACGACACGAACAAGGTGTGGGACCCGTTCGTCACCGCGTCGCTCGGGGCGGTCTTCTTCGGGATCCTGGTGCTGCGCGAGACCGACCAGTCGTTCGTGAACGTCTACTCGGTGACGATGTCGCTGCAGAACCTGCTGCCGAGGGTCGACCGGCGGGTGCTGTCCCTGATCATCGGGGTGCTGGTCACGCTGCTGGCGATCTTCGTGAGCGCGGACACGTACTCGGCGTTCCTGGGGATCATCGGGGCGGTGTTCGTGCCGATGTTCGCCGTGCTGGTGGTCGACTACTTCCTGCTCGGCGGTTCGCGCGGCTGGGACACCTCCGACCACGCGCCGTCGCGGTGGTCGATGACGGTGCCGTGGCTGCTCGGGTTCGCCACCTGGTGGATGCTCGGGGCGCTGCCCGACATCGGCTGGTGGGAGGCGATCTGGACGTCGGCCCGGGAGGCCGTCGGGTTCACCCCCGCGCCGTGGATGAGCGCCGCGCTCGGCTCCTTCCTGGTCGCCGCGCTGGTCACGCTGGCGATCGGAGCCTCACGCGGCGCCCGGCCACGTCGTCTATCTGATGCGGGTGAAGGCCACCGCCGCGGCTGAGGCGATCACGGTCGACAACACGACCATGAACAGCACCGACTTCAGCGGGTTCTCACGCTTGGGCGGGTTGGCCACGGCCGCGACCCTCGGGCTGCGCGGCTCCGGCGTGGCCGACGGGGTCGGCTTCGGACGCGGAGACGGCTTCTTCGTGGTGGGGGCCGGTTTCGGAAGGCGTACCGGAACGACCCTGGCCGGGCGCTCCGCCCTCGGCGTCGGCTCCTTCACCGGAGGCGGCGGCGGGGGTGGCGGCGGTGGCGGGGGCGGAGGCGGTTCCTCCTCGGCCGGTGGCGGGGGCGGCGGTGGTTGTTCCACCTCCGGCTCCTGCGGCACGGGCGGCGGTTCCTCCTCGGCCGGCGGTGGCGGTGGTGGCGGTTCCTCCTCCGCGGGGGGCGGCGGTGGCGGCGGAGGAGGTGGCGGCTGGTCGCATGGCGGCTGTTGGCCGACGCCGACCCCCAGCTCCACGTCGAGGACCACCCCGACCTTGACGCACACGCCCACGCCGGGCCCCACGTCGAGGCCCACCCCGAGGATGTCGTCGGCCGTGGCGGCCGGGGCCGAGGCCACCGACAGGGTGGCCAGCATCAGGAAGCCGAGCGCGGCGGCCGTTATCCGGTTGTTCATCAGCTCAACCCCGATATGCGGCCGAACTCGGCCAGCGCACTGGTGAACGCGTCGGGCTTGACCGCCAGCCCGCCGTCGAACACGTGGACGATGTCGAAGGCCATGTAGATGCCGACCCCCAGCAGCGCCGCCATGGCCAGCATCGGCAGCAGCGCCATCCCCTTCGGCCGGGCCCCGGCCAGGAACGGGAAGACCAGCACGATCAGGCCGGTCACCACGGTCAGCACCAGCAGGATCGTCGGCGGCGTCGCCCCGGCGTCCGCGGCGCGCTGCCGCCGCGAGGAGCTGAGCTGGGAGATCTGGTCCATGACGGCCGCCTTGGCGTCTTCCTGGTCTTCGCCGTCGACGACCAGACCGGCCACCTGGGTGCGCAACGTGTTCAGGCGGGTGGTGCCCTCGGGGCTGAGCCGCCCGTCGGCCATCAGCGGCCACTCCTGGTCGACCACGAAGCCGACGTAGTCGCGCAGACCGGCCTGGACCTGCGCGGCGGCCGGGCCGGGCAGCTCGTCGGCGGCCCAGTAGGCCTCCACGGCCGACTGGCTCTCGGTGTAGGTGTTCTGCCGGGCCGAGTCGGCGGTCGTCCACGGTACGACGATCGCGATGGCGAAGACCAGCAGGAACAGCGCCGACAACATCGACCCGGCGTGGCCGACCGACGGGCCGCCCGGGTCGGAGTCTTCACTGCCGGCGCCGAACCTTCGGAACAGGAACGCCGACAGTGCCACCACGGCGATCGCCGACCCCACGGCGACGATGAACCCCAGCATGACCACTCCCCACTAGTGACCTGGTGATTGCCCGGCGTGAGATTACTATCACATTGAGTGATCACAGGTTTACCGTGTGGGGACAGACTCGTTGCGCTAGGCGATTTCCATGTTCAAGAGCAGTTCTTTGGCCGCTTTTCCGCCGGCGTACGCCCCCGGCGAGCCCGGCCCCTCGACCACCCGGTGACACGGGACCAGCAGGCAGACGGGGTTCTCGGTGACCGCGTTGGCGACCGCCCGCAGCGCCTGGGGCCGGCCGATGCGGGCCGCGACCTCGGCGTAGGTGGTGGTCGTGCCGTAGGGCACCGAGGTGATCATCTGGAGCACGCTGCGGGCGAACGGCGTGGCGAGCCGGAGGTCGAACGGGAGGGTGAAGGCCCGCAGCCGGCGCTCGAAGTAGGCGTCGATCTCCCGCTTCAGCGGGTCGAGGCGCTTGGGATCGTGGCCGATGAACGACCCGACCTCGCGGTAGATCCGTTCGTAGACGGCGTGTTCGTCGTCGAATGTGGCGGCAATCACACCCCGCGCGGTGACGGCCAGCACGAGCGGGCCGGCGGGGGTCTCGTGGGTGCCGAAGGCGATGTCGGGTGCGGATTCCCCTACGTACGTGGGCGAGGTGACCCGGAGCAGTGCCTCCAGGTCGCCCGATGCGGCCGACGCGTCCATGCACTTCCCTTCCCCGGGTTCGAGGGCAGCGTAGCGGAGCATCGGAAAAGCCCATGATCACGATCGGAAAAGCGGCACGATGGACCCGTGGAATGTGACCACTGGGACAAACGTGACGACGAGGACGAAGGGATCGCGCGGGCGGTAGTCGCCAGCGCGGCCGATGCCATCGTCGCCCTCGACCGCGATCTGTCGGTGGTCACGTGGAACCCGGCCGCCGAGCGGCTGTTCGGCTGGCCCGCCGAGGAGATCCTCGGCCGCCGGCCGCCCTTCGTGCCCGAGGAGCTGATGGCCGAGCACAACGCCGTGCTCGAACGGGTGCGCACGGGTGGGACCGTACAGCTCAGAACCCGCAGGTTCCGGCGTGACGGCACGCTGATCGAGGTGCAGGCCGACATCAGCGGGTTGCGCACGCCCTCGGGCGCGTTGCTCGGCTACGTCGGCGTCTACCACCAGCGCGACGACAACGAGGCCGCGCGGGCCCGGTCGGTCCGGCGCGCCCAGCTCGTCCGCCGCCTCACCGACGTCGTCGGCGACATCAACGCCGAACTCGACCAGAACGTGGTGCTCGACCGGATCGCGGGCTCGCTCACCGAGCTGACCGGGGCCGACGCGGGCGGGTTCGTGCTGATCGACGGCGAGAAGCTCCGGTTGGTCAGCTCCCACCGGCTGCCCGAGGGCATGAAGGGCGCCACCGCCGACCTGGGCAGCAGCCTGGTCGGCAAGCTGCTGCGCACCGGCAAGCCGGTCATCCTCGAAACCGGGCCCGAGGGCCTCCAGGACCTCATCTGGGCCCAGCTCGACGGGCTGCACACCATCGCCGTCGGCATCGCGGCCGTCGGCGGGCGGCCCTACGGCGCCCTCTACGCGCTGTTCGCCCGGCGCAAGCCCGGCCACGTGGAGCTCGAACTGCTCGAACTGCTCGCCGGGCACGCCGGGATCGCGGTCGGCAACGCGGTGGCCTACCAGGACGCCGTCCGGCAGCGGGCGCACGAACGCGCCGTCTTCGACGCCAGCGCCGACGGCATCGCCGTGCTCAGCGAGAGCGGCACGGTCACGCGCTGGAACCCCAAGGCGGCCGAACTGACCGGCTACGCCTACGAGGACGTCATCGGCCGGCCGCCGCCCTTCGACCTGCCCGCGCCCGGCGAGAAGCTGACCTTCCAGCTCGAATCGGGCCGCTGGCTCGACGTGCTCTGCGCGACCATCCCGGAGACCGGCGAGATCGTCGCCGACTTCCGCGACATCACCAGCGCCAAGGAGCTGGAGGAGGCCAAGGACCTGTTCCTGGCCACCACCAGCCACGAGCTGCGCACCCCGATCACCGTCGTGACCGGCTTCGCCAGCACGCTGGCCGACCGGTGGGACAAGCTCTCCGACGCCGACCGCCGGGCCCACGTCCACACGATCGCCGAACGGGCCAAGTCGCTCGGGCGGCTGATCGACCACCTCCTGCTCGGCGCCCGCGCCGGGGCGGCCGAGCCGTCGGTCCGCGACGAGGCCTTCGACCTGGCCGAACGGGTGCGCGCCGCGACCCTGGGGTTGCCGGTGCTGTCCGACCGCCACCGCGTCGAGGTGCGGGTCCCCGACGACCTTCCGCTGGTACGCGGCGACGCGCTCGCCACCGACATACTGCTCGACCAGCTGCTGGAGAACGCCTTCAAGTACTCCCCCGACGGGGGCCTCATCCAGGTCTCGGCCTGGGCGGAGGAGACCCGGGTGGTGCTGACCGTCGACGACGAGGGCATCGGCATCGCCCCGTCCGACCGCGAACGCGTCTTCGAACGGTTCGTCCAGGGCGAGAGCGGCGACCGCCGCCGGTTCGGCGGGGTGGGGCTCGGGTTGTACATCGTCCGGAGCCTTGCGCGGGCCCAAGGAGGGGAGGTGGCCGCGCTGCCCCGACCCGAAGGTGGTACACGTATGCAGTTCGTGCTGCGCAGAGAGGGGTTTGTCACCGCACCCGACACACCGGGCCGGTAAGAGCGGGGTAACACCGAAGCTGACCTATTGTCCAAAGTGCACAAGCTGTAATCAGTGCTCGGTTTCCACGGTCAGCGAACGGGGCATTTCGGTCTTACTGGGGTGACCATCTTCAGGGGGTTCGGGAGAACGGGGAGGTGAGTGCGTCGAGCGTCGTCATGCTGCCGTACGCTCTGTCGAGCGTGGCTGTGGCGCGTCAACGCCTCAGCGCCGACCTGCTCGCTTCCGGGGTTTTCGAAGCGGCGGTCGACGACACGGTCCTGGTGATGAGCGAACTGTTGAGCAATGCCCTGCGCCACGCACACCCCCTCGCGTCTGGGCAGCTCAGAGTCACATGGGCCTGTGGTGACGGACATGTGGAAGTGGCCGTGAGCGACGGTGGGGCGACCACCGAGCCGCGTGCCGGACGGCCTACTCTCTCGTCTCTGGGGGGCCGGGGGCTCGGCATCGTCGAGTTCCTCGCAGAGCGCTGGGGAGTACGCCACGAGGGCGAGACGACCACCGTATGGGCCATCGTCCACGCCCCTCAGCCCGCCCGAAATGGGCAGTCAGGTGAGTCCGAAATCAGCGCACTGCGCGAAGTCGTCTAAACGGTGAGTAGTCGCCGTTCGGTCGTCGTCCATGCGGTGCTGATCAGCAGGTAGACGCCCGTCGCGAACGGCAGGAACGCGGCGGCGAGCACGGTCCCGTAGGGAAGCAGTTTCAACAGCCCGCTTCCGGGCATTTCAGGCGTCCTGATCACGAGTCGGGACGACTGCCACGCCACCAGTGCGATGAGCACCAGGAGGCCGACGAACACCAGGGTGGGTCCGCCGAACAATCCGGAGTGGGCGACGACCGCCCCGAGGTGCTCACTCAGGGACACCGACAGCGCGCTGTGGGTCATCAGGACGTTCTGCTGCCCGGCGATCACCGGGTGGGTGAACAGGTTGTACAAGACAAACACGAACGGGATCTGGGCCAGGCCCGTCCCGACGCCGGCGAACATCGAGGTGCCCGCGTCGGCGTAGAGGGACCGGACCTCCCGGGCCATCCGTTCCGGGTCTTTGGCGTGGCGTTTCTGGATCTTCGCCAGGTCGGGGGCCAGCCTCTGGCGGATGCGCTGGAGCTTCGCCTGGCGGATCCCCAGGGGAAGCAGGGCGAGCCGGACCAGCAGGGTCAGCAGCACGATCGCCGGGGCTGCGCCGACGAGGCCGGCCAGCGCCGCCGTGGCGTCGTAGGCCGGGCCGAGAATGAAGTCGAACACGATTCAGGAACCTTTCGTCAGTTTTCGGACACGACGAAGGCGCCCTTGCCGATCAATGGCGATCAGCGGGGCGCCGGGTTTCCTGTCGGAGCTCTCGACCGTGTTCGGCCTGGTGAATTGGGGTGGCGGAGCCGTACCAGAACGGCTTCGACACCCGCGCCGAGCGGCGCCTGTGCGACGTGGGGCGCCGCGGACAGCAGCCGCAGCGCCCACGCGACGAGCAGCAGGCCCAGCACGGCGAGCAGCGCGATGCCACCGGGCATCGCGAGCGCGCCGAGCAGGGCCTGGACGAACATGTGTTACTTCTTGCCCACCAGCGTGATCACACCGACCACGACCGCCGCGATCAGCGCGACGACCAGGAGGAACTTCAGCGTCGCGAAGAGCGCGGGGATGACGAATCCGATCACCAGCCAGATGGCGAGGAAGATCCCCACGACCGCAAGAACAGTACGGGTCATGGCCAACAAACTACGCGTTCGGCGATCGCCGTGCGACCTAGTCTTTGGAGCGTGACCGTCATTCTCGTGGTCGACGACGACCCCGCCGTGGCCGAGGTCGTCGCGCGTTATCTCGAACGCGACGGACACGAGGTCCGGTGTGATCCGGCCGACCTCACCGTCCCGCCCGATCTGCTCATCCTGGACATGAACCGGCTCGCCGTCGGCCACGAGCTGCGGGCCCGCTGGCCGGTCCCGGTGATCCTCCTGGGCGAGGCCATCGACCTGGTCGACCTCGACGCCGACGCCGACGACTACGTCACCAAGCCCTTCAGCCCCCGCGAGCTGGCCCTGCGCGTCGCCGCGGTGCTGCGCAGAGCCCGAGGATCGATCGTGCCGGCCGGAACCGGGGTGCTCCGCGACGCCGACCTCGTGGTCGACGTCGGAGCCCGCCACGTGCGTCTGGGCGACGCGGAGGTCACCCTGACCGCCCGCGAGTTCGACCTGCTCGTCTACCTGCTGCGCAACCCCCGCCAGGCGTTCAGCCGCACCGACCTGCTCGACCGCGTCTGGGGCTGGGCCTTCGGCGACTCCTCGACGGTGACCGTGCACGTGCGCCGGCTGAGGGAGAAGATCGAGCGCGATCCGACGGATCCCGGCCGCATCATCACCGTCTGGGGCGTCGGCTACCGCTACGAACCCGTGTCGTAGCCGATCGAGAACGCCTCGGTGATCGCCCGGAACGTCGGGCACGGCCAGCGCCACATGCAGCTCCGGCAGCGCAGGATGGGATGGGCCGTGTCACTCGTGATGCCGCCCGCGTCGCGCGGCTGGTGGAGATCGATCAACCGCAGCGACAACTCGGAGAAGGCCAGCAGATCGTCGCGCGAGGATTCCAGGAAGTCGAGGTCGGTCGAGGCGAGCCGGGTCTTGATCGGTACGAAGCCCTCACGGTTGAGCAGATGCCGCAGAGGTCTGACCGCGTCACGCCATGAACTCGCCTTGTCGGTGCGGATCTGGATGACCTCCAGCCGCTCACGAAGCCGACGTCTCTGTGGATCTTCGGGAAGTTCCGTGTTCATGAGCGCCGCTCCTCCTTCGGCTCCGGCGGGAGCCGGTTCCATAGCGTCAAGCTTCGCGCACTCTGCGTTTACATGGGACCGAAATCGGGGACAAAGGGCGGACGACTCTTCGGTAATCCCAGAGGAACGTGACCCAGCGCCCGACCGGCGCTAGTGTGCGCGCTGTGGAGCTCAAAGTCTCGACTCGATCGCATGCGGGTCACGCTGTGATGGCCGTAATCGGAGAAATCGACCTCTATACCGCGCCTCGCCTGCAGTCGGAGTTCACCCGAGTGCTCGAAGAGACCGCGCTTGACCGGGTCGTCATCGACATGTCCGGCGTGGAGTTCTGTGACTCCACCGGCATGAACGTGCTGCTGTCCGCTCTCAAGCGGCTCAAGGAACGCGGCGGCGTGCTGGAGGTGGCCGCGCCACGTCCGGCGGTCCGCAAGATCCTTCAGGTGACCGGTCTCGACTCGGTGTTCACCGTGCACGAGAGCGTGCCCGCGGAGCTGGCCAACCCGACCGGATGAGCGATCTTTCCCCCCGCTCGGACACCGCGGTCGTCATCCCGGCCAAAGACGAGGGCGACCGCATCGCCGCGACGGTCACCGCGGCCCTCCGCCTGCCCGGCGTCTCGCTCGTCCTCGTGGTCGACGACGGCTCGTCCGACGAGACGGGACGGGTGGCGCGGGCCGCCGGCGCCCGTGTCGTGCGCCACAGCCGCAACCGGGGCAAGGCCGCGGCCATGGAGAGCGGCGCCGAGGCCGTACGACTGCTCGACGAAGACTGCCACCTGCTCTTTCTCGACGCCGACCTGGGGGAGACGGCCGCCGCGGCGGCTCCCCTGATCGGACCGGTTCGTGACGGCGTGGCCGACATGACCATCGCGACCTTCGCCACCCGGGTGAAGCTCGGCGGGCACGGCGTCGTGGTGCGGGTCGCCCGCGACGGCATCAAACGGCTGACCGGGTTCGACCCGGCGCAGCCCCTCAACGGCCAGCGCTGCCTGACCCGCGCGGCCTTCGACGCGGCCCGGCCGCTGGCCGCCGGGTTCGGCGTGGAGACCGGGTTGACGATCGACCTCGTCCGGAAGGGGTTCCGGGTGGTGGAGGTCGAGGTCGAGATGGCCCACCGGGCGACCGGAACCGACTGGCGGGCCCAACTGCACCGGGCGAAGCAACTACGGGACGTGTCGCGGGCGCTGGCGGCCCGGGAACCCACCGTGGTCAAGGCGATGGAGACGATCGAGAGCTTCCGGCCACAGACCCGTCCTTAGGGATTGTGTGGACGGACCTGTCCGCGCGATGCGGGCCCGCGTTCGGATCGGCGCTTGCGCGCCCTGGATGCTGGAATCCACCCGCCCTCGGAGGCTGAGGCCAGGTTCTCCACAAGCGGGGAGTTGTCCACAGGTTGCCTACGGGCAGGTTGACGTCCGGCGGGCGGCTCTAGGCTTCTCGGCGTGGAGCGTGTGGCTGCGGGCAGGCTGGCCGTCGGGTGCGTGGCGGCGGCCCTTGGGCTGACGGTGCTGCTGGCCCTGCTGGGGCCGTCGGCGCTGCAGCCCCGGCTGACCGGGGCCGGGTGGGTGCCGTTCTTCGTCGACGCGGGGCTGCCGGGGTGGCCGGCCATCGGGCTGGCCTTCGCGGTGGTCGTCCTGGGAACGGCCGGGGTGCTGCTGGGGCTCTACGGCGCGCCTTCGCTGCGAGTGCTCCGGTGGCTGGGGGTCGTGGCGGTCGTGCTGCTGGCCTTCCTGCCGCCGATCGGGTCGTCCGACCATCTGAACTACGCCGCCTACGGTCGGCTCGTGACTTTGGGGCATGACCCTTATTCGGTCACGCCTGACCGAATCCCCGGTGATCCGGTTCTCGGGGCGGTCGAGGAGTGGGCCACGACGCCGAGCGTCTACGGTCCCGTCACGACCGGGGTGCAGGCGCTGGCGAGTTTCGTCGGTGGCGACTCCGTCCGGCTGACCGTGTTCGTGATGGCGCTCGTCAACGCAGCCGCCTTCCTCGCCCTCGCCTGGATGCTGGGGTCGCGCGGGGTGGTGCTGTGGACGGCCAATCCGCTGGTCGTCTACCACCTGGTCGCCGGCATGCACGCCGACACGCTCGCCGTCGCCTTCGTGGTCGCCGCGCTGGTCACCCGCTTCAAGGGCGTGTTCCTCGGCCTGGGGGTCGCGGCCAAGGTGACCGTCGGGGTGGTCGCGCTCGGGGTCGCCTGGGAGCTGCGGCGGAACCTGGGCCGGTTGGCGCTGGTGGCCGCGACCGCGCTGGCGGTCTCCGGGATGGCCTACTGGCTCGCGGGGCCCCATTCTCTGGGCCAGGTGCTCAACGCGAGCAAGATGGTCTCGCTCGCGACGCCGTGGAGCGTGGTCAAGACCGGGCTGCAGACCGTGATCGGAGAGGGGTCGTACAAGGTCTGGATCCAGATCGGCTCGCTGCTCCTGTTCGCCGCGCTGGCCGCGCTGCTGCTGCGGGCGCTGGCGCCGCTCGACGCCGCGCGGGTCGCCGTGGCGTTCTCCGTCGCGTGGTTGTTCTCCACGCCCTACGCGCTGCCCTGGTACGACGGGCTCGCCTTCGCCCTGCTCGCGCTGGTGCCGAGGTCGTGGCTCGACTACGTCCTGGTGGCCCGGATCTCGCTGCTCTCGCTCGCCTACCTGCCGGCGCGGCAGTTCGACCAGCCCGCCGGGTCGGAGTGGCTGGTGGACGTGGTCAGGTCTCAGGTCGTTCCGTGGCTCCTGCTCGGAGTGGTGGTGTTTCTGCTCGTACGGCTGCCGCGAGTGTCAGCGGTACGGCCACCGTCAGTGCCATCGCCGGAATCGCGATCCCGGAGTCGTTGATCAGGAAGCCGACGAACGCCGCCGTCAGCGCGCCGATCAACCCGGCCCGCAGCTCCGGGGCCTTCTCGTAGGCCACGCTCAGCGCGGCGACCCTCATCTCGCGCGGCCGGGCCAGCACGAGGAACAGGAACGCCACCGCGACCAGCGACAGCAGGGTCAGCGGCCAGTTCCCCAGGGTGCCGAGCATCGCGCTGAGCTTGCGCGCCAGCACCCCGCCGGCCTCGCCGTCGATGACCTGCTGGACGAACGCGCCCAGGTGGGTGCGCTGCTCGGCCGGCCGCGAATAGTCGGCCAGGGCGATCACCGTGATCAGCGCGGCGCCCCCGACGGCGATCAGGGCCAGCCGGGCCACCGACACCCGCAGGCCGGCCAGGAGCAGCATGAACACCGCGAAACCGAGCACGAACGACGGCACCCCGCCGAAGTCGGCCCCCCAGGAGGGCCAGCCGTCGGCGGCGATGGCGAACACGCCGTACCCGGCGCAGAAGACGAGGGCCGCCGTGCGGCGGCGGATGAAATGGGCGGCGGCGGCCAGGAACAGGATCGTGCCGGTCGAGTAGACGGCGAAGGCCATGTTGCCGAAGCCGTAGAACCGGCCGCCGGTGACCGGCTCGTAGCCGGTGACCGCGTTGACCTGGAGGTGCGAGCCCGTCATGACGTCGAGCAGCAGCGCGACCGACGACACGCCCGCGACGACGCCCAGCGGCCCGAGCACGTCGCGCCGCCACGGCCCGGCGAACGCGACGGCCGCGATGAGCAGGGCGAAGCCGAGGATCGTGCCGACGAGCGCGGGCATCGGATGCGCGACGCTCCACCACGGCACGAGCTGCGCCAGGAACGTCGAGATCGGCACCGCGCCGCTGACGACGCCGACGATCATCATGGCCCGTCCGGCGGCGGCGACCTGACGGCGCATGATCACCGACGCGACGGCGTAGAAGAGGACCTGGATCATGACCAGCGCGAAGAAGAACGGCTCCCGCACGTCCCTGAGGACCTGGCTGGCGAGGTCGTCGTCGGCGAGGGCCTGCGGGTCGGCGGGCTGGGTCGTCGCGGTCCAGGCGCGGCCCACGACGCCGTCCGGGACGGGCAGGCCGAGGGCGGTCAGGGCGGTGGCGGTCAGGTCGGTGATGGTGACCAGGCCGGCCTGGCGGGTCGACGACGCGGTCAACAGGCCCGTCCCGAACGAGGGACCACTGGCCATGGCGACGTGCAGGTGGGCGCCGGCCCTGGCGTCGGAGACCCCGCCGACCAGGATCGTCGCCCCTTGAGGGATCTTGGCGAGGATGGCCCCGACGGTCGTGTCGGCGGCGGCGACGGCCTGCTCTCTTCCCCGGGAGCTCATGCCGTCGGCCAGCCAGGCGTCGGAGATCTCCGGGGCCTCGGCGACGATGAGCTGGTAGCCGCCGGGGTCGAGATCGGTGATGCTCTCGAAGTAGCTGGTGGTGTTCCCGGCCAGGTCGGCCGCGGCCAGCAGCGCCCCCGGGCCCACGGCGACGGTCTTGCCGCCCGCGTCCTTGACCGCCTGTCCGAGGGCGCCGATCCGGGCCTGGAACGACGACTGCCGCTGGAGCTCGACTAGCGCCTGCCAGTCGGGCACGGTGGCGCCTCTGGGCTGAACGGGTGGTTCGCACCCCGGGGAGGCGGCTCGCTGCCCGGCCGACACCGTCAGCCAACCGGCGACCGGGCAGGTGATGCCCCGGCCTTCGAGCGGGACCGCACGGGTCGACAACGAGGCGGCACCGGCGGTTTCGGCGAGTTTCCACAGATTGGGGGTGCGCGAGGGGCTGAGGTCGGCCCACTCCAGGCCGGGGACGCCGATGATCACCACTTGCCCCTGGGGGGCGGCGAGCGCGCTCCCGGGCAGGCCGAAGACCCCGGTCAAAACGGCGGTGAGCAGAACCCAGACGATCCGGTGGATCCTCGCTCTCCGGGACCCTGCGTCTCGGACCGGTCTCCTGGCCACGGGACGAGCTCGGTGCGATGTGTCGGCGACGCCGCCCGAAGCGAGCGCCGTGCGGATTTCGCTCGTGCGGTTCTCGCTCGTGCGGTTCTCGCTCGTGCGGTTCTCGGCCGTGCGGTTCTCGGCCGTGCGGTTCTCGGCCGTGCCGTTCTCGGTCGTGGCGTTTCGCGGAAGGGCCGCGAGGTCCGGTGTTTCTCCCCGTGCGGCCGCACCTTCGGAGGGTCCGTGCACGGGGTCTCCTTCCCTGCGGTCCATCAGCGGGCTAAACGGTAGCCTGCCTCGTCGTGGGAAGCGTTGCGCGGAGTCGGACGACGTGGTGGCCGCTGGCGGGGGTGCTGCTGGTGCTGGCCGCGGCCGCGCCGCTCGTGCACTACTGGCTGACCAACCCCGATGACCAGCGGCTCGTCGATCTCGACGTCTACCGGCTCGGCGGGCAGGCGCTCCTCGACGGGCTCCCCGTCTACGGCGTGGTGACCCCGGCGCCGCAACTGCTGCCGTTCACCTACCCGCCGATCTCGGCCATGCTCGCGGTGCCGCTCGCCATGCTGCCGTGGCCGGTGTTGCAGTGGGTCTGGACGGCGGCCATCGTCGCGACGCTCGTGGCCGTCGTCTGGGTGGCCTTTCCCGAACAGCGGAAATGGTTGCCGCTGGTCACGATCGCGTGCCTTTACCTGATGCCGATCCGCGACCAGATCAGGTTCGGTCAGGTCGATCTGTTCCTCGTCGCGTTGTGCCTGTTCGACGTCGTCGTCAAACGGCCCTGGTGGCCGCGCGGCATTCTCATCGGCATCGCGACGGCGGTGAAGCTCACGCCGGGGGTGTTTCTCATCCTCTTGCTGCTGGTGGCGTGGCGGAAGCCGTACCGGAATGAGGAGATGAAAACGTTCCTCACGGCGTCGGGAACGGCGGCCCTCCTCACGGTCATTCCGTTTCTGGTGATTCCGCAGGACGCAGTCGACTTCTGGTTCGGGGCGCTGCTCGATTCGGAAAGGCTCGGGGCCAATACGGCGACCACGAATCAGTCGATGCGGGGGATGCTGCTGCGGCTCTACTGGCCCGATGCGCTGACCACCGTGCTCTGGCTCGCCGCCGTCGCCTTTATCGGGTGGTACGGCTTCCGCGCCGCCCGCCGCCATTACCTCGCCGGCGACGCTCTCACGGCGACGGCGCTCACCGGATTGATGGCGGTGCTGCTTTCCCCGGTGGCCTGGATTCACCATCTCGCCTGGATCGTGGTCGTGCTGGCGGCGCTGCCCGAGTTCCGGCAGCGGGCGGTCACGTGGGTCTATTACGTGTTGCCGATCCCGTGGTGGGGGGCCTACATCAAGATGTGGGAGATCCCCGTGTTGTCGCCGACCCTGGGGAAGATCGTGCAGAACGCGTTCGGGCTGGGGGCCATGGCCCTCGTGTTCGTCCTTGCCCGAACCCGGGCGAAACCGTGACCGCGCCATTACGCTCGGTCGCGTGCTGGTAACCGCTTTCGTGATCGCCGGGCTGCTCGCGGGGTTCACCGGGGTCGTCATCGGGCTCTACTCGCTGCGCAACGCGCGGGCCGCCGTCCAGGACTGTCTCGACGTGCTGGCCAGGCGGGCGGCGGTCGAGGGGGTCGTCGACACCAAGGCGATCCGCGACGTGGCCGTCTTCCGCTACGACGCGCTGGAGGAGATGACGGGGCGGTTGTCGTTCTCGGTCGCGCTGATCAATGGGCTGGGCGACGGGATCGTGCTCACGTCGATCAACGGGCGGACCGAAACCCGCACCTACGTCAGGGCACTAAGGGGCGGCAAGGGGCTCCAGCCCCTCTCCCCGGAGGAGGAGCAGGCCGTGCGGGCGGCGCGGCTGGGGCTGGGGCCGGAAGTCGAGGCGGCCGACGGTGACCTGCTGCGACCCGCCGGAGGGCTCTGGAGCAACTCCGCCCGCTGAAGTCATGGCGGAGACATGGCCGATCTTCGGCCGTCCGTGTCTCCTTTTACGCATACACCACCGCCGACTGTGGCTAACCTGGTGTTATGTCAAAGCTCGCCTATCTGGGCCCCGAGGGCACCTTCTGTGAAGCCGCCCTTCGTGAGCTTGCGCCCGAGGCCGAGCGCCTGCCGTGCGCCAACGTCAAGGCCGCGCTCGACGCGGTCCGCAACGGCGAGGCCGAAGGGGCGGTCGTGCCCCTCGAGAACTCGCTCGAAGGCGGCATCGCCCAGACGCTCGACGAGTTCGCCTGGGGCAAGCCGCTGCTGATCGTCGCCGAGCTGCTGCTCCCCGTCGAGTTCTCCCTTCTCGTCCGTCCGGGCACCGAGATGCGCCAGATCAAGCGCATCTTCACCCACCCCGCCGCGCACACGCAGTGCCGTGAGTTCATCGACCGGGAGATCCCGGGCGCCGTGGTCGTCCACGCCTCCTCGACCGCCGGCGCGGCCCAGGAGATCGCCAACCCCGAGTCCCCCTACGACGCCGCCATCGGCCCGGCCATCGCGGGTGAGATCTACGACCTGACCGAGCTGGCCTCCGACATCGGTGACCGCAACGACACCGTGACCCGGTTCGTCCAGGTCGCGCCCCCCGGGGCGCTGCCCGAGCCGACCGGCGCCGACCGTTCGTCGATGGTGGCCTTCCTGCGCGACGACCACGCGGGCGCGCTGCTGGAGATGCTCTCCGAGTTCTCCGTACGCGGCGTCAACCTGACCCGCATCGAGTCGCGTCCGACCGGTGACGGCATCGGCAGCTACTTCTTCCACTTCGACTGCGAAGGGCACATCGCCGAGGCGCGGGTCGGGGAGGCCGTCTCTGGGCTGCACCGCATTTCGGGCGATCTGCGCTTCCTCGGGAGCTATCCGCGGGCCGACAAGGTGCCGACGCAGATCAAGCGCGGCACCGCCGACCCCGATTTCGCCGAGGCCGCCGGGTGGCTAAGCCGCATGCGGGCAGGTTCCGTCCAACGGTAGCGTTTGCTCTGTGATTGACCTGCGAACCCTACGCGAAGATCCCGACCGGCTGCGCGACTCGCAGCGCGCCCGCGGGGAGGACGACACCGTCGTCGACACGCTGCTCTCCCTCGACGAGCGTCGTCGTAGCGCGCTGGGCTCCTTCGAGTCCCTGCGCGCCGAGCAGAAGAACGTGGGCAAGTCGGTCTCCAAGGCGTCCGGCGACGAGCGGCAGGCGCTGCTCGACCGGGCGAAGGATCTCGCGGCGCAGGTGAAGGCGGCCGAGGCGGAGGCCGAGCAGCTCGGCGCCGAGCTCGACGCCAAGGTGATGTCGGTGCCCAACATCGTCGACCCCGCCGCGCCCCACGGAGGTGAGGACGACTACGTCGTCCTCGACCACGTGGGCACCCCCCGGGAGTTCGACTTCACCCCGCGCGACCACCTTGAGCTGGGCGAACTGCTCGGCGCGATCGACATGGAGCGGGGCGCGAAGGTCTCGGGCTCCCGGTTCTTCTTCCTGCGCGGCGCCGGGGCCCGGCTCCAGCTCGGGCTGCTCAACATGGCCATGCAGCAGGCCGTCGAGGCCGGTTTCGTGCCGATGATCACTCCGGTGCTGGTCAAGCCCGAGTCGATGCAGGGCACCGGCTTCACGATCGCCCACGACAGCGAGATCTACCGGCTGCCCGAAGACGATCTCTACCTGGTCGGCACCTCCGAGGTGCCGCTGGCGGCCTACCACGCCGACGAGATCCTCGACGGCTCCCAGCTCCCCTACCGCTACGCGGGCTGGTCGTCGTGCTTCCGCCGGGAGGCCGGGTCGTACGGGAAGGACACCCGCGGCATCATCCGGGTGCACCAGTTCGACAAGGTCGAGATGTTCTCCTACTGCAAGCCGGAGGACTCGGCCGAGGAGCACCAGCGGCTGCTCGCGTGGGAGAAGCAGATGCTCGACAAGTGCGAGCTGCCCTACCGGGTCATCGACACCGCCGCGGGCGACCTCGGCATGTCGGCCGCCCGCAAGTTCGACTGCGAGGGCTGGATCCCCAGCCAGGGGCGTTACCGCGAACTCACCTCGACGTCGAACTGCACCGAGTTCCAGGCCCGCCGCCTCAAGGTGCGATTCCGCGACGAAGACGGCAAGCCCCGCGTGGTGGCCACGCTGAACGGCACACTCGCGACCACCAGATGGATTGTGGCGATTCTCGAGAACCACCAGCAGGCCGACGGTTCGGTCGTGGTTCCCAAGGCGCTGCGGCCCTTTGTGGGGCTTGACGTTCTCGAACCCGTCAAATAACACGACGAAGGCCGGGGTTCTTCTTTCGAAGAGCCCCGGCCTTCGCCGTTGTCAGTGGTCTAGAGGGCGCGGACCTGCGAGGCCTGCGGACCCTTCGGGCCCTCGGTGACCTCGAACTCCACACGCTGGCCGTCTTCCAGGTTCCGGTAGCCGGAGCCGGTGATGGCCGAGAAGTGCACGAACACGTCCGGCGCGCCGCCGTCCGGGGCGATGAAGCCGAAGCCCTTTTCAGCGTTGAACCACTTGACGGTTCCCTGAGCCATTAACGCTCTCCCTAAGGAAGTGAATCTTGGGGCACACACCTCGTGAGCCCCGGTGTGTCGCACAGCTCCCCGGGTGGCTCATAACAGTCAAGCTGGTTTTCGCTACGGGAACAGCTAATACAACGCGTTCACATCTAACACTATGTCGGCCCCCCGGTGTTCCAAGTCCGGGGGAGAATTCTTGTCCTGAGATCCCCCTGACCGGGGCGTCTCGGGGACAGGGCAAACTGGGACCTGTTATGGCCCCACCGCGCCTCGTCGCCACCGACCTCGACGGCACCGCCCTGCGTTCCGACGGCACCATCTCGGCCCGCACCGCCGCCGCCTTCGCCGCCGTAGAGGACTCCGGGGCGACCCTGGTCTTCGTCACCGCCCGCCCGCCCCGCTGGATGACGACCGTCTCCCACGTCGTCAACCACCGAGGCCTGGCCATCTGCGCCAACGGCGCGCTCCTGTACGACCTCCACACCGAGTCGATCGCCGACTCCCACCTGATGCCGTCGGAGGTGGTGGCCGAGACGGTCGCCCTGTTGCGGGCCGCCGTGCCGTCGCTGACCTTCTCGGTCGAGTACGAGGACGGGTACGCCTACGAGACCGGCTTCCCCCTGGGCGGCTGGGATCTCCGGTTCGGCGACGGCCGGCCGCCCGTGGCCTCGGTTCTGGGGCTTCCGTGCGCGAAGCTGCTCGCCTATCACCACACGATGGACGCCGACGATCTCTACGAGCAGGTCGTGGCGTTGGTGGGCGGCCTGGTGACGCCGACGCATTCGAGCGGGCGGGCGCTGATCGAGATGAGCGCGCTCGGGGTGACCAAGGCGACCGCCCTGGCCCGGTTCGCCGAACGCAACGGGATCGCGCCCGGGGAGGCGGTCGCGTTCGGCGACATGCCGAACGACCTGCCGATGCTGGCCTGGGCGGGGACGTCGGTCGCGGTGGCCAACGCGCATCCCGACGTGCTGGCGGCGGTCGACCAGGTGACGGCGGCCAACGACGACGACGGGGTGGCGCTGGTGCTGGAGCGGCTGTACGGGGGTGCTTCGGCGGCCTGAGGGTGGTGGTTTGCGCTTTTCCTCAGCCCTTGGAGCGGGCGATGTCACGAAATTTCGGGCGCGAAGCGCCCGATCCCGTGGCCGTGTTCGGCTTGTCCCCTCCGGGCGGTGCCGTCCATGTGAGGGTTGTGGGCGGGCCGGGTGCCCTGGGGGTCGCCCAGCCCGTACACATAGGGCTTTAAAGGTAGGGCCCCGAGGCGCCGCGGTGGCCGGGGTCTTCCTGGCCGCCCTGCTGGGAGAAGCCGCCGGGCAGCGCGCGGCGCATCTGCTCCAGTTGGGCGCGGGCCGCCATCTGCTGGGCGAACAGGGTGGTCTGGATGCCGTGGAAGAGGCCTTCCAGCCAGCCGACCAGCTGGGCGTGGGCCACGCGGAGCTCCGCCTCGCTGGGCGGGGAGCCGTTGGTGTCGGTGAACGGGAGCGAGAGGCGCTCGAGTTCGTCGACGAGCTCGGGGGCCAGGCCGTCTTCGAGCTCCTTGATCGAGCTCTGGTGGATCTCCATGAGACGCTTGCGGCTCGCCTCGTCGAGGGGGGCCGCGCGGACCTCTTCGAGAAGCTGGCGGATCATGCTGCCGATCCGCATCACCTTCGCGGGCTGTTCCACCAGGTCGGCGACCGACCGCTCCTCGCCGCCCGGGGCCTCTTCGCCTGCCGGAAGAACCACGATGTGTGGAGTGCTCTCGTCAGCGTTCATGTCTCTCAACCTACTAGCAGGATCTTGCCGATGTGGTCGCCGGCTTCGAGCATGCGGTGGGCCTCCGCAGCGTGTTCCATCGGTATCTCAGCGTGGACGACCGGACTGATCGCACCCGCGCTGACCAGCGGCCACACGTTGTCGGCGACGCCCCGGCAGATCGCGCCCTTCTCGTCGGGGGTGCGGCTGCGCAGGGCCGAGGCCATGACGGTCCCGCGCTTGCGCAGCAACGTGGCGATGTCGAGTTCGCCCTTGGTGCCGCCTTGCATCCCGATGATGGCCAGACGTCCGCCTTCGGCCAGGACCGCGACATTGGGCTGGAGGTACTTGGCGCCCATGATGTCGAGGATCACGTCGGGGCGGTCGTCTTTCAGTACTTGGGAGAAATCTTCTTCTCGGTAGTTGATTCCTCTATCCGCGCCGAGCGCCAGGCATCGTTCCAGCTTTGCCTCCGAACCCGCCGTGACGATCACCCGCGAGCCGAAGGCCTTGCCGAGCTGGACGGCCATCGTCCCGATGCCGCTCGCGCCGCCGTGGACGAGCAGGGTCTCGCCCTTCCGCAGGCGCGCCGCCATGAAGACGTTGGCCCAGACCGTGCAGGCGACCTCGGGCAGCGCGGCCGACTCGGCCAGGGAGGTGGGGGCGGGCATCACCTGCTGCCACGGAACTGCCACCTTTTCGGCATATCCGCCACCGGCCAGCAGAGCCGTGACTTCGTCACCGACCGTGAGGGTGTCGACACCCTCGCCGACCTCACTGATCACCCCAGAACATTCCATCCCGGGAATTTCAGACGCGCCGGGCGGAGGCGGGTAGAGTCCTTGCCGCTGCAGGAGGTCGGCCCGGTTCACGGCTGACGCCGTGATCTCAATCACCACCTCACCTCGGGCGGGAACGGGATCCGGCACCTCGCGCCACTCTAGAACGTCCGGTCCGCCGGGGCTTGAAATCACGATCGCACGCATGTGACCTAAAGTAACCGAGCGGCCAACTCGACGGTTGGCCGCGTTCGCCTGTATACGGGGCGCTAATCTGCAATGTGTTTGCTGCCCCTTTAGCCCATCCCGAGGGGGAAACACGGTGGCACGACACGATCGTGAGGATCCCCACTCGCTCGAAGACCAGCTCGCCTGGCTCGACGCGATCAAGGAGATGCCCGACGAGGTCGACATCGCGGTGTCCGCGGTGACGGCGTCGTCGCTGGCAGCGTCCCAGCAGCCCGCGCCGCCGAGCGACGAGGTGCCCTCGCCCTACCCGAAGGACCCGTGGCGGTCCGTCCCGGCCGAACCGGCGCCGTTCCGCGCGGTCGCCGCCGTCGACGAGCCGCCCGCGACCGACAACGGGGTGGAGACGCTCGACCCGCTGCCGTTCGGGAACGGGCGCGGGGCGTTCGGGGACTCCCCGATCGACACCGACTCCTACAACGTGGGCGCGTTCGGCGAACGGCCCCCGGCCGAGCCCGACCCCTCCGACGAGCCGGTACGCGGCTGGCTGGAGCCGGCCGTGCCGGTGTCCGACGAGCCGTCCGACTCGGGACGCTTCCCCCGGCCCGACGCCGAGACGGGGCGCTTCTCGCCCGAGACGGTGTCCGACCTGGCGAGCTACGGACGCAACGACACCGACCCCGGGAGCTTCGCCCTGCGTTCGGACGGCGAGTCCGACTCGGGCGGCTTCACGTTCTCGCGGAGCGACACCGACCGGGTCTCGCGGCCGGAGAGCGACTCGGACTTCGATTCCGGGCCTTTCGGCCTTTCGCGCTCCGACAGCGACCGCGTGACGCGGACCGAATCCGACTCGGGGTCTTTCGGCCTCTCGCGCGCCGACACCGACCGGGACTCCGGGTCTTTCGGTCTCTCGCGCTCTGACACCGACTCGGGGCATTTCGGCTTCCCGCGTGACACCGACCGGGTGTCGCGGCCCGACTCCGAGTCCGGCCGGTTCTCCTGGCCCGGCACCGAGGCCGAGGAGACCCCCGCCGCCGAGGACACCGACCCCGGCGACCGGTTCCGGCCCATCAGGGACGCCGAGGAGCCGTTAAGGGGATCCCTGCGGGAGAACCTCAGCACGCCGGCCGAGGCCGCCCCCGGTCCCGGGGAGGCCTTCCGGTCTTCGGCGCGGGAGGCGCTGGACGCGTACACCAGAGAGGTTCAGCCGCCGGTCTCGGAGTCGCGCGAGATCGCCGAGCGCGAGCCCTACCAGCCGCGCCGCCGCCAGCCCGACAACCTGCCCGCACCGGCCTTCTCGACCCCCTCGCGGGCCCTCGTGCCCCGCTCGTCGAAGCCCTCGGCCGACAGCCTCGACCCCGCGACCCTCCTCAAGGGCCGCAAGGACGGACCCGCCACCGGCTGGCGCCGCGTCGTCTTCAAGGCGACGGCCGGCTTGATAAAGCCCGGCGAGGCCCCCGAGGTGCGGCGCCGCCAGGAGCTGGTGTCGCGGGCACGCACCCCCGTCTCGGCCGGCCACCACCGTGTGGCGGTGCTCAGCCTCAAGGGCGGCGTCGGGAAGACCACCACGACCGTGGGCCTCGGCGCGACGCTGGCACAGGTCCGCGGCGACCGCGTGATCGCCGTCGACGCCAACCCCGACCGTGGGACGCTCTCCGACAAGGTCGAGCTCGAGACCTCGGCGACCATCCGTGACCTGCTGAACGAGCGCGGGGACATCCGGCGGTACGTCGACATCCGGGCCTTCACCTCACAGACGCCTTCGCGGCTCGAGATCCTCGGGTCCGACCGGGATCCTTCCGTGTCGGAGGCTTTCTCCGCTGAGGACTATCAGGCGGTTTCGGCCGTTCTGGAGAACTTCTACTCGATCTGCATCACCGACTGCGGGACGGGGTTGCTGCACTCGGCGATGTCCGGCGTGCTCGGGCTCGCCGACCAGCTGGTGCTCGTCAGCAGTCCTTCCGTCGACGGGGCGCGGGCGGCTTCGGCGACGCTCGACTGGCTTGAGGCGCACGACTACGGGGATCTTGTCCGGTCGGCGACTGTGGTGCTCTGTAGCGTGCGGCCCCGGTCCAAGTCGACCGTCGACCTCAAGCGGCTTGAGGCGCACTTCGCGGCTCGGTGCCGGGCTGTGGTTCGGGTGCCTTATGACCCGCACCTTGAAGAAGGGGCGGAGATCGACCTGGAGAGGTTGCAGGAGCCTACCCGGGCCGCGTTCCTGCGGCTGGCGGCTTCTGTGGGGGACGGGTTCGCTGGAGGGCCGGGGCTTGGGGAGCGGCGGTACTCCGAGATCCCGGATCACATCTAGTGGCGTGGCTCTCCCGTCCTCTGGTGGGGGCGGGAGAGAGTAGGGTTGCGTTCTGTGGCACCCCCCTTGGGGGTGCTTTGGAGAGCTCGCCTAGTGGACGATGGCGGCGGTCTTGAAAACCGCTAGGGGCGGTGACGTTCCTCGTGGGTTCGAATCCCACGCTCTCCGCCTAGCTTGGGAAACGTGGTCTGACCTGCTCTGATAGGTGGCGGGTGGCCTGGGTGATCATTTCTTGGGCGTGCAGCCGTGAGCCGTCGTGGCCGGCTGCATGTCGTTGATCACGGGATGATCTTGGTGATGTTTCCCCAGGTGATTAGGCCCGTAGACGCATCTCCCTACGATCACCTTGCGGTGGACGATGTCCGGCTCAGAGTGGTCGGCTGCGACATCCAGACGGCGGCGAACAGCGAGACTGTGGCGCTGGTACGCGAGGCAGGCGGCCAGATGACGGGAGTCGCCCCCATCGACCCGACCGACCCCCGACCAGGCCCACCAGGTGGTGGAGGAGGCCGTGGCCGTCCATGGAGGCCTGGACGTGGTCTACAACAACGCGGCCCTGCTCGGCTTCTCGATCGCCGACTGGCACACGACGATCGCGGGCGAACTGGACATCCCCTTCCTCGTGTCCAAGTTCGCCTGGCCCACCTGGTGCAACGCGGCGGCGGCGTCATCGTCAACGTGGCCTCCATGGCCGGCCAGATCGCAGGCAGCGCTGCGGCCAACGCGGGCGTCATCGGCATGACCCGCTGAGTGGCGTTGGAGGGAGCCCTCACGGAATTCGCGCCGTGGCCGTCAGCTCGGGCCCGGTGCTGACCCCCGCGAGCGAACGAGACCTGGCCGACGACCAGGCCCTGCTCAAGCGCTTCGCCCGCCCGGAGGAGATCGTGGACCTGGTGGTCTTCCTGGCCTCGGACCGAGCGTCGTACATGACCGGCGCCAATTACCTGGTCGACGACGGCGCGACCGCCTGCTGACCTACCGCCTCTATGCGCGCTTGATATGAGGCTCAACCGGAACGTGTTGACCGAGGTCGCGTGACTATTTACGGTGCTTTCGACTCATCGCGCCGGAAGTGGCGCCATCAACACTGACGGGGTGTTCAAAACGGGGGATCGACTTCAGTCGACTTCGCCATGCCTTGAATGAGGTAAATCGGAGGACAGTACATGGCTACATCAAAGTCGGTATTCGCCTTGATCCTCATCGCGATCTTCGTAGTTCCAACTGTTCCACCGGCTCAGGCGCACGAGCTCCAAGCGCCCACGTCCGAAATCACGGTCAACAGCCTCAAGCGTCCGAATCTCGAACTCTCCCGGGCCCTGGCAGCCGCGGCCATGCCAGGCGTCCGGCGGACGCCGATCCTCTCGGGAACTCTCCTGGACGAAGCGGGCGAACCCATCAGGGATACCCCGCTGCGCCTGGACCTCGAACCGTCGCGCGAGGTCACCGCCGCCACGGCAGCGGGTGTCGGCATCGAGGTCATCAAGCTCGACGAGACCACCACTGACGGCAGCGGCGCCTTCACGTTCGACACCCCGGCGCTGACCTCGCTCGACGGCTACATCGACGCCTCGGGGCGGGTCTCCGTCCTCGTCACCTCCGCGGGCGGGCAGCACGCGGTCATGCGCAGGACGTATTTGTATCCCCCATCGAGAAAAGCGGCACGCTGGCTAAGTGCCGGCCCAACCGGTGCGGAATCACCCGACCGCCGCCTCGCCGCAAGCTCCGGCGCACCCCGTCTGCAACTGACCGGCCATCGCTCCACCACGTCGATTCCCAACCCGGGGAAATACTGCCCCGACGGCTACGGCGGCTACTCCTGGAGGAAGTCGAGCCTCCCGGTCATCAAACGCTGGGTCCCGCTCCAGACCGTGTACACGAGATCGAAGACCACCGCCCTGTACGAGTGGTCGACGACCGCGAAGACCTCGGTCGAAGCGGTGGCCGTCGTCAGCGGCCAAGGCCGTGAGTTCAAGGCCGGATACACGCACGCGCAGACCGTCTCCAGCGGAGTCAAATTCAAGATCGGCACCAACCAGAACGTCCGCCTTCGGGCCGAGTTCGAGTTCAGAACATGGGATCTTGTGTGTGTCGACAACGTCACGCTCAAAACCAAGCTCGTAGGAGTCTTCGAGTGGCGCCCGGACCGCTTCACGGGAGGAAACTCAAAGCAGTCTCTCAAGAGCGTCTGGCCCTGCAAGTCGGATAACACCACCCAGATCGGAAGCGACACGTGGGTGTCGCGAGACTCCACCCACACGGCGTCGGCCTCGATAAAGATCGGAAACGTCAGCGTCGGAGCCAGCCAGGAGAACGGCAGTTCCTGGAAGATGACCTGGAAGCCCAAGAAAAAGACGAAGATCTGCGGAAACAACGACGTCCCCATCCACGCCGCCCAGGTCCGCGAGAAGTAATGAAGCATCCAGGACCGCCGCCGTGATCCGGCCCGTCTGAGCGGTATCGACCGTCGACGCCGCGTCGTCAAATGTGCACGAGATCGATTCAAAGCGCGGCCGGCACTTCCTGGGCGCCGTCCAAGAAGCCCGCGAAAGGATGCCCAGGAGAGGTTGCCGGCTTGCGCCCATCCGCGCACGCGTCCCGGGCGCCAAGCAGTGGGCGCCAGCCACGCTGGGGGCGATCGGAGGCCCAGGGCTTCGCCCAGGTCCATGGGATGGCGTGGGCTGAGGGGCAAGGAATGAGGAAGGTCGCGTAACCCGGAGGTTGGCGGCGCGCCAAGCGAGGCACGCGGCGGTCAGGGGTGCCACAGCTCCAGCAGTGGGATGAGCCGGCAGTCGCTGCCGATTCATGATCAAAACTGCTAGGAGTGGTGACATTCCTCGTGGGTTTGAATCCCACGCTCTCCGCCTAGCTCGGATAACGACCTCGCCTATCGGCCGTCATCCGGCGTTGAGCCGGAGGTTCACCACGGCGAGAAATCTCCGCGTCGGCTGAACACCGTCTGCCGGGGTAGCTCCCACACCTCGTAAGCACCGAGTCCACGACTCCTGGGGGCACCGTGACGAGCCGATTCGCGCAGTGGACGATCGACGTGATCGACAGCCGGAAGATGGCCGCGTTCTGGTCGCAGGCACTCGGTTACGAGATCGAGCACGACGGGAGCAGCCCGCACCTGTGGCCCCCGTCCGACGCCCCGTCCGGGTCGCTGACGGTCTGGCTCCAGGAGACGGGCAAACCCAAGAACGGCAAGAACCGTAACCATCCCGACCTCCATGTCCCAGCCGGACAGGTGGACGACGAAGTCGAGCGACTGATCGGCTTGGGGGCCAGACGAGTCGACGTCGGCCAAAGGGGAGACGAGGGGTTCGTCGTGCTGGCCGACCCGGAGGGCAACGAGTTCTGCCTGCTCTATCGGAGGCACCCTCAGGGTGCCTAGTGAGGCAGGGCTCAGGCTGGGGCTCAGGTGTCATCGCCGGATATGAGGGCAGCTCTGACGTCCGTTCAGGACAGAAGCCATCTGCCAAGGAGCGTGTGCCATGGCCGGTACGCACCTCGAAGGCAAGGTCAGGATGCCGAAGTTCAGCCGGGCCTATTCTTTTGCGCTGGTGACCGGAGCGTTCTTCCTGATCTCCTGGATCGGCCAGTTCATCTTCCAGGCGGTCGCGTTCGCCGGCGAGCAGAGTGATCACGGCCGGGACTTCGCCTGGGCGGACCATCTGCCGCAGTTCATGGCCTCCACCCGGAGTTCCTGCAGCTCCTATGGCAGACCGCGGGGTCTGGCGGTGCTCTACTACTGGGGTTCCTCCCAGTCCAGGGAGAGCGATGAACGCATCGAGGCCAAACTCGACGCGCTGCTGAGGGAACGCGGCATCGATCCGGCCGATCCGCGTTAGATCACCGCGCTCGCGATCCGCCGGCGCCGTACCAGCACGAATCCGCCGATGAGCGCAGCCGCGCCGGCAGTGCCGGCGGCCACGGTGAGCACCGCCGTGGGTGTTCCTCCGCCCGAGGCGGTGAAGCGGAGCCGGGTGGTCGGCTGGCGTGCCGTATAGAGCGCCTGCGACGGGGCGGCCGGCGTCTCGGCGGTCAGCATGGTCCGGTAGTTCTCGTTGAGGTCGGTGAGGGCGCTCACCGTGACGTCCAGGTCGACGGCCGGTTGGGGGCAGTCGAAGGTGAACCGGGCGCCCTGGACGACCAACTGCTCCAGCGACTCAAGCCGGCCCGGACACGGCCTCCCGCCCTGCGCGACGGTGATCCGGTCGAGCAGGTAATCCCGCACCGCCGCGGACCGTTGCAGTTTCTGTTCGCCCGTGAGGGTCGTCGACACCGTTCCGGTGACCGGGTTCTCGAATGCGCCGACCGACTGGCCGAGCGCGACCCAGTCGTCCTCGGCGGCCAGCCAGGAGATGGCCACGTGGGAGCCGTCGACGCTGATCCGCGCGGTGGACGGCGGGCCGAAGGGATGCGCGGCGGCCGGTACGGCGACGGTCGTCGCCACGGCGAGCAGTGCGCAGGCCAGGCGGGTGCGGAAGGTCACGGGGTCTCCTGTCGGGGCGGAGCCGGGCCGGCGGCGGGTGCGCCGGCCCGGTCCTGGGTGCTACTTGACCGTGATCACCGGGCTGGTGATCTTCTGGGTGGCGCTCTCCAGGTACACCCGGTAGGTGCTGTCCTTGTCGAGGTCGGCCGGCAGCTTGAAGCCGTAGGTCAGCTTGCCGAGCGCGTCGGCGGTCTGGGTGCCGACGTAGATCCGGCTGTCGACCGTGCCCTTGGTGCGGAGGAGGTAGACCTTGACCTTCTCGGCCGCGTCGTAGCCGAAGGCGGTGGCGGTGAGCTGCTCGCCCGGCTCGACGCTGGTCTTGTCGACGGTGACCTGCTCGCCGGTGTTGCCGTCGACGAGCTCGGTGACGGTGCGCTCACCGGCGTCGTTCTTGCGGATCAGGAAGCCGTCGTGGTGCTCGCCGTTGGCGTAGCGGGCCTCGAAGCGGATCTGGTCCTTGTCGACGTCGATCATCTGGTAGAGCTGCGTGTTCTCGCTGGTGCTGATCACCTCGGCGCCGTTGCCAGTCCAGTTCACGCCGCCGTTGAGCTCGTACATCTTGCCGCCGGAGACGGAGACCACGTACGAGACGCCGTTGTGCGTGGTCGCGGACTGGCGGGCCGACTTCAGGTTGCCGCGGCCGTACGAGTGGTCGTGGCCCTGGAGCACCAGGTCGACGCCGTACTTCTCGAACAGCGGGGCCCACTGGGCGCGGACCACGGGGTTGTTGCGGGTGCCCGTGTTGGAGTAGACGGGGTGGTGGAAGGTCACCACGGTCCACTTGTTCGGGTTGTCCTTGAGCAGGCCCTCCAGCCAGGCGGTCTGCTTGGCCATCAGCTCGGGGATGGACTGCACGTTGGTGTTCAGGCCGATGAAGCGGACGCCCTGGTAGTCCACGTAGTACGCGGTCTTCGCGATGTTCTGGGCGCTCGGGTAGTCGGTCCAGGCGGGGCCGTTGTCCGGGTAGGGGAACTGCGGCACCCAGAACGACGACAGCGCGGAGCCGCTGTACTCGTGGTTACCGGTGATGGAGAGGTTGTTGACCTGGCTGTCGATGAAACCGCCGGCCTTGAACCACTGGCCCCACTGCTCCTCGCTGTTGGCGGAGTCGATGAGGTCACCGGCGTTGACGATCAGCTTGGCCTGCGGCCGGTCGGCGAACGCCTGGCGGAACACCCGGGGGACGGCCGAGTCGATGTAGTTCTGCGCGTCGCCGTAGTAGATGAAGGAGAACGGCTGGAAAGCGGCGGCGGCGGTGGTGAAGTCGTTCCACTCGCTCCAGTTGGTGCCGTCGCCTACGCGGTAGGTGTACCGGGTGGCGGGCTTGAGGCCGGTGAACTCGACCGTGTGGTACGTCGAGGCGTACCCGAGGGTGGTGTTGACCGGGGTGCTCGACTGCGCCTTCACGTTGGTGACGGCGCCGGCGGCGGGGGCGACCTCGCCCAGCGCGCGAGGCGACTCCAGGATCTCGGCCTGGGCGAACTCGGCGGTGGTCTCGGCCCGCCACGTGACCTTCTGGGACGAGGAAGGCGTGGTGGTCGGGGTGAGGATGACCCGGTCGGGCATCGGGGTGGGCTTGTGGATCTCGGCGGCGGGGAACTTCGGCGGTGCGGCGGCGCCGAACGCCATCGGGCTGAAGGCGATACCGCCGACGAGCAGCGCGCTGGCGCCGATCACGGTCAGTTTGGCCTTCCGGGTCCGCAGGGACCAGGGTCGGGTGGCGTCACTCACGTCGAGCTTCACTCCTGAGGAAAGGGGACTGCATCCCACCGAGGGGCACGATGGGGATGTCCGAATCCACGCAGAATCGGTTGGCCAAAGATCGGCCGGAAGCTTGCCGCAGAGTGAACTGACGATCTCCGTCGCGCCGTTGTGAGCAACGTCACCCGAGGTCACGCGGGGGGAGGCGAGCCGTCATCCGGCCGACACCCGGCGTTGTGGTGATATTTCACATGGTCCGCCAGCCTGCACAGGTGTCGATGACCGTAGCCCGGCGGCCGCACCGCCTTCTGACGATGGCGCCGGCCGTGCTCGCGCTCGGCGCGCTCTTCGTCATCCCGGCCGCGCCCGCCGTCCAGAAGGGCGACGACTTCCTGACCCCCGAGACGACCGGCGTGCTCAACCTGGAGCCGGGCGAGTGCTTCACCGACCCGGAGTACTCCCCGGCGGCGGGCGAGGAGATCGTCCTCTACACGACCTGCGACCAGCACGCCGACAACCAGTCCTACGGCTTCGTGCACGCCGACGACGGGCCCTACGACCGTGTCGCGCTGGCCGATTTCGGCTGGACCAGCTGCAAGCGGGGTTTCGTGAACTACTGGCCCGGTGCGGCGGGGGCCGAGCTCGACTACTACCCGATCCTGCCGACCGCCGAGACCTGGGCGGACGGCGACCGCGACATCATGTGCGTGGTCTACGACCCCCGCGGTGAGCTGGGCGGCTCGATGTTGCCCCGCGCCTCGTGATTGCGGCGGGCGGAGCCGGGTAGCGGCGGGACACCAGCACAACAGTCGCGCTGCGAGCACTCCCTGTCCTGACAGGAGTTCTCATGAACACTCCCGCGTCCAACCGGACCCGTTCCCCCCTTCGCCAGGCCTCGCTGATCGCCGGTGTCGTCTTCCTGCTGGTCGGCTTATTGGGCTTCATCCCCGGTGTCACCACCAACTACGACACCATGGAGTTCGCCGGCCACCACTCGGAGGCGCTGCTGCTCGGCGTCTTCCAGGTCTCGATCCTGCACAACATCGTCCATCTGCTCTTCGGCGTGGCCGGCATCGCCGCCGCCCGCACCGCCTCGGCGGCCCGCGCGTTCCTCATCGGCGGCGGGGTGGTCTACCTGCTGCTGTTCGTGTACGGCCTGATCGTCGACCACGATGACGACGGCAACTTCGTGCCCCTGAACACGGCCGACAACTGGCTGCACCTGGCCCTCGGCCTCGGCCTGCTCACCCTCGGCGTGGTGTTGTCCCGCCCCGGCCGCCGTGAGCACGCCTGAACGTGTAGCGCCTGGTAGGAGGGGTACGGCCGCCCGAAAGCACCCCCGTCCAGGAGAACCCCGGGAGAAGGTGCCCCAATGAGGAGACTGAGCGCGGGCGCGGTCGGCGGTCTGCTCGCCACCGGCGCGATGAGCGTCGTCATGCTGGCGGGTCGCGGCACGGGACTGATGAGCGAGCAGCCGCCCAAGCGCATCGTCCGGACCCTGCTGCCGGGGTCGCGCCACCGGCCCAAGCCGGCCGAGAAACCGCTCGCGGTGGTGTCCCACTTCGGGTTCGGCGCCGCGGCGGGCAGCGCTTTCGCGCTGCTGACCCGGCGGCGCCGGCCGCCCGCGCTACTCGGCGCGGTCTACGGGCTGACCATGTGGCTGGCCTCCTACCAGGGATGGGTGCCCGCTGTGGGCGCCCTGCCCCCGGCGTCACGCGACCGTCCGGCGCGGCAGGCCGTCATGGCGCTGGGGCACGTCGTCTACGGCATGACGCTCAGCACGGCGCTGAACCGACTCAGCGACACACCACGGAAGGATCTGTCATGAGCATGCCCAGCACGCGGCCACTGGCCCTGGTGACCGGCGCGTCGAGCGGAATCGGCTACGAACTGGCCAGGCAGTTCGCCAAAAACGGCTTCGACCTGGTCGTGGCGGCCGAGGACGAGCGTCTGCTGGAGGCGGCCCGGAACCTGGAGGACATGGGGGCCGCGGTCTCGACGGTCCGGGTCGATCTGGCCCACCACGAGGGGGTCGAGGAGCTCCACCTGCGCGCCACGGCGTCGGGCCGTCCGATCGAGGCGGTGGCGATCAACGCGGGGGTCGGCGTCGGGGGCGACTTCGCCCGCGAGACCGACCTCGACGCGGAACTCAAGCTGATCAAGCTCAACGTCGTCTCGGCCGTTCACCTGGCCAAGCTGGTCCTGCCGGAAATGATCAAAAACCATCGAGGGCGGGTGTTGGTCACCTCGTCGATCGCCGGCACGATGCCCGGGCCCTTCCACGCCGTCTACGCCGCGTCCAAGGCGTTCCTGTACTCCTTCGCCGAATCGATCCGCGAGGAGCTCAAGGACACCGGGGTCACCGTGACCGCGCTGCTGCCCGGCCCGACCGACACCGACTTCTTCCGCCGGGCGGGGATGGAGGACACCAAGGTCGCTTCGGCGGACAAGGACGACCCGGCCGAGGTCGCGCGCCAGGGGTTCGAGGCCCTGATGGCCGGTGACGACCACGTCGTCGCTGGGTCGAAGAAGAACCTCGCGCAGACCATGGCCGGCAAGGTGCTGCCGGAGACGTTGAAGGCGCGCATGACCCGCCGGATGACCGAGCCCGGACGCGGCGACTGAGCGATCGGCCGGTCCCGCGTGCCTGGATCAGGGTTGTATACGAATCGGCGGGGATCCGGCGGCCGGGTAGAGCTCCTGTACGAGCGTCGCGATGCGGCGAAGACCCCTGTTGGGCCGGGCGACGACGAGTTCGCTTCCGTGGCCGGCCACCATGTCGTTGATCTCCGACAGCGACCGGAAGCCGCAGACGTCGCAGAACCGCAACCCTCGGGCGTCCACGACGATCCGGCGCACGCCCTTGGCGGGCAACGGAAGCAATGTCGCCTCCAGCAACGGCGCCGTGTAGAGGTCGAGTTCGCCGTCGACGACGGCGACGACCGTCTGAGTGCCGACGGAGAGGAACCGCACGGACAGTTGGCGCGGAACGGCGACGTCGGACAGCTCGCGGCCGGGGTCGCGCGTGATGGAATCCATGGTGTCGTACTCCCAAAGTCGCCTGCACCGTTCCTCACCGAGGTCAGGCGTAATGGGGTGGGCCGGGTTCCCGTCGGGCCGGACTGGGTTCCGTCCCCGCCGACGTGTCGCGTTAATCGCGTCCCGCCGCAAACATTCAGCGTAGATCCGCCCAGTGCGGATCACCGGTTCAGGCGGCGCGCCGGTGGGTCAACGAGCTGGGGGCGTCGACGTTCGCGCCCTCGTGGACGCCGACACCGAGCCGGTCGACCAGTTCGCCGCCCAGCCATCCGGTCACCCCGCCCAGCACCACTCCGGCGAAGCTCAGGACGAGCGCCAGAGCGCCCGGAACCCAGTCCACGGAGTTGGCGCGCAGCAACCAGCTCCCCAGGAAGAGCAGCAGCACCACCACGTTGCCGAGTCCGTGCAGGGCGCCGATGCGCTTGGCGCGGCTGCGTGCCGGGATGGCGAGCCAGTCGACCAGCCCGAAGATCCCCGCGATCACGCCTCCGATGAGGCCGGCCGCCATGACGTAGGCGGCGGCCAGCGAGAAGTCCCGGCCACCGGTGAACAGATGGATGATGTCGAAGATCACCGCTGTGACCAGCAGGCCCAGCGGGAAGACGATGAGGACCTGATGGATCGGATGACCCAGGGCCTTGGCTTTGCTGTCCATGGCGTGCCCCTTCCCAAGGGGTGAGCCGACGAGATGGCACGCTGTTCGGCCAGGTCCGCATCCTTACCCGTGGCTCCGCGCGCCATCCCTCTTTGGGCCGCCAATCTTGGAACCCGGCATGTTTGCCCATGTCATCGCGGGTAGGGATGACTGACCATCCGCGACGAGAGGACGATGACATGCAACACGATCCCGCTCACGCGCCCGGCTCGCCTGAGGGAATGACGTCGCGCGAAGTCGACAGCCGCAGCGAACTGGCCAAATGGATCAGCGGGACGCACGTCTTCCCGGCCGACCGTGCCGCCCTGCTGAAGCAGGCCCAGTCCGAAGGCGCCCCGGACGAGGTCCTGGACCTCGTGCGCTCGATCCCCGACCGCACGTACGAGAACCTGCAGGACGTCGTCGACGAACTCGGCTAGACCGCGAACATGGTCACTCTGCCGGTGATGTACCAGAGCTGGTCGCACATCACCTTTCTGCACTGGCGTTTTCCGGCCGACCTGATCCAGTCCCTGCTGCCGCCCGGCCTCACCGCCGAGCGGCATGACGGGTCGGCCTGGGTCGGGCTGACGCCCTTCCTCATGGAGGACGTGCGGCCTCCGGTCGTGCCGGCGCTGCCCTGGTTGTCCCGGTTTCCCGAGACCAACGTGCGGACCTACGTCCACGACGAACAGGGGCGCGGCGGCCTGTGGTTCCTGTCGCTGGACGCCGCCCGGCTGCCCGCCGTGGCGGCCGGGCGGGCCGGGTACCGGTTGCCCTACCACTGGTCGGCCATGTCGGTGCGGGTGGACGCCGACCGCGTCGCCTACCGGTGCAGGAGGCACGGCCGGGCCGGGATCAGCGGCGACGCCGACGTCGAGATCGGCGAGCCCGTGGCCCCGGAGGCGCTGACCGACTTCCTGACGGAGCGTTACCGGCTGTTCACCGTGGTCGCCGGGCGGCTGGCCACCGCCGAGGTGGAGCACCCGCGCTGGTCCCTCCGCCGGGCACGGGTCACCGCCCTCGACCAGAACCTGCTCCAGGCGGCGGGCCTGTCCGCCGATGCGGCTCCGATCGCCCACACGTCGGCGGGTGTCCGCGTGCGGGTGGGCAGGTGGCGCTGGTGCTAGTCCTTGACGACGTGGATCGTCTTCAGTGAGGAGTCCCACGCGTCCGGGATGACCATGCCCGAGCGCAGGCCCGTGGTCAGGTAGGTCAGCACGTCGTCGGTGAGGCGTTCGCCCGGCAGGGCGGCCGGGATGCCCGGCGGGTAGGGCGTGAGCATCTCGGCGGAGATCCGTCCGGCGGCCTCGTCCACGGAGACCTGCTCGATCTCGGCGAAGAAGGCGTCCCGGGGCGGTATGACCTGCTCCAGGCGCAGGTCGCCGGGCACCCGCACCTCGGCGGCCGGCATGTCGGCGGCGTGCGTGGCGAGGTCGCGCAGGGCGGAGAGCAGCGCCTCGGCCGACTTCTCGTCGTCGGCGTGGCTGAGCTGGGCGCTGATCCGGCGGTGGTCGGACAGGTGCATGTTGATCTGGTGGTGTTCCCGCAGCCAGTCGGCCATCACGTATCCGGACGCGCCGGTCGCGGAGATGTCGATGACCACCTGGAGCGGGTCCATGTCCGCGGTCAGGTGCCCGTACTCGGCGCGGCCGTACACGTGGAAGCCGTCGATGTCGTTCACGGCGGCGCGCACGTGGTGGGCCAGCGCCAGGGCGCGGTCGTAGATCGCGTGACCGTGCTCGACCATCTGCCGCCGCCAGCCGTCGAGCGCGGCGTAGATCAGCACTGACGAGCTCGTGGTGTTGAGCAGGTCGGAGCGGGCCTTGAGCAGGGCGGGATCGATGCGGTCGCCCTGGAGGTGGAAGACCGAGCTCTGCTCCAGGGCCGAACCCATCTTGTGCACGGACGTCACGCACATGTCCGCGCCCGAGTCCATCGCCCAGGTCGGCAGGTCGGGATGGAACGGCAGGTGGGCGCCCCAGGCCTCGTCCACGAGAAGCGGTCTGCCGTGCTCGTGGCACACGCGGGTCAGCCCCGACAGGTCGGCGCAGGTGCCGTACGGCGTCGGGCTGATCACCAGGACGCCCTTCGCGTCGGGATGGGCCTCCAGGGCGGCGGCGAACGCCTCCACCGACGGCGGGTGGGCCAGTTGCCGCTCCTGATCCCACGTCGGGTCGACCCAGACCGGGACCACCCCCGTCAGGACCAGCCCGGAGCCGACCGACTTGTGCGCGTCGCGGCCGATGATCAGTTTCTCTCCCGGCCCGGCCGTCGCCATGATCGCCGTCTTGACCGAGAGCGAGCTGCCGCAGGTGCTGAAGAAGGCATGGTCGGCGTCGACGGCATGGGCCATCAGCTCCTCGGCCTCCTGCACGATGCCGCCGGTCGACTGCCGGTCGTCGAGCCCGGCCGTGGCCAGCACGTCCGACCGGAACACGTCCATGCCCATGACCTCGGCGACCCGGGGATCGACCCCTCGTCCCTGTTTGTGGCCGGGCGGGGTGAACGGAGTCTGCCCGCTGGCATGGTAGGCGGCGAGGGCTTCCAGAATGGGTGCGCGTGAATGGTCCACCATTGGGGCCCTTCCCGGCATGTCCGGGAAAAGCCCCGATCGTCAGGTGATTTCTTCCGGACGCGTCAGGTGGGCCGGTTCATCCGCAGGCTCGGCACCGGGTGCGGTCCCTCGGTCTCCAGCCGGTACTCGTGTCCCGACTTCATGGCGTTCTCCGAGATGATCAACTCCGAGGCGGGCTTCTCGTCGTCCATGACGGCCCGCTGCATGGCCTCGAAGCGTTCGTGGGCCTCCTGGACGTAGCCCGTCCCGATCGTGGTGTAGTCGATCTGGGTGGCGAGCAGTTCGCGCAGGTAGGCCTTGTTCGGTTCGAAGGTGACCGGGGCCGGCAGCGCCGGTGCCAGGACCTGCTCGGGGTCGCGGCCGTCGTGGCGTTTGAACATCTCGGCCGCCAGGCGCAGGTGTTCCAGCTCCATGTTGAGGTGGAGCTCCCAGATCGCCTTGATCCTCGGGTCGGACTCGGTCTCCATGAAGGAGTGGTAGAGGTAGCACTCGTTGTACTCGTGGTTGAGCAGCATCTCCCACCAGGTCTCGCCGGGGTCGACGAGGGATTCGTAGTGGGTGACGTGCTCCTCCTCGATCATCCCGATCTCCTGATAGAGCTGGCGGGCGATCGGTTCCATGTAGAGCGGGCCGACGTTCATGTAGAAGTTCATGGTCTGCTGCTCGGCCGCCATGATCGTGAGGGCGTGCAGCTTGGAGATCGGCGCGGCCGCGTCCTTGTCGTAGTTCTGGCGGACGTTGTCGACCGGGTTCCGGTGGTGCAGGTAGGTCGGCCGTCCCGGCATGACCTCGGTCAGCCCGTCGACGATCTTCTCGGCCTTGCGGTGCTCGATCATCTCGTAGAGGTTGGCGTACCGGTAGAGGTGGTCGAAGTCCTCCAGCACGCCGAACTGGTAGGCCTGTTTGAGGTAGGGGTCGGGTTCCATCCGGGCGACCCAGGCGGTCAGGTCGACCGCGACCTGCTCGTAGGCGATCGTGGTCTCCAGCACCGAGGCCAGCCCGGGCAGCAGCCAGTTGACGGCTTTCTGCTGCTGGGCCTCGATGTAGCGGACCCGGGCGAGCTGCTGTTTCATCTCGATGCTGGGGCAGTGGCGGGCCATGTGGTGGCTGAAGAAGATCGCCTCGGTCTCGATGCCGTTCATCGTGATGATCCGGCAGCGCGTATAAGGGTCGGCCTCGTCGGGATCGATGGGCATCACCGCGAGCTCCCGCCAGGTGCGAACCTGCTCGTCGAGCGGGATGCCGCGCTCGCGCAGCGGGTTGAACGTCATTTGCCCTCTCCCATGGCCTTGCGAATGGCGTCGCGGGCCCGGTCCATGATCGCCATGGGCGCGCCGAGCAGCAGGTTCTTGGTGGCCGACTCGACGCCGGGATGGGGCCGGGTGGGCGCCATCTTCTCCGCGGCCTGGACGGCGGCGGTCATCTTCGTCAACCGGGCGGGATCGCCTTCGCGGGTCAGGTGGGGGAACTCGTAGCGCTCCTCCGCGCGGGCGTGCGTCAGCACGTCCTTGCGCAGCACCTCCAGGTGCTTGAGGAAGTCGGGGTGCTGCGAGCCCATCTCGTCGAGGTCGGACAGCAGCTGCTTGGCCTCGTTCTCCTCCCGCAGCCGGTCGTCGACGATCCCGTCGCCTCCGTCGACGACCTGCCGCACGTACGGGTGGACGAGCTCCTCCTCGGCCGTCTCGTGGACGGCGAGCAGGTGGACCAGCCGGCGGAAGGCCTCCTCGCGGGCGTCCCCCTCTGCGGCCTCGACTTCGGCGAACAGGTCTTTGATCTCCGAATGCTGGCGGATCAGAAAGGCCACCACATCGGCGTGCTGAGCGTTCATGGACTTCCCTAACCGGGACATTTGGCGCACTCTTCGGACAACCGGCAGATACCCCAGAGTGGTCGAAACTTAACGCTCAGTTACGATCGCCGGAAAGGGTTGAAGGCAACCGCGCCGGGTACGCGGTCCTCTTCACCTGGGACACTGATCACCGGGACGGGATCAGCCGTCGCAGGAGCCGGTCGCGCAGCAGGCGTCGCCGCGCCACGCCTCGCGGCCTTCCTTGACCGCGACGGCCGCGATGACCAGGGCGGCGATCGGGTCGGCCCACGCCCAGCCGAACAGGCTGTTGAGCGCCAGGCCCACGAGCAGGACACCGGACAGGTAGGTGCACAGCAGGGTCTGCTTGGAGTCGGCGACGGCACTGGCCGAACCGAGTTCGCGTCCGGTCCGGCGCTGCGCGTACGACAGGAACGGCATGACGACGAGAGAGAGCCCCGCCAGGACGAGCCCGGCGGTGGAGTGTTCGGCCTCGCCCGCACCGAGCAGGGCGCGCACGGCGTCGAAGGTCACATAGGCGGCCAGGGCGAAGAAGGAGACCGCGATCACCCGCAGGGCCGTTCGCTCGCGGCGCTCGTGGTCGGCGACGGAGAACTGCCAGGCCACGGCGGCGGCCGAGGCGACCTCGACCAGGGAGTCGAGGCCGAAGCCGATGAGGGCGGCCGAAGAGGCGACGGTCCCGGCGGTGATCGCCACCGCCGCCTCGACGACGTTGTAGGTGATCGTGGCGGCGACCAGCCAGCGGATGCGGCTCCGTAACCTCGCCCGGCGGGCCGGGACGGTGGTCACCGCATCTCCCCGGCCGGGCGCAGGGTCACGTCGTGGCCGGTGGCCGCGAGCAGGTGCTCGGCCGAGGCGAGCAGGTCCATCAGTTCGGGGCGGGTGAGGGCGTAGAAGGACTGGCGGCCTTCGGTCCGGTAGTCGACGAGCCCGCAGCCGCGCAGGCAGGCCAGGTGCTTGGAGACGGTCGACTGGGCCAGCCCGAGCTCCGTGGTGAGGTCGACGACCCGGGCCTCGCCCCGGCTGAGGCGCTGGACGATGCGCAGGCGGGTCTCGTCTCCCAATGAATGGAACAGGGCGGCCGCGGGGGAGACGCCGGCCGCGATGTCCGCACTGACACAGAGCCTATCCATCGCCATTCGGCGATGATAGCGCCGAATGGTCATTCGACACCAGGCAGAACTCGTTGCCCTCGGGGTCGCGCATGACCTGGAAGGAGCCCTGGGCGTCGGTGCGCAGGGGCCCGCTCTCCCTCGCGCCCCAGGCGACGGCCGTGGCCGCCGCGACGGCGACGTCGGCGACCTCGACGTCCAGGTGGGCCCGGTTCTTGCCGGTCTTCGGCTCGGGCACCCGCTGGAACGCGATCCGCACCACACCGTCCACATATGACCACGAGGGATCACGGTGGACCGGCGGCGTGCCGAGCAGCCTGCCCCAGAAGACGGCGAGGGAGGCCGGGTCGGCGCAGTCGACCACGAGCTGGGCGGGCCTGCCGAGGGGGATCGTGTCCATGCGCCGTAGCCTAGGACGCCCGCGTGCGAGACTCGCGGGATGAGAGCGGCCGCATGTCTCTTAGCCGTGGCGGTCGTCGCCGGTTGTACGTCCGCGCCGGAGGCGCCCGTCCGCACGACCGCCGCGCCCACTCCCACGCCCACCCCCGCGGCCGCGCTCCCGCCCCTGCCGGCCCGGTCGGCGGGCTGCGAGCTTCCCGGTGAGAAGGCCGACGACCTGCGCGCGGCCGACGTCCGCACCGCATGGCGGCCGGTCTGGATCGACGAGGAGCGCGGCTCGATGTCGCTGCTCGCGGCGGCCCCCGACGGGGCGTTGTGGTCGACCTACCGGAGCGTGAAAGAAGAGGACGGCGCCCTCGTGAGCAGGGACGGCGGGGTGCGCCGGTGGGACGGCTCCAGGTGGGAGACCTTCCAGATCCCGCAGGCCCGGCCGCCACGTTGGCAGACCAACGTGGCGGTCGCGGCGGCCTCCGCCGATCAGGCGTGGGTGTTCGGCGTGTCCAACGGCAAGTCGCCCAAGGAGACCGCCGGAGTCGTCGCCGCCTTCGCGGACGGCGTATGGCGCGCGGAACCGCTGCCCGAACCGGCCGCGCGCTCGGTCGGCTGGGCCGACACCACCGCGCGTGCCGTCGACGGTGAGGCGTGGGCCGTGAACGGCCCGACGGCGGTGTCGTGGACGGGAGGTCAGTGGCGTCAGCACCCGCTGCCCGCGGCGGCCGGGGCCCTGAGCTCCGGAGGCGGGGAGTTGTGGGCGGTCAGCGGGCAGAACGGCGAACCCGCGGCGCTGCGCCGGGAGTCCGGGGCGTGGCGCCGGATCACCACGCCACCGTTCGAGCCGCCCGCCGACGTGACCCTGCCGCGCGCCACCCTGAGCGACGTCGTGGTGCTCGGCGCCGACGACGTCTGGGTCGTCGGCGGTCTGTCCTGGACCGTCCTGGACGAGTACGACGAGGAGAACGAGCCCGTGGAGAAGGGCCACCCGCTGGCGATGCACTGGGACGGGAAGGGCTGGACCTGCGACTGGGGGCCGTTGACCTCCACCGCCGGCCGGATGACCCGCTTCGGCCAGGCCGAGCCCGACGGCAGGGGAGGGCTCTGGGTGATCGGGCAGAGGGATGTGCTCTGGCATCTGGACGGTCGCCGCTGGACCCGCCACCGGTTGCCCGCGCCGCCCGGGGCGGAGCCGCGCGTCCACTCGCTGGCCTGGCGGCCCGGCAGCAGGGAGGTGTACGCCGTGGGATCGGTGGTCACCAAGGGGGCGAACAACTCCGAGATCTCGCACGCCGCCCTCTGGCGCTCTTGACCGATCAGGCCAGGATGCGGGCCATGAGCAGGGCGATGTCGTCGTCGGAGGGCGCCTGACCCACGATGGAGCCGATGACGTCCCCGCACACGTGGTCGAGCGTCGCCGATCGCGACGCCGCGCGGGCGAGGGTGTCGGCGAGCCTGGCCATGCCCGCGTCGAGGTCGGCCTGCCGCGTCTCGATCAGGCCGTCGGTGTAGAGGGCCAGCAGGGTTCCCGGCGGGAGGTGCAGGTCGTACGACTGGAAGGCGCCCAGCCCCACGCCGATCGGCGTGCCGGGGGGCAGCGACGGGAAGATCACCGCGCCTGACGGGGTCATGATCGCGGGTGGCGGATGGCCCGCCGTGGCCATGGTGCAGCGGCCGGTCCGGGGGTCGTAGACGGCGTACAGGCAGGTGGCGCCCATGGCGTCGGGGGTGAGGGCGTCCTCCGTCATGAGCCGGTCGAGGTGGCTGAGCAGCTCGTCCGGTGGGAGGTCACAGACGGCCAGGGCACGCACGGCGGTGCGCATCCGGCCCATGGTGGCCGCGGCGTTGATGCCGTGCCCGGTGACGTCGCCGACGACCAGGGCGATGCGGCCGCCGGGGAGGTGGATGACGTCGTACCAGTCGCCGCCGACCCCCTCGTGCGCGTCGGAGGGCAGGTAGCGCGAGGCCACCTCGACGGCGCCGCCGCCGGACAGGTGGTGCGGCAGCAGGTCGCGCTGGAGCGCGAGCGCGGTCAGCCGCTCACGCGTGTACTGGCGCGCGTTGTCCAGGCTCAGCGCGGCCCGTGTGACCAGCTCCTCGGCCACCAGCAGGTCGTCCTTGCTGAACGGCGCCGGGTTGGAGGTGCGCACGAAGACCGCGACGCCCAAGACGTCGCCGCGTGCCTCCAGCGGAACGACGATCAGCGAGTGCATGCCGGTGGCACGGATGACCCGCGACCGGTCGGGGTCCAGATCCAGCCAGGTGCCGGGGGAGATGTCGAGCACGGGCTCGAAGTGCGACCGGCGCGACCGCAGGACCTCCATGAACGGGGACCTCGGCGGCACGAACACGGCATCGCCCCGCTCCCAGAGCGACTCGGGCGCCCCGGCCCGCACCGAAGCCACGCCCGCCCGCCGGAACGCCGGGATCGCGGCCTCCGTCGTGGCCAGCCGCCGCAGCGGCTCTGTGCCCGGCAGCATCGCCTCGGGCAGGTCGACGGTCACGTAGTCGGCCAGGACCGGAACGGCCAGCTCGGCCAGTTCCTGGGCGGTGCTCATGACGTCCAGGGTGCTGCCGAGCCGGACTCCGGCCTCACGCAGCAGGTCGAGGTGGTCCCGCGCCTTGCTGTTGCTGAAATCCAGGGCCACCGAGCAGACGCCCAGCGGCTTTCCGTCCACCCCCGCGAGCGGCAGCAGCGAGACCGACAACACCCGCTTCTCACCCGCGTAGGACCAGTGGGCCTCACGGTCGATCACGGGCCGCCCGTCGGCGAGCACCTCGCGCATCACCTCCTGCACCCCTTCGTTGTCGATCCCCGGAATGACCTCGGTCAGCGAACGCCCGATCCGGTAGTAGGGATAGCCGTCCCGGAGCCGCTCGGCCGCCTCGTTGAACCAGACGCAGCGCAGATCTTTGTCCCAGATCGCCATCGCGACGGGAAAGCTGCCGATGAGCGAATCCAGCAGCGCGCCGGTGTCGGTCGACAGGTCGAGGGCGACCGGGATCGCCGACAACAACCACGACTGCCCGGGGCCGTCGGTGTCGTCACCCAGAGTGATCGGCGCGGCGTCGGCCCGAACGATGACCACCTCACCGTCCCGCCGCCGCACCTCCATGATCCCTTTACCGGGCCGGTACGCACCGCCCCCTTCGCCCCCGGGCCGCAGCAGCGTGCCGATGGGCCGCCCGAAGACGTCGGCCGCGAGATACCCGGTGAGCTCCTCGGCGGCCCGGGTCCACCCGATCACCACCCCGGCGCAGTCGACGACGGCGACCGCCGGGGTCGCCGCTCTACGGACACTGTCAGCCGATTTCACGCCATCACCCCTCTTCCGGTGGGGCCGAGTTCGCTGCCAGGAACGTCAGAATAACTGCGCCTACCTGCGCATATGTAAAGTTTGACCAGGCTTTGGCGGCACCTGTACGGTCCCTCATGAGCTTCGATCTGGCGTTCTGGCACGCCTCCGAGGACACCGATGCCGCTCAGGCCGCGGAGATCTACAGAGGCCTCATCGAGGAGAAGAGCGGCCTGGTCCCCGACGCTCCGGCCGTGCGGACGTTCCATGAGCAGGTGATCTCCGTGTATCCGGATCTGACCTCGGAGTCGACCGATGAAGACGTCGAGAATTCCCCCTGGATGTCCGAGCTGTTCACGGGTCCCGGCTTTCTGATCGCGGCCGTTTCCTGGTCGAGAAGCGTGGAAGTCGCTTCCACTCTGATCTCCCTGGCCAAGCGCAACGGACTGATCTGCTACGACCCGCAGGCCAATCTGGTGATCAAGTCCTGAGCTGTCGACGGCGGTATGGCTCGAAAGGGATTGTCACTTGACCAGTCACTCTCTGTAATTGGATGGTCACGCCTGCCCCCTTGACCGTGGAGCGCTGCATGGAGCGAATGGTTCTGGTCGCCGTCACCGAGCACCCCGACGCCGACACCGCACTGGCCGAGCAACTCCGACGGGTTTGTGCCGCGATGAGTGAGCAGGGCCTGCAGGTGCGCTGGACCTACCGGCCGGGCGACGCCCTGGCCGTCATCGGGTCGGACGCCTCGCTCACGGCGGTGCTGGCGGCCTGGGACGCGCCCGGCGCAGAAGACCTCCTCCGTGCCGTGGCCGGGCGCTTCCGCGGGCTGCCCGTCTTCCTGATGACGCAGGACCAGGAGCTTCCCCTGTGGGTCTACGAGGTCATCCAGGGGTACGTCTTCCCGCTGGAGGACACCCCGCAGTTCATCGCGGGCCGCATCGCCCACGCCGCCGAGCAGTACGCCGACACGATCCTCCCGCCCTTCTTCCGCGCCCTGCGGCGGCTGCAGGACCACCACCGCTACTCCTGGCACACCCCCGCGCACGCCGGGGGCGTCGCGTTCCTGAAGTCGCCCGTGGGGCGGGCCTTCTTCGACTTCTACGGCGAGCGGCTGCTGCGCACCGACCTGTCGATCTCGGTGCCGGAGCTGGGCTCGCCCCTCGACCACACCGGCCCGATCGGCGAGGCCGAGCACAACGCCGCCCGCGTCTTCGGCGCCGAACGCACGTTCTTCGTCGTCAACGGCAACTCGACCGCCAACCGCATCGTCGGGCACCATGCCATCGCCCGCGACGACACCGTCCTGGTCGACCGCAACTGCCACAAGTCCGTGCAGCACGCCCTCGCGATCAGCGGCGCCCGGCCCGTCTACCTCGTGCCCGAGCGCAACGGACTCGGGCTGGCCGGGCCGATTCCTCCTATGGCGCTGGAGGAGGCCGCCGTCCGGGCGCGGGTGGCCGACCACCCGCTCGCCTCCGGTGAGCCGACGTACGCGGTCGTCACCAACTCCACCTACGACGGCGTCTGCTACGACGCGGTCAGGGTCGCCGAGCTGCTCGGGGCCAGTGTGCCCCGGGTGCACTTCGACGAGGCGTGGTTCGCCTACGGGCGGTTCAACCCGCTCTACGCGGGCCGTTACGGCATGGCGGTCGACGTCCACACCCTGCCGGGGCCCGACCGGCCCACGGTCTTCGCCACCCAGTCGACCCACAAGCTGCTGGCCGCGTTGTCGCAGGCCGCGATGGTGCACGTCCGGCCGGCTCCGCGAGCGCCGGTCGACTACGACGCGTTCAACGAGACCTTCCTCATGCACGCCACCACCTCGCCGCTCTATCCGATGATCGCCTCACTCGACGTCGCGGCGGCGATGATGGACGGGCCGTCGGGGACCTTCCTCACCCAGGAGGCGATCGTCGAGGCGGTCCGGTTCCGGCAGGCCATGACGCGGCTGGCCGCCCGCATCCGCGAAGACGGCCGGCGCCCCGAATGGTTCTTCGGCGTCTGGCAGCCGCCGGCGGTCGCCGACGCCGACCTCGCCGAGTTGTGCGCCGACCCCCGCTACTGGGTGCTGGAGCCGGGGGCCGCCTGGCACGGGTTCGACGGCATGGCCGACGGCTACGCCCTGCTCGACCCGATCAAGGTGACCATCACCTGCCCCGGCGCCGACGCCGCCGCGGGCACCCTCGACTGGGGCATCCCGGCTCGCGTCGTCGACGCCTACCTGCAGCGGCGCGGCATCGTGGTGGAGAAGACCGGCGACCACACGCTCCTGGTGCTGTTCTCCATGGGGATCACCAAGGGCAAGTGGGGCACCCTCATCGACGCCCTGACCGACTTCAAGCACGCCTACGACAACGACGTGCCCCTGGCCGAGGTGCTGCCCGGCTTCGGGCCGCCCTCGGTCACGCTGCGGAAGTACTGCGCCGACGTCCACGACATGCTGCGCGGGTCGGCGGTGGGCGACCTGCTCGACCAGGTCTTCACCGACCTGCCCGAACCGGTGACGACCCCGGCCGACTGCTACCAGGCCATGATCCGGCGGCGCACCGAACGGGTCCCGCTGGCCAAGCTCCCCGGCCGGGTCGCCGCGGCCACCGTCGTCGTCACCCCTCCCGGCATCCCCATGCTCATGCCGGGCGAGGCCGCCGGGGCGGCCGACGGGCCGCTGATGGCGTACCTGCGCGCGCTGGAGGAGTTCGACCGCGCCTTTCCCGAGCTCGCCACCGACATCCACGGCGCGCACCGCGACGCCGACGGGCGTTACCAGATCGAGGTTCTAGGAGTAGAGGGTCTCGACGTTGGCGTGTAGTCGCACGGCCAGCGGCGGTGCCGTGTACGCGTCGGTCACCACCTCGATACAACCATCGAAGGGCAGGCCCGTGGCGTCCAGGAACGACCGCAGTTCCTCGGCCAGCCCGGCCCGCACGGTGAGCAACCCGGCAAGATGCACGCCGTCTCGGCCTTGACGAGCATCCGGGTGACCGCCTCGACGACGGCGGCAGCGGTGCGGCCTGGCTGACCATAGGCATCGAGGCTAGGTCGGCGGGGAAGGCGACGTAGACGGGCCGGCGATGGTACAGCGCGGCGCCGTTCTACCGCTCGACCTCGGCGGCGGCGTTCTGCGGGGTCAGGATCCCGCTGGCGCAGACGACCGGCTCGGACATCCGGCGGAACAGGTTGAACCCCCGTTGCCGAGCGTGTGGTGGACCAGCGAACGACGCGCCTGTACGGGCGTGTTCGGCATGTTCACCAATAGGAACACCGGCAGCTCCTCGGCGTACGCCGCCGCGATGCCGTTGATCGCGCTCAGCTCGCCGACGCCGTAGGTGGTGCAGATAGGGCCATCGGACCCCTTTATCATCTGCCAACAGAGGGAAGCCTGCCCCTGCAAACTTGACGAATCACCATGAAACGGGCACGTCCATCTGTTGGATTCTTCGATTGAGCACGTAGCAGGCAAGCGATATGAGTTCGACGATGACGTCGCCGTGGTAGGCCACGAGGTCCCGGGCGATCGCTTCGCTACGATGCCGAGCCAGGCTACGGGTTCGACCGCCTAACCACGCCTGTGACGGATGGCATCAGTGTGTACGTTGCCTGGCCACGTTGTGCGCTGGAGCGTGTGCTCAGATGTCCAGCCGCCACTGCTGCCGGAGAAGGGACGGCCGGTGCCGCCTGACGCCGCGTCTGCCAGACCGTGCATTTGATCTCAGCCTTCTTTTGGAGAGTGTCCTGACCGGAATCTTTGTCAGGAGCTCGAGCTGGGGCTACAGCATCCGCCGTGCGCTGGGGTCAGTATTTTCGGTCGCAGATCGACTCAAATGGCATTTGGTTAATCTCCTTCACCGCAGGTGCGTCGACTAGTTGCTGTACGTATCGGACTTGGGGGTATCGGGCTTGCTTGGCCGGTGTGGCACGTAAATGGATGCACCCGTGTATTTCCTGCTATGGCTTCTCGATCCACTGGGTTGACCGGAACGGATTGCCGGGATAACTTGTGGGCAATTTTGGCGATCTCATGGGAGGCCCCGTGCGGCTCGAGATGCTCTATAAAGACCAGAATTCTGGCGGTAACGGCTGTCCTGCCATCTACTTGGCCGATAACGGCCAGATTGTGGTGCAAGGGCCGGCGGTCGACGAGGACACGTCGTCCAACCTCGTCAACGTCCTACCAGGTGAGATTGCCTTGCAGATCGCTCCCGAAGTTCTGCTGGGAGCGGTCGAGAGACTCCGCGAGAAGGGGGAGGCCCGCTAAGTGGGACGGATGTTTCGGTCCCTCGACGATGCGGAGTTCAACCGCTTCTTCACCGATTTCCGCTTCACCGCCTACCGGCTGGAGTCGTTGCAGCGCTATGACGTCTCATACGAGAAGGCGGAGTTCGATCTCTTCCTGGGCGGCCAGCAGCGCGGTGAGTTCCCGGGCATCGCTCGGTGGATAGAGGAGACAGTCAGACCGGCACGGGCTGCCGGGAAGCTTCTACACCGCGTCCACGTGGTAGAGGAGCCCTTGTCGGACTATGTCCGTTTCGAATGCGCTTGGTCCTATACACATACCGTGCAGGCCGGTGAAGACGTCCGGCTCCTTCCGGTCTCGTCCGGCGAGTGGCCGACGGGGATGCCGCATTATGACTACTGGCTCTTCGACTCGTCCACTCTGATAACGATGCACTACCAAGATGGTGGTGCCTTTGAGGCGGCCGAGATCGTGGATGACCCCGAGCGGATCGTCCAGGCCAATTTCTGGCGCGACATGGCGGTGGGCTGGTCCATCCCGTTCCCCGTGTTCGCTGAAAAATATGACAGTGTATTTTGATCTCTGGCGATTCGGCGCAAATGCAGAGCTTCAGTAACGATTTCGCCGGCGATGCCGAATCTGTTGTGCAGATCGGTGCGATGCACGGCCACATCAATCTGCCGTCCCCCAACCGGAGCCTGCCGCTGCCTCGGCAGTTGCCTCTGCCGGTTGCTGGGTTCGTCAACAGAGTTGAGATCGTCGCCGCCTTGGATCGCCTCCTCGCCACTGAGAGTGGCACAGGTGGGGTCTCCGCCATTGCGGGCCCTCCCGGCGTCGGAAAGACCGCATTGGTCATGCACTGGGCGCATCGGGTCCGCGACCGCTTTCCGGACGGAGATCTTTATGTCGACCTGGGCGGTTACGGGCCAAGCGCTCCGCTGAGTGCCGATCAGGCGCTCGACAGTTTCCTACGAGCGTTGGATATTCCAAAGGAGGGCATCCCCGCGACGCTCGCGGAGCGTGCCTCGTTGTTCCGTTCATTGGTAACCGGTCGGCGGATGCTCGTTGTCCTCGACAATGCCGCGGACACTGCAACGGTGCGCCCGCTACTTCCGGCGTCGCGCGGCTGCTTTGCCTTGATCACAAGCAGAAGTAGCCTGGCTGGGCTGGTAACACGGGAAGGAGCCGCGCGTGTGACCCTGGACGTGCTGAGTCCATCGGACGCCGTCGAGTTACTCGTGCAGGTGATTGGCGACGCCCGGGTCGCGGCAGAACCCGACGCGGCCCTTCGGGTCGCCGAGCTCTGCGGCCATCTACCCCTGGCATTGAGAGTGGTGGCCGAACGGGCGGTGGACAGGCCGAGGCTCGCGCTTGCCGACCTCGTCGCTGAGCTCGAAGAGGAACAGCATAGGCTTGATTCGCTCGCGTCCGGCGAAGATGAGCTCAGCGACGTGCGTGCCGCCTTCTCGTGGTCGTATCGTGCGCTCTCTGCGGAAATGCAGCACGCTTTTCGACTGCTAGGTCTCCATCCAGGACGTGAATTCGGCGTCGAGGCGGCTATGGCGCTGCTCGACTATGTCGAACCACGTGTCACTCAGCGGCTATTGGAAACTCTCTGCGCGACGCATCTCTTGCACGAGGTGTCCCGTGGCCGTTACCGCCTGCATGACCTGCTTCGGACATACGCGAAGGAGCGTCTTCGCGAAGAGGTCAGTGCGAAAGGCCAGACGCTTGCCGTACGCCGGGTTCTGAGCTGGTATCTCCTTACCACCGATTCCGGTCGGAAGGCGATCCTTCCTCACTCGCATGAGGTGCCTCTCGTTCCGGCCGGACAGCTCCAGATACCGGCGTTCAACGACGCGGAGAAGGCCATGGTCTGGTTCGAGGTGGAGCACCTCAACATCCTGGCCGCTTTGGATCAGGCTCTGGACACTGGTCAGTACGACATCGCGTGGAAACTGCCGGTCGTCGCTGACGGTTTTTTCGAACTCCACTCGTATTGGACGGAGTGGGAGGCCATCCACCGAGCCGGAGCCGAGGCTGCACGCATCCTCGGTGATCGACTGGGCGAAGCCTCGAACGTTTTCGCTTTGGGTGACGCCGACTGGCGCGGCGGAAGACCGGAAAGTGGGATGGCGAACTACGAGAGTGTCATCGCCTATGGTCAAGAGGCTGGCGACGCCTGGCTCACCGGTTTCTCCTTTCGTGGTCTCGGGCTTATTCACGAGCAGTTGGGTAACCGCGAAGAGGCCTACACCTGTTTTCGGTCGGCGCTGGAGGTTTTCCGTTCTGGGGGACTGCGGCGAGGAGAGGGCATGGCACTGCTCAGTCTCGGGGAACACGCCGCCCTGCTGGGCGACTTCCAGAAGGCGGCGTCACTGGGAGCCGAAGCAGTGGAGGTCTTCGTTGAGGCGCACGACGAATGGAGCGCGGCCTGGGGGACTCGCCCACTCGCAAGGGCGCTGATGGAGCTCGGACGGAGCGCTGAGGCTCAAGTACTGCTCGAACGGGCGGGAGCGACGTTCGAGCGCTTCAAGGATCGGCGGAGCCTTGCGATGACATTGGCGATGATGGGTGACATACACCAAGGTGAGGGCGACTCCTCCGCCGCACGACATCGTTGGTGCGAGGCGGCGGAACTCTATGAGGCCTTCGGCGAAGACTCCCTCGGCGGAGAATTACGGGCGAAAGCCGCTGAAGCCGAATGAGCGAGTTCATTGTGGAGCTGGGGCATGGGGCGTCATGCCAAAACTGGTTCACTTTCATCTGCGCCATTCATGACGACGTCTTTCTTCGAGAACCCTTCGCATGGACACCGCAGACATCGCAGGAGAATGCGGAGGAACTCCACCGGCTGGCCGGAGACCCGAGTTTCGGCGTGGCGATCGCATGGCACAGTGGTGAAGCGGTCGGATACGCCTACGGTCATCGTCTGCCTCCCGACCACGGATGGTGGAGGGCTATCCCAGAGTCGCTCCCGGCCGAGTTCACCGACGAGTGGGATAGCCGCACCTTCGCCCTTGTCAGTCTCGCCGTTCTTCCGAACTGGCGAGGTCACGGTATCGGCGGAAGACTCATCGACAGTCTGCTCGGCTCTCGGTCGGAGGAGCGGGCTGTCCTGTCCGTACAGCCGACGGCTTTGAGTACACAGAGCATCTACCGGCATCTCGGCTGGCGCTTGATCGGCAGAAACGGCCCCTTCACCGGGATCACTCCGCCTCGCTGGGACGTCTACGTATTGGAGAACCTGCCCCGCCCGAGTCCCGCCCCCTGATCATCGGAGTTTCATCATGGACCCCATCACGCTCGCCATCGCGGGTGCCATCGCTACCGGTGTCGCCACCGGAGCTGGAGAGTCGGCGGGAACAGCGCTGTCGACGATGGTCGGCCGCATCCGCGACCGCTTCCGGGGTCGGCCGGAGGCACTCGAATCACAAGAGACCACTGCGGCCGCGCTGGAAACGGAGTTCTCACGCGATCCGGCGTTCCGTCAGGAGTGTCACGCCTTGTGGAACCAGGCGCAGAGTGGCGGTGTGGCCAATTCCTTCACGGGTCAAGCCAACAAAGTGATCCAGGCCCGGGACATTCACGGAAACATCACCTTCTAAGCAGTCCAGCGTGCCAGCCCCGTACGACTCCACGCCTCGACCGTCAGGTCGACGTGGGCGGGGCTCCAGATCCGCTAGCCTGGCCGCTCCACCACTTGAATAGAGGAAAGGTGCGGTCGTGATCGGCTGGTTCGAAGCGGTCATTCTCGGGCTGATCCAAGGGCTCACCGAGTTCCTGCCGATCTCTTCCAGCGCCCACATCCGCGTGGTGTCGGCCTTCGCCGGCTGGCCCGACCCGGGAGCGGCGTTCACGGCGGTGATCCAGCTCGGCACCGAGGCCGCCGTGCTGATCTACTTCCGGAAAGAGCTCTGGGAGATCATCTCCACCTGGACGCGCTCGTTGTTCAACAAGGAGCTGCGCGACAACTGGGCCGCCCGCATGGGGTGGTACATCATCGCCGGCACCCTGCCCATCGCGGTCCTCGGCCTGGTGCTGAAAGACCAGATCGAGACGGTCTTCCGCGACCTGCGCATCGTGGGCGTCACCCTGATCGTCTTCGCGCTCATCCTCTGGTGGGCCGACCACACCGCGCGCAACACGCTGTCGCTGCAGACCCACCTCAACTTCAAGCACGCCCTCGGCTACGGCTTCGCCCAGTCGCTGGCGCTGATCCCCGGCGTGTCCCGCTCGGGCGGCACGGTGACCGCGGGTCTGCTGCTCGGCTACCGGCGTGAAGACGCGGCCAAGTACTCGTTCCTGCTGGCCATCCCGGCCGTGCTGGCGTCGGGCGGGCTGGAGCTGTTCGAGATCGGCGAGGGTCAGGCGCCCGCGTGGGGGCCGACGATCCTGGCCACGGTGATCTCGTTCTTCGTGGGCTACGCGGCGGTGGCGTGGTTCCTGCGCTACATCAGCACCCACCGGTTCACCCCGTTCGTGATCTACCGGATCGTCCTCGGGGTGTTCGTCATCCTGTCGGTCGGCATGGGATGGATCCCGGCGCAGGGCTGATCAGGTCTCCATCGCCATCACGATGACGAGCCCGACCAGGTGGATCAGCACCACGAACACCATGAAGGCGACGAACAGCCACTTCGCCGGGCCGTGTTCGAAGGTCTTGTCGTCCTTGAGCGGCGGGCGCTTCGCCTGCCGCTCGGCGATCCGCTCTTCCAGGGGCTTTCGCATCAGGGCCATCCTCGGTTCGGTAGTGCACTAACATTTAGTGTACTAACTATTAGGAGGCGACGAAAATGGATCCGCTGTCTCTGGAGAACCAGGTCTGCTTCGCCCTCGCCGTCGCCTCCCGGTCGGTGATCGCGCTCTACCGGCCGGTGCTGGAGCCGATGGGCCTCACCCACCCGCAATACCTGGTCATGCTGGCGTTGTGGGAGCGGGCGCCGCTGTCGGTCAAAGACCTCGCCGGCCTGCTGCAACTGGAGCCGGCCACACTGTCGCCGCTGCTCAAGAGGCTGGAGGCGGCCGGCCTCGTCGAGCGGCGGCGCGGCACCGCCGACGAGCGCTCCCTCGCGGTGACCCTCACCGACGACGGCCGCGCGCTCCGCGCCCAGGCCGAGAAGATCCCCGCCACGATCGTCGAACGGCTCGGCATGGACGTCGCCGAACTGCAGGACCTGCACAAGGCGCTGACCCGGGTGATCGCCGCCGCGACCCGGTGACACACTCGTCTGTGTGAAACGCCTCCTCCTCATCGGGATCGGCGCCGGAGATCCGGACCATCTCACCCTCCAGGCCGTCAAGGCCATCGCGGCCACCGACGTCTTCTTCATCGTCGACAAGGGTGCGGAGAAGCGCGACCTGACCGATCTGCGCCACCAGATGATCAAGGCGCACGCGCGCGACCCCCACCGGATCGTCACCGCCGCCGACCCCGAACGCGACCGCACCGCCGCCGCCTACGCCGAGGCGGTCGAAGACTGGCGCGAACGCCGAGGTGTCCTCTACCACCGCATGATCGACGACGCCCTCGGCGAGGGCCAGACCGGGGCGTTCCTGATCTGGGGAGATCCGGGCGTGTACGACAGCACGCTCGCCGCCCTCGAAGGCCTCCCGGCCGATATCGACGTGGAGGTCATCCCCGGCATCAGCGCCGTCGCCGCCCTGACCGCCCGCCACCGCATCGGCCTGACGCGGGTCGCCCGCCCCGTCCACCTGACCACCGGCCGCCGCCTCGCCGACGAGGGCCCGAGCGCCGACGACATGGTCGTCATGCTCGACGCCCGCCTCGCCTTCGAGGGCCTCGACGACTTCGACATCTACTGGGGCGCCTACCTCGGCACCCCCGACGAGATCCTGGTCGCGGGCCCGGTCGCCGAAGTCGCCCCCAGGATCAGGGAAGTGCGCGCCGAGGCCCGGGAACGCAAGGGCTGGATCATGGACACCTACCTGCTGCGCAGACGCTGAGCCCGTTCCCTCAGTTCCTCCGGCACGAGTTCGAGCAGCTGGTCGGGCCGCAGCGGCAGGTCGAGCAGGCTCAGCTTGACCCGCGTCCGCTGGGCGTGCGCCGCGGCGTCGAACCGCACCAGGTTCACCGCGTCCGCGCGCAGCCGCACCCCCATCCCGTCGGCCGGGCCGAGATCCCGGGTGTGCACGCCGTCGAGCAGCACCCGGGCCGGCTCGGCCGACCGGTTGGTCAGCCGCATCTCGTCGTCGGACCCGAAGACGACCGTCCGGTCGATGCCCGTCATCGGCGCGACCGGCGTCAGCGCCAGCGCCGGCACCGAGGGAGACAACACCGGCCCGCCCGCCGCGTAGTTGTAGGCGGTCGACCCGGTCGGCGTGCACGCCACGACGGCGTCGCACCGGTAGTAGCCGTGCTGGATCCCGTGGACCGAGAGGTCGACGTTGACCGTCGCCCACTGACGCGCCCCCGTCACGACCGCGTCGTTGAACGCCACCACGCCGTCGACCATCAGGCAACTGTGCGGCTCCAGCATGAACTCGCCCCTGGTCAGCCGATCGAGCGCGGCCGGAAGCTCGGCGGGCGAGACCTCGACGAGGAAGCCGAGGTTGCCGTGGTTGACCCCGAGCACCGGCGTTCCGCGCCCCACCACCAGCCGCATCGCCCCCAGCATCGTCCCGTCGCCCCCGAGGCTGACGACCGCGGTGGCCCGCTCGGCGAACTCGACGGCGGAGACGGGCCGCACATCGCCCCCGAGCCGGGCGGCGTCGGCCTTCAGCGCGATCAGCGTCGCCCCCCGGGCCGACGCGAACTCCCTGATCAGCGCGACGGAACCGGCGACGGGATTACGCGGATGCGCCACGAGGCCGATGACGTGCGGCCGCCCGGAGTCGAGTCCCATGAGGACTGCCTACCCAGGCACACTCGAATTCGCATGATCAGAGGGCCAGCGCGTGTCTCAGGCCTTGGCCGACGCGCAACATCGAGTGGAGGCTCAGCCCGCCCAGATCTCGCTGAAGATCCTCCTCGAAGAGGATCACGATGTCGTCGCAGAGCACACGGCCGGCCAACGGATCTTCCGGAGTCAGTTCCACGATGCTCGGAAGCGGCGGTTTGGCCGACGTGGTGACCCGGACGGCCAGATAACTGGGGAGCGCCCTGTTCCGGGCGTTGTTGCTGACGATGACGTAGGGCTTCTCGCCGTAGTCTTCGCCCAGGTCGGCCATGTAGACCCGGCCCCGCAAGGGGTATGCGGCGTTGGTGGTCATCAGTCGCGGGAGACCTCGGCGGTCCGTCGGCGGGCGGCGCGGCGGTGAGCGTGGTCTTCTTCGGTCTGGGCGGCGGCGAGGGCGGCGTATCCGGTCACCATCACCTCGTTCAGAACCGCTTTCCTGGCCACGTCGACGAGGGTGTGCAGGGCCGTCGCGGTGGACGTGTCGGGGCCGAGAGTGGCGCCCGCCAACTGCTGGACGGCCAGGTTCTCCGGACTCCCGGGAGTGCGGATGGCCTCCAGGAACTGCCGGTCGAGCTCTGACAGGGGTACGGGTGCCCGTTGGGATGCCACATCTCATGTTGCATCTTTTGTCGCACGATCTGCAACTTGATCAGCGACACATGTCGCCCGCTGGTCGACGGCTTGATTGCATGGTCATGCATGGGTGTGTATAGTTCTGCTTGTGTCCAAGGTGCTGAATTCCCTCCCTGTCGGTGAACGAGTCGGGATCGCCTTCTCCGGTGGCCTCGACACCTCCGTCGCGGTCGCGTGGATGCGCGAGCGAGGGGCCATCCCGTGCACGTACACGGCGGAACTCGGGCAGTACGACGAGCCCGACATCGCCTCGGTGCCCGGGCGGGCCCAGGAATACGGCGCGGAGATCGCGCGGCTGGTCGACTGCCGGGCGACCCTGGTCGAAGAGGGGCTCGCGGCGCTGGCCTGCGGGGCCTTCCACATCCGGTCCGGCGGCCGCACCTATTTCAACACCACGCCGCTCGGGCGGGCGGTGACCGGCACTCTTCTCGTACGGGCGATGCTCGACGACGGCGTCCAGATCTGGGGCGACGGGTCGACCTACAAGGGCAACGACATCGAGCGGTTCTACCGCTACGGCCTGCTGGCCAACCCGTCGCTGCGCATCTACAAGCCGTGGCTCGACGCCGACTTCGTCCACGAGCTCGGCGGGCGCAAGGAGATGTCCGAGTGGCTGCTCGCGCGTGACCTGCCCTACCGCCACAGCAGCGAGAAGGCCTACTCGACCGACGCCAACATCTGGGGCGCCACCCACGAGGCCAAGTCGCTGGAGCACCTCGACACCGGCATCGAGATCGTCGAGCCCATCATGGGCGTGCGGTTCTGGGACCCGCAGGTCGAGATCGTGCCCGAAGACGTGACCATCGGCTTCGAGCAGGGCCGGCCGGTCACGATCAACGGCAAGGAGTTCGCCTCGCCGGTCGACCTGGTGCTGGAGGCCAACGCCATCGGCGGCCGCCACGGCATGGGCATGTCCGACCAGATCGAGAACCGCGTCATCGAGGCCAAGTCCCGGGGCATCTACGAGGCCCCCGGCATGGCGCTGCTGCACGCCGCCTACGAGCGCCTCGTCAACGCGATCCACAACGAGGACACGCTGGTCAGCTACCACAACGAGGGCCGCCGTCTCGGCCGGCTCATGTACGAGGGCCGCTGGCTCGACCCCCAGGCGCTCATGCTCCGCGAGGCGCTCCAGCGCTGGGTCGGCACGGCCGTCACGGGCCAGGTCACGCTGCGGCTGCGCCGGGGTGAGGACTACTCGATCCTCGACACCACCGGCCCGTCGTTCAGCTACCACCCCGACAAACTGTCCATGGAGCGCACCGAGGACTCCGCGTTCGGCCCGCTCGACCGCATCGGCCAGCTCACCATGCGCAACCTCGACATCGCCGACTCCCGTGCCAAGCTGGAGCAGTACGCCGGTCTCGGCATGGTCGGCAGCGCCCACGGCGACCTGATCGCCCTGCAGGCCGCGCCGACCGAGCTGATCGGCGCGATGCCCGAGGGCGGCGCCGAGGCCATCGCCTCGCGCGGCGAGGTCTCCGAAGACGACGCGCTGCTCGACGCGGTGGCGATGGAGTCGGGCACCGACTAGTCACCGATCGTCCGAATCCCTGGTCAGCGGTCTCGCCGGCCAGGGATTCGTCATGTGCGGGATACGGGTGACCTCCGCCGTCGCGGGTATCCGAGAACGGCACCGGCTCATCGACTGGGGGAGACGCCGTGAGGCTCGCACGACTCATGCTTCCACTCACGCTGCTGCTCAGCGCGTGCGCGACGGCCGAGCAGGCCGCACCTGCCCCGAGTCCGATCACGTCGGGGGCGTACACCGGGGTGCCCGTGCCGGAGACTCCCGTGGGCGAGAAGTTGTCGTGGTATCTGGGCGCGCTGTCGTCGCTGCCCATCCCGGGCGACCAGATCGAGGAGAACTTCGCGCCGTCGTTCCTCGAACAGGTGCCCGCCGAGCAGATCAACGAGGTCAGCGCCCAGCTCAAGGGCCTGCGGCTGGTCGAGATCCAGCGGGCCACCGAGACCGACCTCGTCGCGCTGGTCGAGTCGGGCGGCAACCAGGCGAAACTGAGCATGGCCGTCGACCCGTCGGGGAAGATCGCCGGCCTGCTCGTCTCCCCGGCCGACGCGCCCACCCCGGCGACCTGGGGCGACATCGACGAACGCCTCGCGACCGTGGCCCCGTCGGGCTTCCTCGCCGCGGGTCAGGACTGCAAACCCGTCCACGGCGTCGAACCGAACCGGGCCCGTCCACTGGGTTCGATGTTCAAGTTGTACGTCCTGGGCGCCGTCGCCCAGGAGATCAAAGCCGGCCGCCTGTCCTGGACCGACCAGCTGACCGTCACCGACGCGAAGAAGAGCCTGCCGAGCGGCGAACTGCAGAACCGTCCCGACGGAACGAAGGTCCCGGTCAAGGAGGCCGCCAAGCTGATGATCTCCATCAGCGACAACACCGCCACCGACCTGCTGATCGACCGCGTCGGCAAACCGGCCGTGGAAGCCGTGATCCGCGCGTGGTCGTCCAACGCCGACAAGAACATCCCCCTGCTGACCACCCGCGAACTGTTCGTCTTGAAGGGCGCCGACTACCCCGAGTACGCCGAGGGCTTCCTCGCGGCCCCCGACCGCCGCGCCTACCTGGAAGACGTCGTGGACAAGGTCCCCAACAGCGACGTCACCGCCTGGACGACCCCTCGCCAGGTCACCACGATCGAGTGGTTCGGCAGCCCTGCCGACATGTGCCGCGCCCTGGTCAACCTGTACGGCTTCGGCGGTCCCGAACTCAACGAGATCATGGGCGCCAACGACGCGGGGCTCGGGCTCGACCAGAAGACCTGGCCCACGGTGTGGTTCAAGGGCGGCTCCGAGCCCGGCGTGCTGACGCTCGGCTTCCTCGCCCGGTCCGACCAGAACAAGATCGGGGTCGTGGTGGTCCAGGCCGCCGACGAGAAGAAGGCCCTCCCCGAGGTCGCCGCGGCGACCCAGGTCCTGGCGATCGTCCGGGGAGCGTTCGGCCTGCTCCACAGGTGAGCCCGGGTTTTGTCGGTGCCGGTCGATAACGTGTTCGCATGAGCTACGGCATCAGCTTCCTGCGTCGCGAGCCCGGCCAGACCTGGCACGACGCCTACGAGGCGCTGGAGGAGAAGGCCCCTGAGACGGTCGACTACGCGGTCTGGTCGACCGTCGCCGTCGCGGTGCGCGACGTGCTCGGCGTGGTGTCGGAAGACCTGCTGAACTGCGAGGTCACCCAGTTGTCCAGCGGCCTCATGGTGACCTGCTACCTGGGCCGGTGGAGCGTCACCCTGCCGTGCCCGCCCACCGATGAGATCACGACGCCGCTGCGCGAGGTCGCCGAGATCGTCGAGCGCGCGACCGGGCTGACCGCCTACGACCCCCGGCTCGGCGCCACCCTGTCGGAGCCCGCCGACTTCGCCCGCTCGATCGCGGCCTTCGACGCGGTGGCGGTCCAGCCGGGCGCGTGAGGGTGCAGGGCCCGGTGGTCAGCGATCCCCGCGCAGATCGGCCCCGGCGGGATCGCGGCACCTCTCCGAGCCTGGTGTCCTCAGGTTGTTTGATCAGCCGGGGCAGCCGAACAGGTGGTGCACGTGCGATGATTGCGGGGCTATGTCTGCGGCGCTGCCCTTTCGTCTCGCCCGTGCCACGGTGTTCGCCGTGGTCTGTTCGGGGCTTGCCGCCGTCGCCCACACCTTCGCCGGCGGGTCGGTCACCGCTCCCGGGTTGTCCGCCGCGTTCGCCCTCGCTCTGGTCGCCGCCTTCCCGCTGACCGCGCACGAACGCACGGCCGGCGAGATCATGCCGCTGCTGGGCGCCATGCAGGTGCTGCTGCACCTGCTCTTCTCCGTCCTCCACGTCTCCTCGCCCGAGCGGCTCGCCGGGCACCTGCACCTGCCCAGCCTGAGCATGATCGTCCTGCACGTCTGGGCGGTCGTTGTCACCGGCTGGTGGCTGGGCCGGGGTGAAGAACTGTTCTGGACGCTGCTGCGCCGGCTCGCCGGCCGGATTGTCCCGATCATGTCGCCGCCGCGACCTCTTTCGGTGACAGGCGTCCCCGTGCTGGTCGAGCCGGTTGTCGTGCAGGGCACCTCTCGTCATCCTGTCGAAGGGCGCGGCCCGCCTCGTTGAGGCCGAACGCTCCTTCCACCCATGACGATGAGGAACCATCTGTAATGTCCGATTCCGAGTTTCCGCTTGTGCAATTCCTGCGCGACCGGATGGATCCCATAGCCGAGCTGTCCCAGATCCGTGCCGAACGCGCCGTCCATCCGCTGACCATTCCGGGCGGCTCGACGGTCTGGCTGGTGACCCGGTACGAAGACGTGCGGGCCGTGCTCGGTGACACCGCGCGGTTCAGCAACGACTTCGGCAACATCACCGGCATGGGGTCGAATCAGGACGACCCCGGCGGCCTGGGCTTCCGCGACCCGCCCGAGCACACGCGGCTGCGCCGCATGCTCACGCCGGAGTTCACCATGCACCGGCTGCGGCGGCTCGAACCCCGCATCACCGCCATCGTCAACGAGCAGCTCGACCTGGTGGAGAAGGAAGGCAACCCGGCCGACCTGGTGTCGTCGTTCGCGCTGCCCATCCCGTCGCTCGTGGTCTGCGAACTGCTCGGCGTCCCCTACGAGGACCGCGCCGACTTCCTGCGCTTCTCGACCGACCGGTTCGACTTCTCCGCCGGGCCGGAGGCCTCGCTCCAGGCCATCAACGACTCGATGGCCTACCTGACCGAGCTGGTCGCGCGCGAACGCCGCTCGCCCGGCGAAGGTCTGCTCGGAGCGCTGCTGCGGGAGCACGGCGACGACGTCACCGACCGTGAGCTGGCCAGTCTCGCCGACGGCCTGCTGACCGGCGGCCACGACACGACCACCAGCATGCTCGCCCTCGGCACCCTCTGGTTGCTGGAGAACCCCGAGTTCCTCGCTCTCGTACGCGACACCGACGACCACATCGACAAGGTCGTCGAAGAGCTGTTGCGTTACATGACCGTCGTCCAGGTCGCGTTCCCGAGGTTCGCCCGGGAAGATCTCGAACTCGCGGGGCAGCCGATCGCGAAGGGCGAGATGGTGCTCTGCTCGCTGTCGGCGGCCAACCGCGACGCGATCCTCGGCGAGGACATGGACACCGCCGACCCGAACCGCCGGGAGCTCAAGTCTCACCTGGCCTTCGGTCACGGCGTCCACCGATGCATCGGCGCCCCGTTGGCGCGGATGGAAATGCGTGTCGCCTACCCCGCCCTGCTGCGGCGGTTCCCCGGCCTGAGACTCGCAGGCGAACCCGCGTACCGCCAGGTCGCGATCGTCTACGGCCTCGACTCGTTGCCGGTCGAATGGTGACCTGACTCCACCGGACGGAGTTTTCTCATGCTTTTCCGCAGAACGGCGGCCCTCATCCTGCTGGCGACCGCCACGCTCTGGCCCGCTTCGGCGGCGCAGGCGCACGACGTGCTGAAATCCAGCAACCCCAAGGAGAACGCCAAGGTCGAGAGCCTGACCGAGGTGGTGCTGGAGTTCAGCAACGCGGTGCGGTTCCCGAAGGTGGTCGTCAACGGCCCCGACGACAAGAACTACGCGTCGGGCGAGGCCGAGCGCGACGGCCACAAGGTGATCCAGGCCGTGTCGGGGCCGCTGCCGGCCGGGAAATACGTCATCGCCTACCGGATCGTCTCCTCCGACGGGCACCCGCGAACGGGTGAGGTGCCGTTCACGGTGACCGCCCCGGACACGCCGACGCCCGAACCGTCCGAGACGGCCGCCGCCGCCTCGCCTTCCGCGTCGCCGGAACCGACCCCCGTCGCGGCCTCCACGCCGCCGCCGGTGGACGCCGCCCCGCAGAGCAGCGCGGAAGACGCCGACTCCGGGGGCGGCGGCGGGTTCCTGATCCTGGCGATCGGCGTGGGCGTGGTCGCGGTGGCGGCCGTGGTCATGGCGACCCGCCGGAAACCGGGCAAGGGCGACTGACCCGCCTCGATCGTTCCCTCCCATCACTCGGTAGTGCTCTCACCGGCTTTACCCCCGGAAGGCTGGATATGAGGTTCCCCCCACGTGCCCAGGTGGCCGTCACCGTCGTCGCGGCGGTCACGGTCCTGTTCGCGGTCCTCTGGTACGGCGGCGGGCGTCCCGCCGCGCTCGTCGAAGGGCTGCCCTCACCCGGCCTCCTGACCGAATGGGGGCTCCCGTTCGTCAGGCTGCTGCACGACGTCTGCGGCGTCGCGACGGTCGGCCTGCTGCTGACGTCGGTCGCCTTCACCCGCGACGAGGCCATCCGCACCGCGGCCCGACGGCAGGTCGTGTGGTGGGCCTCCGGCTGGGCGCTGACCGCGCTCGCCACGATCGCGCTGACGCTGTCGGACTTCCTGGGCCTGCCGGTCCACGAGGCCCTGGGCGCCGGGGTGCTCCAGACGTTCGTCCTCTACATCCCGCAGGGCCAGGCGTTCCTGCTCGTGGCCATGATCGCGCTGGTGATCGCGGTCTGCGCGATGCTCCGCGGCGCCGAACCAGTGCTCCTGGGCGCGGCCGTCTTCGCCGCCCTGCCACCCGCGTATGTCGGACATTCGGCCTCGGCCGCCGACCACAACCTCGCGGTGTCGAGCCTGATGCTGCACATCGCCGCCGCCGCGATCTGGGTCGGCGGCCTGTACGGCGTGCTGACCATGGTCCGGCGCGACCGCGACATGGTGTGGGGAGTCCGCCGGTTCAGCGCGGTGGCGCTGTGCGCCTACGCGGCGGTGGGCGCGTCGGGGCTGATCAACGCCTGGGTCCGGCTGGGCGGGCTGACGACGCTGTTCGAGTCCCGGTACGGACTGCTGGTGCTCGCCAAGATCGCGGCTCTGGCGCTGCTGGGCTGGTTCGGCTGGCGACACCGGAAGGTGACGATCGCCCGCTTGGAGGCGGGCACGGCCGAAGGGCGATCGTCACGAGATGAGTCGGTGGAAGGACAGGCTGCGGGGGAGCAGGAAGGGTCGCTCGCTGCGGGGTCGGCTCAGCGGGAAGCCGTAGCGGGGCAGGCGGGCGACGGTGCCGAGGCGTCGGAACTGTCGGTCGCGGCTGTGGAGGCCCGTCGGCCGTTCCTGCGGTTGGCGGCTGTTGAGGTGGCGATCATGACCGCGACCATGGCGCTCGCCGTCGGGTTGTCACGGACCGCGCCGCCGGCCACCACCGACGTTCCCAACGTCAACGCGGCTCTCGGCTACGTGCTTCCGCCCATCTCGTTCGACCGGTTGCTCTCCGAGTCCCGGCTCGATCCGATCATTTTGCTCGGCATCGCCGGACTGGTGATCGCCTACCTGGCCGGCGTGCACCGCCAGGTCTGGCCGGTCGGGCGGACCGTCGCGTGGTTCGCGGGCATCCTGGTCCTGCTCTACGCCTCGACCGGTGGTCTGGCCGCCTACGGTTCGGCGGTCTTCTCGGTCGTATCGGTCGAATACGCCCTCCTCGGAACGCTGGCCCCGGCCCTGCTGGCCTATGGTGCGCCTCTCGGGCTCGCCGGAAGGCGGGAGGTGCTACCGAGGTTCCTCGCCAACCCGGCCGTCGCGCTGGCGCTCTATGTCGCGTCGCCGGTCTTCCTCTACGTCCTCGGGTTCTTCGAGCTCGCGCAGTCGAGCCACGCGCTGCACCTGGCCATGGTCGTCGTCCAGGTCACGGCGGGGCTGGTGTTCTTCGTCGTGGTCGCGGGTGTGGATCCGCTGCCGAGGGCCGTGCACACGTACACGAGAATCCAGCTCGTCGGGATCGCCATCGCGGTGCAGCTCGCGGTCGGGGTGCTGCTGCTGCTCGGGCCGCTGCAGGCCCAGGACTGGTATGCCCTGGTCGCCGTCGACTGGGTGCCTGACCGGGCCGGTGACCAGCGGTTGGGTGCGCTGCTCGGGGCGGGGATCACGCTGGCGGTGTTGCTGGCGGTGCTGGTGAGTCTGCTGGTGCAGGTCGTCGCGGCCCGCCGCCGAGTTTCGATTCTCAACGTGCAGAAGATGGACGATCGTCGGCAGAAGAAGTAACGTCACCCCCATGGCCGTCAAGGTAAGCCGCCGGCCGGTACCCCCGCCGGCCCCCGCCCCCCGCAAGCCGTACCTCATCGTGGTTCTGCTCGTCGTCGTGCTGGCCGCGGGTGTGGGCATCGGTTATCTGGTCGGACGTCCCGACTCGGTCGAGAAGATGCAGATCTCCGACCTCAAGCGGGACGCCGAGCAGATCAAGACGCTGACCGACCAGGCCCGCCTGACGGTCGAGGAACTGGACAAGATCCTGCCCGCCATGGCGGAGGCCGGTCCGCCCGACGTCCCGGCGTGGCAGGAGGCCATTCGCAAAGCGGTCGAACGCCACTCCGAGACGCCGAGCGGGATGACCGAGACGAACGTCGCCCGAGGCGGCTTCCGGAGTGCGGTGAACGCTCTGTCGATCTCCGTCGACCTGCTCGCCGCGGCGCAGAACCTGCCCGAGGCCGACCGGGCGCCCTACATCGAGCTGGCCACGCGGCAGCGCACGCTCGCCGTCACGACCTGGTCGGTCGCCGCCACCCAGCTCGACCAGCTCAACGTCGAAGCGGGTTACGGCCACCAGCACGCCTACCTGTCGGGAGCTCCTGGCGAGGGCGGCATGCACGCGGACGAGATTCCGGAAGGCACGGAATGACCTCGGTCGTCCACGCGAGGCCCGTTTCCCGGCAGACGAGTTCGATCGTCTCCAGGAGGCGGCCGGCTCCGGCGGGTGTGGTCGCGTCCACCCGCCGGTTGGGGACCGCAAGCCCATGGACCTGCGGATATTGACACATCGGCGGCCCGGCGGAACGCGGGCCGCCGCCTTGGGACGTTCCTATTCGGGGCTGCACCACTCCGCGACGGCGGCGACGAAACCCTCCGCCGTCGGAGCCGCCACCGCGAGCTGCTCGGCGGCGAACGTGGAGAACTGCATGGGGTCTTCGGGTGAGGCGAGGATCTTCTCGCAGACCTGGGAGCCGACCGTGAGGGCCTTCTCCTGGTTGGTCGCGAGGGCCGGGTCGACAGAGGCCAAAGCGGTGAAGAAGGCCTTCTTCTGGCTTTCGGAGGGTTCGGGTGCGGCGGGGACCGTGATCTCCGTCGGGCTGGCCTGGACTGCGGCCGTCGGTGCCTCTGACGTCGCCGGCGCCGCCGTCTCCGCGTCTCCCGCGCAACCTGCGACGGCGAGGACGGCAACAGCGAGAGTGGTAGCGAGTCGAATCATGAAAAATCACCCTAGCGCCCACCCCTCCCGTGGGAGGGGCGGGCGTGGATTGCCGTGCTATGGACAGCCCGCTCCCGCATGTCGTGGAATGGCGACGAGCGCGGTTCGCAGGTGAGGAGCCATACGTTAACCGTCCCATCCGCACGGATCGGGAAGGATGACTTACCAGTCCATAACGATCAGCCATCGGGCCCGTCACAACCAGCCGGTAGCCGTCGCCCTCACGGTCGACTTCTGTCGGCGCTCCAGCTCAACATGACAGGTCCGACAGGGAGAGATTCAGCGATGCAACAGTGGCACCGTTCCACCCCCCTACCGCAGGTGTGGCCGATTGACCGGTATGAGGTTAAGAGCACCAGACCCGCGCCTGATTACACCTCGGTCGACCGATATCACTTCGCCGAGCTGGCACTTGAGTCGGCGGAGAACCTGATGTCATCGGGGTGGGTCACCCATGTGACGGTCGTCAGGATCGACGACGGGACCGTCCTTTTCGACACCAAGGCGGTGGTTCCGCTGGAAGCCTGGTAGCCGATCATTGACCCCATGACAGCCAAGGACGGGGACGGCTGGACCCACTGCGGACGCGGTCACCGGCACTGGGGCGTATACGGAGCCTCCGGCCTGCTCGCCGTGCACCACACGGCGCGAGCCTCCTACGTCCTGATGCAGAAAAGAGCTCTGTGGAGTCACCACGGCGGAACGTGGGGGCTCCCCGGGGGCGCGATCGACAGCCACGAGGACGCGATCACCGGCGCGTTGCGTGAGGCACATGAGGAAACCGCCCTTTCACGGGACGCCCTGCGAGTGCGGGGCGTGTACCTAGACGACCACGGCGGCTGGTCCTACCAGACCGTGATCGCGACGGCTGTGGAAAAACTCCCCGTCCACCTCGACATGGAGAGCACCGCTCTCCGCTGGGTGACCCTGGCCGAACTGCCCCGCCGACGTTTGCACCCGGGATTCGCGGAGACGTGGCCAGTGGTGAGCGAGATGCTGAAACCGCTGGTTGTGGTGGTCGACGCGGCCAACGTGATCGGCGCACGGGCGGAACACGGCTGGTGGCGCGACCGCGCCGGGGCGACGTCGCGGTTGCTGGCCGAGCTGGTCGAACTGGCCGTCGACGGGGTGATCGCCCCGATCGAGGGCCTGCCGTTGCTGACCCGGCGGTTTCCACAGGTCGTTGTCGTGGTGGAGGGCGCGGCCCGGGGGGCGAGGGTTCCCGAGGGGCTGATCGACGTACGGGCGGCGGAGGGAAGCGGGGACGACACGATCGTGGAGGTCGTCCGGGAGGCCCGGGTCTGGGAGACGGTGCTGGTGGTGACGGCGGACCGGGGGCTGCGAGAACGGGTGCGGGCCGAGGGGGCGCTGGTGACGGGGCCGAAGTGGCTGCTGGGTCAACTCTCCTGACTTCGCGGGGCATGGTGGTCAGTCCGGGCTTGGGGATGGGCTGAAAACTTGAGTGGCTGCTTGGGGCGTTTCGGCATGGCGGCCGGGCTTGGGGACGCGCTGAATACTCGAGTGGCTGCTTGGGGCGTTTCGGCATGGCAGCAGGCCCAATCCTGAGAATGCACTGGAAAGTTTGCGCTACTGCTTGGGCTGGCTTCCCGCTCCAATCTGTAGTGGGGATCTGCGGCGCCGGCTTCGCCGTCGGGTAGCGACCGGCAGTCCGGAGAGCAGGAGCTCGTGGTGCCCGCAAGCGGCGACCTCCCCCGGGGTGGACGCGGCTACGGGGCTCAGTCGGTGATCGCTCGCCAGGCTCCCTGAGGTGTTTGTTCGTTCGGGCGTCTCGTCGGGTGCGCAGGCCGACGGTTGGGCTTTTCCACAGGGCACGGTTCGTTCTGAGGTTTTCCACAGGTCTCGCGTTGGCGTCCGCAGACCTCCGGCCGGTCTGGGAGCATCGGGCCCGTGGTCGAGCGTCTTGAGGTTCCTCCCGCTGAAGTGCCGCCCGCCGACGCGGAGTCCAAAGGCCGGGTCTCCGGTTCGTGGGTGTTCGTCGCGCTGCTCTGCCTACTGCTGCTCGGGCAGTTCTTCTACGCGCCCTACCTCACCTCGCCCGCGCTCCAGACCTGGGCGACGGTCTTCGTCGCCATCTGCGTTCAGGCGCTGCCGTTCCTCGTCTTCGGGGTGGTGCTCTCCGCGGCGATCACCGCCTTCGTGCCGGCCTCCTTCTGGACCCGGGCACTGCCCAGGCGGGCGGCGCTGGCCGTGCCCGTGGCGGGGGCGGCGGGGGCCGTGCTGCCGGGGTGTGAGTGCGCGTCGGTGCCGGTGGCGTCGGGGCTGATCTCGCGGGGGGTGACCCCCGCGGCGGCGCTGGCGTTCCTGTTGTCGTCGCCGGCGATCAATCCGGTGGTCGTCGTGGCGACGGTGGTCGCGTTTCCCGGGCAGCCGATGATGGCGGTGGCCCGGTTCACGGCCTCGCTGGTGGTGTCGGTGCTGGTCGGGTGGGTCTGGTTGCGGTTCGGCAAGGGCGAGTGGTTGCGGGCGCGGCGGCGTCACGACCACGCCGGGTTCGCCGAGGCGGTGCGCCACGACCTGCTGCACGCCGGGGGTTTCCTGGTCGTCGGCGGCATGGCGGCGGCCACGATGAACGTGGTCGTGCCGCGTGAGTGGCTGAACGCGCTGGCCGGCAACTTCTGGTTGTCGGTCCTCGCGCTGGCGCTGCTGGCGGTGGTCCTGTCGATCTGCTCAGAGGCCGACTCGTTCGTGGCCGCCTCGTTGACCGCCTTCTCGCCGACCGCGCGGCTGGTGTTCCTCGTGGTCGGGCCGATGGTCGACCTGAAGCTGATCGCCCTCCAGGCCGGCACGTTCGGCCGCCGGTTCGCCGTCCGGTTCGTGCCGCTCACGTTCTCGCTGGCCGTGCTGGTCGGCGTCGGCGCAGGGACGGTGTTGTTGTGAACCGGCTGACGCAGAGTCTCGTGCTCGTCCTGCTCGGCGGGGCGGTGTTGCGGATCACGACGGTGTCGGACGAATACCTCAACTACGTCAAGCCGGGCTTCCGCTACCTGCTCATCGCCGCCGCTGCGACCGTGCTGGTCGTCGGCGCGGCCGGGCTCTTCAAGAAGGAAGACGGCCATCGCGGGCCGTGGGTGGCCTGGCTGCTCACCCTGCCCGTCTTCGCGATCTTCCTGATCGCACCGCCGCCACTGGGCAGTTACGCCGCCCGGTCGGAGGAGGCGCCCGCGCGGCCGGTGGGGGCGTTGACGGCGTACACGCCGCTGACGCGGCCGGTCAACACGATGACCATCGGCGAGTTCCTCGGCCGGGCCTGGGGTGACCCGACGAGGTCGCTGGCGGGCAAACAGGTGAAGCTGACCGGGTTCGTGGTGCCGTCCAAGAAAGAAGGCCGGTGGTACGTCGCGCGGATGCAGATCGCCTGCTGCGCGGCCGACGCCGTCCCGTTGAAGGTGGCGGTTCTCGGCTTCCCGTCTCCGGCCGAGAACCAGTGGATCGAGGTCACCGGCACCTGGGTGCCGCCGAAGGCCGACGGTCCCGAGCCCGGCACGGTCGCCCCCGAGATCGACGCGGTCCACGTGGCGGAGATCCCGCGGCCGGTCGAACCCTACGAGTGAGGGACCATACGCGGAAGACGAACGGGGCGGACGCCGGGCAGGGGAATCCCGGCGTTCGCCCCGTTCGAGAGTGGGTCAGCGTTTGCCGCACGCGACCCAGTGAGAGATGAGCTTCTTGAGCGCGCCGCTCTTCTTGGCGGCGGCCAGGCCGAGCGCGACGGGCAGCAGCAGGGCGCCGGCCGCGAGCGGCTCGGGAGCACCGGGCAGCATGCCGTTGACGTCGTCGGGGTTGACCTTCTGCGCGGTCATCGACTGCGTCATGTCGGCGACGGTCTTCTTGGTGGTGACGAGTTCAGGGGTGCCGGTCAGCATGCCGTTCACGTCGGCCGACTTGACCTGCTTGATGCTGGTGGCCGACAGCGCCGTCTCGGCGGCGGCCTTCTTGGCGGCCAGGTTGACCGCGACGGTCTTCTCCTTGGCCTGGTCCTTCTCGCGGACCTTCTCCGGGTAGCCGTAGCCGACGATGGTGTTGTCGCTGCGGACCTTGGTGACGACCTTGTTGCTGATGTTGCCCTCGATCGTCTGGATGGTGTGGTCGTTGACGACCTTCTTGACCAGTCCGACGTGGTCGATGGCGCTGATGTTCTTCGAGTGTCCCCAGTCGAAGAAGACGATCGCGCCGGGCACGGGCGTGGTTCCCCACGCGCCCTGGTCCTTGAACCACTGGGCGTGCTCGGGGGTGTAGCTGAACTGGCCGACGTCCTGCGCCTGGCCGGTCTGGTGGGCGGCCCAGGAGACGAACATGTCGCACCAGGCGGCGTCCTTGTAGCCCGGCTTCTTGACGACGTTCTGGCCGTACCACTCTCCGAACTTGGATGATCCGTTGACCTCGGCATAGCCCATCTGGGAGTTGGCCATGTTGATCAGCGCGTCAGCGTAGTTCGTCATGAGAATCCTGAACGTTTCCGATCCTGACTGTCGACCGCGCCGCAGGGCGGTAGATCGGATTCGCTCTCTGTAGACAGTGGGGCAGTTCTCGCTTTACCGGCGTGGGCACCGGAGTGGGGCGATCCTTGCGGCAACTTTGGTCACGGATTACCGCGACAGGTCCCAATCTATCCACGCTCAAGCCGGGGTCAAACGCTTCACGGTGTTCTTTACTTTTTACCTGGTTTATTACTTTCGGCAGCGGGTTTTTACTTTTATCGGAATCCCCGACGGGCAAGGCGATTCGGAGCTGTCCGGAAGATCGCCGGTCCTGGTAGCGTCAACGGATGCTTTACCCAAAGAAGCTCAAACAGGGTGATCGTGTCGCCGTCGTCTCACCCTCTGGAGGCCTGCCCGAGGTCTTCCCGATCCCGTTCGATCATGGTCTGAGCCGCCTCCGAGACGAGTTCGGGCTGGTCACGGTGGAGTTACCGACGACTCGGCGGCTGGAGGCGACACCCGAGGAAAGGGCCGCCGATCTCACGGCCGCGTTCGCCGATCCGTCGATAAAGGCGATCGTCGCGACCATCGGGGGCGACGACCAGATCACCGTCATCCCCCATCTCGACGACGAGGTGATCAGGCGGAATCCCAAGCCGTTCTTCGGCTACAGCGACAACATCAATCTGCTCGCACACCTCTGGCGGCTGGGCATCGTGGGCTATCACGGCGGTTCGGTGATGGTGCAATTCGGCCGGGGTGGCGCCATGCATCCGATCACCAAGGCGTCTTTACATGCCGCGCTCTTTACCTCCGGTCCGTTCGAGCTGACCGAGTCGCGCGAATACGGGGACGTCGAACAGGACTGGGAAGATCCGGAATTCGTCAATGGCGCGCCGCTGATGAGCGAATGCGGCGGGTGGATATGGCACAACGACGATCGGGTCGTCGAGGGGGTCACGTGGGGCGGCAATCTGGAGATCCTCAACTGCCTGCTGGCGGCCGACCGTGACATCGCCGAGCCGGAGGCGTACACGGGGATGGTCCTGATCGTCGAGACCAGCGAGGAGATGCCGTCGGCGGACGAGGTGTTCCGCATGCTGCGCAACCTCGGGGAGCGCGGGATCCTCGGGCGGTTCGCGGCCGTGGTGTGCGGGCGGGCGAAGGCGTGGTCGTTCGAGAACCGGAACGGGCCCGAGGAGAAGGCGCGCTACGCGCGGGAGCAGCGGGAGGCGATCCTCAGGGCGCTGGCCGACTACGCGCCGGAGGCGCTGGCGGTCTTCGACGTCGACTTCGGGCACACCGACCCGCAGGTGGTCATCCCCTATGGGGGCCGGATGCGGCTCGACGGGCCGGCCCGGAGGATCACCGTGGTTTACTGACCGCCGCGCACTTGGCGTCCCACTCGGGGACCCGGATCAGCGACGGGTTGGCGACGCCGCTCTCGCCGCGTGCCCCGCTCGACGTGCTGGCGAAGGCCACGCCTTCGACGCAGATGCGGGCCACGTTGGGGAAGTTGTCGGCATTGCGGAAGACCTCGATGTAGTCGACGTCGCTGATCTTGTCGGGCGGTGCGCCCGCCTCGCCGCCTCGGTCGCCCAACTGCTCCGAGCAGCCGGTCAGGAGCAGGGCAACAAGAAGTGCCCCCATGGCCTTGGTCGTCACAGGGGCACTTTCTCATGGTTTCGGGTGGATTCTCAGCGTCCGCTCTGGCTGAAGTGCTGGTAGTCCTTGGTGCCGGTCCAGTCGCCGCCCCAGCCCCAGCCGATGCTCGCGAAGGCCTCGACCACCCGGTCGCCGGAGTTGATCACGCCGGGCTTCTTCAGCGGCCGGTCGACGAAGTCGTCGGCGTTGCTGTGGGCGTGCGAGCCGTCGGCCTCCACGTAGGGGTTCTCCCTCGGGTTGAGGTCGACGGCCAGGCCGTAGGCGTGCTGGGACCAGTTCGTCGAGCCCGTCGCCGCGCGGCAGTTGAAGGCGGAGGTGTTGTCGGCGTCGATCGAGGCGTAGTCGTCGGCCTTGTACTTGTCGACCGGCTCCATGCGCTTGATGGGGTAGCGGAAGTCGTACAACTTCTTGAAGACCGAGGCGACATCCTCGGCCACCGAGGCGTTCACGACCAGGTGCCCCGTGTGGGGTTTGTCGTCGAATCCCCAGTACGTCATGGTGATCATCCGCAGGTCGTCGTAGCCGACCGGGCAGCCCGGGCGCCATGAATATTTCACCTGGTCCCGGGTCACTTTCGTGATCTTCGAGGTGAACTCGGGTGGCGCCGTCGGCGTCGGCGACGGGGTGGCGGTGACGGACGCCACCGGCGTCGTTTCCGTCACGATCGGGGCGGGCGAGACGGCGCCGGTGCCGGCCGTGGCGCCGCACGCCACCGCCCCCAGACTCGCCGTCAGCCCCACTACCAGCGCTGACCTGCGGATTGACATGCTTCTAGCGTACCCACGCGGATGTCGGACTTTCGGGTCGACGTCAGGGTTTTACGGTGAAACGCTCGCGCACATGTTCGGATCCGCGCTACAGTCGATCGCGTCGGATCGAACAGATGTTCCCTGCGAAAGCCCTGGTAGGTGGTGTGCGATGGCGGTCGGGCTGGTGGCGCGGCCTCACGGCGCGACACGCCGTAGGTCTTTCTACGGAAATCTACGACGGCCGCTATATCCGGTCATAAAGTCCGACACCGTGGACCCTGTGCGCAACCCCTATGCCCCCGGTGCGGGGCAGCGTCCTCCCGAGCTGGCCGGGCGCGATCGTGAGCTGCAGCAGTTCGAGGTCGTGCTGGAGCGGGTGGCCCGTGGGCGGCCCGAGCGCAGCATGGTGATCACCGGGCTGCGGGGTGTCGGCAAGACCGTGCTGCTCAACACGTTCAAGTCGATGGCCATCCAGCGGTTGTGGGGGACCGGCAAGATCGAGGCCCGGCCCGAGCAGTCGATCCGGCGGCCCGTCGCGGCGGCGCTCCACATGGCGGTGCGCGAGCTGGCGCCCCGGCACCGGGCTCCCGAGCGGATCGACGAGTTCCTGGGCGTGCTGAAGGCGTTCGCGATGCGCGATCCGTCCGCCGCCAAGGGCACCACCCACTGGTCGCCGGGCATCGACGTCCCGGCGGCGCGGGGGCGGGCCGACTCCGGCGATCTGGAGATCGACCTGACCGAGCTGCTCAGCGACGCCGCCGGCGTCGCGACCGACCTCGGGGTCGGGATCGCGCTGTTCATCGACGAGATGCAGGACGTGCCGGCCGCCGACATCTCGGCGCTCTGCGCGGCCTGTCACGAGTTGTCGCAGATAGGCGGGCCGCTGATCGTGGTGGGCGCGGGGCTGCCGCACCTGCCGTCGGTGTTGTCGGCGTCCAAGAGCTATTCAGAACGGCTTTTCCGGTACGCCAGAATCGACCGCCTCGACCGGGAAGCCGCCGACCTGGCGCTGATCGTCCCGGCCGAGGAGGAAGGCGTGGCGTTCACCAGCGACGCCCTCGACGCCCTCTACGAGGCCGCCGACGGTTACCCCTATTTCGTCCAGGCCTACGGCAAGGTCGCCTGGGACCTGGCGCCGCGCAGCCCGATCACCGCCGAAGACATCAAGGTGTCGGCGCCCGAGGCCGAGGAGGAGCTCGCCGTCGGGTTCTTCGGCAGCCGCTACGAACGGGCGACGCCGGCCGAACGCGACTACATGCACGCCATGGCGCAACTCGGCGACGACCCGGTGGCGACCGCCGAGGTCGCCGAGGCGCTGGGGCGCAAACCGTCCAGCCTGTCGCCGGCCCGCGACAGCCTCATCAAGAAAGGCCTGATCTACAGCGCCGAACGCGGCCTGATCGCGTTCACCGTCCCCCACTTCGGCCGGTTCCTGCGTGCGCAGCCCGTCTGAACCCTTGTCCTCTCTACGGCTTTCTAGAGGGGAAGCTAGAGAGTCGTAGAGAGCTAAATCTCCATGTCTAGAGGTCTCTAGAGTGAGGCCGAGACAGGGATAGATTCCTGGATGGGCGTGTGCCCGCCGACCACCGCGACGCGGACCGGCGGGCGCCGCCCGCTCAGGTAGACCGCGAAGACCACCTCGGCGCCGTTGAGCGCCTCGAAGACGTAGAAGCGCCAGCAGAGCTCCCGCCACGAGTCGCTGGGCATATCGCTGCCGAGCAGGTGGGCGTGGTTGCGCCAGACCGCGCTCGACCGCAACCGGGCCGCCGCCCGCTCGGGGGCGAAGGGGCGCAACTCGCAGGGCGCGCGATACTTCAGCCGGGCGTAGGTCTCCTCGATCTCCGGCGACAGCGCCAGCAGGACCACCGTGAATGCGGCCAGCCAGGCCAGCGTCTGCCAATTCGGCGTCGGCAGGCCGGGGGCGCCGTCGAGGGCGACGATCACGGCCATCGCGGTGAGGACCACCGTGCGGCTGATCGCGCGCAGGCCGACCGGGGTCGCGCTCACGTCGCCGAAACAGCCGCACCCCGCGTCGGGGCGGCGGCGGCGCAGGTCGTACAGGACATAGGTGGCGACCGTGAAGAACGCCACGGTCATCCAGCGGGGGGCCGGGTGGTCGACCAGCAGCAGGCCCGCGACCAGGCCGAACTCGCCGATCGCACAGCCGATGAGGGCGTTCTTGCGCCAGTTCTCCGGAGCCAGCACGGCTGGGCCGAGCCGGCCGAAGGCGCCCGGCTCCGAGTCGCGCCCGGCGGTGACCAGCTTGGCCACCCCGCCGATCACCAGCATGAACACCAGAATGGGTTGCGCCGCCGCGGCGACCATCCCGCTCACCCCAATCCCATGCGTACGTTGAAGCAGCCGTTGGTCAGATCGCCGCCGAGTTCCACATAAGACATGGCCGACAGCTCCACCACCCGCCCCCGGGGGGATGTGCCACATTCCACGCATCGGTCGCAGAACCGGCCCGCCATGCAGCCACAGGCCACCACGGGAAGCACGGTCGCGCGATCGGCGCAGACATTCCGTACATGAACGCTCGAACCGAGCGCGAGATAAGGGAGAGCGGCGCACGAGACGCCCGCATCGGCGCAGCCGGTGTCCGACTGCTCCAGCATCGGGTAGGCCACACCGCCTTCGATGTGGTCGGACCAGACGGCCGTCCCGGAGATCTTCGACTGTACGCCGCCATAAGCCCCCGGAGGGTCGGGAACATGCACCGCCCGGTAGGCGGGCTGCGAGGTGGCCGGGATCTGCGCCAGCGCGGTCGTGCCCTCGACGGTGCCGATCGCGTCGAACAGGAAACCCGGTTCGAGACGCGGATAACGCACCCGCACCCGGCCCGACGACCGATAGGGGATCACGACCGAGCGTCGCCCCCGGTGGGGCCCGCAGTCGAGCACGACGAAGATGTCGTCACGACCGGAGACGGACAAGATGATCCCGGTCATCCGGGTCACGTCAGCCCAGATGCGGTCGACGACCTTGCCCTGCCGGAGCGCCCGGATGATCACCCGGGCGCCCACCGGCAGGTCGGCGGGGGCCACGAAGCCCCCCCGCCAGGCCTTCGCCCAGTGGGCGATGACCAGGCGCTCCTCGTGGCCCTCGTCGTCTTCGATGATGATCAGGTGAGGACTGACGTCGAGGATCGTGCCGCTGACGGCGTCAAGCAGCACCCCGCTCTCGGCGTTCGCACGCGGCGGTTCGAGCTCGCGACCGAGCACGGCCGCCGCCAAGGCTCTCCGGCGTTTCGCTGGTATCCCCACGCTCTGTAGCCTCACATGTCGTCTGCCCTAATAGAGGCATAATTCAGGCGTTGGCTGCCGAGCGGGATCAGAATCCTCGTACTGGATGGAATCCCATGTCCCCCGTGTCAGGGCATATCACCACCTCGACGGCTTGTCCCTTTTAGGTGGCGGGTTCTACTTCCTCCGCGCCGGCGGTGGCGCAGGGCCGTACGACGTCCCGGATGAGGCGGAGGGTCTCCAGGAAACGGTCGAGCTCGGCCGGCGGCAGCAGCCCGGTGAACCAGTGCTCGATGTCGTCGAGATGGCGGGGCAGCACCTCGAGCAGCCGGGCCCGCCCGGCCTCGGTGATCTGGGGGTAGAAGGCACGCCGGTCGGTCGCGCAGGCCTCGCGGGAGACGAGTCCTTCGCGCTCCAGCCGGTCGATGACGCGGGTGATGCCGCTCGTGGATAGGTTGGTCTGAGCGGCGAGGTCACTCATGCGGAGCCCCTGGCCGGGGGATCTGGCCAGCCGGATCAGCGTCTCGAAGTCGACCTCAGAGAGGCCGGCCTCCGCGAAGGCGCGCCGATTTTTGTCGGCGATCCCCGTGTAGACCTCGGCGAACAGCCCCATCGCGGTCAGCCGAGGGTCGTCGAATGGATCCATGCGTCGAGTCTACGCCACGATGGTTGACGGCAGGAATATCTGTCGGGTAGACATTTGTTGGAGCAAACATCCGCAGGACAACTACCGCCTCTTCTGGAGTCATCGATCATGAGCGTACGCGAGTGGAACGGCCAGACCATCCCCACGGCCGGCACCTTCACCCTTGACGTCGCGCACACCCGCGTCGGGTTCGTGGCCAAGCACATGATGGTCAGCAAGGTCCGGGGCAACTTCGAGAAGTTCGACGGCACGATCACCGTCGCCGAAGAGCCGCTCCAGTCCAGCGTCGAGGTCAACATCGAGGCCGCCTCGATCACCACCCACGTCGGCGACCGCGACAACCACCTCCGCAGCGACGACTTCCTCGCCGCCGACAAGTTCCCCCAGATCACCTTCAAGAGCCTCCGCGTCGAGAACGTCGACGGCAACGAGTTCACCCTCGTCGGCGAGCTGACCATCCGCGACGTGACCAAGGAAGTCCCGCTCAAGGTCGAGTTCGGCGGCGCCGCCACCAACCCGTGGGGCCAGGAGATCTTCGGCTACTCCGCCGAGACCGAGATCGACCGCGAGGCCTTCGGCCTGACCTGGAACCAGGCGCTGGAGACCGGTGGCGTGCTGGTCAGCAAGAAGATCAAGATCGAGATCGAGGGCGAGGCCGTGCGTCAGGCCTGACGTTCTCCCCCTTCGCGCAGACCTTGTCCACAGGCTGTGGATAAGGTCTGTGCGACGCGACGGGTATCCACTTTGCCGCGTCGGCGGATCGCCGGTACTCTGTCGGGAGCCGATATGGCTACCAGGAGGTTTCGCCTAGTCCGGTCTATGGCGCCGCACTGCTAATGCGGTTTGGGTCTTAAGCCCATCCGGGGTTCAAATCCCCGAACCTCCGCAGTTCAGAGGCCCTCTTCCCTGTAAGGGACGAGGGCCTTTTTGCTGCCTGGAACGGGTGAAGGTTGCAGTTTTGAGCCCCAGAAGGCGGAGCGCGAGCGATCGCCGACGTCCGTCATCGAGTGGTCATCTTCGCCGGCATCAACAGAGGGGGTTAAGCAGCCGATCTGCATGACAGATGAGACGCACGCCGACATTTGACCGTTGCGACCCCTCGCACAAGCGATGCCAGGCACGTGGCAAGGTGTTACGACCCTTCGCGGGCAGGGCTTGCCCCTTCGGGCTACGAACGCGATTCGGTTGACCTGTTGTGCTTCCGAGCTACGGATGGATTTCCTCGCTCAGGAAGCAGGCCAGAATTTGGGCGGAATCTCGGACGGTACGCAGAGTTTGTACCTGGAGCCGGGGCTCGGGTCGATGCCGGTCAAGACGACAAGATGCTGGGCCGTGGCATGGGTGAGCAGGCTCAGGACGCCCGGGAGCGCCGCGCAGACGGTCGCGATTGCGATGCCCCGGTGAGGCCAGCGTGCTTGTGCGGGTACTGGATGCCGTGGATACCGGAGCGTGCGATTGCTTCGACCTCGTAGGGGCGCTGCATCTGCTTGGCATCGTTGGTCAGGACTGCCCCGAACCCCTTCGCCGGCGGCCATCGGCCACAAGGCCAAGTCCTTCGCGCCCTTCCAACCGTCGAGGTCGAGGACGTGAGTGATCTCGTGGAGATCCTCGACGAGGTTTCTGATAGCTACGGCAATGGGAGTGGCGACGTTCTCGTCGAGCAGCAGCCTCAAGCGGCCGTCCCGATCTGAGGGCGGTAGCTCTCGACGTACCTCGCGAAGTCCAAGGCGTCTAGGGCGGCTTCGGGGGAGACCTGCGGGTAGAAACGCTGGATGCGTTCGGGGGCGACGCCGTCGCGGAGCAGGGCCGCGACTTCCTCGTAGGGTACGCGGGTTCCTTCGATGACCGGTTCCCCGCCACGGATCTCCGGGTCGACTTCCAAGTGTTCCCGGGGCTTCATGAGGTCAGGGATCTGTCGGCCCTGGACGTAGAAGGGCCGGAGGACGTCGATGAACTGGTCGATAACGATCTGCCCGCCGCGTTTCACCAGGTCGGTCGCATGTTCAGGTTCGACCAAGTAGATCGTCGAGAGGTCGGCTACCAGCTTGTACGCCGAGAGGTGCTCGGCGAAGCCGAGGCCGAAGCGGAGCTCGGTGAGAGCCTTGCGGATGCTCTGCAGAGACTGCTCGCTGCGGAGGCTGACGCAAGTTCGGAGGGCGACGAGGTCCTTGAAGGAGTAGAGGATCGGGCGTTCCGGTGAGATTTCCGGGACGAGGATCGGGGTTCCGTCCGGTCCGGGTTTCCGCCAGTGCTGGAGTTGCCTCAGCGTGGCGCCGGACAACGCGGCCGCGAGTCTCGGCTCATACGACATGGATCCTCACCCCCTCTCGTCCACACCCATCATCGCAAACGAGTCCAGCCTGACACAGGCGAAGCGGGACGTGCCGAAACAGTGCAGGGTGGTGGAGCCGTAGATGCGTGACCATCTCGCTAGGCTCGCGGGACGTTCGGGTTGTTTCGGAGGGATCGTCGAATGGAAGTCCAGATCGTTCAAGGGCGGCTTACCGAAGTGCCGACCGCTGATGCGAAGGGTATGGAGCGGCGCGTTTTTGGCGAGTTCGTGGGCCCTCGGGGTGAACTGGCCTCCTACGCCTTCGGGTGGACGACTGGGGAGGAGCCGAGAGTGGCTCGCTTGACGGTCGGGATCGGCGCAGGCAATCCCGAGGGCGGCACATTCCACGCCATGGTGTTCGAGAACGAGGACGGCCATGCATTCTCGCTCACCGATGAGCCGTTTGAGCAGGTGCCGGAGGGTGGACCGGACCTGACTGCGGACCAGGCCCGCGCCCATGCGGACCTGCCGTTCATCTGGTGGGTCGTAGACCAGGTCATGGAACGTGATCAACGTGCGTTGTGGATGAGGCACTGGCTTCTCGGCACCCACTGCATCCAGACCGCTGAAGTCTTCGACCTTCGGGAGCCTATTCTCCTCATCAGTCATGACGCCGAGGGCGGCCTCTGGCAGCTCATCGGCACCACGAACGCCGACAGCAGAGGAAAGATCGGCCATCTCCACCATGCGGTGGACACGGATCCGACCTTGGCCGAGGTGCTTGACCTGCCTCCGGGCCACACCGCGACCCGTCCCCACGTCGGAGCACCCTGGACCCGCCACCACGGCTCCCCGGCGTAGATGCCTTCGGACGTCTCTCTCCGAATGATGGTCAGGAGCGCCTTCTCAAGATTCCTGTGGGATGTCGCGTCATAGCCGATGCGCGTCCCGGTTGGTGACGAAGAACAGGCAGGAATGGGTGATCTACGGAAAGTCATGTCTCCCCAGCGTTGAAATATGTGCCGACTGCCCGGCGTCCCGAGCTTCATGGAACGGCCTGGGACGATCACGTCCTGAGCGGCTAATGCGGTTCTGGTCTTAAGCCCATCCGGAGTTCAGATCCCCGAACCTCCGCAGTTCCCTGTAAGGGACGAGGGCCTTTTGCTGGCCGAAATAGCGGCAAGTCGCCTTTGGTCAATCGCTAGGCTGAGCCGAGCCTCCGAAGGGAGCGCCTTGTCGCACTCGCCACGAATGTCGAGACCGGCACTGGCGACCTGGTTGCTGGCCGCCGCCGTCGCCGCCTTCCCGACCTGGGAGGAATGGCGTTTCCGCCTCACCCCCGGCGCCTTCGAGGGGTTCTCGTGCATCGGTAACGGGTGGTCTGAGCCGTCGCCGCTCGACCCCTTACGAGGCGATCTCGACGCCCTCTTGGTGAACGTCGAGGCCTGGACCATCCCCCCGCTGCTGATCCTGGCCGCACTGCTCGCCCGCCGGAATCCCCGCCGCGCGGGCCGGCGAACGGCGGTCGTTCTCGTCCTGATCGCGGTCGTCATACCGGCCACCCCCCTCTACAGCTCCCCGGATGAGTGCGGCGGCCTGATCCCGCTCTTCAGCGCCGAGTGGTTCACCACGGTGCTGGAAAGCTGGGGAAGCACCCAGTTGTGCCTCATCGGCGCCGCCGCCCTCATCCTGCTCGCCAGTTGGCGAACGAGCGACGCCCCGCAAGGGAAAACCGGGGTGACCTGGCGGCGGCCGGTCGCGCTCCTGGTCGACTACCTGCTCGTCGTCGCCGTCCTCACCTTCGTCGTCGAACCGGTCCTGTGGTTGCCCGGCGTCGACGAGCTGCCGCTCTCCGTCAACGTGTATCACGGGCTCCTGAACCAGGCGACCATCAGGTGGGACACCGTGGATTTCGACGGGCTCATCGTCCTGTTCGTCGTCTTCCTGTACTTCTGGGGTCAGCACACCCTGTGGGGACAGACGCCGGGCAAGCGGCTGCTGCGCATCCAGGTCACCCCGGTCCGGGCCGCGAAGCGTATGGCCGTCCGCACGCTGATCTTCCCGCTCCTCGTCTTCGTGTCGCTCGCCGGTCCCGTCGTCCTCATCGTGAACGGCATGTGGACGCTCCTCGACCCCGCAGGCCGGGCGCTGCACGACCGATTGCTCAACACGGAAGTGATCCGTAAGGCCCGATCAACGGGTCAGCGCGAAGCGCGGGTCCGGCCGTTCCCCGGTCAGCGCTAGGTCGGCCAGGACCCGGCCGACCGCGGGCACGAACTTGAACCCGTGCCCCGAGAAGCCGGCCGCCACGACGACCGGGCCGACCCGGTCGAGGACGAAGTCGGAGGTCGGCGTGGTGGTGTAGGTGCAGCTGATCGGGGTGAAGGCGTTCGGGTCGACCCCCGGGAGCCACAGGCGCGCATACTCCCGCAGCATGAGAAGTCGCCCGGGTTCGGCGGTGAAGTCGCGGTCGTCGGGGTCGACCACCGGGCCGGTGCCGTGGAAGCCCACCTTGACGCCCTCGCCGGGGGTCGCCAGCCCGTACACGCCGGAATCGTCGAAGTGGTGGACGAAACTGGGCCACTCGTCGGTGTCGCGACGCGGGGCGAAATGGGCGGGTTGTTCCTGCGTGACCCGCAGGGGCGGCAGCGGCACGAGGCCGCCGAGCAGCTTCTCCGTCCACGCGCCGGCCGCCACCACGACCCGTTTGGCGCGGTAGACGTCGTCTTCGGTGATGACGTCGACGGCGTCGTCGCCGCGGACGGTGATCGAGAGGACCGGGGTTCGGTGGCGGACGTCGGCCCCGAGCGCGGCGGCGCGGTGCTGGAGCGTGGTGACGGCGTGGTCGGCGTGCAGCCGTCCACTCGCCGGGTGGAAGAAGACCTTTCCGTCGTAGCGCAGGCCGGGCCAGCGCTCGGCGGCCTCCTCGGCGGCCAGCCATTCGCCTGGCACGCCCGCCGCCGCGACGGCGTCGGCGAGGACGTCGAGGTCGGGGGTCCGGCCGTGGTTGACGCTGCCGGTGATGGTGAGCAGAGAGGTGCCCGACTCGGCCTCCAGTTCCCGCCAGAGGCCGTGGGCCTCCTGGGCGAGCCGGATGTAGACCGGCTCGCCGTAGGAGACCCGGAAGATCCGGGACGCGCCGTGGGAGGCGCCGCGCACGTGGCCGGGCTCGAACCGCTCCAGCAGCACGACGTCGGCGCCGTGTCCGGCCAGCCGCCATGCCGCCGCGGAACCCATGCCGCCGCCACCCACGACGACGACGTCGACCTCATGCCTGGCCACGCGCGACCCCCACTTATTGCATGTATTTCCTACCTATAATACTAGTTATAGGGGTTGTCGTACGTCGCGCTGCTCCGGGTCCTCATCATGTACTGGCCCGAGCTGGCGAACCAGCCTCCCGTCACGTCGAACCGCACGTTCTGGACGGTGCCGCCGAAGTTGACGTCGGCACTGTAGTTGTAGACGAACTGGCATCCGGGGGCCGAGCTCATCCCCGTGTAGACCGGCGACTGGGTGGTCGAGCCGTTGACGTTGATGAGGAAGTAGGGCTGCGGGTAGGCGCTCTGCCAGCACAGGGTGAGGTTGTAGCGGTAGCGCGTGTTCCCGTCGTCGAACGCGACCGTGCCCTGCAACAGGGCGAGCATCGGGCCGCCGCCGGTGGCGTTGAGCTGGACGTACACCGGCTGGTCGGGACCGTAGGTGGCATGGGCGGGAGACGCCGGCAGGATGATGAGCGCCAGGGCGGCGAGGACCGCCGCGATCAGCCTTTTCGGGTGCGTGATCAATTCACACCTCATCCGGTATTCGGGGGTTACGGGATACCGGAGGGTATGTTTCGGTTCCTTGGACGTCCAGGAAATCGATGGACCGGCCCATGAACGCCGGTTTCACCGGTGAACGTTTCAGATCTCGACGATTTCCAGACGCCGATAATCCGAAACAGCCCTTTCGGCCTCCATTTCCAGCACTCCGCCGAGTCCCTTCAGGCCCCATTCGTTGACCAGTCCATCATGGATCGCATAAGTCCGCTTCGGCGCGGAGGCACGCAGATATTCGATCATCATCGGCGTGGCCGACGATGGTCGGCGCGTTGCCGGGGTGGCACGTCGGGGTGGCTGAAATGGTGTTTCTCTCCTGCGACGGAGATCTCGAATCCGGCGACGGAGAATGTGGTCCCGGCGCGGGCGGCGTGGGGCCCGGAGATTGGAAATGCGGCGTGCGACGGCCTCGCAGGCGAGAATCGCCGGTACGTCGCCCAGATTGTCGGCCGATGTTCGTGGGTGACCAGAGCCGCTTCGACGCCGGCCCAGGCCTCGGATTGCGAGATCTTCGCGATTTCGAGGGTACGTCCAGACCATGCTGACCGGTTGGTGGGGTGTCGTCCTGGATGCTCCGGATTCGCGAAAGCTGGCCCGTTTCTACGCCGACCTCCTCGGCTGGGAACTGATCAACGACGGCGAGGCCGTCCACCCCCGCGAGGGCACCTCCTACATCGCCTTTCAGACCTCCCCCGACTACCAGCCGCCCACCTGGCCCAACACCGAGGGCCGGCAGCAGATGATGCTGCACGTCGACGTCGGCGTCACCGGCCTGGACGAAGAGGTCGCCAGGGCGGTCGAGCTGGGCGCGACCGTCGCCGAGTTCCAGCCTCAGGACGACGTCCGGGTCATGCTCGATCCGGCCGGTCATCCGTTCTGCCTCTACCTTGACGCCGGATGACAAAATAAAGTTCGAGTCATGCGGATCTTCTCGAACGTCACCGAGCTCAAAGCCGCTCAGGGTACGCATCTCGGCTTCACGGAGTGGCGTACCGTCACCCAGGAACAGGTCAACCTGTTCGCCGACGCCACCGGCGACCACCAGTGGATCCACGTCGACACCGAGCGTGCCGCGCAGGGGCCGTTCGGCGGGACGATCGCCCACGGGTTCCTGTCGTTGTCGTTGCTGCCCACGATGACGAGTGAGCTCATCCGGGTCGACGGGCTGGCCATGGGGATCAACTACGGGCTCAACAAGGTCCGGTTCCCCACTCCCGTCCCGGTCGGGTCGCGCGTCCGCGCCGGGGGCGAGATCCTCGACCTCACCGACACGGCTCAGGGGGTGCTGGGCACCCTCAAACTGGTCGTCGAGGTCGAGGGCGTACCGAAACCGGCCTGTGTCGCCGAACAGCTCATCCTCTACATTCCGGCGTAATAGGCGGCCGCCTGGGCCCGGCTCTGCAGGCCGAGCTTGGCCAGCACCCGGCTGACGTGCGTCTTCACGGTCGGCTCGGCGATGTCGAGGGCGCGGGCGATCTCCGCGTTGGACAGGCCGCGCCCGAGGCACGACAGGACGTCCCGCTCGCGGGCGGTGAGGTTCTCCGGCACCGCCGCCGGTCGTGTGCGGGCGAAGGCGGAGATGAGCTTCCTGGTCACCTGCGGGGAGATCAGCCCGTCGCCGCCGGCCACCAGCCTGACCGCCTCGACGAGCGTGGCGGCGTCGGTGTTCTTCAACAGGAACCCGGCGGCGCCCGCTCGCAGCGCGCCGAAGACGTATTCGTCCAGGTCGAAGGTGGTCAGCACGAGGATCTCGGTCAGCCCGGCGAGTTGCCGGGTGGCCTCGATGCCGTCGAGGCGGGGCATCCGGATGTCCATGATCACCACATCGGGCCGGTGCTCCTCGGCCAGCGCGACCGCCGCCCGGCCGTCCGCGGCCTCCCCGACGACCCGGATGTCGCTGGCGCCCTCCAGCACCAGCCGGATGCCGGTGCGCACGGCCGCGTGGTCGTCGGCGATCAGAACCGTGATCATGTGGACAGGGTGGCGGTCACCCGCCAGCCGCGCTCACACGGCCCCGCCTCGAACGTGCCCCCGAGCAGCGTGGCGCGTTCTTTCATGCCGATCAGTCCCGCCCGCGCGCCCGGCAGGTCACGCGGCCGCTCGGTGACCGGGTTGTCGATGGTCAGCACCAGTTCGTCCGGACGATAGTCGATCGCCACGGAAACCGGCGCAGAGCCGTGTTTGAGCGCATTCGTCAGGGACTCCTGGACGATTCGATATCCGGCCAGATCGACCGCCGGAGGAAGATCCCTGGGCGTGCCCTGGACGTCGACCACGGCCGTCACCCCCGTGCGTTTCACCAGGTCGTCGACCTCGGCCAGGCTCGGCCGCAGCGCCTCGTCGGGGCCTTCGGCCCGCAGCAGCCCGATCATGCCGCGCATCTCGGCCATGCCCTGGACGCTGTTCTCCCGGATCGACTCCATGATCTGCCGGACGGACCTGGCGTCCAGATCGGTTCTGGACAACACCGCGCTCGACTGGATGGCGATCGCGCTGAAGTGGTTCGCCACCATGTCGTGCAGCTCCCTGGCCATGCGGGTGCGCTCGGCGGTGATGGCGGCCCTGCGGTCGTATTCGGCCATGAGCGCCGCCTGCCGCGCGTTGTCGCGCAGGTTCCGGACTATCGCGGCAGACGCGACCGGCATGACGGTGATCAGCCCGACCTGGAAGCCCATCACCGTCCCCCACGCCCACGACTGCGTCTGCAGGGCGGTGGCGACCCCCGCCGCCAGCACCCACAACGGGGTGATGCGCAGCAGCACGGTCATCAGCCGGCGGGGCCCGTAGAGGGTGGCGGCGTAGATGTTGTCGGTGAACACGACGGCCGTCCCGAGCGAGGGCCCCATCGCCGCGTCGGCCGCCAGCGCGGCCACCCCGATGACGAACGCCGTCACCGGCCTCCTCCGGCGGATCACCACGCCGGCACAGGTGACCGCGAGCGGAACGAGGAAGAGCTGGATCGGCACGCCCTTCGAGTGGTCGTAGGCCCCCGCGACCAGCAGCACGACCCCGACCACGAAGGCCGCGACGGCCATCAACGCGTCCTGCCGGTGGGGGGTCATGCGTGCAATCCCACCACAGGCCATCTGAAATGGGCATACATCTTTGGATGTACTGAACTTCGTCCGTTCCGGCGAGGCCGGGCCCGGTGAACCCGGCAAGCATGGTTCTCATGCTGTGGCTGATCATCGCGGCCGAGGCCGGCTTCTGGATCCTGCTCGCCACGGGCCTTCTGGTCCGGTACGCCCTGCGCCTGCGCCGCACGAGCTGGGCGATCCTGGCCCTGACCCCGGTGCTCGACCTCGTCCTGCTGGTGGCCGCCGTGATCGACATGCGCTCGGGCGCCGTGGCGACGTGGCAACACGGGCTGGCCGGGGCCTACATCGCCTACTCGATCGTCTTCGGCCACCGGACCGTCAAGTGGGCCGACGAGTGGGTGGCCCGGGGCTTCAGGAAGCCGCCGAAGGTGCTCGGCGAATGGGCGATCTGGTGCAGGATCGCAGGGGCGTACACGATCATGTGCCTGTTGCTCTTCGGGGCCATGGTCATGGTGGACGACCCTTCGCGCACCTCCGCCCTGACCGGTTTCATGCTCAACGCCCTGAAAGTGCCGCTGATCGCGCTGATCTGGCCTGTCGCCGACTCACTGGGGCGTCAGTTCGGTCGGAAGCCGGACGGTGACCCGCCATCCCCCCAAATGGGGCCCGGCATGGACGGTCCCCCCGAGCGGAGTGGCCCGGGCCCGCATCAGCCTGACCCCCGACCTACGCGACGGCCGGACGCCGATCGGGCTGTCGATGGTCAGCGTGATCGATGACGGATGGTAGGAGATCATGACCGTCGCCGAGGTGGTGCCGTGTTCGAGCGCGCTGGTCAGCGCTTCCTGGACGATCCTGTAGCCGGCCAGATCGACGTCTCTGGGCAGGTCCCGGGTGGGTCCCTGGATGTGGAGGCGCGTCGTCAGCCCGGCCTGCTTGCTGCGCTGGAGCAGGTCCATGGGGTCGGACAGGCTGCGGTGGTCGGCCCCCAGGACCCCGTTGATGCGCTCGACGAGCAGCCGCTCGGCCTCCTCGGTACGGCGCCTTTTCCGGCGGTGGATGATCGTTGAGGTGGCGAGCAGGATGACGATGGCGAGGATGCCCAGGTTCAGCACGTTAGGCCCCTGATCTGTGCGGTTATGTCGGTTCTTAACCGGCGGTGATCGGGGGTATGCCCGGGGGTTGGGGACTTTGCCGGGAGTTGGACGAGGGTGTCTTCGGGTAACTGGTTCGGAGTAGGGGCCGGGACCCGCTATGCTTACTTCTGCAAGCGGCCGTAGCTCAATGGATAGAGCATCTGACTACGGATCAGAAGGTTAGGGGTTCGAGTCCTCTCGGCCGCGCAACACGAAAGCCCTGGTCGTCTAAGCGATGACCAGGGCTTTTCGCATGATCGGTCTGGTGTCGGCATCCGGGCGCTCGGAGATTCTCCGCTTAGCGATCTCGACATCTCGGGCGAGGCACCTCTCGTAACTCCGGCGGAGCACTTCCATGCTGTCGCCTGCCCGCTCGGCGACCTTCTCGGGCGGGACGCCGGCGTTGAGCCAGGTGGACGGGCAGGCATGCCGGAGGTCGTAGGGGCGTCGCGCCAGGGGAGACGCGTACTCTTCGGCGCTCAGGCCATCTCACGGGCATTTCGCCAGATCCTCGAGATCGTGCTCTTCGTGTGGACGTCGCGGTGCGTGCTGGCCGAGCGGGCGCTCGGGTGGTCAGCAGGTGAAGGGGATGGACTTGCCGGTCGTGTAGAGGGTGTCCCCTGGGTGGGGGGTGCTGTTGATCAGGACCGTGATGCGCTGGTCGCCTCGGCTGATGCCCGAGACGGTGAAGGAGCCGGCGGCGTTGCCGCTGGCGTCGGTGTCCATGAACACGCCGGTGAAGACGGGGGCGCCGTCGTTGATCCTGTAGGCGAACTGCCATTTCTTGCCGGGCTGGTTGGTGCCCCTGAAGACGACCTGGACGGTGAGTGCGCCCGCGGTGCAGATCGCGGTGGCTCGGCTGTTCGGGCTGTCGATGGTCTGGCCGTAGGCGCCCTGGGTCCAGGACGCGGCAATGATCTGCTCACTGGGTGGCGCCGCGGCGGAGGTGGTGGCGGGGATGTCGAGCACGGTGAGGAGTACGTAGCCGGACTTGCCGGTGCCGCCGCTGCCCGCCGGGTTCTGGTTCTGGGTGAAGACGCCGCCTGCGCCGCCGGTGTTGGGGGCCGGGGGCAGCATGCCGTTGGCCGTGTAGCCTCCGGGCTGGCCTGCCAGGGGGCCTTGGCTGTTGGGGGTGGCGTTTCCTCCGTTGCCGCCCTGTCGGCTCAGGCCGCTGTCGGCTGGATATGTGCCGGTTCCGCCGCTGCCGCCTTGGCCGTTGGAGCCTGCGGCGCCCGAGATGTTCCCGCCGCCTCCGTTGGTTCCACCGCCGCCGCCCCGTGCGGCGACGACGACGGAGCCCGCGTGGCTGATCGTGGTGTCCCCGCCGTTGGCGCCCGAGCGGCCGGCGGCGCCGGAGACCCCCGCGGTGTAGGAGGCGGACGCGGCGCCGGCGCCACCGGCCCCGCCTGCCCCGACGACCACGGTGAGGGTGCCGTCGGCGGGTGAGGTGGTCACGAGGCCGCGCACGTAGGCGCCCGACCCGCCCGCGCCCCCGGAACCGCCGAAGCAGATCGCTGAGCTGTTGACGCATCCTCCGCCGCCTCCGCCGCCCCCGCCGCCGGCTCCCCAGGCTTCGACGAGTACGGTCGAGCCGGGCGGCACGGTGACGGTATAGGTGCCAGGGGAAGTGAATTCCTGCAGTTTCACCCAAATGTCCCTTCACTGGTGCGTCGGGGGCAGCGCTGACTCAGACTCGCCCGATCTCCCTTATGGGACAAGAGATCAAAAGTCATCCATTTGTGTGACGAGTATCGAACCGGGTGGCTAGTAACCATTCGCGCGGCAGAATGCGGCACCCGGCGCGGAAAGACACTGCGGCTTCTGGATTCACGTGGCCACCTCGAGTGGACCTTGCGGCGGCGACCACCGGGTTGCTGCAGGCCGAGAACCACAAGCCGGTTGCTTCGAGTTTCGAGTTCATCCGCCGGCAGTTGGGCGCTCACGGGCATTGCGGAGAAAGCCGACGGCACGCACGATCGGAAATGCCGCACATGCGCGTACGGGGGAGGCACCGCATGCCGGAGCAGACAGCTGGTGAGCAGGCCGTCGCGCCGAAGCACACCGGAATCGCCTATACGACCTGCCGGTGGGTCGTCGCGGTGATCCTCGTGCAGTACGGATTCGCCAAGGTCTTCGGCGCTCAGTTCACCGTGCTCGACTCCGAGCTCGACAAGCCCATGGGCACGGTGAGCGGTTTCTGGTTGACCTGGTACTACTTCGGCTACTCGCCGATCTTCGGCAACATGCTCGCGCTGCTGCAGATCGGCCTCGGCCTGGCGTCGGCGTTCCGCCGCACCGCCCTGCTCGGGGCCGCTGGGGCGGCGCCGCTGCTGGCGGGGATCTCCGTGCTCAACCTCTCCTACAGGATCGCCCTGGACGCCCTGTTGATCTCGCTGATCGGCGCAGGTTGCGCGGGATACGTCCTGTGGGGGCATCGCCGGCGACTCGCAGCGGTGTTCTGGCACGAACAGAATCCCGGCGCCGGACGTCCCCGCTGGGTGAGCGTTGTGCCGCTGGCTCTGCTGCTCGTGCTTCCGGCGTCGTGCTCGTACTACATCGCGAACTACAACAACCGGTTGCCCACACCGCTCGACGGCACGTGGGATGTGACAGCGGGCGCCTTCCAGCCGGAGGGCCTGCCCGGCCCCGTCGAGCGTGTCTACTTCGAACACAACCGCGCTTACCAAGTCGTGCTGCGCAGCGAACACACGTGGCAGCGACACCATTTCGAGGTGGATCCAGCCGCCTCGACCATCACGATCTGGCAGACCTGGCTCAGCAAGGGCGAACAACTGTTGTCCGGCCGCTACGTCCTGACCGGCGACCGGCTCGCGATCACAGCCACGGATACGACCTCTGGGCGACCACTGCTTTGGGAGCTGCGGAAAAGGGCAACCTCAGGGAGCGTGTCTTCCGAAAACTGATCACGGCCGGAAAGATGGAAGACCATTGGCGGTGTCCGCAGAAGGACGGTGGCCGTGTCAGCCGCTTCGCCAGAACAATTGCAGGATGAGGCTCCTCGCCGGTCATCGAGTAGGCGACTGCGGTGGCTTCGCCGAATGGCGATCGTGTTCACGCCGATTCTTCTGCTCCACGCGCTCATCATGGCGCCCACCTGGATTCATGATTATGAACTGGCTGATTTCACAGACCGGGTGTTGAGCCACCCTCTTCCGCCGGGGGCCGATTTCGGCGAGTACGAGGCACAAGGTGTCGTGACACCCGGTGCCGGCTTGAAGGACTTGTGTGGCTACCGGGTCCGTTTCGATCTGGACACATACCTGTCTGCGGAAGAAGTGCTGAAGTACTACGAGGCAGCGAAGATCGGCGCGCTGCTGGAGATCAACGTGTGGACGTTGTCCCAGCCTGCCGAGCCGGAATACGGCGATCGTTCCCGAATGATCGTCGAGATTCAGGACAACGGTCACGACGGCGGAGGCTGGGATCTGCGTTGCTGGTGATCTAGCCGAGTGCGTGGCGGCGCATCGACTCCACGCCCGAGACCCCGTAGACCTCCTCCACCGCGTTCGCCAGCAGGTGGCAGGTGCGGAAGCGGTCGAGCGGGGTCAGGCCCAGCCTCGTCAGGTGCAGGTAGGTGTAGTTGAGCACCACCCGGTAGCGCAGGAAGTCGGGGCGGTAGCCGGGGGTGCCGAACATCAGGGCGTGCAGTTCGCCCCTGGTCTCGGCCGGGGTGTCGTCCATGGTCGGCAGCAGGTGCACCACCCGGTCGGCCCTCTCGCGGTAGGTCTCCACGAGCGCCGCCCACTCCCGGACGAACGGGCTGTCCCCGTCTCCGTCGATGGTGTCCACGACCTGCCTGACCCGTTGGGTCAGCAGGGCGCGGCGGGAGTCGTACACGCCGTCGAAGGAGCGGCGGGCGGCCTCGGGGTCCTTGGACCACATGAGGTAGCCCTCGGCGTGCACCCGGAACGACAGGTAACTGCGCTCGATCGGGTGGGAGGTGTGGGCGACCGTCAGGAGCAGGGCCATGGCCAGGTCGGACTTGCCGTCGCGGCCGTCGCGGCAGTGGTCGAGCATCGTGAACAACAGGCGGGTGCTGTCGCTGTAGAACGACGTGAGCAGGTCGACGGCCTCGTCGCCGCCCAGGACGTGGCGGCGGTCGTCGAAGGGGAACTCGACGATCGAGTTGTCGGCGGGCCACGGCGTGAGCGGGCCGTGTTCCTGCTCGCGGGCGGCCATCAGGCGGTGCCGGGCCAGGCTCTCGGCCTGGTCCACCACGTAGGTCGACGGGTGGTCGCGTAACCAGCCGCCGACGACCGTGCCGATGCGGGGGCGCACCACCTCGTCCCAGATCCGCTGGTCGGCCTTCACGTTGACGCGCACGTGGGGGCCCTGGCGCCAGTGGCGCACCACGTACGCCGCCTCGACGTAGTCGCGGATGTCGGCCAGCAGGGGCCGGACGGCGTCCAGGAGCAGGGGATCCTTGTCCGGTTCGTGGTAGAAGACGTGGACGCTGTGCCACATGGCGATCACCTTCGCAACGCGGCCGGCGCGGGCCGCCAGAGTCGAGATGTGCGATTCCGGGCCGGGGCGCAGGCCGATCCGGTTGTGGAACAGGTGGGCGCAGCGCAGCAGCACGCGGGCCCGTTGTGCGTCGTCGCCTATGACCGCCAGGTCGCCGGTCGTCTCCGGGAGGCTCGCCGCGAGGTCGTTACTCGAGGCGGCCCAGGTACCCAGCAGGCCGTCTTTCCGGTGCCAGGAGGGTTCGGTCTGTGGGACCAGCGCGGGCGGGAGCAGGCGGCGCCGCTTCGGCGAGGTTGGGCTGGCAGGCGGCCATCGTCAACGTGAGGACGGCGAGACCGACGACGGTCCTGCGGTCCAACGCGGGAGCGCCGTGGAGGACGTCGAGGGCGGGGGAGCTGGAGATGGCGAAATGTCGTTCGACGGCGGGCATGTTTCCGTAGACACGCTCTTCCGGCTCATACGGGATGAATACCACGCTGCCGGCCGGGAGGAGGGCCGGGTCGTGATTCTCGCGGCGTTCCCCTTTCGCCGGCACGGCCGCCGGTAGGCCGGGGCGTCGACGGGTGGTCGGCGAACCATCGGGCGCTTGGGCCCTGATCTCGTCGCGGGGCACCCCTTTCAGGCGCAGCCGCACGTACGGGCGCGAACGCAGGTCGTCGAGGTCGCCGGTGTGGAACAGGTGACGTGCAGGCCGCCGGCACGGGCGAATTTATCAGACAGTCATCAAGTCATTTTTTCCACTGTTTTGTGGACCGTAATCCAGGAATTGTCTGGAGGGGGATCGGTGAAACTTTCAACGCCATTGACGGTATTCGATGCCGATCGTACCGTTCCGCTAATCGCCTGTGCCCGCCGATTCACAGCGTGCACTTCCTGACAGGAGAGGCCCATGACAGAACGACGTGTCCGACGGCGCCTGGCCGTGTGGCTGGTGGCCGCCCTGGTCGGCGTGTTCACCGTCGTCACCCCCGCCGGCGCCGCCACCACCTGCACGCTCACCTTCAAGGCCAACTATCGGGGAGACGTCGGCAGCCAGCACAGATGGCAGGTCGACGCGACGTTGACCAACACCGGCACGACCACGTCGACCACCTGGCAGGCGGTCATCGACTTCCCCTTGTCGTCGGGCGCGGTCATTCACCAATTCTGGAACGCGACCAGGCCGTCGACGAACGTGTGGGGCCCGGTGGGGTGGAACGGTGCCCTTCCGAAGAACCAGCGGGCCACCTTCGGGTTCGATATCGGCATGCCCATCCCGAACACCTCGCCGCCTCTTCCCACCTCCAGTTCGTGCACCATCACCTATTAAAAGGAAACGGGCGGGTCTCCGCGAGGCTCGCCCGTCAGCTCGGGAGAATTACGAGATGACGAATTTCTCGTAATGTCCGACGACGTCGGCGCGAGCCCGGAGCATGCCGTAGCCGTCGCCCGGGTAAGCCGGTTCGGCGCTCACATATCCGTTGTTGGCGAGGGACTTGATGGTGCGGTATTCCTCGCCCTTGCACTCGATCACGAACTTCTCGAACGAGGCGATGCCGATCGGGCGCCCGCAACATGCCGGCGTCGGCGCCCTTGTAGTTCTTCCCGGCGCCCGGTGCTAGATGGTGACCTTCTCCCAGGCGCCGACCGCATTCGTGCCGCGCTCTTGATCACGCGCAGCTTCAGTCGACGCCGACTCGCCTGTGCCGAGTCTTTCGCCGCGAACGACGAATCGCGATAGGGAAATCCCTGCGATTAACGTGTAATTGATGCCATGGATCACGAATCTTCCACTTGTTCTCCGGATGGTCGTAGTGGTGCGACCAGTGCCGATCATGCCCTACCCTCAAGACGGAAAAATCGGTACAGAGAATGGCTCTCGCGTGAACCCGGATTTCTTCGATCTGCTGAGGAGTTGTCACCTCCGTCTCGTCGGCGCCCCGCTCGGAGGGCCCGACGCCACGGCGCGATGGCTGTATGAGGACGCGCCTTTCTGCGTGCTGGCGCACGACGCGTCCGATGACCCGCGTTTCACCTATGCGAACCGCACCGCCCAGCGCTGCTTCGAGTACGACTGGGCGGAGCTCGTCGGCATGCCCTCCCGCCTCTCGGCCGAGCCGGATCGGTGGGAGGACCGCCAACGGCTTCTGGACGCCGTGCACCGAGACGGCTTCGCCGAGGGTTACCGCGGGCTGCGGATCGCCAAGTCGGGCCGCCGGTTCTGGATCGAGGACGTGACGATGTGGAACCTGGTCGACGACGGCGCGCTCGTGGGCCAGGCGGCGACCTACGGGCATTGGCGAGACGCCTGATTGCCCCCTGGGGCTCAGGTTCCAGTCGTCACGTGTGTACAGAGAAACGAAGCCCGCCCTCTTCAGGCCTCCTGGGACTTCGGGACCGCGATCCTCCCCGTCACGTGGGCTTGCCGGAGTCAGCCGGGCGTCAGGCCACCACCGGGTCAGGATCGGCCCGGCCCCCCCGAGGCGCGACCCGAGTTCGGCACCGTGCGCGACATCCGCGGCCGCAGCGCCGGCAACCCGTTCTTCGTCTGGGAACTGGCCCGGCTCCTCGGCGACGGCGACGCGCCCCCGAGGGGGTTGTGCCAGCAGTCGAGTTCGTCGTTCAGGCGACGAAGGGCAGTTTCGTCGCGAACGCCACCGAATACGAGGTGCGCCCGGGCGTCAAGGTGACGCTGAACGGCTTACGCCGCAGGGGCGAGGTGACCAGCATCAAACAGGTCCGTGCCCGCATCATGTGACGCCGGCCCGGATTCACCAGCTGATCCCGGCCGCCACCGGGAGATGGTCGCTGCCGGTGGCGGGCAGTACCCACGACCTTCTCGGCTGTACGCCGCGCACCAGCACCTGGTCGATCCGCACCACCGGGAACGCCGCCGGATAGCTGAAGCCGAAGCCCTCCCCGGCCGCCTCCTGGGCCGAGCGCAGGTGGGCGGTCAGGCCGGTGAACGCGCGGTCGTCGGTCGTGCCGTTGAGGTCGCCGAGCAGGACCAGCCGCTCGTTCTCCTCCGCCGCGACGGCCTTGGCGAGGGCGCGTGCGCCCCGGTCGCGGCTGTCGGTCCAGAAGCCGTTCCTCGGAAAGACTCGCACGGAGCCCAGGTGGGCGACGTACACGACCAAGGGGCCCCGGTCGGTGGACACGGTCGTGCGCAGCGCCCGGTTCTCGGCCAGTTCGGCGGCGGCGGGAATGGTGTCGGCCAGCGGGCCGGCGTTCGTCTCCAGGTCGACGGGACGGGTGTCGGTCAGGGGCAGTCTGCTCCACAGGCCGACCGTGCCCTGGATCGTGTGGTGCGGGTACGCCTCGGCGAGTTCCTTCTCGTACACGGGCCTCGCCTGGGGGGTGAGCTCCTCCAGGGCCAGCAGGTCGGCGCCGGAGGCGGCCAGGGCGCGGGCGGTGCCGGTCGGGTCGAGGTTGGCGGCGCCGACGTTGTGAGTCACCACGGTCAGGTCGCCGCCCGGCTGGGACTTGTCGATGAGCAGGCCGCCGAAGAGGGCCAGCCATACACCCGCCGGGAGCAGCAGGGCGACCGCCGCGACGGCGGAGCGGCGCCACAACGCCCCGGTCAGCAGCAGGGGGATGAACACGCCGAACCACGGCAGCGTGGTGTCCACCAGGTTGCCGAGGCCGCCGCGGTCGGTGATGTGGGCGTGCAGGAGCATGATCAGGCCGAGCAGCAGGGCCGTCGCCGTGAAGATCGGTCCACGCTTCCACGGGGTGGTGGTCACTGGTGCATCCTCGGGTCCTGGGTGGGGTCGTCGTACATCGCCGGACAGGCGTTCCCGGCGCGGAGTTCGTAGTGCCAGGGTTCGTTCCGGTAGATCTGGCACAGGCCGTAGCGGGCGCCGTGCTGCGACAACCAGGAGATCGTGTCGGTTCCGCCGAGGTCGACGGCGTCGCCCACCACGTGGCGTGATCTCTTCGCGGTGGCGACCCATCGGGCCGCCTCCTCCTTCGAGCCGTACGTCTTGACCGCGTCCCGAAGCAGCTGGTTCTGGCGTTCGGGGGAACGCCAGCCGCTGTTGACGTAGAAGGTGACGCCCTCCTCGGCCGCGTCGGTCGCCGCCTCGCGCAGGGCGTGCAGGAGATCGGGGTCGAGGTTGCGCACACCCGGATAGCCGTCGTCGAACACCGTCACGCCTTCGGGGAGCGCGCCGTCGGCGCAGGTCGTGGGGGCCAGTGCGGTGAGGGCCACGACGAGGAACTGGAGGATCCGGTTTCGGGGCATGCCGCCAGTGAAGGGAGGGCGGTGTTGCCGGTGCGTATGCGGTTTTCGATACGTGGACGATATGCGCCGGTTCGTAGCATCGAGACCGTGCGTGTGCTGATCGTCGAGGACGAACCCTATCTGGCCGAAGCCGTCCGCGACGGTCTCCGGCTGGCCGCGATCGCCGCCGACGTCGCGGGTGACGGCGACACCGCGCTGGAGTTGCTGAGCGTCAACGACTACGACATCGCCGTCCTCGACCGCGACATCCCCGGTCCGTCGGGTGACGACATCGCCCGGCACATCGTGGCCTCCGGCAGCGGCCTGCCGATCCTCATGCTCACCGCGGCCGAGCGTCTCGACGACAAGGCGTCCGGGTTCGAACTCGGCGCCGACGACTACCTGACCAAGCCGTTCGAACTGCGGGAGCTGGTCATGCGGCTGCGGGCGCTCGACCGCAGGCGGGGCCGCACCCGCCCGCCGGTGCGCGAGGTCGCCGGGCTGCGGGTCGACCCGTTCCGCAGGGAGGTCTTCCGCGACGGCCGCTACGTCGCGCTGACCCGCAAGCAGTTCGCCGTGCTGGAGGTGCTGGTCGAGGCCGAGGGCGGCGTCGTCAGCGCCGAAGAGCTGCTCGAACGGGCCTGGGACGAGAACGCCGACCCGTTCACCAACGCCGTGCGCATCACCGTCTCGGCGCTGCGCAAGCGGCTCGGCGAGCCGCAGGTCATCGTCACCGTGCCCGGCGCCGGATACCGGATCGAGGAGGGCGACCGTGGATAGAGCACCCGGGACGAGTGTGCGCCTGAGGCTCGCCCTCAGCTACGCCGGGTTCCTCATGCTCGCAGGCTGCCTGCTGATCGGGGTGGTGTGGGTCTTCACCCTGCGCCATCTGCCCGAGTACACGGGTGTCCCCGGCGGCGTGCTGGTCCGCTCGACCCTGCTGGGCGACTTCGTGTCGGCCACGGGGGTGGTGCTGGTCTTCCTGCTCGTCTTCGGCCTCGTCGGAGGGTGGATCCTCGCCGGACGCATGCTTGCCCCGCTCACCCGCATCACCGACGCGACCCGGCTGGCCACGACCGGGTCGCTCTCCCACCGGATCCGGCTGCCCGGCCCCCAGGACGAGTTCCGCGAACTCGCCGACGCCTTCGACGGCATGCTCGAACGCCTCGAAGCCCACGTCGCCGAACAGCGGCGGTTCGCCGCCAACGCCTCTCACGAGCTGCGCACCCCGCTCGCCGTCTCGAAGGCTCTGCTGGACGTGGCCCGCACCGACCCCGGCCACGACCCCGGCGAGCTCCTCGAACGCCTGCACGCCGTCAACACCCGGGCGATCGAGCTGACCGAGGCGTTGCTCCTGCTCAGCCGGGCCGACGAGCGGTCGTTCACCCGGGAGCGCGTCGACCTGTCGCTCCTGGCGGAGGAGGCCGCCGAGACGCTCCTCCCCCTGGCCGAGAAACGCGGCGTCACCGTCGAGACCTCCGGTGACATCACCCCGACCATCGGGTCGCAGCCGCTGCTGCTGCAGCTGACCACGAACCTCGTGCAGAACGCGATCGTCCACAACCTGCCCGACCGGGGCGCCGTGTGGGTCAGCACCAGCGTCCGCCCCCGGAGCGTGGTGCTGGCCGTCGAGAACACCGGCCAGGTGCTCACCCCGCAACGGGTCGCCACGCTGACCGAGCCGTTCCAGCGTGGCACCGAGCGCATCCACACCGACCACGCGGGCGTCGGCCTCGGCCTGGCGATCGTCAAGACCATCACCCACGCCCACGCCGGCACCCTGACGCTCAGCCCGCGCGCCGCCGGGGGGATCCGCATCACCGTCGAACTGCCCGTCGCGAGCTGATTCCGCCACCGTCGCCGGGTCAGGTCACGCGGGTGCGCAGGAGGCAGAACTCGTTGCCCTCCGGGTCGGCCAGGACGTGCCAGCTCTCCTCGCCCGTCTGCCCGACGTCGGCGGGCTTCGCGCCGAGGGCCAGCAGGCGCTCCAGCTCGGCGTCCTGGTCGCGGTCGGTGGGGCTCACGTCGATGTGCAGCGGCAGCTTGCCGGTCTTCGGCTCGTCGCTCGAACTGAGCACGAGCACCGGCCGATGGCTCTCGTCCTCGTGGCCGATCTCGATGAAGGTCTCCTCGCGCCCGAGGACGACGTAACCGAGCACCTCACACCAGAACGCGGCCAGCCGCTCGGGGTCGCGACAGTCGATCACCAGTTCACTGATACGGCACGCCATCCCGCCGGTGCTACCCAGCGATCTTTGTCGTACGCGTCTGAGAAGGTGCCCGACATGAACGACGTCTACCACCATTACCGGAAACTCCTCGGCGGCAGCTGGATGGGAGAGGCGATCTGCTGGACGGTCGTCGTCCCCCACGACGGGAGACCGCTGACCCTGGCCGAGATCGGCGAACGCGTCAGCGGCGGCGAGGGCTACAAGGCGTACGGGCCGGAGGTGTTCGAGTATGGCGAGGAGGGGGTTGAGTACTCCGACGACTTCGAGTGGGCGATGCTGGTCGATCACTCCGGTCCGGTGACCGCCATCCTCGAAAACAACGGGTTCAAGGGTGTCTACGACCCGGTGCTGCCGCGGTTGAGCGTCGGTGGACGGGCCTACAGCGCCTACTGGAACGTCAACGGCACCAACCGGCTCAGCTTCGCGGCAGACGGAGAGATGGTGTTGTCGTTCGACAGCATGTACTTCGACGAGTCGATGGACCTGTCGCGATGGCCCGAACTGCTGACCATGGCGCCTGATTTCGATTGGCGGAAGGGAAAGAGCTGGCGGGCGGCGATGCTGGCGGCGATCGAGATGGCCACCGGAGCCCGGCTGACCGAGGAATGGGTCGGAGCAGGGCGGTCGTTCCTGACCTCACCGGAAGCCGTCTTGGACCTGTCTGAAGACTAGAAAGCCCAGGCCGGCGAGCACCCGGCCTGGGCTTTTCTCGTTAGGGCGTCAGCCGCGCAGCCCCGGCACGTCGATGACGATCACTTCGGTGTCGTCGGCGCGGCCCGGGATGCGGCCGTCGTTGCCGGGGAAGTTGTTGTCGTTGGCCACGATCACGCGGTCGCCCGACAGGGGCAGGACCGACTCGACCGACTGGAGCGGGAAGGAGAACAGGTCTCCGACGCCGTACTCGTTCGGGCGGGCCGGGGTGGAGACGCCCTTCGGGTCGGCGATGCGCATCAGGTCGACGGCGGTGCGGCGGGGGAGCACGCCGTTCGCGTCGGCCTTGTCGAGGTCGGTGACGACCAGCTTCTTGACGAACGAGGTCTGGCCCATGCCGTTGTCGCGCTCGATCAGCAGCAGGCGCTTGCCGTCGAGGACCTGGGCGTCGCCCACGAACAGGCCCGGGTCGTCGACGCGGAAGGTCCAGGTCTTGCCGGTGTAGGCGCCGGCGCGGACGTCGAACTCGTACACGATGCGGCGACGCTGGTCGGGGTCGCCGGTCTTGGCGCGTTCGAGGATCGGGTAGAGGGTGTAGCCGTCCTCGCTGGCGGCCATGGCCTCGAAGCCGCCGCTGCCGGGCAGCGTCGGGGTCTCGCCGGGCTTCAGCTCGTTCGACTGGGGCGACTTGGTGCCGTCGAAGAGGGGAATGGGGGCGCGCAGGACCTTGCCGGTCCTGTCGACGTTCACCAGGTAGGGGCCGAACTCGTCGCCGATCCACAGGGTGCCGTCGGCGTCCCACTGGAGCGACTCGATGTCGAAGTCGGCGCCGGTCAGCAGGCGTTCGGGGGTGTTGCCGTTCACGATCGGGAACGGCACCTTGCGGTCGGGGTCGCGGAAGCTGATGTGGCTCTTGACCTCGATCTCACCCGACTTGTAGTCGGGCTCGATGTAGTAGGCGCGCAGCAGGAAGTCGGGCGAGTTGTCCTTCGAGCCGAAGCCGTTGTCGGGCATGCCGAGCAGGCGGTTGGCGTTCTTCGAGCCGCGGGTGTGCGGGATGACCGCGGAGAAGCCGGGGATCGGCTGGCCGGGGAACGGCGGGGTGATGCCGTTGACCGGGGTCTTCGGCATGAAGTTGCCGGAGATCGGGCCGGGCTGGTAGTCGGTCGCCGACAGGATCGCGCGGTCGCGCAGCGTGGCCTCGTCGGGGACGTTCACGCTCAGCTCGTAGAGGCGGGTGATCTGCGTCGCGCTGTTGTTGTCGTCGGAGATCAGGTAGAGCACGCGGGTGTCGTCGTCGAGACGGTCGCCGAGCGCCATGCCCTCGATGTTGTCGAGCAGCGGGTTCGGCTGGGGCTGCTTGGTGGTCGCGCCCGACGGGGGGCAGTCGGCGATGTCGGCCAGCAGCTTCTTGCCGAGCCAGGCGCGCGGGTCGGTCAGGGTCGAGAGCGAGGCGACGCCCGACACGTCGGGGGCGCCGGTGGCGGTGACGCGGTAGATCCGCACGGTGTTGCCGACGCCGGCGGTGAAGCCGCGCTCCATCGCGAGGAACTGGTCGTCGCCGAGCGCCACCAGTTCGACCAGCCCGAGGTTGGGGTCGGTCTTGTACGCGTACTGCGCGGCCGGCGTGTAGTCGCCGCCGGGCGTGCCGGTGTAGCGCAGGATGCGCTGGCGGCCCGCGCCCGACGCCTCACGGCCGTCGGTGAGCAGGGGGCCCTCCATGCCGGCGTACAGGGACGTGCCGTCGGGCGAGGTGGTGAGCGCCTCGAAGGCCAGGTTGACCGGCGACTCGCCCGCGGGGGTGATCCGGAACCGGGCCGGGACCTCGAACGAGGCGGTCTGCACGCCGTCGGACAGGCGGAACCGCCGGATCGACGGCTCGGTCTCGGAGCTCGCCAGGACGGTGTGGCCGTGCGGCTCGACGACGAGCCCTTCACCGTCGAAGTCGGTGCCGTTGTAGGGGGTGCCGTCGGCCCGCTTCAGCGTCGTCATGCCGACGACCTGGGCGTCGTCGCCGGAGAGGGCGACGTCGTAGACGCGGGCGGGGACGGTGCCGGTGTTGTCCGAGAGCGCCAGGACGCGGTCGTCGCGCAGCCGCGCGATGGCGGACAGGCCCCCGACGGGGGTGCCCTCGAACGTCTTCTTGTCCAGGCTGTCGGTGAAGCCGCGCAGGCCCGCGTCCGCAGAGCAGGGGGCGCCGAGGTTCACATCATTGGACGTCGCCGCGCCGGCCGCCGGGACCGTCACGCCGAGCATGGCGATGACCGCCGCGGTGGCGAGGGCGGGGGCGGGCCACCTTGTGCTGGGCACAAGTACCTCCGGAATTTCGTGATGCGGGGTGATCCACCCGCTGGAGACGAGCGAAGTCCCCGCAGCCCGCCAACGCAGAACCATGCGTCAAACACACCATGAACATCTGCGCTCGGGATTCACGACGCGCGGGCGCCCATGTCGCCGGTGGCCGGTGTGCCCTCGGCGAGCCCGTAGCGCAGCAGCACCGCTCCCTTGGCCGAGGTGACCGGCGGCTCCAGGAGGGTGAGGTTGGCGGGGACCGCGCCTCCGTCGAAGACCTTCTTGCCGACGCCGAGCACGATCGGATGGATCCACAGGTTCAGCTCGTCGAACAGCCGCTCGCGCAGCAGGGTCTGCACCAGGTTCAGGCTGCCGATCACGTGCACGTGCTCGTGCCTGTCGCGCACCTCGCGCACGGCGCCGGCCAGATCGGGGCCCAGCAGCGTCGACCCGGCCCAGCCGAGCTCCGGCTCACCGCGGGAGGCGACGTACTTGGGGAGGCCGTTGAACAAGGTGGCGATGCCGCCGTCGACGCCGTCGGTCTGGTACGGCCAGTGAGCGGCGAAGATGTCGTAGGTCCGGCGGCCGAGGAGCAGGGCGTCCATGCCTGCCATCCCGGAGCCGACGTGCCGCCCGACGGTGTCGTCGAACAGGGGCGCCTGCCAGCCGCCGAACGGGAAGCCGCCGTCGGGGTCCTCCTCGGGGGTGCCCGGCGCCTGCGCGACCAGGTCGAGGGTGGCGAACAGGTCGATGTGGATCAGGCCCATGGTGATCTCCTGGTAGGGGGCGTTCTACGTCGGTGTCAGGTGCGCGGGACCGGCCAGTCGGCGGTCTCGAGCTCCCGGTCGGCGTCGGGGCCGCGCCACTCCACGATGACCACCGTCGCGTCGTCGCGCAGCACGCCCTTGTGGTAGACCAGCACGGCCTGGACGAGCCGCCGCAGCGTCTCGGGCACCGGCAGGCCGCTCTGGTTGTTGCGGATCACGAAGTCGACGAACCGGTGCACGCCGAACTCCCGGCCGGAGGCGTCGCGGATCTCGGTGATTCCGTCGGTGTAGAGGATCAGCCGGTCGCCGGGTTCCAGCTGCTCGCGGCAGGTGGTGACCGGCAGGCCCAGGTCGAGCCCCATCGGATGGGCCGGCTGGCAGTCGAGCATCGTGGTCCAGCGACCGCCGCGCAGCAGGATGGGCAGCGGATGGCCCCGGTTGACCCAGGTGAAGACGCCGGTCCGCAGGTCGAGGTCGCCCATGACGGCGGTGACGAACCGCTGCGCCCGCCCGAACTCCTCGATGAGGACCGCCTCGATGTCCTCGCTGTTCTTGGCCAGCGAGGCGCCCTCACGGCGGTTGTTGCGGGAGGCCGCCATGGCCAGGTTGGCCGTCAGCCCGGCCGAGACGTCGTGGCCCATGGCGTCGAAGACGGCGACGTGCAGCTTGTCGCCCGTGAGCGCGTAGTCGAAGGCGTCGCCGCCCACCTCGTAGGCGGGTTCGAGCACCCCCGACACGCTCACGCGGTCGCTGGCGAAGGTGAGCGGAGGGATGAGCCGCCACTGCATCTCGGCGGCGACGTTCATCTCCCTGGTGCGGACGATGCGGGCCCAGGTGTCGCTGTAGCTGTGCATGCTCGTCAGCAGCAGGGCGACCACCGACGAGAGGTGACGGGCGGACATGTGGTCGAAGGGGGCGCCGCCCATGTCGACCCTCAGGACGCCCAGCCGGCTGGTGCCGTTGAGGATCGGGATCCACCAGTAGTGGGGATCGCCGTGCTCGTCGCGCTGCGTGAGGGTGCGGACCTCCTGGAAGGCGAGGCCGGGCAGGCTTCCCTCGACCGGGAACTCCTCCGGTACGTCGCCCGTCTCGCCCCCGCGGCCGGGCAGCAGCCGCAGCACCTGCTGCTGGAGGTCGACCAGGTAGATCACGACATGCGCGAACCCCGCCTGCGGGGTGTGGGTGGCCAGGAGCGACGGCAGGTCGTCGATGGAGCGCAGATGACTGCTTTCGATCAGGCCGGCCAGCATTCGCTCGTAGCCCGCAGACATGATGCCAATGGCCTACCCGCCTGCGAACTGGAGAAACGACGGCCTAGCCGTGACCGGGCTCCTCGGGGTCGGTGGGGGCCATGACGGTGTCGTCCATGACGCCGATCAGCTTGCCGACGGGCACCAGCGCCACCAGCACGACCAGGCAGGTCCAGAACAGCGGCATGGAGCCGATGATGAGCCCGACGCCGCCCAGGATGAACACCAGCAGGAAGACGCCGGCGTAGATCCACGAACGCGGTCGGCCGTGTCGGTTCCGGGTCATGGTGAGCCCACTGCCCGAGCGGGTCCTGCCCATGCCTTCAATCGGACATAAAGGACAAAAGTTAAGGTCTACCGAACATCGGGACACCTGCGAGGGGTAGGGGGCCAAGACGTCCGAGAACCGAGGGAGTTCGCCATGGACACCCAGCAGATCGATGTCGTCACCTTTCTGAAGCACCAGCACGAAGAGATCAAGGCCCTGTTCGCCGAGGTCGAGTCGGCCCAGGGCGACGCCCGCGAGGAGGCCTTCCGCCGGCTGGTCCACCTGCTCGCCGTGCACGAGACCGCCGAGGAGGAACTCGTCCACCCGTACGCCCGCAAGGTCGTCGCCGACGGGAGCATGGTCGTCGACCAGCGGCTGGAGGAGGAGAACGAGGCCAAGCAGGCCCTGTCCGACCTTGAGGAGATGGGCACCGACAACCCCGACTTCCTCAAGCATCTGGACGCCCTGCGCACGGACGTCATCGCCCACGCCGAGGCCGAGGAGCGGTTCGAGTTCCCGCAGCTGCAGACCGGGGGCGACCCCGACCGCCTGCGCCAGATGACCGCCGGGGTCAAGGCCGCCCAGAAGACGGCCCCCACCCACCCGCACCCGGGCGTGGAGTCGGCCAAGAAGAACATGCTGCTCGGCGCGCCCGCCGCCCTCATGGACCGGGCCCGCGACGCCATCCGCAAGATCATGCACCACTGATCTCCTCGAATCGGGGTAGCGGTGGGGCACCCCGATCGGAGGAGCAGTGATGGCAGGACAGGCCAACTCACGCGACGTGGTGAGACAGGAAGACGGGCAGTGGGCCGTCACCAAGCCGGGCGGCAGCCGGGCCAGCGCGTTGTTCAGCACGCAGGACGAGGCGATCAGGCGAGCGACCGACATCCTCGCCGCCGACGGCGGAGGTGAGCTGCGCGTGCACGGCACCGACGGCAAGGTGCGCGACCAGCGCACGATCGCACCCGGCAACGATCCCCACCCGCCCGCCGGTTGATCGGCCGACTACCTGTGGGCGCCTCGGGTAGCGCGTACCGGCATGAACAAACTAGCGGTGCGTGGCGCGAGCGCGCTGAGCGGCATGATCGGCGGCGCGGTGGCGAGCCTGATCTTCAAGCAGGTCTGGAAGCTGGCCGCCGGTGAGGACGAGGCGCCGCAGGCGACCTCGCCCGACTACGGATGGGGCGAGGTGGTCGTGGCCGCCGCGATCCAGGGGGCCATCTTCGCGGCGGTGAAGGCGGCCATCGACCGGGCCGGCGCCGAGGCCTATCGGCGCTCGACCGGCGAATGGGTCACGGACTGACCCGCCGATCTACCCGACCGGCACGGGATGGTGACCGTTTGCCCATCCCATGCCGGGCAGGGGGTGGGTATGACCGTGACACGATTCAAGGACCTGCCCCTCGCCGACCGTTCGCGGGAATGGGACGGCAGCGCCGCCGAGAGCCGCGTCCGTGAATGGGCGGGCGCCGAAGACGAGCCCGACGCCGCCTACCGCGACGCCCATGTCTGGTACGACGGCGACGCCCCCGGCAACTTCGGCAGCTACAAGCTGCTCATCGCCGACGTCGTCGACGGCAAGCTGAAGGCGGTGCCGCGTGCCGTCATGGCCGCCGGCGGCATCCTCCAGGGCGCGCGCGGCGGCGTGAAGATCCCCGAAGACGAGGTCGGCCGGGTCAAGGCCCACCTGGCCAAGTACTACGAGAAGATGGGCGAGACCGCTCCCTGGGAGCGGTGAGCCGACATGCGGAGGCCCGCACCCGGGCGTTCGGCCAACCCCCTGTCGCCGAACGCCGGATGCGGGCCCTGCCGCGTCACGGAAGCTGGTTGTAGCCGGTGTAGTAGTTGCCGACCTGCTCCCGGTAGGCCGGGTCCTTGTAGGTGTCCTGGTCGAACTCCGGCGCGTTCTTGATCTCTTCCTTCGTCCGGGCGAGGAAGACCTTGCGCTGCTGGGGGTCGATCTCGGTGATCGTGCTGGCGGGCATGATGACCTTCTTGCCGAAGATCCAGAAGCCCGTGTCGACGACGATGTAGGCGTCGCCCACGGCGTCGCTCTGCTCGTCGACCTCGCCGATCTTGCCGTCGACGGCCTCGACGTCGAACCCGATCACGCTCACCCCGGCGCCGGAGACGACGCCTTCCTGGTAGCTCCACGGCTCGTACATGTAAGCCCCTTTCGCTGGTTGCTGCTGAGAGGGCCGCTACCCGTCGCGCGAGGGCCAAACGTGCCGCGAACCGATCGATCTTCGATTCCGTTTCAGGGGCATGTGGCGTCGTCTTCTTCTCGTCCTCGCGCTGGCCGCGGGGACGCTCGTCTTCTCGTCCGTGCCCGCCTACGCCTGCAAGTGCGCCCTCACGCCGGTGAAGGAGCGGGTGCAGAACTCCGCGGTCGTCTTCACCGGGGTGGCCACCGGGTTCAAGGCCGCCGGGTCGCCCGCCCGGCAGCACGTCTACACGTTCCGGGCCGACCATGCGTACAAGGGAAAGCCGAAGGCGACCGTGAAGGTGGCCACCAACACCGAGAGCGCCGCGTGCGGGGTGAAGTTCGCGCGCGGCGCCCGGTATCTGGTCTTCGCCTACAAGTCCGACGGCCGTCTCGTGACCGGGAGTTGTTCCGGGAACACCCGGGTCGCCAAGGGGACCGGGCCGTTGAAGGCCGCCGACCTGCCCACGGGCGTCGACCCGGCCACGATCAAGCAGCTGGGGAAGGCCAAAGCGATCCGTCAACCCCCGCAGGCGGCGTAGGTGAAGGTGTCCTTGAGGATGTCGTAGCGGTCGCGGACCGTGGTGACGCCGGTCTTCGTGTCGTGCTCGAAGACCGTCATCCGGTTCGGGACCTTCGGCAGGTTCTGCGACACGTGGAGGGTGACCTGCCCGGGGCCGGTCCAGTCGAGCATCTCGACGGTGCCGCCCTTGGGCAGCTTGATCGGGTTGCTCCGCTCCACCTGGGCGGTCTCCAGGTCCGAGACGACGAGCTTGTCGCCGGACACGAGGGTGGCGACGGTCCGGGCGTCGGCGTGGAGGGCGTTGGGGCCCCAGCCGTTCACGTCGTCGGCCGGGCGGCCCTGGCGCAGCAGGCGGCCCGACCGGTCGTAGACGCGGAAGACCTCGTCGGTCGCGCTGGTCAGGATCTCCTTGCCGTCGCCGCTGAAGCCGATGAACTCGCGCTTGGTGGGCAGCAGGCCGAGCCGCTTGCCCTTCTTGGTGTCGAAGATCATCGTCCGCCGGTCGGTGACGGCCAGGCTGGCGCCGTCGTCGGACAGGCGGAACCACACGTTGTACTGCACGACGTTCTTCGGCAGCGTGCCGGCGGGCAGCAGGGTGACCCCGCCGCCCAGCGTCCGGACGGCGATCCGGCCGTCCTTGCGGAAGTAGGCGATCTTCTGGCCGTTCCCGCTGATCGCCACCGGAGCGGCGGCGAAGCCGACCGGCCTGCCTTTGCCGTCGAGCGCTTCGAGCTGGGCGTCCTTGAGCTGGATGATCTGGCCGTGGTGCGTCACCAGCCGCCAGTTCCCGCACAACACGGTCGCCTTCTTGACCTTGCACGCCTTGGCCGACGCGTAGCGGATGCTGTCGCCGTGGTGCGGCGCGGCCTGCGCGGCGACCGGCACGGCCACCATGGCGACGACCGTCGCCGCCAGCGCGACCAGAACCCTGATCTTCATCTTTACCCCCTGGTTGTGTTCCCCGTCACATCCTTGGATGCGGGCAGAGGGTGGCGGGTTGGTCACAGATCGGAAACGATGGCGCGGCTCACTTGTGGGTGATCTCGATGCGGTCGAGGAGGGTGGCGGAGATCTCCGCGAGGGCGGTGACCTGCTCGGGGGTGAGGGTGTCCATGACGTAGCGCTTGACCGCCGCGTCGTAGTGCTTCCTGGCCTCGCAGGCCAGTTCGCGTCCGCGTGCGGTGAGGCGGACGGCCGAGCCGCGGCTGTCCTCCTCGCAGGCCTCCCGGGTGATCAGGCCGCGCTGCTCCATGCGGCGGAGCTGGTGGGACAGGCGGCTCTTCTCCCACTCCAGGCCGCAGCGCAGCGCCAGTGAGCGCACCGACTCGTCGGGGCGTTCGTTCACGGCGACCAGGACGTCGAAGTCGGCCTCGGACAGGCCGGTGGCGGCGGCGAGCTCGCGGCCGAGGACGCCGCTGAGCCGGACGCGCATGCGCTGGTAGCTGGCCCAGGCGAGGGCCTGGGGGTCGGTGAGATCGGCCATGAACCCAGATTAGTTGATGCGTCAACCTTGACGTATATTGGTTGACGTATCAACCTAAGGGAGTCCCCCATGAACTATGGCCACGCGCTGCGGTTCGGCGCCCTCACCGGCCGCACCGAGCTGGTCGAGGAGCTCGGCTACGACCTGGCGATGGTCCCCGAGTGGACCGGGTTGTCCTGGCTGGCCGGGCGGACAAGGCGGATCGGCCTGGTCGGCCGGCTCGACGTCGCCGAATGGAACGCCGCCGTGCTCGGCCGGTCGGCCGCCGGGCTCGACCTGCTGTCGGGCGGCCGGGTCGCGCTCACGCTCGGCACCTCGGGCGACGTCGCGGCGCTGGCCGAGGCGATCGAGGTGATCCGGGCGATCTGGGACGCCTCGGCGCCCCGGCTCACCTATGACGGCGTCCACCATCGGCTCGCCGGCGCGGAGCCGGGGCCCGAACCGGCGCACGACGTGCCCATCTGGGTCACCGGCGACGATCCCGCCGTGCTGGAGCTGGCCGGACGGCAGGCGGACGGGTGGGTCGGCGTCCACGATCCCGAGCGGCCCGAATGCCCGCGTACCGCGAACAAGCTGATCGACGAGGCCGCCATGGCGGCCGGGCGGGACCCCCGGGAGATCCGGCGTGTCCTCGTCGTCACGGGCGACGTCCCGGCGGGGGTGCTCGACGACGGGTTCGGCACGATCGTCCTGCGCAGCGACGACGAGGCGGTGCTCACGCGCTTCGCCCGCGAGGCGATCCCCGCGCTGCGGGCCGCCGCCCCCGGCGGGCTCTCCGACCGGCCGGTCCGGCCCGCCGCCGTGCTCGCCGAGCGCCGCGGGGGCATCGACTACGACGGCGTGCCCGAGTCGCTGGCCGCCACGGCCGTCGAGCCGGGCGACCGGAACTACGGGCGGTTCCGGTCGAACTACCTGCGGGGCGGCTCTCCGGGGCTGCTGCTGTTCCCGCGCGACCCTTCCGAGGTCGCCGACGCGCTGGCCTTCGCCCGCCGCCACCCCGCGCTGCCGCTGGGCGTGCGCAGCGGCGGCCATGGCGTCAGCGGCCGGTCGACCAACGACGGCGGGATCGTCATCGACCTGCGGCACCTCGACGCCGTCGAGGTGCTCGACGAGAGCACCCGCCGGGTGAAGATCGGTCCGGGCGCCCGCTGGAACAAGGTCGCCGCCGCCCTGCGCCCCCACGGGTGGGCGCTCGGTTCCGGCGACTACGGCGGCGTCGGGGTCGGCGGGCTGGCCACGGCGGGTGGCATCGGCTACCTGTCGCGCAAGCACGGGCTCACCATCGACCACCTGCGGGCGGTCGAGATCGTGCTGGCCGACGGGTCGGTGGTCAGGGCCGACGAGCACGAGAACGCCGAGCTCTTCTGGGGGGTACGCGGCGCCGGCGCCAACTTCGGGATCGTCACCTCCTTCGAGTTCGAGGTCTCGGAGGTCACCGACGTCGGCTGGGCCCAGCTCGTCATGGACGCCGCCGACCAGGCCGGCTTCCTGCGGCGATTCGGCGAGGTGGCCTCGACGGCCCCGCGTGACACCACGGCCTTCCTGATCATGGGACCGCCCCGGCGCGGCCGGCCGGCCGTCGCGCAGATCATGGCCATGGTCGACTCGGCCGACCCCGAGGTCATCGTCGAGCAGCTCCAGCCGTTCGCCGGCATCTCGGCGCTCTACCAGCAGCAGGTCGTCGTCGCGGCGTACGCCGACGTGATGGACAACGCCCACGGCGGCGACCACCAGGGGCAGGGCGAGCCGGTGGCCCGGTCGGCGTTCGTCCGCGAGATCACCCCGGCCTTCGCGGCGGCGGCGGCGAAGATGCTGGCCAGCGGGGTCGTGTACTTCTTCCAGATCCGCACCGTCGGCGGCGCGGTCGCCGACGTCCCGGCCGACGCCACGGCCTACGCCCACCGCGACGCCGGTTTCCAGGTCACCGCGATGGGGATCGACGACAAGCAGATGGACGCGCTCTGGGAGGCGAGCCGCGAGCACTTCGACGGCCTCTACCTCAGCTTCGAGACCGGCCTCGGCAAGGTCGCCGACGCGTTCCCGCCGAAGACCCTCGACCGGCTGCGGGCGCTGAAGCGCCGCTACGACCCGGACAACGTCTTCCGCGACAACTTCAACATCAGGGATGAGAAATGAGCGACTACGGCCACGACCTGCTGTTCGGCACCTTCGTCAGCCCGGCGATCGAGCCGGTCAGGCACGCCGTCGACCACGCCAGGGCCGCCGAACGGGCCGGGCTCGACCTGGTCACCTTCCAGGACCACCCCTACCAGCCGCGGTTCCACGACACCTGGACGCTGATGTCCTACATCGCGGCGCAGACCGAGCGGATCAGGCTCAGCGGCAACGTCACCAACCTGCCGCTGCGCCAGCCCGCCGTGCTGGCGCGCAGCGTGGCGAGCCTCGACCGGCTCACCGGCGGGCGGATCGAGCTGGGCATCGGCGCGGGCGGGTTCTGGGACGCCATCGCGGCCATGGGCGGGCGGCGGCTGACCCCGGCCCAGAGCATCGAGGCGCTGGAGGAGGGGATCGGGATCATCCGCCAGATCTGGGCCGCCGACGAACGCGGCGGGGTGCGGTCGGACGGGCCCTACTACCCGGTGAAGGGCGCGAAGCGCGGCCCCGCCCCGGCTCACGACGTGGGGATCTGGGTGGGGGCGTACAAGCCGAAGATGCTGGCGCTGACCGGCCGGGCGGGCGACGGCTGGTTGCCGTCGCTGCCCTACCTGCCGGGCGGCCCCGCCGACCTGACCGAGATGAACCGGCACATCGACGAGGCCGCCCTCGCGGCCGGACGCGAGCCGAGCGCGGTCCGGCGCCTGCTCAACATCACCGGCGAGTTCACCTCGGCGAACCGCGGCCTGTTGCAGGGACCGCCGGAGCAGTGGGTCGAACAACTCGCCGGGCTGACCGCCGACTACGGCATCAGCGGTTTCCTGCTGATGTCCGACGATCTGGCCAAGACCGAGCTGTTCGCCGAGGAGGTCGCCCCGGCGGTCCGCGAGGTCGTTCAGAAGTGGCGGCTCGGCGGCGGGCCGAGGTAGCTGGTCAGCAGGCCGCCGGTGTCCACGACGATCTTCTGGACGACGACCGTCGGGTCGACCATCCAGAACTTGAGCGTGTGGGCGCCGGGTTTCGTGATGGTGTGGGTGGTGACGGTCCGGTTGACGTTGTCGGAGGTGTTGCGCTCCCACTGCTTGTTCATCCGGGTGTCGTCGGCGCCCGTGGCCGCGATGACGTCGACGACCTGGGGCGCGGCGTCGTCGATGGAGACGGCGTACTTGAGGCCCTCGGTCGGGAGCACGTTGTTGCGCGGCGACAGGTAGGCCCAGACCTTGACCGGACCGGTCGTGAACAGGTGCAGGTCGTACGCCAGATGGGGGCTGTTCCCTCCGGGGGTCTGGCGGGGCGCGGTGACCGGCCACGGGGTGAGGCCGTCGCCGGTGCGGCCGATGCCGGGGATCCTCTTCCACGAGCCGACCGTCTTGGACGGGCGGGCGGCTTCGAGGGAGACGTACCCGCCGGCCTCGACGAAGCCCTTCACCGGGCCCGACGGGTTCTTCACCACGGCCCGCACCACCGAGGTCGAGCCGTTCGGGCCGGTCACCGTGATGGGCACCTCGGTCGTGCCGCGCGGGGCGCGCGACCAGTCGACCTTCAGCGTGCTGCGGACCTGCTTGTCGAGCCGGCCTCTGGAGGGTTCGGCGCGCAACCACGGCACCGACGGCCTGATCTGGTACTCGAACGGCACGGTGCCCTTGTTGTAGACCTCGATGTACTGGTCGGGCGCACTCTGGTAGGGACTGAACTCCGGCAGCGTCGCGGGCTCCACGCCCATCTCGGCGACGGCCGGGACGGTGATGCGCCGGAGCGCGGGGTAGAAGGCGTCGGGCAGCGCGACGTGGTTGAGTTCGGGCTGCTGCCAGGGGGCGTTGGGGCCGTAGCGTTCGACGTCGCCGTAACCGATCTTGGGCTGGAGCTGCCAGTTCTTCCACTTCCCGCCGGCGAGGCCGGTGTTGTAGTGGTCGGACGTGGCCTGGTCGTCGGCGAAGCGGGCCTCGGCGACGTCGGCCAGGTCGTTGGTGGCGGCCCGGCCCTGGGCGGCGTAGCGGATGTTGGTGAACTGGGCCAGACGGAGGGCGTAGAGGTTCGCGGTCGCCTTCACCTGGTAGAGGACCAGCTGGAAGTAGGCGTCCTGGGCGTTCTGCGGCAGCCTCTTCGCGATCTTCTCGGCGCGTGCCGACAACGCGGCCCACTCGGCCGTCACCCGTTCGGCCTCCCGGTAGTTGGTCAGGCTGTAGGGGCTGGCCTGGTCGTCGTAGACCACCGCGGAGGAGTCGGTCGGCAGGTCCTTGGTGGGATCGAGGCTGATCAGCCGGTTGAGCAGCTCGGGCTTGCGGCGCGACTGGAGGGCCGCGTAGTCGTGCAGCACCTCGGCGATCTCACTGGCCTGGCCGGCGCCGAAGTTCTGGGCGGCGTAGCCGCGCTCCCAGTCCGTGATCTTCTCCAGCGGGATGGGCTTCCAGGCGTAGTCGAGGAAGAACTGCGTCGGCAGCTCCTCGTTCTTGAAGTCGCCCACGTTGACCACCCAGAGCCGGTCGACTCCGTAGGTGTACGACAGGTTGAGCTGCTCCCAGATGTTCGGCAGCTGGTTGGTGTCGACCCACTTGTAGTTCCGGCCGCCGCCCACGTAGTCGAAGTGGTAGTAGAGCCCGTAACCCCCGGCCCGGGGCGGCGCGCTCCGGTCGGGCAGCTTGCGCATGTTGCCCCAGTTGTCGTCGGTGAAGACGACCGTCACGTCGTCGGGCACCCGCATGCCGCGGTCCCAGTAGCGCTGGACCTCCTTGTAGAGCGTCCACACCTGCGGCACGTCGGTCATGCCCTCGGCGGCCAGCAGCTCGCGCTGCGTGCCGACGATGTCGGTCATCAGGTCGATGCCGTCGCCGTCGGGCAGGCTGACGTCGCCGTTGCCGCGCATGCCGAGGGTGACCACACCCTCGAAGTCCTCGTTCTTCATCCGCTGGATGCCGTCGCGCCAGTACTGCGTGATGGCCTCGCGGTTGCGGCGGAAGCTCCAGTCGCCGTTGCCGCCGTAGGGGTCGCTCGTGCCCGCCACGGCGTGCCGGTTCCACTCCTCGATGCCGCGCATCATCGGCGCCTCGTGGGAGGTGCCCATGACGATCCCGTACGCCTTCGCCGTCGCGTGGTTGGCCGGGTCGTCCTCGGCGAACGCGCGTCCCCAGACGGCGGGCCACAGGTAGTTGGCCTTCAGCCGGAGCATGGTCTCGAAGACCTTGGCGTAGAGGTGCCGGTTGAACCCGCCCGGGTAGCCCGGGGCCAGGCCCGGCCCGAAGAACTCCGGCCCCCAGGTGCCGAGCGCCGGGTTCTCGTCGTTGATGAAGATCCCCCGGTACTTGACCGCCGGGGTGCCCTGGGTGTGCCGCCCCGGCTCGACGTAGAGGGCGTTCCTCTTCTGTACGGGCACGTCGTCCCACCAGTACCAGGGTGAGACGCCGATCTCCTTCGAGACGTCGTAGACCCCGAAGATGGTGCCGCGCTGGTCGCTGCCCACGATCACGAAGGCGCTCCGCACCCCGGGCAGCGGGTCGCGCACGACCTGCTCGATCGTGGTCTCCCACTTGCCCCGGATGCCCGACACGTCGAGCTTGCCGCGTGCGACCAGCTGGTCGATCAGCGGGCTGCGCCCGAGCGTGCCGACGATGACGACCTCGCCCCCGGCGGGCGGGGCGGTCGAGACGACCGGCTTGACGCCGGTGACCTTCTCGACGTCGGTCTGGAGGTCGCCGACGGCCCGGGTCACTCCCGGGAAGTCGGCCTGGCTGACGTGGATCGCCGCCGCTCTGCCGTCGGCGACCAGCGGAAACCGGCCGTGGCCGGGAGTGCTCTTGATGTACGAGCCCGACGAGACGTCATGGGCCTGCGCGGGCGCCACCAGCGTCGTGAAGACGAGGGTGGCGGCCAGCACTGTTCGTAAGAGCATGGGGGTGGCTCCTTCGCTCCTTCGATAACTTTCGCCGTGGGCTGGAAACTTTCTATCAGCGGGCTGACAACGTCAACCACGATCAGCAAAGGCCGAGGTAAGGAATGTACGGTTCATCGGGCCGCTGGCCGCCCGTTCCGCCGCCCTAGTGGTGCTCGTCGCGGCGGCGGTGCGATTGCTCCCATAGAGGGACCGTTCCAAACAATGGAGTCCCTGACATGAAACGCATCAGCGCCCTGCTGACGACCCTTGCCCTGTGCCTGGTCGTGGTCCCGCACGCCGAGGCGGCCGCGACGGCCAAGTGCACCCTCACCATCACCCCGAAGGACACCGAGGACGACACCACGATCACCGTCCAGTGCACCCCGCGCGCCGAGGGCGACCGCATCGACTACGTGACCATCAAGGGCGCCGACTGGCCCGACGGCGACGACACCCAGAAGGTCTGCCAGGCCCACTCGCTGATCTGGACCCGCGTGATCGACTCCCAGCTCCTCAACGAGGACCTCGCCGGCGACGAGATCTACGTGGAGGCCCGCATGCGCACGCCCGACGCCCGGCTCTACTACGTGAAGACCAACGAGGTCTCCGGCAAGTGGGGCGTGAACGTCTACATCGGCGAGCCCGACTGCGGCCACTTGCCCTGACGGGCCGGCAGGCGCAACACCATGGTGAGGCCGCCGCCCGGCGTCTCCTCCGGGGTGAGCGTGCCGCCCATCGCCTCGGTCAGCCCCCGCGACAACGCCAGGCCGAGGCCCACCCCCGTGTGGTTGTCGCGGTCGCCCAGACGCTGGAACGGCTGGAAGACACGGTCGTGCGCGTCGGGCGGGATGCCCGGCCCCCGGTCGATCACCCGGACCTCCACCTGGTCGCCGACCGAACTGGCCGTCACCAGCACGGCCGGGCCGTAGCGGACGGCGTTGCCCATCACGTTGACCAGCACCCTCTCCAGCAGGGCGGCGTCGGCGACGACCTCCGGCAGGTCGTAGGGGACGGTCGTCTCGATGCGGGCGCCGAGGTCGTCGACCGCGCGGGGCACGATCTCGTCGAGGGCCAGCGGTTCCAGGGTCACGCCCAGCACCCCGGCCTGGAGACGGCTCATGTCGAGCAGGTTGGACACCAGGCGGTCGAGCTTCACCAGCGACTCGTCGGCGGTGGCCAGCAGTTCGGCGCGGTCGCCCGGAGACCAGACGATCTCCTCGCTGCGCAGCGACTCGACCGCCGCCTTGGCCGAGGCCAGCGGGGTGCGCAGGTCGTGGCTGACCGCCGCGAGCAGGGCGGTGCGCATCTTGTCGGCCGCCGCCAGCGGCTCGGCCCTCTCGGCCGCCTCGGCCAGGCGCTGCTGACGCAGGGCCACCGCGATCTCGGCCGCGAACGCCTCCAGCACACGCCGGTCGGACGCGTCGAGCGGTGCTCCCCGCGCGGCGAGCACCAGGTCGTCGTCGATGATGACATCGGTGTCGCCGCTCGACGGCTTCACGCAGGGCGGGCCGCCCGTGGTCGCGATGATGTTCCAGGTCTTCGGCTCCGCCGCGCGTTCCAGCAGCGTCACCGAGGTCAGGCCGAAGGTCTCGCGCAGCCGGGCCAGCAACGACGGCAGCGCCGACTCGCCGCGCAGCACGTGTCCCGCCAGGGCCGACAGGATCTCGGCGTTCGCGCTCGCCTGGGCGGCCTGCCGGGTGCGCCGGGCGGCCAGATCGACTATCGCGGCCACGGCGGCGGCCACGATCACGAAGACGACCAGGGCGAACAGGTTCTCCGGGTCGTTGATCGTGAACTCGTACAGGGGCGGGGTGAAGAGGTAGTTGAGCAGCAGGGAGCCGCCGACGGCGGCGGTGATGGCGGGCCAGGTGCCGCCCGCCAGGGCCACGCCCACCGTGAGCATCAGGAAGAAGAGGATCTCGCTCGGCAGCGACAACTCGGCGCGGAAGGGCAGCAGCACCGCCGCCAGGGCGGGCATGCCGGCCAGCGCCAGGATCCAGCCGGTGACGCGCCGCCGTCGCGTCAGGGCGGCCCGGGAGCGCTGGCGGCGCGCGCGGCCCTGCCGCGCCTCCGCGTGGGTGATCATGTGGACGTCGATCGACCCCGACTGCGCCGTCGTCTCGACCCCCACGCCCCGGGAGAGGATCTGGGCGAACCGGCCGCGTCGCGAGGCCCCCAGCACGAGCTGGGTCGCGTTCACCCCGCTCGCGAAGTCGAGCAGCGCCGTGGGGATGTCGTCGCCGACGACCTGGTGGTAGGTCCCGCCCAGCGATTCGGTCAGCGTGCGCTGCCGGGCCAGGTTGGCCGGGTCGCCGCCGGTCAGGCCGTCGGCGCTGATGACGTGCAGGGCCAGCAGGTCGGCGCCCTTGCTGCGGTCGGCGATCCGGGCCGCGCGCCTGATCAGCGTGTCGCCCTCGGGGCCGCCCGTCAGGGCCACCACCACCCGCTCCCGGGCCTCCCACGTGCCCCGGATGCCGTGTTCCTCGCGATAGCGGTCGAGCTGCTCGTCGACCTTCCCGGCCACCCACAGCAGGGCCAGCTCCCGCAGCGCCGTCAGGTTGCCGACGCGGAAGTAGTTGGACAGCGCCGCGTCCACCTTCTCCGGCGCGTAGACGTTGCCGTGGGCCATCCGCCGCCGCAGCGCGTCGGGCGACATGTCGACCAGCTCGATCTGGTCGGCCTGCCGGACCATCTCGTCGGGCACGGTCTCCAGCTGCGGCACCCCGGTGATCTCGTGGACGACGTCGTTCAGCGACTCCAGGTGCTGCACGTTGACCGTGGTGACCACGTGGATGCCGGCGTCCAGGATCTCCTCGACGTCCTGCCAGCGTTTGGCGTTGCGGGAGCCCGGCACGTTCGTGTGGGCCAGCTCGTCGACCAGCACCACCTTCGGCGCGCGTTCGAGGACGGCGTCGACGTCGAGCTCGGTGAAGGTCCCGCCCCGGTACTCCATGAACCTGCGCGGGAGGATCTCCAGGTCATCGAGCTGGGCGGCGGTCTGGACACGGCCGTGGGTCTCGACGATCCCCACGACCACGTCCCGGCCGCGCTCCTTCGCCCGCCGGCCCTCGCCGAGCATCGCGAAGGTCTTGCCGACCCCGGGCGCCGCGCCCAGGTACACCCTCAGTCGGCCGCGCGGCACCTCGTCACCCCTTGTCGAGCGCCTGGTTGAGCTCCAGTACGTTGACCCCGGGTTCGCCCATGAAGCCGAGCGGACGGCCGGTGGTGTACCGCTTGATCAGCGTGGTCACCCGCTCGACCGGGAGACCGCGCTCCCTGGCGACCCGGGGAGCCTGCAGCTCGGCGTAGGCGACGGAGATGTGCGGGTCGAGCCCCGAACCGCTCGCGGTCACCGCGTCGGCGGGCACGACCGCCTGGGCGTCGCCCCTGATGGGGACGGTGCGCCCGGCGCTGTAGTCCTCGCCGGGCTTGCCGCACTCGACCGTGACGCCCTGGTAGGTGGCGACGAACGGCTGGGCGGGGCAGGCCTGATTGACGCTGACCGCGCGGGTCGGTGTGCCGAGGGCCGGGAAGACCTTCAGGACCGCGCCGACCGCGTCGGACGTGCAGTAAGGGCGGGCGCCGCTGACGTCTTCGAGCCGGCCGACCGCCGCCGATCTCGCGCACACCTGGGTGAGCAGGCTCGGCTTGCCGGGAGCGTCGAGGACGTCCTCCGGCCCGAGGTTGCTGGCCGCCGTCGCGAGCATGTCGTAGCCGGCCGCCGACGGGCGGGACTGGAAGTACTTCGCCACCGGGTGGCCCTCGGCGTCGGTGAACGACTGGCCGATCAGTTCGGGCTTCTCGTCGAAGAGGGCCTGGGCCACGCCGGTCGTGGCGAGCGGGTAGGCCACGCCGAGGATCAGCGTCAGCACGGCCACGGCCCGCAGGGCCGCCAGGTGCTGCCTGATCCAGCTGGGGAGACGATTCATCACACGATCCCCGCGATCAGAAGGTCGATGAGTTTGATGCCGACGAAGGGGGCCACGATGCCGCCCAGGCCGTAGACGAGCAGGTTGCGGCTGAGCAGTTTCGAGGCGCTCGACGGGCGGTACTTCACGCCGCGCAGCGCCAGCGGGATCAGCGCGACGATGACGAGCGCGTTGAAGACGACCGCCGACAGGATCGCCGACTGGGGCGAGTCCAGGCGCATGACGTTCAGCGCGTCGAGGCCGGGATACACCGCCGCGAACATCGCCGGGATGATGGCGAAGTACTTGGCGATGTCGTTGGCGATGGAGAAGGTCGTGAGCGCGCCCCGGGTGATGAGGAGCTGCTTGCCGATCTCCACGATCTCGATGAGCTTGGTCGGGTTGGAGTCGAGGTCGACCATGTTCCCGGCCTCTTTGGCGGCGCTGGTGCCGGTGTTCATGGCGACGCCGACGTCCGACTGGGCGAGCGCGGGGGCGTCGTTGGTGCCGTCGCCGGTCATGGCGACCAGCCGGCCGCCCTCCTGCTCGCGCTTGATCAGGGCGAGCTTGTCCTCGGGGGTGGCCTCGGCGAGGAAGTCGTCCACGCCCGCCTCGTCGGCGATGGCCTTGGCCGTGAGGGGGTTGTCGCCGGTGATCATGACGGTCCTGATGCCCATGCGGCGCATCTCGTCGAAGCGCTCCCGCATGCCGGGCTTGACGGTGTCCTTCAGGTGGACGACGCCGAGGACCTGGTCCTTCTGGGCCACCACCAGCGGGGTGCCGCCGCTGCCGGAGATGGCGTCCACGATGGCCCCGACCTGCTCGGTCGGGTGGCCGCCGTGGTCGCGGACCCACTTCATCACGGCGGTCGCCGCGCCCTTGCGGATCTCGCGCCCGCCGACGTTCACGCCGGACATGCGGGTCTGCGCGGTGAACGGCACCCATTCGGCGTCGTGGACGTCGCGCTCCCGCAGGCCGTAGCGCTCCTTGGCGAAGACCACGATCGAGCGGCCCTCGGGGGTCTCGTCGGCCAGCGACGAGAGCTGGGCCGCCTCGGCCAGCTCGTGTTCGCCGACCCCGGAGACCGGGAGGAACTCGGCGGCCTGCCGGTTGCCGAGCGTGATGGTGCCGGTCTTGTCGAGCAGCAGCGTCGAGACGTCTCCGGCGGCCTCGACGGCGCGTCCCGACATCGCCAGGACGTTGCGCCGCACCAGCCGGTCCATGCCGGCGATGCCGATGGCCGACAGCAGCGCGCCGATCGTCGTGGGGATCAGGCAGACCAGCAGCGAGACCAGCACGATGCCGCTGACGCCGTCGCCCGTCAGGGCGAGCGAGTCGGGGATGCCGGGGTTGGCGCCCTTGGCCCAGACGGCCATCGGCTGCATGGTCACCGTGGCGACCAGGAAGATGATCGTGAGCGCCGCCAGCAGGATGTTCAGCGCGATCTCGTTGGGGGTCTTCTGCCGGTTGGCGCCCTCGACAAGGGCGATCATGCGGTCGACGAAGCTCTCGCCGGGCTTCTGGGTGATCCGCACGACGATCCGGTCGGACAGCACCTTCGTGCCTCCGGTGACGGCGCTGCGGTCGCCGCCGGACTCGCGGATGACCGGGGCCGACTCGCCGGTGATGGCCGACTCGTCGACCGAGGCGATGCCCTCGACGACGTCGCCGTCGCCCGGGATGATCTCCCCGGCCACGACCACGACCTCGTCGCCCTGCCGCAGCTCGGTGGCGCTGACCCGCTCGCCCGACACCCGCACGGCCATGGTGTCGCGCTTGGTCGCGCGGAGGGTGGCCGCCTGGGCCTTGCCCCGGCCCTCGGCGACCGCCTCGGCCAGGTTGGCGAACAACACGGTCAGCCAGAGCCAGACCACGATCGCCCAGGCGAACACCCCGGGCTCCAGGATCGCCAGCACGGTGGTGAACACCGCGCCCGCCTCGACGATCAGCATGACCGGGTTGCGCCAGAGCGTCGCGGGGTTGAGCTTCTTGACGGCGTCGGGAAACGACGCGATCCAGGTCATCAGAGCAGTCCTTCCGCGATGGGGCCCAGCGCGAGGGCGGGGAGGAAGGTCAGGGCGACGAGGACGATCGTCACGCCGACGACCAGGCCGACGAACTGGGGCCGGTGCGTGGGCAGGGTGCCGGCCGACTCCGGGACCGGCGTCTGCTTCGCGAGCGAACCGGCCAGGGCGAGCACGAAGATGATCGGCAGGAACCGGCCCAGCACCATGCACATGCCGAGCGCCACGTCGTACCAGGGCGTGTTCACCGTGACGCCGCCGAACGCCGACCCGTTGTTGTTCGAGGCGCTGGTGAAGGCGTAGAGGATCTCGGAGAAGCCGTGCGGCCCGCTGTTCAGCATCGCGGCCAGGCCCGCCGCGTTGCCCATGGCCACGGCCGTGCCGACCAGGACGAGCACCGGGGTGACCAGGAAGTAGAGGGACGCGAGCTTGATCTCGCGTGAGCCGATCTTCTTGCCCAGGTATTCGGGCGTCCGGCCGACCATGAGGCCCGCGACGAACACGGTGATGACGGCCAGGATCAGCATGCCGTAGAGGCCCGCGCCGACGCCGCCGGGCGCGACCTCGCCCAGCATCATGTTGAACAGCGTCATCATGCCGCCGAACGGCGTGTAGCTGTCGTGGAAGGAGTTGACCGCTCCCGTCGAGGTCAGCGTGGTCGCCGCCGCGAACGTGGCCGAGTTGGCCACCCCGAACCTGACGTCCTTGCCCTCCATCGCCGCGCCGACCGCCTGCGGCACGGTCGCGTTCCCGGCCAGCTCGAAGACGTTGGTGAGCACGATCGACGCGAGCGCGATCACGCCCATCACGGCGAGGATCGCGTAGCCCTGGCGGAGCTGGCCGATTATCCGGCCGAAGGTCCGGGTCAGCGCGACCGGGATGAGCAGGATCAGGAAGATCTCGAACCAGTTGGTCCAGGCGGTGGGGTTCTCGTACGGGTGCGCGGAGTTGGTGTTGTAGAAGCCGCCCCCGTTGGTGCCCAGCTCCTTGATGACCTCCTGACTGGCTACCGGCCCGCCGGTCACGTTCTGCACGTTCCCGGTGAGGGTGGTGATCTCGTGGGGACCGGCGAAGTTCTGCACCACCCCGCCCGCCACCAGCACGAGCGCGCCCACGAAGGCGATCGGCAGCAGGATGCGCAACGTGCCGCGCACCAGGTCGACCCAGAAGTTGCCGATCGTGTCGCTGTTCCGCCGGGCGAACCCGCGCACCAGCGCGATGGCCACCGCCATGCCGACCGCCGCTGACACGAAGTTCTGCACGGCCAGGGCGGCCATCTGGGTCAGGTGGCCCATCGTGTTCTCACCCGAGTACGCCTGCCAGTTCGTGTTGGTCACGAAGCTGATGGCGGTGTTCCAGGCGATGTGGTCGGGCACCGGGGCGAAGCCCAGCGACAACCAGAGCCTGTCCTGGAGACGCTGGAGGGCGTACACGAAGAAGATCGAGACGATCGAGAAGGCCAGCAGGCTCCGGGCGTAGGCGCCCCAGCGCTGCTCGTTGCCGGGCCGGACGCCGAGCAGGCGGTAGACGACCCGCTCGACGGCGTTGTGCCTCGTGCCGGTGTAGACGCGGTGCATGTGGTCGCCGAGCACCCGGTAGACCAGGGCCAGGGCCACGATCAGCGACAGGATGAAGAGCCAGCCCATGTCAGAACCGCTCCGGGAACAGCAGGGCGGCGACCATGAAGATCACCAGGCCGATGGCCACGACGAGGCCGGCGGCGTTGATCGCGCTCACAGGCGCTCCACCGCCTTCACCACGAACCCGAAGACCACGAAGATCGCGATCGTCAGGGCGACGAAGATGAGGTCACCCATCTCTGTTCACTGCTCCTCAGTTCCGTTTTCCGGGCGGTACGACGTCCAGGAAAACGGCACTTCCGGGCGGTTCAGGAGATCTTGATGGCTTCCATATGCGGGTGCCGAGATTCTTGACGGCTAACCCACGAGATCGCTCTCGTAGGCGGCGATGACGAGATGCGCCCGGTCGCGGGCGTGCAGTTTGCTCAGCAGGTTGCCGATGTGGGTCTTCACCGTCTTGATCGAGATGGTCAGGCGGGCGGCGATCTCGTCGTTCGACAGGCCGTGGCCGACGAGGGTGAGCACCTCGGTCTCCCGCTCGGTCAGCGTCTTCACCGACTTCGCGGGGGCGGGGCGGCTGACGTACGACTCGATCAGGCGCTCCAGCACGCTCGGGGCCAGCAGCGACTCGCCCTGGTGGACACGGCGGATCGCGTCGAGCAGGCGGTCGGGGTGGGCGTCCTTGAGCAGGAAGCCGCTCGCCCCCGCCAGCAGCGCGGCCCTGACGTACTCGTCGAGCTCGAACATCGTCAGGACGATGACCCTGGTCTCGGCACCGGCCGCCAGGATGCGGCGGGTGGCCTCGATGCCGTCCATGCCGGGCATCCGGATGTCCATGAGCACGACGTCGGGACGGGTCGTGGCGCAGACCGCGACGGCCTCGTCGCCGGTGCCCGCCTCGCCGGCCATGGCCATGTCGGGCTGGGCGCCGATCACCGCGGCCAGACTGTGGCGCAGCAGCGGCTGGTCGTCGGCGATGACCACGCGGATCGTCATGACGCCCCGGAAACGCGGGCGCTGACCCGGAAGCCGTTGTCGACCGGCCCGGCGTCGAGGGTGGTCACCCGTTCCCTGAGGCCGTCGAGCCCGTGACCGGCGCCGGGGTGGGCGACCCAGCCGTCGACCGGCCCGTCGTCGTGGACGGTCGCGACGATCCAGCCGCCGTCGCGGCGGACCCGGACCGCCACCCCGGTCGGACCGGCGTGGCGGGCGGTGTTGGTGAGCGCCTCGCGCACGACCGCGCAGACCGCCAGCTGCGCCCCCGGGCTGACCTCGCCGACGTCGTCAAGGTCGAGGGTGACCCGCAGGCCCGCCCGCTCGGCCTCGCCGACGATGCCGGGCAGGTCGCTGAGCTTGTCGGCCGGGCGCAGCGGCGCCGCCGCGCCGTTGTCGCGCAGCACCCCGAGCATGCGGCGCAGCTCCGTGGTGGTCTCGCGGCCGATGCGCTCGATGTCCTCCAGCGCCGCGTCGGGATCGTCGTGGACGTAGCGGGCGGTGGTCGCCCTGACCGTGATCAGGCCGAGGCCGTGGGAGACGAGGTCGTGCAGATCACGGGCGATGCGCAGCCGTTCGGCCTGGGCCGCCCGCTCGCCCGCCCACGCGGTGAGCTGGGCTTCGTAGGCGGCACGCTGGCGGCGTCCACGGATCAGCGCCCAGACCGTGGTGGCCAGCGCCACGGCCGCGATGACGGCGGGCACGATGACGACGCCGGGCCCGTCGCCCCCGGCGGACAGCAGGACCAGCAGCAGGAGGACGTAAACGGCGGTGATCGGAGGCCAGACCCGCCGCTCGCGTTTCGGAATCGCCACCACGCCCGAAGTCTAGGAACCGTTTCGGTGCTACGCATCGGACCAGGGTCCGAGACGCGGGTCCGGACCCCGGTCCGATGTGGTTCCGGCGGCCCGCCGGTTGGCTGGGCGGCGTGATTACCATCGACGGCCTCGTCAAGCGGCGGGGCGGCAAGGAGATCCTGGCCGGGGTGGGCTTCGAGGCCCGGCCGGGACGGGTGACGGGTTTCCTCGGGCCCAACGGCGCGGGCAAGAGCTCCACGTTGCGCATCCTGCTCGGCCTCGACCGGGCTCATTCGGGCACGGCGCTGGTCGACGGAGTGCCCTACGCGAGGCTGGCCGACCCGGTCCGGACCGTCGGGGCGGTGCTCGACGGGTCGGGCGCGCACCGGTCCCGTACCGGGCGGGCCCACCTGCGCTGGGTGGCCCGGTCGGCCGCGCTCCCGCTGTCACGGGTCGACGAGGTGCTGGCGCTCGTCGGGCTGACCGACGCGGCGGCCAAGCGGGTGGGCGGCTACTCCCTGGGCATGGGACGGCGGCTCGCCCTGGCGACGGCGCTGCTGGGCGACCCCTCCGTGCTGATCCTCGACGAGCCGCTCAACGGGCTCGACCCGGAGGGCATCCGGTTCGTCCGGACCTTCCTGCGCGAACGCGCCCGGTCGGGGCGGACCGTCCTGCTGTCGAGCCACCTCATGGGGGAGCTCGCCGAGACCGTCGACGACGTCGTGGTGATCGACCGCGGCCGGATCGTCGCCTCGGGCACGCTGGCCGAGGTCACCGGAGAACACCGGAACCTGGAGGACGCGTTCTTCGCGCTCACCTCGGGGAGCGGGCGATGAGGGCCGTCAGGGCGGAGCTGGCCAAGCTGGGCACGTTGCCGTCGGTGTGGCTGGCCGGGGCGCTGGCGCTGGTCGTGCCGGCCGGGATCGCGCTGCTCAACAGCCGCGTCCACGGCCCCGACCGGGGCTACCAGGAGCTGGCGTTCGGCGTGCTGGGCGTGATCGTGCTCGGGGTCGTGGCCGTCAGCAGCGAGTACCTGACCGAAGGGGCCGACGCGGGCGGCGGCCGGCAGCTCACGACCAGCCTCACCGCGGTGCCGTCGCGGGTGCGCTTCCTGGCGGCCAAGGCCGCGGCCGTCGTGCTCGTCGCCGTGCCGCTGGCGTTCGCCGCCACGGCGGCGACGATGGGGATCGTGCACGTCACGCTCGCCGAGCGGGCCGCGGCCCTCGACGCCGGGCGGCTCGCGGGGGTGGTCTGCTACTGGACGTACACGGCGCTGCTGGCGTTCGCGATCACGGTGCTGCTCCGGCACGGGATCGTCCCGCTGACGGTGCTCCTGGTCAACACCTCGGTGGTGAGCGTGACCTTCCTGCTCACCAAGGTCACCCCGCTGGCCTACTACTTCCCGGACATGGCCGGGATGCGGATGTTCGTCGGCGAGATCGCCGACGACCAGGTGGTGATCAGCCCGCTGGTCGGCCTGCTGGTCATGTCGGCCTGGGTAGCCGGACTGCTGGCCCTCGCCGGGGCCGTCTTCACCCGGAGGGACGCATGATCAGGGCGGAGTTGTCGAAGCTGGTCTCCCTCCCGGCGACGTGGACGACACTCGGCTCGACGCTGGCGGCGAACGTGCTGCTGACCTTCATGATCGCCGTCGGCGACACGCCGGTGGCCTACTCGCGGGCCGGGTTCATCGTCCTCGGGGTGCTGGCGACCTGCTCCGAATACACGGGCGGCCAGATCAGGACCACCCTGACCGTGATGCCCCGCCGGGTGCGCCAGCTCGCGGCCAAACACGCCGCGCTGGCGGTGGTGACGCTCCCGGCCGCCCTGGTCGTGGCCCTGTCAGGACCGTTGATCATCTTGGCCGTGCTCGGCACGCCGGTCGGCCTCTGGCAGGTGGCGGAGGTGACGGCGTACCTGACGCTGCTGACGCTGCTCAGCGCGGCCGTGGGGGTGCTGCTCCGGCACACGCTCGCGGGCGTCGGCCTGCTCCTGGGAGGCCTCTTCGTCGCGGCTCCGTTCCTGCACGAGTACCTGCCGGACGAGATGGTCACCCTCGTCGTCTCGACCCCGGTCCTCCTCATCGTGGCGGCACTGGCCTATCGACGCCGGGACGCGTGAACCTTCCACGAAGGAGCCGGTAAGTACGGGTGTGACCGAAACGGAAACGGCCGTCGAGACCGGCGACGCGGAGCTGATCCGGAGATCGCTGGAGCGACCCGAGGTCTTCGCCGCCCTCTTCGACCGGTACGCCGCCCAGCTCCACCGCTACGTGGTGCGCCGGCTGGGCCCCGACCAGGCCGAGGACGTCGTCTCGGAGACCTTCCTCGCCGCCTTCCAGCACCGCCGCCGCTACGACCTGCGCCACTCGCAGGCCAGACCGTGGCTGTACGGCATCGCCTCCAACGTCATCGGCAAACGCCGCCGCGCCGAGCTGGCCCGGCTGCGGGCGCACGCCCGGTCGGGGGCCTACCCCGCCGACGAGGGCCTGGTCGAGGAGAACGTCGCGACCCTCGCCGTCAACCGGCCCCTGGTCGCGGCGCTGGCGGGGTTGCGGGGGGGGGACCGGGACGTGCTGCTGCTGGTGGCGTGGGCGGAGCTGACCTACGAGGAGGTGGCGCTGGCGCTCGGCATCCCGGTGGGGACGGTGCGCTCGCGGCTCAACCGGGCCCGGTCGAAGGTGCGGACGAAACTTGAGGAGACCGGCGGATGAACGAGATGACCGAGATCAGGCGCCTCTGGGACGACGTCCCCGAGGGGACCCCGGCCGACCTGGCCCCGTCGCGGGCCAGGCTGCTGACGGAGATCGACGGGAGGCGACGACCGCGCCGGCTGCTCCTCCGGGTCGCCCTGGTGACGGCGGGGGCCGTGGCGGCGGTGCAGATCGGCGTCGGCCTGACCGACACGGGACCACCGGAGAACGCGGCCGACCTGCTGGAACGGGCCGCCCTGGCGGCGGCGGAGCAACCGGACCTGACCCCCGGGCCGGGTCAGTACGTCCACACCGAGATGCGGACCCTCCGGATGACCACCCAGCTGGGCCCCGGCTCGCAGGCTCGGCAACTCTCCATCCCCTACCGGGAGGAGCGGTGGGAGCCCGCCGACGCGGGCAGACCGTGGTTGTTGCGGGAAAGGTCTCTCGACCCGATGTGGGATCAGGGGGTGAACGACACCGTTCACACCACTTCCTGCGATTCGGCGGGAACCCTCACTTTGGCACGGTTGGCCCACTGGCCCACCGACCCTGCCGCGTTGCGGCCTCTCGTCGAGCGCGAGGCGGCCAAGGCGACCGCCATCCCGGCGCGTGAGCGCCTATGGCACACGACCGCCCGGCTGATCAGGGAGTCGGCGTTCCGGCCCCCGCTGACCGCCGCCCTCTACCGGCTGGCCGCCGACCTGCCGGGCATCACGTTGACGGAGAGGGCCGCCGACGCGCTGGGGCGGCCGGGGGTCGCGGTCTCCTTCCGGTACGACGGCCTCCGGTCGGAACTCGTCTTCGACCGCGACACCTACCGTTTCCTGGGCAGCCGGACCGTCACCACCGAGGAACGGACCAAGCGTATGGAAATGCCCAAGAGCACCCCGGAACGTATCGAAGAGGTGACCGCCACGATGGTGAAGTTCGGCGACACTCCCGAGAAGGCCAGAGAACGCGCCGAGGAGATGCGCCAGGACCGCGAGTTCGTCGTCACGACCCCGAACGGCGTGGTCACCGATGCCTTCGCGATCGTCGGCATCGGCCTCGCCGACGCGCATCCGCCGCTGGCGGAAAAGGTGTCGCACGTCACACTCCCGTGCTGAGCCGACCGCGCTGATCTGCGACGACGTGGGGGCGGAAGAGGAAGGGCGCGGGAAATTCAGGTGACATCCGGAGGCGGCTTCCGGAATTCTGAGTGGGCGAGACGAGTTTTGTCGGTGGCGCGGGCCATCCTGACCATGGCCGCAACTCAGTTTCCGTTCCCCTGATTGAGGTACCGTGTCCAGCCCACAACTTGACCAGCTCGACTCACCCGCCCAAGCCGCGACCGAACCCCCACGTCGCACCCCGCCCGTGATCAGGCTGCTGGTGCTGGCCACGTTCGTGGTCATTCTCAACGAGACCATCATGATCAACGCCATTCCGGAGTTGATGAAGGCTCTCCAGATCACCGCGCAGACCGCCCAGTGGTTGTCGACGGCCTTCATGCTCACCATGGCGGCCGTCATCCCGATCACCGGCTGGTTCCTGCAGCGGGTGACCACCCGCGTCGCCTACACGACCGCGATGGGACTCTTCCTGTTCGGTACGGCTCTCGCGGCGGCGGCCCCCGTCTTCGAGGTGCTGCTCGCCGGGCGGATCGTCCAGGCGTCGGGCACCGCGGTCATGATGCCGTTGCTGATGACGACGCTGATGCAGGTCGTGCCCGAATCGGAGCGGGGCCGGGTGATGGGCAACGTCTCGCTGGCCATCTCGGTCGCCCCCGCCATGGGCCCGACGGTCTCCGGCGTGATCCTCCAGTTCGGCCCGTGGCGGCTGCTGTTCGCCGTGGTGTTCCCGATCGCCGCCCTGATCACCTACTTCGGCCTGCGGCAGCTCAAGAACGTCGGCGAGACCAAGGTCGGCACGATCGACTGGTTCAGCGTGGTCACCGCCGCCGCCGGCTTCGGCGGCCTGGTCTACGGCCTGAGCCGCTTCGAGGGCGGCGACGCCACCGTGGCGGGCTCGATGGTCGCCGGCGGCCTGGTGCTGATCGCCGTGTTCGTGTTCCGGCAGCTACGGCTGCAGAAGCGCGGCGGCCCGCTGCTCGATCTGCGCACGCTGACCCACCGCACCTACACGATCTCGCTGATCCTCATGGCGGTCGCGTTCATGGCGATGCTGGGCTCGATGGTGCTGCTCCCGCTCTACCTGCAGGACATCCGCGGCCTCACCACCCTGCAGACGGGCCTCCTGGTGATGCCCGGCGGCCTCGCGATGGGCCTGCTCGGCCCGACCGTCGGCCGCCTGTTCGACCGCTTCGGCGGCCGGGTGCTCGTGATCCCGGGAGCGGTCGCGATCGCCCTGTCGCTGGCCGGCTTCACCCAGATCACCATGACGATGCCCTACTGGCAGATCCTCGGCCTCCACGCCCTGCTGATGATCGGCCTGGCCGGCACCTTCACCCCCGTCTTCACCCTGGGCCTGGGCGCCGTCCCGTCGTCGCTCTACAGCCACGCGAGCTCGATCCTGAGCACGCTGCAGCAGGTGGCCGCGGCCATCGGCACCGCCCTCGTGATCACGGTCATGAGCGCCCGCGCCGAGACCCTCCACACCGCCGGCGCCACGGCCGACGCCGCGCTCCTCGGCGGCATGCGCCTGTCGTTCCTCATCAGCGCGGTGATCTCGATCGCGGTGATCATTACCGCGGTCATCCTCCCGGCCCGAGCCGCCAACCACGGCAAGGGCGCTCCCGTGCACCACTGACGTCGCGGTGGCCCGCCCTCGCCGGGCGGGCTTCAGCGGTCACGCATTCGCGAATGCCGCGCCTCGAACCAGTCGGCGGCCATGTCGGTTCCGGTCAGCCGGGCGATGAGCTGGAGTGCCGAACTGATGCTCTCGTCCATCTCGACCCAGGTCTCGCGGTCGCCCTCGACGTTGACCTCGAACCGCAGGCCCTCCATCAGGTGGTCGAGCGCGCGGGGGTCGTCGCCGTAGGCGTGCGAGGGGGACGCCGGTTCGAAGGCGGTGATCAGGCGGCCGTCGCGGGCGTACTTGACGTATTCGTGGTTGCCGATGTCCATGCCCAGGCTGATGGCCTGTCTGCCCCCGGCGGTCACGTGCTTCATGAACTCGTCGCCCTCAAAGGGCGCGGGCACGACGCAGATCCAGCCGCCGGCTTCGGCCACCCAGCGGGAACCGTCGTCGATGTGGTGATCGAGGATCTCGCTCAGGTGGCACGGTAACCGGGTGTCCATGTCGAGCTCCAGCTCCGCCGCGAGGGTGGCGACGTCGGTTCCCTGAATCCACACGGCCTCGAAGCCCAGCATCCCGAGGTCGGTGTCCTCGTCGACGCCCTCGACGAAGATCGTGTGGGCCAGCAGGCGGTAGAGATATGCGGGCGAAGCCGGGTCGAGTTCCATCATGGTCAGGCCAGGCGGGCCGGGAAGCCGCCCGTCGCGACCGGGCCCCAGCGGGTCGGGGTGATGCGGAGCAGGGACTTGCCCTGGCGGACCATCGCCTCGCGGTATTCGTCCCAGTCGGGGTGTTCGCCGGAGATGCAGCGGAAGTACTCCACGAGGGGTTCGAGGGCCTCCGGGAGGTCGAGGACCTCCGCGTCGCCGTCGACCTGGACCCACGGGCCGTCCCAGTCGTCCGACAGGACGATCACGCTGACCTGCTCGTTGCGGCGGGCGTTGGCGGTCTTGGCGCGTTCGGGGTAGGTCGAGATCACGATCCGGCCCTCGGTGTCGACGCCGCAGGAGACCGGGGAGGCCTGGGGGCGGCCGTCGCGGCGGGCCGTGATGACGATCGCGTGGTGGCGGGGGCGCAGGAAGTCGAGGAGTTCTTCCCGGGTGACGGTGTCGTTCTTCGCGATCTTCATGGTGTCACTCTAGGCGCGGGGGCCACTTCTCCATATCATTCGAAACCCGGCAAGTCCCCCTCCCTCTTGGAGCGTTCCATGAAGCGTGTGCTCGCGGTCGCGCTGTTAGGCACCGCGGTCTTCGCCCAGCCGGCCCAGGCGAAGGCTCCGGCCGTACAGATCACCAAGATTTTCTATGACTCGCCCGGCTCGCCCGACAACGGCGCGAACGGCAGCGTCAACGGCGAGTGGATCCAGCTCAGGAACTTCTCCAAGAAGGCGGTCAGCCTGAAGGGCTGGACGGTCCGCGACGAGACCAGGCGGGCCGACCACGTCTACACGTTCGGCGTGTTCACCCTCAAGCCCGGCAAGACGGTCACGCTGCGGTCGGGCAAGGGCAAGGACACCGCCACGACCCGCTACTGGCAGCGCAGCGGCCAGGGGACCTTCACCTACATCTGGAACCAGACGTCCGACACCGGCTACCTGCACAACGCGTCCGGCAAACTGGTCGACTCCTGCTCCTATGACTCGTCGCGGGATGACTACGTCATCTGCTGAACTCAGGTCATGAAGAACCTGGGGGCGCTGCTGCGGCACATCCACCTCAACGGGCCGACCTCGCGGGCCGCGCTGACGGAGGAGTTCGGGCTGAACCGCAGCACGACCATGGCGCTGACCGCCGAGCTCGCCGCCCTGGGCCTGGTCAGGGAGGAGCTGCCCGACGACGTCCAGAAGGCCGGGCGGCCCTCGCTGGTGGTCAGCCCCGAGAGCGAGAAGGTGTTCGTGCTCGCCTTCGACGTGGCGGTCGACTGGCTGGTGGCGGCGCGGGTCGGGCTCGGGGGCGTCATCCTCGACCGGCGGGCGGCGGTGCGGCAACGACGGTTCCCCGACCTCGACGACGTCGTCGGCACGCTGGCCGAGTTCGCCCGCCAGCTCCTGCGCGACGTGCCCGACGGCGCGGTCTGCGTGGGGGTCGGGGCCTCGTTCTGCGGCATGATCCGGCCCCACGACGGCACCGTCAGGTACGGCCCCAAGACGGGCTGGGTCGACCAGGCCTTCGGGCCCGAGCTGGAACGCCGGCTGCCCCTCGACCTGCCCGTCAGGGTGGGCAACGAGGCGCACCTCGGCGCGGTCGCCGAGAACCAGCGCGGCGCCGGGATCGGCTTCCGCGACCTCATCTACCTGCACGGCGACGTCGGCGTGGGCGGCGGGGTGATCGTCGACGGCAAGCGGCTGGGCGGCAACGACGGCTACGCGGCCGAGGCCGGGCACATGGTCGTGAACCCCTTCGACGGGCGGCCGTGCCTGTGCGGTTCGCGGGGCTGCCTGGAGGCGGAGGTCGGCGAGAGCGCCCTGCTCGACCTGGCCGGCTGGCCCCACGGCAGCGTCGGCCGCGACGCCGTCGCCTCGGTCGTGCACGCCGCCGAACGCGGCGACCGGACCGCCCGCGAGGCGCTCAACCGGGTCGGCGACTGGCTGGGGGTCGGGGTGGCCAACCTGATCAACCTGTTCAACCCGGGCGTGATCGTCTTCGGCGGCATGCTGCGCGACGTCTACCGGGGCTCGGCCGAGCAGGTCCGCACCCGCATCGAGGCCAACGTCCTGCCGGTGTCGCGGGAGCGGGTGGAGTTGCGCATCGCCGCACTCGGCGACGACACGACGCTGGTGGGCGGGGCGGAACTGGGCTTCGCGGGGCTGCTGGACGATCCGGCGCAGGCCGTCAGGCGGGCCCATCGACCGAGAGGCTGATCGTCGCCGGGCTCATCTTCGTGTACGGGCAGAGCGCCTCCGCCCGCGCCACGAGAAGGGCCGCCAGGTCGGGGTCGGCGTCCGGCCAGGTGACCGCCAGGTCGGCCCGCACCTGGTAGCCGTCGTCGCCGGGGTCGCGGCCGAAGGCCACCGTCACCGCCACGCTGATCGACGAGGGGTCGAGGTGGTGCCGCCGGGCCGCCAGGCTCAGCGCCGCCTGGAAACAGGCCGCGTACGCGGCGGCGAAGAGCTGCTCCGGGTTCGGCCCGCCGGAGTCGCCGCCGAGTTCCCGGGGCAGCCGCAGCTCCAGGTCGAGCGCGCCGTCGGCCGAGACCGCCCGGCCGGTGGCCCGGCCGTGGGCCGAACTGCCGCCGGTCACGGTGACGCTCGTGACGTACAGAGTCATGGCCGGTGCCAGCCCTCCAGCTTGTCGGGGTTGAGCACGATCCACACCGCCGTCACGTCGGTCGCGGCCACGCTGACGCTCACCACTGCGACCGCCCGCCCGTTCTGCCGCAGCACCAGGCCGGTCCGCCCGTTCACCGGTTCGACGGCGGCCTCGACCCCGGCCAGCAGCCGGGACAGGTACCGGGTGACGGCCTCGGCGCCGTGGGTCGGATCGAGCGGGGCGCGAACCTTGCCGCCGCCGTCGCTGACGACCAGGACGTCCGGGGACAACACCGCCCGCAGCGCGGGCGCGTCGCCGGTGGAGCAGGCGGCGGCGAAGCGGTGGGCGACGTGATCGTGCCGGACCGAGGGCACGAGGCCGCGCCGGGGCCGTGGCGCGGTCCGCGGCACGGGTGGCGGGTGCGGGGCGCCGGCGGCCAGGAGCTCCAGGCAGATGCCCCCGGCCACGCGGGTCAGCCACGCCCGTGGGCTGGTGATCGCGGCGCGCTCGGCTTCGGTGAGGGCGTACCAGCGGCGGTAGGTCTCCTGGACGATCTGGTCGGCGGCCGTCTCGGAGCCGAACAACCAGGTCGCGACGTCGATCAGGTGGCGGCGCTCGTCGAGCATCTCCGTCAGGGAATCGGTCATTTCGAATAGCCGGCGAGTTTGTCGGGGTTCATGACCCAGAGCAGCTGGTGGATGCCGTCGCGTGAGGCGTCGAGGACGAGCAGGGCCCCGCCGGTCTTCTCCCGGGCCGGGACGAACACGGCCGGGGCGCCGTTCGCCTCGACGAAGGTGACCGTCGCGCCGGGCCAGAAGCGGGGGGCGAAGGAGGCGACGAACTTGGTCACGCGCGGGACGCCGTGCATCACCAGGCGGGCCGCGCCCCGGACGCCGTTCCCGTCGGTCAGGCTCACGACGTCTTCGGCGAACAGGTGCTCCAGGGCCACGACGTCGCCCGACTGGGCGGCGTCCAGGAAGGTCTCCAGCAGGCGGCGGTGCTCGGTCTTGTCGATGGGCTCGTGCCGCCCGGCCGCCAGGTGCTTGCGGGCCCGGCTCACGAGCTGGCGCGCGTTGGCCGCGCTGACCTGGATGATCTCCGCGATCTGCTCGTACGGGTAGACGAACGCCTCCCGCAGCACATAGGCCGCCCGCTCGGTCGGCGTGAGCCGTTCGAGCAGCAGCAGGAAGGCGAACTCCAGCGCCTCCCCGCGCTCGGCCCCCAGGGTGGGGTCGGCGCTGGTGTCGACCGGTTCGGGCAACCACGGCCCGATGTAGGACTCCCGCCGCGCCCGCGCCGACCGCGCCACGTTGATCGACAACCGGGTGGCGATCGTCGCCAGGAACGCCGGTGGGCTCTGCACGGCCGACCGGTCGGTGTCCTGCCAGCGCAACCAGACGTCCTGGACGACGTCCTCGGCCTCGGCCGCGCTGCCCAGCATGCGGTAGGCGATGCCGAACAGGCGCGGCCGAAGCTCGGTGAAGACCGATGCGGCGTTCTCCAGCGAATCCACGAGCCTCACTTCATCGGACGTGGGTGACGGCGTCGAGGATGGTCCGCGTCACCGTGTCGGGCCACGAGACGGCGATCGCGTGGGAGGCGCCGGAGATCTCCCGGGTGCCCATGGAACCGGCCCGTTCCGCCATGAAGCGCATCGCCTCGACCGGGATGGTCGCGTCGCGTTCCCCGTACACGAACCACGACGGCGTCTCCCGCCAGGCCGCCCTGGTGGCCAGGTCGGTCAGCGCCCGTTCGGTGACCGGGCGCTGCAGCACCGCCGTCACCGCCGCCCACTCGGGGTCGACGTCGTGGCAGAACTGCCGGTGGAACCGGTCGGCGGCGATGCGGAACTCGACGCCGCCGGTGGCGACCGGGTAGGAGACCAGATTCTCGGCCAGGGTGCCGCCCTCGAACTTCTGCGCCAGCGTCAGGGCGCTCTCGCACGTCTCCGGGGCGAAGGCCGAGACGTACACGAGCGCCCTCACCGCCGGATGGACGGCCTCGGTGATCACCATGCCGCCGTAGGAGTGGCCGACCAGGACGACCGGCCCCCCGATGCCGTCGACCACGTCGCGGACGTAGGCGGCGTCGCCCTCCAGGTCGCGCAGCGGGTTCGCCACCGCGACGACGGGCAGCCTGTTGGCGTGCATCCGCCGGATGACGCGCTTCCAGCCGCCCGACCCGGTGAAGGCGCCGTGGACCAGGACGACGGTGGGATTCATCGGGCGTCCCAGATGACGTCCTCTTCGAGCACCTCCACGGTGCCGATGAGGCCGCGGAGGCCGATCTCCTCGCGTTCGGCGTCGGCCGGGTCGTACAACCACTCGGTGATCGGCTCTTCGGCGAGCTCCTCCGGGTGGCTGTTCTCGGCCATGGCCAGTTCGGCCTCCAGGAATTCCTCGTTCATCGCGACCATCCCAGGCGGTCGAGTTCGTCCTGTTCGACGAAGGTGAGCATCGGCGTGCCCGGCGCGCAGAACATCGTGACGGTGAACTTCAGCCGCATGTCGTCGCGGGCGTTGCCGTCCTGGAAGTGGATGGGGTCGCCGCCCGGCTCCCAGAAGACCTCGCCGGCCTTGATGATCCTGACCGGCTGCCCCTGCAGCTCGAACCGCATCTCCCCCTCGATGACGTAGCCGAAGGCCGGGCCCGAGTGGCGGTGGGGCGGAGTTCCGGGGTCGCCGGGCGGATACTCGATGACGATGGTCGAGGCGTGCGCCCCCTGCGGGATGAACGGAGGGTCGACCTCCTGGAGCACCGTCAGCGCGGTCTTCCATGCTTCGGACATGTGATCACTTCCCCTGGTTGTCCTTGAGCCAGTCGAAATAGCCGATCCGGCCGAGGGTCGCCCCGTCCTCGGGCACGAGCGTGCGCTGCTCCAGCTCACTGCCGAAATAGCGGGCGTGGACGTCGGTCACGACCGTGCGCGGGTCTCCGAGGGCCTTGAGCGCCTCGCCGATGAACTCGTCCATCTGGTACTGGTCGGGCCCGGCGATCTCCAGCCGCCCGTTCAGCGGCGCGCCGACGGCGACCTTGGCGACGTTCAGCGACACCTCGGCCGCCGCGATGGGCTGGAACCGGACCGGCGCGACGTGCACGCCGTCGTCGCGGGTCGCCTCGTCGGCGATGCCCTTGACGAACTCGAAGAACTGGGTGGCGTGGACGAGCGAGTAGGGCACCCCCGCGCCCTCGATGAGCTTCTCCTGGGCGATCTTGGCCCGGAAGTAGTCGTTGTCGGGCAGCCGCTCGCTCCCGACGATCGAGAGGGCGACGTGGTGCCCGACCCCGGCGGCCTTCTCGGCCTCAAGGAGGTTCGAGGTGGACGTGGTGAAGAAGTTCCACACGTCCTCCCGCTTCCAGGACGGCGAGTTCGACACGTCGACCACGACGTCGGCGCCCTCCATCACCTCCGCCAGCCCCTCACCGGTGAGGGTGTTCACCCCCGTGCTGGGCGCGGCGGCGACCCCCTGGTGACCGTGCTCCTCCAGCTTCTCGATCATCCTGGACCCGATCAACCCGGTGCCCCCGATGACGACGATCTTCATGGCCTTCCCCTTCTTTCGTTGCCGGACGTCAGCTAGGACAGGGGAGAGCCTGAAGTTGTGACAAAAGCCGCGAACTTCTTTTCAGATACCCAGTGACCTGGGTTTATATGACAGGCGCCTCCCAGAGGGCGCCGACCGGCACGGCGAGCATCCCGTCGCCGAAGGAGAAGGTCTGGGCGCCGGTGTGCAGAACGATCCCCGCCACGAAGTCACCGCCGACCCGCCCGGCGAGATGACGGAGCCCGGCGAAGTCGTCGGGCCGTACGGTCGAGGCCGCCTTGACCTCGATGCCGATCACCTGGCCTTGGCGGTTCTGCAGGACGGCGTCCACCTCGACCTTGTCCTTGGTCCGGTAGTGGTAGAGCTCGACGAGCGTCTCGGACCAGGTCGCCTGGCGGGCCAGCTCCATCAGGACGAAGCCTTCGAGCAGTGGCCCGAACGGGCCGCCGGGACGGAGGAGGCTACGGGCGTCGACACCGAGAAGACTGGCCGCCACGCCCGAGTCGACGAAGGCGACCTTGGGAGTGTGCACGGCCCGGTTGCTGATGTTCCTCGACCACGCGGGCACTCGCTTGACCAGAAAGACCTCCTCGAGGAGGGCGAGGAACCGGGCGGTGGTCGTGCCGGGCAGTCCGAGATCCCGGCCCAGCGACTGCATGACGAGCAACTGCCCCGACCTCGCCGCGAGGGTTCTGATCAGCGCGCGGAGTTCGGCGGTGCGCTCGATCTCCGACAACCGCATCACGTCACGGTTGATCAGGTCGCCGACGTAGGAGTCGAAGAACCGCTGCCTGCGCCTGGGGTTGTCGCGGGCGACGGCCTCGGGATAGCCCCCGCGGATCAGGCGGTTCGCGTAGTCGGCCCTGGTGAGCTCTGATGTGTGCCGGAACGCGGAGCCGTCGGCGAAGACCGCGTCGATGAATCGGTCGGGACGGTCGTCGATCTCGCCTTGGGAGAACGGCCAGAGCTCGATCGTCTCCATGCGGCCGGGCAGGGTGTCCGGGAGCGAACGCAGGGCCAGCAGCCGGGACGACCCGGTCAGCAGGAACCGGCCAGGCCGGGGATCGGCGTCCACCTGGGACTTGATGGCCAGCAGAAGCTCGGGAGCACGCTGGATCTCGTCGATGACCATCCGCTCTGGGAAGTCGACGAAGCCGGACGGGTCTGAGAGTGCGGCCTGCAGGGTGAGGGGATCGTCGAGATCACGCCACTCGCCCGCCTTGGCGAGTTGCCGGACCAGTGTGCTCTTGCCCGATTGACGTGCGCCGTTGATCAGGACGACCCGCGTGTCGGCGAGCGCGTCGGCGACGGCCTGCTCGGCGTGCCGACGGATGAGACGGCCCAATGGCGTGGCGACCATACACCCCATGATGGCATCCCGTGGTGAGATGGTCGCTCGTCTCATGGTGATTTGGTCGCTGGTGTCGTGGTGAATCGGTCGCAACGGGAAAGGGGGGCGCCGGTCGCCCGGCGCCCCCCTTTTGGATCTTGTCTAGCTGCCGTAGACCTCGAACTGGAAGAGCGAGTAGCCCCAGGCCGTGCCTCGGGTCGTGCCGTAGATCCGGACGTACCTGGCCTGGTTGTTCAGGCCCGTGTTGTCGTCCTCGCCGCCGTTGCCGCCGGTCACCGATCTGGCCGTGGTCCAGGTCGATCCGTTGGTGGAGGTCTGGATCTGGTACGCCGAGCCGTAGGCCGCCTCCCACAGCAGGCGGACCCGGTTGATCGTGTACGTCTGGCCCAGGTCGACCTGGATCCACTGCGGGTCGGCGAAGGCGCTGGCCCACCTCGTCGTGGCCGAGGAGTCGACCGCGGCCGAGGCCGGGTAGGCGGCCGCCTCCACGCTCGATGCCGTGGCCGGCTTGTTCAGGGCGAGGTTGGTGACGGTCGGCGTACAGGGCCGGAGGAAGGTGAAGTCGTCGACGTCGAACAGGCCGGTGCCCGTGCCGGTGAAGGTGAGGAAGATGTTCGCGGTGCCCGCCGGGACGCCGCTCAGGGGGGCCAGCACGTCGGCGTAGGTGTCCCAGCTTCCGGTGTTCGGGACCGTCAGGGTGCCCAGGATCGGGCCCGTCTGGGAGCCGGTGCGTACCTGGATCTGGCCGCCGTTGCCGCCGGAGACGACGCGGGCCCGGATCGCGGTCGCGCCGCCGACGGTGATGTTGTTGTAGCCCGCCCAGTCGCCCGGCTCGATGTAGCCGAGGGTCTGGCCGTTGTTGGCGCCCGCCTTGGTGAAGGCCTGGGCGCCGTTCACCGAGGTGAACGACTCGGCGTGCACGCGCACGTCGCAGGTCGGCTGCCCGCCCAGCTCCTTGATCCGGACGTTGCGGAACGACGCCTGGTCGCCGGAGCCGTGGTTCTGGAGGCCGATGTAGCCGTCGAGGTTGCGGGCGGCGTCGGTGTTGGTGAAGTCGTTGATCAGCGCGCCGTTCAGGTAGACCCGGACACGCTGGCCCTCGACCAGCAGCTCGTAGGTGTTCCACTCGCCCGGCGGGTTCAGGTTGGCGTCGCGGGCGGCGATGTCGGCCGACTTGAAGCCGTAGATCGAGCCGGTGGTGCGGTCGGCCGTGTCGGTGGCGTCGATCTGGATCTCGTAGCCCTGGTTGACGGCGATGTTGGGGTCGCCGCCGGGGTTCGGGAAGCCGATGAAGATGCCCGAGTTGCTGTCGCCGGTGAGCCGCCAGTCGGCCTTGAGCGAGTAGCTGGTGTACTGCTTGGCGTTGTACCAGAACAGGCCCATGCCGCCGACGGACGACAGGGTCGCGTCGGAGTTGGAGAAGCTGCCCGGTCCCGACTGCGACCAGCCCGTGGTCGAGCCGTTGTAGAGCGTCGTGTAGCCCGTCTCGGGGCGGCAGTCGGCGTCGGCGCGCTTGGCGGCGTACCGGATGCCGCCGAGGAGCTGGCTGCGGAAGCCCGCCTCGGCGTACGTCGACTGGGTGTGGCCGAAGCCCGTGTAGAACGAGCGGCCGTTGTCGATGCCCTTGCACCACGTGATCGGGTGGTCGGCGCCCATCGAGCCGCCTGAGTAGGTCGACTCGTCGAGCGTGGCCAGGACCCGGGCGGTCGAGCGCGGGTTGGTCTGGTAGTTGTACAGCTCGTCGGTGCGGGTCCACGCCGACGGCAGGTGGGCGGTCGCCGGGTGGGCCCGGTTCTCGGTCCGCGAGGTCACCTGCTGGATCGCCGGGTGGCTGGCGAAGTAGGCGCCCGCCAGCGTGTTGTAGAACGGCCAGGCGTACTCGGTGTCGGCCGCCGCGTGCACGCCGACGTAGCCGCCGCCGCCGCGGATGTAGCTCTCGAACGCCGTCTGCTGGGTGGCGTTCAGCACGTCGCCGGTCGTGTTGAGGAACACGACCGTCTCGTACTGGGCGAGGTTGGCCGTCGTGAAGGCGGCGGCGTCCTCGGTGGCGGTCACCGTGAAGCTGTTGGCCGCGCCCAGGTCGCGGATGGCCTGGGTGCCGACCGCGATCGAGTCGTGCCGGAAGCCGGCTGTCTTGGAGAAGACGAGCACGTCGTAGGGGGCGTCGGCGGCCTGGGCCGGTGACGCCGTCAGGGTGGTGGCGGCCAGGGCGATGGCCCCGGCTGCCGTCAGTAACTTCCGCATCAGGAAACCGTCCACTTCTGGTTCGCGGCCGCGGTGCAGGTCTGCTGGGACACGACGGTGCTGTCGGCGGTGCTGCTACCCGTCACGTCGAGGCACTTGGCCGATCCGACGTTGCGGATCGTGCCGTCGCTGTTCACCGTCCAGTTCTGGGCGTTGGTGCCGTTGCACGTGTAGATCTGGATCTTCGCGCCGTTGGCGGTGCTGGCGCCCGAGACGTCGAGGCACTTGCCGAGGGCCCGGAAGGTCTGTCCGGTACGGGTCCACGTCTGCGCCGCCGAGCCGTTGCACGTGTAGATCTGCACCTGGGTGCCGTCGGTGGCGGTGCCGCCCCGGACGTCGAGGCACTTGCCGCCCAGACCGGTGACGCGACCGCCGGCGGGCGGGGTGCCGGTCGTGAAGGTGAAGCTGTCGAGGTCGAACAGGGCCCCGGTGCCGGTGCCGGCGAAGGTCACATAGAGCGAGGTCGCGGTCGACGGCGCGCCTGAGATCGTGCCGGTGACGTTGACGAAGGTCTCCCAGCCGCCGGTCGGCGCGACGGCCGCCTGCCCGATGATCGGGCCGGTCGCCGAGCCGGTGCGGAACTGGAGAGTGCCGCCGATCCCGGCCGAGGAGACCCGGGCGGTGAACGAGGTCACGTTGTCGAGCTTGTACGGGTCGAACTGGATCCAGTCGCCGTTGTGGATGTCGCCGACCGTCCGGCCGCCGTCGGCGGTCGTCTTGGTCATCGGCGCGACGCCCGACGAGGTCTTGTAGTGCTCGGCCTGGCGCTTGCGCGGCTGGAGCAGGTGCTGGGTGTGGGTGGTCAGGCCGCCGTTGTCGGTGTAGGACGCGTCGAAGATCGGGAAGATGTTGGCCGCGTCGTCGTGCTCGCCGTCGACCGGGATGGTGATCGTGCCCGAGCAGCCGTTCTGCGCGGTGATCTGGTGGGCGTGCTGGTCGTGGCCGAGCAGGTAGGTCATGGTCACCCGCGAGCAGGTGACCGTGCCGTCCTCGGGGTCGGTGACGGTGACGCTCCACGGCACGCTGTCGCCGAAGGAGGCGAGCTGGCCGGAGGCCGGCAGGTTGATCGTCACGGTCGGGGCGGTGTTGCCGACGCTGATCACGACGCTCGCGGTGCCGGTCGCGCCCTGCGGGTCGCGGACGGTCAGCGTGGCCGTGTAGGTGCCGTTGGTGCTGTAGGTCTTGGTCGGGTTGGCCGCCGTCGAGGTGGTGCCGTCGCCGAACGCCCACGAGTAGGTCAGCGCGCCGCCCTCGGGGTCGCTGGAGCCGGCCGAGGAGAACGTCACGGCCAGCGGGGCCGCGCCCGAGGTCCGGTTGGCGCTCGCCACGGCGTTCGGGGCGCGGTTGCCGCCGCCGACGTAGTCGTAGCGGTAGAGGGCGCTGTTGGCGTCGCCGTTGAAGTAGCCGGTGCCGTAGTCGAGCACGTAGTAGGCGCCGTCGGGGCCGAACGCCGAGTCCATGACCTGCTTGCCGTTCCACGGGAAGGTGTCGATCGTGCCGACCGACCCGTCGGTGTTGACGTGGATGGGCTTGACCCAGCCGCGGCCGAACTCGGTGGCGAAGAACTGGCCGTCGAACGACTGCGGGAACTTCGTGGCCGAGGTGTTGGAGGCGCTGTAGCGGTAGACCGGGCCGCCCATGGGCGACTCGCTGCCGCCGCCGAACGCGGCGGGCGTGCCCGCGTCACCGCCGTAGCGGATCCAGGCCGGGCGCGGCTGCGGCAGCGTCTGGAGGCCGGTGTTGCGGAAGGAGTTGTTGGTCGGCTGCCCCGCGCAGTTGAACTTCGCACCGGTCGAGTTGGTGGCGAAGTTCCACTCGTTGTACGTCTCGCTCGTGGTGTTCGTGCCGGTGCAGTAGGGCCAGCCGTAGTTGCCGGGGCTGGTGACCCGGTTGAACTCGACCTGGCCCGAGGGACCCCGGGTCGAGCTGGTGGAGCCCGCGTCGGGGCCGTAGTCGCCGACGTAGACGATGCCCGTGGCCTTGTCGACGCTGATCCGGAACGGGTTGCGGAAGCCCATCGCGTAGATCTCGGGACGGGTGCCCGCGGTGCCCGGGGCGAACAGGTTGCCCGACGGGATCGAGTAGGTCCCGTCGGCGTTCACCTTGATGCGAAGGATCTTGCCGCGCAGGTCGTTGGTGTTGCCGGCGCTGCGCTGGGCGTCGTAGGCGGGGTTGCGCTCGGTCCGCTCGTCGATCGGCGAGTAGCCGGCCGACTCGAACGGGTTGGTGTCGTCACCCGTCGACAGGTAGAGGTTGCCGGCCGCGTCGAAGTCCATGTCGCCGCCGACGTGGCAGCACATGCCGCGGTTGGCGGGCACGTCCAGGACGTTGACCTGGCTGCCCATGTTGAGGGTGAAGTTGGCGTTGAGCGTGAACCGGGACAGGCGGTTCACGCCGGTCCACGTCGTCCAGGTGGCGGCGGTTCCGGAGGCGGGGGCGTCGCCGGACGGGGTGCTCAGCGGCGGCGCGTAGTAGAGGTAGATGTGCCGGTTGGTGGCGAAGCCGGGGTCGACGGCGACGCCCTGCAGGCCTTCTTCGTCGTGGGTGTAGACCGGCAGCGTGCCGATGACGGAGGTGTTGCCCGCGGCGTCGGTCCGCCGCAGGGTGCCGTTGCGGGCCGTGTGCAGGACCGAGCGGTCGGGTAACACGGCGAGCGACATCGGCTCACCCATCTCGGGCTCGCCCTTGGCGAGGGTGACCTGCTGGAAGTCGGTCGCGTTGATGGTGTGGGCCTGTGCGGGGACGGCGGTGACGCCCGACAGGAGGAGCAGTGATGCGGTGGCGATCAGCCACCTGCGGCGGTGTTTCATGTGCATCCTTAAGGCGGACTTGACTCGATCGAAGCGTAAATTGTTTCGGGGACATGGTCTAGAAGTTACGTACAGTCCAACTAATCTTTTGATTTTTCAGACGAAAGTAGCTTGTGAGGTAGTTTTTTCCCGTGAAGACCAACCGCCCGGAGAACCCGCACCAGGCCGCGCTGCTGCGCCTTCTCCGCGACGGGCCCAGGTCCCGAGCCCAGCTCAACGACCTCACCTCCGACGGGATGTCACGGTCCAAGCTCAACGCCGAGCTCGACCGCCTGATCGAGCTCGACCTGGCCGAACCCGACGGCTTCGCCGAGTCGCGGGGCGGCCGTCGGTCCGGCCTCGTCAGGTTGTCGGCCACCACCCGTTTCGCGGCCATCGACATCGGCGCCACCTCGGTCGACGTCGCCGTCACCGACGGGGAGCTCAACGTGCTGGGCCACGTCAGCGAGCCGATCGACATAAGGAACGGCCCCGCCCCGGTGCTCGACCGGGTCTTCGACCTCGTCGGCAAACTCCGGGAGCAGGGGCTCTACCGGCAGCTCAACGGGGCGGGCATCGGCGTGCCGGGACCGGTGAGCTTCGCCGAGGGCGTGCCGGTGGTGCCGCCGATCATGCCCGGCTGGAACCGCTACCCGCTGCGCGAGACGGTCAGCCAGGAACTCGCGTGCCCCGCGATGCTCGACAACGACGTGAACCTGATGGCGCTCGGCGAGCTGCACGCCGGGGTCGCCCGTCAGGTCGACGACTTCCTGCTGGTCAAGATCGGCACCGGGGTCGGCTGCGGCATCGTGGTCGACGGCCGGATCTACCGAGGGGTGTCCGGCAGCGCCGGAGACATCGGCCACATGATGGTCGACGAAGACGGGCCGCTGTGCCCGTGCGGCAACATCGGCTGCCTGGAGGCCTACTTCGGCGGCTCCGCGCTGGCCGCCCAGGCCGAGTCGGCCGCCCGCAACGGGACCTCACCCCATCTGGCCGCGCGCCTGGCCGCCACGGGGTCGGTGACCGCCGAAGACGTCGCCATCGCCGCCGCCCAGGGCGATCCGGTGGCCATCCAGCTGATAAGGGACGGCGGGCGCCGGGTCGGCCAGGTGCTCGCCGGGCTCGTCAGCTTCTTCAACCCCGGCCTGGTGATCATCGCGGGCGGGGTGGCCCGCCTGGGGCACATCCTGCTGGCCGAGATCCGCAGCGTCGTCTACCGCCGGTCGCTGCCGCTGGCGACCGGCAACCTGCCGATCGTGTTGTCGGAGCTGGAGGACGTCGCGGGTGTGGTGGGCGCCGCCCGGCTCATCAGCGACCACGTGTACTCCGCATGAGAGAACCGGGGCGCCTCCGAAGAGGCGCCCCGGCTTCGTGGACTAGCTGTAGTACTCGATCAGAGCCTCGGCGTCCCGGAGGAAGGTCGCCTTCGCCTCGGCGTTGTCGACGATCTTGGGATCGTTCACCGCCTCGACGAACCGCTCAAGCTTCTTGATGATCTTCGGCTTGTCGCGGTCGCGGCCCTTGTCCTCCGACACCATGACCTTCGCGATGTCGTCCTGGAGCTTCGCGGCCCCGGTCGCCGAGAGTTTCCCGGCTGCCTGGAACCGCTCGATCAGGAGCGAGATGTCGTCGGTCGAGGTCGTGGTCGTGAACCTGACCTCCTTGGAGTACGTCCCGCCGGCCTCGGTCGTGACGGTCACCAGGAGGATGTGCTCGCCCAGGGCGAGCTTGTGGAGCGGCTGGATCGAGCCCGAGACGTACGGCTGGCCGTCGAGCGTGCCGGTCACCGTCTTGACGCCGGCGCCCGCCACCTCCCAGGCGATCGTCACGTCGGAGCCGTCACCGTAGGTCCCGCCGCCCTCGATCCCGGTGATCACGATCGTCGGCTCGGTGTCCTCGATCGTGATCGTCGCGGCCTTGGTCTCCTCGACGTTGCCCGCCTTGTCGATCGCCCGGTAGCGGAGCTCGTGGTCGCCCACGCCGGTCACGGCGACCGCGGCGGTGTAGGTCGTCCAGTCGCCGCCGTCGAGGCTGTACTCGATCTTCTCCACGCCCGAGGTGGCGTCGGTCGCGGCCAGCGCCACCTGGTTCCCCGGCAGGAAGTCCGCCGTGGTCAGGGGGGTGGTCGCGTCGACCTTCAGGGCCAGCGACCTGGCCGGCTCGACGTTGCCGGCCTTGTCGACCGACCGGTAGTTCAGCGTGTGCGGGCCGTCGCCGGTCACCACGACCGGTTCGACGTACGTCGTCCACGCGCCGCCGTCGAGCTGGAACTCGGTCTTCTCCACACCGCTGCCGCCGGCGTTGTCGGTGGCGGCCAGCGCCACCTGGACCAGGCTGGTGAACCAGCCGCTGGCCGGGAGCGCCGGGTTCGGCGTCGCGGTCGTGGCCGGGGCGGTGGTGTCGCTGCTCGGCTGGGTCACCTTGAAGTAGTCGAACTTGGCCGGCTTCGCCGCCGTCTGGTTGGCGCCCAGGGCGAACAGGCCGATCCGGCCCGCGCCGACCGCCGTGTTGGTCACGGCCTCGGCGATGTTCGTCCAGGTGGTGCCGTCGGCCGAGTAGGAACCGCGGAAGGTGGTGCCGGTCTTCTGCAGGCGCAGGTACCAGACGCCCTGGGTGAGGTTGTTCGCCCCGGGCTGCGGGTTCTGCACCGAACCGCCGACCTCGCTGCGCAGCTCGATGCGGCGGGTGACCGCCGAGCCGGCCGTGTTGTCGGTGAGGAAGTCGAACTTCACGTAGTTGTCGTCGTCGACGTGCACGATCAGACCACCCTGGTGGTACTGCTCGTTGAACGCCGAGCCGTCGAGCTTGGTCTCCAGGGTCCAGTCGCCCGAGGGCGCGGTCTGGAGGATGAAGTTCTTCGGCGCGGTGTTGGCCGTGCCGTAGATGTCACCCTGCGCGGTGTCGATCTCCAGGTTGCCGCCGGCGACGCGGTGGGTGGCGGCGTCCGGACGGACGACCGCGTTCCACCGGCAGACGTCGAGCGCGGTGCCGTCGAACTCGTCGTTCGGGCCCGGCTTGACGGCCTTGTCGTCGGGGGTGATGTGGAACCAGTCGAAGGCGGCGTCGACGATCGGGCGGGTGCCCGAACCGGCCAGCGAGACCAGGCCGATGCGCGGGTTGGCGATCCCGGCCAGCGACTTGGTCTGCGTCATCGCGGTGAAGGTCGCGCCGTCCTGCGAGTAGTGCGCGGTGATGTTGGCGCCGTCGCTGACGAACCGCACGTAGACGGTGTCGGAGTAGGCGTCGCCGAGGGTGGGCGAGTTGCTGGCGGCGACCTCGTTCGGCACGCCGTTCTCCTCGCGGATGAACTGGAACACGCGGTTGGCGTGGTCGTTCGTGCCGCGCGCCTGGAGCACCATCTTGGCGTAGTTGTCGTCGTCGCCGTAGATGAGCAGGCCCGCCTGCTGGTACTGGTTGCGGGCGTCCATGGTGAACTTCGCGGTGGCCGTCCACGCGCCCTGCGGCGCGGGCTGGAGCACGATGTTCGGGGTGCCCGTGTTGTTGGTGCCGTAGATGTCGGTCAGCGAGGTCGGCAGGATGACCTTGCCGTCCTGTACCCGCAGGTTCTGGTCCTCGCGGATGACCGACCAGCGGTCACGGTCGAGCGACGTGCCCAGGAAGTCGTCGGAACGACCCGAGAAGCACGTGCTGGTCACCGCGTCGACCCTGATGGCCACCGACGCGGTGGTGGCCGCGCCGCGGGCGTCGGTCACGGTCACCGAGGCGGTGTGCGTGCCGGGGGCCGCGTAGGTGTTGCTCGCCGTCGCGGTGGTCGGCCCGAAGTTCCACTTGTACGTCAGCGGCGTGTCCCCATCGGGATCGGTCGCCGTGGCGGTGAAGTCGACCTTCAGCGGAGCCGTGCCCGACAGCGGGCTGGCCGTGACCGTCACGACGGGGCGCTGGTTCTCGGTGACGCCCTTGCCGATGAAGTCGATCCAGTTGAAGTTGAGCAGCGAGTCGCCCGCGGCCGCGCTGGCCGGCTTGCGCAGCACGAAGAACAGCGGCCCGGTCGTCGCCGGAGCACTGTTCAGGGTCAGCGTGACGTCCTTGTACGTCTGCCACGCCCCCGTCGGGGTGATGTCGATCTGGCCGACCACGGGGCCGTTGTCCGGGTTGCCGGTCTTCACGAGCACGGTGCCGCCCACGCCGGCCGAGGCCGTGCGGAACCGGATCTGGGAGATGCCGCCCAGGTTGATCGGGGTGAAGGAGAACCAGTCGCCGTCCTGGGTGAACCCGATGTTCTGGTTGCCGCCCTGGGTGTCGCCGGTGTTCTCGATCTGCACGCCCGGGGCGTCGGTGCCCACCCCGTCGGCGACGCGGCCGGTGCCCGAGAAGTGCTCGGCCTGCTTGCGCTTGGGCTGGAGGATGACCTCGGCCCGGCCGGTCAGCGACTGCGAACCGCCCTGGCCGCCCTTGTCGGCGTACGTCGCCTCAAGGATGTAGAAGAGGTTGTCGTCGATCCCGTGACCGCTGTCGGTCAGGGTCTGGATGGTGCCCGAACAACCCTCGTGCTGGTCGAGCGGGTGACCGTGGCTGTCGTGACCCAGGTAGGCCTGGATCTTGACGTCGTCGCAGTCGATCGTGCCGTCCTCGGGGTCGGTGACGGTGATCTTGTAGTTCACCTGGTCGCCGAACTCGAAGAAGCCGCCGTTCGGGGGCAGGTCGAGGGTGACGGTCGGGCGGGTGTTGCCGGCGTTGATCGGCAGGTTGGCGGTGCCGGTCAGGCCGTCGGGGTTGGTCACCGTGAGCACGGCGCTGAACTGGCCGGCCTGGGTGTAGGTGTGGCTCGGGTGCTGCTCCGTCGAGTCGGTCGAGCCGTTCCCGTCGAAGTCCCAGGCGTAGGTCAGCGGCTTGCCGTCGGGGTCGCTGGAGCCCTGGCTGGAGAACTGCACGGCCAGCGGGGTCGGGCCGTCGGTCTTGTCGGCCGTGATCCGGGCGATCGGCGGGCGGGTGCCCTTCACGTAGTCGATGCGGTAGATGCCGGAGTCGGCGTTGTCGCCGCCGAAGCCGGAGCCCCACTCGATCAGGTAGAGCGCGCCGTCGGGGCCGAACTTGATGTCCATCGGCCGCTTGAACGCCATCGAGCCGAGGATCTGGTTGATCTTGACCTGGCTGGTGCCGGGCTCGTCGAGCAGGAACGAGAACATCTTGTTCGTGTTCCACTCACCCATGATCGCCTTGCCGTCCCAGTAGGCCGGCCACTTGCGGTCCGACTCGATCGCCGGGTCGAAGCGGTACACCGGCCCCGCCATGGGGGCGCCGCCGTTCAGCTCGGGGAAGCTGTTCGGGTTGGTCTGGCTGACGTAGTGGATGTTCGCCGAGATCGCGGGCGGGATGTTGGTCAGGCCCGTGTTGTTCGGCGAGTTGTTGACCAGGTTCGCGCAGTTGAACGCCTGGCCGGAGACCCGGGTGCCGAAGTTGTAGTCGATGTACGGCGTGTTGCCGCCCACGCAGTACGGCCAGCCGTAGTTGCCCGGCTTGCTGACGAGGTTCCACTCCACGGTGCCCTGCGGGCCGCGGTTGGGGTTGGCGGCGCCCGCGTCGGGGCCGTAGTCGGCCACCATGAGCAGGCCGGTCTTGGCGTCCAGGCCCACGCGGAACGGGTTGCGGAAGCCCATCGCGTAGATCTCGGGACGGGTCTGGGCGGTACCCGGGGGGAACAGGTTGCCCTCGGGGATCGTGTACGTGCCGTCGGCCTGCGGGCGGATGCGCAGGACCTTGCCGCTCAGGTCGTTGGTGTTGCCCGCGGTGCGCTGGGCGTCCCAGGCGGCGCGGCCGGCCTGCTCGTCAATCGGCGTGTAGCCGTCGGAGGCGAACGGGTTGGTGTTGTCGCCCGTGGTCAGCCAGAGGTCGCCGGTCTTGTGGTCGATCGCCAGGCCGCCGCCGTGGTGGCAGCACTCGGCGCGCTGGACCGGGATGTTGAGGACCTGGACCTCGCTCGACAGGTCGAGGGTGTCGCCGGTGACCGTGAAACGGCTCAGGCGGTCGACGTTGACGCCGGCGGGGGAGTAGTAGACGTACACCCAGCCGTTGGTGGCGAAGTTCGTGTCCAGCACCAGGCCCATGAGGCCGGCCTCGTTGGCGGTGTAGACGTTGAACCGGGCGGCCGTGACGGTGGCGCCGCTGGGCTTGATGATGCGGAAGTCACCGAGGCGGTCGATGTAGAAGACGCGGCCGTCCTTGGCGACGTCCAGCATCATCGGGTTCGAGGTGTTGTCGTCGAGGGTGACCTTCTCGAAGCTGGAGCTCTGCGAGGCCGCGCAGTCGGCCTTCTCGACGCCCGCCGCCGTGCGGATGCCGCCGAGCAGCATCTTGGTGAAGTTGGCCTCAGTGAAGCTCTCCTTGGTGTGGCCGAGGCCGGTGTACCAGGAGCGGCCGCCGTCGTAGTCCTGGCACCAGGAGATCGGGTGGTCGATCCCCATCGTGCCGCCGGTGTAGGACTTCTCGTCGAGCGACTGCAGCACGTGCACGGTGCTGCGCGGGTTGGTCTGGTAGTCGTACCACTCGTCGACCCGGGTCCAGGTCGTCGGCAGGTGCGCCGTGGACGGGTGGGCCGGGTCCTCGGTCCTGAGGGTGGCCTGCTGGGTGGCCGGGTGGGACTTGAAGTAGCCGCCGACCAGCTTGCCGTACCACTCCCAGTTGTAGTGGGTGTCGGAGGCCGAGTGGATGCCCGCGAAACCGCCGCCGCCCTGGATGTACTTCTCCAGGGCCTCCCGCTCGGACGCGTTGCTCAGCGGGTCGCCGGTGGTCGACAGGAAGACGACCGCCGCGTACTGCGCGAGGTTGGCGTCGGTGAAGGCCGCGCTGTTCTCGGTGGCGTCGACGGCGAAGTTGTTCTCCGTGCCGAGCTTCTGGATCGCGGCGATGCCGTCGGGGATCGAGTCGTGCCGGAAACCGGTCGTCTTGGAGAAGACGAGGATCTTGAACTCGGGATCAGCCGCCGCTGCGGCGGCCTGCGCCTGGGCGTGCGCGGCCACCGGCGGCGTCAAAGGCAGCACGAGGGCAGCGGCCAAGAGGAGAACCTTGGCCAGCCTTCGAAAAGGCATGAGAGACCTTTCCTGACAGGAGGGAGACAGTCAGGCAAAGCGCGCGCGCCGATCACGCTGCCACGTATTCAGTTAGCCGGAGATGCCACTCCCCGGGTGATTAATGAGGTTTGTAACACGGATGTTTCCGCTGGGCACAGGGGTGATCAGGTAACGATTGCGATCAGTGCAGCGGCTTCGGCAGCTTGATCGTCACGATGCGGCTCTTCACACCGCTGTCGACGAGGCGTCCGTCGGCCCCGAACTCGCCCAGCCCGAAGTCGTTGTCGTTGGCCACCACGATGGTCCTCGGGTCGAGCACGGCCAGGCCCTCGACCTTGCCCGGCAGCGTCGGGGCCACCTTCGACAGGTCGGCGACCAGCGTCTTCGGCGCCGGGCGCACCTGCGTCAGGTCGGTCAGCGCCTCCAGCGAGGGGGTGGTGGACGTCTGGTCGTACCGGCCGCCGAGGAGGTTCTTGGCCTTGGCCAGGTCGATCTCGTAGACGTGCGCGACCCGGTCGGTGCGCTCGTCGACCAGGATCCGGTCACCCGCTACGTGGGCCAGGCCGGAGATCTTCATCTGGCTCTGGTCGCCGTTGTACGACGGGTCGAAGGTCCTGATGTCCTCGAACCGGTAGGCGTACTCGCCGGTGACCCGGCCGCGCCGGAGGTCGAACGTGAGGATGCGCGCGGTTCGCGAGGTGTCGCCGACGGCCTTCGTCGGGTTCTGCAGCGGGCTCTGCACCGCCAGGTAGAGGGTGTTCCCGTTGATCGCCAGGCCCTCGAAGCCGCGGTTCTGCGGCCGGAGCGCGAGGATGCCGGGCAGCACGTCCTTCACCGGGTAGTCGGCGCCGGTCAGGTTCAGGCCCTCGGGCACGTACCGGGCGATGACCCGGCCCTTCGACGACACGTGCAGCAGCGACGGGCCGTACTCGTCGACCAGCCAGAAGTCGCCGTGCCGGTCGACCACGACGTCCTCGGTGTCGACGCCGCTGGGGTTGTAGCCGAGCTTGGTCAGGCCGTCCCAGGTGTAGGGCAGCTCGTCGTGGCCCGCCTGGTTCGACATGCCGGTGACGGGCCGGCCCGACCGGCCGGTGATCGGGATCCACTGCTTGACCTCGACGCCGTGCCGGGTCGACACACGCGCGATGGCCGGGGCGAACTCGGGGATCGGGAAGGTACGCCGCTTCTCTCCCGCGATCGTCGGCTGCCCGTTGGGGCCGCGGTCGGTGACCATCCAGAACTCGCCGCTCCGGGAGGCGGGGAACAACCCGGAACCGACGCCGCCCAGCTTCACGCCCCGGTCGTCGGCGATCGACGACTGGAGCTCCTGCAACGGGATCGAGGGGATGGTGACGTCCGCGACGACGACCGGGGCGGGGACGGGCTTCGCCGCGGCCGTACCAGGGACGGCGAGCGTCGCGGCGGCCAGGGCCAGACCGGCGAGGGCGGGACGGAACATCGGCGTACCTTCCGTTATGTCACAAGATTGCCAGCCGACCACCGTAATGACCGATATTGAACAGTGGGCCTCATCCCGATGAAGGGAAACCGGCGGGTGGGCTGTCGGGGGATCGTGCCTTCCGGCCCGCCGGAGAGATCTGGTGTGATTGGTCCGTGTTGAGGCTCCTCGGGCGGGATGACGAGCAACGTCGGCTGGAACTCCTCTTCGGCAACGCGCGCAACGGTCATGGCGGGTCGTTGCTGATCACTGGTGAGCCCGGGATCGGCAAGACAGCCCTGCTGGAGGCGACGACCACCGGCGCGGCCGGGCTCCGGCTGATCCGGCTCGACGGGTTCGAGTCGGAGATGGAGTTGCCGTTCGCGGCCATCCAGCGGCTGACGATCCCGTTGAGCGGCCACTTCCCGGCCCTGCCCGACCGGCAGCGTGAGGCGATCAGGGTCGCCTCCGGCCTGGCCGAGGGGCCGCCGCCTGACCGCTTCCTGGTCGGCCTCGGGGTGCTGGGGCTGTTCGCGGCGGCGGCGGGCGAGGTGCCGATCGTGTGCGCGGTCGACGACGCCCACCTGCTCGACCAGGAGAGCCTCGACGTCATGGCGTTCGTGGCGCGGCGCATCGCGGTCGAGCCGGTGGCGCTGCTGTTCGCCGCCCGTGACGAGGACGGCCTGGCCTCCCGGCTCGCCGGGGTGCCCGAGCTCCTGCTCGAAGGGCTCGCCCAGGAGTCGGCGACCGCGCTGCTGCTCCGGTCGTTGTCGGCCCCGATCGACCCGGCGTCGGCGGCGGCCATCGCCCGCGCCACCGGCGGCAACCCGCTCGCGCTGATCGACCTGGCCGAAGAGGCCCGCGACATGACCGGCCTGGGCTTCGGCGACGACCCGATCCCGGTCGGCCGCCGCCTGGAGGCCCACTACGCCCGCCGCCTCGGCCACACCGATCCGCGGGTACGCCTCTGGGTCCTCCTCGCCGCCGCCGACACCACCGGCAACCTCGACCTGATCACCTCGGCCGCCCGCGAGCTGGGCCTCGACGACGAGGTCGCCGAGCGAGCCGAGGCGATCGGGCTGGTCGAGCTGCACGAGACCGTCCGGTTCCGGCACCCGCTGGTCAGGTCGGCCGCCTACAACGCCTCGTCGGGCACCGACCGCAGGCGCACCCACCGGGGGCTCGCCAAGGCCGCCGCCGCGCTGGGCATGGTCGAGCTCGAAGCCTGGCATGCCGCCAAGGCCACCGTCGGCACCGACGCCCGGGTGGCCGACCGGCTGGAGCACGCCGCCGACCTGGCCGCCCGCCGAGGCGGCTTCGCGTCCCGGGCCAGCATCCTCACCCGTGCCGCCGAGCTCACCCCGTCGGGGCCGGTCAGGAACTCCCGCCTGGTCGGCGCGGCCGAGGCGGCGCTCGCGGTGGGCGCGGTGAAGGTCGCGGGCGATCTGCTCGCCCACGTCGACGAGAGCACCGCCGGGCCCGTCGAGCAGGGCCGGGCGATCGTGGTGCGGTGCGCGCTCGCCATGTTCTCGGCCGACGCGCGGCTGCTGCCCTCGGCGGCGGCCGAGCTGGTCCGGGCGGCCGACGCCTTCCAGGGCCGTGACCTCGAACGGGAGCGGCGCGCGCTGCTGCGGGCATATGAGGCCTGCGCCGTCAGCGACCGCCTGACGGCCGGGATCAGCCAGGAGGACTTGGGGCGGCGCATCAGCGCCGGTGCGGCCGGCGGCGGGCCCTACGCGGAGATCCTGGCCGGCATCGGCGCGCTCATCCTGCTGCCCTACGAGGAGGCGGTGCCGCGCGTCCGGGCCGCGTTCGACACGATCCTGACGCTGCCCGACCACGAGATGATGCACATGGGCTCGGCCATCGCCGCGCTCGGCGCGTTCCTGTGGGACGACGGCAGACGCCGCGCGGGGCTCGCCCGCGCCGCCGCGGCCGCCCGGGAGATGGGCGCGCTGCAGGCCCTCGACACCCTGCTCTGGGTGATCTCCCTCGCCGAGCTGATGGGCGGTTCGATCCGCCTCGCGCAGGAGGCGATGGAGCAGGTCCGGGAAGTGCGCCTGGCGATGGGCTACGACGCGGAGCACGTCATCAACGCCTCGCTGATGAGCTGGACCGGCTCCCCCCGGCACGTCGTGCTCGCGATCGCGGAGGGGGCCAACGCGCTCGGCTTCGGCGGGGTCGGCGCCACCGCCGTCGGGGCCGTCGGGCTGCGCGACCTCGCCGAAGGCGCCTACCGCGACGCGTACGACCGGCTCAGGCCGCTGATCGTCAATCCGTTCCTGCAGGTGACGCCGATCGAGTACCCCGACTTCGTGGAGGCCGCCGTCCGCAGCGGGCACGCCGCCGAAGCCCGGCCCGTCGTCGACGAGCTGCTGGCGAGGGCCGAGGCCAACGGGTCGGCGTGGTGCCGGGGCGTGGCCCAGCGGTCCCTGGCCCTGATCAGCGACGCCGCCGCCGCCGAGGCCTGCTACACCTCGGCGGTCGAGGCCCTCGGCACGACCACCGTGGAGATCGACCTGGCCAGGACCCACCTTCTCTACGGGGAATGGCTCCGCCGCCAGCGCCGCAGACGGGAGGCCGGGGAGCAGTTCCAGCTCGCGATCGGGCTCTTCGAACGGAACGGCGCGGACATGTTCGTACCGAGGACGAAGGCGGAACTCGAAGCGGTCGGCCTGAAAGCGGCGGCCCGGAGCGGGTCGGAGCTGCCCGACCTGACCACGCAGGAGCTGACCATCGCCCGGCTGGCCGGGCAGGGCCACACCAACGCCGAGATCGCCGCCACGCTCTTCATCAGCGCCAACACCGTCGACTACCACCTGCGGAAGGTGTTCCAGCGACTCGGCATCTCCTCCCGCCGCCAACTCGCCGACAAACTACGTGAATCGCGTGGTACGTAGGCACCCTCCTCCGCGCGACGCTCGAGTCACCCCACTCGAGCCAAGGAGGCCACAGTGCCCTTTGTCACCGCGGATGACGGTGCGCGGATCTTCTACAAGGACTGGGGGACCGGGGGTTCCCCGGTCCTGTTCAGCCACGGCTGGCCGCTGAACGCCGACGCCTGGGAGGCCTCGGCCCTGTTCATGGCGAACAACGGCCACCGCGCCGTCGCTCATGACCGGCGCGGCCACGGCCGTTCGTCGCAGACCTGGCACGGCAACGAGATGGACACCTACGCCGACGACCTGGCCTGCCTGATCGAGCACCTCGACCTGCGCGACCTCACTCTCGTCGGCCACTCGACCGGCGGCGGCGAGATCGTGCACTACATCGGCCGGCACGGCACCGCGCGGGTCGCCCGCGTCGTGCTCGTCGGCGCGGTGCCGCCGCTCATGCTGAAGACCGACGACAATCCCGAGGGCCTGCCGATCGAGGTGTTCGACGGGATCCGGGCCGGTGAGCTGGCGAACCGTTCGCAGCTCTACCGCGACCTGGCCGACGGCCCGTTCTTCGGCCACAACCGCAGGGGCGACGTGGCACAGGGTTTCCGCGACGCGTTCTGGCTGCAGAGCATGGCCTGCGGGCACCGCGCAGCCTACGAGTGCATCGCCGCGTTCTCGGCCACCGACTTCCGTCCCGACCTCGCCAAGATCGACGTTCCGACGCTGGTCATCCACGGGGACGACGACCAGATCGTGCCGTTCGAGGTGGGCGGCGAGCGCTCGGCCGCCCTGATCGACGGCGCCGTCCTCAAGGTGTACGAGGGCAGCGGCCACGCCCTGCCCGACACCGACCGCGACCGTCTCCACGCCGACCTCCTGGAGTTCATCTCATGACGACCGTCGTACTCGTCCACGGCCTGTGGGTCACGCCCCGGAGCTGGGAGCAGTGGGTCCCCTACCTGGAGTCCAAGGGCGTGAAGGTGCTCACCCCGGGCTACCCCGGCTTCGAGATCGAGGTCGAGGCGCTGCGGGAGAACCCCGACGTCATCGCCAACCTGACCGTCACCGAGACGGTCGCCCACCTGGCCTCGGTGATCGAGGCCGAGCCCGAGCCGCCGATCATCATGGGCCACTCGTTCGGCGGCACGCTCACCCAGCTGCTGCTGGCCAAGGGGCTGGGCGCGGCCGGCGTCGTGATCGACTCCGCGCCGACCGAGGGCGTGCGGGTCAACCCGATCTCGCAGGCCAGGTCGCTGTTCCCGGCGCTGAAGAACCCCGCCAACCGGCACCGCGCCGTCGGCTTCACGCCGGAGGAGTGGCACTACGCCTTCACCAACACCCTGTCGGAGGAGGACTCACGCGCCGTCTGGGAGCGGTACGCGATCGCCGCCCCCGGCTACTGGGTCTGGGAGTACGGCCTGTTCGCCAACTTCAAGCCCGGCCACCAGGACACGTGGGTCGACTACGACGCCGACCGCGCGCCCCTGCTGTTCATCGCCGGGGAGAAGGACCACATCATGCCGCCGTCGGTGAACAGGTCCAACGCCAAGCACTACAAGAACTCGCCCGCCCTGACGGACTACCACGAGTTCGAGGGCCGCGACCACTGGACCTGCGGCGCCCCCGGCTGGGAGGCCGTCGCCGACTACGCCCTGGAGTGGGCCCTGAAGCACAGGCGCTGACGTTCCGCGGAGCCCGCTTCCCCGCCCGTGGGGGAGCGGGCTTTTCGCTGCGAGTCCGAAAGTTTCTTTATCGCTGCCCGGCAGAGGTGTCCCGTTCATCTGGTTACATCGAGCAAAGTCATTCTGTTGAGGGGGTTTGACCTGCGTATTCGCTGCTGAGCTGCACGTTCAGATTTCGGAGATGTTTCTGAAAGTTGTTGACAGCCCGGGTGCTCCCGCCGACACTTTCGGGGATACCGATCCGCTCCCGTCGGTCGTACCGAGCCCCCAAGGCAGGGAGGAAGCACTTCCATGAAAAAAGGCTTAGCGGCCGTAGGTGTCTGGGCCACGGTGATGGCCATGATCACGATGTTGCCGGGCATCGCCCAGGCGGCCGTGACCACCAACCAGACCGGTACCAACAACGGCTACTGGTACTCCTTCTGGACTGACGCCCAGGGCACGGTCTCGATGGAACTCGGCTCCGGCGGCAACTACAGCACCTCGTGGCGCAACACCGGCAACTTCGTCGCCGGCAAGGGCTGGCAGACCGGTGGTCGCAGGACGGTGTCCTACTCGGGCAGCTTCAACCCGTCGGGAAACGCATACCTGACCCTCTACGGGTGGACTCGTAACCCGCTGATCGAGTACTACATCGTCGACAACTGGGGCACCTACCGCCCGACCGGCACCTTCAAGGGCACGGTGAGCAGCGACGGCGGCACCTACGACATCTACGAGACGACCCGCACCAACGCGCCCTCGATCGAGGGCACCCGGACGTTCAAGCAGTTCTGGAGCGTGCGCCAGCAGAAGAAGACCGGCGGCACCATCACCGCGGGCAACCACTTCGACGCGTGGTCGCGGGCCGGCATGCAGCTCGGCAACCACGACTACATGATCATGGCGACCGAGGGCTACCAGAGCAGCGGCAGCTCCAACATCACGATCGGCGGCGGCGGCACCAACCCGCAGCCCACCCCGACCTCCACCGGCGGTGGCGGCGGCGGAGGCGGCTGCACGGCGTCGTTGTCGGCGGGCCAGTCGTGGAGTGACCGCTACAACCTGAACGTCTCGGTCAGCGGTTCGAGCAACTGGACGGTGACGATGAACGTGCCGTCACCCGCGAAGATCAGCTCGACGTGGAACATCACCGCGTCCTACCCGAACGCGCAGACCCTGACGGCACGGCCCAACGGCAGTGGCAACAACTGGGGCGTGACGATCATGCGCAACGGCAACAACACGTGGCCGACGGTGTCCTGCCAGGCAGGCTGACCCGTCGACCGACGGAAAGCCCAGGTGATCGGCGCCTGGGCTTTCCGCCTGTTGTGAACTAGGCCGACGGGCAGGACTGGCCGGGCAGGGTCAGCGAGGCGCGGGCGTGGCTGATGACGACGTCCACCCCGGCGATCGTCGTGACGTGGACGGCGTTGACCTTGATGCCGGTGCCGTTCCCGTAGGGCACCCGCTCGTTGAGGACGATCTTCGCCACCAGCGGGATGGTGATCGTGTGGTTCACCGGCGGGTTCGTGATGGCCGATCCGTTGACCTTGAGCGCGGTGAAGGTGGTCGTGCCCGAGGTGGTGACCGTCCCGCTCCCGGTGGCGGCCGCCGTCGCCTGGGCGGTGATCTCCTCCGCCGTGACCAGGCCGTTGAGCAGGTTCAGCTTCGCGGTGGTGGCCTTCGCCCTGGCGGTACGCAGCCCGTCGGGCCCCACCGTGCCGGAGGCCTCCGTGGTGAGCACCCCGAGCGAGGCGACGGCCGGGAGGACCGCGGTCAGCAGCGAGTCGTGGTCGGAGCCGGGCGTGGCCGTGCAGGTGACGTCGGACGGGACCAGTGCCGGGCCGCCGATCAGCGGCGCGGTGACCTTGGCGGCGTGGGCGTGCGCGTCGAACTTGTGCTCCGGCGCGACGAACCTCACCGAGGCGCACGCGGTCGCGTTGTTCATGCCGACCCGGTCGGAGACGTCGGCCGGGCAGGTCGAGTATTCGCCGATGACCCCGGCCTTCACCGGAACGTTGATGGTGCAGCTCGTCACGCCGTCGCCGATGCCGCCGCCGGCGGAGACGACCCCGTTCGCGACCGACACCGACGGCTGGGCGCAGTCGCTCGTCGGCGTCCCCGCCGGGGTCAGCCCGTCGGGCAGCGCGACCTTGAACGACCAGCCGTTCTTCTCCCGCAGCTCCGAGGTGTTGGTCACGGTCAGCTTGAGCGTGGCGGTCTGCCCGATCGCGGGGCTGCCCGGCGAGTAGGAGACGCCGAGCGCCGGGGTCACGTCGAGCACCCGCACGTTGTCGATCGCCCCGTCGTTGCCGTTGGTGCCGCCCTGGGTGTTGACGAGGCGGATGCCGAGCTGCGAGCCGGAGAACAGGACGGGCGCGTTGCTCGTGTAGGTGCCGACCGAGATGCCGCCGATCACCGCCCCGGGGTTGGCGCAGGTGTCGATGGGCTGGCTGAACGTCGGGATCGCGGTGTTCCCGTCGAGCAGGTAGAACACCATCAGCGGATGGTCCACGTTGCAGTTGACCGCCGCCGCGTCGACCGAGAACGTGACGAACCGGTTGCCGCTCCCGATGGACACCGGATGTTCCGTCTCCAGCTGCACCTTGCCCGAGCCGGGCGGCGTGTGCGTGAAGGCCGTGACGGCGTGGTTCGTGGCCGGGTCGCCGCCCGCCCACTGGCCGAGCGCGCCGGCGAGATCCCGGACGACCGGCCACCAGCCGCCGCACTGCTGCGCGAGCGGAGGCGCGACGGCGGGGTTGAGGCGGCTGGCGATGAGGCCGTTGCACGAGGTCAGCCAGGCGGGGTCGGCGGCGTAGGTCATGGCGTGGGGTGCGGGCCCGGTGTAGTCGGTGACCATCACGGGCGCCGTGCCCATGCCGTTCTCGAACTCCTCACTGAAGACGACCTGCGGATCGGCGGGCGCGGCGGTGGCCGCCCGGGGTGACAGGACCGCGGTCAGCGGGATGAGGGTGAGCACGACCGCAGGGACGATGCGTCGCAAAGGTGGAATCCCTTCGTGGCGAACTGGCGGTCCTCAGTTCGTACACAAAGTCTCCGATGAATCACTCTCTGTCAAGAAAGCGCTCCTGCATACTCTGTGCAATTGGAGAATGCTTAGAGTGACATTGCTCAGGGCGCTCCCCGGCGCAGGTTCTCTATGGCCTCCGTGAGGCCGATCTCCAGGTAGCGGATGTCGTCGGTGGCGACCAGCATCGTCGCCCCGCCCGCGATCGCGCCGATGAGCTGGGTTGCCACGCGTTCGGCGTCGGCGTCTGGGCGGACCGCCCGCACGCCGTCGGCCACGTGGCGCTGCCAGCGGGCGTACATGCCCGTGATGATCTCTTCGACGGCCGGATCTGCCAGGCCCAACTGGGCCGTCAGCGCCGACAACGGGCAGCGGCGGCGCTGGGCGGCGTAGCGGGCGATCACGCGGTCGCGCCAGGCCTCCCACTGTGCCCACGAGGTCAGGTCGCTCAGGTAGGGCTGCTGTTCTTCGAGGACGAGTTCGGCCTCGTGGGCGGCCACGGCGAGCAGCATGTCGGCTTTGCCGTCGGGGAAGTAGTGGAAGAGCTGGCTCTTGCTCGTGGCGGTCGCGGCCCGGATGTCGTCGAGGCCCACGTTGGCAGGACCGTGGTCGCGGATGAGCTTGGCGGCGCCCTCGACGATCCGCTGCCTGGTGGCGGCGCCCTTCGGAGTCAGTGCTCTCACCTGGGTACTCTAGCAAAAAGTGAACTTGACAGTCCATTTTTGTGGTGGCATTTTGGACTGCACAGTCCACTTTGAAAGGAACCCATTCATGGACCTGCAGCTCACGGGCAAGCGCGCCCTGGTGACCGGATCGACCGGCGGTCTCGGCGAGGAGATCGCCCGGACCCTCGCCGCCGAGGGGGTCGCGGTCGTCGTCCACGGCAGAGACCGGGACAGGGCCGAGGCGATCGCGAAGGAGATCGGCGGGACCATCGCCATCGGCGACCTCGCCACCGACGAGGGGGCCGACGCCGTGGCGGAGGCGGCGAAGGAGATCGACATCCTCGTCAACAACCTGGGCGTCTTTGATCCCTCGCTGACCTGGGACAGCCTGTCGGCGGGCGACTGGAACGACATCTACAACGTCAACGTCGTCGCGTCGGTACGGATGATCAAGAGGTTCGTCCCGGGCATGAGGGAGCGGGGCTGGGGGCGGGTCATCCAGATCAGCAGCGCCCTGTCCGACTACCCGATGGACACCCAGCCCCACTACGCCGCGACCAACGCGGCCCGCAACAACCTGGCCGCCTCGCTCTCCCGGGAGCTGAAGGACTCGGGGGTCACCTCGAACGCGGTGGCCGCCGGCGGCATCCTCACGCCGAAGGCGAAGGTCCGGCTGACCGAGCTCGGGCGGCAGTCGGGCTGGGGCGAGACCTGGGAGGACATGGCCGAGACCGCGGGCAGGCGGCTCACCACCATGGTCGACCTCGGGCGGATCGGGCTGCCGAGGGAGTACGCCGACATGGTGACCTTCCTGGCCAGCCCCCGCTCCGCCTACGTCACCGGCGCGACGTTGCGGGTCGACGGAGGGTGGCACTAGACACACCCGCTTGACGGAGATTCCCCCATTTCCTACATTAAAAGTAGGAAACTGAGAGGTGATCTCCGTGCGCCGGTTCCGCGCCCCCCTTGCCGCATTACTGCTACTTCCGCTGCTCGCCGGATGCGGTGAGACCAGCGTCCCCCAGGGAAGCCCCGCCAAGGGCGGCTCGCTCGTCTTCGGCGTCAACACCGAGCCGCTCAACCTCGACCCCCACGCCAGCCCGCAGGACGTGACCGGCCTCTTCACCCGGCCCGTCCTCGACTCGCTGGTCGCCCTCGACGACAAGGGCGACATCCACCCGTGGCTGGCCAGCTCGTGGAAGATCTCCGACGACGGGCGCACCTACACCTTCAAGCTCCGCACCGGAGTCACCTTCAGCGACGGCACGCCCTTCGACGCCGCCGCCGTGAAGACCAACCTCGACCACATCGTCGACCCGGCGACCAAGTCGCAACTCGCGGCGGCCGCGTTCGGGCCGTACGAGAAGAGCACCGTCGTCGACCCGCAGACCATCGAAGTCGCGTTCAAGGAGCCCTATTCGCCCTTCCTGGCGGCCCTGGCCACCGCCTACTTCGGCATCCAGTCACCCAAGCAGCTCGCGCTCGGGCCCGAGGCGCTGGCCAAGAAGGTCGTCGGGACGGGGCCGTTCGTCATCGACGCGTTCACGCCGCACCAGGGCATCACCTACCACCGCAACCCCGACTACGACTGGGCGCCGCCGATCGCCAAGCACACCGGCCCGGCCTACCTCGAACGCCTGGAGTTCAAGGTCATCGTCGAGGACGCCGTCAGGCTCGGCGCGCTGACCAGCGGGCAGATCGACGCCATCGCCAGTGTGCCGCCGGTCAACGTCACGCAGGTCGAGGCCAACCCGAAGCTGACCATCATCCGCAAGCAGGCCCCGGGCGGGAACTACAACTACTACCCGAACAACGAGAAGGGGGTCTTCGCCGACCAGAGGGTCCGGCAGGCGTTCCGCGACGGGATCGACTTCGCCACCGTCGTCGAGAAGCTCTACTTCGGCACCTTCGACCCCGCGTTCAGCGCGATCTCCCCGGCGACGGCCGGATACGACAAGGCCACCGAGACGCAGTGGAGGTACGACCCCGAAGGGGCCGCCCGGCTGCTCGACGAGGCCGGCTGGTCGGCCAGGGACGCCGAGGGCTACCGCACCAAGGACGGGCAGCGCTTGACGGTCGAGTGGCCCTTCCTCAAGGCGCTGGCCCGGGAGCAGCGCGGCACGCTGGCCGAACAGGTGCAGGCGGAGGCCAAGAAGGCCGGCTTCGATGTCCAGTTCGTCGACGTCACGCCCAACGACTTCACCCCGAAGGCGCTGGCCGGCGACTACGACCTCATCGACTTCAGCTGGCAGCGGGCCGACGGTGACGCGCTGCGCAACCTGTTCGCGATCTCCAACATCCCCCGCCCCGACTTCTTCGGCCAGAACCTGGCCCGCTGGAACGACCCCGAGGTCGACGGCTGGCTGACCGACGCGCTGCGCACCACCGACCTGGCCGAGCGGGCCGCGCTCTACGCCAAGGTCCAGCAGAAGGCCAACGCCGAGGCCTCGATCATCCCGGTCTACGTCTTCACCTACCTGCTGGGCGCGTCGAAGAACGTCCAGGACATCACCTTCGAGCCGCAGGCCTTCCCGGTCTTCTACGACGCCTGGGTGTCGAAGGCATGATCCGCCGCATCCTCACCCGGCTCGGCACCTCGGTGCTGGTGCTCTGGGGGGCGGTGACGGTCTCCTTCACCGCCCTCCACCTGACGCCCGGCAACGTGGTCGACGTGCTGATCGGCAGCAGCATCGTCACCCCCGAGGTGCGGGCCCAGATCATCGCCGACTACGGGCTCGACGAGCCGCTGTTCGTCCAGTACGCCACCTATCTGGGGCGGGTGCTGCGGGGCGACCTCGGGCAGTCGTACCAGCTGCACGAACCGGTCGCCTCGGCGATCGGGGCGCAGCTCGGGCCGTCGCTGCAGCTCGCGGGGGCCTCGCTGCTGGTCGCCGTCGTGGTGTCGACGACGCTGGCGATCCTGACCGCGCGCCGGCGGCCGTGGATCCGGGGGTTGTCGTCGAACCTGGAGCTCATCGGGGTGTCGATCCCGACGTTCTGGACCGCGATCCTGCTGTTGACGATCTTCTCCTTCCAGCTCGGCTGGTTCCCCGCGGTCGGCGCCGACGGCTTCGCCACGCTGGTGCTGCCGGTCATCGCGGTCGCGCTGCCGATCACGACCATGCTCACCCAGATGATGCGCGAGGGCCTGGAGCTCACCCTTGAGCAGCCCTTCGTGCTGACCGCCCGCACCCGCGGCATGTCCGACCTGGGGGTCCGGCTCCGGCACGCGCTGCGGCACGTGCTCGTCCCGACCGTGACGCTGATCGGCTGGCTGGTCGGCCTGACGGTCGGCGCGATGGTCGCGGTGGAGCAGATCTTCTCCCGCCAGGGCATCGGCCAGCTCACCCTGACCGCCGTCGGCGGCAAGGACCTGCCGGTCGTGATGGGCGTGGTGCTGCTCACGGCGGTGCTGTACGTCGTGGTCAACATCATCGTCGACGTGCTCTACCTCCTCATCGACCCCCGGTTGCGGGGTGCCACGTGAGGATCTTCGCCGTGGCCTTCCTGGCCCTGGTCACGCTGGCCGCGCTCGCGCCCGGCCTGCTCACGGGCGGCACCCCCGACGCCGCCGACGCGCTGGCCGCCCTCCAGGGGCCGAGCGCCGACCACCTGCTCGGCACCGACGCCAACGGCCGCGACGTCTTCACCCGCATCGTGTACGGCGCCGCGCCCTCCCTGCTGGCCGGTCTCGGCGCGACCGCCCTCGCGGTGGTCGTCGGCACGGCGCTCGGCCTGCTGGCCGCGCTGGGCGGGCGGGTGGTCGACGAGATCGTGATGCGCCTGGTCGAGATCGTGTTGTCGCTGCCGACGCTGCTGCTGGCGCTGCTGGTCATCACGGTCACCGGGCCCGGCACGGTCAACGTGATCTTCGCGATCGCCCTCTACACCGCGCCCAGCTACGCCCGGCTGGTGCGCGCCCAGACCATGGTCATCCGCAACGCCGGGTTCGTGGAGGCGGCCGTCTCGCTCGGGCTCAGCAGAGGCCGGATCGTCACCCGGCACGTGCTGCCCAACGCGTTCGAGCCGCTGGTGGTGCTGGCCACCATCGAGGTCGGCACCGCCCTGGTGGCCGCCGCCTCGCTGAGCTACCTCGGGCTCGGGCCGCAACCGCCGGCGCCCGAATGGGGGGCGATGCTCTCGGCCGGGCGCGACTACTTCTCGGTCGCGTGGTGGATCGCGGTGTTCCCCGGGGTGGCGATCACGCTGACCGTCCTGTCCATCACCGTCGTCGGACGCCGGCTGCAGCGGAGGATCGCGTGAGCACACCCGTCGTCGAGGTGACCGACCTGCACGTGAGCTTCCCGGGCGTGCACGCCGTCCGCGGCGTCTCGCTCGCCGTCCACCCGGGCGAGTGCGTGGCCGTCGTGGGCGAGTCGGGGTCGGGCAAGAGCGTCACCGCGCGCACCCTCCTCGGGCTGACCGGGGAGGAGGCGACCGTCACCGCCGGGCGGCTGGCGATCGAAGGAGTGGACGCCTCGGGGTTCGGCGAACGCCAGTGGCGCTCGATCCGGGGGCGGAAGATCGGCTACGTCCTCCAGGACGCGCTGGTCTCCCTCGACTCGCTGCGCCCGGTCGGCAAGGAGATCGCCGAGACGCTGAAGCTGCACCGCGCGGCTCCCCGGCACGAGATCCCCCGCAGGGTGATCGACCTGCTGACCGAGGTCGGCGTGCCCGAGCCGGAGGTGCGGGCGAAGCAGTATCCGCATGAGCTCTCCGGCGGCCTGCGGCAGCGGGCCCTGATCGCCTCGGCCATCGCCTGCGGGCCCCGGCTGCTCATCGCCGACGAGCCGACCACCGCGCTCGACGTCACCGTGCAGGCGCAGATCCTGCGGCTGCTGGCCGAACGCAAACGGGCCGGTCAGGCGCTGCTGCTGATCAGCCACGACCTCGCGGTGGTGGCCGAGCTGGCCGACCGGATCCTGGTCATGAAGGACGGCGTCGTCGTGGAGGACGGCACGGCCGCGCAGGTGCTGGGGGCGCCCGGACATCCGTACACGAAGAGCCTGCTCGACGCCATCCCGGGGCCGGGCTCGCGGAACACCGTCGCCGGTGACGTGGTGATCAGGGCCGAGGGCCTGGTCAAGACGTTCAAGGGCCGGACCGCGGTCGACGGGGTCTCCTTCGAGCTGCGGGCCGGGCAGACGCTCGGCGTCGTCGGGGAGTCGGGGTCGGGCAAGACCACTACGGCCCGGCTGGTGCTCGGCCTGCTCCGGCCCGACCGGGGCACCGTCGAGGTCGACCGGCGGCAGACGCAGGTCGTCTACCAGGACCCGCTCAGCTCCTTCGACCCCCGCTTCTCGGTACGCCGCATCCTCGACGAGGCCCTGGAGGTCGGCGGGACGCCCCGGCGCGAGCGGGTGAAGCGCTCGGTCGAGCTGCTGGAACAGGTGGGGCTCGACGACAGCGTGCTCGACCGGCGGCCGCTGAAGTTGTCCGGCGGGCAGCGGCAGCGGGTGGCGATCGCCCGCGCGCTGGCCCCGCGCCCCCGCGTGATCGTCTGCGACGAGCCGGTGTCGGCCCTCGACGTGTCGATCCAGGCCCAGGTGCTCGACCTGCTCACCGGGCTGCAGGCCGAACTCGGGGTCGCCTATCTGTTCATCTCGCACCACCTCGGGGTGGTGCACCACGTCAGCGACCACGTGCTGGTGCTGAAGGACGGCAGGGCCGTCGAGTCGGGCGACGCGCACCAGATCTTCACGGCGCCGGCCGACCCGTACACCCAAGAACTGCTCGCAGCCGTGCCAGGAGGGCACTATGACCAAGCAGATCCATCTCGCCGCGCACTTCCCGGGCGTGAACAACACCACCGTCTGGTCCGACCCCAGGTCGGGTAGCCAGATCGACTTCGACAGCTTCAAGCACCTCGCGCAGACGGCCGAACGCGGCAAGTTCGACTTCTTCTTCCTCGCCGAGGGGCTGCGGCTGCGCGAGATGAAGGGCCGCATCCACGACCTCGACGTCGTCGGGCGGCCCGAGTCGCTGACCGTGTTGTCGGCCCTGTCGGCGGTGACCACGCACCTGGGACTCGCGGCGACCGTCAACTCCACCTTCAACGAGCCCTACGAGGTGGCCCGGAGGCTGGCCACCCTCGACCACCTCTCGGGCGGCCGGGCCGCCTGGAACGTCGTGACGAGCTGGGACGCCTTCACCGGCGAGAACTTCCGGCGCGGCGGCTACCTGGCCGAGGCCGACCGCTACACCCGCGCCAGGGAGTTCCTCCAGACGGCCCGCGAACTGTGGGACTCCTGGGCCTCCGACGCGCTGCCCCGGGCCGACGGGCGGTTCGTCCGGCCCGGCGGCATCGGCTTCTTCGAGCACACCGGGCAGCACTTCGACATCCGGGGCCGGTTCGACGTGCCCCGGCCGCCGCAGGGCAACCCGGTGATCATCCAGGCCGGTGACTCGGAGGAGGGCCGCGAGTTCGCCGCCTCCTCCTCCGACGTCATCTTCAGCCGGCACAGCAAGCTGGAGGAGGGCCGCACGTTCTACCGCGACGTCAAGAGCCGCCTCGCCAAGTACGGCCGCACCGCCGACGACCTGAAGATCCTCCCGGCCGTCACCTACGTGCTGGGCGACACTCAGGAGGAGGCCGAGGAGCGCGCGGCCGAGATCCGCCGCGCCCAGGTCGGCCCGCAGACCGCGATCCTGTTCCTGGAGGCGATCTGGGGCCGCGACCTGTCCGGGTACGACCCCGACGGCCCCCTCCCCGACATCGAGCCCGACCTGTCGACCGACGTCTCGAAGGGCCGGGCCCAGTTCCGCCGCGACCGCGCCGAGACGGCGGCCAAGTGGCGGGCGCTGGCGGAGGAGAAGAACCTCTCGATCCGCGAGCTCGTCATCGAGACCGCCGCCCCGCAGACCTTCGTGGGCACCGCCCTCTCGGTCGCGGAGGAGATCGACCATTTCGTGCAGACCGACGCCGCCGACGGCTTCATCTTCGTGCCGCACCTCACCCCGGGTGGCCTCGACGACCTCGTGGACAAGGTCGTGCCGCTGCTCCAGGAGAAGGGCGTCTTCCGGGCCGACTACACCGGCCCGACCCTGCGCCACCACCTCGGACTGAAGGAGCTCTCATGAGCCTGCATCTCGCGGTCGCCCTCGACGGCGCCGGATGGCACCCGGCCGCCTGGCGGGCCGAAGGTGCTCAACCCGACCGGCTGTTCACCGCCGGCTACTGGGCCGACCTGGTCATCGAGGCCGAACGCGGCCTGCTCGACTGGGTCACCTTCGAAGACTCCCTCAGCCTCCAGTCGTCCCGGTACGACGCCCCCGACGACCGCCTCGACCAGGTGCGCGGCCGGCTCGACGCCGTGCTGCTGGCCGCCGCGGTCGCCCCGCTGACCTCGAAGATCGGCCTGATCCCGACCACCAGCGTGACCCACACCGAGCCGTTCCACGTGGCGATCGGCATCGCCTCCCTCGACTACGCCAGCAAGGGCCGCGCGGGCTGGCGTCCGCGGGTGTCGGGGCGTCCGGACGAGGCGGCGCACTTCGGCCGCCGCGAGTTCCCGCCGTTCGACCCCGGCAACACGGAGTTCGTCGACGCGCTCTTCCGGGAGGCGTCCGACGCCGTCGAAGTGGTGCGCCGCCTCTGGGACAGCTGGGAGGACGACGCCGAGATCCGCGACGCCACGACCGGCCGGTTCATCGACCGCGACCGGCTGCACTACATCGACTTCCAGGGCGAGTTCTTCTCCGTGAAGGGCCCGTCGATCACTCCCCGGCCGCCGCAGGGCCAGCCGCTCATCACCGCGCTCGGCCACTCCACCGCGCCGTACGAGTTCGCCGCCAAGAACGCCGACGTCCTCTACGTGACCCCGAAAGACCGCGACGACGCGCGGCGGATCGTCGAGGAGGTACGCGAGCTCAACCCCGGCCTGAAGGTCTTCGCCGACCTGGTCGTCTTCCTCGGCGACCACAAGGCCCGCCTCGACGAGCTCGACGGCGCCCCGCTGGAGTCGGACGCCCACGTCTTCGAGGGCACCCCGGCCCAACTCGCCGACCTGCTGCTCGACTGGGGTTTCGAGGGGTACCGGCTCCGCCCGGGGGTGCTGCCGCACGACCTGACCGCCATCACCCGCGGCCTGGTGCCCGAGCTCCAGGCGCGGGGGGCGTTCCGGACCGCGTACGAGACCCCCGACCTGCGTGGACGGCTCGGGCTCGGCCGCCCGGCCAGCCGGTATGCGAGGGTGTCGTGAAGTTCCTCGCGCTCACGCTGGGCTTCCACAACGACCCCGCCAAGACGGTCAACCAGCGTTTCCGCGAGATCGTCGAGAGCGCGGTCGTGGCCGAGGAACTGGGCTTCGACGGCTTCGCGTTCGGGGAACGCCACGAACGCCCGTTCCTGTCGTCGGCGCCGACCGTGGTGCTCAGCCACATCGCGGCGAAAACGTCCACGATCCGGCTCTTCACCGCGGTCACCACGCTCGCGCTGCTCGATCCCGTCCGGGCCTTCGAGGACTACTCGACCCTCGACCACCTGTCGGGCGGCCGGCTGGAACTGATCATCGGCAAGGGCAACGGCACCGCCCAGGCCGAGTTGTTCCACGTCACCGAGGCCGACCAGTGGGACCGCAACCGGGAGGGCTACGAGCTGTTCCGCCGCCTCTGGCGGGAGGACCGGGTCACCTGGGAGGGCCGCTTCCGCCCCTCGCTCGACGACGCCGAGGTGCTGCCCCGCCCGTTCCAGCAGCCGATCAGGGTCTGGCACGGCAGCGCCACCAGCCGCGAGTCGGTCGACCTGGCCGCCTTCTACGGCGACCCGCTGTTCTCCGCCAACGTCTCCAACCCGGTCGAGCCGTACGCCGAACTGGTCGCCTACTACCGGGAACGCTGGGAGCACCACGGCCACGATCCCAAGGACGTGGTGGTCGGCGCCGGGACGGCCGGCTACTACAGCGCCCCGAAGTCGCAGGACGCGATCGAGACGTACCGGCCGGTCTTCGACGCGCGGCTGAAGTTCTTCGCCGCGCGCGGCCTCGACCCGGTCTTCCACAACCTGGAGGACGCCATCGAGCGCAGCTCGATCCTGGTCGGCAGTCCCCAGCAGATCATCGACAAGGTCCACCGCTACCACGACCGGCTCGGCCACGAGGTGACGCACATCTCGGCCGAGGCCGAAGGGCTTCCCGACGCGCGGCACCGGGCCTCGCTCGAACTGTTCCAAGCGGAGATCGCGCCCGTGCTCCGCGCCGAAATCCCCAGCAGACCCCTGGGAGGGCTCGCATGACCCGGCTGTCCATCCTCGACCTGGCCCCGATCGTCTCCGGCGGCGACGCCCGGCAGGCCCTCGCCAACACCCTCGACCTGGCCCGCACGGCCGAAGCGTCCGGCTATCACCGCTACTGGCTGGCCGAGCATCACTTCACGCCCGGCGTGGCCAGCTCGGCCCCCGCCGTGCTGATCGGCGCGGTCGCCGCCGCGACCAGCACCATCCGCGTGGGCTCGGGCGCGGTGCAACTCGGGCACCAGACCGCGCTGGGCGTCGTCGAGCAGTTCGGCACCCTCGACGCGCTCCACCCGGGCCGCATCGACCTGGGTCTCGGCCGGTCGGGCCAGCGGGCCAAGGAGTTCCGCGCCGCCGCCGACGCGCCCCCGCCACCGCCGCAGGAGGCGCGGGTGGTCGACGGCCTGCTCATCCCGAAGCCGTTCTCGTTCGCCTCGATCGCCAACAAATCGATCTTCACCCTGTGGGCGCAGCTCCTCCAGCAGCCCGGCGCGGAGGCGCCCGACTTCGCCGAGCAGGTCGACGACATCAGGGCGTTCATCGCTGGGACCTACCGGTCGGCGGAGGGCGTGGAGGCGCACGTCAACCCGGGTGAGGGCGCCGAGCTGGAGTTGTGGATCCTCGGCAGCAGCGGCGGCCAGAGCGCCCAGGTCGCCGCCGAACGCGGCCTGCCGTTCGCGGCCAACTACCACGTCAGCCCGTCGTCGGTGCTGGAGGCCGTGGAGGCCTACCGCGACGCGTTCAAGCCGTCGGAGCTGCACTCCAAGCCCCACGTCATGGTCTCGGCCGACGTCGTCGTGGCCGAGACGGAGGCTGAGGCGAAGCGGATCGCCGCGCCGTACGGCCTGTGGGTGCGCAGCATCCGTACCGGGGACGGGGCGATCCCGTTCCCCACGCCCGAGGAGGCGCTCGCGCACGAGTGGTCGCCCGAAGACCGCGAACTGGTCGCCGACCGCCTCGACACCCAGTTCGTCGGCACGCCCGCCCAGGTCGTCGAGCGCCTGCGGGTGCTCCGAGACGTCACGGGCGCCGACGAACTGCTCGTCACCACCATCACCCACGACCACGCCGACCGCGTGCGCTCGGCCGAACTGCTCGGCCGGGCCTGGAAGGAGCTCTCATGACCACCCGTGAGGACGAGGTGCGGGACCTGCTCACCCTGACCGGCACGACCTGGATCGACGGCGAGACCGTCGTCCCGGGCGTGCCCGGAGTGTGGAGCCCGACCGGCGGCGGCGTCGAGCTGAAGGCCGGCCTCGACGACGGCCTGACCATCGACGGCGAACCCGTGACCGGCCCGGTCGTCATCACCCCCGACGTGGAGGCCCTGTTCTTCGGCCGCGTCAGGATCCAGCTCGTCATCCGCGACGGCCTGCCCGCGATCCGCACGTGGGACCCCGACGCCGCGACGCTGCGCGCCTTCACGGGCATCGAGTCCTATCCCCACGACCCGGCGTGGATCCGCCCGGCCGTCTTCCGCCCCTACGGGGAGACCCGCCCGGAGACGGTCCCCACCGCCGACGGCCGCGACCGCGACCTGCTCCTGGTCGGCGAGGTCGTCGTCGACCTGCCGGGCGGCAGCCGCACCCTCGCGGTCACCGAGGCCCCCGGCGGCCTGTCGGCCCAGTTCGGCGACCTGACGAACGGCGAGGAGACCTTCCGCTTCCGCACCCTGCCGCTGCCCGCGCCGGGGCCGGACGGGACGCTGGAGGCCGACTTCAACAGGGCGCACCTGCCGCCGTGCGCCCTGACCGACCACTTCCTGTGCTTCTTCCCCCCGCCGGGCAACCGCCTGGACGTGAAGGTGACGGCGGGGGAGAAGCGCGTCGTCTGACCGTGCCGGGGTGGATCAGGTCGTCGTGCCGGTCACCGTCGTGCCCGACTTCGTCACGTGGTAGGTCACCTGGGCGCCGCTCCAGAAGTGCAGGGTCAGGGTGACCTTCCGGGCGTCGGCGACCTCGGCGAAGAAGGCCGGGGTCAGGGTGATCCTGTTCCCCGTGTAGTCGGGGGCGAAGGCGACGTCGAACTCCTTGAACGAGGTCCAGTCGTGCGGACCGGCGAAGGTGCCGTCGGCGTACTTCGCCTCCATGGTCGCGAGCTGGTCTCCCCGGAAACTCGTCGGGATGGCGAAGGCGCTCGTCGTGCCCGTGGCCGGGGCGACCTGCGGGGTGTCGTAGGTGATGACGCTGATCCGCCACGGGACGCCGGTCGAGAACCGGGCCGACACGTTGGCGTTCACGCCGTAGGCGCGGGAGCCGGCCAGGCGGGTCAGGGCCGAGGCCGTCAGGGTGAGGGTGGAGCCGGAGACCGTGTAGTCGGCGCCCTGCGTCAGTCCGGTGATGCCCTGGAAGGTGGTGCCGTTGAGGTTCAGGGTCAGCGACTTCGCGGTGATCGTGCCGGTGCGGGGGACGTAGACCTGGTCGGAGGAGGCGGTGCCGGAGCGGGTCGTCCAGCTCGACTTGATCTGGGCGGCGAGTTCGGGGTCGGACCACTGGAACGACGTGCGGCCGAAGTGCTGGCCGTTGTCCCACAACATGGTCGTGATGCCGCGCTGGCGGGCGTAGTGGCCCAGGTATTCGAAGAACTTGAGCTTCTCGCCCTGCTGGACGGTGCCGGTGTGGCGGTCGAAGCCGAGCAGGCCGTACTCGCCCATGATCACGGGGATGCCCCGGCTGACGAAGCCGTTGTACACCCGGTCGACGACGCCGTTCAGGTCCTGCTGGACGGTCGTGTCGAAGCGGGTGCCGCCCGCGACGTTCACGCTGAAGGGCCAGTAGCCGTAGAAGTGCACGGTGGCCATCAGGTTGGGGTCGTCCAGGGCGAGGAACGTGCTGTTCAGCTCGTCGATCCTGGCCTGGTCGGCGGAGGTGTGCAGGGTCGGCAGCACCAGCAGGCGGTTGGTGTTGCCGCCGCCGGAGTTCCGGACGATTGTGCGGAACGAGGTGTTGAGCTCGTTCAGCAGACTGGCGTTCTGGGCGTCGCCCGAGGCGCCGGTGAACTGGGGCTCGTTGACGCTCTCGAAGAGCAGCTTGGGCGAGTGGTCGCGGAAGGCCGCGGCGATCTGCGTCCAGACGGCGTTGTACTTGGCCAGCACGTTCGTGCGGTCCGTCGGCATGGTGTTGATCCACTGCCACGAGTCGTGGTGGACGTTGATCATGACGTAGAAGCCGTCGGCGAGGGCCCAGCCGACGACCTCCTTCACCCGGTTCAGGTGGGCGGGGCTGATCGTGTAACCGGGCGCGCCGCCGAGGTACTGGCCCCACGTGACCGGGATGCGGATGCTGTTGAAGCCCTGGGCGCGGATGTTGTCCAGCAGCTGCGGGGTGATCGCCGGGTTGCCCCAGGAGGTCTCGCCCTGACCGGTCGCGTCGAGCGAGTTGCCGAGGTTCCAGCCGGGCTGCATCGCCGTGACCACCGCCAGGGCGTCGCTGGGCGAGGGAGACGGCGAGGGCGACGGTGACGGCGAAGGCGACGGGTTGCCACCGCAGGTCACCCCGTTCAGGGTGTACGAACTGGGCGCGGCGTTGGCTCCGCTGTACGTCCCGTTGAAGCCGACCGTCACGCTCGCGCCCGAACCGAGCGACTGCGCGTAGGAGGGCGCCGTCACGGTCACGTTCTGGCCCGACTGGGTCCAGGTCCCGTTCCAGCCCAGGCCCACCTGCTGGTTGCCCGGCCAGGCGAACCGCAGCGTCCACGGGCTGACCGGGTCGCCCACGTTGCTGATGGTGATGTTGGCGCCGAAGCCGCCGCCGCTGTCCCAGGTCTTGGTGTACGTCACCGAGCAGGCGACCGCCGCCTGGGCCGGGGGCGGGATGACGGCCACCCCGAGGGTGGCGAGCAGCACGGCCACCGTGAGACGCAGTCTCTTCATCGTCGAGCCTCCATGGGCTGTCGGGAGCGCTCACATGGTTGGCCGGGCGCGGCGAAGGTGTACACGACGGGTTCCCGGAACACCGCGCTGACCTGGCGGCGGGGGTGAAAATTTCAGTTTGGGCCGAGCAGGGGCGAGCTGCCGCCGACCAGGTGGCGTTCGACGATCTCCACGATCACCGTCTCGGCGTCGTCCCACGTCACCGGGCCGTCGTTGCGCTGATAGGTCAGGTTCGCGAAGTAGGGGCGCAACCACGGCATCGAGTTGCGGGTGAACGAGTCGCCGATCAGCACGGTCTTCGGCTCGTAGAGCGCCGCGCCGGTGCGGTCGAGCCGGTGGCGGTCGATCGTCTCCTCCCGGGGAGAGCCGAGCAGCCGGCCCAGGTCGCCCTCGCGCGACTCGCGGCCGGTGAACTCCAGGCGGGTGCCGGCCGCGAGGGCCGGGTCGAGGACGCGGGCCAGTTCGGCGGCGTAGGTGGCGGCGGCGCGGTCGGTCCAGTGGCTGTCGGTACGCCAGTAGGCGGGCTGCCCGGTGGTGCGCTGGAGCTCCTCCAAGGGGGCGCGCAGGTCGACGTACCAGGGGAGATCGGCCTCTCGGAGCGCGGCCCAGAACTCCTTCTTGCGTTCCCGCAGGCAGTCCCGGCCGGGGAAACGCGACGGGAGCCACTGGGGGGAGACCGTCGTCTTGTCGGGGGCGACGGTGAGGACGAAGCGTTTGCCGGCCGCCTCGACACGTTCGCCCAGGCGGCGCAGCGCCTCGATCGTCTCGGCGATCGGGCGTTTCGGCCGGCAGGCCTCGGTCACGTCGTCGCCGAAGTAGAGCCATCCGTCTTCGCCCTCGATGACCTTCGGGTAGCCGAAGCCGTAGGCGGGGGCGTGGCCGAACAGCGACTCGGTCAGGAAGACGTTCGCGCGCACCGCCTCGTCGCGTAAGGGCAGGTGGGCGGTGGCCCACGCGGTCCAGTCGCCGCCGAGGGCGGGCAGCGGCGGCAGCGGCTTGTTCTCCATCTCCACGGCGCGTTCGCCGGCCGCGAAGGCGATGGCGGGGGCGAAGAAGAAGAGCAGGGCGGCCAGGCGGGTGCGCATGGGCGTACACCTCAGAACTGGTAGTAGAGGAACGGGCTGAACGTGCCGGCGGCGACCAGCAGCGCGGCGTAGGGGGCCGCCAGCCAGGTCACCGCCGCGCGGAGCGGGCGCGGGCCGGTCGCGACCAGCGGGCCGAGCGGGCGGCCGGGCAGGAACACGATGAGCAGGGCCAGTGCGAAGACGGCCAGGCGTTGCGGGTTGGCGGCGTGGGCGACGAACTCGTCGAGCGGGCCGGGCCGCCACGTCACCATCGCGCCGAGCATGCGCCACGCGGCCGGCATGCTCTCGGCGCGGAACACCACCCAGCCGAACACGACCAGCAGGAACGTGACCAGACGGCCGGGACGGAAGCCCAGCACCCGTTCGGCGACCAGCAGGACGCCGTGGTAGAGGCCCCAGACGAGGAAGGTCCAGTCGGCGCCGTGCCACAGGCCGCACAACACGAAAACGGTGAGCAGATTGCGATAGGTCTTCCACGGGCCGTGCCGGTTGCCGCCGAGCGGAATGTAGACGTAGTCGCGGAACCACCGCGACAACGACATGTGCCAGCGCCGCCAGAAATCGGTAATCGAATGGGCCGAATAGGGCCGGTCGAAGTTCTCCGGCAGCCGGAATCCGATCATCAGCCCCAGCCCGATCGCCATGTCCGAGTAGCCGGAGAAATCGAAATAGATCTGCAGCGTGTACGCCAGCGCACCCACCCACGCCGTCACGGTGGACATCTCCGCGCCGGGCGCGAACGCGGCGTCGGCGATCGGCGCCAGCGAGTCGGCGATGACCACCTTCTTCGCCAGCCCCAGCGCGAACCTCGGGAACCCGGCCGCGAGCCCGCCCTCGACGGGCTTCGCCAGCTGCCCCGAGATCTCGTGATATCTGACGATCGGACCCGCCACGAGCTGCGGGAACATCGCGATGTACGTCACGAAGCCGACCACGCTGGTCTGCGCCGGCGTGCTGCGCCGGTAGACGTCCACGACGTAGGAGATGTGGTGGAAGGTGAAGAACGAGATGCCGATCGGCAGCGCCAGTTCGACCAGCGGCACGCCCTCCATCCCGAGGGCGCGGAGCTGCTCGGTGGCGAATCCGGCGTACTTCCAGACCGCCAGGATCGCCAGGTTCCACCCGACCGCCGCGCCGAGCACGATCGTGCGGCGGCGCTCGATCCGGTCGAGCACCCGCCCCGCGGCGTAGTTCACGGCGATGGCCGACAAGAGCAGGAGCGTGTACGCCCCCGCGCCCCACGCGTAGAAAACCAGGCTGGCCACCGCGACGATCCCGTTCCGGAACCGGGGCAGCAGCCAATAGGCCACGAGCGTGACCGGCATGAAGAACCACAGAAACAGTGGCGCGGCGAATGACATCGCCGGGAGTCCACCAGAATTGTCATCTGTACGGCATAAACAGAATTGGTTATGCCCGCGTTATTCGCCCTCTGACATCCTGGGCCGGATGCGGGTCCTGGTCGCCGAAGACGAACGAATGATCGCCGACGCCGTCGTGGCCGGGCTGAGGGCCGAGACCATGACGGCCGACGTCGCCTACACCGGCGCCGCCGCGCTGACCCTGCTCGCCGCCGGCGACTACGACGTGCTGGTGCTCGACCGCGACCTGCCGGGTGTGCACGGCGACGAGATCTGCCGCGCGGTCGCCGGGAGCGTGCGGGTGCTGATGCTGACCGCGCTCGGGGGCGTGCACGACCGGATCGCCGGGCTCGCCCTGGGGGCCGACGACTACCTGCCGAAACCCTTCGTGTTCGCCGAACTGGTGGCCCGGGTCCGGGCCCTGGGCCGCCGGTCGGGCCCGGCCGACCCGCCGGTGTTGCGGCGCGGCGACCTGAGCCTCGACTCGGCCCACCGGCAGGTGTTCCGGGCCGGGCGGTACGTGCCGCTGGCGCGCAAGGAGTACGGCGTGCTGGCCGTGCTGCTGCGGGCGCGGGGCGGGGTGGTGTCGGCCGAGGAACTCCTGGAGAAGGTGTGGGACGAACAGACCGACCCGTTCACCAACACGGTGCGGACCACGATGATGAAGCTCCGCCGCAAGCTGGGCGAACCGGCGGTCATCGAGACCGTGCCCGGCGTCGGCTATCGCCTGCTCTGAGCATCAGGGCCCGGATGGCGCTGCTGTTCGGCGGGACGATGCTGGTCATCGGCGCGGTCCTGCTGGGCTGCGTGTTCCTCGTCGTCCGGGGCTCGATGGGCCCGCTGCCGCAGGAGATGACGACGCTGGTCTTCTCCTCCGACGGCGGGAAGCCCTCGTTCTCGGGGCTCTACGAACTGGCCGTCAAGCGCGCCTACCTGGCGCAGACCCAGGACCGGGTGCGCGACCTCGGCGGCCTGGTCGTGCTCGCGGCGACCCTGATCGCGGCGGCGGCCGGATGGTGGGCGGCCGGATGGGCGCTGCGCCCGGCCCGCCGGGTGACCGTCGCGGCCCGGCGGGTGGCGCTCAGCCACGACCTGACCGAACGTGTCGGCTACGACGGCCCCGACGACGAGATCCGGCAACTGGCCGACATCTTCGACGGGGTGCTCGGGCGGCTGGCCCGCGCCCACGAGGGCCAGCGCCGCTTCATCGCCAACGCCTCCCACGAGCTGCGCACCCCGCTCACGGTCAACCGGACCCTCGTCGACGTGGCCGTCGGCCGGGCCGGGGCCAGTGAGGAGGTGGTGCGGCTGGGCGAGTCGCTGCTCGTCGTCAACGAACGGCACGAACGGCTCATCGACGGCCTGCTCGCGCTCGCGCAGGGGGAGCAGGCGCTGACCGACACGAGCACGTTCGACCTGGCCGACGTGGTCGAACACGTCGTGGACCTGGGGGCGGCCGAGGCCCTGGAACGTGCGGTGACCGTCGGCCACGACGTGGCCGAAGCGGTGACCGAGGGCGATCCCGTGCTGGTCGAACGGCTGGTCCAGAACCTGTTCGAGAACGCCGTCAGGCACAACACGCCCGGCGGGCGGGCGTGGCTGACCACGCGTGCCGACGCGAAGGGGGTCGAGCTGACCGTCGAGAACACCGGCCCGGTCGTGCCCGCGTACGACGTCGAGACCCTCTTCCAGCCGTTCCGCCGCCGTTCGGAGCGCGGCACCGGCCTCGGCCTGTCGATCGTTCGGGCCATCGCCACCGCCCACGGCGGCACGGTCGCCGCCCGTCCCCGGGAGGGCGGCGGGCTCGTGGTGACCGTGCGGCTGTCGCGGCACTGTGCGAGCTGAGTGCGTGATCAGACCCGATCCTGTGACATGCGACTCCCGCCTGAACCACCGTGACCGGCCTTACGTCTCTGGGGCATGAGACTGAGAACCACCCTGCTGGTGGCCCTGTTGTCGCTGGTCACGGCCTGTGGCGGCGGCGAACCGACCGCGACCGCGGCCGAGCCGGAGAAGAGCGCCCCGGCCACGCCGGTCGCGGTGCTGCGGGCCGAAGGCGGGTTCGTCACCGCCAGCATGAACGTGCTGCGCGCCCCCCGGGTCGTCGTCTACGGCGACGGCCTGGTGATCGCCGACGCGGCGTACCGGATGACCATCCCCGAGGCCGAGGTCACCCAGACCGTCGACGCGTTGCGGAAGTACCTGACCGGGCAGCCGCCCACCGCCACGCCGAAGCCGGGCGCGCCGATGGTGACCGACATCCCGGCGACCGTGCTGGCCGTGGCCGGTGACGACGGCAAGCTGATCGAGGTGCGGGCCGAGGCGCTCGACCAGGTCGCCGACTTCTACCCCAAGGAACTCGTCGAGGCCAAGAAGCTCCTCGACGGCCTGGCGACCAAGGCGGCCGACAAGAAGGAGGCCTACACCTCCGACCGGGTCCGCGTGGTCGCCGAGTCGGTGCCGACCGCCGAGGGCAAGCGCACGCCGTGGCCTGCGGGCGTGCCGGAGCCGTCGGGCCAGATCGACCCCGTGTGGCAGAAGGACCTGACGGGCGCGGAGGTCCCGGCCCTGGTCAAGGCCGCCCCGCCGGTTCCGGACGCGGGCCTGCCGATCTTCGAGACCAAGTCGGGTGTGTTCGTGTTGTCGTGGCGCTATCTGCTACCGGACGAGTGAGGCGTAAGGGCCCCGCCGGGGAGAGTGCGGCGGGGCCCTGGATCTTAGTTTGTATGGTAACCAAATCAATAAGGCTATGAAAGGAAGTCCAGGAGGATCTGGCGGCTGTGCTGGGCGGGGAGGCTGCCGTAGGCGTCGTCGGGGGAGTGCTCGGCGAACGGGAGGATCTTCGTGGTCACCGGGACGCCGTTGTCCTCCAGCAGCCGGGCGAAGGCGGTCACGTCCTGGGGGCGGGCGCTGCGGTCGCGGTCTCCGACGACCAGTAGGGTCGGCATGAGGCCCGGCCGGACGAACGTCTTCGGGGAGACCTCGCGGTAGCGGCCGGGGAACTCCGACGGACTGCCGCCGGTGTAGAGCACCGCCGCGTTCCGGCTGCCGTCGACGTTCCGGGTCCACATCTCCGACACGTCGGTGACCGGGTAGAACCCGACCACGCTCGCCGGAGGTGGCGGGACGTCGCCGCAGCTCGACGTGATCTCCCCGGTCCGCAGACGGTAGGCGGCGTTCAGCGCCAGGCCGCCGCCGGCCGACATGCCGCCCATCGACAACCGGTCGACGTCGAGGTTGAAACGGGTCGCGTTGGCGCGGGTCCAGGCCAGAGCGCAGACGAAGTCCTGCGGGGCCCTGTCCCAGGTGGGCGCGCCCGGAGCCGACAGGCGGTAGTCGACGGCGATGGCGGCCACGCCGTGGTCGGCCAGCCAGCGGCCGGTGCCGCGCAGGTCACCGCGGTCGAAGGTGTGGAAGCCGCCCGCGTGGGCCAGCACGATGGCGGGCGTCCTGGCCGAGGCGCCGCGCGGCAGGTAGACGTCGGCCTGGAGGTCTCCGGCGAACGTCTCGGTGACGTCGGGCCGCACCCCGGGGTAGGCGATCTGGGTGAACATCTCCGCCCACTGGACGTCGGTCCCGGCCTCGTAGGCCGCCTTGGCCTGGAGGCCCGCCACGACCACCGCCCCGGCGGTCGCGACCGAGGTGACCACGGTCAGCACGCGGCCCCACCGCCGCAGGCCCAGCCGCAGCGCCAGCAGCCCGAGCAGCAGGCCGGCCAGCCCGATGAGGGCGACGTGCAGCGGATACTGGCCGGTCAGGACCGGGCCGATGATGCCGGCCTTCGGGATCGCGGGGACGTAGCCGCCGAGGACGAGCGCCCCGGCCACGAAGGCGAGCAGCGAGGCCACGAGGGCGATCAGGATTCTGAGCATGCGAAAGAGAACTCTTGTCATGAGGGGGTTCCTTAGAAGGTCATCCGGCCGGGGGTGACCAGGCCGGTCTCATAGGCGAAGACGGCCGCCTGGGTGCGGTCGCGCAGGTGGAGCTTGGACAGGATGCGGCCGACGTGGGACTTGACGGTCTGCTCGGCCACGTGGATGGCGGCGGCGATCTCGGTGTTCGACAGGCCCCGGGCGACCAGGACCAGCACCTCGGTCTCCCGTTCGGTCAGGCCGGCGATCCGCTCGGTGACGTCGGGCGGCGCGACCCCGCCCTGGCGGGCGAACTGGCTGATCAGGCGGCGGGTCACGGCCGGTGCGAGCAGCGCGTCGCCCGCCGCGACCACCCTGATCGCCTCGGCGAGCCGGTCGCCGGAGGCGTCCTTCAGCAGGAAGCCGCTGGCTCCGGCGCGGAGCGCCTCGTAGACGTACTCGTCGAGGTCGAACGTGGTGAGGATGAGCACGCGGGCCGGGAGGGTGCGGGTGATCTCCCGGGTCGCCTCGATGCCGTTCGTGCCGGGCATCCGGACGTCCATGACGATCACGTCGGGCGCCAGCGCGGCGGCCTTGGCCACGGCGTCGGCGCCGTCGACGGCCGTGCCGGCCACCTCGATCCCCGGCTGGACGCCGAGCAGGATCGAGAAGCCCTCCCTGACCATGGCCTGGTCGTCGGCGATGAGCACGCGGATGGTCATGACGTCTCCGTGAGGGGCAACACGGCGCTGACGGCGTAGCCGCCGTCGGCGGTGGGTCCGGTGGTGAGGGTGCCGCCCAGCATGGCCGCGCGCTCCCGCATGCCCAGGATGCCGTGCCCGGCCCCGGGCCCGGCCTTGGGCGGGTCGTGCGGACGGGTGTTCGTGACGCCGATCCGGAGCTCGCGATCGTCGCGGACGACCCGGACCGTGACGGCCGCGCCGGGTGCGTGCCGCATCGTGTTGGTCAGCGCCTCCTGCACGATCCGGTACGCGTTCAGCCCTACCCCGCGCGGGACGTCCCCCAGGTCACCGGTGGTCTCCAGGGTCGCGCCCGCGGCCAGCCGGTCGAGGTCCGTGAGCGACGGCTGCGGGCTGACATCGGGTTCGGCCCGGAGCAGGCCGAGCAGGCGGCGCAGCTCGCCGAGCCCCTCCAACGCGGTCGAGCGGATCGTGGCGAACGCCTCGGTCAGCTCCGGCGGCGGGTCGGCGACCCGGTGGGGGCCCGCGTCGGCCTGGATCGCGATCACCGACATGTGGTGGGCGACCACGTCGTGGAGCTCCCTGGCGATCCGGGCCCGCTCTTCGAGGAGGGCCCGCTGACCACGCTCCTCGGCGAGCGCCGCCTGGGTGTCCCGGCGGCTGCGGATCAGCCACCCGGCCGCCCCGGCCCCCGCGACCGCGACCACGGCGAGCGGGCCGCCGGGCAGGACCGGCAGCACGCCGGCCGCGGTGAACAGGGCGGCCTTCCCGGCGTCGAGCCTGGTGTCGACTCGGAGGGCCACCAGCAGGACGATCCCGGCCTGCACGAGCCACCCGTACATCGTGTCGTTGGCGCCCGGCGGATGGGTGAGCTGCACCCAGACGAGCAGCACGCTCGACGCGGCCCAGGCCGGCACCGGCCACCACAGGGCCGCGACCAGCATCGCGGCGTGCACGACGGCCACGATCTGGGCGAACTGGTCGTCGCCCGTCATGGCCAGGAGCACGGCGGCCACGACGACCAGTGCGCGGGGAAGCGGTCCGAACCTCATGGCACCAACGGTAGAAAGGCGGGCGGCTGGTCCGCGTCACTCTCAGGTAGGGGTGGCGGGCCTGATCCGGCAGGATGAACGGGTGGCTGCTGCGAAGGTGCTCGTCGTCGAGGACGATCCGGTGATCGGGGCCGAACTGGTCGAGGCCCTGGGCGTGAACGGGTATGTCCCCGTGCTGGCCGTCACCGGGCGGTCGGCCATCGATCTCGCCCACGACGGAGTGCCCGACCTGGTGCTGCTCGACCTCGGGCTGCCCGACGTCGACGGCGTGGTGGTGTGCCGGAAGTTGCGGCTGGCCGCGCCCGAGGCGGTGATCGTGGTGCTGACCGCCCGGACCGAGGAGCTCGACGTCGTGGTGGCCCTCGACGCGGGGGCCGACGACTACCTGACCAAGCCGTTCCGGCTGGCCGAGCTGATGGCCCGGCTGCGGGCCCACCTGCGGCGGCAGGCCGTGGTGTCGCCGGGGCGGGCGCTGTCGGTGGGCGGGCTGCGGCTCGACGTCGCGGCCCGGCGGGCCTACCTCGACGGGGTCGAGTTGTCGCTCAGGCCCAAGGAGTTCGACCTGCTCGCGGTGCTGGCCGGACAGCCGGGCGAGGTCGTGACGCGCGAGGAGCTGATGGACCGGGTCTGGGACGAGAACTGGTTCGGCTCGACCAAGACGCTCGACGTCCACGTGTTCGCGCTGCGGCGCAAGCTGGAGGAGCCCGGCGGCCGGGCGCCCCGGATCACGACGGTCCGGGGGCGCGGCTACCGGATGGAGGCCTGACGGTCAGCGGCTCGGCAGCAGGAGGCTGAAGGTCGGCGGGCGTTCGCGCCGCAGGATCAGCCTTCCGCCCTCCGCCTCGGCCAGTGAGCGGGCCAGGCCGAGGCCGATGCCGTGGCCGTCGCGGGGGATGCGGCCGAAGATGTCGCGGCCCTCGGGCACGCCGTCGCCCTCGTCGGAGACGTTCACGGCGATGCCCGCGCCGACGTCGGTCACGGTCAGGGTGATCTCGCCCGCGCCGTGCCGCCGGGCGTTGTCGAGCAGCACGAGGAGGATCTGGCGCACCGCCGCCGTCGAGGCCGTCACCTCGGGCAGGTCGTCGTCGACGCGGATCGTCACCTCCTCCCAGTCGGCGCGGATCTCGGCGATCAGGACCGGCAGGTCGAGCGGGGCGTGGCCGGTGTCGCGGGAGAGCGTCACCAGGTCCTCGATGATGGTCTGGAGCCGTTCGGCCCGCGCCATGGCGCTGGCCACCTTCTCGGGCGAGGGCCGGTCGAGGGCCGACTCCAGGCCCAGCATCAGGCCGGTCACGCCGGTGCGGAGCTGGTGGGACACCTCGCCGCTGAACGCCCGCTCCCGGGCCAGCACCTCGCCGAGCCGCCTGGCCGTGGCCGCGAGGGCCTCGCCCGCCTGGTCGACCTCCAGGACACCTGATTTGGGGGCCCGTACGGTGAAATCGCCGTCGCCCAGGGCCTGCGCGGCGCCGGTGAGCCGTTCGAGGGGGATGGCCAGCCGCCGCGACAGGTAGATGGCCACGGCCGCCCCGACGCCGAGCGCGGCCAGCGCCAGGATCGCGATGAGCTGCCAGGCCTCGTACACCTCCTCGTCGACCTCCTCGGAGGGGGTGGACACCCTGACCACGCCCGTCCCGGACGGGATGGGGGCCGCCGCGACGTAGTCGGCGCCCTCCTCGCCCTGGTGGGGCAGGCCGTCGCGGATGGTGCGGGCGGCGAGGGGGGAGGTCGCCGGGCCGGCGCCCCGGGTCAGCGCGCCCTCGTGGGAGTAGATGCCGATGACGATGTCCTCGTCGTCCTCGCGGGGCAGCACCGTGGGGTCGTCGCGGAGTGCGGTGGCGTGGCGGGAGGCGCTGCGGGCCAGTTCGGAGGCGGTCCGGTCGTGGTAGCGGTCGTTGGTCAGCACCGCCAGCGGCACCGCGAACAACACGATCGCGAGGGCGGTCACCCCGAGGATCGCGGCGAGGGCACGCTGCCGCAGTGGGGTCCCTTCGGGCGTCATGTCGCTATCGTCCCAGGCGGTCGGGAAAGTGAACGGAGGGTTAACCGAACCCTCATCGGCCGCTGACCAGGTGCTCCCTAGCGTGAAATGGTGATCAGGTTTGTCGCCGGGCTGCCGCTGCTGGTTCTCGTGACGGTGCTCGGCGTCGTCGCCGAGATCCCCGCCTGGACCGCCGTCGACGGGGCGCTGGTCCAGGTCGTCCACGACGTGAGAAACCCCGTTCTCACCGGGATCGCCCTGATCCTCAACCTGCTTTTCGGCACCGAGGCGGGGATCGTCATCTCCCTGGCCATGGGGGTGTTCGTGCTGGTCGTGCGGACGCCCGAGGCGGTGCGGGCGCTGCTGGTGGTGCTGGCCGGGTGGGGGCTCGGGGCGCTGCTGAAGGTCGTGTTCGACCGGCCCCGGCCGCCGGTCGCCTTCTCGATGCTCGGCGAGATGGGCGACACGAGTTTCCCCTCGGGGCACGTCTGCTTGACGGCCGCCGTGGCCGTGGCCGCCTGGGTGCTGGCCCGCCGGCCCTGGGTGGTCGCGGTCGGCGCGGTGCTCGTGGTGGGGCAGATGCTGGCCCGTGTCTACCTCGGGGTGCACTACCCCACCGACGTGCTGGCGGCGGTGCTCGCGGTGGCGGCGTCGTCGATCATCGTGCTCCACGACACGGCCCGCGAGGTTGTCCACAGCCTGGGGAGAACTCAGAGCGGGTAGGGGCCGAAGCGTCCCCAGGCGACGAACGCCGCCAGCACCAGCAGCACAGCCGCCGGGACGGCCTGCGGAAGCTCCTTGCGGCGCACGTGGACGAGCACCGCGCCCGCCATGGCGACGGCCAGCCCGGTCGCCGCGACCGGCACGAGGATCGGCGCGATCCCGGTCACCCCCGGCAACACCAGCCCCAGCGCCCCCAGCGCCTCGACCACGCCGATCGCCTTGACCTGCCCGGCCGAGAAGTCCTCGGTCCACGCGAGGCCCGACTTGGCCAGTTCCTCCTTGGGGCGGCCGATCTTCATCGCGCCCGCGCCGAGGAAGGCGAGGGTGAGGAGGGCCGCGACGACCCAGAGGACTATGTTCATGGGGGTTTCCTTTTGACTTGAAGATTCAACTGAAACCTAGCCCATTCCGGACGGCGCCCGCCCCCGCTGATTGCCGCGCCGATCAGCCGGGCATGCCCTATGCGCATCCGGGTCAGACGTCGTGACGTGTCCGTCCGGTTCCCTGTCATACCAATCGTCACCAGTGACCCTTAAGGCCGGTGATGGCCCGGCATGCTCCGCTTCATGCGAAGGATCGTGCTCGCCTGTGTCCTGCTGCTCGCCCTGCTGGTCGGGGTTCCGGCCCGCGCCGCCACCCCGCCCGACGAGTGCCCGCCGGGCGAGATCGCGGGCATCACGTCACTCGACGGCGGCTACTGGCTGGCCGGCCGCGACGGCCGCGTGCATGCCTACGGCACCGCGAAGCTCTTCGGCTCCCCCGGCAGGCCCGCCGTCGCCATCGAGGCGACCGCGTCGGGGGAGGGCTACTGGCTCGCCGCCGCCGACGGCACCGTCTGGGCGTACGGGGACGCGAAGGTCGCCCGCACGACCACGCCCGCGCTGACCTCCCCGGTCGTCGGGTCGACGCGTACCGAGGGCGGCCTGTGGCTGACCACCGCCGACGGCACCGTGGTCGCCCCCGACGGCACCCTCACGGCGCGCAGACACGCGGTCGTCGACATCGTGGCCACCGCGTCGGGGAAGGGCTACTGGCTCGTCGCCGCCGACGGCTCGGTCTGGGCGTACGGGGACGCGGCGGCCGTGCCGAAGAAGCCCTCGAACCTGAAGGCCCCCGTCGTCTCCGCCACCTCGGCGGGCGCCGGACTGGTGCTCGCCGGCGCAGACGGCGCGGTGTTCGCCCTGGCCGGAGCCGCCTTCCACGGCTCGGCGGCGTCCCTGCGGCTCACCAAGCCGATCATCGGCGTCGCGGCGGCCACCGCCGACGGCTACACCCTGGCGGCGGGCGACGGCGCCGTCTTCACCTTCGGCACCGACGGCTTCATGGGCAACGCCGTCACGACGGCCGCCGACTGCGCCCCGCCCGAGCCCACCCCCGGCTCGGAGATCGTGCGGATCGCCACCGCGATCAAGGACGGCCGCGCCATGCAGGGCTGGCAGGGCGGCTTCGTCCCCTACGCGTGGGGCGGCGGCCACGGCTCGGCCCCCGGCCCGTCGTTCGGCACCTGCAACTGGTACACCGGCCCGCTCCCGTGCCGCGCCGACGTGACGTTCGGCGTCGACTGCTCGGGCTTCGCCCGCTGGGTCTACCACCTGGCCTACGGCCGCGACGTCCTGGGCGGCGAGAACACCAACGGCCAGCTCAGGAAGCTGACCAGGTCGACGACGGGCCGCCCCGGAGACCTCGTCTTCTACGGCCGCAGCCCGTCGGACACCCGCCACGTGGCCGTCTTCATCGGCGACGGCAAGGTCATCAACGCCCTGCGCACCGGAACGGTGATCCGGGTCGACCCGATCGACGTGAGCAGAGACCGCCTGCCCGGCTTCTACCGCGTGGCGGCCTGACGGGGCACGAGCCGGATGGTCGTCTCCTTGGCCGGACCGGCGACCATCGGGTCGACGTAGGCGGCGTCCTGGTCGCGATACTTCATCCGGTACGCCAGGTCGATCCCGTCGTTGACCGTCGAGTCGCCCTCGAGCACGAACCCGACGTCCTTGCTGACCCCACCGGCGCTGACGTGCCCCTCACCCCGCTCGCGCGCGGCCCGGAACCACCGGCCGCCCTCGCCCTTGTAGGAGCGGACGTAGAGGTCGTCGTCGTGCCGGACGACCCAGACGGTGACGGGCTTGAGGAAACTGCCGTCGGCCCGCTGAGGCGAGATCTCCAGCTCCTCGGCCTCTCCGATGGCGACGAGCTCGTCCTGAGTCCATGTCATGGTCGTCAATGCTCCGCCGCGCCCCCGGGCGAGAGCCGGAGGCTCGCCGGTGAGCCGTACGCCGGCGGATATCGGCAAAGCGGATCTCCAAGGCCGGTTACGGAGTAATCTCCTTGATCGGTCATCGTTGATCGTGTCCCGGTTGGAGACCGCATGACGGAAGCTTTCGGTGGTCCATGAGCGGGCCGGCTGCCGAAGTTCCCGACGGGCTCCCTCTCAGCGAGGCCAAGGCCCAGTTCAGCCTTGCGTATGTGCAGATGCTCGTTGCGGCTGCCCGCATGTCGATCAAGAAACACACGACGGACTACGACGGCGTCGACATCACGATCGCGGCGTCGGCCGAATACGAGCTCTACTACGCCCCCGAGTTCGAACTCCAACTCAAGGCGACCTCGCAGCAGCATTTGCTGAAGGACGATCACCTGGTCTGGCGGATGGAAGCGAAGCCATTCGCCAAGTTGACCCATCCCAAGCGCTATATTCCGGCCTATCTTGGCGTCCTTCTTCTGCCGGAAGGCCCCTGGTTGTCGCAGGACGAGCGCGGGCTGTTCAGCGGCAGCCGTCTTTATGTACAGCGGGCCGCTGATCTCGGCGTCATAGAGGACGATCGGGCTACCAAAACCGTCCACCTGCCCCGCAGTAATCTGTTGGACGTACCAGGGCTTCACGGGATCATGAAGTCGATCGGCGAGGGGGGTGACCTGTGACTGCTTCTGCTCAGGACCCCTCGATCCTGGAGATGGCACACAGCCTCTCGCCTGCCGCGGTATCGCAGTTTCTGGCAACGGAGTCATGGCGGTTGGAGTCAAGGGTCGATCACGTCCGTGAGGTCTGGTCGCTCCCCTCAGACGACGGAAGGCTCCGAGGGCGCCTGCTCCTACCCCTCGACTCCAGTTATCTGGACTTCGCAGATCGCTTCTATGACGCGCTGGTGACGATCGGCAAAGTGAACGACTGGGATCCCGAAGTCCTCCAAGAGCACATCATCGCGACGCGGGCCGACCTTTTCTTCGTGCGACTCGATCAGGCGATGACCGACGGGACCATTCCGCTCCGCCAGGCCGAACTCACCATCGAGGGCATCTGGAAACTGCTCCGTGCGGCGGCCACCACCGCGGCCAATCCCGACCATTCGCATCTGGGACGAAGGCCCGCGGCCGTAACCGATTTCCTCGAAGACGATGTTCGTCTCGGTCACACCAAACGCGGAAGTTTCGTCTTCACCGTCGTCTCCCGGCTCGGTGAAAACGAAGCATCCGAGTCCGGCCAGCTTGCTCCGCCATTCCAACGCCGTGTGATGGAGACGTTGGCCAGAGGGCTGGAGACCACCAGGAACATCACTGAAGGGCGAGACCTCGCCGCGTTCGACGAACCGTCGCGTTGGGGGCTCAGCGCAGGGCTGGTCGAGGCCATCGAGGACATGGCCGAACCTGAAGCGCTGAGAGCCATCGACCTGTCCTTCGAGTGGGCCGCCGCGCTGGAGAGGCCGCTGGTCGGAGACACACCCATCAAATTGGAACGACAGGTCATCCCCCAATTGGGGCGGGTACGGGAGCGGCTCATCCGGCAAGAAGAGCCGAAACGACGGGTAACGCTCATCGGGACGGTCAAATCTCTCACCAGAGAAGGCGGTCGTGACGAGAACGAGTCCGGAGCGGTCATTCTGCATGCCGAGGTGAACGGGCGATACAGAAACGTCCATATGACTCTGGACGGCCCTGATCATGACTGGGCGATCATCGCCTACAGATCGCGCGTACCCTTCACCGTCAGCGGTGATCTGGTCTTCGAACGCCGTGCCTGGCGGCTTCAGGGTGACATCGCGGTGGATTCGAGCTTTCTGCGTACGCTGCCCATGGCCCGCGACGAGGGCTGACCGCCGTCCGGTCAGCCCATCGTCTTCTGGCCGTCGATGGTCTCGCGGATGATGTCGGCGTGGCCCGCGTGCTGGGCGATCTCGCCGATCAGGTGGGTGAAGGCACGCCGGGCCGAGCGGGTCGCGCCCGGCGGGAACCACGGTGCGCGGGGCAGTTCGTGGACCTGGTCGAGGTCGAGGGTGCGGACCAGGTCGTCGGTCGCGGTGGCGGTGCCCTCCCAGATCGCCAGCAGGTCGTCGAGGTGCTCGTCGTCCTCCATGCGGAACTGGCTCGTCCAGTCGACCTGGACGGCCTGCATCGCCGCCGCGCCGCCCGAGGCGAAGCGGGCCCAGGCGGCCTCCATCAGGGCGACGTGCTTGACGATGCCGCCGAGGCACAGGTCGCTGGCCGTCGGGCGGAGGCGGGCCTGGTCGTCGGTCAGGCCGTCGACGGCGTGGCGGAGGAAGCGGCGTTGCGCGGCGAGGGACTCGATGAGGTCGGCGCGTTCCTGCTCTGTGGTCATGTCGGTCATCTTCCTCGGGTGGTCACCAGAATGCCGTCGTCGTCGCTGTAGATCGTCGCGCCGGGGTGGAACAGCACGCCGCCGAAGATGACGGCGACGTCGCGGGTGCCGAGACCGTGTTTGTGGCTCTTGCGCGGGTTGCTGCCGAGCGCCTTTACGCCCAGGTCGATGGCGCCGAGGGCGACCACGTCGCGGACGGCGCCGTTGACGACCACGCCCGCCCAGCCGTTGGCGGCGGCCGTGCCGGCGATGACGTCGCCCAGCAGGGCGGCCTCCAGGGAGCCGCCGCCGTCGACGACCAGGGCCCGGCCCTCGCCGGGCTCCTCCAGGATCGCCTTGAGCAGCGCGTTGTCCTCGTGGCAGCGGAGCGTCGTGATCAGGCCGTGGAAGGCGCGGCGGGCGCCGTACTGACGGAACTGGAGGCTGCACGACTGCAGGGCCTCGCCATGCTCGTCGTAAAGATCGGCGGTGGACATGTGCATGATCCTCGCATGCCGTCACCATGGGTGACCGTGCAGTCACTAGGGTGCCGGTCCATGAGGTTCTTGCTTCGGGCTCTCGTGGCCCTCGTGGCCGCCGGTGGTGTGGTGTTGGGCGTGCCCGCCGCGCACGCCGATCCCGAGCCCTCGTTGCTCGGCGGGATCGTCGGGGCCGACCTGGGCTCGGTGGTCGGACTGGTGCCGAGCCTGGTCTGCGGCAACCGGCTGATCAACTACAACTCGCCCGTGGACAACTCGCCGACGCTGTGCGTCAACGGGGCCATCGCGAGCGGGAACTCGGTCGACAGCGGCAACTACAGCAACAAGGGGAATCCGGTGAACAGCGGGAACTTCTCCAACGCCAACGGGGCGACCAGCAGCAACAACTCCTCCAACAGCGCGAACCTCGCCAACGGGCCTCAGAAGACCAAGGTCGGGGGTCTGGTCAAATGATGATCATCGCGACGCTCGCCATCGTCCCGGCCCTGATGGGCGGCGGCCCGGGGCCGATCGCGTCGGCCGGCATCACCAACGTCACCAAGGACCGCGGCGCCATCACCAACGTCGGCAACAGTTACAACAGCGGCAATTACCGCAATCGCAGGAACGGCGTGAACAGCGGCAACTTCTCCAACGTGAACGGGTCGGCCAACAGCGTGAACGCGTCGGTCGCCTCGAACTTCGCCGACGGCCGACAGAAGATCATCGTCATCGGCGGGAAGCGCAAACACTAGAGCCGGACCGGCAGCGCGGTCAGCCGGTAGGTGCCCGGGTCGGGGGTGCGCAGCGTCGCCGGGTCGGCGGCGAGCTCCAGGTCGCGCTTGAGCAGTTCGGTCAGCGCGACCTGGGTGGTCACCCGGGCGATCGAGGCGCCGACGCAGAAGTGCGGGCCGTGCGCGAAGCCCAGGTGGGGCGCGCGTTCGCGGGTGACGTCGAGCTCCTCGGGGTCGTCGAACACCCGGGGGTCGCGGTTGCCGCCCACGAGCGCGCAGGTCACCGGGGTGCCGGCGGCGATCTCGACCCCGCACAGGTCCATAGGCTCGCGGGCGTACCGGGGGATCGACAATATCGTCGGGCCGCAGAACCGGGTCAGCTCCTCGACCGCTCGCGGCATCAGGCCGGGCCGGTCGCGGAGCACGGCCAGTTGGGCGGGGTGGGTGAGCAGGGCCAGCACGGCGTTGGCGATGAGGTTCGTGGGGGTCTGGCCGGCGAGGATCAGGTGCCAGACCAGGGTCACGAGCTCTTGGTCGGTCAGTTCCGTGGCCACCAGGTCGGACAGCAGGTCGTCGCCCGGCTCGGCGCGCCGCCGGGCCACCGCCGCCTTCGCGCCGTCCATGATGCCGGGGATCGCCGCGGCGAAGCCGGGGCCGCCGGGCGTGTCGACGACCCGGCCGTGGGCGCGCCACCGCTCGCGGTCGTCCTCGGGGACGCCGACCAGGGCGCAGATGACGTCCATGGGCAGCGGACGGGTGAAGGCGGGGATGAGGTCGGTCTCGCCGTCGAGCGGGTCGAGCAGGCGGCCGACGATCTCGGTGATCCGGGTGCGGAACGCCTCGGCCCGGCGTGGGGTGAAGGCCGGGGCGGCGGCCTTGCGCAGGCGGGCGTGCTCGGCGCCGTTCATCTCGCTCATGGTCCGCATGTACGGGAGACAGTCGTCGGGCACGTCGGGACGCATGAAGCTCTCCGGCCGGATCTCCAGCCGGGGATCGGTGAGCGCCGCCCGGATGTCGTCGTAGCGGGTGACGACCATCCACTCCGGGGCGCCCGGCATCCGGAGGACGGCGAGCGGGCCCGCCTCCCTGGCCCGGCCGTAGACGCCGAACGGGTCGCCCATGGTGGCGGCGAGGTCGATCTCGTACACGAGCCCTCCGGACATTCAGATGATAAGAACATCTGGATGGCGACGCTATCCTGGGCGGTGTCGGTCCGGCAAGGCGGAGGCGAAATGGCTCGGCTGTCCCGTGTGGAGCACCAGCGGCTCACCCGTGAGAAGGTGCTCGCCGCCGCGCGCGCCGAATTCCTCCTGTACGGCTTCCGCGACGCGAAGATAGACGACATCGCCGAGCGGGCCGAGCTCACCCGGGGCGCGGTCTACTCCAACTTCCCCGGCAAACGGGCGCTCTACTTCGCGGTCCTGGCCGCCGAACGTCCCGCCGTGACGGCCGCGCCCGCGACCACCCGGGCCGAGGCCCTCCATGAGTTCGCCCGCGCCTGGCTGGCCGGTGTGCCGATCAGCTCGGAGGCGTGGCTGGGCCGCGACCTGCTGCCCGAGGTCATGGCCGACGAGGCGACCCGCAAGCCGTTCGCCCAGCTCGTCAAGCTGAGCGCGATCCTGCTCGGCCTGACCCTCGAACGCCTCGACCCGGGCGCAGGCCGGCAGGTCCGCGTCGCCGAACAGGCGCTCACGATCCTCCACGGCGCCGGCCAGTTCAGCGGCTTCACCGACCTCTTCGACGTGGTCCGCGCCTGCGAACACCTCGCCGCCCTCGACCTCGGCGACTCCTGGCCGCCGCCCCACCTGGCGTTCGCGGCCAAGGTCGACGTGGTCGACGAACCGGCCGGCGACCTGCCCGAGGGCGTCGTGGTCACCCTCGCGCCCCATCGGGTGTCGGCCGTCGAAGAGGCCATGCGGGCCACCTCCGACGACGTGACCCTCATCGTGGCGGCGGGCGAGGAGCTGGCGCTGCTGGCCCAGCTCGTCATCGGCGACACCCTGCACTGCCTGGAGCCCCTCCGGGCCGCCCCGCCGTTGCGGGTGCTCTACGGGCCGGAGGGCGTGAGTACGACGGAGACGGCCGTCCGGGTCACGAACGGCCGCATCGTGGCCAGGGCCGAGGGTTTCGGCGCCTGCCACGCCGTCGCATCACATCCGGTGCGCCCGCTGCTGTGACCTGAGACAACGGGCGCCCGGAGATCGGTGGCCGACGGTTTCCCGCCGGCTGTTCACAGCCTGTGGACGACGACCCCGGATGCCGCGCCCGCCCGCCCGGGATGGGGTCAGGTTCTCCCGTCCGGCCGACGTTTCCGCGATGGCCGTCCACAGCCTGTGGAAATCAGGTCCGCACTGCCTCCCGCTTGCGGCGTGACAGAAGGCGGCGCACCAGGGGCGCCGCCAGGATCAGCGCCGACAGGGTCAGCAGGATCGCCGCGATCGGGCTGGTCACCAGGACCGTCGCGTCGCCCGCGCCGATCGCCAAGGCGCGCCGGAGCTGGATCTCGGCCATCGGCCCCAGGATCAGGCCGATCACCGCCGGGGCGAGCGGCAGGCCGAACCTGCGCATCGCGAAGCCGATCAGGCCCAGCAGGTAGAGGACGACCAGGTCCACCCACGAGGCGTTGAGCGCGTAGACGCCCAGGGCCGCGAACAGCAGGATGCCCGCGTAGAGGTAAGGCCGGGGGATGTGCAGCACCCTGGCCCACACGGGGGCCAGCGGCAGGTTCAGCACGAGCAGCATCGCGTTCCCCACGAAGAGAGACGCGATCATGCCCCAGACCAGGGCGGGGTTGTGGTCGAAGAGCTGGGGGCCGGGCTGGAGGCCGTACTGCTGGAAGGCGGCCAGGAGGATGGCGGCGGTGGCCGACGTCGGCAGGCCCAGGGTCAGCAACGGCACCAGGGTTCCGGCGGCGGAGGCGTTGTTGGCCGCCTCCGGACCGGCCACGCCCTCGATCGCGCCCTCGCCGAACTCGTGTCCCTTGGCCAGGCGCTTCTCCACCGAATACGACAGGAACGTCGGGATCTCGGCCCCGCCTCCCGGCAGGGCGCCGAAGGGGAAGCCCAGTGCCGTGCCGCGCAACCACGGCTTCCACGAGCGGGCCCAGTCGGAGCGGCCCATGAACGCGCGGCCCACCGGGATCACCTCGGGGTGGCCGTGGCGGAGCCGGGAGGCGACGTACAGGACCTCGCCCAGGGCGAAGAGGCCCACGGCCACCACGACGACGTCGATGCCGTCGAGCAGTTGCGGGATGCCCAGGGTCAGGCGGGCCTGGCCGGTCTGCTGGTCGATGCCGATCAGGCCGATGACCAGGCCGATCCCCAGCGACGCGAGGCCGCGGACGACCGACCGCGACAACACCGACGACACGGCCGTGAAGGCCAGGATCGCCAGCGCGAGGTAGTCCTCCGGGCCGAAGGAGATCGCGAAGTCGACCACGAGAGGGGCGGCCACCACCAGGAGGGCGGTGGCGATCGTACCGGCGACGAACGAACCGATCGCCGCCGTGGCCAGCGCCTGGGCGGCGCGGCCCCGGCGGGCCATCTTGTTGCCCTCCAGTGCCGTGATCATGGACGAGCTCTCGCCCGGCGTGTTCAGCAGGATGGACGTGGTCGAACCGCCGTACATGCCGCCGTAGTAGATCCCGGCGAACATGATGAACGCGCTGGCCGGCGGCACGTTGAAGGTGATCGGCAGGAGCAGCGCCACGGTCATCGCGGGGCCGATGCCGGGGAGCACGCCCACGAGGGTGCCGAGGGTGACGCCGACGAGGGCGTACAGGAGGTTGACCGGCGTGAACGCCGTGGCGAAGCCGTCGAGCAGCAGCTGGAGCGAGTCCATCTCAGATCAGCCCCTCCAGCGGCCCGCCGGGCAGCGTGACGCCGAGGCCCTTCACGAAGGCCAGGTAGGACGCCACGGCCAGCACGATCGCCAGCGCCCCGGCCCGCAGCCGGTTCTCGGCGCCGAGCACCCACGACACCCCGAAGAACAGCAGCGCGCCCGCGACGATCCAGCCCAGCAGGTCGACCGACACGGCGAACGCCAGGAAGATCACGCTGATCAGGGCGACCGACTTCTTGTCGGACGTCGCCGACGGGTCGACGTCCTCGCTCTCCTCCGGGTCGCCCTGACCACCCCGGAGCACGTCGACCACATAGAAGACGCCGGTCGCGATCATGGCGGAGCCGACGATGATCGGGAAGAACCGCGGTCCCAGCCCGAGCGTCGAAGCCGCCGCCGTCACGTCGGCGGTGCCGACGATGACGAACACGCCGAGGGCCAGCACGGCCCCCGCGAGCAGCAGTTCCGGGTTCCTCCACCTCATCAGGACACGAGCCCCATCTCGGCGATGATGCCCTTCACCCGGGCCGACTCGGAGTTCAGATAGTCGGCGAACGGCTGCCCGGTCTGGAAGACGTCGATCCAGCCGTTCTTGGCCACCGCGTCCTTCCACGCCGCCGAGTCGTGCATCTTGGTCACCAGGTCGGTGAGCGACTGCTTGGCGGCGTCGTCGAGCCCGCCCGGGGCCACGAACCCGCGCCAGTTGGCGAGTTCGACGTCGAGCCCGCCCTCCTTCAGCGTCGGCGCGTCGATGCTCTCCAGACGGTCGGGCGACGAGACGCCCAGCGCGCGCAGCTTGCCCGACTTCACGTGCTCGGCGAACTCGCCGATGCCGGAGATGCCGATCGCGACCTTGCCGCCGAGCAGCGAGTTCAGCGCCTCACCGCCGCCCGAGTGGGCGATGTAGTTGACCAGCTTCGGGTCGACCCCGGCCGCCTTGGCCATCAGCCCGGCCAGGATGTGGTCGGTGCCGCCGGCCGAACCGCCGGCCACGGCGACCTTGGCGGGGTCGGTCTTCCAGGCGGTCGCGAGGTCCTGAAGGGTCTGGAAGGGCGAGTTCGCGGGTACGACGACGATCTCGTACTCCTCGGTCAGCTTGGCGATGGGCGTCGTCTCGGCCAGCGTGACCTGGGACTTGTTCTGTTCGATGGCGCCCACCATGACCAGGCCCATCGTCATGAGCAGGTTGCCGTTGCCCTTCTCCCCGACGAGCTGGGTGAGGCCGATCGTGCCACCGGCGCCGGGCACGTTGTAGACCTCGACCTTGAGGTTCGGGTCGGCCGACTTGAAGGCCTGCTCGGCGGTCCTGGACGTGGTGTCCCACCCGCCGCCGGGCGCGGCCGGAGCCATGATCTTGAGGGCCGAGGTTCCGCCGCCGGACGACGGGGCCCCACATGCCGCGACGGCGGCCAGCAACGCCGCCGCCAATATCAGAGTTCGTCGCATCGCCGACTCCCACACTGGTTACCTGAACGTGGTGAGGATGCTGAGCGAACCCGCACGATCCGTCGATCCTTTATGTGATTGACGTCATATAGGTCGTATTGGTCATGACCCGGTTTTCCGCACGGCTCCTATAGTGAACGCGTGAAACGGCTGCTCAACGCCTCATTGGGCACCCAGCTCTTCGTCCTCCAAATGGTGATCGTGCTGCTCACGGTCGTCGGCACCGCGACCGTCTGGGTCGGGCACACCCGCCGCCAGCTCAACGAGCAGCACGAGCAGCGGGCCCTCGCGATCGCCGAGTCGGTCGCCGGGCTGCCCGGGGTCCGGGAGGCCTTCGACGACCCCCACCCGGAGCAGACGCTGCAGCCGATCGCGTTGAGCGTCCAGAAGGCCACCGGCGCCGACTACGTCGTCATCGCCAACCGCGACGAGATCCGCTACGCCCACCCGAACGCCGCCCTGATCGGCCAGAAGTTGTCGACCGACGGCACCGAGGTGATGACCACCGGCCAGGAGTGGACCGGCGTGCAGACCGGCACCCTCGGCACCTCGGTGCGCGGCAAGGCGCCCATCTTCGGCCTCGACGGGCAGGTCATCGGCCTGGCCAGCGTCGGAATACTGGAGCAGACGGTCGCCGCCGAACTCGGCGACGCCCTCCCGCCGCTCATCTGGACGGTCTTCGGCGTGCTGGTCCTGGGCTCGGCGGCGGCGGCGTTCATCACCCAGCGGGTCCGCCGCCAGACCTTCGGCCTGGAACCCAGGGAGATCGCCGCCCTGCTCGAACAGCGCGAAGGCGTGCTGCACGGCGTGAAGGAGGGCGTGGTCGCCCTCGACCTCGACGGCCGGATGACCCTGATCAACGACGCCGCCCACGAACTCCTCGGCGACGTCGGCGGATCGTTGGACGACCTCCCGTCGAACGACCGCCTCCGCGACGTCATGGCCGGCGACGACGTCGGCGAGGACCGGATCGTGCTGCGCCACGGCCGCACGCTCGTGCTGAACCGCACCCCGGTCGAGGTGCGCGGCCAGCACCGCGGCTGGGTGGTGACACTACGCGACCGCACCGAGCTGATCCGCCTGTCCCATCAGCTGGACGAGGCCACCAACACCACCGACATGCTGCGCGCCCAGGCGCATGAGTTCGCCAACCGCATGCACACCGTGGTCGGCCTCCTGGAGCTGGGCGAACAGGAGATGGCCGTCCGCTACATCACCGAATCGGCCGGCGGCCAGTACGCCACCGACATCCGCGAACAGGTGAAGGACCCGACCCTGGCGGCCCTGCTGCTGGCCAAGTCGGCCCAGGCGGCCGAACGCGGCGCCGCCCTCCGCCTGGCCCCCGACGCGTGCGTCGAAGAAGGCACCCTGGGCGACCCCCACGACGCCGTCCTCGTCGTCGGCAACCTGGTGGCGAACGCCCTCGACGCCCTCGACGGCCGGGGCGGGACCGTGGAGGTCTGCGTCCGGACGACGGAGGAGGGCCTGCACGTGAGGGTCGGCGACGACGGCCCCGGCATAGCGGCCGACCTGGCCGAAGAGGTGTTCCGCGAGGGCTTCACCACCAAGGCGGCGCAGTCGGGCCCGCGCGGCCTGGGCCTGGCGCTGACCAGGCAGGCCTGCCTACGGCGCGGCGGCTGGGTAAGGGTGCACAACGAGCGCGGCGCCGTCTTCACCGCGCTGCTGCCGAGGCGGTCAGGATGATCAAGGTTCTCGTCGTCGACGACGACTTCATGGTGGCCCGCATCCACGTGGGGTACGTCGGCCGGATCCCGGGCTTCTCCGTCGTCGGCACCGCCCACGGCGGCCGGGCGGCCATCACCTCGGTCGAGGAACTCCGGCCCGACCTGGTGCTGCTCGACGTGTATATGGCCGACATGTCCGGCCTCGGCGTCCTGCACCACCTGCGCGGCCTCGCCCACCCGGTCGACATCCTGATGATCACCGCCGCGAACGACATGGACACCGTCCGGGCCGCCCTGCGGGCCGGCGTGGTGAACTACCTGGTCAAGCCCTTCACCGCGGCAGAACTGACCGAACGCCTCGACCAGTACGCCCAATCCCGGCGGCGGCTCGCCATGCCGGGACCGGCCGTCCAGGAGGACATCGACCGCCTGTTCGGCGGCACGAACCGGGCCGTGCTGCCCAAGGGCCTGTCGACGGCGACGTGCGCCCTGGTGGCCGACGCGCTGCGCACCAACGGCGGCGACCTGTCGGCGGCCGAGACGGCTGCGGTGACGGGGTTGTCGCGGGTGAGCGCGCGGCGGTACCTGGAGTATCTGTGCGCGACGGGCCAGGCGGAACTGAGACCGAGATACGGGACGGCGGGCCGCCCGGAACACCGCTACCGCTGGACGACCTGACTCAGCGAGGTTCCGCCAGCTTCGGGCGCATCCACGGGTAGGGATCGGTCAGCGGGGCGCGCTGTTCCCGCTGGGCCCGGCGCAGACGCAGCAGCGGCTCACCGGCCGTGTAGTAGCGACCCCGCCCGCTTCCGTGGGGCACCAGAATGCCCGACTTCGCCAGTGCCGACAGATCACGTGTCGCCGTCTGCTCCTCGACGTCGGCACGCTTCCGGTAACCCGCCCGCCTGATCCGCCAGCCCAGCGTCGCCTCGAACATCGCGTCGAAGGTCCGCTCCGGCAGCGAGTTCGCCGCGATGAGTTCGTCGAGCTCCTCCCAGACGGCGCTCGCCTCACGCACGCGCCGGGCGACGGTCTGGGCCTGCATGTGATGGGCCCGCAGATTGAAGGAGACCCAGAGGTGGGCGTCGTCGCGTGGATTCCATGCGCCTTGCCCGGTGACGGCGAGCACGGCGTAGTAGTCATCGGTGTTGGCCCCCAGCCATTCTTCGATGCTGGAGAACTCAGGCTCGCCGATATCCGACCTGGTCAGCACGGAGGTGGCGAGGGCGCGCGCCATCCGGCCGTTGCCGTCGCGGAACGGATGGATCATCACCAGGTTCAAGTGGGCCATCGCCGACCGCACGACCGGATCGACATCCGATCCTGTGTGGATGCTCTCGATCAGCGAGTCCATGAGCGCGGGCACTGTCGCGGCGTCGGGTCCTTCATAGACCACACGGTCGGTGCGGTCGTCGTGGACGAAGACAGGCCCCTTGCGGAATCGGCCCGGCGACTTCGCGGGGTCGTGGCCCAGCATCATGTAGTGCATCGCGCACAGTTCGGTGGTGTTCAGGCTGGCGTAGTCGTCCTCGCCCATGGCGAGGACGTAGCCCAATGCGTGCCGATAGCCCTGGATCTCCAGAAACGTCTTCTCATCGGCGCTCAGGGGTTCCTGATCGTCGAGAGCAGCGGCCGCGTCATCTACGGCGACCTGGTAACCCTCGATGCTGTTGGAGCCGCGGATGGCCCGCGCGAGCGCCGATCGGCGCAGCCCGCCCTGCCAGCGCTTCGGTGTGCGCAGGACATGGCGCAGCTCTTTGCGCATCTGGTGGATTTCGGCCAGTACTGCGCGATCTTCGCTGGTCAGCCCCGGGGTTCCATAGATTGACGCCTTCACGTCGTCATTTTAGGCGTTGCATGACTGGTTGAACTAAACATCGACCTCAATAAATCGGTCGCGTCCGTAAGATCCTGGTCGTTACCCTCCTCCCGTAACCGAGAGAGGGGGAGATCATGCGCCACGCCACGCGTGCCGTCGTTCCTCCCTTCGGTCATGAGGTGATCCGCGTGTCTTCCGGTGCCCGGCTTCGGCTGCGCGCCCGATTCCGGTTGTCCGCCTTCTCGTAGAAGGCTTCATCGCGCCGTCCTTTCCGGATTCACTCTCGAAAGAGAAACGGCCATGACTCTCCGCAACATCGGCATCCTCGCCCATGTCGACGCCGGCAAGACCACCGTCACCGAACGCGTCCTGTTCGCCACCGGGGCGACGTACAAGCAGGGTGAAGTGCACCATGGCACCACCGTCACGGACTTCGATTCGCAGGAACGCGACCGCGGGATCACGATCTTCGCGGCGGCGGTGACCTGTCACTGGCGGGGCGCCCAGATCAACCTGATCGACACCCCCGGGCACGTCGACTTCTCCGACGAGGTCGAGCGGTCGCTGCGGGTGCTCGACGGGGCGGTCGCGGTGTTCGACGCGGTGGCGGGGGTGGAGCCGCAGAGCGAGGCCGTCTGGCGGCGGGCCGATCGGTATGGCGTGCCGCGGATCGTGTTCGTCAACAAGATGGACCGGCCCGGCGCCGACCTCGACGCGACCGTCGAGGCGATCCGGCGGCGGCTGCATCCGGTGCCGCTCGTGCTCGGGCGGCCCGGCCTGGTCGAACAGGTGGCGGAGCGACATCCCGACGTCCTGGACGAGTACCCGAACGTCTCCCCGGCGACGCTCCAGAGGGCACTGCGCGAGCTGACCCTCTCCGGCGAGGTGGTCGTCGTGCTGAGCGGGTCGGCCTACCGCAACCAGGGCATCGAGGCGCTGCTCGACGCCGTGGTGGCCTACCTGCCCGAGCCGAGGGTCGAAGCCCGGCCCTTCTCGGGGCTGGTGTTCAAGGTGGCCGAGCGGACCGCGTTCCTGCGGGTCTACTCGGGCACGTTGCGCAAGGGCGACACCGTCCTCGACACGACGACCGGGAAGACCGAGCGGGTGTCGCGGATCCTGCGGATCCAGGCCGACCGGCACATCGACATCGACCGCGCCGAGGCGGGCGACATCGTGGCCGTCACCGGGCCCAAGGTCGTGCGGACGGGCACGACGCTGGCCGACCCGGCGGCGCCGCTCGTGCTGGAGCCGCCCTCGACGACCGAACCGGTCGTCTCGGTCGCGGTCGAGGCCGAGACCCGGGCCGAGCACCAGAAGCTCGCCGTCGCGCTGGCCCGCCTGGCCGACGAAGACCCATCCATTCGTGTACGAACCGACCCCGAGACCGGCCAGACCATCCTGTCCGGCCTGGGAGAACTCCACCTGGAGGTGGCCGTGGAGAAGATCCGCCGCGACCGCGGCCTCACCATCCGCGTCGGCGCCCCGCAGGTCGCCCTGCGGGAGACCGTCGTGGAGGGCGTGACCGGCGTGCTCTACCGCCACGTCAAACAGGACGGCGGCGCGGGCCAGTACGCCCACGTCCGCATCGACGTCGAACCGTGCGACGAGCCGTTCGCCTTCGCGAGCACGGTCGTCGGCGGCCGGGTGCCGAAGGAGTACGTGAAGGCGGTCGAACAGGGGTGCCGCGACGCCCTGGCCGAAGGCCCTCTCGGCGGCCACCCGGTCATGGGCCTGCGGGTGACCCTGACCGACGGCGCGACCCACGTGAAGGACTCCTCGGAACTGGCCTTCCGCACGGCCGGCCGCCTCGCCCTCCGCGAGGCGCTGCGTTCGTGCCGGATGGCCGTCCTGGAACCCGTGACCGAGGTGACGGTGACGGTCCCCGACGACCTGGCGGGCGGCGTGCTGGGCGACCTCGCCGCACGAAAGGGCCAGGTCTCCGGCACCGAGGCCCGGCCGGGCACGGTCGTCATCACGGCGACGGTGCCCCTGGCCGAGGTCTTCGGCTACGCGACCCGGCTCCGCAGCCGCACCCAGGGCCGCGGCGCCTTCACGACGCGGCCTGCGGGCTATGCGGTAGCAGGAAGATCGCGGTGATCAGGAGGAGGACCGCCAGAACCGGGGCGAACGGGCGGGCGGCCGTCAGCAGCATGGCCGTCGAGGCCGCGCCGATCGCCAACGCGCCGATCTGCCGGAGGGCCGTCACGAAGGTGTCCCTCCGGCCGGTCGCCAGGTCGTGGAGGGAGGTGGTCAGCACGCCGGTCATGTACGTCGTGTTCGGGTGGAGGCCCAGCATCATCGCGCTCTGGCCGCCCATCGCGATCCCGGCCAGGGCCAGCAGGGTCAGCCGCCCCGACAGGTCGGGGTGGGTGCCGGTGCCGATCCAGCCGACGGCCACGATGACGAGCAGGACCAGTTCGGCGATCAGGCCGAAGGTCCGCCGGTCGCGGAAGGTCGCCGCCCAGGCGTAGGCGCCGGCGCCGAAGCCGGCCACCGCCGTCAGGGCGGCGAGCCACTTGCCCGAGGCGGCCGTCACCACGTTGCCCGTGATGATGCCGGCGAAGGCGCCGCCGAGTTCGAGGAAGGTGAAGAGGTCGACCGCGCCGGCGCAGCAGGCCAGCGCGGTCGTGCCCCACATGATCCGCATGTCAGGGGACGTACCCCCTAACGGCCCTGCAGCGCCTTCACGTTGTCGCCGAAGGTCCAGTTGCGGGAGCCGTCCCAGTTGATCGACCAGGTCATCAGGCCCTTCAACTGGCCGTTGAAGCTGTTCCAGGCCTGCGACACCAGCGACGGCGACATGTGGCCGCCGCCCGCGCCGATCTGGGCGGGCAGGCCGGGGACCTGCTTGTCGTACGGCACCCGGATCGTCACGCCCTGGATGACCAGGCCGTTGTTGAGGCAGGTCGTCTGGGCGACGAAGCCCTGGACCGTCCCGGCCGAGTAGGAGTCACCGGAGCAGCCGTACATCGAGCCGTTGTAGTACTGCTGGTTCAGCCACCACAACCGGCCGTTGTCGGCGTACTTCTTGATGACGGGCAGGTAGGCGCCCCAGATCGAGCCGTAGGTGACGCTGCCGCCGGTGACGTAGGCGGTCTCGGGGGCCATGGTCAGGCCGAAGTTCGACGGCATCTGCGCGAGCACGCCGTCGATGATGCGGATCAGGTTGGCCTGCGAGGTCGACAGCGTGTTGATGTTGCCGCTGCCGGTGAGGCCGGTCTCGATGTCGATGTCGATGCCGTCGAAGTTGTAGCGCTTGAGGATCGGCACGATCGTCGCGACGAACCGGTCGGCCACGGTGGCCGACGACAGGTCGATGCCCGCCGTGGCGCCGCCGATCGACATGAGGATCGTCGCGCCCGCCGCCTTGGCGGCGCACATCTCGGCCGGGGTGGCGACCTTCACGGTGGCGTCCATCCCGTCCTCCCACAGGACCGTCCCGTCGGACCGGATGACCGGGAAGGCGGCGTTGATGACGTTGTAGCCGTGCTGCTTGATGCGCGCGTCGGTGATCGGGATCCAGCCGAGCGGCGGGTGCACGCCGTTGACCGCGCCGTCCCAGTTCTCCCAGTAACCCTGGAGCACCTTCCCGGCGGGCTTGCCCTTGACCGCGCAGGTCGGGCCCACGGTGGGGGTGACCGTCGGGGTCGGCGAGGGGCTGGCGGTCGGCGTCGGGGAGGGCGAGGGAGACGGCGAGGGTGACGGCGACGGCGAGGGCGACGGCGACGGGTTGGTGCCGCCGGGGCCGTCGAAGCTGATGTCGTCGGCGTAGTAGGTGCCCTGGCCGTACCAGCCGTGGAGGTAGACCTGGGCCGTGGTCTGCCCGGCGGCGGTGGTGAAGTTCAGGGTCAGCAGCCGCCAGTCGGCCGACGACGTCCAGACCGAGGCGCCGCCCTGCACGCCCAGGTAGACGTAGTTGCCCCGGACCCACGCCGTCAGCACGTAGGCCGTGTTCGGGCGCACCGACACGTTCTGGCTGCACCGGGCGTTGTCGGAGGCGCCGGCCGCACCGGCAAGCGCTCTGGTTCCGGTACGAACCGGGGAGGCCACCGCCGACCCGAGGCCTCCCGTGCACGTCCAGGGGGAGAGCGAGCCCGATTCGAGCCCGGGGTTGGCGAGCAGGTTGGCCGCGTTGGCCTGCGAGGGGATGAAGAGTGCGGCCACCAGGGCCAACGTCAAGAACACAGCACGTTTCACGAGGAAACCCTTCTGTCGCCCGGGCAGCGCAGATCACCGGGAGTGGGGTGCGGGCCACGGTGACTGGGGCTCGCGAGCAACAGCAGTCGAATTATCTGACGTTGATCGTGGATACGTCCATAGGAGGATTTGTCGGACTCGACTGCCAGACTGCGCGCCATGATCATTACTGCGGACGGCACCGCTTTAATGAACCGGCCGGTCTACACCGTCACCTGGGTGCGCGGATGGGACGTACACGACACCCTGAAACGCCTCGGCGTGGCCGACGTGGCCGCCCTCACCTGGGCCGACCTGTACCGGCGCGACTCCGGGACGAACGGGCACAGCGACCTCGTCGTGGTCGCCCCGGCGGGTGACTGGGTGGTGGCCCTCCAGGTGGGCGGCTGGTGGTTCGCCTTCGACGGCGAGCTGAACGAGGTGACCCGCGACGGCGGCGAGGCCGTCTCGGTGATGCGCCACGACCGTTCCCACGGGCACTTCGCGCACAGCGTCGACGGCAGGTCGCGCACCCATTTCCTGGTCAGGGAACCGGGCACCCGCTGGGGCGCGGCCCCGGACGCGCTCGGCGACCTGATCTACGCCGACGACCACCCCGACCCCGACGCGGCGGCCCTCGCGCTGGCGGCCGAGGTCACCGGCGTGTCCTTCACGACGGGTCTGTTCGCCGAGCCCCTGGTGGGAGGCCGGGTCACACGTAGCCGCCTTCGATGAGGCTGCGGCCCGTGTCGGCGATGACGTCCTCGGTCGGACGGGGGTTCCAGCCGAGCAGCGACCGGGCCTTGGCGTTCGACAGGTGGCGGACGCGCCCCACGTTCCTGGCCAGTTCCGCCATGCGGTCGTCGGTCTCGGCCAGCTCCCTGACCACCTCGTCGGGCAGGAGCTCGGTGGGGGTGGTCGCGCCGAGGCGCTCCCGGAGGACCTGGGCGATGTAGGCCATCGACACCGCGTCGCCCGACGCCCCGATGAACCGCTCCCCGGCCGCCTTCGGCGAGGTCATGGCGCGCAGGTGCAGGTCGGCCGCGTCGCGGACGTCCACCATGCCGAACCACATGTTCGGGATGGCGCGCATGCCGCCGTCGAGCAGCCCGGCCAGGATGCCGATCGAACTGGCGTATCGCGGCCCCAGGACGGGGCCGAAGATCCCGGTCGGGTTGACCACCGTCAGCTCCATGGCCCCCCGGTCGAACGCCCAGGCGGCCCGCTCGGCGATCACCTTGGACTTGGGATAGGCCGCGATGTCGGCGTCGGGCCGGGTCCAGTCGTCCTCGGTGAAGGGCCGGTCGGTCTCCGGGTGTCCGTAGCCGATGGCGGCGAACGACGAGGTCACGACCGTGCGCCGGACTCCGGCGTCGCGTGCCGCGCGCAGGACGCGAAGGGTGCCGTCGCGGGCTGGGATGATCACCTCGTTCTCGTCGGCGGGCTGGGCCGACGGCAGGGGGGAGGCGACGTGCAGGACATAGTCGCAGCCCGCCACGGCCTCGTCCCACCCCTCGTCGGACGTGAGGTCGGCGACGACCGAGGGCACGCCGTCGACGGGGGTGTGGCGGACGGTGGTGCACACCTGGTACCCCGCCTCTTGGGCGGCGGCGATGACACGGGTGGCCAGGAAGCCCGTCCCGCCGGTGATCAGAACTGTCTCCATGCCTACGACGATACGATAGAAAACGGACAGTCGAAAACGCGTTTTCGATAAGGAGCTCTCATGCGCAGCCGCCTGACCGAGGAGCGCGAACACGAACTGCTCGGCATCGCCCTGGCCCTCGTCCGCGAGCGGGGCTACGACGAGGTGACCATCGACGACATCGCGAGGGCCGCCCGCGCCAGCACGGCCACCCTCTACCGGCGGTGGGGCGGGAAGGCGAAGATGGTCATCACCGCGGTCAAGGTGAGCAAGCCCGCCCGTCCGGCCGAGATCGACACCGGCACGCTCCGCGGAGACCTGCTGGAGGCGACCCGCCGGGGGACGGTGCCGCGACCGCTGACCGGGCTGGCCCAGGCAGTTCTCGTCGACGAGGAGCTGCGGGCCGCCTTCCACGAGCTGATGATCGAGCCGGAGCTGGCGGTGCTGCGCCGGGCGCTGGAGCGCCACGTGGCGGCGGGCGAGATCGACGCGGACAACCCGATCCTCGACATGGTCGACCGGCTGCTCATCGGCCCGCTGGTCGCCGAGGCACTCTGGCTCGGCGACACGCCGGGGATGGCCGAGCGGCTCGTCGACGAGGTCGTGCTGCCGCTGCTGACCCGAAAGGGCTGAGTTTGCCTTCGCGGGCATTCCATGACCTGCCCGCGACGGCCACGTGGGTCGCGGTCTGCCTGCCCATAGGTAACGTCACATATGGGTTGATGTCGTGACCAGGGAGGGGAACATCCATGGTCGACAAGTGGCAGGTCAAGCGTGACCTGGCCGACGCGATCAACGACCACGACGTGCCGCGGATGCTCGATCTTTTCGCCAAGGACGCCGCCTATGTCTCGCCCGCCGGAGTGGCGGAGGGATCCGAGCAGATCGTGTGGTTGTTCGAGCAGTTCTTCCGGGGCTTCCCGGATCTTCATCTCGCGGTCTGGTACGAGGGGACCGAGACTGACAATCCCCTGGTGGTCGAGTGGACGGCGGTCGGCACGCACACGGGGCCGTTCCTGCTGCCCGACGGACGGGATCTGGAACCGACGGGTCGCCGCATCACCCTGCGTGGCACCTGCGCCTCTTTCGTCGAGGACGGAAAGATCGTCACGCACCGGGAGTACTTCGACCAGTTGGAGCTGTACTCGCAGCTCGGTATGCACCTGGAGATGGGCGAGTCCGCCGCGTGAACCTCAGGCCGGCGACTTGATGCCGGTCACCGGCCGCTGACCAGTCGCGCCACACGAGGACCGGCGCAGGTCCATCGCATCAAACGTACATAAAAGAACCAGCCGTGAGCCCCCGGGCCCACGGCTGGTCCTGTCAGGTGGTCAGGGCGTCACTGGTTGATGACGAACTGGGTGCCGGGCTCGCGGACGATGTCCCCGTCGGCCGAGTTCGTGATGGTCACGTTCGTGAGGGTCGCCGAGCCCCGGGCTCCGGACATCGCCAGGATGCCCGCGCCGTTGTTGGACTTGTCGATCTTCACGTTGGTGATCTGGGCGGTGACCTCGCCGCCGCCCGTCTTGAACTGGATGCCGTCGTAGGTCGAATCGACGATGTCGGTGTCCCGGATGGTCACGCCCGGGATGCCGGCGCCCTGCGCGAACAGGGTGATCGCGCCGAACTCCTGGTCCTCGTTCCAGAACGCCCCGCCGGTCCGGTAGAGGCCGTTGTTGGCGATCAGCGTCGTCCCGGTGAACGGGATCGGGTCGTGGTCGGTCGCCAGCATGATGCCGGGGTAGTTCGCGGTGTCGTAGATCAGGTTGTTCTCGATCTTGTTGCCGAAGCCGCCGTAGACCGCGATGCCGTTGGCGCGCCAGGGCAGCTGGATCGTGTTGTTGATGAACTGGTTGTTGGAGCCGATGTCGACCGACTGGTCCTTGACGTACTTGGACGCCCAGACGGCCAGCGCGTCGTCGCCGGTGGTGCGGAACGAGCTGTTGAACACCTTGGAGTTGCGGGTGCCGTTGGCGAAGTTGATGCCGTCGGCGTAGGTGTTGCGGATGCGCATGCCGCTGAACTCCACCCCGATGCCGGGGCCCCAGAGCTCGGGGATGTTGGTGTAGTCGCGGCCGGCCCAGACGCCCACGTTCGCGTGCTCGATCCACACGTTCGTGATCTTGGTGTTCTGGCCGAAGCGGCCGTTCAGGCCGACGCCGCCCTCGGCTCCTCCGGGTCCGCCGCGGATGCGGCCCGAGCCGAAGATCGCGATGTCCGAGATCTGGGTGTTGTTGTCGATGTCGAAGCCGAAGTTGCCCTCGTGCGGGTGGTTGATGCCGCCCTGGACCAGGTGCGGCTCGGTGAGCGTGTAGAGCTGCGAGTGCCACATGCCGGCGCCGCGGATCGTCACGTTGCTGATGCCGACCTGGTTGTGGCTGCCGCGGTTCAGCGGGTCGTCGGTCAGGATCTTCTGCTCCTGCCGCCACTGACCGGCGGGGATCCACACGCAGCTGATGACGCCGTTCTGATCGTCGGTGACCGCGCGCTGGATGGCCTGGGTGTCGTCCTGGCCGTCGTTCGGGATCGCGCCGTACTGGGTGATGCTGGTGCAGTTCGAGGGCTGGCTCAGCGGGGGAGCGACCTGCTCCAGGTCGATCAGGTCGATGATGTAGAACGCGGCGTCGTCACCGGCGTCCCGCTGGAGGCGGAACTTGGTGCCGACCGGGTAGGTCTGGCTGAGCAGGGCGTTCGACTCGTCGAACAGGCGCCGGGCGTCGCCGCCGGGGGTCTGCACGAGGCCCTCAGGGTCGTCGGTGGAGCCGTACAACCACGAGTGCTTCGACGACAGGGTGATCTTCCGGTTGAACGTGCCGTCGATGTAGAGGCTGATCGTCTTGTCCTGGCCGCCGCCGCCGGCGGCGTCCGGGATCGAGTTGCGGATGACGATCGAGTTCGACGGCACGGTCGAGGTGAACTCGACGTACTGGCCGGTGCTGTTCAGGCGGACCGAGCTGCGGCCGCTCGACTCCGAGGCGAAGTTCGTGTGCCCGAAGGTGCGCAGCGCGTCGGCGGTCAGGACCGTCCCGTTGTGCTGAGCGGCCTCGGCCTCGTACTCGGTGTACGGCACCGCGGCGCCGCGCCCGACCACGATGGCCTGCGTAAACGTGTTGTTCGACTCGTTGGTCTCGGTGACCGCGCCGGTGGCGTCGGCCGTGGCGGTGATGGTCGCGCCGCCGCTGGTGGCCGTCCACGTTCCGCTGATCGAGACGGTGGCCGTGGCCCCCGCCGCGATCGTGCCGGTGGAACCGTTCAGGGTGGTCGAGCCGACCGTGACGCGGGTGGTGCTCGCGCCCGCCGGGTCGATGCCCCGGTTGTTGACCGAGACGGTGAAGCTGACGGCCTGGCCGACGGCCGGGTTCGCCGGGTTGGACGTCACGCCGGTGACCTGCAGGTCGGGGCCGGGGGCCTGGGCGACCGTGAGCTGGGTCGGCGCGGTGAAGGTGTTGTTGGCCTCGTTCTGCTCGAACACGGTGCCGTCGGCGTCGACCGTGGCGGCGACCGCGTAGGTGCCCTGCGGGCGGGCGCCGACGTTCTGGGTGAACGTGGCCTGCGCGCCGGCCGCCAGGGCCGGGATGCTGACCGTGCCGACGAGGCTGCCGCCGACGGTGACGTTCACGCTGTCGGCCGGGGAGGCCGAGGTGCCGTTGTTGCGGACCGTGCCGGTGACCGTGATCGCCTGGGTCTCGTTGGGCGAGGTGGGCGACCAGCTCAGCGCGGTGACCTGGAGGTCGGGGTTGGGCGCCGGGGTGCCGAACACCTGGAACTCGGCGATCTGGCCCGCTGGGGCGCCGGTGTTACTCGTGATGCGGAGCTGCACGTCGGCCGTGGTCGCGGTGACCGGGATGGTCACCGTGTTCTGCGCGGCCGGGTTGAACGTGTAGGCCGTCGCGCCGACCAGGCTGGTGTAGGTGGTGGCGGCCTGGTCGCGTCCGAAGACCTGGATGTTCTGCGTACGCGAGCCCCACGCCGACGACGGGTTGAGCTTCAGCACCACCGAGGTGACGGCGGCGTTCGACCCCAGCTTGACCGTGAGCACGCTGGGCCAGACGCCGGACGCGCCCTCCCAGTAGGTGTCCAGGTTGTTGTCGTTGGCGTTGGCCGCGACGAACGTGTGGACGTGCCCCGACTCGGTGATCTCCTTGCCCTGGGCCAGGTTGGTGCCCGTCGGCGGGTTGGTGCCGGTCCGGGTCACCGAGTTGCTGAACGGGCCGATGTTGCCGGCCGCGTCCTTGGCCCGCACCTGGTAGGAGACGGTGGCCGTGGCGGGCTGGTTGTCGGTGTAGGTGAGCACGCCCGCGCCGACCTGCGCGACGTAGGCGCCGCCGCGGAAGATCTCGTATCCGGCCACGCCGACGTTGTCGGTCGCCGCGCCCCACGCCAGGCGGATCTGGCCGGAGGCGGGCTCGGTGTAGCTCAGCGTGCCCGGCGCGGAGGGCGCCTGGGTGTCGCCGCCCGACTGCCCCTGACGGGTGACCGAGTTGCTGTTGCCGGAGGTGTTGCCGGCGGCGTCGCGGGCGCGCACGTGATAGGTCACCGTGGCCGTCGAGGGCTGGGTGTCCGTGTACGTCAGCACGTTGCCCGCGACCGTCGTGACGAGCGCGCCGCCCCGGAAGATCTCGTAGCCGGTCACCCCGACGTTGTCGGTCGAGGCGCCCCAGGCGAGCCTGATCTGGTTGGCGGCCGGCTCGGTGAAGCTCAGCGTGCCCGGGGTGGAGGGCGCCTGGGTGTCACCGGGGGTCGTGGGGCCGTACACCTCGAACTCGGAGATCTGCCCGGCGGCCCAGCCGGTGTTGCCGGTGATGTTCAGGCGCACGTACCGGGTCGAGGTCGCGGTGAAGTTGATCGTCACCGTGTTCCCGCTGGCCGGGTTGAAGGTGTAGCCCGCCGACCCGACGATGTCGGTGAACGACGTGCCGTTCGTGCTGCCCTGGACGGCCAGGGTCTGGGTCCGCGTCGCCCAGCCGGAGGCGGGGAGCTTCAGCACCACCCGGTTGACCGAGGTGGACGCGCCCAGGTCGACCTGGAGCCACTCGGGGAAGACGTTGTTGTTGCTCTCCCAGTAGGTGGCCTGGTTGTTGTCGTTCGCGTTCGAAGCGACGTAATTCTGCGACACCGAGCTGCCGCTCATCGTACGGCCGGAGGCAAGATTTCCACCGGTGTTGCCGCCGCCGTCGGTGGCGTAGATCTCGAACTCCGAGATCTGGGCGGCCGGCCAGCCGGTGTTGGCGGTGACGTTGACCCGCCAGTAGCGGTGCGTCGCCGAGCCGAAGTTGATGGTGACGGAGTTGCCGGTGGCCGGGTTGAACGTGTAGTTCGCCGAGGCCACGACGGTGGAGAAGGTGTTGCCGTCGGCGCTGCCCTGGACGGTCAGCGTCTGGGTGCGGGTCTGCCAGGCGGAGGCGCCGGGCACCTTGAGCACGATCTGGTCCACGGCGGTGGCACTGCCGAGGTCGATGCGCGCCCACTGGGGGAAGCTGTTGTTGACGCTCTCCCAGTAGGTCGACTGGTTGCCGTCGTTGAGGGCGGAGGCGGGCTGGCCCGCGGTCGAGCTGGACACCGCGGTGGCCTTGCCCAGAGACAGGTTGGGCCCGCCGGCGGCGGACGCGGGCGGGGCGAGGAGCCCAGACGCGACGAGGCCGGCGGCGACGACGGTCGCCACCAGCCTCAGGGGTCCGTGCAGCTTTCTCATTCGCGTTCTTCTCTCGTCAGGGTCGACAGGTGGAGACACGGATGGGGGCGGGAGCACGGACGCAGTGCATTCCCTGAAGAGTTGCGAGAAACAGAGAGAAATTAGACGACAAATTGCAAGATTCTTGCGTAGTGCTGGTCGAATGTTACATATGTGCTACGGGGCCGTCAATGTTCCAGTCACCTGCGGATGAGGCGCTGCGAGCTTGATGAGCGGCGATCTCCGCGGGCATGTCCCGCTCCGCGCCGAGGAGGACCGTGGCCGAGTGGTTCCTCAGGAGATCCCGTAGACGGCGAGGAACAGCCGCAGGCGCGGTACGTCCTCTCGCGTGAGCAGCCCGTCGAGCATGGCCATGACGGGGGCCCGGTCGCGGCCGGCCAGGCGCTTGCGGAGCAGCGGCGGGATCGCCCGGTTCAGCTCGGCGAGCGCCAGCTTCCTGATCTCGCCGTCGGCCCGCTCGGCGATGTCGAGCAGCCGCACGACGGCCTCGTCGTCCTCGGCGGGCGGCCGGAGGCTGGTCCGCCAGGCCGCGACGGCCGAGATACCGGCGGCGAGGGAGGAGATGAGGGCGCTCATCGAGGTCACCACACCCGAGCCGACCCCGAACGACGTCATCGTCTGCGACGTCAGCGTGCCGAACGAGATGACCCCGGCGACGACGACGAGCCCGAGGATGAGGTAAATCGTTAAGTTCGAGCGCATTCGATCAGGTTATGATCGAAAACATGATCGTTGGAAAGGACGACACCACCTCCATCAGGTGAGTGTCACGACGCGGCGAGACGCCGCCTCCATCCGCGAAGACTGGCTCCGGGTCGCCCTGTCGACCGAGCCCGCCGACCGCCCCGAAGCCGAAGCCGCCATCACGGGCCTCTACCGGCTGAACGGGCTTCCCCCGCCCCGGTTCCACTGGGTGCCCTCCCCGGCCGGCCTCCCGCATGTCGATGGTGCGCCGCTGACCCGCCTGTTCTCCGGGCGACGGCGGCAGCTGACCCGCGACCTCGACGCCGCCATCGTGGTGACCCAGCGCCGGAGGGAGCAGGTCCGCCGGCAGGTGGTCTGGCCGCTCAGTCGCAGCCGCCTCCCCTTCAGGCTGGTCGTGTACGACCACGACCGCGACTGGCCGGACGTCCACGACGTGTCGTGGCCGGCCTACTACGACTGCCTGCCCTGGGCCCCCGGCGTCGACGGCATCGACCTGTGGGACCGGGCCGCCCGAGCGGGCGGCTGGTGGTGGACCGCCCGGCGATCGTCCACACCCAACCGGGTCCCCAGGACTCGCCAACCTGTCCGCGCGTACCGGACACGCGTTCGACGACCATCTCGACCGGAGCCTGACCATCCCGGTCCTCGAAGGGCTCCAGGCTCAGGGAGACCTCCTGGTCATCCCGGCCGTCCTGCTGGGGGCCTCCGACTGGCGTCCGGTGCCGCCGGAGGGGCTCGTCCTGCTCGACGGGGTGCACCCCCACGTGCTGGTGGCCGACCCCGGCACCTGCCGCTGGACCGACGGCCCCGACGGCCGGGTGTTCGCCGCCACCGCCCCCGTCTACCTGATGCACCCCGAACACGGGGCGACCGGGCTCGCGCCGGGGAGCTATGTGACCCATCGCCAGCGCGAATGGCGCAGGACGGTGGAACTGCCGGTCTTCGACTGACCCCGGGGGGCGGACCGGCCGGGCCGGTCCGCCCTTAGGGTGCCGGTGTGCCCGACTTCCTCACCGAGACCCGCGCCGGATACGACGCCCTCGTCGCCGAATACGTCGATCTGTTCATGGACGATCTGGAGACCAACCCGTTCGACCAGTCGGTCCTCCAGCTGTTCACCGATCTCGTCCCGCCCGGCAAGGTCCTGGAGGCCGGGTGCGGGCCCGGCCGGATCACCTCGTGGCTGCACCGGCGCGGCCTGGACATCTCGGGCGTCGACCTCTCGCCCGGAATGCTGGCCCACGCCCGGGCGACCTTCCCCGACATCGTGTTCAGTGAGGGCGACATGCGCTCGCTCGACGTCCCCGACGCCTCGCTGAGCGGCCTGGTCGCCTGGTATTCGATCATCCACATCCCGGCCGAGCTCCTGCCCGGCGTCTTCGCCGAGTTCCGGCGGGTGCTCGCGCCCGGCGGCCTGCTGCTGGTCGCCTTCCAGGTCGGCGACGAGATCCTGCGGGTCCGGGACATCGACTTCCGCCGCCTCGACCCGGCCGTGGTCACGGGGCTGCTCGCCGAGGCCGGGTTCACGCCGGTCGCCCAGGGGAGCAGGGAGCCGCGGGAGACGGAGAAGGTCCCGCAGGCCTGGCTGCTGGCCCGAGCGGGCCAAGCGGTGCTCGGTTAATTGCCGGTGTACAGGGTGATCCGTGTGGAGAAGGGCACCTGGGTGCCCCCCACCGGATCCTGCCGGGTGACGAACCGCGACTCGTCGGAGATCGTCACCCCGCTCCGGTTGAGCAGCCAGTAACCCGAGCCCTGGAGCCGCCCGACGGCCTCCGCCCACCGCAGGCCGGTCACGTCGGGCAGCGTTCCGCCCTTCCTGACCAGCTGTTCCCTGGCTTCGGCGCGGCTGGCGTAGTAACCGTCGACGGAGCCGATCAGCACACCGCACCCGCCGGCCAGGATGAGGGTCGCGAGCACCACGGCCATGATCACGGAGGAGCGGTCGCGCTCGCGGAGCGGCGGGGCGGTGTCGTTCATGGAGACAATCTGACGTTGTTGGGGACCGGCGGAAACACCTGTTATCGAATCGGCATTTGCCCGACGATGACAGTCGCGTCAAGCTCCTCGGAAGACGTGATGAAGGGCTCCAGCCCGGCCTTCAGCACCGCCGAGCACGCCCCGGCCGCCTGCTCCTCGGAGGTCTCGACGAGCACCGATCCGCCCGGCGCCAGCCATTCGGGCGCCAGCCGGAACACCCGCCTGATCAGCTCCAACCCGTCTTCACCCCCGTCGAGGGCCACCAGGGGTTCGTGCAGCCGCGCCTCGGGCGGGAGGAAGTCGACCTCTTCGGTCGGCACGTAGGGCGCGTTCGCCACCAGCACGTCGATGCGCCCCCGCAGGAGGAGCGGCAGCGCCTGGTAGAGGTCGCCCTGGTGGACCAGCGCCTGCGGCACGTTCCGCCGGGCGCAGGCGACGGCCGCCGGGTCGATGTCGGAGACGTGCAGGATCACCCCCGGCACCTCGGCGGCGACGGCGGCCCCCACGGCGCCCGTGCCGCAGCAGAGATCGACGACGACCGACCCCGGCCGGGCCCGCGCGATGGCCTCACCGGCCAGGAACTCGGTCCGCCGCCGGGGTACGAAGACCCCGGGATCGACGAGGACACGCAGGTCGCGAAACCGGGCCCAGCCGAGCACCTGTTCGAGGGGGAGCCCCGCCACCCGTTCGCCGATCATGCGGCGCACTTCTTCGGGGGAGCCGGCGGTGGAGAGGATCAGCCGCGCTTCGTCTTCGGCGAAGACGCAGCCGGCGGTACGGAGTTCGGAGACGACCGATGAGAGGGACACGAGACCTGCCTTCGTTGGCGGAACTGGGCGGGAATGGGTCTCACCTCCTCATCCGAGAGCTGACTACGAAACGCCATCACCCTACCGCACGCCCGGCCGGGCCCAGAAAACGGGTGGGCGAATTGAACGGTGATCTGTACCGTCTTTAACGTCGGTTCGCGAATGGCGCGGGTCGAAGACAATCGGTTATCGACTTCGGATCGAGAGGTCGCGGGTTCGAATCCCGCCCGGGGTGCCACCTGCCCCGGTAGCTCAGCGGGAGAGCGCTTATGCCGGTTGTCAGCACCATATCCGCGCCATTCTCGCACCGGCGTCGGACGGGTCGAAGCCGGTCGGTTATCTCAACGCGGTGGTTGCGGGTTCGAATCCCGCGGGTTCGAGAAATCGAGCTCCAGCTCAAATGGAAGAGCTCCGTGACATCGGTCGGCGCCACCATATCCGTCCACTTTTCCATTACGGAGGAATCGCCGTGAACGACATTCGTGACCCCCTCGCCGACGTCTCCGAGATCGGCGCGAAGAAGGTGCGCAACGCCGCCGGCGGCGTCGTGTACGAGAAGGACCTGTGGCAGCGGGTCGAGGACTTCCTCATTCTCGGCACCACGGGCGGCACCTACTACGTCGACGGCGGCAAGCTGACCGAGATCAACGTCGGCGTCCTCTACAAGGCGCTGCACACCGACGGCCCGCGTGTGGTCGAGCTGCTCACCGAGATCTCCACCGCCCGCCCGCCCCGCGCGCCCAAGAACCAGCCCGCCCTCTTCGCGCTCGCGGCGGCGTACGCGCGTGGTGACGAGGCGACCCGCCGGGCCGCCAAGGCGGCGCTGCCCAAGGTCGCCCGCACCACCGACCACCTCGCGACCTTCTTCGGCTACTACAAGAACCTCGGCGGCAAGCGCACCTCGCGGGGCACCAGTCCGGTGATGGGCCGCTCGTTGCGGTCCGCGCTCGGCTCGTGGTTCCTGCAGGGCGAGGCCGACGACGTGGCGTTCAAGGTCTGCAAGGCGGGTCAGCGCAAGACCCCGTCGGGTGAGTCGTTCGCGCTGCGCGACGTGCTGCGGATGGCCCACCCGGCGGGCGACACCGACCAGCGCAAGGTGCTGTTCGGCTGGATCGCCGGCAACGTGGCCGACGACGTGGCCCGCGCGGCGCTGCCCTCGGTCGACCGGTTCCTCACCGCCAAGGCCGTCACCACGGTCGAGGAGGCGACCCGGCTCGACGTGCCGTGGGAGTTCCTGCCCGACGCGATGCTCACCGAGCCGAAGGTCTGGGACCACCTCGTCGACACCATCGGCATGACCGCGCTGCTGCGCAACCTCGCCCGGATGACCCGCATCGGCACGCTCGTGCCGCTCGGCGACGCCACCCGGCGCGTGGTCGCCCGGCTCACCGCCTTCCACCAGCTCCGCAAGGCGCGGATCCACCCGCTGGACGTGTGGCTGGCGATGCGCGTCTACGCCTCGGGCCAGGGCCGCGACGGCACGACGTGGACGCCGGTCCCGGCGATCCTCGACGCGCTGGAGGAGGCGTACGAGAAGTCGTTCGGCTTCGTCCAGCCGACCGGGAAGAGGCTGCTGCTCGCGGTCGACTCGTCGGGCTCGATGGCCTACGCGCAGTGTGTGGTCGGCGGCTCGCCCGTCGGCACGCCCTACGAGGTCGGGTCGGCCATGGCGGTCATGCTGGCGCGCATCGAGAAGGGCAACGTGCACGCCATCGAGGTCGACACGAAGGTGCACGCCTCGAAGGTGAGCGCGCGGACCAACCTCCGCGACATCGCCAAGTGGCGGCCGTCGGGCGGCGGCACCGACCTGTCGTTGCCGTTCAAGCACCTGCTCGGCGAGCGCATGAACGTCGACGGCGTCGTCGTCTTCACCGACAACGAGACGTGGGCGGGCCGGGGCGCCCCGGCCGACGCCCTGGCGCGTTACCGCAAGACGGTCAACCGCGACGCCCGGGTGGTCGTGGCCGCCATGACGGCGGCCGGCTACTCGGTCGTCGACCACCAGGACCCGAACGCGCTCAACGTGGCCGGCCTCGACGCGTCGCTGCCGCTGATCGTGAACGGCTTCGTCCGCTAACGGGCCTGCTGGAACGCCTTGCCGGCCCGGGTCGCGACGCCGTCCTCGGTGAACAGGCCGCTGTTGGGTTCGGCCTCCTTGGCGGGGAGGCCGAACCACGCGTACCGCTGCACATAGGGCAGTGACGCGAGCATCTTCGACGAGGCGGCGAGGAAGGCGGCCTGTTCGGCGTCGCTGGCGTACTTGGCGCCGCCGGAGAAGTCGATCAGGGCGTACTCGGTCAGCCAGATCGGCTTCCTGTACCGCTGCCAGACCTTCTGCAGATAGCTCTTGAGCTGCTGCGTCGCGGCGGCGGCCCGGAAGTCGCCGCCGTACCAGTGCAGGGTGACGAAGTCGACGCGGTAGCCCCTCTCCTTGGCCCCCTTCATGAAGCGGTCGAGCCAGCCGCCCGGGGTGTCGCCGCCGAAGGCCACGCCGGGGGAGCCGAGGATCTTCCCGGCCTTCTCCAGTTGCGGCCACAACTCCAGCGCACGTTCCACGGTCATGTTCGACTGCTGGGCCAGGTCGGGCTCGTTGAAGCTCAGCAGGTACGGACCCGCCTTCTTGGCCTCCGCGAGCGCCTTCGGCGTGACGCTGTCGGCGCCCCAGATCATCGGGACGAACTCCACGTTCCTCGGGGTCCGCACGCCGTTCTGGTGAGTCGCCCAGGTGTAGTACCAGCGGGCCCCCGACTTGGCCAGGGAGGTGCTGACCCCGTTCATCGGCCACACCCCGACGCCCTTCTTCACCGCGGGGGCGGCGGGTGGCGGAGGCGGCGGCTGCTGGGTCTTCGACGGTCTGGGCGAGGGCTTCTTCGACGGTTTCGGCGACGGGCTCGGGCTCGGCTCGCGGACGGGCGTCTTCGACGGCGCCGGGCTCTCGGTGACCACCACGGGTGGCGGAACGGCGACGGGCCGGGGCGGCGCCTCGCTCGTCCAGGGCTGCAGCACGAACACCCCGGCCGTCACCGCCGCCGCCCCGGCGGCCGTGAGGGGGATCCAGACGTTCTTGGCCGCCACGGCCGTCGTCTTGAGCGTGACCGGCACGAGCTTGGTGAGCATGAACCCGGCCGGCACCGCCACGAGGGGCAGCCCGAGCAGCAACCGCTCCAGGGGGACCATGCCCTGGGTGCGGCGGCCGCAGAACGTACACCCCCGGATGTGCCGGGCGAACCGTTTGCGCCACAACGGCGAGGGCACCCCGTCCCAGCCCAGGAACATGCCCCGGAGCTCGGGGCACTGGGCGCGCGCGTTGAGACAGCGCACGACCGACTGCGCGATCTGGATCTGCTCCTTCATGCGCTGCACTCGCACGGCCGCGTGCTTGGCCGACAACCCGAGCGACGACGCCAGGTCGGCCCGCCCGAGCTCCCCGGTCTCCTCCAGCCACCACAACGACAGCAGCGCCCGGTCGTCGGGGTCGAGCCAGCGGGTCGCCTCGGCGACCTCGCGCCGCTGGTCGGTCAGCCCCAGCTGGAGGATGGTCAGCCCGGCGAAGTCGGAGGCGGGGTCGGCCACCTCGGTCGCCGTGTCGAGGTCGGTCCTGCGGTGCTGGGCGGTGCGCTTCTCGGCTTCGTGGTCGCGTACCTGCCGGACCGCGATGGCCACCAGCCACGACCGGTAGGCGTCGAGGTCCCGCAGCCCCGGCAGCCCGCGGACCATCCGGATCAGGGTCTCCTGGACGACGTCGTCGGTGTCGTTGTGCCCGTTCAGCGCCCGGCCGACGATGTTGTAGACCAGCGGCAGCGAATCGGCGACCAGGCGGTCGAGGGCAGCCTGATCCCCGTCGCGTGCCGCCGCGACCATCGCCGTGTCGGGTCCGCTCCTCGCTGGCATGCTGCATCCCCTTCTGAGGGCCGTGCTTCGGAGACCCCGTGGCGGGGCCCGGGGTTACGAAAATCTACTGACCTTTTCGGTGGTTTTTTGTTGTTCTGCCGTGACCTGCGGGTCTCCAGTAACAGAAGAGGTATTTCAGAACGACTGAGTCCCACCGGGAGGTACGTGAGGTGCGACTGACGACTGGCGCACCCTGGGCGGTCGTGCTCGCGGCCCTCCTGGTGCCGGGCTGCGCCGCCCCGCAGGTTCACGCTCCTGCTGCGGCGGCGGTGCAGCCCTCTGCGGTGGCGCGGCCCTCGGCCGCGTTCAACCCGACGGACGTGGCCTGGATCCAGCTCGAGATCCCCATGACCGAGTCGGTGCTGGCACTGACGGACCTGGCGCCTGAACGCACAGCGAACCCGTCAGTGCTGGCCATGGCGTCCCAGGTCGCGGCCGAACAGCAGCAGCAACTTGAGGGGCTACGTGGGTTGTTGCGTGAAGCGGGGCTTCCGCCGACAAACGTCCACGAGGGTCATGACATGCCCGGTATGGTGACGAAGAGCGACCTGTTGATAGCGCAACGTCTCAACGCGGAGCCGTTCGACAAGCTGTTCCGGAAACACCTGAAGGACTTCCTGACCCAGTCCCTGCTGGTCGCGAAAGGCGAACAGACATCCGGCGCGAACGAGGCGACGAAGCAGTACGCCAAGACCCTCTCGGCCGCCCGCGAAGCGACGCTGGCCGATCTGAGATGACGACCCACTGGGAGTCCCTGCTCCGCCCCCCGTCGGAGGCCCGCTGGGTGTCCCTGCTCGACGAGGAGGGACCGGCCACGGGCAGCCTGCGACCGATCCCGGCCGGGCCCCGCCCCGCCCGCCGGGAGCGGGCGAGCGGCGACGGCCCCGCGACGGACAGCCTGCACCCGGTCCCCGCACAGAGGCAGCGCGGCCGCCGGTCCCGGCCCGCCGTTCAGAGGAAGCCGGTTCCCCGGCGTCGCCCGGGAAGCTTCGTCGGCACCCTGCTCTGGACCGGCGCGGTCGTGGCGACCGCCGGCTGCTGGGCCGACCTGCCCGAAGTCGCCTCCACCGCCGACGGCCTGGCCTGGCTGGGCCGCCTGACCGGCCTGCTGGCCGGCTACGGCGCGGCGATCCTGGTCGCCCTCATGGCCCGCATCCCCTACCTCGACCGGACGATCGGCTCGGACCGCCTCTCCCGCTGGCACGCCCTGGGAGGCCGCGGCACGCTGGCGTTGTCGGTGGCGCACATGGTCTTCGCCATGGCCGCCCGCGCGGTCAGCTCTGGCGTGTGGGAGGGCACCTTCGGTCTCGTCCTGTACGGCCCGGGCATCCTCGAAGCGACCGTCTCCCTGGCGTTGCTGCTGGCCGTGGGTCTGATCTCGGCACGGGCGATCCGGTCGCGGATGTCCTACGAGGCCTGGCACCACGCCCACTTCCTCACCTACCTGGCCATCTACCTGGGCTTCGCCCACCAGCTCACCGGGCCGTCCTTCGGAGGCGTCGGCGCGTGGGCCTGGCGGGGCCTCTACCTGGGCGTGGCCGCGCTCCTCCTCTGGTACCGCTTCGCCGTGCCGGTGATCCGATCCCGGCGGCACCGCCTGAGGGTGGCCGGGATCCGGCGTGAGTCGGCCGACGTGGTCTCCGTCTACATCGCGGGCGACGACCTGGAGTCGCTGGGCGCCGAGCCCGGCCAGTTCTTCCGGTGGCGCTTCCTGACCAAGGGCATGTGGTGGGCCGCCAATCCCTACTCCCTGTCGGCGGTGCCGAGCGGCCGGCACCTGCGCATCACCGTGAAGGCGGCCGGCGCCCACAGTCGGGCCCTGTTCTCCCTGGCCCCCGGCACCCGCGTCTGGGCCGAGGGCCCCTACGGCGCGCTGACCGCCGCCCGGGGGCGTTCGGACCGGGTCCTGCTGATCGCGGGGGGTGTGGGCATCAGCCCGCTGCGGGCGCTGTTCGAGTCGATGCCCGGCCAGGTGACGCTGCTCTACCTGGCCCGGACGGTCGAGGACCTGGTCCTGCGCGGGGAACTCGACGCCATCGCGGCGGCCCGGGGCGCGCGGGTGCACTACACGGTGAACGAGGACCTGACGGTTCCGCTGACGGGCCGCTCGTTGTCCCGCGCCATTCCCGATCTGGCCGACTACGACGTGTTCGTGTGCGGGCCGCGCGGGATGACGCAGAAGGCGCTCAACGCGCTGCGGCGGGCGGGCGTGCCGAAGCAGCAGATCCACCTGGAGAACTTCGACTTCTAGGCCGCCGAAACTCGGACTTGCGGAGTCAGGAAGTCTGAGTGATCCTTCTCTTAGGAAGGTTTCTTTATAGAAAGCTGAAGTCCGCGGCCGTCACCCCGCGTTCCCCCGCTGATCCTTCCGCCATGGGCTCCGGCTCTCCTCATGAGGTGGCCGGAGTTCGCGTATCCGCTCCACGGAGGAGAGCCAGGTGTTACGTAACAAGGTGGCCGCAGCCGCCGCCGGCCTGATGGCCGGTTCGCTGCTCGTAGTCCTGCCGTCCGCGCCCGCCAGCGCCCACGGCACCATGTCGAACCCCCCGAGCCGGGTCTACCAGTGCAAGAACGAGGGCCCCGAGTCGCCCGACTCGGCCGCCTGCGCCGCCGCCGTCGCGGCCGGCGGCACCCAGGCCTTCTACGACTGGAACGAGGTCAGCCTGCTCGAAGCGGGTGGCCGGCACCGCCAGCTCATTCCCGACGGGAAGCTCTGCAGCGCGGGCCGTGACAAGTACCGGGGGCTGGACCTCCAGCGCACCGACTGGCCGGCCACGCCGTTCTCGGCCGGGCCGCGCACCATCACCTACCACGCCACCGCGCCCCACTCGAACAGCAACTTCGAGTTCTACATCACCCGCGAGGGCTGGAACCCGTCGATGCCGTTGAAGTGGTCGGACCTGGTGCACATCCAGACGTTCAACAACTTCAACCCGACCACGTTCACCAACTGGACCATCAACATCCCGCAGCGGACCGGCCGCCACATCCTCTACTCCATCTGGCAGCGGGTGGTCGGCTCCAACGAGGCGTTCTACACCTGCTCCGACGTGGTCTTCGGCGGCGGCAACCCGAACCCGACCCCCTCGCCGACGCCGACCGTCACCCCGACCCCCACACCCACGCCGACCCCGACGGTCACGCCCACCCAGAACCCCGGCGGCACCTGGGCGCCCGGTGTGGCCTACCAGACCGGCAACCGGGTGACCTACGGCGGTGTCACCTACCAGTGCCGCCAGCCGCACACCTCGCTCGTCGGCTGGGAGCCGCCGAACGTGCCCGCCCTGTGGCAGCGCGTCTGATCCCGTGAGTGAACGCGGGCCGCGTCCGACGGACGCGGCCCGCCGTCGAAGGAGGCGGGCATGCGCCGGCTGCTCATCGTTCTCTTCTTTGCCTGTACGGCCTGCGCCCCGCCCGGCGTCCAGGAAGAAGCCCCGGTCAACGCGGCCGACGTCATGTTCCTGCAGATGATGGTCGCGCACAACAAACAGGGCCACGAGCTGGCCCGGCTCGCCGAGAGCCGCGAGCTGCCCCAGAAGGTCGAGCAGCTCGCCGCCGCGATGCGGGCGACCCAGGCGACCGAGACGAGCACGATGACGACGTGGCTCCTCCAGTGGGAACAGCCGCTGACGATGGACCAGGAGGCCCACCACGCCCACGGCGGCACCGCGATCGACGCCCAGAAGGACCTGACCCGGCTGCGCAGGACCGCCGACGCCGACTTCCCCCGCGAACTGCTGAACGCCCTCATCGCCCACCAGGACGACGCGATCCAGTTCGCCCGCTACGAGAAGGGCAGCGGCGCCAACCCGGCAGCACGCGACCTGGCCGAGCAGATCGACGTCGCCCGGTCGGCGCAGATCACCTACATGCTGGACCTGCTTGACTCATAGGCATGCCGGAACTCCAGCTTCTGCGTGCCGATCACGCCGATCGGCTCCTGACCTTCGAGACCGACAACCGCGCCTTCTTCGCCCGAACCGTCGAGGACCGGGGCGACGACTACTTCACCACGTTCCCCGTCCATCACCAGGCCGTGCTCGACGACCAGGCCAAGGGCACGCTGCGCTTCCACGTGCTGGTCGCCGACGACGGCGAGATCCTGGGCCGCTTCAACCTGTACGACCTGGAGAACGGCACCGCCGAACTGGGCTTCCGCCTAGCCGAGAAGGCGACCGGCCGAGGCGTGGCCACCGCGGCGGTCCGGGAGTTGTGCGACCGCGCGAAGGGCTACGGCCTGCGCAGCCTGAGGGCCGGCGCCGACGTGGCGAACCGGGGCTCCCGGCGAGTGCTGCAACGCGCCGGTTTCGTCCAGACCGGCGAGACCTCGTTCTGGCGCAATCTGTACGACGAGTTCCTGATCGCCGGCGAACTCCGGGTCCGGCGGCTGGGCTTCGGCGCCATGCACCTGTCCGAGAACGACGGCGACGTGGTCAGACGCGCCGTCGACCTCGGCGTCACGCTCATCGACACCGCCTACCTCTACGGCTGGGGCGCCAACGAGGAGCTGCTGGCCCGCACCCTGTGGCCGTACAGAGAAGAACTGCTCGTGACCACCAAGGTCGGAGTCGCGCAGCCCGGTCGGCTCGACGGGCGGCCGGAGGTACTGCGCGCCCAAGTGGACGCGGCGCTGACGCGCCTGCGCATGGACCGGCTGGACCTGCTCCAGCTCCACCGGATCGACCCCGAGGTTCCGCTCGCCGACCAGGTCGGCACCCTCAAGGACCTCCGCGACCAGGGCAAGATCGGCCACATCGGGCTCTCCGAGGTCACCGTCGAACAGCTCGCGCAGGCGCGCGAGATCGTCGAGGTGGCGAGCGTGCAGAACCGCTACAACCTGCTCGACCGAGAGCACGATGCCGTCGTGGACGCCTGCGAGGCGGCCGGCATCGCCTTCCTCCCGTGGCGGCCGGTGCTGCCCGCGGTCGACGGGCTCACGGCCGAGTCGGGCGCGACCCCGGCCCAGCTGGGCCTGGCCTGGTTGCTGGCCCGCTCTCCGGTCATCCTGCCCATCCCCGGTACGTCGAAGATCGCCCACCTGGAGGAGAACGTCGCGGCCGGTGCGATCCAGCTCACCGAGGCCCAATGGAAACGGCTCAGCTGACCTTAGTGGCGACGCGACGCGGCAGAAGGTGATCAATGCTCTACGTCAACATGACCGGGTGGACCGCGTTCTTCTCCGGGACGGCGAAGCTGATTGGCCGGGCTCGTCCGGTCGAAGGGTGGGACACCGAGACGGGTGTCGCCTACGTGGTCGACCCCGAACAGGGGCGGCTGCGGCCGGTGACCGACTGGGAGGACTTCTCCCACCTGGAGCGAGCGGAGCAGTTCATGGCCGCCCTGCCAGGTGGAGGGTGGGAACTGGACGACGAAGACGACGGCCCCGGCGCCGTGGTGGCGTGGCTGATCTCCAGTTCCGGAGGCGCCACCCCGGTAACGGTGGATCTGATGGGCTTCGTGTTCTTCAACGATATGAGTCTCGCCGACCGGGTGACCCCGCCGGCTCGACCGAGTCAGGGATCGAGATGACGTACACGTTCAACTCCACGGGCTGGATCGCCGTCTTCGGCGGTACGGAGACCGAGCCGGCGAGAAGCGTCCCGGTGGAAGGCTGGGATTCGACCACTGGTGTCGCGTTGGTGGTCGATCCCCAGTTGGGAAAGATGCGCGCGGTGACGGACTGGCCGGACTTCTCGCATCTGGAGCAGACGCGACGCGCCATCGCCGCCATCCCGGGAGGAGGATGGCGGCTCCGGCACGGCGACGGCACGGAGCCGGTCCTGGCCTGGCTGATCGCCGCGAACGGCCAGGCCGCGCCGATAATGATCGACGCCTCCCATGCCGCGGCGCCGGTGAATCCCACCCACGCCGATCGAGTGGTCCCCCCGGAGGCCGACTAGCGGGAGACCCCGATGCCGCCCGGGGTCGTCGCGCCGAAGCGCTCGATCTCCTTCGTCAGGTCGAGCGGCCGGACCGACGCCTTCCCGCCCGCGATGGCCTCGGTGATGAGGTCGGCCGGGACCAGCCACGACACCTCGAACTCCAGCCCGTCGGGGTCCTTGGCGTAGAGGGCCTTGGTGGTCGAGTGGTCGGAGGCGCCGACGAGTGCGCCGAGTTCGAGCAGGCGGGTCTGGATCCGCTCCAGCTCGGCCAGCGTGTCGACCTCCCACGCCAGGTGGTAGAGGCCGACCGCGCCGCGCCCGGCGGTGGTGGGGCCCGCGTCGGCGCCCACTTCGAACAGGCCGAGGTCGTGGTCGTTGGACGACCCCTCCGCCTGGAGGAACGCGGCTCCGGGGAAGCCCATGACCACTCGGAAGCCGAGGGCCTTCTCGTAGAAGTCGACGCTGCGTGCGACGTCGCGGACGTACAGCACGGCGTGGTTGAGTCGCTGAACCGGCATGCCTCCAGCAGCAACCGGGGATCTCCGCTTGTTCCCGGGAAACTGTCGGTCCCAGGTCCTAGGGTGGTCGGCGGCCATTTCTAAGGGGGACGTGAACGATGATCGTCGACCGCGTGGCGCGGGAGCGCGCGGAGAACCAGCTGTTGTTCCAGGCGGTCCACGAGGTCGCGCGCGACCACGCCGGAGCCGCGGTCGACGACGTGGTCGCGGCGCTGCTGCGCAACCTTCCTCCGGCGCCCAGATTGTCGGGAGACGAGGTGCGCCGGATCGCCGAGCAGATCAGCGTGGGGCGGGATCCCTCCGGTCTGTGAGCCGCTCTGAGAGCGCGGCCGGGTCGGCGACGACGGTCTCCAGCACCTGACCGGCCGCGCCGAGCGCCGCCGCCTCCGAGCCGAGCTGGGAGACCTCGACCGGCGGGGCCTGGGCGCGCAGTTGCGCCAGGCGTCCGCCCATCGTCTCGGCGACGACCCCGCCGATCCACGGGAACAGGGGCGCGTAGATGCCGCCCAGGACGATCGTGTGGGGGTCGACCAGGTTGATCGCCGACGACAGCGCCACCCCGAGGGCCCAGCCCGCCTTGTCGCAGGCCGCGAGGGTGGCGGCGTCGCCGTGTTCGAGCTGGGCGACGATCGCGTCGATGCCGTGGGCGTAGGGGCTGCGGTCGCCGGCCGCCTCGAAGAAGGCGTCCTGTCCGGCGTACTGCTCCAGGCAGCCCCGGGCGCCGCAACGGCACTGCGGGCCCTCCGGCGTCACGACCACGTGGCCGAGCTCGCCGGCGAAGCCGCGTGCGCCGCGGAACAGGGCGCCGTTGACGACCAGGCCGGCGCCGATGCCGATCTCGCCCGAAACGTAGAGGAAATCGGCCCGGCCGACGCCGAACCAGAGCTCGCCCAGGGCGGCCAGGTTGGCCTCGTTCTCCACCCTGATCGGCACCCCGAGGTCGAGCGCGGTGCCCACGGGCACGTTCCGCCAGCCGAGGTTGGGGGCGTTGTGGATCTCGCCCGACTCGACGTCGACCGGGCCGGGCACGGCGAGACCGGCCCCGACGACCCGCAACCCGGTCCCCTCGGCCTGGGCGAGCGCCGACAGCGCCAGGCGCCGGAGGTCGCCGATGACGTCGAGCGGTTCTGACAAGCGGTTGTCGACCGTCTGTGTCAGACGCAGCCTGACCCGGCGGGCCAGATCGACCACCCTGACCGCCAGATAGTCGACGTTGAGCTCCAGGCCGAGGGCCGCGACGCGGTCTCCGCTGACCCGCACCTCGACCCCGGGACGGCCGCGCTCGCCGCCTCTGACGGCCCCGGTCTCCACCACCAGCCCGGCGTCGAGCAGGTCTGCCACCAGCTTGGACACGGTCGTCTTGGTCAGTCCGGTGACTTCGGCCAGGGACGCGCGCGTGAGCGAGCCATGCGTCCGGACCTCCCGCAGGACGAGGGAGAGGTTGCGCGCCCGCATCGCGTCGTGCCGTACGGCCTGCGCCATTCGCACCTTCCTGACTGCCGGTCCAGAAATCTGGACGAAATCCTAGACACGCCTACTTGACCGGCACGAGTCCCCGTTCCATATTTAGTCCACAACGTAGACTAATTCGGAGGCGCCCCGTGTACACCCCCTCACCCGAGGACAAGTTCACATTCGGTCTGTGGACCGTCGGCTGGCAGGCGCGCGACCAGTTCGGTGACGCGACCCGTGCCCCGCTCGACCCGGTCGAGACCGTGCACAAGCTGGCCGAGCTCGGGGCCTATGGCGTGACCTTCCACGACGACGACCTGCTCGCCGTGGAGCCCGACCGCGACCGGGCCATCGAGAACTTCAAGAAGGCCCTGGCCGACACCGGCCTCAAGGTGCCCATGGCGACCACCAACCTGTTCACCCACCCGGTGTTCAAGGACGGCGGCTTCACCAGCAACAACCGCGAGATCCGCCGTTACGCCATCCGCAAGGTGATCCGCAACCTCGACCTCGCGGCCGAGCTGGGCGCCAAGACCTACGTGTGCTGGGGTGGCCGCGAGGGCTCCGAGTCCGACGCCGCCAAGGACATCCGCGCCGCGCTCTCCCGTTACAAGGAGGCCATGGACATCCTGAGCCAGTACGTCATCGACAAGGGCTACGACATCCGCTTCGCGATCGAGCCCAAGCCGAACGAGCCCCGCGGCGACATCCTGCTCCCGACCGTGGGCCACGCGCTGGCGTTCATCAACGAGCTCGAGCACCCCGAGATGGTCGGCCTCAACCCCGAGACCGGTCACGAGCAGATGGCCGGCCTGAACTACTTCCACGCCATCTCGCAGGCGCTGTGGCACGGCAAGCTGTTCCACCTCGACCTCAACGGGCAGCGCGGCATCAAGTACGACCAGGACCTCATCTTCGGTCACGGCGACGTGCAGAACGCGTTCTTCCTGGTCGACCTGCTGGAGCACGGCGGCTACGAGGGCCCCCGCCACTTCGACTACAAGCCGGTCCGGACCGACGACAAGCAGGACGCCTGGGACTCGGTCGCGGCGAACATGCGCACCTACCTGATCCTCAAGGAGAAGGCCAAGGCCTACCGGGCCGACCCGGAGGTCCAGGAGGCGCTGGCCGCCAGCAAGGTCGACGAGCTGGGCGCCCGCACCCTCGGCGAGGGCGAGACCCTCCAGGACCTGCTGAACGACGAGTTCGACCTCGACGGCGTGGCGGCCCAGGGCTTCCACTTCACCCGTCTGTCGCAGCTCGCCCTCGAGCACCTGCTCGGCGTGCGGTAATGACACTCGTCGCGGGGGTCGACTCGTCGACCCAGAGTTGCAAGGTCGTGGTGCGCGACGCCGAGACCGGCGCGCTGGTCCGCGAAGGCAGGGCCAAGCACCCCGAGGGCACCGAGGTCCACCCGAGCCACTGGTGGACGGCGCTGCAGGAGGCCATCGCCCAGGCGGGCGGCCTCGACGACGTCGCGTCGGTCTCGGTGGGCGGCCAGCAGCACGGCATGGTCTGCCTCGACGAGAACGGCGAGGTGGTCCGTCCGGCGCTGCTGTGGAACGACACCCGGTCGGCCCAGGCGGCCCGCGACCTGATCGCGGAGCTGGGCGGCCCGGAGAAGTGGGCGGAGGCGGTGGGCAGCGTGCCCGTCGCGTCGTTCACCGTCACCAAGCTGCGCTGGCTGGCCCAGCACGAGCCGGAGAACGCCGCGCGCACCGCGTCGGTCTGCCTCCCGCACGACTGGCTGACCTGGAAGCTCGGCGGCACCCCCGCGACCGTCACCACCGACCGCGGGGAGGCGTCGGGGACCGGCTACTGGTCCCCGGCCACTGGGGCCTACCGGCTCGACCTGCTGAAGCTGGCCATCGGCCACACCCCGCAGGTCGCCAAGGTCCTCGGGCCGAGGGAGCAGGCCGGGACGTACAACCAGGCCCTGCTCGCGCCCGGCACCGGTGACAACATGGCCGCCGCCCTCGGCGTCGGCGCCCACCCCGGCGACGTGATCGTCTCCATCGGCACGTCCGGCACGGCCTTCGCCGTCGCCGAGCACCCGTCGGCGGACTCCTCCGGAGGCGTGGCCGGTTTCGCCGACGCCACCGGGCGGTTCCTCCCGCTCGTCGCCACCATGAACGCCGCCCGCACGCTCGACGCGGTCGGCAGGGTCCTGGGTGTCGGTCCGGCCGAGCTCAGCGATCTGGCCCTGGGGGCGCCTCCCGGGGCCGGAGGGCTGACGCTGGTGCCGTACCTGGAGGGCGAGCGCACTCCGAACCGGCCCGACGCGACCGGCTCCTTCCACGGGCTGCGGCTGGCCAACGCGACGCAGGGGCACTTCGCCCGCGCGGCCGTCGAGGGCATGCTCTGCGGTCTCGCCGACGCGCTCGACGCCCTCGGCCTGGCGCCCAACCGGGTGCTGCTGATCGGCGGCGGCGCGCGCTCGGAGGCCGTGCGCACCATCGCGCCGAGCGTGTTCGGTGTGCCGGTGCACGTGCCCCCGCCCGGGGAGTACGTCGCCGACGGCGCCGCCCGCCAGGCCGCCTGGCTGCTCACCGGTGGCGAGGAGCCGCCGGAGTGGGCCTCCGGTGAGGTCACCGTCTTCGAGGGCGACCCCATCCCCGGCCTGCGCGAACGGTACAGAGAAGCCGCGGCGTGACCCCGCCGGGGGTGGGCCTGGGCCCACCCCCGGCCCTGGGGCGACCCTGATCCCCCCTAGGGGGTTTGCATCAGGGGCGAATGGGGTCTTAACCGGATGCATATCCGGCGGCCGAAGAGGCACTCTCGAAGTATGGTCAAGAGGCTCTCCCCCGTGATCGCGATCTCCGGTCTGGTGCTCGCGATGGCCGCCGTCGTGGCCGGTCAGCTTGATCCCTCCTCTCACCTCGACCCGGTCGCGCTGTCGATCAGCGAGTACGCCGCCCAGGAGCGCGGCGTGCTGACCGAGTTCGCCCTCGCGATGCTGGGCCTGGCCTCACTGGCCCTGCTCGCCGGACTGAAGGCCGCCGCCGCCCCGGTCGACGGCTGGCCCGAGCGGCTGATCCTCCTCTGGTCCCTCACCCTGCTCGCCGTCGCCGTCATCCCGTGGACGCGTGCGCAGGACTACCTCGTGGCGGTCGCGTTCCTGGCGCTGCCCGTCGCGACCGCGCAACTCGCCGGCCGGTTCGGCGACCACGACGAGTGGCGGCCGGTGGCCCGCACACTCGAATGGCTGACCCTGCTCGCGGGGCTCGGCCTGGCCGCCGTCACCTACGCGGCGCTGCCCGGCCGGGGCGTGCTGATCGGCGCGGCCGAGCGCGGCCTGCTCGTCGTCGAGTTCGCCCTGGTGGCCTCGATCACCTGGCAGCTTCTCCGAGTCGGGCTCATGACCGCGATCACTACAGTTCCGGGAGTCGTCCGTCAGCCCGTTGCCGAGCCGACACAAAACGCCACGTCCGAGGCCGTGAGCCCGCACGCTCACGCCGCGTGACCAGACAATCGTGATCCTCGAATGAATCAAACCGGGGCAAACTGCTAACCTCATCGGCTACGTACGGCCGATGAGGTGCCATGGCTTCGAGCAGATCCATCCGGTTCAAGATTTCCACGCTGTTGATCATTCCACTGGTCTCCCTGGTGGGCCTTTGGGGTTTCGCGGCGGTCATCACGACCGGTGAATCGCTCGACCTGCTCAAGGTGGAACGCCTCTACGACGGCCTCGGCCGCCCCGGCGACACGCTCGTGCTGGCCCTCCAGCGGGAGCACCTGCTGTCGGCCGAGTACGCCGCCACCGGCACCCGCCAGGCCTTCGACACCCTCGTGGAACAGCGCCTGGTCACCGACCGGGCCCGCAAGGACCTGCGCCGCCAGGCGGCGACCCCCGACGTGCAGGACGCGCTGACCCCGGCCATGGCCGGGCGCTTCAGCGACGTGATGGCGGCCGTCGACGAACTCGACGACCTGCGCAACGACATCGACACCAAGGCGGTCGGGCTGACCGCACTCGGCGAGCGGTTCGGCCTGCTGCCGACCGCGATGCAGGCGCTCGACCACACCATCACGCTCAACAACGACGTGCCGCTCTACCAGCAGTCGCGCAGCCTGGGCCTGTTGTCGTTCGCCAAGGACTTCCTGGCCCGCGAGAGCGCTCTGGGCGCCGGCGTGCTCATCAACGAGCGGCCGTTCACCGTCGAGGAGAGCCGGGCCTTCATCCGCTACTCCGGCACCCGCGACTTCCTGTTCCTCCAGGGCATGAAGGAGCTCGACCCCGAACTGCGCAAGCCGTTCGAGGACATGCTGGTCTCCGACGCCTACCGGTCGTACATCCGGCTGGAGACGCGGATCGTGAGCGCCGCGCCGGTCAGCCACACGGCGTGGCGGCGGGCCGTCGACGCCACCGAGAAGGCCTTCCGCGACGCCCTGCTGTCGAGCGAGCAGCGCCTGTCGGTGCGGGCCGAACCGGTGGCGGTGAGCACGTTCGTCCGCACCGGCGTCGCCGGGCTGCTCGGGCTGGTCGCCGTCGTGCTGACCCTCTTCGTGTCGGTACGCCTCGGGCGCGCCCTGACCCGGGAGCTCGCCACCCTGCGCGGCGCGGCACGGCAACTGGCCGAGGTCCGGCTGCCCCGGGTGGTGGAGCGCCTGCGGCGCGGCGAGAAGGTCGACGTGGCCGCCGAGGCGCCCGCGCTGGAACCGCCGGGCACCACGGGCGAGGTCGCCGACCTCGCGCACGCCTTCAGCGCCGTGCAGCACACCGCGATCGACGCGGCCGTCGACCAGGCCCGGCTGCGCGAGAGCGTGGGCCTCGCGCTGCGCAACCTCGCCCGGCGGAGTCAGGGGCTGCTGCAGCGGCAGCTCAAACTGCTCGACGGCATGCAACGCCGTACCGAGGACCCGGGCACTCTGGAAGAGCTCTTCCGGCTCGACCACCTGACCACCCGCATGCGGCGGCACGCCGAAGGCCTGATCGTCCTCTCGGGCGGTACGCCGGGCCGGACCTACCGGCAGGCCGTGGCCGTCGCGGAGATGCTCCAGGGCGCCGTGGCCGAGGTGGAGGACTACCCGAGAGTCCGGATCTACCCGATGCCGGAGGTGGCCGTCCAGGGCGCCTCCGTCGCCGACTACATCCACCTGTTCGCCGAGCTCATCGAGAACGCCACGACCTACTCGCCGCCGCAGACCGAGGTCTCGGTCCGGGGCGAGACGGTCGCCAAGGGGTTCGCGGTCGAGATCGAGGACCGGGGCCTGGGGCTCGGCCCGGCCGAGCTAGAAAAGATCAATTCACGACTGGCCAGCCCGCCGGAGTTCGATCTGGCCGACACCGACCGGCTCGGCCTGGTCGTCGTCGGACGGCTGGCCACCCGACTGGGAGTACGTGTGGAACTGCGGCAGTCGCCGTTCGGCGGAACCACCGCCATTGTGCTCATCCCGTCCTCGGCGCTCGCGCCGGAGCCGGTGCTGGAAGGGGTCCGCGCATGACCGCGTCGTCGGAGGAATGGGTCGACGACGGGCCGGTCGTCCGGTCCTACGCGCTCACCAGGGGGCGGGCCACGACCGACGCGCCCCTCGACCTCATGTCGGTGGTCGCCGCCACCGGCGCCCGGATCCAGCCGGGGGCCGACCTGAACCGCGAGCACCAGCGGCTGCTGGGGCTCATCCCGCGCTCGCGCCAGGTGGCCGACGTCGCCTCCGACGCCGACCTGCCTCTCGGCGTGGTCCGGATCCTGCTGGGCGACCTGCTCGACCACGGCCTGATCCTGGTCCGCCCCGCGAACACGGCGAAGCCCCCCGCGGAGAACATCCTCCGCGAGGTCATCAACGGCCTGCGCGCGCTGTGAGGCGCGCGCTTCAGCGCTGGGTGGCGGTCAGGGTCTTCAGCGCGTGCTCGACCAGGGTCACCAGCACGACCTTGGCCGACGCCCGGCGACGCACGTCGCAGAGCATGACCGGGATCTCCGGGTCGAGGTCGAGCGCGATGCGGACGTCGTCGGGCTCGTAACGCTCGGCGCCGTCGAAGCAGTTGACCGCGACGATGAACGGGGTGCCCCGCTGCTCGAAGTAGTCGATCGACGGGAAGCAGTCGGTCAGCCTGCGGGTGTCGGCCAGCACGACCGCGCCGAGCGCGCCGTACGACAGCTCGTCCCACATGAACCAGAAGCGCTCCTGGCCGGGCGTGCCGAACAGGTAGACGACGAGCCCCTCGCGGATCGTGATGCGGCCGAAGTCCATGGCGACCGTGGTGGTCGTCTTCGTCTCGACGCCGTCGAGGTCGTCCACGCCCACACCGCGGTCGGACAACACTTCTTCGGTCCGCAGCGGGCGGATCTCGCTGATCGCCCCGACCAGCGTGGTCTTGCCGACGCCGAAGCCGCCGGCGACGAGGATCTTGAGAGCGACCGGCTCGTCAGAGGGCGCGAAGGCCATTGATCACTTCCTTGAGAATGCGCGCGCTTGGCAGCGGCGCAACCTGAGCCGGCGGGCGCACCCGCACCAGCCCCTGGTCTTGCAGATCACCGAGGAGTACCCGCACCACCCCGAGGGCGAGGTTCAGATCCGACGCGATGTCGGCGACCGAGGCGGTGTCGGCCGCCAGTTCGAGGATGGTGGCCTGCTCCGGCGTGATGTCGGCCCGGTCGCGCGGACTGACACCGGTGGTGGTGATCAGCGCGATCAGGTCGAGGTCGTCGCCGGAGGAGCGGGCCCGGCCGCCGATGAGCGCGAAGGGACGGACGACGGGCCCGGCGTCGTCGTCCAGCCACTCCTTGCGCGTCACGGTGTGGCCCTCCTGGGGTTGGTCGAGATGTGTTGCCCCACCCTCTTGACCAGCATCGCCATCTCGTAGGCGATGTGACCGACGTCGGCGTCCGAGGCGGCCAGCACGGCCAGGCAGGTGCCCTGCCCGGCGGCCGTCACGAACAGGAAGGCGGCCTCCATCTCGACGATGGTCTGGCGGACCTCACCGCCGCCGAAGTGCCGTCCGGCCCCCCTGGCCAAGCTTTGGAACCCGGCGGCCACCGCCGACAGGTGCTCGCTGTCTTCACGTGAGAGTCCCTGGGATGCACCCACGACCAGACCGTCAGTGGAGAGGATCACCGCCTGACGGACGGCCCCCACCCGGCTGATGAGGTCATCGAGCAACCAGTTCAGTTCGCCGGACCCCGAGACTTTCCCGGTCATTCCTCACCCTTCTCGCCGTTCGCGTTATCTGCGTAGTCTGCATCCTCACGGCCCCTGCGCGCTCCATGTTGGAAGGCGGAGAACATCGCGCGAGCCTGTTCCGGCGACCGTTCCTCCGGCGTCTCGGCGACGGGCGCGGTCAAGGGGGTGTCCATGAGCTGCGGTGCCAAGTTCGCCTGCCGGACCCGGCGGGGCAGCCCGTTGTGGGTGCCGCTGGCGACCGAGGTCGGCATGTTGTTCGGCAGAGTCGGCCGGGCGGCCGTGGTGCGGGTCCGGGTGGGCAGGCCGCGCGCGGAGAGCGCCGGCTTCTCCTCGGGCTCCATCGGCGGCACCAGCTCGACGGGCGGGACCGCCTCGATGCGCCGCTCCGACGGGGTGAAGTAGGGGGAGGGCTCGGGCTCCTCCACCGAGGGCTTCTCCTCGGCCCGGAAGACGACCTCCTCTTCGGGCTCCTGCTTCTTGTGCCGGGGCTCGTGGTCACCGAGGTCGCTCAGGTCGCTCGGGTCGCCGCTCTCGGCCGCGGTCAGCGCGGCGTGCGCGCCGTTCCGCGACGGTACGGCGCCTCCCGGCGTCCCGTCGGAGACGAGGCTGCGCGGGATGAGCACGATGGCGGTCGTGCCGCCGTACGGGGACGACCGGAGCACCACGCTGATGCCGTAACGGGCCGCGAGCTGGCCGACCACGAACAGGCCGAGCCGGTCGGAGTCGGCCAGGTCGAACTCGGGCGGGCTGGCGAGTTTGTCGTTGATCTCGGCGTACTCCTCGGGGGCCAGCCCGAGACCGCGGTCCTCGACCTCCAGCACCAGCCCGTTGGCCACCAGTTCGGCCCGGACCTGCACCTTGGTCTGCGGCGGCGAGAAGATCGTGGCGTTCTCGATCAGCTCGGCCAGCAGGTGGACGACGTCGGCGACGGCCGCGCCGGTCAGCGAGGCGCCCGGCATCGGCAGCACGGTCACCCGCGTGAAGTCCTCGACCTCGGCGACGGCGGCGCGCATGACGTCCACGACCGGAACGGGCTTGCGCCACGAGCGGCCGGGCGCGGCGCCCGAGAGGATGATGAGGCCTTCCGCGTGACGGCGCATGCGGGTCGTGAGGTGGTCGAGGCGGAACAGGTCCTCCAGCGACTCCGGGTCCTTCGACCGGCGCTGCATCGAGTCGAGCAGGGTGAGCTGGCGGTGCAGCAGGCTCTGGTTGCGGCGGGCCAGGTTGAGGAACACGTGGCCGACGCCGCGCCGCAGCGCCGCCTGCCCGACGGCCGCCTCGATGGCGGTCCGCTGCACGGAGCTGAAGGCGTGGCCGACGTCCTCGACCTCCATCGAACCGCCGGCGTCGATGGGCGGCGCCTCGTGCTCGACGTCGACGTCCTCGCCCTTCTTGAGGCGGTCGACGACCTGGGGCAGCCGCTGGTCGGCCAGTTCGAGCGCGGCGTTGCGCAGGTCGGCCAGGTCGGCGACGAGCCGGCGGCCGAACCGCACCGAGAAGACGATCGTCGCCACGACGGCGATCAGACCCACACCACCCGCGATGGCGATCCGTCCGAGGATCCCGGTGGCGAGGTCGGCCGAGTGGGCGTTGAGCGCCTCGGTGGCCGGCCCGCGCGCCCGGTCGAGCTCGCCGACCAGGCTGTCGGTGGTGGGCTGCCAGCGCATCACGTCGGCCGGCAGCGCGCCGCCCAGCCGCTGCTGCGACAGGATCAGGTCTTCGAGCTCCGAGAACCGCGCGTAGAGGTCGGAGTTGAGCACCCGCTCATACGGCCCGCGCACGTCGGGCAGCAGCGTCGGCAGGTTCTTCGCGTAGTAGTGCTTGCGCAGCGCCACGAACTCCGCGAACGCATTGTGCGCCTCGGCCGACATCTGGTTCTGCGCCAGCGAGCCCTTCACCAGGGCGTCCTCGCGGGCCAGCATCTCGTGCGCGGTGCCCATGGTCACCAGGGCACTGGCCTGCTGGAACATGGCCACGTCGGGGATCTGGACCATCTGCTCGTAGACGTCGAACAGCTCGTCCAAGATCGTGTTGTAGGCGACAATGGCCTGCAGCACGTTGAACTTGCCGACCGAGACCGAGTCGCGGATGTTCGAGAGCTCGTCCAACGCGCCGAGCAGGTCGTCCATCGATCGCTGGAGGGTGTCGGACATGATCGACCGATTGTCCGACGCCGTGGCGACCTTGACGAAGGAGTTCACGGTGGACGTCGTCTGCGCCTGCAGCGCGTTCAGCTCGGGGGAGGACGTCCGGTTCTGGCTCAGCAGCTCGGCCACCATGGCGCGCTCGGCCTGGAGCCGGAGCCCGAGATCCGTGGAGCTGACGCCGACGGACTCGTACAGCTGGCCCGTGCGTAACAGGGCCAGCCCGTCACCGACGGTGAGGTTGAGGACGAATCCCCACAGTGCGCTCAACGTCAGAAGAGGCAGAAGCAACAAGAGAAAGATCTTGAACCGAATCGACCGGTTTCTTGAACCCATGGCCACTCCTGCAGTGCGTGGAGGCTCGCGCCGCATTTGGGGGGAAATGCACCTCCGGAAGATCGCACAGGAGACTAGCACCGATACAGTTCGAGCGCAGTGGAGGAATTGATGATTAGCGTGATCACCGGGGCCAGTTCGGGCGTTGGTGCTGCTGCGGCGCTGGATCTTGCCCAAAAGGGATACCAACTTGTGTTGGTTGGGAGGGATCGCGAACGCTTAGAGTCGACTGCGTCCCGTGTCCGTTCTGTCGCCGACAGTGAGGTGACCGTCGAGGTTTCGGACTTCGCGAGGTTGGCCGACGTCCGCGATCTGGCCTCCCGAATCCGCGCGAAGTACGACCGGATCGACGTCCTGGCGAACAACGCCGGCGTGATGGTGCCCGACCGCCGCATGACTGCGGACGGTCACGAACTCATGATCCAGGTCAACCACCTCTCGCCGTTCCTGCTGACGAATATTCTTCTAGATCGCGTCGGGCGTGTCGTGACGACGAGTTCCCGCGCCGCGAAGACGGCCCGCCTCGACCCCGACGACCTCTCGCGAGAACGCCGCCGGTGGAACGGCTGGCTGCAGTATGGCGAAACCAAACAAGCGAACGCTCTATTCACGGTCGCCCTCGCCGCGCGCGGCAGTAAAGCGACCTGTTTCCATCCCGGGGTCATCAAGACGTCATTTGCCGGGGGAACCCTGTTCATGAAACTCGTCACCCTCCCAGGCCTCCACGAGCCGGTGGAGAAGGCGGCGGCCCGCCTGACCCACCTGGCGACCTCGGAGGACGGCGAGAAGCTGGCCGGGACCTACTTCCGAGACAACCGCCCCGACAAGGTGCCGGCCCGGATGAAAGACCCTGACCTGGCCGAACGCCTCTGGAAGGTGAGTGCCGAAGCGGTCGGGCTCGAAAGTAAGCCCTAACGGAATGTGATCGTTCGTTTACCATCTGCTGGTGACGTTCTGCCTGGCGGATGCCGAGTCGATGCGCCTGCTGGCCACCCGCCTTGACGAGGCGGCCGGAGAGATCACCCGCCTCCAGGGCGGTTCGGTGACCGCAGGGCTGCCCCTGACCGCACCGCGCGAACTCGCCCACTACGAGGGGCCGCTGCGCGAACTGGTCGAATGGTGCCACGCGTCGGCCGCCGACCTGAGAAGGAGAGCGGCCGTCGCGGCCCAGGCCGACCTGATCGAACACGGCCCCTTCGCGGGGGCGAGCCCCTACGAGGCGCTGAAGTCGGCGGCCGCGGGCGGGGTGGATGACGAACTCGCGGCCTTCGACCGGCTGGGGGCCGACGGGGACGCGGCGGCGTTCTTCGCGGGACTGACGCCGGGGCGGGCCCTCGCGGTGGCGTTGGCGCGGGCGGGGGAGGTGGGAGCGCGGGCGGGGGTGCCGTTCGAACTGCGCTTCGCGGCGAACCGGCATCTTGTGCGGCTCGCGCTTGCGGAGGCGGTTCGGGTGGGGGACGGGGCGGCAGCGGACAGATACACGAAGCTGCTGGCCCCTGACCGGCAACTTCTGCTGTTCGACCCTCGCGGCGCGGGCCGCATCGCCGAGGTCTTGGGAGACCTCGCCGCCGCCACGTCGGTCGCCATCATGGTGCCCGGCACCGGGAGCAGACTCGCCAACTACCTCAGGGGCGCCGGGGCCGACCTCCGCAACGTGCACGAATCGACGGCGCGCATGTCCGGAGGCGCCTCGGCGACGATCATGTGGGTGGGCGCGGAACTGCCGTCTGGCCTGGGAGCGGCGGCGCTGAGGTTCCACGCCGAACGCGGCGCGTCCAAACTGCGGGAGTTCACCGAAGGTCTCGGTCTCCAACCCGACGTGCGCACCACCTTGATCGGCCATTCATATGGGAGCGTGGTCACGGGGCACGCGGTCAAGGCGGGCCTCCATCCCGACAACCTCATCGCCGTCGCCAGCCCCGGGTGGGGCGTCGACTTCGCCGCCGAACTCAACGCTCCGAAGACGCGCCTGTTCGCGATGCGTCATGAAGGTGACGTCATCAAACTCGTCCCGCCCGTGGACGACGTGATGTCGGTGATGGGCATCGTCCCACCCACGTCGATAGCGGGCCATGGGAGCGATCCCGTCTACCTGCGCGGTGTCGAGCGCCTGCCCTCAGGCGGGGAGTCGACGTTGGGAGTGGACATGCACGCGCACTCCGACTACTTCGGACACTCGGCGGCGTCTCACGTGGCCACGTGGAACATCGCTCGCGTCGTCGTGGGAGAGGCGGGCCGATGAGACACCTGCTGGCCTTCGTGCTCCTGCTCGCGATTGGGGGATGCCACATGTGGTCCGAAGAGGAACCGGTGATCGCAGAGGCCATCGCCGATCTGGACGCCGCTCTCACCCGCGCCGTGCAGGCGGCCGGCTTGCCCGTTGATGTGGCGAGGAAACCGAGGCCTCATCCGTGCCACTCGGAGACCCGCCATGGCGCGAGCGTCGACATCGACGGCGCATCGGAGGAGCCGGCCAGGACGGTCGCGGAGGTCTTGGCATCGTGGCGTCGGGAGGGGCTGACGGTCGTGTCAGACCGGACGCGAGACCAGAAGTGGCCGCAGGCGACCGTTCGAGGACGGTTGGTCGAGATGACGATCACTGGCTTCCCCGACCGCAAAGCGGTGTGGATCTGGGGAAGCACGGCCTGCTTGGAGGGCGAAGTGCCGGAGACATGGCGTGATGTCCTATAGGCGCGGAGACCTTGCGACGGCTGCGCAGACGATGCAGATAACTTTGGGTGATGGTTCGTTTACCATCTGCTGGTGACCTTCTGTCTCGCCGATGCCGCATCGATGCGCCTCCTGGCCTCCCGTCTTGATGCGGCGGCCGAGGAGATCAGCCGCCTGCAGGGTGCCTCGGTGGCCGTCGGGCTTCCTCTGACCGCTTCGCCGGAACTGGCGCACTACGAAGGACCGCTGCGCAACCTGGTCGAGTGGTGCCACTCTTCGGCGGCCGAGATCCGCAGGAGAGCGGCCGTGGCCGCTCAGGCCGACCTCATCGGCTGGAACCCCACTGGCGACAACGCGGCCTACGACGCCCTGATGACGGCGGCGGCGGGCGGCCTCGACGACCAACTCGCCGCGTTCGACGCCCTTGGCGCGGAGGGTGATGCGGCGGCGTTCTTCGCTGCGCTCTCTTCGGTGCAGGCGCTCGGCGTGGCGTTGGCGCGGGCGGCGCAGGTGGGTGCCAGGGCCGGGGTCCCGTTCGAACTCCGCTTCGCGGCGAACCGCCAGCTTGTACGTCAGGCGCATGCGGAGGCCCTTCGAGTCGGCGACAAGGCCACGGCGGCCAGATACGCCGAACTTCTCAATCCCGACCGGCAACTTCTGCTCTTCGACCCGAGAGGCCTGGGCAAGATCGCCGAGGTCAAGGGCGACCTCGCCACCGCGAAGAACGTGGCCATCCTGGTTCCCGGCACCGGGAACAGCCTCATGAACTATGTCGGGGGCTCCGAGGAAATTCTGGAAGCAGTCCACAAGGGGGCCATCGGTCTCTCCGCTGATACCGCCACCATCCTGTGGATGGGTGCGCCGCTACCTCAAGGGCTCGGTGCAGCGGTGTTCGATCTGCAGGCCGATCGTGGTGCACCGCAGTTGCGAACCTTCGTCGGCGATCTTCGTATCGCACCCGAGGTGCGGACCACCTTGATCGGTCACTCTTATGGGAGCGTGGTCACAGGGCACGCGGTCAAGGCGGGCCTTCGCGCTGACAACTTGATCGCGGTCGCGAGTCCTGGTTGGGGCGTCGAGTCCGCCGACGAGCTCAACGCTCCGGAGACGAAGTTGTTCGCCATGCGGCATCAAGGCGACATCATCAAGCTGGTCCCGACCGCAGATGAGACCCTCGGCATGTTTGTGCCATTGCCGGACAGCATCGCGGGTCATGGGGAAGATCCCGTCTATATGTCTGGGGTGCAGCGCCTGTCGTCAGGGTCGGAAGCCCATCCTGTCTTTGGCATCGATATGAATGCCCACTCTGACTACTTCGGCGGCAGCCAGGCAGGCCGTCTTGCCAGACTCAACCTGGCCAGGGTGATCGTCGGTGACGACTACGAGACGTATGAGGAAGCGAGGGCCGCTCTGTGAAGCGACTCGCGATCGCACTCCTTCTGGTCACCGGGTGCGCATCCGAGCCTCGCCCACCGATATCCGCTGCGCTCAGTGATCTCGAAGCGGCGCTGGGGCGGGCACTTCAGGCGAGTTCGCTCACTGGCCCACCTGTCCGCACTCCCGGTAACTGGCCATGCGACTTCGGAGAAGGCGAAGCCTTCCAACTGGAATTCACCGCTCCCGCCCGAGACCCTCGGGCGACGGTTGTTGCGGTCGGCGAACTCTGGCGCCGGGAGGGGCTCACCATTCAGATGGACCGCACACAGCACCCCAACCGCCCCGAAGTGGTCGTCCGTGGCCGGCTGATCGAGATGTCTGTGCACGGCTTCCCCGAGCGCGGCACCGTCTGGATCGCCGGGAACACCGCCTGCCTCGACGGAGAGGTTCCCGAAGCGTGGCGAGATGTGTGAAGCGCCCTCGCGACCGGGCACAGCCTCGTTCAGCGGTAAGAGAGGTGTAGACCGATGCCAGCTCCCATAAGCACCAAATCACCCACCCCGCCAACCGGGCACCCCACCCGAGAACCGGGAGTGATTCTCCCGCTCTGGAGCTCCCAAACGCTTCCCAGCAAGTGTTCGCCTGCCGTTTTCGTCAGCTCCCCGTTGTGTTCTCTTTCGCCCCGATAGCGTCCCCAGGTGGCAGCGGCAGTGACTTCTTCAAGCCCCTCGGTTGTCTCGCAGCGCGACCCCTTCCTCGACAACGCCAAGTTCTGGGCGATCGTCCTGGTCGTGTGCGGGCACCTGGTGGAGGATCTGCGCGACGTACCGTACGCGCACGCGCTCTACCTCTTCGTCTACACGTTCCACATGCCGTTGTTCATCACCATCAGCGGCTACCTGTCGCGGAACTTCACCCGGCTGAGAGCACAGAAGCTCGTCTCGACGCTGTTAGTCCCTTACGTCATCTTCGAGATCGCCTACTCGCTGCCGCGCTGGATCCTCTACGGCAAGTTCCAGCTCACCCTGCTCGACCCCTACTTCCTCACCTGGTTCCTGCTCTCGCTGTTCATCTGGCGGCTCTCGACCCCGGTGTGGTTCCAGGTCAAGTGGCCGCTGGCCGTCGCGGTCGGCATCTCCCTCATCAGCGGCGCCTCGGCGCTCCCCGACGAACTGTCGATGAACCGAACCCTGGGCCTGCTCCCGTTCTACGTCCTGGGCCTGGTGCTGACCCCGCGACACTTCGACCTCCTCAAGAAGAGGTGGGTCAGGCTCACCGGAGCGCTCGTGCTGGCCGCCGGGATCGGGATCACGTTCCTGGTCCACTACGACGTGCCGACGGAGTGGATCCGCTGGCGGCACGCCTACACGAGGATCGGGGTCGACAACCTCACCGGAGCGGGCATCCGGTTGCTGATGCTGGTCATCGGGGCGGTCCTGGTGGCGGCCTTCCTGTCGATCATCACGTCGAGAAAGACGTGGTTCACCGCGCTGGGTGGCCTGACCATCTACGCCTACCTGCTGCACGGCTTCGTCGTGAAGGGCCTCGACCGCTTCCACGACCAGCTCAACAACCCCGTCGGCGTGGCCGCCGTGATCGTCTTCGGCGTCGCCCTCACGGCCGTCCTGTGCACCCCGCCGTTCCGCCGGCTCTTCAAATGGGCGATCGAGCCCAACCTGAAGTGGGCCTTCAAATCCGACCCCGCACGCCAGTCGCCCCCACCCGTTGAGCCGCCCCCCGGAGACCGCCCCCACGCCGCCACACCCCAGACCGGGCCAAACGGCGAACCGCAGGGCGACACGACCTGGCCGAACGAGGGCATGCATCCGCCCGCCCCACCGGCTTGGCCGAACGACGATGCACCACATCGAACCAACCAGCCGCAAGGTGGCACCTCCCACGCCTGGCCCAGGGATGATGAACCGCAAACCGGCCTACCGCAGGGCGGCGCGGCCCAAACTTGGTCCAACGAGGGCACACCTCCGCCCGCGTGGCCGCACGAAGGTAGCCCGCCCGGCCCTGCCACCCGTTTCCGCCCAGACGACCGCACACCACCCGCCCACCCCCACCACCCCTAAAAAGCAGAACGGCGCCCCTCATCGCAGAAGAGGTGGCGCCGTCCCGACGTACAGGGGATCAGATCATCACGTGCTCATCCGGGTGGGCCACGAACGAGAACACCGCGTTGCGGGTCAGCTTGTAGTCCGCCGCCTGCCACGTGTGCTGTGAGGCGTCCGACCCGCGCATGTACACGAAGTTGAACCGGTCGGCCGAGTAGATGCGCACCCCTTCTTCCTTCAGTCTGCGCACCAGCCGGGTGTCCTCGCCCGCGTTGACCGCTTCGAAGGGGTAGGTCCGCAGCAGGTCGGCGCGCGCCAGGATGGTCGCGCCCTGCACCAGGTGGGTGTACCGGTTCTCCAGGCCGGGCAGCCGGAAGACCGTCGTGTTGGAGTCGGGGAAGTACGTGTAGTGCGCCCCCTTGCCGGTCAGCTCGCAGTCGGCGTAGTCGAAGACGCGCACCAGGTCCCACAGGTAGTTGGGGCCGTAGAGGTTGTCGTCGTCCATCTTGGAGATGAGTTCGCCCTCGGCCTGCGCGATGCCGAGGTTGAGCACCTCGCCCAGGGTGAAGTGGGGCGGTGCGTGCAGGACCTTCACGGCCGGGATGCCGGCGGCGAGTGCCTTGTCGCGCACCACATCGGCGTCTTCCGACAGGCCGTGCAGGACGAGGATGAGTTCCAGGTTGCGGTGGCGCTGGCGGGCGACCTGGGAGATGGCGTGTTCGAGCTGGCCCGCGCGGTTGGTCGGCAGGACCACCGAGACGCTGAGCGAGCGTTCGGCGACGGGGTGGCCGAGGTCGCCGAGGATCTGGTCGACGCGGTGGGAGAACAGGTGCTTGTCGAAGACCTCGCGCATGGCGAGGTGGCCCTGGCGGGCGCGCAGTTCGGGGCTGTTGATGTAGTACAGCGCCCGGTTGTACGCCTCCTCCTGCGAGTGCGCGATCGGGATCAGCGGGCCGAAGGTCTCCTCGATGGCGCGCGACCAGCCGGACAACACGGTGGTGCCGCAGGCGGAGAGTTCGAAGACCCGGCGGGCGCACATGGTCGGTGAGTCGATCACCGAGTTCACGTTCAGGAAGACCTTGTACATCTTGTACGCCGCCAGCATCTGCTCATAGGGCAGTTCGCCGACGATGTGGGGGCGGTACTCCTCGGGCCAGGCGTACTTGTCGGCGACGGAGGCGTTGCGGGCGAAGATGTGCAGGCCGAGCTCCCGGGTGGGGGCGATGACGGTCTCCATCTGCTCCCGGCGCTCGGGGTGCTTGTCGCGGAAGTACATGCCGCCGAAGACGACGTCGTACTTGCGGCCCCAGCGGGTCATGATCGGGTTGTGGATGCGCGGCTGCGCGGCGAACTGGAGCACGCCGACGCGGTCGTGGCCGAGGATCTCACGGTATTTCGGGATCATGTCGCCGTCGCAGGTGTACACCTGGTCGAACAGCTTGGCCGTGTCGATGAAGAAGTCGAAGTTCGGCGGGTCCTCCTTGTTCCAGAAGACCGTCGGGATGCCCTCGGAGCGGCACCATTCGACCAGGTCGCGCAGCTCCTGCTTGGGCGCGTTGGTGCCGGTCATCTGGTAGCGCCAGCGGCCCTGGTTGCCGTGCCAGGCCGACTCGCAGAACAGCACGTCGGGGCGCTTCTCGGCGAAGATCTCGCGCCAGTCGTGCAGGCCGAACTCGATCTGGTCCCACTCGTACTTGAAGGCGAGCCGGGAGAAGTCGTCCAGGATGACCGCGACCTTGAGGTCGGGGCGGTTCTGGATGCCCTCGGGGTCGGGCCACTTCAGGTTGGGGATCCTGACCGTGGGGCCGCGCTTCTCGGCCTCGGCCTGGACGTCGAAGGCCGACGGCGGCGCCTTGGGGGCCTTGTTGCCCCGCCACGCCTTGCGCAGGTCGCCCGGCAGCTTGACGATCTTCTTGGGGTTGGAGCCGGCCTTGGTGATGGCCTCGCCCACCCGGTACTGACGCCCGGTCTGGGTGGCCTTGGCCTTCCAGAGGGCGTACTCGGCGCGGGCCTCCTGGTAGGCGAGCCGGGTCTCCAGCTCGCGGATCGTCTCCTCGTAGAACTCGACGGTGCGACGGTCCTCGGGCAGCCAGTTGACCGGGCCGAGGCGCTGGAATCTCGGCTCGTCGGGGGTCTCGTCGGTCTCAGACATGCCTCGTCCCTGCTCGTCGTCTCAAGGGTCGATATCGTACGGCGCAGGCCGTGGTCGTTTGGTGTGTTTGTCGGACTTAGTCCCCGACGACGTTCCGGGCGGCGGGGGAGAGGTTCTCGCCCTGCAGCCAGGCGGCGATGACCCGGGCGATGCGCGGGCCGGCCTTGCCGTCCCACAACATCGGCAGGTCACCCGAGGGCGTCTTCGCGCCTTCGGCCAGCGCGACCGTGGCGGCGGCGGGCAACGAGGCGGGGGTCACCAGGCGGTTGGTCCCGTGGGTCACCGTGATCGGGCGTTCGGTGTTCATCCGCACGGTCAGGCACGGCACCTCCAGCATGGTGGTCTCCTCCTGCACGCCGCCCGAGTCGGTCACGACCAGCGCCGCGCCCCTGACCAGCGACAGGAAGTCGATGTAGCCCAGTGGGTCGATGATGCGCATCCGAGGGCCGTCGACCAGGCCGGCCTCCGCCAGGCGGGTGCGGCCACGCGGGTGCAGCGGCACGATGACCGGCACCTGCTCGGCGACGCCGAGGACCGCGTCCACGAGCTCCTTCGCGGCGGCGGGGTCGTCGACGTTGGCGGGGCGGTGGAGCGTGGCGACCGCGTATTCGCCCGAGATGCCCAGGCGCTCCTGCACGGGTGCCGGGTCGAGCTTGGGCAGCGCCGAGAACAGGCTGTCGATCATCGGGTTGCCGACCAGATGCACCTTGGACGAGGGGACGCCCTCGTTCGCCAGGTAGGACAGCGCCTCCGGCGAGGTGGCGAACAGCAGCTCGGAGAGGCTGTCGACCACGATGCGGTTGACCTCTTCGGGCATCGTCCGGTCGAACGAACGCAGGCCCGCCTCGACGTGGGCCGTGGGCACCCCCAGTTTCGCGCAGACCAGGATCGCGGCGAGGGTGGAGTTGACGTCGCCGTACACGACCACCAGAGACGGCTTCTCCCGCTCGACGACCTCCTCCAGGCCGACGAGGAGCGCCGCGGTCTGCTTCGCGTGGGAGCCGCTGCCGACACCCAGATTCGCGATGGGTTCGGGCAGTCCGAGGTCGGCGAAGAACACGTCGGACATCAGGGCGTCGTAGTGCTGCCCCGTGTGGACGATGCCCTGACGGATGCCCAGGTCGGCCAGTCCGTTGACCACCGGAGCGGCCTTGGGGAAGTTGGGCCGGGCACCCAGGACGTGCAGGACGAGGGTGTCCTGGAGACGCGAATCCCTCACTGACCTTGCCTTTCATCCATGATGGGGGCAAACGTTGCCTATGGTACGGTCACGCCGTGGTAGCTGAGGCCAACAAGCCCATTCCGGCAAAGGCCGCGAAGGCCAGTGCCCGAAGGTTCATGAAGGGGTTCGTCAAGAGCCCGGTGACGACCTCCCGGATCTTCGTGGGGAAGGTCGTGCAGGACCCGCTTCGGGTGGCGCACGCAGCCGCGGAGACCGTGCCGAAGCCGCTTCGCCCTCTCGTGGGCAAGGTGGCGTGGCCGGTCGCGCGGGTCGCCAAGGTCACGATCCGCAAGATGTGGCGGCGGATGGCCAGGGTTCCCCTCAACGACTCCCGGGCCGTCTTCGACGCCGGGCACATGAGCCAGGCCATCGACATGCTCAAGCCGCATGAGCGCTGGGTCTTCATCAAGAAGCGGCTGGCCCTGTACGAGGGCGAGCGCGCCGCGCTGCTGCCCAACCCGATCCCGCCGAAGCCCAAGGTGATCATGGGTGAGCGGGTGCCGGGCCGCGCGCTGCACATCGTGACCAACGCGCTGCCGTTCACGCAGGCCGGTTACACCGTGCGCACCCACCGCATCGTGACCGCGCAGAAGGCCGCCGGGCTCGACCCCCACGTGGTGACGAGCTGGGGCTGGCCGGCCCTCCAGGGTTTCCCCGACGTCGAGCCCTACGAGGAGATCGACGGCATCCCCTACCGCCGTCTGCTGCCGACCGGCAGCGAGATCCCGATGGAGACCCGGGGCCGCATCACGCGCGGCGCCGAAGACGTCACCGAGCTGGTCCGCCAGCTCCGCCCGCAGGTCCTCCACGCCGCCACCGACCACCGCAACGGGTCGGTCGCGATGGCCGTGCGGGAGAGGACCAACACCCCGTTCGTGTACGAGGTCCGCGGCTTCCTGGAGGAGACCTGGGCCAGCCGCGACCCCGCGCGCGTCGGCACCGAGCGCCACCGCCTCATGCGGGAGCGCGAGGCCACCATCATGAACTCGGCCGACGCCGTGGTGACCCTGGCCGAGACGATGGTCGGCGAGATCGTCGAGCGCGGCGTGCCGCGTGAGCGCATCTTCCTGGCGCCCAACGCCGTCGACGCGTCGCTGCTGACCGCCGAGTACGACGGCGCATCGCTGCGCCGCCAGTACGGCATCGGCGACCACGAGATCGTCATCGGCTCGGTGTCGTCGATCGTGGCCTACGAGGGCTTCGCGACGATGTTGTCGGCGGCCGCGTTGCTCAAGCAGTCCGGCACGCCCGTGAAGGTGCTTCTGGTGGGCGACGGCACCGAGCGCGAGAACCTCCTCGCGCAGGTGAACAAACTCGGTATAGGTGACATCGCGATCGTGCCGGGGCGCGTCGGGCCCGACGAGGCCCTGCAGGCCCAGGCGGCCATCGACATCTTCATCTGCCCCCGCGAGGACCTGCGCGTATGCCGTCTGGTGACGCCGCTGAAGCCGGTCGAGGCGATGGCGCTGGGCAAGCCGGTCATCCTGAGCGACCTGCCGGCCCTCGCCGAGCTCATCGGCGACGGCGAGCCGGGCATCCTCGTGCCCGCCGGGAACGCGCAGGCGCTGGCGAACGCGGTGGCCGAGCTCCGCGACGACCCCGAACGCCGCCGCAAGATGGGCGCGGCGGGCAAGGAGGAGGTTGCCGCGAAGCGAACCTGGAGCAGCCTTGCCAACACTTATCGGGAAATTTACGAATCACTCACCCGCTAGAGAAATCCACCAGGGACGCCGGATGTGCAGCATCAGGCATCATTGGTGCCGACTTGAGATAGCCTTTGCGACCATGAAGTGTTCTCTCCACCCCCAGGCCATGTCGTGAGCGAGATCGATCTCACGGTCATCGGGCTGGGCTACGTCGGCATGCCGCTGGCCAAGGAGGCTGTGGCGGCAGGTCTGAAAGTCGTCGGCCTCGACGTTGACGCGCGCAAGGTGGACGCGCTCAACGAGGGACGTTCCTACATCGACGACCTGACGGACGCCGACCTCGACAGCATGCTCGCGAACGGTTTCACCGCGACGCTCGACCCGACGGTGCTGGCCCGGTCCGCGGCCATCGTCATCTGCGTGCCCACCCCGCTCGACGAAGACCACCGTCCTGACCTGTCCGCCGTCGAGGGCGCCACCCGCGCCGTCGCCGAGCAGCTCACCGCCGGCACCCTCGTGGTGCTCGAGTCGACGACCTGGCCCGGCACCACCGACGAGGTGGCCCGGCCGATCCTCGAGAAGTCCGGCCTCGTCGCGGGCGACGACTTCCACCTGGCCTTCTCGCCGGAGCGCATCGACCCCGGCAACCCGAAGTTCGGCCTGCGCAACACCCCGAAGGTGGTCGGCGGCTACACGACCGCCTGCCGCGACCGGGCGACCGAGTTCTACGCGCGGTTCGTCGAGCGGGTCGTCCCCGTCTCCGGAACGCGCGAGGCCGAGATGGCCAAGCTGCTGGAGAACACCTACCGCCACGTGAACATCGCGCTCGTCAACGAGATGGCGATCTTCTGTGACGAGCTCGGGGTGAACCTCTGGGAGTCGATCGAGGCGGCCGCGACCAAGCCGTTCGGGTTCCAGAAGTTCCTGCCGGGCCCCGGCGTGGGTGGTCACTGCATCCCCGTCGACCCGTCCTACCTGTCCTACGCGGTGCGCAAGCTGGGCTTCCCGTTCCGGTTCGTGGAGCTGGCGCAGGAGATCAACGAGCGCATGCCGTCCTACGTGGTGACCCGCGTGCAGCGGTTGCTCAACCGCGACAAGAAGGCCGTCAACGGCTCGAAGGTGCTGCTGCTCGGGGTGACCTACAAACCCGACATCGCCGACGAGCGGGAGACGCCCGCGATACCGGTCGCCGAGGCGCTCATGGAGCTCGGGGCCGTCGTGAGTTACGCCGACCCCTACGTCAAGGAGTGGTCGGTCGAAGGTACTCCGGTGCCGCGCGAGGAAGACCTCGAGACGGCCATCCGGGAGGCAGACGTCACGGTGCTGCTCCAGCAGCACTCGATGTTCGACCTGGAGCTGGTCGAGCGGCAGGCCCGCCTGGTGCTGGACACCCGGGGCGTGCTGGCCACCGGCGAACGCGTCGAGCGGCTGTAAGGGGGCCTGGCGCGTGCACGTGCTCGTCATGACGGTGGTGCATCACCCCGAGGACGCCCGGATCCTGCACCGGCAGATCCGCGCGCTCGTGGACGCCGGTCATGAGGTCACGTACGCCGCGCCGTACTCGGCGCGCGGAGTGGTGCCCCGGTCCTGGGTGAACGGGGTCGACCTGCCCCGGGCGGCCGAGCGGCGGCGGATGACCGCCGTGCGGGCCGCGCGCAAGGTGTTCAAGAGCATGCGCGGCAAGGTCGACATGGCGCTCATCCACGACCCCGAGCTGCTGTTCGCGGTCGCCGGGGTGCGCAACCGGCCGACGGTCGTGTGGGACGTCCACGAAGACACCCCCGCGACGTTGTCGCTGAAGCCGTGGTTGCCGGCCTTCCTCCGGCCGCCGACCCGGTTCGTGGCCCGCATGCTGGAGAGCTGGGCCGAGCGCAACTTCCACCTCCTGCTCGCCGAGACCGCCTACGCGGGCCGGTTCAAGGAGGCGCACCTGGTCGTGCCGAACGAGACCTGGGTGCCCGACACGGTCTCGCCGCCCGGCGACGACCGGGTGGTCTACCTGGGCTGGTTGTCCGAGGCGCGGGGCGTGCGCGAGGCCATCGAGGTCGGCCGCCTGCTGCGGCCCCACCGGGTGGTCGTCGAACTCATCGGGTACGCCGACCCGCAGTCGCGCCGCATGCTCGCCGAGGCCGTGGAAGAGGGCGCGCTCGAATGGCGCGACTTCATGCCCAACGACGAGGCGCTCAAGCGGCTCGACGGCGCGCTGGCCGGGTTGTCGCTGCTGCACGACGAGCCCAACTACCGCCACTCCATGCCCACGAAGATCGTGGAGTACATGGCCCACGGCATCCCGGTCATCACCACCCCCTCGCCCCGCGCGGTCGAGCTGATCGAGCGTTACCGCAGCGGGGTCGTGGTCCCCTGGAGCGACCCGCAGGCCGTCGCCAAAGCGGTGCTCGCGCTGCGCGACAACCCCGAGGAGCGCCGCAACGCCGGCGCCCGCGGCTACGCCGCCGCCCGGGGCAACCACCACTGGCCCAACTCCGCGCGTCGATTCGTCTCCCAGCTCGAAGCCTGGAACGGCGTCAAGCCGTAGGCCCGCCCCCTGAACGAATCAGCCCACGTCGATCGGATGAGGTGACGGTTTGCGCTGGCTTGCTCTGCTTCTAGGGATCGCGATCCTCGGTGGCGTGGCCACCGTGGTGATCGCCCTCCAGGAGCCCGAGACGCCACACGCCGCGCGGATCGGCAGCACCTCGCCGTCCGAGCCGAGCCCGACCCCGTCCAACACCGGTTTCACCGACCCGTGTGGCACGTTCGACACGAACATGCGCACCCCCTACGCGATCACCGGCTACTGGATCATGCCGTCGGCCGACCGCTGCAACTGGCGCCGCCAGCTGGAGGAGATCCACAAGGTCGGCGGCGACACGGTGGTCCGCATCGGGTTCGGCCTGCAGCCGCGCGGGGTCGACGCCGAGGGCCGCATCCTGGAGACGGCCCCCGACGACCAGAGCCAACCCAAGCCCGACGATCGCTACGGCCACTGCGTCGAAGACGGGCTGACCTGCTACCAGGCGGCCGAGCGCGACCTGAAGGCGGCCAACCCGGACAACCGCATCTCGTGGTCGTTCGTCTTCCGCACCGACGAGCAGTACGGCGACGGCGTCTTCCGCTGCCCGCAGATGGAGAAGAAGATCGTCGTCGGCGACCGGGTGTTCTTCCGCCTCATCGCCGACGAAGACGGCTCCGACGACGCCACCTGCGACTTCGCCAGCAAGGGCAAGGGCTACCACCTGATCCTGGTGTCGGCGGGCGCGACCGACAGCCTGACCGAGCTGCTCGACCTCGGCGACCGGTTCGGGATCAAGGTCTTCCCGTCGCTGCCGCTGGCCCCGCGCGACCCGACCGGCGTCACCCGCGCCAACCCGCGCCACATCGGCACGCTCACCACGCTGACCCGCCGCATCCTGCAGGACTACGGCACCCGCTTCGCGGGCCGCGACTCGCTCGGCGGCGTCTACCAGCCCTTCGAGCTGGTCATCAGAGACTGGGCCGACCCCGAGAACGTTCCCACCCTCCAGGTGTACGCCGAACAGCACCGCATCGTCGAACAGGTGCTCCCCGGCAAGCCGATCCTGGTCAGCCCCTACCTCGACGCCCGCAAACGGGTCGACTACACCTCGACCCCCGCGCAGGTGGGCGAGGGCTTCAAGGCGCTGGCCCGCACGGGCGTCGGCATCATCGCGCCGCAGGACTCGCGCGGCACCGGCAAGGTCGGCCTGTTCTGGCCGAACTGGAAGAACCAGCCCGTCGACGAGCGGCTGAAGCCGGTGGTGGGGGAGAGCACGTACAGCACCGCCTATTGGGGCGCCACCCGCGACTACTACCGGGCCATGTACGAGTCCCGCCTCGAACTGCGCGACGAGGAGGGCGTCGACGTGCAGCTGTGGGCCAACGTCGAGGCGTTCGAGCCGTCGGCGACCGAGAAGTGCGGCACGCAGGGCACCCGCGGACGCACCGACAAGCCCCGCCTCGACACGGCGGTCACGCTGGTCGGGCCGTACGTCTCGAAGATCATCTCGTACATGTGGAGCGACTTCTTCACCTGCGGCAGCCCGTCGCTGGCCGAGGACCTCGCGACCGACTGGGAACGTCCCATCGCCATCCAGGCCATCAGGGCGAAGCGGCAGATCCAGGACGGCCTGCAGATTCGCGGCTACCACCTGGAGAACGTGCGGGTGACGCTGAGCTGGACCGGTCTGGAGACCCCGCGGGTGGTCGACTCGCAGTCGGTGGGCTGGTTCGACGGGCAGCCGATCGCCGACTTACCACCCGCCGTCGGGCAGGTCTGGATCCCGGTCGACTGGGAGAGCGTGCCGCCGGACGCGTGGGTCAGGGTCGAGGTGACCGCCACCGACGGCCGCAAGGCCGCCGAGCCGGTCTACTACCACAACAACGATTGATCGCGACAGCGTGTAACGTGCCTGACATGGTCCCGCGCATCCCCGTCAGCGTGGATCTCGTCGTGCTTACAGTGAGGTCGAGCGCCCTGTGCGCGCTGGTGTGGCGACGGGATCGTCCGCCCTACCCCGATCTGTGGGCGCTGTCCGGCGGCTTCATCCACCTCGACGAAGACCTCCCGGCCGCGGCGGCCCGCGTGCTGGCCGAACGGGCCGGCATGGCCGGGGCGCCGGTCCACTTGGAGCAGCTCCGCACCTACGGCTACCCCGACCGCGACCCGCGCCAGCGTGTCGTGTCGGTGGCCTACCTGGGGCTGGCCCCCGACCTGCCCGCGTCGACCGAGGCCCACATGAGCTGGCAGCCGCTGAGCGAGCTGACCGAGATGGCCTTCGACCACCGCCGCATCATGCTCGACGGGCTCGAACGCGCCCGGTCGAAGCTCGAATACACCTCACTCGGCGCGGCCTTCTGCCCGACCGAGTTCACCGTCGCCGAACTGCGCCGGGTCTACGAGATCGTGTGGGGCCGCCCGCTCGACCCCCGCAACTTCCACCGCAAGGTGACCAAGACCGAGGGTTTCCTGGTGCCGTCGGGCCGGACGACCACCCGCGACGGCGGCCGACCGGCGATGCTCTACCGGCGGGGCCCGGCCGAGGCGCTCCACCCGCCCATGTTGCGGGTCTGAGCCGCGATTGGGGTCCCTGTTACCGGTGTGATTAGGGATATTCTCCCCCTGTGCTGATATCGGAGCCGCGCACTGTGCCGGCGGCGGCCGCCGTTGACCCACCCTTCGTCCAGCCCCGCTTACGGGTGCTCGACCTGCTGCGGTTCGTCGCGGCCATGGCGGTGGTGCTGTTCCACTTCGGGGAGACGCGCGCGTGGGGGACGGTCAACGCCTTCCCGGCGCTGAGCGGCGTGACGATGTTCGGCTCCTACGGAGTCCGGCTGTTCTTCATGATCAGCGGCTTCGTGATCCTGATGAGCGCCTGGGGGCGCACACCCGGCGAGTTCGTGGTCTCCCGGATCGCACGCTTATATCCGGCCTACTGGGCCAGCGTGATCATCCTGGGCGGGATCGCGCTGATGGGGTTCATCACCGACCACCGGCCCACCCTGAGCGAACTGCTCGCCAACCTGACGATGTTCCAGCACGGCCTGCGGATCCGCGACCTGGAGATCGTCTACTGGACGCTCTGGCACGAGCTCGTCTTCTACGTGATGATCGCCTGCTTCGCGGTGGTCGGGATCACGTACCGGCGGGTGCTCGGCTTCATGGGCGGCTGGATCTTCCTGCTCGCGCTGGCCGAGCGGCTCGACATCTCGCTGCTGAAGGTCGGGCTGGCCCAGTTCGGGGCGCCCTACTTCATCGCTGGCATGTCCCTCTATCTGATCTACCGCTTCGGCAACTCGCTGCTGCCGTGGTTGTTCGTCGGCCTCGCCTACGCCTTCGGGCTGGTCCAGCTGCTCGGCGAGGGGCCGTCGGCGATCAAGCGGTTCGGCGAGCCGCTGGGCACCGCGCTCGTGGTCGGCGTGATCTCGCTGATGTTCCTGGTGATGATCCTGGTCGCGCTCGGACGGCTCGACGGGATCGACTGGCGGGGGCTGACGCTGCTGGGCGCGCTGACCTATCCGCTCTACCTGTTCCACCACCACGTCGGGTTCCTGATGATCCAGTGGCTCAACCCGGTCCTCGGGCACCGGGTCACGCTGCCGGTGGTCATCGGGATCGTGCTGGTCGTGGCGTGGGCGGTCTACCGGTTCGTCGAGGTGCCCGCCCAGCCACGGTTGAAGGCGGCGTTGTCCCGCTCACTCAAGATCGCCGACTAGTCACTTCTTCTTCGGCGGCTTCGGCCAGGCCTCGCCCGGCTTCAGTTCGCGGTCGCCGAGCAGCGTGGAGACGGTGACGAGCTTGTAGCCCTTCTTCGTCAGGGTGTCGACCACGGTCTCCATGGCCTTGACCGTCTCCGGCACGATGTCGTGCAGCAGGATGACGGCGTTCGGCTTGGCGAACTTGAGCGTGCGCTCCTTGATGACCTTGGTGTTGCGGGCCTGCCAGTCGAGGGTCGAGCCCGTCCACAGGATCTGCGGCAGCCCGAGCGTCTCCATCAGGGAGCCGACGCGTGAGTTGGTCGCGCCGTTCGGGGGACGCATGAACGTCGGCGTGATGCCGACGGCCTCCCTGATGACGTCCTGGGTGCCGGTGATCTCGGAGACGATCTCCTCGTCGGAGAGCTTGGTCAGGTCGGGGTGGTCCCAGGTGTGGTTGCCGATCTCGTGGCCCTCGTCGACCATGCGCCTCATCATGTCGACGCGGCTGCCGACCTTCCGGCCCAGGACGAAGAAGGTGGCCTTGGCCTTGTGCTTCTTCAGGGTGTCGAGCAGGGCGGGGGTGTAGGGCCATGGCCCGTCGTCGAAGGTGAGCGCTATGCACTTGTGGCGCTCGCAGTAGGGCTTGGGCTTCGCGTTCGCCGGTGCGGCCGGGACGAGCAGGGACGTGGTTAAGGCGAGGGCGAGTGCCCCCCGGACGATCACGCGCATGGTGCCGAATCCTAAGGGGTGTTCCTGGGACGACTCTGAGATCGGCACGAATGACCTCAAGTAGGGTGTGGGGCACATCGCCGCAACGGAGGGGTGGAATCAATGCCGCAGTTCAGGGCCGTTCTCGACACCATGACGGCCTACACGCCGGGCAAGGCGGTGGTGTCGGCCGACGGGCGGTCGTACAAGTTGTCCTCCAACGAGTCCCCCGAGCCGCCGCTCCCCAGCGTCGTCGCCGCCATCGCCGAGGCCGCCACGACCGTCCACCGCTACCCCGACCCGGCGGCGGTCCGGCTGACCGAGGCGCTCGCGTCCCGTTACGGCGTCCCGCCGGAGCACATCGCGCTCGGCGCGGGCTCGGTCACCGTCGCCCAGCAGCTCTTCGAGACGGTCGGCGAGCCGGGCGCCGAGGTCATCTACGCGTGGCGTTCGTTCGAGGCCTACCCGCTGCTCGCGGATCTGTCCGGGGTCTTCTCGGTACGTGTCCCGCTCGCCGCCGAGACCCACGACCTCGACGCGATGGCGGCCGCGATCACCCCCGCCACCCGCATGATCCTGGTCTGCAACCCCAACAACCCGACGGGCACCGCCAACCGCGCGGCCGAGCTCACCGCGTTCCTCGACGCGGTTCCGTCGGACGTGCTGGTCATCCTCGACGAGGCCTACAGGGAGTACGTGCGCGACGAGGCCGTCCCCGACGGCCTGACCATCTACCGCGACCGCCCCAACGTCGCCGTGCTGCGCACCTTCTCCAAGGCCTACGGCCTGGCCGGCCTCCGCGTCGGCTACCTGATCGGCCCCGAGCCCATCGCCGCGGCGGTCCGCAAGACGATGGTCCCCTTCGCGGTCAACCACCTCGCCCAGGTCGCCGCCGTCGCGTCGCTGGCCGCCGAGGACGAACTGCTGGAGCGCGTCGAGCGGGTCGTCGCCGAGCGCACCCGCGTCCGCGAGGCGCTGATCACCCAGGGCTGGACGGTCCCCGAATCGCAGGCCAACTTCGTCTGGCTGCGCCTGGGCGACGACACCCCCGCGTTCGCCGCCGCGTGCGCCGCTGAGGGCGTCGCTGTGCGGCCCTTCGGCACGGAGGGTGCCCGTGTGTCCATCGGTGACCGTGAGGCCAACGACGTCTTCCTGAGCGCCGCGCAGGCGTTCAGGACACACGTCTCCGCTCGGTAGAGACCACCAGCGCCACCCCGGCGACGATGACGAGACCGGCGGCCACCATCATGGCCGTCACGGTCTCGCCCAGGAAGATCATCCCCAGCGCGACCGCGACGACGGGGTTCACGTAGGCGTAGGTCGAGACGAGCGAGATCGGCGCGTTGCCGAGCAGCCACACGTACGACGTGAACCCCACCAGCGACCCCACGACGATCAGGTAGGCCAGCGCCGCCCACGACCGCCCCGACACCTCCGACAGGACGAGGTGCTCCCCGGCCAGCCCGCTGCACACCAGCAACCCGCCGCCGCCGACCACCATCTCCACGGTCGACGCGGCGAAGGGGTTCTTCGGCATGGGCGCCCGCCCCGACATGAACGACCCCACGGCCCACGAGAACGACGCCAGCAGGATCACCACCACGCCGACCGAGCCCCCCGACATCCCGCCGGTCAGCGAGATCCCGGCCACGCCGAGGAACCCGATGAGCACCCCGGTCAGCGTCAGGACGTGGGGCCGGTCGCGGAAGACCGTGCGCATGATGACGAGCCAGAGCGGCGTCGAGGCGACCAGCAGCGCGGCGAGCCCGGTGGAGATGTGCTGCTCGGCCACGGCGACCATCCCGTTGCCGCCCGTGAGGAGCAGCAACCCGACCAGGGCCGCGTCGAAGAACTCGCGGCGGTTCATCCGGAACGCCTCCGGGCCGGTCTTGACCAGCAGGAACACGCCGAGAATGAGGGCCGCCACGACGAACCGGAGGCCGCCGGAGACGAAGGGCGGCATGGTCTCGATGACGAGTCCGATGCCCAGATAGGTCGATCCCCAGACGATGTAGACGGTCGTCAGGAGGATCCACACACGAATGTCACGACCGTCCCGCTGCATGACTCCTGACAATAGCCAAACGGGGGTAAAGCCCTCCAGAGCGGGGCCCGAAATCGGGCATCACGGAGACGGGGCCTGCAAGAGAAGGTCGTGCTCCCGCTCCGGGCCGGCGGGCGCGTCCCGCAGGCTCCGGGTGGCGGGCTGACCACACCGCCCCTTCAATGAGGGTGACGGCTCAAGTGCGTCGGCATTTGTCGTTCTTTTGAGAGTGGTCTCGCATGGCTGCGCTGGCTTCCTTTGCGATAGTGCGGCATTTCTGCTCCCGGCCAATCGGCGCGGAATACTACCGGGATGGTTGTGGACGTAACCGGATATTTCCGGATGTCTCGTTTGATTGGCCGTAGAGCGTGGGATCACGTACCTCGATATCGGTGATGACCATGCCGGTGGGGTCGAGGCTGAGTCCGATGACTTCCTCTCCGTCGAGCAATAGCGGTAACGACCGAGGGCTCGCCGATCCCGGCGGAGAGGTCAACAGGTTCTGGCAAGTCCGCGAGCATCCGCAGACGCCGAAGTAAGGAAGATCGGCCACCGTTCGCGCGAGCGGATTGATCCCGAGCAGCCAGGCGATCGTCGCGCTCAGGTGGGGATGCACCTCGCTCAGCCGAAGCCGGCTCACTGGAGGTACTCCAGTACGAGCAGGCACAACGTGGCCACCCCGAGGTAGGCGCCTCCCGAGTTGATGAGCGCGGTCGGCCCGGCCTTGCCGGACCTGAGGCTGACGATGTAGCAGATCAGCGCGGCGACGGCGGAAACGAGAGCCGCGATGATCAGAGAAACGGTAGGCGACATTTCCTGACTTTCTTTCTGATAGCGGGGAGTCGACGACTCCAGAGCTATCAGTGACCCCATGCCGAGAACTCGAAGATCATCATTTCTGTACGACTTTCTCCGGGTCTGGACGACTCTGGACGGAACCGGACGACAAGGCGAATCCTCGCGCTCGAGACGTTTGGGAATTATGGGGCGCGGTCCGAGCGGACGCGTTAGTCTCGCCACCATCACCGGCCGCCCCGGTGATCTCTGTGTGAACTCTTGGTCGTTGATGGCCTAATGCGCGGTTGCGCTGTCTGAGAACGGAACTCGTTGATGAGTGAAATGCGCGGAGGGCGGATCGACTGTGATGCCCTTCTGGACAAGCTCAAGAGTCTGCACCGCACGGTGGGACTGCCCAGCTACCGCAGGATGGCGGTGTTGGCGGAGTCCATGATCAAGGCAGAGCCCTCCGAGGAGTGGCGCTCGCTCTCCCCGTCGAACTTGTCCAACATCATGCAGGGCAGGTTCGCGCGGCGTCCGCGTTGGCCGCTCGTCCGCACCATCGTCACAGTGCTCTATCTGAACGGCACCATGAACGGCCGGATGGAGGCCTCGCCCCAGGTGCTCAGCGCGCTCACCAAGGAGTTCGCGGCAGTGTGGGACGCCATCGACGTCCAGGCCGCTCCGACCCGACCGGTACCTCGGATGCCCGATGTTCGGATGGCGTCACCAAACAGGCGCCGGAGGCGGCCTGGCCGGCCCTGGTGAAGCCGGAGCCTCCCGTGTGTGCCGGCCCGCCGGACGGCGCAGGATGACACGCTCGCCGTCGCCGGTCGCCGTGCTCTCCCAGCCGTTGTGGCGCAGGAGCCGGTGGGCGCGTGCCGGGGCCGGGCGTGCACTCCGCCCGCCCGCCCGGGCTGAGGTCATCGTCTCTCCCGCGACCGACGTCTTCCGTGCGACGACTCCGCCCTGTGGAAAACCGTCGGGGATCACCAGCGGGGGGTGGGCCCCCGAGAGGTGTGCTCACCGACGCCCGCCTGTTCGACCATGACCCGGGGCGACTCTCGCGGTGACGGCCGACGACGCGTGCCGTGGGCCGTGTCGCCGGCAGGGCTCGGGTCTCAAGGAGCCAATGGGAGAACGGACACCGCGGCTCGGTGAAAGGCGCCCGGCCGTCGTTCCCAAGCCCGGCATTTCACGACTTGCATTGAAGTTGCGCAATATTGCGCAACTCCAGCCCCGCCCGCCCCGCACTTTCTCGAATCCGGTGAAGTGAATTCCCTGTCCGGATTTATCCGGACGTATCCGTACACATTAAAAAGCAAGTACCCGGCACCCCCGGTTAAGGGGATGCCGGGTACTCACCCGTCTCAGCGGTTCAGCTTCTCCACGATCAGCCGGTAGAGCTGCCGGGGCCGTCCCGGTTGGGGTGTCCGGTTCGGTGGGAGCGGCCACGCGAGTCCCTCGTCGACCAGCGTGCGCAGCAGTCTCCGCGCCGTTCTCGGTGTCACCCCCAGCATCTTGCCCGCGCCCTCGGCGTCGACGACGGTGTCGCCGCCTTCCAGCTTGGCCGCCAGCCGGGCCAGGACCTCGACACCCTTCGGCTTCGCGGGGCCGGCCGACTGCGGGGGCATCCGGGGCGGGGGCACCAGCGTGCGTCCCTCCCGGTCGACCGCGAAGCCCTGGGCCTGCTTGCCGGCCTGCGTGCGGGCCAGTGCGGCCCGTGCGTGGGTCTCCGCGTCGTGGGTGGTGCGGCCCATGCCGACCCCGACCTCGACCGCCAGGCCCAGCTCGTCGCGGATCCTCGCCGCGAAGGGCAGCACCCGGAAGCCGTCGGTCGCGCCGGCGATCGATCCCCGTGTGGCCACCACCAGGTAGCTGTGGTCGTCGATCGGCCACACGCTGGCGTTGATGCGGTTGGCCTCCTGCACCAGCAGGCGGTGCAGGGAGAGCCGCAGCTCGTCACGCCAGTAACGGGGCGCCGCCCGCCTTATGGGCTCCCGCAGCGTCGGCACCTCGACGAGGATCACCGTCAGCTGGGATTCCTCCAGCCGGTGGTGCGCCCCGAGCAGGGCCGCCGTGTGGAGAGCGGTCCGGACCGCCGCCGACGTGGGCCGGATGCGGACCGTGGGGATGCCGGCCGCCGTTAATCGGTCGGCCACACCCGGTATGCAGGTCAGGGCGCCCGTCGTGGCGCCCTGGCGGACCAGCCGCTCGTGGTAGGCCGCGATCGTGCCGGTCGCTCCCGGCTCGTCGCGGCTGTGCACCTCTGCCGTGGATATGCCCAGGTCCGCGAACGCCTCGTCGACCTCGCCCCGGCTCAGCACGTCGACGCTGACCCGCCTGGGGTCGATGCGGTCGTCGAGGGCCGCCCGTGCGATCGCGGCCGTCAGGGCCGCGCCGCCCAGTTGGACGTGGGTCGCCGGCATCGTCAGCACCCCGGCTCGCCGTGCCAGCTCGTATGGAATCGGGCTGGCGAATAGGCAGGCGTCGACGCCGCCCAGCCGGGTCACCTTGTCGGATGCCTCCTGCTCGTCCCGGTACGCGGCCGCCACGAGGCGGCACGGCACCGGAGCGGCGGCGTGTCCCATGAGCATGACCCGCTCGACGAGGTCATGGGGCCCCACCACACCGATGGTGAGGTCCGGCGTCCCAGCGCCCATTCCGCCCCCCACGCGGCCGCGCGGTGAGTCTTCAGTGCGCTCGACCAATGTTCGTCCCATCCCGCGTGCCTTCTCGATTGACTTCTCTTTGGAACGATCGCTCCCGGAGGCCGTAATGTCACGCCCGGATTTTCCGGAATACCGTTCTGAGAAGGGCGGCACGGTCCTTTCCCATTATGTTGTGGCTGGTCAATGCCATTATGGACGTCGAACTAGGCAAAAGGGGAAATCTCGCGTTCCACATCGGCGCCGAGGGCCCGGAGCCGCTGCGCGATGTCGGCGTGGCCCCGGTCGATGCGGTAGCCCGACTCGATCACCGTCTCGCCCTCGGCCGCCAGCCCCGCCAGCACGAGCGCGATGCCCGACCGCAGATCGTGCGCCTCGACGGTCGTGCCCCGCAGCGGGGTGGGCCCGTGGACGACCGCCCGGTTGCCGTCCACCTCCACCCGCGCGCCCATCTTGTTGAGCTCCCGGGCCAGCGCGAACCGGCCGTCGAAGACGCGCTCGTGGATGTAGCTCGGCCCGTGGGCGAGCGCCGCCATCGCCATCAGCTGCGGCTGGAGGTCGGTCGCGAAGCCCGGGTAGGTGTCGGTGATCACGTTGATCGGCCGCAGCTGCCCGTCGCGGCGGGCGTGCACGACGGCGCCCTCCTGGAAGAACTCCACGCCCATCTGCTCCAGCTTCCACCGCACGACACCCAGGTGTTCGAGCGAGGTGCCGAGCAGGGTCACCTCGCCCCCGGTGATCGCGGCGGCCATCATGAACGCCCCGGCGTCGAGCCGGTCGGCCATGACGGTGTGCTCGACGGCCTTGAGCTCGCGTACCCCCTCGACGGTGATGAACCCCGTCCCCTCACCGCTGATGTTCGCGCCCATCTTGCGCAGCATCTCGATGACGTCGAGGACCTCGGGCTCCAGCGCCGCGTTCTCGATGACCGTCGTGCCCTGGGCCAGCGCGGCGGCCATGATGAGGTTCTCGGTGCCCGTGTGGGAGGGCCGGTCGAGGTAGAGCGTGGCCCCGGTCAGCCCGGCGGCCTTGATGTGGATGGTGCTCTCCTGCTCGTCGACCAGGGCGCCGAGCCGCTTGTAGCCGTTGTAGTGGAAGTCGAGGTTGCGGGCGCCCAAGTTGCATCCGCCGACCCCCTCGACGATGACCTCGCCGACCCGGTGCAGCAGCGCCGGCACGAACAGGATCACGCCCCGGAAGCGCGAGGCGATCTCCTCGGGCAGCACGGGCGTGTTCACACCCGAGGCGTCGATGACCAGCGTGCGCTCCGCCTCGTGGAACTGCACCCGGGCCCCGACGGCCTCGGCGAGCTCGATCGCCCGGCGCACGTCCTCGATCAGCGGGACGTTACGGAGGACCGTCCGGCCTTCCGCCGCCAGCAGGGCCGCCCCGATCATGGGCAGCACGGCGTTCTTCGCGCCTTGAACGAACGCGGTTCCACGCAGCGCATTGCCACCGCGCACGCGGTAACGAACCATGAAGAAAACTCCTCGGTTGGGGGTGGGGAGGATGGTGCGGCAGGTGCGGTAGCCGGGTATCGGCCCACAGTAGCCGCTAGCCGGGGTCATTCGCGGCGAAACCACCCTCGCAAAGTCCGGCCCGTAAGGCTGTTAAAGGCCGTCGCTTACGGGCCCGGTGTTCTGCCCGGGAATGCGAAGTTCGCCGGATTCAGCGCAAGGAACACGAACGACTGATCGAACGCCCGAAACGCTTCGAAATCAGCCCCAAAACCGACATCCGCCCAGGCAGGGGACAGCTTCCCCCACTTCCCGCACAGCGATTTTCGGTCTCCTATACGCGACCACGGCCCGAAATCCGACACACCGCCACCACCGGCCGAGTGGCGCAGTCGGCGACGTACCGACAGCGCGCCTTACCGGAATACCGCTCTTTCACTTGTCCTATTTTGTCAGGACGCAGCGGCCGGATCAGGGAAAACAGTGACTCCTGTGACTATCGCCCCTCGGCGATGTCGTTTCGGTGGAAGGAGCCGCGCATCTGGATGCGCCCCACGAGTTCGTAGGCCCGCTCCCGCGCCTCGGCCACCGTCTCGCCCGTGCCCACCACGTTCAGCACGCGCCCGCCGTTGGAGACGACCCTCCCGTCCTTCAGGGCGGTCCCGGCGTGGAGCACGTAAGCGCCCTCGACCTCTTCCGACAGGCCCTCGATGGGGTCGCCCTTCACCGGGGCGCCGGGGTAGTTCTCGGCCGCGATCACCACGGTCACGGCGGCGCCGGGGCGGGAGACCACGGCGGGCTGGGCGGCGAGTTCGCCGGTCGCGCAGGCGAGCAGCAGGTCGGCGAGGGGGGTCTCCAGGCGGTCGAGCACGACCTGGGTCTCGGGGTCGCCGAAGCGCGCGTTGAACTCGATGACCTTGGGGCCCTTGCTCGTCAGGGCCAGGCCGGCGTAGAGGACGCCGGTGTAGGGCGTGCCGCGGCGGGCCAGCTCGTTGACGGTCGGGGTGACGACGGTCGTCATGATCTCGTCGACCAGGCCCTCGGGGGCCCACGTCAGGGGGGTGTAGGCGCCCATGCCGCCCGTGTTGGGGCCCTCGTCGCCGTCGTGGGCACGCTTGAAGTCCTGTGCGGGCTGCAGGGCGACGGCCGTCTTGCCGTCGCACAGGGCGAACAGCGAGACCTCGGGGCCGTCGAGGTATTCCTCGATCACCACGCGCTCGCAGGCCGCGGCGTGGGCCAGCGCGGCGGAGCGGTCGGTCGTGACGACGACACCCTTGCCGGCGGCCAGGCCGTCGTCCTTGACGACATAGGGCGGGCCGAAGGTGTCGAGGGCGTCGAGGGCCTCTTCGGGGGTCGTACAGGAGAAGGCGCGGGCGGTCGGGACGCCGGCCGCCTCCATCACCGACTTGGCGAAGCTCTTGGAGCCCTCGATCGCGGCGGGTTCGCGCGACGGGCCGAAGCACGGCACGCCGACCGCGCGGACGGCGTCGGCCACCCCGGCGACCAGCGGGGCCTCGGGGCCGATGACCACGAGGTCGACCGCGAGGTCGAGCGCCAGCGCCGCGACGGAGGAGCCGTCGAGGGGCGACACGTCGTGGAGCCGCGCCACCTCGGCGATGCCCGCGTTGCCGGGCGCGCAGTGCACCTCGGCGGGTCGGAGAGCACGGCAGATCGCGTGCTCACGGCCTCCTGAACCGATCACCAGAACTCGCACCCACGCATTCTCTCAGGCCCGGCGACCACGGTTATCCTGGGACCCTGTGATATTTTGGGTTGGCTTTGCGGTGTCAAGTGGCGATTGGAGGTGGTACGGGTGTCTTCTGGCGATCCCGTCAGTACGTGCACGCGCGCGTCTGACGTGCGCGACATCCCTCTCCATTTCCAGATGCACGCCGCCCGCATGCCCGCGCCCGTGTAAGGGGTGACTCCGCTGTTCGCGTGGAGCATGTGAGCTCGGCCTTCGAAGGGACCGACATGCGCTCCGCCACGCTCTTCCCCCGTCGTTACACCCGTGCCGCCACCGTGGTCTCACCGGTGCGTGAGCACAAGAAGTTCCCCTGCGTCCCGTCGAGCGAGTCGCTCATCACCTTCGGCGCCTACATCGGCGGCCGGAAGGTGGCCGCCGACGGAATAGCGCAGGCCGTCCAGCTGGTCCGGCAGCACAACGAGGACGCCGCCAAGCCCGACGCCTACGTCTGGGTCGGGCTCTTCGAGCCGGAGGCCCCCGAGGTCGAGTGGCTGGCCGAGACGTTCGGGCTGCACCCCCTCGCCGTCGAAGACGCGGTCAAGGCCCACCAGCGGCCCAAGGTGGAACGTTACGGCGACTCCCTGTTCGTGGTGCTGAAGACGGTCGCGTTCCTCGACCACGAGGTGCTGACCGAGTCGGCCCAGATCATCGCCACCGGCGAGATCATGGTGTTCGTCGGACCCGACTTCGTCGTCACGGTGCGCCACGGCGCCCACAGCCCGCTCAGCGACGTGCGCGAGAAGCTCGAAGACAAGCCCAAGCTGCTCAACCGCGGGCCGACCGGCGTCCTCCACGCCATCGCCGACCACGTCGTCGACAAGTACCTCTACGTCGCCGACCAGATGCAGGCCGAGCTCGAAGAGGTCGAGGCCGCGGTGTTCGCCGAGGTCAGCTCGCGCGACATCAACCGGATCTACCACCTCAAGCGGGAGATGCTGGAGCTCAAGCGCGCCGTCGCGCCGCTCTCCACCCCGTTCTCGCAGCTCCCGCAGCGCCGCAGCATCCCCTCCGACATGCGCGAGTACTTCCGCGACGTCTCCGACCACCTGTCGCGCGTGTGCGAGCAGGTCCAGTCGAGCAACGAGCTCTCCGACTCGATCCTGCAGGCCGCGCTGGCCCGCACCAACGCCCTGGCCAACGAGGACATGCGCAAGATCTCGTCGTGGGTGGCGATCCTGGCCGTCCCGACCATGATCGCGGGCATCTACGGCATGAACTTCGAGCACATGCCGGCGCTCGACGCGGTGTGGGGCTACCCGGTGGTCGTCGGCGTGATGGTCGTCGCCTGCGCCCTGCTCCACCGGGCGTTCCGGCGCAACGGCTGGCTCTAGACGGCTGCTCTAGACAGCCGCGACGGCCTTGACCGAGCGCGGCAGCGGGATGCCGCGAGTGGCCCACAACTCCCGCATGCGGTCGGGGTAGTCGGTCACGATCGCGGCCACACCCAGGTCGAGCAGTTCGGCCGCCTCGGTGACGTCGTTGACCGTCCAGACCACCACGGGCAGTCCGCGCCGGGCCGCGCCCGTCATGAGCTGCTTGTCGACGAGCACCCGGTCGGGAGACAACACGGTCGCCCCGGCGGCCTCGGCCGCGCCCGCGATGTCGACCTCGAAGTCGCGGATGTCGAAGCCGGCCATCCACACCGGATCGATGGTCGCCGCCTCGACCAGCGCGTATCTGTTCGGTACGGCGTCACGTGCCGCCGTCAGGATGCGCCAGTCGAAGCTCAGGATGGCCGAGTTGTCGAGCCGCCGGTGCCGCGCCAGTTCGTCCAAGACCAGACCGGTGAAGACCTTCGGGTCGGCCGACAGGTCGGGCCGGGTGGGGTCTGACTTGAGCTCGACGTTCAGCCGCACGTGGTCGGCGCCGTAGGCGCTGACGAGCCCGAGCACCGCGCCCAGCGTGGGCATGCGGGTGTCGGGACGGCCGACCTGGGTGAGCATGAACGGGTCGTTCTCGCGCACGGGGCGGCGCACCCCGACGTCGAGGGTGCGGAGCTGCGCCAGGGTGAGCTGGTTGATCGGCCGGCCGACCAGTTGCTCCGTGCCGGTGTCGCGGCTCGTCACCGCGGAGACGGTCAGGTCGTGACTCAGGACCAACTGGTGGTCGGCGGTCAGCACGACGTCGAACTCGATGGCGTCGACGCCGATCTCCAGCGCGTAGGCGAGACCGGGCAGGGTGTTCTCGGGCCGCAGGCCGCGGGCGCCCCGGTGCCCGTGCAACTCAACAGGTCGGTGCACAACCGCGAACCCTACAAGGCACGCCGACCGGTCCCCGGTATTGGGGCTCCGATCGGCGTGCCCTGTTTCAGACCAGGGACCTGATCTGCAGCGTCTGGGTGCGGCCGGGGCCGACGCCGATCGCGGAGATCGGCGCGCCGGACATGTCTTCCAGCGCCTTGACGTAGGCCTGCGCGTTGGGCGGCAGGTCGTCGAGGGTCTTGGCGGAGGTGATGTCCTCCTCCCAGCCCGGGAACTCCTCGTAGATCGGCTTCGCGTGGTGGAAGTCGGTCTGGGTCATCGGGATCTCGTCGTGGCGCACGCCGTTGACGTCGTAGGCGACGCAGACCGGGATCTTCTCCAGGCCCGACAGCACGTCGAGCTTGGTGAGGAAGAAGTCGGTCACGCCGTTGATGCGGGAGGCGTAGCGGGCGATCACGGCGTCGTACCAGCCGCAGCGGCGGTTGCGCCCGGTGGTGGTGCCGTATTCGTGCCCCGTCTTGCGCAGCCACTCGCCGGTCTCGTCGAGCAGCTCGGTCGGGAAGGGGCCCGAACCGACCCGGGTCGTGTACGCCTTCACGATCCCGATCACCCGGTTGAGGCGGGTCGGCGGGATGCCCGAACCCGCGCACGCGCCGCCGCTGGTCGGCGACGACGAGGTGACGAACGGGTAGGTGCCGTGGTCGATGTCGAGCAGGGTGCCCTGGCCGCCTTCGAGCAGCACGAACTTGTCGTCGTCGAGCGCCTTGCTCAGGATGAGCGCGGTGTCGGCGATGTGGGGGCGCAGCCGCTCGGCGTAGCCGAGGTACTCCTCCAGCACCTTCGCCGGGTCGAGCCCGCGCCGGTTGTAGATCTTGGTGAGGATCTGGTTCTTCTCGTTGAGGGCGGCCTCGATCTTCTTCTGCAGGATGCCCGGGTCGAGCAGGTCCTGCACCCGGATGCCCATCCGGTAGATCTTGTCGCCGTACGCCGGGCCGATGCCCCGCCCGGTGGTGCCGATCTTGGCCTTGCCGAGGTAGCGCTCGGTGACCTTGTCGATGGCCTTGTGGTGCGGCATGATCAAATGCGCGTTCGACGAGATCAGCAGCCGCGAGCAGTCGATGCCCCGCGCGGCCAGCCCGTCGATCTCCCCGAGCAGCACGCCCGGGTCGATGACGACGCCGTTGCCGATCACGGGTGTGACGTTGGGGGACAGCACTCCCGTGGGCAGCAGATGCAAGGCGTATTTCTGGTCGCCGATGACGACGGTGTGACCCGCGTTGTTGCCGCCCTGGTAACGGACGACGTAGTCGACGACGCCACCGAGGATGTCGGTGGCCTTTCCTTTGCCCTCATCGCCCCACTGGGCGCCCACGAGAACGACAGCCGGCATGGTCAATCTCCCGGAACAAAAACCAAAGCCCCTGACGCAAGCGACAGGGGCTCTTGCAAACCGAGACTACCTGAGCTGCCGGAAAAAGGGGATCTCCGGTCAGTTCGACAGCGCGTCGGCCGCCTCCGGGGAGGAGTCACGCAGGAACTGCTGGCAACGTTCGGCCTCGTCCTTCTCACCGATCGCGTTGGCCGCGCGGGCCAGCGCGTTGAGGCAGCGCAGGAACCCACGGTTCGGCTCGTGGTCCCACGGGATCGGCCCGTGGCCCTTCCACCCGGCGCGGCGCAACTGGTCGAGCCCCCGGTGGTAGCCGGTGCGGGCGAAGGCGTAGGAGGTGATGGCGTGCCCCGCCGCGAAGTAGTCGTCGGCCAGGGTGGCCCACGCGGCGGAGTAGGTGGGGAACCGGGCCGCGACGTCGGCCGCCTTGATCCCGCTCTCCATCATCTTGCGCGCCTCGGCGTTGTCGGGAAGCTGCGTGGGGGGTGGGCCGGCCAGCAGGTTCTCGTGCGTTTCCACAGCGGCTCCCGTTCTCGTGATCGGTCTTTGAACACTGTCTTACCTGTAGCGGCAAACCGTAATCATTTACTCCTGCAGATGCCAAAGGCCCGAATCTCCGTCGATCCGGGCCTCCACGCATGACACCTAGCTCAGCTTGGTGCCGGCCGACTTGAGGTGCTCACAGGCCTCGACGATGCGCTTGGCCATGCCGGCCTCGGCCAGCTTGCCGTAGGCGCGGGGGTCGTAGGCCTTCTTGTTGCCGACCTCGCCGTCGACCTTCAGCACGCCGTCGTAGTTCTTGAAGAAGTGGTCGGCGACCGGGCGGGTGAAGGCGTACTGGGTGTCGGTGTCGATGTTCATCTTGATGACGCCGTACGAGATCGCCTCGTGGATCTCCTCGAGCAGCGAGCCCGAGCCGCCGTGGAAGACGAGGTCGAACGGCTTGTCCTTGCCGTACTTGTTGCCGACGGCGTCCTGGATGTCCTTCAGCACCGACGGGCGCAGCTTGACCGCGCCGGGCTTGTAGACGCCGTGGACGTTGCCGAAGGTGGCGGCGAGCATGTAGCGGCCGCGCTCACCGAGGCCGACCGCCTCGGCGGTGGCGATGGCGTCCTCGGGGGTCGTGTACAGCTTGTCGTTGATCTCGTGGGAGACGCCGTCCTCCTCGCCGCCGACGACGCCGATCTCCATCTCCATGACGACGCGCGCCTCGGCGCACTTGTCGAGGAGTTCGGAGGCGATCTGGAGGTTCTCCTCCAGCGGCACGGCCGAGCCGTCCCACATGTGCGACTGGAACAGCGGCTCCTGGCCGCGGGCGACCCGCTCGCGCGAGATCTCGATCAGCGGGCGCATGAACCCGTCGAGCTTGTCAGCCGGGCAGTGGTCGGTGTGCAGCGCGACGGTCACGTTGTACTTCGCGGCCACCACGCGGGCGTACTCGGCAAGGGCCGTGGCACCGATGACCATGTCCTTGACCGTGGTGCCGGACGCGAACTCGGCGCCACCGGTGGAGACCTGGATGATGCCGTCGCTCTCGGCCTCGGCGAAGCCGCGCAGCGCAGCGTTCAGCGTCTGCGACGACGTCACGTTGATCGCCGGATAGGCGAACCCGCCGGCCTTGGCCCGGTCGAGCATCTCGGCGTAGACCTCTGGGGTTGCGATAGGCATCGAAAGTCAGCTCCAATGAGTGAGGATTGGTCTGGACCAGTATTCCGAAGCGTGCCCGGATGTGTGAAGCGCCCCGGCTTGCCGCCGGTCTTCATCATGCCGGGGTACGCTGCTCTCGCGATGGACGTCACGAATCTTCTCAGCGCCGAGTGGTGGATCGTCACCTTCGGGCTCATCGGCATTCTCACCATCATCTTCGCCGAGACCGGTCTGCTGATCGGCTTCTTCCTGCCCGGCGACTCGCTGCTGGTGGTCGCCGGCATGGGCGCGTCGGCGAAGGTGGCCTCGGCGGTCGGCCTCGACACGCCGTTCCCGCTGCCGGTGCTCCTGGTCGGCGCGCCGGTCTGCGCCATCGCGGGCGCCCAACTCGGACACTACATCGGCGCGAAGGCGGGCCCGCGCCTGTTCGCCCGGCCCGACTCGCGCCTGTTCAAGCAGGAGTACGTCGAGAAGGCGCAGTACTACTTCGAGAAGTTCGGCCCCGAGAAGGCCGTCGTGCTCGCGCGGTTCATCCCGATCGTCCGGACCTTCCTGAACCCGGTCGCCGGCATGCTCGGCATGCGGCCGCGCCGTTTCCTGGTCTGGAACATCGTCGGCGGCGTCCTGTGGACCGACGGCCTGCTGCTGTTCGGCTACTTCATCGGCGACCTCGTGCCCAGCGTCGACCGCTACATCCTGCCCGGCGCCGCGGTGATCATCATCGTCTCGGTGATCCCGATCATCCGCGAGGTCATGAAGAACCGGAAGGCCGCGGCGGGCGGCTCTCCGTCGGCCCCGGTGACCGAGCCCAAGGGCAAGCACCACCGCGAGACGGCCTGACCTGTCGGCGATAGCCGATCGTAATAATCTTACTTTTTGGGACAGCTGGGTCTTTCCAACCGGTTACCGTCAGAAGAGTGGGACGACACAGGTCCGATCCGTTGGGGATCGCCCGGATCGTACTCATCGTGCTCGCGGTAGGTGCCCTGCTGTCGCTGATCGTGGTGGGTGTCGTAGGGCTGCTCACCGCGACCGACCCCGTCGACGCCCCCGACACGCCGGTGCCCCCCGCGGCCTCCGCCCAGGCCGCCCGGACCGCCCCCGCGACGCTCCAGATCGTCTGCCAGGCCGACCACTGTCCCGTCTTCGTCCGCATTCCCGGCGGCGACGTGCTGATCAACGGGCAGCTCTCCAAGGGGGAGCAGGTCGCCTACTTCGACGGCAAACTCGACGTCGTCCTCGACGACGCCTCACTCGTGAAGATCTGGGAGAACGGGAAGCCGCGCCCCCCGGTCGAGCCCGGGGAGCGCGCCGCCTTCACCGTCACCCGAGGCCAAGGTCAGCCAAGCTGAACGCCGACCGGTAGGGCACCCCGGCGGCGGCGAGGTTCTCGTCGCCACCCCGGTGCACGATCGTGGCGATGCCCACGACCACCGCCCCCGCCTCGTTCAACGCCTGTACGGCGGTCAGCACCGACCCCCCGGTCGTGGTGGTGTCCTCAACGGCCAGCACCCGGCGCCCGGCCACGTCGGGGCCCTCGATGCGGCGCTGGAGGCCGTGGGCCTTGCCCTCCTTGCGGACCACGAAGGCGTCGAGGCGCTCGCCCCGCGCGGCGGCGGCGTGCACCATCGCGGTGGCCACCGGGTCGGCGCCCAGCGTGAGCCCGCCGACCGCGTCGAAGCCGAGATCTCTCGTCAGGTCGAGCATCACCCGGCCCACCAGCGGCGCCGCCGTGCCGTCGAGGGTCACGCGGCGCAGGTCGACGTAGTAGTCGGCCTCCTTGCCCGAGGAAAGGGTCACCCGGCCGTGCACGACGGCCTTGTTCTTGATCTCGTCCAGCAGAAGTTCTCGGTCAGTCATGGTCCTCAGCGTATTGACCGTCTGAGCAAGTCAGTTTTTCTGACTCCCTCAAGTCGTGTTAGGAGTCGGCCTGGACGCGGAATCATCAGGCGGTCAACCTTAGGTAATCGAGAGGTAACATTGAGTGTGCAAATCGGGCAAAGCGACGCGCAATTGCTCGACGCCCTCCGAGCCGGCGACTCCGCCGCCTACGGCGCCCTCTACGAACGCCACCGCCCGGCCGCCCGCGTGGTCGCGCGCCACCTGCTCCGTCACGGGGCGATCGACGACGCCGACGACATCGTCGCCGAGACCTTCACCCGCATCCTTGACCTGATCCGCCGGGGCGGCGGCCCGAGAGGGGAGTTCCGCCCCTATCTGCTGGCCGCCGTCCGCCGCGCCGTCTACGACCGCGCCGACCGCCGAGACGTCCCCACCCACGAGATCGAGCGGTACGCCCCCGGCGAGCCCTTCGTCGATCCGGCGCTGGCGCGCTGCGAACGGGCCGACCTCGCCAGGGCCTTCCGGTCGCTGCCCGAACGGTGGCGCGAGGTGCTCTGGCACACCGCCGTGGAAGACCACCAGGCGGCCGAGATCGCCCCTCTCATGGGGCTGACGGCCAACGGCGTGGCGGCCCTGGCGTATCGCGCGAGAAGAGGTCTGCGAGACGCCTACCTGCGCACGTGACAGGAGGCAATAACGGGACAAACTGGTACGGTCCCGGAGGAGACAATCGGCGGGATTCATCCTCGCGCCATGTGCCACCCGATTACCCTGAGATGGCCACGTTAAGGAAGGCGGTGTCGCGTGGATCGCTGCGCGCTTTTCGTCGACGCCGGCTATCTGCTGGCCGATGGCGCGATGGCCGTTCACGGGACCCGCCACCGTGAGGCCGTCACCTGGGACTATCCGGGCCTTCTCCAACTGCTCACCAACCTCGCCCGTGAGCGCACCGGCCTGCCGCTGCTGCGCTGCTACTGGTACGAGGCGACGGTCGAGGGCCGCCGCACGCCGGAACACGACGTGCTGGCCGACATCCCCGGCCTCAAGCTGCGCCTGGCCCGCATCCGGCCGGGCCGCCGTGAGGGCGTCGACGCCCAGGTCCACCGCGACCTGATGACCCTGGCCCGCAACAACGCCGTCTGCGACGCGGTCGTGGTCAGCGGCGACGAAGACCTGGCCCAGGTGGTCAGCGACGCGCAGGACCTCGGCATCCGGGTCACCGTGATCTCCATCGCCTCCGACGGGAGCTGGGCGGTCTCCCGTACGCTCCGCCAGGAGTGCGACGACCTGATCGAGATGAGCGGCGGCCACCTGAGGCCGTTCGTGACCCTCTCGACCGGCGCCGAGGCCGCCCAGAACGGAACGCGGACCACCGGCTCCCTCCCGGCCCTGAACGGCGCCCAGGCCGCCCAAGCCGCCCTGCCGCCCCCAGCCCCGGTTCCCGCGCCGCCACCGCAGCCCCAAGCGCCCCAGCCGCAGTCGAAGGGCTCCCACGCGGCCCCGCCGCCGAGGCAGCCGACGCCGACCTACACCTACAACCCCACCCCAGAGCCGCCCCCGCAGCCCGCGCCGCCACCCCCCGCCGCGCCCCCGCAGCCCCAATACCAGGGCTCCCACGGCAGCGGCAGAGACAACGGCTACCGCGAGTCCAACACGGGCGGCTTCCCGGCCGCCCAGCTCGGCCCCTACACGGGCCCCCAGGCCGCCCCGGTGGCCGCCCACAGCGGCGCGACCACCACGCTGGCCGAGGCCGTCAAGGCGGCCCACAAGGAAGGCCACGACTTCGGCGACTCGATAGCCCGCGACGCGCCGGCGTTGTGGCTGGAGGCGGTCCTGGCCAGGAAGCCGCGCATGCCCTCCGACCTGGAGGCCAGACTCCTCCAGGGCTCCTCACTCCCGATCGACTTCCTGCTGCACGACGAAGTCCGCCACGCACTCCGGCGCGGCTTCTGGGACGCCCTGGAGCGAGCCCGCCGCTAGCTCACGCCATCGAACTCGCATGAGACGCCGGCGCGTTCGCCTCAGGCCGCCGAACTCCGGGAAGTGCGTGGGCGTTGACGGCGCTGGCGTCCGGCCGGAACGGTCGACTCCGCTGACGGACGCCGGTCGTCAGCCCAGGGCGTCGAAGCCCGCTCTCAGGTTCGCGATGCGCTGGCCCAGGTCCGACAGAGGCCCGCTCAAGGGTGAGTCGCCGTTCTTGCGGGCGAGTTCGCGTACCCGGCTCAGTTCCTCCTCCACCGCCGTGAGGCGGCGGGAGAGTTCCGGGAGGACGGCGGGCTCGTCGCCGTTGCCGGGGAGTTCGGTGGCGAGGCGTTCGCGGAGCAGGGCCGCCTGTTCGGTCAGGCGGCGGTTCATGTTGTAGAGCTCGACGAAGACGGCCACCTTCGCCCTCAGGACCCACGGGTCGAAGGGCTTGGTCAGGTAGTCGACGGCGCCCGCCTGGTAGCCGCGGAAGGCGTAGTCGGGGGCGCTGTCGACGACCGTCAGGAAGATGATCGGGATGTTCCTCGTGCGTTCGCGGCGCTTGATGTGGGCGGCGGTCTCGAAGCCGTCCATTCCGGGCATGCGGACGTCGAGGAGGATCAGCGCGAACTCGGTGCTGAGCAGGGCTTTCAGAGCCTCTTCCCCGGAGCGGGCGCGTACGGGGGTCAGGTCGAGGGAGCTGAGGATGGCCTCGAGTGCGATGAGGTTCTCCTCGCGGTCGTCGACCATGAGGATCTTCGCCCGGTCTGGCATCGATCACGCACCTTCAGTGGAATCCGTCACATCCGAGTCTGCCCGACCAGAACTACCCGATACACGCCCTCGCATGAGCCAGCCGCGCAGGCGTTCGAGAAGACGGTCGACGTCGACCGGCTTGGGCACGTAGTCGGAGGCGCCCGACGCGATGCTCTTCTCGCGGTCGCCCCGCATGACCTTAGCGGTCAGGGCGATGATCGGAAGGTCGGCGAACTGGGGCATCCGGCGGATCGCGGACGTCGTGGCCCAACCGTCCATCTCGGGCATCATGATGTCCATCAGGACCAGGGCGACGTCCTCGTTGCGTTCGAGCTGTTCGATGCCCTCGCGGCCGTTCTCGGCGTAGACGACCGTCGTGCCGTGGCGTTCCAGGACGCTCGTCAGGGCGAAGACGTTGCGGATGTCGTCGTCGACGATGAGGATCTTGGCGCCGTTCAGGGGGTCGTCGCCTACCCAGTCGCGGCCGTTGACGTCCTCCATCGGGCGGACCGGCGGAGGCGGCAGTTCCGGGATCACGTCGTCGTTGACCACCTGGAGCGCCTGTTCGGGGCGGTCGACGACCGCCAGGGAGGTCGCCGCGCCGCCGTCGCGGGCCGACAGCGGGCCCGCGTAGGTGGTGGGCAGGTAGAGCGTGAAGGCGCTGCCGTGGCCGGGTTCGCTGTCGACGTGGATCTCGCCGCCGAGCAGGCGGGCGATGTCGCGGCAGATCGACAGGCCGAGGCCGGTGCCGCCGTACTTGCGGCTGGTGGTGCCGTCGGCCTGGCGGAACGCCTCGAAGATCACGTCGAGTTTGTCGGGGGCGATGCCGATGCCCGTGTCGACGACCGAGAAGGCCAGGATGTTGTCGCTGGTCTGCAGGGTCTCGTCCACGAACGCGACGTCGCCGGCCGGGCGGACCCGCAGCCTGACCTCGCCGCGCGGGGTGAACTTGACCGCGTTGGAGAGCAGGTTGCGCAGCACCTGCTGGAGGCGCTGCTCGTCGGTGCGCATCTCGGTCGGCACCGCGTCGTCGACGTCGATCGCGAACGACAGGCCCTTGTCCTGGGCCAGCGGGGCGAAGGCGGCGTCGACGTAGTCGTAGAGCTTGGGCAGCGACAACTCGGCGGGGTGGATGTCCATCCGGCCGGCCTCGACCTTCGACAGGTCGAGGATGTCGTTGATCAGCTGGAGCAGGGCCGAACCGGCGCCGTGGATGGTCTTGGCGAACTCGACCTGCTGGTCGGTCAGGTTGCCCTCGGAGTTCTCAGTCAGCAGCTTGGCCAGCACGAGCAGGCTGTTCAGCGGGGTGCGCAGCTCGTGGGACATGTTGGCCAGGAACTCGCTCTTGTAGCGGCTGGAGACCGCGAGCTGCTCGGCGCGCTCCTCCAGCGTGCGGCGGGCCTGCTCGATCTGGAAGTTCTGGATCTCGATCGCGCGGTTCTGCTTGGCCAGCAGCGCCGCCTTGTCCTCCAGTTCGGCGTTCGAGCGCCGCAGCTCCTCCTGCTGCCGCTGCAGCTCGTCGGACCGCTCCTGGAGCTCGGTCGCGAGCCGCTGGCTCTCCTTCAGAAGATCTTCGGTACGGGAGTTCGCGATGATCGTGTTGATCGTGACCCCGATCGACTCCACCAGCTGGGTCAGCAGGTCGAGGTGCACGTCGGAGAACTTGGCGAACGAGGCCATCTCCAGCACGCCCAGCACGTGGCTCTCGAACAGGATCGGCACCACCACGATCTGCGCGGGCCGCGACGAGGTCAGCGCCGTGTCGATCGTGAACGAGTCGGGCGGCACCTGGTGGATGATGATCTGCTTGGCCTCCAGGGCGGCCTGCCCGACGATGCCCTCGCCGAGCGCGAACCTCTGCCGGGGGCTGCGGCCGGGCTGGATGCCGTAACCGGCGATCAGCGTCAGCTCGCCGTCGACGACCAGGTAGCAGGCGCCGTAGCTGGCCGACACGAGCGGGGTCAGCTCGCTCATGATCAGGCGGGCGACCTCGATCATGTCGCGGTGGCCCTGCATCAGGCGGGAGATCCGGGCCAGGTTGGACTTCAGCCAGTCCTGCTGCTGGTTGGCGTTGGTGGTGTCGCGCAGGTTGGACACCATCGTGTTGATGTTGTCCTTCAGCTGCGCCAGCTCGCCCGGCGCCTCGACGGTGATCGACCGGGTCAGGTCGCCGCGGGCGACCGCGCTGGTCACCTCGGCGATGGCGCGCACCTGCGTGGTCAGGTTCCCGGCCAGCTCGTTGACGTTCTCGGTCAGCCGCTTCCACGAGCCCTCGACGCCCTCGACGCGCGCCTGACCGCCGAGCTGGCCCTCGGAGCCCACCTCACGGGCGACTCGGGTCACCTCGGAGGCGAACGAGGAGAGCTGGTCGACCATCGTGTTGATCGTGGTCTTCATGACGAGCATCTCGCCCTGGGCGTCGACGTCGATCTTGCGGGTCAGGTCGCCGTTGGCGACCGCCGTGGTGACCTCGCCGATGTTGCGGACCTGGTAGGTCAGGTTCGTCGCCATCGAGTTGATGTTGTCGGTGAGGTCCTTCCAGACCCCCGACACCCCCGGTACGCGCGCCTGCCCGCCCAGCCGGCCCTCGGTGCCCACCTCGCGGCCGACGCGCGTGACCTCGTCGGCGAACGAGGAGAGCTGGTCGACCATCGTGTTCATCGTGTCCTTCAGCTCCAGGATCTCGCCCTGGGCGTCCACGGTGATCTTCTTGGTCAGGTTGCCCTGGGCGACGGCGGTGGAGACGGCGGCGATCTGGCGGACCTGGCTGGTCAGGTTGTTGGCCATGAAGTTGACGTTGTCGGTGAGGTCCTTCCAGACCCCCGACACCCCGCGCACCTGCGCCTGACCGCCCAGCCGGCCTTCGGTGCCCACCTCGCGGGCGACTCGGGTCACCTCGGCCGCGAAGGACGAGAGCTGGTCGACCATCGTGTTCATGGTCGACTTGAGTTCCAGGATCTCGCCCTGGGCGTCGACGTCGATCTTGCGGGTCAGGTCGCCGTTGGCGACCGCCGTGGTGACCTGGGCGATGTTGCGGACCTGGTAGGTCAGGTTCTTGGCCATCGAGTTGACGTTGTCGGTGAGGTCCTTCCAGACGCCCGACACGCCCTTCACCTCGGCGCGACCGCCCAAGCGGCCCTCGGTGCCCACCTCGCGGGCCACGCGGGTGACCTCGTCGGCGAAGCCCGAGAGCTGGTCGACCATCGTGTTGAGGGTCTCCTTCAGCTCCAGGATCTCGCCCTGGGCGTCGACCGTGATCTTCTTGGTCAGGTTGCCCTGGGCGACGGCGGTGGAGACGGCGGCGATCTGGCGTACCTGGCTGGTCAGGTTGTTGGCCATGAAGTTGACGTTGTCGGTGAGGTCCTTCCAGACCCCCGACACCCCGCGCACCTGCGCCTGGCCGCCGAGCTTGCCCTCGGTGCCGACCTCGCGGGCGACACGGGTCACCTCTTCGGCGAAGGCGGAGAGCTGGTCGACCATCGTGTTGACAGTGATCTTGAGCTCGAACATCTCGCCGACGGCGTCGACGGTCACCTTGCGTGACAGGTCGCCGTTGGCGACGGCCGTGGTGACCTCACCGATGTCGCGCACCTGTGCGGAGACGCGGCTGGACATCGTGTTCACGGCCTCGGTCAGATCACGCCAGCTCCCCGACATGCCGCGCAGGTTCGCCCGGCCGCCGAGCTTGCCCTCGGTGCCGACCTCGCGGGCCACCCGGGTCACCTCGCCGGTGAACAGGGCGAGCTGGTCGACCATGCCGTTGATGGCCTTGCCGAGGCGGCGCACCTCACCCCTGGCGGCCCTGTCGAGGTCGATGCGCTGCGACAGGTCGCCCTTGGCCACGGCGTCGATGACGTCGGCCGCGCCGGTCACCGGGGTGACCAGGGCGTCGATCAGGCCGTTCACCGACTCGACGCTCTCGGCCCACGAGCCCACACCGGGCCCGGGGGTCAGGCGTTCGCCGAAGCGGCCCTCCTTGATCACCTCACGGCGGACCCGGGCCAGTTCGTTGGCCAGGTGTTCCCGGCGGTCGGCCACCTCGTTGAGCAGCAACCGGATCTCGCTCAGGATGCCGGGTGGCGCGTGCGGGACTCTCCGCCGGAAGTCTCCGTCTCGCCATACGGTCAGCGTGTCCAGGAGCGGCTTCAGATCAGACTCGGTGTAGCTGCGTTCGGTCCGGGCCGGTTCGACGTCCGCACGCGTCATGGGGCCTCCTTACGTGTACGCCCAGTCTGTCACGTTCCGTGGTAGCTCCACCGGCCGTTGATTGACCACGCGTCAGGGTGATTTGTGGTAAGCACGAGTGCAGTGGCGAATTCTCCACGTGCCGTGCTCGCGGCTTCTTTCACGATGGGCGAGACGGCCGTTCCGGCGGCGAAGCGGTTCACCCGAGAGGTGATGACCGCGTGGGCCGCCATGCCCGTCGGCGCCGAGGCCGAGCGGCTCACCCAGGCGCTCGTCGAAGGCGTCTCCGGCGAGTCGTTCGAGGTGAGATGGCTCCACCAAGGCGACTCTATCCAGCTTGAGGTCATCGAGCGCGGTCATGACTACGGTCCGCCGCTCGACGCGGCCGACTGGGGGGTCTCGTTCTCGGGCAATTCCCGGGTGCGCTGGGCGCGGCTCGACCTGCCGGGTGGTGGCGGCGTACCGGAGGAGGAGGCGTGGACCGAGCCCACGCCGAGCCCCGGGTGGCTGGGGTTTCTGGCCGACGCGAGTGATCTGCTCGCCGGCACGCTCGACCCCGGCATGGTGCCGGCGATCATCGCGCAGATCGTGGTGCCCCGGCTGGCCTCCTGGTGCGCGGTCTACACGGCCGACCAGGGCACCGGGCCGCTGCGGCTCGACTATCTGTGGCACGCCGACGAGGCGCAGAGCGACGCCTTGCGGGCGCGGCTGGCCGACGTGGTGCTGCCGTCGGCCGACGGGCCCGCCGTGCTCAGCGTCGACGGCACGCAGGCGCTCGGGTTCCCGCTGACCGCGCGGGGGCGGCGGCTGGGCGTCATGTGCCTGGGGCGGCGTGACCGGTTCCCCGACGAGAGCCTCCAGCTCGCCGAAGACCTGGCCCGCCGGGCGGCGCTGGCGCTCGACAACGCCCGCCTCTACGCCCAGCAGGCGGCGGCCAACCGGGCGCTGCAGCGGAGCCTGCTGCCGCCCGAGGAGCCCCGCACCCCCGGCCTCGACTCCTATGTCATCTACGAGCCGGCGGGCGAGACCAACGAGGTCGGCGGCGACTTCTACGACCTGTTCCCGATCGGCGACGGCGTCTGGCGGTTCGCGATCGGCGACGTCTGCGGCACCGGTCCCGTCGCCGCGGCCGTCACCGGCCTGGCCCGGCACACGATCCGGCTGCTGGCCCGCGAGGGGTACGGCGTCGCGGCGGTGGTCAAACGGCTGAACCAGGCGATCCTCGAGGAGGGGGAGCGGGCCCGGTTCCTGACCCTGCTGCACGGCGAGATCACCATCGCCGACGACGGGCTCGACATGCGGCTGGTGTCGGCCGGGCATCCCGAGGCGCTGCGGTTGCGGCCGAGCGGGGTCGTCGACGTCGTGGGCTCGCCGCAGTCGCTGCTGGGCGTCTTCCCCGAGGCCGAGTTCGAGGCCGACTCGATCCATCTGGGGCCGGGAGACGTGCTGCTGGGGGTGACCGACGGCGTGACCGAGCGGCGGCAGGGATCGCGGCTGCTCGACGACGAGGGCGGGCTCGCCAAGCTGCTGGCCGAGTGTGTCGACCTGTCAGCCCGCGCGGTCGCCGAGCGGATCAGGCGTGCCGTCCAGGACTTCGCCCCCGAGCCCAGCGCCGACGACCTGGCCATCCTCGTGCTCCGGGCGCCGGTGGAGCCGCTCTAGCAGCATCACGGCCAGGCCCGCGACCGCGAGGGCCGCGCCGACCAGGGCCGCCGACATCCAGCCCCAGCCGGCCGCGATGGCCAGCCCGGCGAGATGTACGCCGCCCGCGTTGGCGAGGTTGAAGGCCGAGTGGTTCGACGCCGCGGCCAGGGTGGGGGCGTCGGAGGCGTACCGGATGACCATGGTCTGGAGCGGCGCGGTCATCAGGAAGCCGATGGCGAGGATGGGCACGACCATGACGGGCGCCGGCCAGAAGTAGAAGAGCACCAGCACGCCGGCGAGCCCGGCCAGGCTCGCGTAGGCGGTGGGGCGGGCGGCCAGGTCGGTCAGCGGCCCGGCGGCGGCCACGCCGATGGTCATGCCGACGCCCGCCAGCGCCAGCACCCACATGACCGATCCCTCGCCGAGGCCCATGACCTCGGTCGTGATGGACGCCAGGTAGGCGTAGGCGGCGAAGACCCCGCCGAAGCCGAAGACCGCCGTGCCGAGGAACAGCAGGACCTTGGGGTTCCGGAAAGCTCGGAGCTCACGCTTGAGACTCTGGTGAGGCTCGGGAGGGGTGTACGGGATCAAGAGCACCAACGCGACCAGAGCGAGCAGCCCGATGGCGGTGACGACCAGGAAGGTGGCCCGCCAGCCGAGATGCTGGCCGAGCAGCGTGGCGCCGGGCACGCCGATGATGTTGGCCAGGGTGAGCCCCAGCAGGATCGAGGCGACCGCCCGGCCCTCCCGGCCCCTCCGCGCGAGACGGGCGGCCACGACCGAGGCGACGCCGAAGAACGCGCCGTGCGGGAGCCCCGCGACGAACCGCCCGGCGGTCAGCCACCCGAAGCCCGGGGCGAGCGCCGAGAGCAGGTTGCCCACCACGAAGAAGGCCATCAGGGCCACCAGCAGGCGCTTGCGGGACATCCGCACGCCCGCCGCCGCGAGCAGCGGAGCGCCGACCACGACGCCGATGGCGTAGGCGGCCACGAGGTTCCCGGCGGCGGGCACCGAGGTGTCCAGGTCGGCCGCGACCACGGGCAGCAGTCCCATGATCACGAACTCGCTGACGCCGATGCCGAACGCGCTGATCGCCAGGGAGAGGAGGGCAGAACGCACGCGCGGAACAGCGCCGAGACGCCCCGCGTCTATTTCGCGGGGCCCGCGGGTCTGGCGAGGTGGCTCAGGGCTCCGCATGCCGCTTGAGGGGGCGGGGTGGCGCGGCACCGGGCTGGGGAAGATCGCGCCGTTGGCCGGGAACGGCAGGGCGACCGCGACCCGGGCGCGGCGGTCGGCGCCGCTCGAAGCCCGGGTCGTTCGTCACAGACCTGGGGTCGCGGGTTGTTTGCGGCCGTCCATGACCCTGGTCGCGAACTCGATCTGGGTGCGCATCTGGCGGATGCGCTCCTCGACGACCAGGGACGCGTGGCCCGCGTCGTAGCGGTAGACCTGGCACGGGACCGGGACGGCCTCGATGAAGCTCTCGATCTGCCTGATCGGGCAGCGGGGGTCGTTCTCGCCCGCGAGGATCAGCAGCGGTGCCTCGACCATGTCGGCGTAGGTGATCGGGGAGGAGGCCACGTAACGTTCCGGGACCTCTTCGGGGGAGCCGCCGAACAGGGCGCGGTGGAAGGAGCGGAGGGCCTCCGACTCGTCTTCGTAGGCCGCGCGGTGGTCGGCGATCGGGACGGCCGCGATGCCGGCGCTCCAGACCTTGGGCTGGGTGCCGAGGCCGAGCAGGGTCAGGTAGCCGCCCCAGGAGCCGCCCGCCAGGATCAGCCGGTCGGGGTCGGCGATGCCCCGGTTGACCACCCAGTCGCGGACCGCCGAGACGTCGGCCAGCTCGATGTGGCCGACCTCGCCGTGGAGGGCGTCGCGCCAGGCCGTGCCGTAGCCGATCGAGCCCCGGTAGTTGACCCGCACGACCGCGAAGCCGCTGTCGACCCAGGCCGCCACGTGGGGCAGGAACGAGTCGTTGTCCTGCGCCGACGGGCCGCCGTGCAGCAGGAACACGGTCGGGTACGGGGCCGCCTGGCCGGTGGGCCGGGAGATCATCGCGTGGATCCAGCCGCCGGGGCCCTCGACGTCGACGTCCTCGACCGGGACCGACGGGGGCGCGGTGGGGCCGGGGCTCATGACGACGTGGCCGTGGCTCGACCGGATCACGGGGGCATGGGCGGCGCTCGACCAGGAGTACTCGACCGTGCCGTCGGGGCGGGTGGCGGCCGCCTCGATCACGCCGTGGGGCGTCTCGATCGGGGTCATGGCGCCGCCGACGAGGTCGTACTTGAAGAGCTGGGTGCGGCCCCGGTGGTGGTTGACGATCAGGAGGGCGCGGCCGTCGTCGTACCAGTCGGCGGTGACCTCGCCGGGGTCGCGGAGGTAGATCTCGCGCTGCTCGCCGGTCAGCGGGTCCCAGACCAGCGGCTCGTGGCGGCCCCTTCGCTCGTGCAGGACCAGCAGGCGGCGGTCGCCCAGCACGGGCGAGAAGCGGATGCCGCGCACGCCCTTGCCAGGGCCGTCGTAGAGGTCGCCGACGACCGAGCCGTTCTTCTTCACCACCCGCAGGGCCGGGTGGCGGGCGTCGCCGTGCTCGCTGTGGTCGATGGCGATCAGGGAGCCGTCGAGGGAGATGCCGGCCACCGAGGCCGACTCCTTGTGCTGGTAGAGCACGGTCGGTTCGGTGCCCTCGCCCATCAGGACGATCTGGAACCCGAGCCGGCACGAACGCCCTATGGCGGCGGTGCCGTTGGCGGCCAGCGCGAGACCGGCCGGGTGGCCGGGGGAGATGTCGAGCGGGCGGGCGGCTCCGCCGTGGAAGTGCTGGCGGATCCAGACGCCGTATTCGTCGCCGTCGGTGTCGGCGAACCACCAGATCCACTGGCCGGTGGGGTCGATGTCACCGTAGGCCGTGCCGTTGGGCCGGTCGGTCACCTGACGGCTGGTGCCGGTGGCCCGGTCCCAGGCGTAGATCTCCCACGTGCCGGAGGCGTTGCTTCGGTAGACCGCGTGGTGCGGGGCCTGACGGGCCCAGGTGGGCAGCGTCATACGCGGGGAACGGAACCTGGTCTGCCAGCGTTCCTCGGCCTTCATCGGCTTTCCTCCCGGGTCCGCCGTCGGTCGCGGTCAAGTATGTCCCGTCAGCCCCCGGAATGGCCGACAAACAGGGGATCTCAGGTGGGAATTTACGGTGAAAAAGCCCTTTGGTCACTAGGGCTGCGGGCACCATTTTCAGCTTTTCGGACGCCACACCGTGACCTGCACCGACAGTCGCACCCTGGCCCCCTCCGACACCTCCACGGCACGCGCGTGCCAGGCGCTCGGACCCATCGCGATCACCGACATGACCTCGGCCGCCGTCAGGTCGAGCCAGCTGGCGACCGGCTCGGTCACGTCGCGTGCGAAGTGGTCGCCGAGGGTGTCGGCCAACCGCCGGTCCTTTTCGTCGTCGACCGACAACAGACCGAAACGTGCCACGATCGGCGCCAGGTGGTCGGAGTTAGGCGTGACCGTTATCAGGGTTCCCGTGGGTTTCAGGACACGGCGAAACTCGCCGGCGTTCCGGGGGGCGAACACGTTGAGAAGCGTGTCAAAGGCCGCGTCGCGGACCGGAAGCGGTTTCCACACGTCCGCGACGACCGCGCCGATCCTCGGATGGGCCCTGGCGGCCTTCTTCAGGGCGTGCTTGGAGACGTCGAGGGCCAGGCCCCGGTCGTGGACGGCCCGCGCCAGGTAGTAGCCGGTTCCGGCGCCGGCGTCCCCGACGACGCCCTTCGCGCGGGCGGCCACCGTCTCGGCGATCGGGGCGAAGGCGCCGCTCGCGAGGAACGTCTCACGTGCCGAGACCATCTCCGGGGTGTCGCCCTTCACCGGGGTGCTCAGCAGGTTGAGGTAGCCCTGCCGGGCGACGTCGAAGGAGTGGCCGCGCGGGCAGCGGGCGGCGCCCGCCGCGAGGGCCAGGTCGTCGCGGCAGACGGGGCAGACCAGCAGGTCGATGACGTCTCCAAGCATCCGACCAGTATCCCGTCAAGTCGTCTGCAACCGGTCTGGGGTGAACTGTCCCTATGACGAAGAAAAGACGTAACTGCCCGAGTTGTCGGACCGTTCTGGACGAAGGCCCGATCGTCTACCGCTGCGCGAAGTGCCAGCGTGCCGTGTACGCCGCCGACGTGAACTTCGATTATTCAGGCCGATGATGCACGATGACCGCATGTAGGAGAATAAAGTGCGGTAATGCCGTACGAACCGATGACCTTCGCCGGGGTCGAGGTCACGCCGCTGTGTGATGCCGTCGGGCCCATGGGGCCGAGCATCGCCCGGCCGCTGCCCGAACTGTTCCCCGGCGGGTCGTTCGCCGACGGCGAGGAGTGGATCCTCCACTTCCACTGCTTCCTGCTGCGCACCGGCTCCCACACCATCCTGGTCGACACCGGCGTCGGCGACCTTACCGGCCCCGCCGCGGGCTGGGCGCCCATCCCCGGCCGGTTGCTCCAGGAACTCGACGCGGTCGGCGTGGCACCCGCCGACGTCGACACGGTGATCCTCACCCACCTGCACAGCGACCACGTGAGCGGCTGCGTCGCCGAGGGCGTGCCGGTGTTCCCCAACGCCCGTCACGTGATCCAGGAGGCCGAGCTCGACTGGCCGGGCGGCGGGCTCATGCGCGACCGGATCGTGAAGCCGCTGGGCGACCAGCTCTGGATCGTGCACGGATCCCGCGACCTCTTCGAGAACGTCCGGGTGGCGCACACCCCCGGGCACACCCCCGGTCACCAGGTCGTGCTGGTGGGCGACCTGATCGTCTCCGGCGACGTGCTGCACCACCCGGTGCAGCTCGCCGACCCGACGATCGGCTACCACTACGACGACGACCCCGAGAGGGCGCTGACCAGCCGTCAGGTCGTGCTCGGCCGGGCCGCCTACCTGGCGACCTCCCATTTGGCCGAGCCCTTCACGAAGGTCCGCTGACGGTAGCGCAGCACCTGGAAGACGCCGAGGGCCCAGATCGGATACTGCACCACCAGCGCCCACCGGAAGTCGCCGTGCAGGTCGAGCCCGACGCCGATCAGGCCGAGCAGGGCGACCGTGGCCAGGAAGCCGCCGCCGTTGACGATGCCGGTGGCCACGCCGATGCGTTCGGCCGGGTTGAAGGTGCGGGCGAAGTCGAAGCCGATGACCGAGCCGGGCCCGTTCGTGGCCAGGACCGTCATCAGCAGCACGAGCAGCCACAGGGGCGAGGGGCCGGGCCAGAGCAGCACGACGGTCCAGACGCCCGCCGTCGAGCCGACGATGCCCAGGACCATCCACGAGCGGCGGTGCGGCCAGCGTCCGGCGACCCAGCCGAAGAGCGGGTTGCAGGCCAGCGACACCACGGTGATCGTGGTCAGCAGCGCACCGGCCGCGTTCGGCGAGAGCCTCTGGTCCTGGAGCAGGAACGGGTAGCCCCAGAGCAGCAGGAACGCCGCCATCGACGACTGGGTGGCGGCGTGTGTCCACAGGCCGAGCTGGGTGCCCGGTTCGGCCCAGGCGGCGCGTAACCCGCGCGGGTTCGCGGCTCTCCCCGGCCTGGCCTCACGCAGCAGCACGACCACCACGGCGAAGGCGACCGCGCTCAGGCCTGCCGCGCCCAGGAAGGTGTCGCGCCAGCCGAAGGCGTGCAGGGCCGAGATCAGCGGTACGGCCGCCAGGATGCCCCCCAGCGCCCCGAGCAGCCCCGTGGTCTGCACCATCAGAGAGTTGCGGCCGGGCGGGAACCACAGGTTCACGATGCGGATCACGCTGATGAACGTCGCCGCGTCACCCGCGCCGATCAGGATCCGGGCCGTGATCGCTCCGGCGGCGCCGCCCGCGAGGGCGAAGACGAGGTTGCCCGCCGCCAGCACGACAGCCCCGGCGAGCAGCATCTTCCTGGAGCCCAGGCGGTCGACGAGGATGCCGACGGGGACCTGGAGGGCGGCGTACACGAGCAGTTGGAGCATCGCGAGCGCCGACAGGCCGGCGGCGCCGAGGTCGAAGCGGGCGGCGGCCTCCAGGCCGGTGACGCCGAGGGTCTGGCGGTGGAAGACCGCGACGAGGTAGGCGACGACTCCGGCGCCCCAGTAGAGGTAGGCCTTCCGCGTCCCCGACATGGGGCGATTTTACCTTTCGACCGTTTTCGCCCCTCGGGCGGTGCGAAGATCGCATGCCATGAGAAGACTGCTGGCCACCGCCGTCGCCCTGGTCGCGATCATCCCCGCCGCGCCCGCCTCCGCCGCGCCGGGGCTGGTGTTCTACCGCGACTCGGCGGTCCACTCCCCCTACGGGAAGACCGCCGTGGGCGGCATGAGCCAGTTCTCGGTGTCGCCCGACGGGCGCAAGGTGGCCTGGATCGACGCGTCGGGGCGGGTGCACGTGCGCGCCGGCGCCTCCGACAAGGTGATCGCCACCGGCGCCATCTCCGGCACGCCCTGCGCTACCCCCGCGTGGTCGCCCGACGGCACGAAGGTCGCCTACGCGATGACGGCGGCCGAGAGCATGGCCCCGATCGCGATCGTCGGCGCCGACGGCACGGGCCGCAAGCGGCTCGGCAAGACCTACGGCGTGTGCCACCTGGCGTGGGGCGGTCGCCACCTGGCCGGATACACCGGGACGACCGACGGCGTCCACCTGATCGACACGGTGACCGGCAAGACCCGCAAGGCCAGGGGAGTCGGTATGGCCAACCACGTGCAGTCGCTCTCGCCCGACGGGCGCAAGGTCGTCTACCAGGCCCGGAGCGGCGGCGACGGCTCGTGGCCGACCGCGTTCCCGCCGCGGATCGTCGACACGGTCACCGGCAAGCGGATCGTGCCGCCGGTCAAGGGCACCCTGATCGGGGCCACGTATCTGAACGACGGGAAACTGGCGGTCCGGGTCAGGGGGGCGACCCGCAACACCGTCGTCGTGCTCACCCCCGGGCTCAAGGTCGTCCAGAAGATCGCCGAACCGGCCAAGTACCGGACGTACGGGCTGCTGCGGGTGTTGTGACGGAAAGGCCCGGCTCCCCCTTGAGCCGGGCCCTCCGCGCCTGATCTAGACGAGCGCGGGCTCCTTGCGCGGAGCGGGCAGATCGTCCTCGTCGTCGTCGCCGTGCGACAACGTGGGCAGCCAGTTCAGCCAGCGCGGCAGGTACCAGTTCCACTCGCCCAGCAGCCGCATCGTGGCCGGGAGCAGCACCGCGCGGACGATCGTCGCGTCGATCAGGATCGCCGCAGCGAGGCCCACGCCCATCTGCATGAACGTCAGCAGCGACAGGGTGGCGAAGACCGCGAACACGGCCACCATGATGAGGGCGGCGCTGGTGACCACCCCGGCCGTGGAGCGGATGCCGTGGGCGACCGCGTCCTCGGTGCGCATGCCCTTGTCGTAGGCCTCCCTGATCCGGCTCAGGATGAACACGTGGTAGTCCATCGACAGGCCGAACAGGATGACGAACAGGAACATCGGCAGCCAGTCGGTGATCGTGCCGGTCGACTGGAAGCCGATGACGCTCTCGCCGTACCCCCACTGGAAGACCAGCACGAGCACGCCGTACGCCGCCGCGACCGACAGCAGGTTGAGCAGGATCGCCTTGACCGCGACCACCAGGGAGCGGAAGGAGACCAGCAGCAGCACGAACGCGAGCAGCAGCACGAACCCGAAGACGAGCGGCCGGGTGGCCGACATCTGGTCGTTGAAGTCCATCGACCCGGCGGTCGAGCCGGTGACGTGCGCGCCCGGCAGCGTGGCCGGGATGATCGTGTCGCGCAGTTCGTGGATCGCGTTCTCCGAGACGGCGTCGGTGCCGGTGCCCTTGACGCCGATGCTGATCCGGGCGACGTCGCCGCGCGGGTTGACGTCGACGGTGACCGGCTCGTTGAAGTGGCCCGAGGCCAGCGCCCGCTCCTTGAGCCGCTCGATCGCGGCGGTGTCGGGGTTCTTCACGACCACCACGGCGGGTTCGTTGCCGCCGGGAAAGGCCTGGTCGATCGCCTTGAACGTCTCGGCGATCTTGTAGTCGCCCTGGAGCTCGTCGATCGTCTGCGGGCCGGGCTTGAGGCTCAGGCCGGGCACCGCCAGCGCGATCATCAGGCCGCCCGCGATCACGACCGAGACGATCGGGTGCCGCAGCACCGGGCGCAGGATCGCGCCCCACACGCGGCTCTCGCCGCCCCGCACGCCCAGGATCCGCCGCCAGGTCACGCGGCCCCGGGTCAGCACCCGGACGGTGCCGTGGAACGCGCGGGCGTCGATCTTGTCGCCGATCAGCGACAACAGCGCGGGCAGCGCGGTCAGCGAGCCGACCACAGCGGTCAGCACGACCAGGATGGTGCCCTCGGCGAAGCCCATGAAGATGCCGTTGCCGGTGAGGAACATGCCCGCCATGGCGACGATCACGGTGATGCCGGAGATCAGCACCGCCCGGCCCGAGGTGCCGGCGGCGATCTCGATAGCGCGCTGCTTGCTCCGGCCCTTCGCCCGTTCCTCCCGCTCTCTCATGATGTAGAAGAGCGAGTAGTCGACGCCCACCGCCAGGCCGATCAGCAGCATGACGTTGGTGGTGGCGGCGTCGACGGCCAGGAACTGGCTGGTCAGGGCGAGCAGGCCGGTCGCGGCGGCGATGGCGGTCAGCGCGAGCGCCACCGGGATGACCGCGGCCAGGATCGCGCCGAAGGCGGCCAGCAGGATGCCCAGCGTGATGGGCAGCGAGAGCTGCTCGGCCCGGACGAAGTCCTCGTCGATGGCCTCGCCGATCAGTTTGTCGGCGCTGGCCCCGCCGGCCTGCTCGACCCGCAGACCGGGGTGGCGGGCCTGCACGCCGTCGACCGCGTCGAGCAGCGGCTGCACCCGGTCGGCGGCGGTGTCGGCGTCGCCCTTCATGGTGAACTGGATCAGGGTGGTCCGGCCGTCGGCCGTCACCGGGGCCGGAGAGGTGATCTCGTCGACCAGTCCGGTCGCGGTGATCGAGCGCTTCACGTCGTCGATCGCCCGCTGGAAGGCCGGGTCGTCAGTGGTCAGCTCGGTGCTCTGCACCAACACGACCTCGCCGGCCGGATCGACGAACCCCGCACCGTCGAGGATCTGCCCGGCGGCGCGCGAGTCGCCGTTGGCGCTCTCGTAGGACTTCATCTCCGCCGTGCCGACGGCGCTTCCGACGAGCGTGGCCCCGGCCACGAACGCCACCCAGATCAACAGCGCCCACCATCGGTGGCGTGCGCTCCAGCCGCCCACCCGGGCGGCGATGTTCCGATTCCGAACCATGTCTACGAACGTAGAAATCGATCGGGGCCGGAACCTCCTGCGTGGATGGGAGATCGGCCCTCCTTCCGGAGAGCTAGGGGACAACCCCGGCTAACCTCAGGGCTGTGATCCCCGCAGACGTGTTCTACGCCCGGCTCCACCGCGTGATCCCGGCCGCCGCCGGGTTCGTCACCGACGCCGACGACCGGGTGCTGCTCGTGAAACCCAACTACCGCGACATGTGGGGCTGGCCCGGCGGCCACGTCGACGAGAGCGAGACCCCTGAGGAGGCCTGCGCCCGGGAACTCAGGGAGGAGGTCGGGTTGACGCTCTCCGTGGGGCGGCTGCTCGTCGTCCACTGGGTGCCGGAGAAGGACGAGCGGCCCTTCCCGCTCGTCCACTTCACCTTCGACTGCGGCACCCTGCCCGACGGCGCGCGGATCACCATCCAGGAGGAGGAGCTCGACGACTGGGGGTTCTTCACCCCCGCCGAGGCCGACAAGATCCTGCCCGACTGGCAGGCCCGGCGGCTGCACGCCTCCGTCGCCGCGCGCGCGTCGGGAGGGTTCAGCTACCTGAGTTGAGGCGGGCCAGCTCGTCGGCCGACAACTCCAGGTCGAGCGCCTTCAGCGAGTCGAGGATGCTCTCGGGGCGGCTCGCGCCCGGGATCGGCACGATGCGCGGGCTGCGCGCCAGCTGCCAGGCCAGGCAGACCTGCTGCGGCGACACCCCGTGGGCGGCGGCGATCTCGCCGAAGGCGGCGTGCCGGCTGCCCAGTTCGGCCGCCGAGCCCATGCCGCCCAGCGGCGACCACGACAGGAACGCGATGTCGATCTCCTCGGCGACGTCGATCTCGGGCTCGCTGGTGCGGAATTTCGGCGAGAACTCGTTCTGCACGGCCACCAGGTCGTCGCCGAGGATCTCCCGCGCGATCCGCAACTGCTCGGGGTTGGCGTTGGAGACGCCGGCCGTCTGCACCTTCCCGGCCTCGACGAGGTCCTTGATCGCGCCGATCGCCACCTCGTAGGGCACCTGCGGGTCGGGCCGGTGGTGGAAGTAGAGGCCGATCGAATCGACCCCCAGAGCCTTCAGCGAGCGGTCACACGCCTGGAACAGGTACTCGGGCCGGCTGTCCCTGCCCCAGCCGCCGCCGGGCGTACGCGTGTGCCCGCCCTTCGTCGAGACCAGAACCGACCCGGCGTCGCCGCTCCAGCTCGCCAGGGCCTTGGCGACCAGTCGCTCGTTGTGGCCGACGTCGGTGTGCGAGGGCGTGTAGGCGTCGGCCGTGTCGATGAGGGTGACCCCGGCGTCGAGTGCCGCGTGGATGGTGCGGATCGACTGGGCCTCGTCGGGCATGTGACCGGCGGTGGACATGGGCATCGCGCCAAGACCGATGGCGCTCACCTGACGGCTTCCGATGCGGCGGGTAATCATGCCCTCAGGCTAGCCAGGGCGTTCACAGACGTTTCAACAGCGCCTGCTTGGCGGTCGCGAACTCGTCGTCGGTCAGCACCCCGTCGCGGTGCAGCGCGCCGAGTTCGCGCAGGCGGCGCAGCACGACGTCGTGGTCGTCGTCCTTCGGGGCGGCCTCGACCGCGGGCGGTTCGGCCAGCGGATGGGGCAGCCGGGCCACGACGGCCGTCACCAGCAGGGCGACGGTGCGGGTCTCCTTGTCGAGGCCCCACAGGACGACCGAGGACGGGTCGTGCTTGATCGGCGGGCGGGTGGACGGCTCGTCCTTGCGGGTGAACCGCAGCCGGCCGTTCTCCATGCCGCCGTTGGGGATCCACTCGACGGCCGCGAGGTCGGCCAGCGCGATCCGCTGCGGCCCCGCCTTGCGCTTGGAGGTGTCGGCCGCCCAGTTGAACTCGATCAGGATCACGTCGCCGTCAAAAGTGATCAGGGCGTCGGAGGCGTTGGCGGTCAGCGGCACGGGAGGGCCGGGCAGCAGGAAGCGGTCGCTGGGCCCGTCGGGCACGCCTTCGGCGAGCAGGGCGGCGCGCACCTCGTCGGCGAAGTACTCGGCCACGCCCGTGCGGTCGGCGTCGATCGTGAGCCGGTAGGGGTCGGCGGCCTCGGGGAGGCGTCCGCCCGTGGCGTGGCTGAACGGGTCGGCGCCCTCGCGCATGCGCAGGCGTAACTGGCCGCCCTTGCGGGCGGGCTGGTAGGCGATGCCGGCCACCGCCGCGAGCGGCACCACGAGCTCTCCGAGGGCCTGGCGGAGCTTGTTCACCCCGCGCTCCTTGGCGGGCACGATCCGGATGACGTCGCCATTGAAGGTCCACGAGCCGTCGCGTACCAGCACCTCGGTCATGGCCGGATCTTACGCATCAGGTGGCAAAGTGGGGATTATGCGCGTGGGGATTCTCGGGCCGCTCGAAGTGCGGTCCGACAGGGGCGACGCCGTGACGATCGGCGGGGCCCGCCTCCGTGCCCTGCTGGTCCGTCTCGCGCTCGACCCCGGCCGGCTGATCACCCACGACGAGCTGGCCGAGGCCCTCTGGGGCGACGCGCCCCCGGCCGACCGGGCCAACGCCCTCCAATCCCTCGTGTCGCGGTTGCGCCGGGTGCTGCCCGACCCTGCGGCGCTGCGCTCCGAACCCGGCGGATACCGGCTGACGCTGCCGAAGGAGAACGTCGACGCCCACCGGTTCGCCGCGCTGGCCGCGAGCGGACGGGCCGCGCTGGCCTCCGGCGACCACCGGCGGGCGGCCGGGCTGCTGGGCGAGGCCGCCGCCTTGTGGCGGGGGCGCCCGCTGGCCGACGTGGCCGACGCGCCGTTCGCCGACGCCGCCGTGGCCGGGCTGGACGAGGCCTGGCTGACCGCCACCGAAGACCGGCTCGAAGCCGAGCCGGTGATCACCGAACTGCGCGACCTGGCCGCCCGCCATCCGCTGCGGGAGCGGGTGCACGCCCTGCTGATGCGGGCGCTGGCCTCTTCCGGGCGGCGGGCCGAGGCGCTGAGCGTCTTCGAGGAGGTCCGGCACGCCCTGGCCGACGAGCTCGGCGTCGACCCCGGCGCCGAGCTGCGCGAGGCCCACCTGGCGGTGTTGCGCGAGGAGCAGGCGCCGCGCCGGGGGCGTCCGGTGCTGCGGGCGCCGCTGACCAGCTTCGTCGGCCGCGACCACGACATGGCCGAGATCGGCCGGCGGCTGGCCGACAGCCGCCTGGTCACCTTGGTCGGGCCCGGCGGCGCCGGCAAGACCCGGCTGGCCAGCACGGTCGCCGCCGGGCTCGACCGGCCGGTCTGGCTGGTGGAGCTGGCCCCGGTCACCAACCCCGACGACGTGCCGCAGGCGGTGCTGACGGCGGTGGGCGCCGGGCAGACGAAGGTCCAGGAGGGCACCGTCGCCCGCATCGTCGAGGTGCTGTCGGGCGTCGAGGGCGTGCTGCTGCTCGACAACTGCGAGCACCTCATCGACGCCGCCGCCCGGCTGGCCGACGAACTGCTGGGGTTGTGCCCCCGGCTGACGGTGCTGGCCACCAGCCGGGAGGCGCTGGGCATCTTCGGCGAGTCGCTCTGGCCGGTGCCGCCGCTGGCCGACGAGCCGGCGGTCCGGTTGTTCCTCGACCGGGCCGAGGCGGTGCGTCCCGGGTTCGCCCTCACCGAGGCCAACACGCCGGTCGTCCAGGAGATCTGCCGCCGCCTCGACGGGTTGCCGCTGGCGATCGAGCTGGCCGCGGCCCGGTTGCGCTCGCTCACCGTCGACCAGGTGGCGGCCCGGCTCGACGACCGGTTCCGGCTGCTGACGGGCGGGAGCCGTACCGCGATGGCGCGGCACCAGACGCTCCGCGCGGTGGTGGCCTGGAGCTGGGACCTGCTCGGCGACGACGAGCGCTACCTGGCCGAACGGCTCGCGGTGTTCCCCGGCGGGTTCACCGCCGAGGCGGCCGAGGCCGTGGGCGGCTCGCTCGACCTGCTGGCCGCCCTGGTCGACCGGTCGCTGCTCCAGCTCATCGACGGGCCCCGCTACCGCATGCTGGAGACCATCCGCGAATACGGCCTGGAACGCCTGGCCGAACGCGGCGAGGTCGACGAGGTCCGCCGCGCCCACACGCGCTACTTCCTCGACCTGGCCGAGCAGGGCGGCGGCCAGATGCGCGGCCACGGGCAGCTCACCTGGATCCGCGTCCTCGGCACCGACCACGACAACCTGCTGGCCGCCTTCCACTACGCCATCGAGCGGGGCGACGCCGCCACCGCGACCCGGATGACCGCCGCCCTCGGCACGTTCTGGATGATCACCGGCCGCCGGTCGGAGTCGGTGCCCTGGCTCAAGTCGGCGCTCGACCTCGACGGCGAGATCGACCGGAACGCATGGCTGGTCACCACGATGATGTATCTGCTGAACTCGCTGATGAGCCAGCCGGTCGAGGACGTCGAGGGCCTGATCGCCCGGTTCGGCGAGATCTCCCGGCAGGCCGACATCGACGACGACCCGCTGTTCTGCCTGCTCAGCCCGATCTACCACCTGTTCCAGGACGACACCGAAGGCGGCCTGGCCGCGATCGACCGGGCCCTCGGCGTGGCCGACCCGTGGAGCAGGGCGATGCTGCTGATGTTCCGGGGGTTCATGCTGGAGAACGAGGGCGACCCCGTCGGCATGCTGGCCGACCTGCGTGAGGCCGCCGCCGGGTTCCGCGAGGTCGGCGACCGCTGGGGGCTGGCCCAGGCGCTGACCTTCATCGCCGACGCCGCCATGTTGTTCGGCGACTTCGACCTCGTGGTGAAGTCGCTGGAGGAGGCCATCGAGCTGACCCGGCTGCTCAATCCCGACGACGACGCCGGGCACCAGCGCATGTACCTGGCCACCGCCCGCCGCCGCCAGGGCGACGTCGACGGCGCCCGCCACGAGTTGCGGCTGATGGCCGAGTCGAGCCGCAACGAGTGGTCGGTCAGGGACGCCGCGTTCTCCCGCATCGGGCTCGGCGACCTGGCCCGCGAGGTGGGCGACCTGGTCGAGGCGCGCATCCAGTACGAGGAGGCGGCCGCCGCCGTCGACCGGTCGGGCATCGTGTCGCCGCAGTTCCGGGCGCTGGTGCTGACGTGCCTCGGCCATCTGGCGGTCGCCGAGGGCGATCCGGACGCCGCCGCCTCCGCCGCCGCCGAGGCCGCCGAACTGGCCGACTCGGTACGCGACCGGCCGGTCCTGGCCCGGGTGGGCGTGCTGGCCGCCGAGGTGGAGGCCGTACGAGGGAACGCCGAAGGGGCGGCCCGGATACTCGGCGCGAGCGAGCAGCTCCGGGGCGCCCCCGACGCGTACAACCCCGACGTCTTCCGGATCTCCGTCCAGTTGCGGGAGACCCTCGGCGACGAGGCCTACCGGCAGGCCTACGACAAGGGCGCCGCCCTCGACCGGCCGGCCGCGATCGATCAGGTCCTGCGCCGGTAGGCCCGCACCGCCAGCGGCGCGAAGATCGCGAGCAGGCCGAGACCCCAGGCGGCGACCCAGACGACGTGCGTGGCCACCGGTCCGCCGATCATGAGGCCGCGGGCGGCCTCCATCGCGTGGGCGACCGGGTTGACCTGCACCCACGACTGGAGCCAGCCCGGCAGGGTGTCGACCGGGGCCATCATGCCGGTGCCGAAGGTCAGCGGGAACATGGTGAGGAACGCGACGCCCTGCACCGCGCCCGGCTCCCGCAGCACCATTCCGAGCAGGACGAACGCCCAGCTCAGGCAGAACGCGAACGCGATGGTCATGACCACGGCGGCCAGCGCGGGCACGATCCCGTTGACCAGCTCGAAGCCGAGCACGAGCCCGCAGATCGTGAGCGAGAGCGTGGCGACGACGTAGCGGATCAGGTCGCCGAGCACCGACCCGATCAGCGGCGCCGACCGCCCGATCGGGAGGCTGCGGAACCGGTCGAAGACCCCCTTCTTGAGGTCGGTGTTGAGGCTCACGCCGGTCGCGACCGAGGCGAACACGACGGTCTGCACCAGGATCGCCGGGAGGAGGAACTGCAGGTACTGGTGGGTGTCCCCGGCGATGGCGCCGCCGAGCAGGAACACGAACAGCACCACGAAGATGATCGGCTGGAGGGTCACGTCGAGCAGTTGCTCGGGTGTCCTGATGGTCTTTATCAAGCTGCGCCGCGCGAGGGCGAGACTATGTCTGACCAGCCCGAAAGGGCGTGGCTGCGAGCGGGTGGGGACGGGCTTCTCGTGCTGTACGGGGGAGAGCGTGGTGGTGGTCATGGGGGATCGCCTCTCAGGCCGCTTCTTCGTCGGTGGCGCGCTGGCCGGTGAGGGTGAAGAACACCTCGTCCAGGCTGGGCAGGCGCAGGGACAACTCGGTGACGGAGACGCCGGCCTGGGCCAGCCGCGCCACCGCCTCGGTGAACTGGGCGTCGCCGTCGACGGGCACGGTGACCACGCCGCGGCTGGGCGACTCGGCCGGACGGCCGGAGACGCTCGTGAGGATGGCCTCGGTCTCGGCGAGGCGGGCCGGGTCGGCGGGGCGGGCGAGGATGGTCTGGCCGCCGACGATCTGCTTGAGCTGGGCGGGGGTGCCGTGGGCGATCGACCGGCCGTGGTCGACGACGGTGATCTCGTCGGCCAGCGCGTCGGCCTCCTCCAGGTACTGCGTGGTCAGCAGCACGGTCACGCCGTCCTTGACCAGCCCGCGCACGATGTTCCACACGTCGTCGCGCTTGGACGGGTCGAGGCCGGTCGTCGGTTCGTCGAGGTAGATGACGTCGGGGCGGCCGACGAGGCTGGCGGCCAGGTCGAGGCGGCGGCGCATGCCGCCCGAGTAGGTCTTGGCCTGCCGCGCCCCCGCGTCCGCCAGCCCGAACTCGCCCAGCAGCTCGGTGGCCCTGGCCACCGCCTCGCTCTTGCGCAGATCGAGCAGCTGCCCGATGAGGACCAGGTTCTGCATGCCGGTCAGGTCTTCGTCGACGGAGGCGTACTGGCCGGTCAGGCCGATCAGGCGGCGGACCTTGGCGGCGTCCTTGACGACGTCGAGCCCGCCCACGAACGCCCGTCCCTCGTCGGGGCGCAGCAGCGTGGCGAGGATCCGCACGGCGGTCGTCTTGCCGGCCCCGTTCGGGCCGAGCACCCCCAGCACGGTGCCCTGCGGGGCGGAGAGATCGAGCCCCGCCAGGGCGGTCGTCTTTCCGTAGCGTTTCACGAGGCCCCGGGCCTCGAATGCGTATTCCATGCCTCCCAGCGTGCGGCCCGCCCCTGTCATCCGGCGCACAGCGCGCTGTCAGCCTCAGCGGGCCCTCAGCAGCGCCTCAGCCGGCTCTCAGCGAGTTGTGCGGGGCCAGTCGCCGGGCCAGGTCGAGGGCGGCCGCCCGGCCGGCCCGGTTCGCGCCGACCGTGCTGGCCGAGGGGCCGTAGCCGACCAGGTGGACCAGGGGGTCGGCCACGACACGCGTGCCGTCCATGCGGATGCCGCCGCCCGGTTCGCGCAGCTTCAGCGGGGCGAGGTGGCGGAGGTCGGCGCGGAAGCCGGTGGCCCAGACGATGACGTCGGCGGGGAAGACCTCCTCGCCCCACGACACGCCGTCGCTCACCAGGTGCGTGAACATCGGGCACCGGGTCAGTACGCCGCGCTCCAGGGCCTCGGTGACGACCGGGGTGTAGGTCAGGCCGGTCACGCTCACCACGCTCTGAGGCGGCAGGCCGGCCCGCACCCGCTGCTCGACGAGGGCCACCACTTCCCGGCCGTCGAAGCCCTCGGGGCGGAAGTCGGGTTCGCGGCGGGTCACCCAGAGCGTCGACCGCGCCACCGCGCCGACCTCCGAGAGCACGTGCATCGCGGAGTGGCCGCCGCCGACGACCACGACGTTCAGACCGGCGAACTCCGCCGGGCCCGTGTAGGACGCGTAGTGGAGCTGCCGCCCGTCGAAACGCCCGGGATAGAAGGGCCAATGGGGGCGGGTCCACGTTCCGGTGGCGTTGACGATCCCCCGGGCGCGCCATTTGTCGTCCACCGTGAAACCCGGCTGGACTTTTCCCACTTTGTACGGGCGGATGACGTCCAAACCCATTTGTGCTTCATAAGCGGCGAAATATTCCGGTACGGCCTCCGCCGCCGCCCTTGTCGGGTCGACAGAGGGCCGGGCCATGCCCGGCAGATCGAAGATCCCGTGCACGCGATCCATTGTCAGCGTGGGGGATCGGTGCCGCCACGCCCCGCCCGGGGAGGCCTCCGCGTCGAGCACGACCTGCGACAATCCGAACCGCCGAAGGTGGTACGCAGCAGACAATCCGGCCTGACCAGCCCCGATCACCACAACATCGACATCTCTCACGACCTTCTCAACCAAGTGAACCCCGGGAAACTTCCCGAATTAACGGGCATTTCATGGCCGAGCTTTCCCGTGCCTTTGTGTGTGCTGCCAAAGTAGATCCGCCCAGTTATTGCATGATCGGCACATGAGGTACGGAACGTACATGATCGCCCTAATCATGGGCCTGGGTTTTCTGGGGGCTGCGCTTCCCGCGCAAGCCGCCCCGGTCTCTGACACCCAAGTCGTGGGCCACGCGCCCGTTCAAAAGTACAAGAAAGCCAAGAGAGTCAAGGTGATCAAGTACCGGGTGAAGAAGCGGCACATCCGTATTCGCCCGAAGATTGAATGGCACCACATCCACCACTACCACCGCATCTTCCACACGAAGCACTGGCTCCACAAGCACCACCACCACAGGCGCCACTTCGTGCACCGGCACCACCACCACAAGCACGACAACCACATCATCCACAACCGCTGCTTCAACAAGCACCTGCACCACCTGCACGAGCACCACCACAAGCCGAAGCACCACCGCCACCACGGCCACCACTTCGAGGGCATGCAGGGCGCTCAGACCGCTCCTCGCATGGACTGGAACGAGGGCATGGACGCCGGCATCTCGGCCGAGCGTCGCGCTGTGAGCGCTTCGGACCGTCACTGCGTGCCGGGCCACTTCTACGACGAGGACGGCGACGACGGCTTCGAAGAGGAAGACGGCTTCGAGGACGACGACGACCTCGGTGGCGGCGCCATCGGCGGCCCGGCCGGTTCGGCCGCCCAGGGTTCCACCATCACCGGCGTCGTCCACGTCGCCGGCAAGCCGGTGACCCTGCTTCCGCAGCTGAACGCTCAGGTCAGCGGCGGCAGCTGCCCCGCGGGCAGCACGCTGGTCGGCGGCTCGTGGACTGTTCCGCTGCTCAGCCAGGGCGTCCCGATGGCGCCCATCCGCAGCGCCGCCAGCGGCACGCAGTGGCAGATGCAGTTCGTGAACACCGGCAGCCTGCCGACCGTCGTGACGGTCTCGTCGAGCTGCCTGGCCCACTCCTGACGATTCACTCCTGATGATTCAGGAGTCGGCCGGTAGGTAACGGGTCGACAACCAGATCACCGCTCCGAGGACCAGTCCCACAGAAAGGGCCAGCCGAAGCGACGTCGCGTCGGCGAGGAACCCGATCAGGACTGGTCCGAGGAGCAACCCGGCGTAGCCGATGGCGGCCGTCTGCGCGATGGCAGGCCCCGACTGCGCCGGGTCCGCCCCACCCGCGAGCGACAGCGCGAACGGGATCACGGTGGCCATCGCCACCCCGGCGACCAGCAGCCCGACCAGCGCCACCTCCGCCACCGGCGCCGTGATCATCACCCCGAACGACAACGCCACCACGAGCCCGCCGAAGCGCAGGCACGCGGCGGCGCCGTAGCGTCTGCGCAGCCGGTCACCGGCCAGCCGGGCGGCCAGCATGCCGCCGGCGAACAGGGGATAGCCGAGGGCGGCCAGCGACTCGGGGGCGCCCAGCACGTCGCGCAGATAGAGACCGTTCCAGTCGCCGACCATGCCCTCGATCATGAACGCGGCGAAGACCACCACCCCGAGCACGTAGACCACGGGGGGCAACCGCCGGCGCACCGCCGCGCCGCCGTCGTCGCTGCCGGGGTCGGGCAGGTACGTGCGCGCCAGCGCCGCCGCGATCGGCAGGCTGGCCACCGCCACGAGCAGCAGGTGGTCGCGGAACGACAACCCCAGCCGGATGGCGCCGATCCCGATGGCCCCCGACGCGATGGCCCCGATGGACCACCCGGCGTGGAACCCGCTCATCAGCGACCGGCCCGAGGCGTTCTCGGCCACCGCGCCCTGGGCGTTCATCGAGATGTCGAACAGGCCCACGGCCATGCCGAACGCGGCGGCCGCGACGATCAGCGTGACGTAGTCGGGCGCCAGCGCCACCCCGGCCAGGGTGAGCGCGCTGAGCGGCATCGACAGGGTGAGCGACCGGCCGCTGCCCAGCCGGCGCAACATGGGCCGGGAGCCCTGCATGGCCAGCAGCCCGCCGACCGCCCACGCGAGCAGGACGATGCCGAGTTGCGATTTGGTGAGGTGGACGGTGTCGGTCATGGCCGGGACGCGCACCGTCAGCGTGCCGGACATGATCCCGCACAGCACGAAGGACGACGTCGTTCCTAATCGGGCCCTGGTGAGGTCGGGGGCCAACAGGTGTCCTCTCGATCGGTCAGGGAGGGGAGGGCACGCAAACCCGACCAGGTTAAAAGACCGATCGGAAATGTGGGGATTTGGCCCGCATGTCACGATGGTTAGATGCGTGCCGGAATCACGATCCTGCCCGAACACCGCCGCCCCGAGCTCGAACGCCGCTGGCGAGCCGCCGAGGCCTACGGCTTCGCCCACGCCTGGACCTTCGACCACCTGGGCTGGCGCACCCTGGTCGACGGCCCGTGGTTCGGCTCGGTGCCGACCCTGTCGGCCGCCGCGATGGTGACCTCGACCATCGAGATCGGCCTGCTGGTCTCCTCGCCCAACTTCCGCCACCCGGTGCCGTTCGCCCGCGAGCTCACCGCCCTCGACGACCTCTCCCAGGGCCGCTTCACGCTCGGGATCGGCGCGGGCAGCCGGGGCGACTACGACTCCCGCGTGCTGGGCTGGAAACCCGCCAGCCAGCACGCCCGCTACGCCGAGTTCGTCGAACTGCTCGACCTGCTGCTGCGCGAGGAGCGGGTGTCGTGGTCGGGCGACTACTACGAGGCCGTCGAGGCGCGCAACACGCCCGGCTGCGTGCAGCGCCCGCGCCTGCCGTTCCTCGTGGCGGCCGACGGCCCCAAGGCCATGGCGCTGGCCGCCCGGTTCGGCGACGGCTGGGTGACCCTGGGCGGACGCGGAAAGGAGACGCTCGACGCCTGGTGGGCCGCCGTCGCCGAGGCCTCGCGCCGGTTCGACGACGTGCTCGCCGACCTGGGGCGTCCGCGGGAGGGCGTGCGGCGGTTCCTGCAGTCGGACTCCGCCCCCGTCTATTCGTTGTCGAGTGTCGAGTGTTATCGCGATTTTGTAGGAAGGTCTGCCGAACTCGGTTACACCGACCTGGCCGCGCCCTGGCCGCGCGAGACTGGCATCTGGGCCGGAGACGAATCGGTCCTCGACGCGGTGGCGGCAGACGTGCTGCCGGAACTACGAAGGGCGCCATGACGGAGCTGTTCGACAAGCTCACCCCCCAGGAGCAGATCGACCTGCGGGCGCGCGGCCGGACCCGCACCTGGGCCCGTGGCGAGATCGTCTTCACGCAGGGCGACCCCTCCACGTGGGTGCTGCTGGTCCTTTCGGGCAAGGTCAAGATCTCGGCCGCGACCGAATCGGGCACCGACGTGGTGCTGGCCGTACGCGGCCCCGGAGCCGTCGTCGGTGAGATGGCCTCCATCGACGGCCAGCCCCGGTCGGCCACGGTGACCGCGGTCGAGCCGGTCGAGGGCCTGGCCATCCGCGACTTCGCCGGGTTCCTGCGGGAGAACGGCCGCGTCGCGGTGCTGATCATGCGTACCGTCACCGAACGCCTGCGCGACGCCGACCGCAAGCGGATCGAGTACGGCGTGCTCGACACCGCCGTCCGGGTCGCCAACCGGCTCGTGGAGCTGGCCGAGCGCTACGGCGAGCCGGTGCCGGGCGGGGTCAGCCTCGAACTGCCGCTCTCCCAGGACGAACTGGCGAGCTGGGTGGGCTCCTCCCGGGAGGCCGTCAACAAGGCGCTTCGCGGATTGCGTGATCGAGGTCTGATCGAGACGGGCCGCCGGCGCGTACTTATCAATGACATGGACGGACTGCGGCGCCGCGCACGTCAGTCGTAGTGAGTACTGGTTCACAGAACTTCCCGGCAGCCCGCCCTACTGTCGATCATGTTGCGGAATGGTGCGGGAAGGACGGATGTGGACATGAGCGACCCCCTGGCGGAGTTCGCCGCCGTCTATGTCACGCTCTACACGACCCACATGATCGTGGATCACTGGATCCAGACCGACCACCAGGCGTGCACCAAGATCAAGCCCGGCTGGGCCGGACGGCTGGCCAACACCACCCACGTCCTCACCCACGTCGTGCTCGCCCTGGCCGGCCTGATGGTGCTGGTCTGGCAGCTCGGCGCGGTCTTCGCCCCCGCCGACGTCGCGATCGGCCTGGCCGTCACGGGGGTCACCCACTGGATCGCCGACCGCCGCTGGCCGATCCAGTGGCTCGCCGCCAGGACCGGCCGCGGCAGGTTCGCCGCGCTCGGCGTGCCGCGTCCCGGCCATGACGACAACCCGTCCATCGGGACGGGGGCGTATGTTCTTGACCAGACCTGGCATCTCGCCTGGCTGTTCGTCTCGGCACTGATCATCGTCTAGGGGGCGTCATGATCCTCAGGTACGCGGCCTTCACCGCCGACCCGTCAGGGGGCAACCCGGCCGGGGTCGTCCTCGACGCGGCGGGCCACACCGACGCGGAGATGCTGGCCATCGCGGCCGAGGTCGGCTACTCCGAGACGGCGTTCCTGTTCCCCGAGGGGGACGACCGCTACACGATCCGCTACTTCAGCCCGCTGGCCGAGGTCGCCTTCTGCGGCCACGCCACCATCGCGACGTCGGTGGCCATCGGCGAACGCACCGGATCGGGCACCATCCACCTCACGACCAAGGCCGGCCCCGTCGACGTCGACGTGGTCGCCGAACCCAACGGCCCGGTCACCGCCACCCTCACCTCGCCGCCCGCGACCACCCGCCCGGCCGACCCCGCCGACGTCGAAGCGGCCCTGCGCGCCCTCGGCTACAGCGCCGCCGACCTCGACCCGGCCTTCCCGGTGCACGTCGCCAACGCCGGCATGAACCACCTGGTGATGGGCCTGGCCTCCCGGGAACTGCTGGCCGCCCTCGACTACGACTTCGAGGCCCTCGGCGCACTGATGGCGGCCCGCGACTGGATCACCGTGAACCTCTTCTGGGCCGAGTCGCCGACCGTCTTCCACGCCCGCAACCCGTTCCCGCCGGGGGGTGTGGTGGAAGACCCGGCCACGGGCGCCGCCGCCGCGGCCTTCACGGGCTACCTGCGCGACCTGGCCTTGATCAAGGAAGACGACGTCGTCACCATCCACCAGGGCGCCGACATGGGCCGCCCGAGCCTGCTGACCGCCGCCCCGCTGACAGACGACCAGCGAATCAGGGTCAGCGGCCGAGCCGTGCGCTTCACGGAGACCTGATCGGCTAGTTGGTGACGTCCCAGAAGGCGATCTCGTGTTCCATGCCCCGTAGGAACAGCTCCCGGGCCCGGCCCGGATGGACGTCGGCCTCGTCGATCATCTTGGCGATGCGTTCGGTGAGGGCCTGGAAGCCCGGGTCGGCGTAGGTCTCCACCCACGCCCGGTAGCGCGGCGCGGCCGTCTCGGCGAGGGCCTGGCCGAGGGTCGAATAGCCCCACATGCACGGATAGAGCGCCGCCAGCCCCTCTCCGTAATGGGCGGCGCTGTCGAGCAGGAACTCGGTGTAGGCGGCGCAGGCCTTGCCCTTGGTGGCCGTGTTGAGGTCGGCTCCGTAGCGGGCCGACATCGACCGGTGGAGCGCGAGTTCGTCGTGGAAGGTCGAGTAGGCCAGGTCGACCAGGTCGCCCAGGTGGGCGTCGGGGGCCTGCCAGGCGAGCCGGGAGAAGACCCGGACGTAGTCGAGCAGGAACAGGTAGTCCTGTTCCAGCCAGGCCCGGAAGGTGGCCTCGGGCAGACTGCCGTCGGCGATCCCCCGGACGGTCGGATGGGCCAGCTGCCGCTCCACGAGGGGACGGCCGAGGTTGTGAAGTTCGGTGGAAAGCGACACGCTCCCATTTTTACCCGCCACGTCCGACGTTTCCCCCGGGCGCTATGGTGTGGACGTCGTGTGCGCCCCGGGAGGACCCATGCCCGCTGGCCCGTTGGAGCCGGGTGACCCGCCCGTCCTGGGCGCCTTCGAGCTTGTCGGGCGTCTCGGCGAGGGCGGCCAGGGCATCGTGTACGAAGCCCGCTCCTCCACGGGCGAGCGTGTGGCCGTGAAACTGCTGCGCGGCGGGGCCGATCCCGCCATCCGGCGGCGGCTGGCGCGCGAGCTGGAGTCGGCGCGGCGGGTGGCGCCCTTCTGCACCGCCCGGGTCCTGCACGCCGAACTGGACGTGGCCGCGCCCTTCGTGGTGAGCGAGTTCATCGACGGGCCGTCCCTGCACGACCGGGTGCGCGACCGGGGGCCGCTGCGCGAGGGCGAGCTCGAACGGCTGGCCGTGAACACCGCCGCCGCCCTGGCGGCCATCCACGGCGCCGGGGTGGTGCACCGCGACTTCAAACCGGCCAACGTGCTGCTCGGGCCCGACGGCCCGCGGGTGGTCGACTTCGGCATCGCCCAGCTCGCCGACGCCGCCACATTGCCGACCTCCATCTCCGGCACGCCGCCCTACATGGCCCCCGAGCAGCTGGGCGGCGTCCACGGATCGGCCGCCGCCGACGTGTTCTCGTGGGCGGCGACCATGGTCTACGCCGCGACCGGCGAGCCGCCCTTCGGCAACGACACCGTCGCGGCCGTCTTCAGCCGCATCCTCAACACCGCTCCTCGTCTCGACGGCGTGCCGTCGCCCTTACGCGAGACGCTGGCCCGCTGCCTGGCCAAAGACCCGGAGGCCCGGCCCACGGCCCACGAGTTGTGGGTGATGCTGATCGGCGTGGGGCCGCAGACGGCCGTGCTGACGGAGAAGCGGCGGCGCAGCGGCCCGAGCCTGGCCGCCGCCGCGGGCATCGGGTTCGCCGTCGCGGTGACCATCGGGATCCTGTGGACCGCCCTCAACGACGACCCGGGCACCCGCGCTCAGACGGAGCCCGGCCCGACGTCCCAGACCCGGACCGCCGGGGAGGGCGTCCCCGCCTCCTTCGCCGGAACCTGGAGCGGCGACGTCCTGCGGGACGGGGGCGCCGACCGCGCCTCGGTCACGCTCGTCCTCGAAGGCGGCGCCCAGAACGGCACCTGGCGGCGCGACGACTGCGAGCAGGACGTCCGGCTCCGGACGACCCGCAGGAACGGCGAGATCCTGGAGATGTCCGTCGTGCAGCTCGGCCAGTGTGTGGGCGGCGACATCACCCTCACGCTGACCGAGCCGGGCACGCTGAATTTCGAGGGCCAGGAGGGCGGCGGCTCCGCCCTCTACGAGGGCACGCTGACCAAGGGTTAGGCCCGCGCGATCTGGAAGGTGTACCCGCCGGTCTTGGCCGCCCCCGACCTGACCACCAGCGCGTAGGCCCCGTCGCCGTTGGCGAGCGGGATGGGCGCCTCGTAGCCGCAGAGCGGGATCGGCTGGCGTGCGGTCGCGACGCTCTTCTCGGCCGCGTCGACGAGTTCCAGCTCGATGGCCTGGCAGGCGCCGTTGCCGCCGATGAGCTTGATGGCCGTCGCGCCGTCGGAGTCGAACTCGTAGCGGTCGATCCGGCCGGGCACGTCGAGCTGGCCGTTGACGTTCAGGCCGATCGTGGTGGGGATGTCGCGGACCTTCACCGTGGCCACGCGGAAGCTGTAGGGGCCGACGACGTTCGTCTGGCCGTACACCTCAAGACGGTGTGCTCCGGTCTTGGTCAGCTTCACGACGGTGGAGCCCCACGCGAGGGCGAACCCCGACGGGCTGATCGGCTGGCCGTCGACCTCGGAGACGACCTGGAACTCGATGCCGTCGCCGGACATGTCGGTCACGTAGAACTCGCGGGCGTCGCCCAGGTCGAGCGGGTAGACGTCCCGCTGCCCGGCCCGGGTGAGCTCGGCGGAGATCTCGGCGCCGTCGGCGACGACGTCCGAGGACGACTCGGCGGACTCCTCGGCGGGTTCGGCGGCTTGGGTGGGTTCGGCGGCGTCCGGGGTCGCGGTGCTGACGACGGTGGTGGCCGGCTGTTCGCCGGAGACGGCGGCGCAACCGGTCAGGGCGAGGAGGGCGAGGGCGAGGGGGAGAGCGGCCTTCATGTCACCAATGGTGCGCACTCCGGCTTGCAGTCGGCTTTCCGGCCGCTCAACCCCCGATCAGTCCATGAGCATGTCCATGGTGATCGGCAGCGCCCTGATCCGCTTCCCGGTCGCGTGGAAGATCCCGTTGGCGATGGCGGGCGCCACGCCGACCAGCCCGATCTCGCCGATGCCCTTCACCCCGATCGGGTTGAACGCGTCGGGTTCCCCCACGAACTCGATGTGGACGTCGGGGATGTCGGCGTTCACCGGGATCAGGTAGTCGCCGAAGGTCGCGTTCGCGATGCGGCCGGTGTCCTTGTCGGTCACCGTCTCCTCGAACAGCGCCATCCCGACGCCGCCGACGGTCCCGCCGAGGATCTGGCTGCGGGCCAGCTTCTCGTTGAGGATCCGGCCGCCGTCGTTGACCGTGACGATCCGGGCGACCCTGATCCGCCCGAGGTCCTCGTCGACGCGCACCTCCACGAACCGGGCGCCGCGTGCCCCGGCCGGGGTCATCCCGAGCTGCTCGGGTGAGTTCGGCGTCGAGCTGCCGTCGGCCGACAACTCGGTCAGGCCGTGGACGGCCAGGATGCGGGCCAGCGACTCCCCGCGCGTCGGCTCGCCCTTGCGGAACAGGCGGCCCTCCGACACCTCGACGTCCTCGAACGGCACGTTGGCCAGCGGCGAGAACGGGTCGGTCCCGGCCAGGTCGACGAACTTCTGGATCAGCCGCCCGCAGGCGTCGTGCACGGCGCTGCCGAGCGCCGCCGTGAGCCCCGAGCCGCCGGCGGCGGTGCCCACCGGCATCGAGGAGTCGCCGAGCTGCATCTCGACCTGGTCGACCTCCAGCCCGAGCAGCCCGGCCGCGAGCTGCGCCATGATCGTGTACGTCCCGGTCCCGATGTCGGTGACCGCGCTGCGGACGTAGGCCGAGCCGTCGCCCTTGACGATCACCCTGGCCGAACACGGCTGCTGGTACCAGAAGAAGCTCACCCCGGCCACGCCGTAGCCGACCAGCTCGTGCCCGTCGCGCATCGACCGGATCTCCGGGTTCCGCTCCGACCAGCCGAACCGCCGCGCGCCCACCTCCAGGCACTGCCGCAGCGCGTTGCTCGACCACGGCCGCCCGGTCTTCGGGTCGACCTCGGCGTAGTTCAGCAGGCGTATCTCCAGCGGGTCGAGCCCGACCTCCCACGCCAGTTCGTCGATGGCCGACTCCAGCGCAAAGTTGCCCTGGGCGTCGCCGGGGGCGCGCATGAAGTTCGTCCACGGGATGTTGAGCCGGACCTGCTGGTCGCGGGTGGTGACGTTGGGGCTGGCGTAGGACCAGGTGGAGACCGAGGAGCAGGGCTCGTACTCGTCGCCGTCGAGCGGGAGCGTGGTGAGGCTCTCGTGCTCGATCGCGGTCAGCCGGCCGTCGCGGGTGGCGCCCAGCCTGATCCAGTTGATGCTGGCGGTGCGGTGACCGAGGCCGGTGAACATCTCGGGCCGGGTCAGCTCCAGCTTCACCGGGCGGCCGACGTGCCGGGCGGCCATCACCGCGAGCGGGATGTGGGACCAGCAGCGCAGCCCGGCGCCGAACCCGCCGCCGACGAACGGCGTCAGCACCCGCACGGCGTCTCGCGGGACGCCGAACATCGCGGCCACCACCTGCTGGATCATGTTGGGCCACTGGTTGGAGTCGTGCAGGGTCAGGGTGTCGCCGTCCCACGACGCGACGGTGGTGAACAGCCCCAGCGGGTTGTTGGTGTTCTCCGAGGTCGTGTACGTCTGGTCGATCATCACCGGGGCCCGGTTGAGCGCCGTCCTGACGTCGCCCCAGGCGGTGTCCTCCCCCCACGGGTCCTTGATGCGCTCGGCCCTGGGGTCGTGCGGGTCGAGGAGGGCCTCGTGGCGGTCGTACTCGACCTCGATGCGGCGCGCGGCGGCGGTGGCGTTCTGCTGGGTGTCGGCGACGACGACGGCGATGTACTGGCCGTAGAAGCGGATCACGTCGTCCTGCAGCGGGGGCTGCGGGTTCTTGATGAACGTCGCCGGCGCCTCGCCCAGGTGGTCGGCGTTCTCGTGGGTGATCACTTCGAGCACGCCGGGCGACTTCTCGGCCGCCGTCGTGTCCATGCGCCTGATCCGCCCCGAGGGGATGGTCGAGCGCACCACGGCGGCGTAGGCCATGCCGGGCAGGTTGAAGTCGTTGGGGTATCTGGCCTGGCCGGTCACCTTGAGAGGGCCGTCGACGCGGTTGACGCCCGCCCCCAGGATGCGCGGCTGCTGGATCGTCGTCACGAGGTCACCTCCGTGAGGGCGCGGATCAGGGTCCGCTTGGCCAGTTCGACCTTGAACGCGGTGCCCGGCACGACGAACGGGTCGCGGATCGTGCCGTCGGCCGCGCTCCGGAAGGTGTCGGGGGTGGCGGGGGCCTCGCGCAGCACCTCTTCGGCCTCGAAGCCGCGCCACGGGATGGTCCCGATCCCGCCCATGGCGACCCGCGCCTCCTTGATCACCGCACCGTCCATGATCACCGCGACGGCGGCGGAGGTGAGCGCGAACTCGTACGAGGCCCGGTCGCGGATCTTCAGGTAGATCGACCGGGTCCCCGGCGGCGGCAGCGGGATGTCGATGGCGGTGATCAGCTCGCCGTGGCGCAGCACGTTCTCCCGGTCCGGCGTCTCCCCGGGCATCAGGTAGAACTGCGTCAGCGGGACGAGCCGCTCGCCCTCCTCGCTCTGGATGTGCACCACCGCGTCGAGCGCCACCAGCGGCACCGCCAGGTCGGAGGCGTGCAGAGCGATGCAGGCGGGGCTCGCCCCGAGGATCGCGTGCATGCGCGCCACGCTGTTGACCGCCTCGCAGCCCGACCCGGGCTCCCGCTTGTTGCACGCGGGCACGGCCGGGTCGCGGAAGTAGCGGCAGCGGGTGCGCTGGAGCAGGTTGCCGCCGATGGTCGCCATGTTGCGCAACTGCGCCGACGCCCCCCGCAGCAGCGCCTCCACGACGAAGGGCGCCCGCTCCACGAGGGTGCGGTCGGCCGCCAGCTCCTCCATGGTGGTCAGCGCCCCCACCTGCAGCATCGTGCCGTTCCTGCGCACCCCCCGCAGCGGCAGCCGGGTGATGTCGACCAGCAGGTCGGGATGGAACACGCCGTCCTTCATCAGGTCGACCTCGGTCGTGCCGCCCGCCAGGAAGTCGGCCTCCGGATCATGGGAGACCGCCCTGATCGCCTCGGCGACCGTGGCCGGCCGCTCATAGCGGAACTCACGCATTCCGGGCCACCTCCCGGACGGCCGCGACGATGTTGGAGTAGGCCCCGCAGCGGCACAGGTTGCCGCTCATGTACTCGCGGATGTCGGCATCCGTACCGGCCCTGTTCTCCCCCAGCAGCGCGACGGCCGACATGATCTGCCCCGACGTGCAGTAGCCGCACTGGAAGGCGTCATGCCGGACGAACGCGTCCTGCATCGGATGGGACTCCAGGCCCTCGATCGTGGTGATCTCCCGGCCGTCGCACTGCGCCGCCAGCGTGAGACACGCCAGGATGCGCCGCCCGTCGGAGAGGACCGTGCAGGCGCCACAGGCGCCCTGGTCACAGCCCTTCTTGGTGCCGGTGAGATCGAGCCTGTCGCGGAGGGCGTCGAGAAGAGTGACCCTGGGGTCGGCCAGGTCCAGCGGATATTCCGTGCCGTTGACGGTCAGCGTGGTCATGAGGTCCCCCTTTGTAGCGACGCTAACCATCGAGGTGGGGACCGTCACAAGTGTGTACGGACGAGGATCAACGCGCCCATGGGGGAGATCTGACCTGCTCCTGGCACGCTCGTGTCAGGACTGCGGGAAGTCGGTGCTGTGGGCCAGTTCGCGTCCGGCCTCGATGTCCGCCTGGAGCGCCCGCACCTTGCCGGTGGCGTAGGAGTAGGCGTCGGACCCCAGGAGCCGGCGGAGCGGTCCGTCGCCCGACGCCACGATCGAGATGATCGCGGCGGCGCCCTTCACCGGGTCGCCGAGCTGGCTGCCCTGGAGGTTCAGGTGGTCGTCGGTCATCTGGCGGATGGCCTCGTACCCCTCCGTCGTCGAGGTCGGCAGGGCCAGCGAGTCGGTGGTCAGGAAGCTGGTGCGGAAGTAGCCCGGCTCCACGAGGGTGACCTTGACGCCGAACTCCGCGACCTCGGCCGCGAGCGCCTCGCTCATACCTTCCAGCGCGAACTTGCCCGCGCAGTACAGACCCCAGCCCGGGACGGAGACCAGGCCCAGCACGGACGAGACGTTCACGACGTGGCCGCTCTTCTGCGTCCGGAAGATCGGCAGCACGGCCCGCAGGACGTTCCAGACCCCGAAGACCTGGACGTCGAACATCCGCCTGGCGTCGGCGTCAGTGGTGTCCTCGACCGAGGCGAGGAAGCCGTAACCGGCGTTGTTGACCACCACGTCCAGGCGCGAGAAGCGCTCGGTGGTGCGGCGGACCGCGTCGGCGACCGCGGCCTCGTCCGCGAGGTCGACCTCCAGAGCCAGCAGCCGGGAGGTGTCCACCCCGGCCAGGGCCTCGGTGAGGCGCTCGGTGGAACGGGTGGTCGCGGTGACGTTGTGACCGGCTTCGAGCAGCTGGCGCACGAGCTCCAGGCCGAGCCCGCGAGACGTGCCGGTGACGAACCAGGTCGCAGTGGTGGTCATGTGAATCTCTCCTTCATGCGGTGGGACGTGACTCCAGTCTTCGCCGCGGGAGGGCTCGATCCGGCGCCATATCCGGCCCCCTGCGTCCTGGGACGCCGCGTCCTAGGTACGGCCGATCCAGGCTCGCCCAGGACGTTTTTTGGCAGGATGAGGCCATGGCGGCCGAGAACAGGGAGCTCGCGGATTTCCTCCGGCGGGCCCGCAGCAGAGTCGACCCGTCCCGCGCAGGCCTCCCGGCCGATGACCGCATCCGCCGGGTCCCGGGCCTGCGCCGCGAGGAGGTCGCGCTGCTGGCGGGGGTGTCCACCGACTACTACACGCGGCTGGAGCAGGGACGGCGCATCACCCCGTCGGCAGGGGTCCTCGACGCGATCGCCCGCGCGCTCGGCCTTGACGCGGCCGGCCGCGAACATCTCGGCCACCTGATCGGACCGGCCACCGGGACCCGCCGCCGCGTCCCGACCGTGCAGAGGGTGCGCCCCGGCCTGCACCAGTTCCTCGACTCCCTCGAAGGCACCCCCGCGCTGATCCTCGGCCGCAGGACCGACGTCCTGGCCACCAACCGCATGGCCAGAGCCCTGATCAGCGACTTCGACGCCCTCCGTCCCCGCGAGCGCAACTACGCCCGGTGGATGTTCCTCACCGACCAGGCCCGCGACCTGTTCCTCGACTGGGACGTGCAGGCCCGCGCGGCCGTGGAGAGCCTGCGTCTGGACGTCGGGCACGACCCTGGGGACCGGGCCGCCGAGGAGCTGGTGGCCGAGCTTTCCGAGCGCAGTCCCGAGTTCCGGCGGTGGTGGGAGGAGCACGGGGTCTATCAGCGGACCTTCGGGTCCAAACGCCTGCGGCACCCTGTCGTGGGAGAGCTCACGGTGGAGTACGAGACGCTCACGATGCCGGGCGACCCGGACCAGACCCTGTTCGTCTACACCACGGAGGCGGGAACGGCTTCACACGAGGCCATGCGGCTTCTGACCAGCTGGGCACTGTCCGGCGACCGGATCTGAGCAATCAGCCCTGTTGGGTTTCCCGAGTCGAACGATCTCAAGGCCGCGGCCCATCGGCGGAACGGTGGATCAGCGCTCCGGCAGTGGGGCGGCGCGGTCGCCGATGATGTCGAGGGCGAGGAGGGTGAGGTTGGCGGCGAGGGCGGCGCCGACGATCGCGGTCGTTACGCTGGGGAGGCCGTTCGCGGCGGAGGACCCCAGCCAGGCTCCGGCGAGCGCCGCGGCCGGTGCGGCGGCCAGGCCCCGGTGCCGTTGCCGGGAGGTCCGGTCGCGGCGGGTCCAGGCGCAGTAGGCGCCGTAGCCGATGGCGGCGCCGACGGGCGGTACGGTGACGAGCGGGTCGCCGAGGTAGGCCGCCGGCCAGAGGATCGACACGGCCAGCACGGCCAGGGACCAGCCGCCGAGGCCGAGGATCACCGGGGTCAGCACACGCAGCCAGGTGCCGGTTCTGGGCCCGAAGCCACCGTGGCGGCGCACCCGGCGGGCCATCCCGGCGAGCAGGGCGGCGGCGGCCAGCGTGAGTCCGGTCAGCGAACCTACGAGGATCTTGGCGATGTTCGGCAGGCTGAGCGTGCCGACCCGGAAGTCGACCGTGTGGGTGGTGTATCCGGAAGTGTCGGCCTTGCCGTGGTCGAAGAAGGTGGTCAGCAGCCGCCGGTTGGCCTCAGGCTGGTAGCGCCAGAAGTCGGTGGTGTGCCCCAGTTCGGCCAGGATCACCTGGTAGCCGTTGCGCAGTGCGGGCAGCAGTTCCCTGGTGGCCAGTTCGGCGGGTGTGGTGAAGTCGACGGTGCCACTGATCAGGAGCGTTTCGACGTCGGTCGGGCGGACCTCCTGGTATTCACGGTTGTCGGGGCTGGACGGCCACGCCCTGGTGAGCCCACCGCCGGCCCACAGCAGATCCGCGCCCGCGTTGCCGAGGATCGAGCCCTGGTCGCCCCCCGCGGCGTAGTAGCGGTCGACCGGCGCGGCGTCGATCATGGTGGTCGCGGCGGACTCTCCCCAGATGAAAGACGTCGGGATGGTCAGATCGGCGAGCAGGGAGATGGCCCAGAGCCCGCTTGGATCGCCTTCGGCGGCGGCCAGCCAGGCGTCGAGTATCGAGGGCGCGTTGAGCGGTGCGGCGAATCGGGTGGAGTTGACCATGCCGATCAGCGTCGCGGCGCGGACGTTGCCGCTTTTGACGGCCAGGGGCCCCCACCTGCCGGGCAGGTGGGCGGCGGTCGCCTCCATGGAGGCGGCGAGGTCTTCGGTGCGCGCCGCGCATGCCTGGTCCTGGGCGCACAGCCGCGCGTATCGGGCGAACTGGTCGTCCGTGATGGTGGGGTCCCAGAGGAAGTGGCCGGGCGGGTTCACGCCGATCATCACCGACCGGTGGATGGACTTCGGATGGCGCCAGGCGTAGATCATGGCGGTGCGGGTCCCGACGCTCTGGCTGATCAGGTTGATCCGCTGGTAGCCCAGTGCGCGGCGGACGGCCTCCAGGTCCTCCACGCGCTGCGGCAGCGAGTATCCGTCGAGGTCGGCGCCGCCCTCGGTCAGGCGCCGGGCACAGTCGGCGTGGGCCTCGGAGGTGCGGCGGGTCGTGTCGGATCCGGAGAGGTCGGCGGAGTGCCGCATCGCCGTGGTCACCTCAGGACAGTCGAGGACGAAGGAACCGTCGATGCCGCGGTAGCCGACCAGGACGATGTCGTGCCGGTCAGAGAGGCGAGCGGCTTCCTTGAAGGTCATGTTCGTCTGGCCGGGCCCGCCCGCGAGACGGAAGATCGGCTCGGCCGGGTCAGGCCCGGTGGCCCGGATGCGGTTCACCGGCAGCGTGATCGGCCGAGAGCCGGGAACGTCGTGGTTCTCCGGCACGGTCAGGGTGCCGCAGTCCGCTGGGAGCGCTCCGGATTCAGTCTCGTACGTGCAGGGGTTCAGGATCAGTGTGCCGACCTTGGCCGTGGGGGAGGCCGCCGGTGTCGTCGTATCTCGGACGCCCAGGTAGCCGAGGGCAAGGGTGGCGAGGGTCATGGTCGCCAGCGCGATGATTCTGGCGGGCGTCGATCCGGAGGTGTTCATGCCGACCTCTCCTGGGTGTCAGGAGCGAGTCTGGTGCGAATGGGTCGGCGGCTCGCTGACGCCAGCCGGTGTATCGGAGGTAGGGGCAGCACTACCCTGCCGCCTTCGTAGCGGCTCAGGCATCCACCTTGCGCAGCAGCGCATGGGTCAGCAGTGATCGGCGCCCATCTCGGCAACAGAAAAAGGCCCGACCCACGAAGTGGATCAGACCCTTTACCTGGTACTACACCGTCGGGGTGGCGGGATTTGAACCCACGACCTCTTCGTCCCGAACGAAGCGCGCTGCCAAGCTGCGCTACACCCCGGTGCTTTCTGCCTCGTTGAGTCTAGCGGACTTTCGCCGCGCTTGCGTCATCGCGCCACGCGCGGCACCAGAGTCAGCAACGTCGCCTCCGGCGGGCACGCGAACCGGGCGGGCGCGAAGGGAGACGTCCCGAGCCCAGCCGACACGTGGAGCCACGCCGCCTCGTGGTGGGACAAACCCTTCACCCGAGCCCGATCGATCCCGCAGTTGGTCACCAGGGCCCCGTAGAAGGGGATGCAGACCTGCCCCCCGTGCGTGTGCCCGGCCAGCAGCAGCTGATAGCCGTCGGCCGCGAACCGCGTCATGTTCCGGGGCTCGGGAGAGTGCATGACCCCAAGGCGCAGATCGGCGTCAGAGGGAGCGGGCCCCGCGATTCGGTCATAGCGATCAAGGTCGATGTGGGAGTCGTTGATCCCGCCGACCGCCACGTCGAGGTCGCCGACCTTCAGCCGGGCCGTCGTGTTGTTCATGTCGAGCCAGCCGGCCGACGTCATGGCCGTGCCGAGTTCCAGCCACGGCAGGTCGGGGATGTTCCGCTTCTTGCTGTCGGTCTTGGACGTCCGCCACAGGTAGCGGGCCGGGTTCTTGAAATGCGGCGAGTACATGTCGTTGGAGCCGTACACGAACAGGCCCGGGAGGTCGAGGAAGGGCTCGACGGCCCGCATGTACGCGGGGATCGCGTCCGGGTGGGAGATCGTGTCGCCGGTGTTGACCACCAGGTCGGGCTCCAGGCGCGACAGGGACCGCACCCAGTTGATCAGGCGCGTGCGGCCCGGGGTGAGGTGCAGGTCGGAGATCTGCAGGATCTTCACGGGGCGGCGGCCGGGGTCGAGAACCGGCACTTCGAAGCGCCGGAGTCTGAACCAGTTGCGTTCGACGATCGACGCGTAGCCCAGCCCGGCGAGCCCGAGACCGACCACTCCCAGAGGTACCGCTACGACTTTCCGCACATCCCAATCATGCCCGAACGCCGGGTGGGCCCGGGATAACCCGGAGAGATCCCCGGCTGGGACACGGCAAGATAGTGGGCCATGAGCGCTCTGAAAGACAGGCTGAAGGCCGACCTCACGACTTCGATGAAGGCTCGTGACGACATCCGGTTGCGGACGATCCGCATGGCGCTGGCCGCCATCAACGTCGAGGAGGTCGCGGGCAAGGCCGTCCGTGAGCTGAGCGACGACGAGATCGTCAAGGTTCTCACCCGGGAGGCCAAGAAGCGCCGCGAGGCGGCCGAGGCGTTCGCCGGGGCGGGGCGTGAGGAGCAGGCGAAGGCCGAGCTGGAGGAGCAGGCCGTGCTGGAGGAGTACCTTCCGGCCCAGCTCTCCGACGCCGAACTGGCCGCGCTCGTCGACGAGGCGATCGCCGAGACCGGGGCGGCGGGGCCGCAGGCCATGGGCCAGGTCATGAAGGTCGTCAACCCGAAGGTCGCGGGGCGGGCCGAGGGCGGCCGGGTCGCGGCGGCGGTGAAGGCGCGGCTGGCGGGCTGATCTTCCCGTACACGACGGCTGAGGGCTCTCCCCCGATCGGGGAAGGGCCCTCAGCCGTTTGGTCAGTCGGTGGCCGGGATGATCACGCCGCCGCCGTTGTTGTCGGCGGGCGGAGGGCCGCCGCCGTCGTCGTTGCCCCGGTTGTCGCCGCCCCGGTGGTCGCCGGGGCCGTCGCCGCCCCGCTCGGGCTTGGGCTTCGGCTTGGGCTGGCAGAAGCCGGCGGAGCAGCCGCCGAACTCCGACATGTCGACCGGCGTGAAGTCCGTGGCGGGCACGCCCTTCAGCGCCTTCAGCATCGTGTACTTCCAGATCGGGCCCGAGATGGAGGCGCCGTAGACGTACGGGAAGGGCTTGCCGCCGATGGTGACGCCGGTCAGGTCGTACTTGAAGGCGCCGCGCGGGTCGCCGATGCTGACGGCCGACGCGAGGTCGGGGGTGTAGCCGGCGAACCAGGCGGCGGTGTAGCCGTCGGTGGTGCCGGTCTTGCCGGCCGCGTCGCGGCCGATGCCGCCGACGCCCGTCATGGTGCCCTTGGTGAAGACGCCGCTGAGGATCGAGCTGGCCGCGTCGGCGACCTTCTCGTCGAGCACCTGGTCGCAGTCGGGCTTGTAGTTGGTGGCCTTGCCGTCGCGGTCGACGATCTCGGTGATGACCATCGGCGCGCAGTACTTGCCGCGGGCGCCGATCGTGGCGTAGGCGTTGGCGACCGTCACCGGGTCCATCTCGTTGACGCCGAGGGTGAAGGTCGGCACCTCGCGCAGCTTCTCGCCGTCGGCGCGCTGGATGCCGAGCTTCTGGGCCATCTTGACGACCTTGCAGAGGCCGACGTGCTCCTCGAGCTTCATGAAGAACGTGTTCACCGAGCCCCAGGTGCCGGTCTGGAGGGTGTTGAAGCCGCCCGCGCCCTCGCTGGAGTTGAACACCTGGTGGGTCTCGCCGGTCCGGTTGCCCTTGCAGTCGCGGAACGGCGACAACGCGTTGGTCGGGATGTCGTACGTCTTGCCGGTGGCGAAGCCGTCGTTCAGCTTCATGCCCTCGTCGAGGGCGGTCAGCAGGGTGATCACCTTGAACGTGGAGCCCGCCTGGAAGCCCGAACCGCCGCCATGGGCACGGTTGGCCGCCAGGTTGTAGCTCATCTCGTTCTTCTTCTTGTTGTCACCGAACTTGCGGCTGGCGGCCAGCGCCTTGATCGCGCCGGTGCCGGGCTCGACCAGCGCCTGGGCGGCGACCTGCTCGTCGGTCGGGTAGACGTACTTCCTGATCGTGTCGTCGGCCGCCTTCTGCATCTTCCGGTCGAGCGTGGTGCGGATGGTCAGGCCACCGCGGTTCAGGAAGTCGCGCCGGGCCTTCTCGGTCTTGCCGAAGTCGGGGTTGTTCAGGATGTCGTTCTGGACGTACAGGCAGAAGTAGGGGTAGGAGCTGTCTTCGCAGCCGCCCGGCATCTTCTCGCCCTTGTAGCCGAGCTTCTGCTGCTTGGCCGCGAGCGCCTGCTCCGGGGTGATCTTCTTGAGTTCGGCCATCCGGTCGAGCACGGTGTTGCGGCGGGCCAGCAGCCGCGCGCGGAACTCCTTGCCCCGGCCCGGGTCGGTCTGGCTCGGGTTCTGCACCGCGCCGGCCAGCGTCGCGGCCTCGTGCAGCTCCAGTTCCGACGCGTGCTTGTCGAAGAAGCGCTTGGACGCCGCCTCGATGCCGTAGGCGCCGTCGCCGAAATAGGAGATGTTCAGGTAGCGGTTGAGAATCTCGTCCTTGGAGTACTTGTTCTCGATCGCCATGGCGTAGCGGATCTCGTTGAGCTTCCGCGTGTACGTCGCCTCGATCGCCTTCAGCTGTTCTTCCTCGGTCTCGGCCGAGTTGAAGATGACCAGCTTCACGTACTGCTGCGTGATGGACGAGCCGCCCTGCACGACCCCGCCGCCGAAGAAGTTCTTCGTCATCGCGCGGATCGTGCCCTCGATGTCGAGGGCGCCGTGCTCGTAGAACCGGAAGTCCTCGATCGCGATGATCGCCTGCTGCATCACCGGCGCGATCTTGCTCAGCGGCACCGACTCGCGGTTCTGGAAATAGAACTGCGCGATCTGCTTGCCGTCGTTGTCGAGCAGCACGGTCTTCTCGGGAAGCGGGGGCTCGTTGAGCTCCTCCGCCTCGATGCGCAAGGACTCGACGCCTGACTTCGCGCCGAAGCCGGCTCCACCGATGGCCGGCAGCCCGACGGCCGCGACCAGCACGCCGGCCATGGAGGCGGCGGCGATGAGCTTGACGAGGGTCAAGATCGCGTTCCCGAAGCGGGCTTTGCCTGAAGCTTGCACGGAGCTAAGCGTACGTCGAAGCAAGGGGAGATTCGGTACCAAACGCACCACGCCGCATTACCCGCGCTTGGCATGACTAGTCATACCCGGACACGACCGGCCGCCAAATTTGGTCCCTGCGGGTCTGTCCATTCGGACTCCGCGTCTCGTACGTTCTCCTCTGCGGCAACTGAATAAGGAGGCTCGGCGACCGCGCCCGTCGGCCCCAGAAGTCACGACTGACCACCTAAGGGGAGTGGGGTCGAAAAATGTGGATCACGGATTGGACCTCCCGTGCCGCCTGTCGAGGTGCGGACCCTGACGCTCTGTTCGTTCAGGGCGCCGCGCAGAACCGGGCGAAGTTGATCTGTCGAGGATGCCCTGTCCGGACCGAATGCCTCGCCGATGCGCTGGACAATCGCATCGAGTTCGGGGTTTGGGGCGGGATGACCGAACGGGAAAGGCGCGCCCTCCTGCGCCGTCGGCCCGACGTCGACTCCTGGCGCGACCTGCTGGAGATGGCGAAGGAAGAATACGAACGGACGAACGAGCTGATCGCCGGCTGACCCTCAGCGCTTGGCGAGCAGCTCCCCGATCTCACGCAACCCGTCGAGGTCGTGTACGTCCTGAGACATCGCGGGCACCCGGGTGACCGGCACAGTGGGGTGGGCCGAGGCGAACTGCTCCTGCTCCCGGTGCTCGCGGGCGGCGAGCTGCATCCGTCCGGCGTGCAGTCTCAGCACGGCGGCGGTCAGCTCGTGCTCACCACGCGACTCCAGATCTTCCGCGGCGGCGGTGCTCCGCGCCGCGGACAGATCGGGAGCCGGGGAGCGGTGCACCCGGTTGATCACCAGACCGGCCAGCGGCATCCGCTCCTCGGCCAGTCGCTCCACGAAGTAGGAGGCCTCCCGCATCGCGTCACGCTCCGGCGTGGCCACCACGATGAACGCGGTGCCGGGCGCCTGCAGCAGCTTGTAGGTCTGCTCCGCCCGCTGGCGGAATCCACCGAAGACGGCGTCGAGCGCGGAGACGAACGTCTGGATGTCTTTCAGCACCTGGGCGCCGAGCACCTTGGTCAGCACCCCGGCCACCAGCCCGAACCCGGCGTTCAGGATCTTGAACGCGCTGCGCCCCCCCGCCTTGGCGGGCGCCATCAGCAGCCTGATCAGCTTCCCGTCGAGGAACCGCCCCAGCCGCTCGGGCGCGTCGAGGAAGTCGAGCGCCGACCGCGAGGGCGGCGTGTCGACGATGATCAGATCCCATTCGCCCGACCGCCGGAGCTGGCCGAGCTTCTCCATGGCCATGTACTCCTGCGTGCCGGAGAAACTCGACGAGAGCGACTGGTAGAAGGGGTTCGTCAGGATCTGGCGGGCCCGCTCGGGGTCGGCGTGGGCCTCGATGATCTCGTCGAAGGTCCGCTTCATGTCGAGCATCATGGCGAACAGCTCGCCCTCGGCCCCCGCGACCTTGCGCGGGGTGTTGTCGAGCGAGGTCAGCCCCATCGACTGGGCCAGCCGCCGCGCCGGGTCGACGGTCAGCACCACGACGTTGCGGCCCCGCTCGGCCGCCCGCAGCCCGAGGGCCGCCGCCGTGGTGGTCTTGCCGACGCCGCCCGACCCGCAGCACACCACGATCCGGGTGCCCGAATCGTCGATGATGCCGTCGAGGTCAAGCTCGGGCGAGGTCATGCGGCTCCTTGCGTGCGGATCGCTTCGGCGAGTTCGTAGAGGCCCGCGAGGTCGGCGCCGTCCGCCAGCAGGGGCAGTTCATATCGTGGCACCCCGGCGGTCTCCAGCGCGTCACGCTCGGTTCTTTCCAGCTCGGCCCGGCGCTGCTGCTCGACGACCTCTCCGGCCAGCGCCTCGGCGATGACCGCCGCGTTGCCGTCGTCGCCCAGGCCGGCCGCCTTCACGCCCATGGCCAGTTCGGCCAGGTCGAAGGGCCCGGCGAGGGTGGGGTCGACGGCCCTCACCATGTTGACGAAGATCCCGCCGACGGGCAGCTTGGCCGCGCGCAGCTCGGCGACGCCGTCGAGGGTCTCCTGGACGGGCATCTCCTCCAGCAGGGTGACGAAGTGCACAGCCGTCTCGGGCGAGGCCACCACTCCGCGCACCATGTCGGCGTGGGTGCGTACCGGACCAACTCGGGCCAGGCCGGCCACCTCTTGGGTGACGTTCAGGAAGCGGGTGACCCGGCCGGTGGGCGGGGCGTCCATGACGACGGTGTCGTAGACCCTCTTGCCGGTCCTGTCGCGGCGCCTGACGGCCTCGCTGGTCTTGCCGGTCACCAGGACGTCGCGCAGGCCGGGGGCGATCGTGGTGGCGAAGTCGACGACGCCCATCTTGGTCAGCGCCTTGCCCATGCGCTTGAGCCCGTAGAACATCTCGAGGTATTCGAGCATGGCCTCTTCGGGGTCGATGGCGAGCGCGTGTACGTCGCCGCCTCCCGGCGCCACCGCGATCTTGCGCTCCTCGTAGGGGAGCGGTGGAAGATCGAAGACCTGCGCGATGCCCTGGCGGCCCTCAACCTCCACGAGCAGCACCTTGCGGCCGCCGGCCGCGAGGGCCAGGGCCAGGGCGGCGGCCACGGTCGTCTTGCCGGTGCCGCCCTTGCCGGTCACGACATGGAGACGTACTCCGTCCCAGTCGGTGTCGCGAGATCTCACACCCGTGAGGCTACCCAAACGCCATTTCCCGATACGCCGAGGAGTATCGATAGCCTTCCGCCATGACGAAGTGGGAGTACGTGACCGTGCCGCTGCTGACGCACGCGACCAAGCAGATCCTCGACAACTGGGGCGAAGACGGCTGGGAGCTCGTGGCCGTCGTCCCCGGCCCGAACCCCGAGCAGCTCGTGGCCTACATGAAGCGGGCCAAGGCGTGAGCAGCCCCGAAGACCGCTTGTCGGCCCTCGGCCTGGCGCTGCCCGAGGTGGCGGCCCCGCTGGCGGCCTACGTCCCGGCGGTCCGCTCGGGCGCCCACGTCTACACCTCGGGCCAGCTCCCGATCGCGGGCGGGGAACTGCTGAAGACGGGCAAGGTCGGCGCCGAGGTCACCCCCGAGGAGGCCTACGAGCTGGCCAAGGTCTGCGCGCTGAACGCGATCGCGGCCCTGAAGTCGGTCGTCGGCGACCTGTCGCAGGTGGCCGGCATCGTCAAGGTCGTCGGCTTCGTCGCCTCCGACCCGTCGTTCACGGGCCAGCCGCAGGTCGTGAACGGGGCCAGCGAGCTTCTCGGCGAGGTCTTCCAGGGCGCCCACGCCCGCAGCGCGGTCGGCGTGGCCGTGTTGCCCCGCGATGCCCCGGTCGAGGTGGAGCTGATCGCGGAGATCCGATAGTTCTACACTCGGACGGTGGACATTCCGCTGCCGGGCGAGCTGGGTGTACGGGCGCGTGACCTGCTGGCCGGGCGGCTCGTCCCGGTCCCGGCCAGAGCCGCCGCCACGGTGGCCCTGCTGCGGGAGCCCCCTCTGGAGGTCTACCTGCTCCGGCGCGCGGCCACGATGGCCTTCGCGGCCGGGGCCTACGTCTTCCCCGGGGGTTCCGTCGACCCCCGAGACGCCGTCGTGGACATCGGCTGGGCCGGGCCGCCGCCCGCCGACTGGGCCGTGATGTTGAGCGCGGACGAGGAAACGGCGCGGAGCCTCGTCTGCGCGGCGGTCAGGGAGACGTTCGAGGAGAGCGGCGTCCTGCTGGCGGGCCGGTCGGCGGCCGAGGTGGTGCCCGACACGACGGGCTGGGAGGCCGAGCGGCTGGCGCTGATCAGCCGCGAGTTGTCGTTCGCCGACTTCCTGGCGGACAACGGCCTGGTGCTCCGCTCCGACCTGCTGAAGCCGTGGGCCCACTGGATCACCCCGGAGATCGAGACCCGGCGCTTCGACACCCGTTTCTTCGTGGCCGCCCTGCCCTCGGGCCAGCGGACCCGCGACGTGGGCGGCGAGGCCGACACGGTCGTCTGGATGAGCCCCGCCGAGGCCCTGACCTCCGGATACTTCCTGATGCCGCCGACGCTGCACACGCTGACGACGTTGTCGGCCTTCGAGACGGTCGCCGACGTGTTCGCCGGCGACCCCAAGATCACCACCGTCATGCCCGTCCCCGTCGAGAAGGCCGGGCAGATGGTCCTCACGACCGAGGGACAGATCTGATGAGCGGCCTCTCACTGCCGATCGACGGCTCGGGCACGGCGAACGCCTCCAACGTCCTGGCCCCCAACGCCTCCCCGATGACCCTCGACGGCACCAACACGTGGATCCTCGGCCAGGGAGAGACCGTCGCGGTCGTCGACCCGGGCCCCGACGACGAGACCCACCTGTCGACCGTGGCCGGCCGCCTGGGCGACCGGAGCGTGGCGGTCGTCCTGCTCACCCACGGCCACGAGGACCACAGCGGCGGAGCCCGGCGGTTCGCCGAGATGGTCAAGGCGCCGGTACGCGCCCTCGACCGCACCCACGTCCTGGGAGAGGAGGGCCTGGGAGACGGCGACGGCCTGACGGTCGGCGACGTGGAGATCCGGGTCATCGGCACCCCGGGCCACTCGTTCGACTCGTTGTGCTTCTGGCTGCCGGCAGACGGCGCCCTGCTGACCGGCGACACCATCCTGGGCCGGGGCACGACGGTGATCGCCCCCGACGGCGACCTGGCCGACTACCTGCGCAGCCTCGACAAGCTGCGCGGCATGGCCGAACTGGCCGAGGCCCGGGCCCTGCTGCCCGGCCACGGCCCGATCCTGCCCGACCCCATCGGCACGCTCGACCAGTACATCGCCCACCGCAGGCAGCGCCTCGACCAGATCCGCCAGGCGATCAGAGACGGCGCGAAGGACGCGCGGGAGATCGTGGAGATGGTCTACGCGGAGGTGCCCAGGGATCTGTGGCCGGCGGCGGAGATGTCGGTCGCCGCCCAGCTCAACTACCTGAAGAGCCTCTAGCGGGAGCGGTTGTAGAGCCGCTCCATGTCCATGATCACGACGGCCTTGGCCTCGATGCGGAGCCAGCCGCGCCCGGCGAAGTCGGCCAGCGCCTTGTTCACCGTCTCGCGCGAGGCCCCCACCAGCTGGGCCAGCTCTTCCTGAGTCAGGTCGTGGTGGACGCGGATCCCGTCGTCGACCTTCTGCCCGAACCGCTCGGCCAGGTCGAGCAGGGCCTTGGCCACCCGGCCGGGCACGTCGGTGAAGACCAGGTCGGCCAGCACGTCGTTGGTGCGCCGCAGCCGCTGGGCGAGCGCCCGGAGCAGGTGGAGCGCCACCTCGGGACGCCCGGTCAGCCACGGCCGCAGGTCGTCGTGGGACAGGCCGGCCAGCTTCACGTCGGTCAGCGCGATGGCCGAGGCGGTGCGCGGGCGCGGGTCGAACAGGGAGAGCTCGCCGAACATCTCGGAGGGCCCCAGGACCGACAGGAGGTTCTCCCGGCCGTCGGACGCGGTCCGGGCGAGCTTGATCTTGCCTTCGAGCACGACGTAGAGCGTCGCGCCGGTCTCGTTCTCGCTGAACAGGGTCTGACCCTTCGTCAGGGTCACCTCGGTGATGCTCGTGCGGAGGGCCGCGGCGCTCTCACGGTCGAGCGCGGAGAAGAGGGGGGCCCTGCTCAAGACTTCTTCGGTGCTCATGCCTGCCTCCCAACTTCATTCGCGATCGTAGCCATTGTGGCCTATGCCCTGCCTTCCGTAGCACCGGGACCACCAGAAATGAGACGCCGGACCGCGTCCTCGACGTAGCGGGCACGCTCGTCGGGGGTCGTGGAGTCGACCAGGGCGGCGGATTCGGGGCTGACCGCCGTCCACACCGAGGCGAGATGGAGCACCAGGCTCAGGAGGACACCCGGCGGGAAGTCGGCGGGGAGGACGCCCTCGGCCTGGGCCTTGGCAATCGCCTCGGCCTTGTGGGTCATGCTCTGGACGGCCAGCGGGACCGGCGGGTCGTCGGCCCGCTCCAGGCGTTGCCAGGTCGCCAGCCGCATCACCTGGGGGTGGGCCTCATAGCCTCTGGCCAGGGCGGCGGCATAACCGGGCAGGTCGTGGGCGTCGATCGGGGTCTCCCGCACGATCCCCTCGACGATCCGGTTGAAGACGGCGTCGAAGAGCTGATCCTTGCTGCCGAAGTAGTGGTAGATCTGCGCCTTGTTGGTGCCGGCCAACGCCGCGACGCGATCGACCCTGGCCCCGGCGATGCCGTATTCGGCGAACTCCTCCAAGGCGGCGTCGAGCAGGCGCTGTCGCGTGGCGTCGGCTTTCCCAGGCATGGCCCAAGACTATTTTCTAACCGGTTAGTTGACAACTCTGCCAGCCCGTGGCTAGCGTTTCAACTAACCAGTTAGTCAGAAGGAGCCCACCATGATCTGGTTCGTCACCGGCAGTTCCCGGGGTCTCGGCCGCGAGATCGTCCTGGCCGCCCTCGAACGCGGCGACGGCGTCGCCGCCACCGCCCGCAACCCCGCCCAGCTCGACGACCTCGCCGCCAAGTACGGCGACCGCCTTCTGGCCCTCCCCCTCGACGTGACCGACCCCCAGGCGGTCGAGAGCGCCGTGGCCGCCGCCGTCGAGGCGTTCGGGACGCTGGACGTCGTGGTCAACAACGCCGGCTGGGCCGACACGTCGGCGTTCGAGGACACCCCGGCCGACAACTTCCGCGCCCAAGTCGAGACCAACTTCTTCGGCGTCGTCAACGTGACCCGGTCGGTCGTGCCGATCCTGCGCGGGCAGGGGCACGGCTCGCTGATCAACGTCTCCTCGATCGGCGGCCGGCTCGGCACCCCCGGCCTGTCGGCCTACCAGGCCTCCAAGTGGGCCGTGAACGGCTTCACCGAGGTCATCTCGCAGGAACTCGCCCCCCTGGGCGTCAAGGTCACCACGATCGAGCCGGGCGGCATGACCACCGACTGGGGCGGCTCGTCGATGACGATCCCGCCGATCTCCGAGCCCTACCGGCAGACCGTCGGGGCGATGGTGCAGGTGCTGCGGCAGGGCGACCACAAAGCGCTCGGCGACCCCGCCAAGGTGGCCCAGGTGATCGTCCAGCTCACCGAGATGGACGCGCCCCCGATCCGGCTGCTCCTCGGCTCCGACGCCCTCAACGGCGCCCGGTACGCCGCGCGCACCACCGCGGAGCGCGACGCGGCGTACGAGGAACTGAGCCGTTCCACCGACCGCGACGACGCCACCGCCTACGAGCGTGATCCTCTGGGTCAAGCGTTGTCCACGAGCGCCGATGGCGACGCGGCGGTGTGAGGCCGGTCGTGTATCGGTAGCCGGGTGACCGACTCGATGGGCGTCGCCGACCTTCTCAACGCGACGCGTGAACTGATCGAACCCGCCCACCGGGCCGCGATCGACCGGCTCTCCCCGGAGCTGCGGCACGTCGCGGGCTACCACATCGGCTGGTGGGACGAGCGGGGCCGTCCGAGAAGGGGCGGGCAGGGCCGGTTCGTCCGGCCCGCGCTGGCGCTGGGCTGCGCGCGGGCGGCCGGCGGGCACGCCCACGACGCGGTGCCGATGGCGGTCGCGACCGAGCTGGTCAACGACTTCTCGCTGCTCCACGACGACGTGATCGACGGCGACGCCGTCAGGCGGGAGCGCCCGGCGGCCTGGACGGTCTTCGGGCTGAGCGAGGCGCTGCTGACCGGCGACGCCCTGCTGGCGGTCGCGATGGCGCTGGTCGGTCCGGCCGGGGTGCGCACCCTCGCCGACGCCCTGCTCGACCTGTGCCACGGGCAGGCCAGCGACCTGGCGTTCGTCACCCGGCCCGAGGTGAGCCTGGCCGAGTGCATGACCATGGCCGAGAACAAGACCGGCGCGCTCCTCGGCGCCGCCTGCGAACTCGGCGCCCTGGCCGGGGGAGCCCGGGAGGTGCACGTCTTCCGCGAGTTCGGCACCCGCCTCGGGCTGGCCTTCCGGCTCACCGACGACCTGCGCAGCCTGACCGCCGACCTGGCCTGCCGCCGCAAGAGCCTGCCGGTCGTGGCCGCGCTCAACTCCGGCACGCAGGTCGCCGTGCTCCTGGCCGAGTCGCTCAACGGCGAACCCGACCCCGCGGCCGAGGCCGACCTGGTCGAACAGACGGGCGCGCGGGAGTGGGCGCTCCGGGAGGCCGACCGGCAGGTCGAGCTCGCGTTCGCGGCGCTCGGCCACGGGGCCACCCCGGAGCTGCGGCTGCTGGCCGACCTCAGCGTCGGCCGGGGGCGCTAGGCGATCAGTGGATGCCGGTGCGGACCGACGTGATCCGCCCGGTGTTGAAGCCCAGCCAGTGCATGCGGCCCAGGTAGCGGGCGTGCTCGATCTTCATGCAGCGGTCCATGATCACGGTGAGGCCGCCCTCTGCCGCGATCCGGGCGCCCTCTTCGCTGATCACGCCGAACTGCAGCCACAACGCCTTGGCGCCGATCTCGACCGCCTCACGGGCGATGCCGGGGACGGCGTCGGGCGCGCGGAAGACGTTCACCACGTCGACCGGCTCGGGGATGTCGGACAGGCTCGGGTAGGAGGTCTCGCCGAGGATCTCCTTCTCGCGCGGGTTGACCGGGAACACCTTGAAGCCGTGGCGCTTGAGGTAGAAACCGACGAAGTTGCTGGCCCGCAGCTCGTTGCCCGACAGGCCGACGACCGCGACGGTCCGGGCGGTGTTGACCACCCGCTGGATGTCCTGCGGCTCCTGGTACGTCATGACGCCAAACCCTTCTGGACGTGGGCGAAACCCTGCTCCAGGTCCCAGATCAGGTCGGCCACCGACTCGGTGCCGACCGACAGGCGGATCGTGCCGGCGCCCACGCCGGTGGCGGCCAGTTCGGCGTCGCCGAGCTGCCGGTGGGTGGTGCTGGCCGGATGGATGATCAGGCTCTTGGCGTCGCCCACGTTCGCGAGGTGCGACCAGAGCGAGGTGCCGCGGATGAACGACTGGCCGCCCTCGCGGCCGCCGGCGCACTCGAAGGAGAACACCGCGCCCGCGCCGCGCGGCAGGTACTTCTCGACCAGCGGCTTGTACTTGCTGCCCGCGAGCCCGGGATAGGTCACGTTGGAGGCCAGCTCGTGGGCGGCGAGGAACTCGGCCACCTGGAGGGCGTTGTCGACGTGGCGGTCCATGCGCAGCGACAGCGTCTCAAGGCCCTGGAGGAACAGGAACGCGTTGAACGGCGACATGGCCGCGCCCAGGTCGCGCAGGGTCTCGGCGCGCAGCTTCATCAGGTAGCCGTACTCGCCGAAGGTCTCGTGGAACTTCAGGCCGTGGTAGGCCGGGGACGGGTCGGCGATCACCGGGAAACGGCCGTTCGACCAGTCGAAGGTGCCGGCCTCGACGACCACGCCGCCGATGCTGGTGCCGTGGCCGCCGATGAACTTCGTCGCCGAGTGGACGACGATGTCGGCGCCCCACTCGATCGGCCGGCACAGGTAGGGCGTGGCGAACGTGTTGTCGACGATCAGCGGCAGGCCGTGCTCATGGGCGATCGTGGCGACGGTCTCGACGTCGAGGACGTTGCCGCCCGGGTTGCCGATCGTCTCGCCGTAGAAGGCCTTGGTGTTGGCCTTGACCGCGCCGCGCCAGGCCTCGGGGTCGTCGGGGTCGACCCAGGTCAGCTCGACGTTCATCTTGCGGAACAGGTGCTTGAGCTGGTTGACCGTGCCGCCGTAGAGGGCCGAGGAGGAGACCACGTGGTCGCCCGGCTCCAGCAGCGTGAACAGCGCCGCGGCCTGGGCGGCGATGCCGCTGGCGAACGCGACCGCGCCGGTGCCGCCCTCCAGGTTGGCGATCCGCTCCTCGAACACCGCCGTGGTCGGGTTCATGATCCGGGAGTAGGTGTTGCCGTATTCCTGGAGGTTGAAGTAGGCCGCCGCCGACTCGGGGTCTTCGAAGACGTAGCTGGTGGTCTGGAAGATGGGCACCGCGCGGGCTCCGGTGTTCGGATCGGGCCGCTGCCCCGCGTGGAGCTGGCGGGTCTCGAACCCGAACTCCCGGGCTTCTTCGGTACGAAAGGGTCTGTCGCTCACGAAGCCATCTTCCTCGTCAAGAACTGCCGGATAAGCGGGGTCTGCCGTGCTTCCTCCAGCAGGAAGCAGTCATGGCCGTAGGGGGCGTCGATGAGGTGGTTCTCCACCGGCTTGCCCAGATTAGTCAGGGCGGTGGCGATCTCGTTCGACGCCTCCGGCGGATAGAGCCAGTCGGAGCTGAACGAGATCAGCAGCGTGCGGGCCTGGATGTTCTCCAGCGCCTTCTCCAGCGAGCCGCCGCCGTGTTCACGGGCCAGGTCGAAGTAGGTCAGCGCGCGCGAGATGTAGAGGTAGCTGTTGGCGTCGAACCGCTTCACGAACGAGTCGGCCTGGTGACGCAGGTAGCTCTCGACCTCGAACTCGGGCTCGACGATCGTGTGGCGGATGTCGTCGGCGAACTGGAGGCGGCGGCCGAACTTGTCGGTGAGGGCCGGACCGGACAGATAGGTCACGTGGCCGACCATGCGGGCCACGCCCATGCCGGCGTCGGGCTTGCGGCCGGTGCCGTAGTAGTGGCCGCCCTGCCAGTCGGGGTCGCGCATGATGGACTCGCGGGCGATCGCGTTCCACGCCAGTCCTTGGGGGTGGAGGGCGTGGGTGGAGGCGATGACCACTATGGAGTCGACCTGACCGGGGTACTGGACCGCCCATTCGAGGGCCTGCATCCCGCCCAGCGAGCCCCCCGCGACCACCGCGAGGCGCTCGATTCCGAGCACGTCGAGGAAGGCGCGTTCGGTGCGGACCATATCGGCCACCGTGACCACCGGGAAGTCCGACCCGTAGGGGCGGCCGGTCGCGGAATCAATGGTCGCGGGCCCTGTCGTGCCGTTGCAGCCACCGAGAAGGTTGGTACAGACGACGAAGTATTGGTCGGTGTCGAAAGCCTTTCCGGGCCCGATCATCCCGTCCCACCAGCCCAGCCCTTTCCCCTGCGAGCCGTCGCGGTCTTCGGCGCCGAAGCCGTCGCGGGCGCTCGCCTCGGGGGCGGTCTTCGCGAAACCGGCCGCATGGGCGTTGCCGCTCAGGGCGTGGCAGACGAGTATGACGTTGTCGCGCTCGGGGGAGAGGGTGCCGTAGGTCTCGTAGGCCACGCGGACGTCGCGCAGCTCCCGCCCGCTGTCGAGGCGTATCGGACCGTGCAGGTCGAGGTACTGAGTTTCAACGAAACCTATGGAGCCCATGGGTTTCATTGTATTGTTCATTTAACCTGTAGGAAATGAGGGGAACCATGTCCAACGGTGTCAACGTCCAGGCCCTGCTCGACGCCCGTGAGGTGCTGAAGGGTGCGCCCGAGGCCGCCCAGTTCACCTGGCGGGCCAGCTCGAAGTGGCAGCACGGCGTCCACAGCACCACCAAGATCCAGAAGTTCTTCGGCCTCGGCCAGGAGCAGAGCCACAAGTCCGAGTCGGTCTTCGAGGCCGACCACCCCGAGGTCTTCGCCGCCGAGGACAACGGCGTCACCCCGATCGAGTACCTGCTCGTCGGCCTGGCCGCCTGCCTCACCGCCGGCGTCGCCTCGGTCGCCCAGAACCGCGGCATCAAGCTCAACTCGGTCGAGTCGGTCGTCGAGGGCAACCACGACATCCGCGGCATCCTCGGCGCCGACAGCGACGTCCGCAACGGCTTCAACGACATCAAGGTGACCTTCACGATCGACGCCGACGCCTCGCAGGCCGACATCGAGGCCCTGGTCGCCCAGTCGCAGAAGCGCTCGGCCGTCTTCGACGCGCTGACCAACCCCACCAACGTCACCGTCGAAGTCGCCTGAGGTCCGTCGTGTACGTCACCACGGCCGTCATCGGGGCAGGTCACGCCGGCCTCGCGGCCAGCCATTTCCTGACCGGCGCCTCGGTCGACCACGTGGTGCTGGAGCGCGGCGAGGTCGCCAACTCGTGGCGTCACGAACGGTGGGACTCGCTGCGCCTGCTGACCCCCAACTGGCTGAGCCGCCTTCCCGGCGCGGCCTACGAAGGCCCCGAACCCGACGGCTACGCCGACACGAGCGAGGTCGTCGACCTCCTGGAACGGTCCGCCAAGGACGTCCCGGTCCGCACCGGTGTGAACGTCACATCGGTGCGGCGCTCACCCGAGGGCTACACGCTGACGACGAGCGAGGGTCCCGTCCGGGCCAGAACGGTCGTCATCGCGAGCGGCGCCTGCAACCGTCCCGTCGTGCCGGCGTTCGACGTGCCCGCGGGCGTCGAGCAGGTCACCCCGTTCGACTACCGGAACCCCTCCCGGTTGCCGGACGGCGGCGTGCTCGTCGTGGGCGCGTCGGCGACGGGCGTGCAACTCGCGGCCGAGATCCAGCAGTCGGGCCGCCCGGTTGTGCTCTCCGTCGGGGAGCACGTGCGGCTGCCTCGTGTCTACCGGGGCCGCGACGTGCTCTGGTGGATGCACCACGCGGGGATCTGGGGTCAGCGCTACGACGAGCTCGACGACCTGACCCGGGCGCGACGGTTGCCGTCGCCGCAGCTCGTCGCCGGGTCGACGCTCGACCTCAACACGCTGACCTCGATGGGCGTGGAACTGGTCGGCCGCCTCTCCGTCATCCGCGACGGCGCGGCGCTCTTCTCCGGCGGGCTGCGCAACGTGGCGGCGCTGGCCGACCTCAAGCTGAACCGGCTGCTCGACACCTTCGACGAGTGGGCCGGAACCGCTCCGGGGGAACGGCACGAGCCCACTCGCGTACCGGAATCGGCCCGTTGGCGGCTCGATCTGCGGTCAGGGGAGATCGGTTCGATCGTGTGGGCCACCGGCTTCCGTCCGGACTACTCGTGGCTGGACGTGCCGGTCGTCGACGCGAAGGGGGCGCTGGTCCACGACGGGGGTGTGGTCGGTGACGGCCTCTACGCCCTCGGCCTGCCGGTGTTGCGGCGGCGCGGGTCGACCTTCATCTGCGGGATCGAAGACGACGCCCGGGACGTGATCGGGCATCTCGTACAGGGGCTCGGCTGACCTCACGCGGTGCGGGCCGCGAGAGGCGTCTCACTGGTCAGGAGCGGGTGAGCTCCCAGTCGATCGTGACGAGCGTGCGGCCCGACTTGCCGTGCGTGTGGATGCGCAGCGACGTGTCAGGGACGCAGGTGTAGGTGCCCTTACGGGGGATCGCCCCGAGGTCCTCGTTGCGGCCGACGGCGACCCGGAGCAGGCCGGAGAAGCCCTTCCCTCCGCCGCCGGAGCGCTCCAACGTGGCGCCGCTCCTGCCCGTGCGCGGCTTGAGGGCGACCTTGCCGTGGGTGTGGGCGCCGTGCCCGCCGAAGGTGTAAGTGAAGGTCTCGGCGCCGCTCATGGTGAGGGTGGCGCCGCCGGTCAGGGAGGTCGAGCCGCCGAAGTCGTAGTCGGCGACGACCCGCTTGCCCTCGCGGGTGAACGTCGCCTTGATGCCGGCGCCGCCCTCCACGAAATAGTTGTGCTTCTTGCCGACGACTTCGGCGGTGGCCCGCGTGACCGTCCACGACCCGGCCCAGCACGGACCCTTGGTTATGGGTGCCGCGTGCGCCGCGGCCGGGACGGCCATGAGGCCTGCGACGAGCACGAATGCTCCTGTCAACGTGTGCATCGTTCCTCTCTCGGGGATCAGGGGTCTCTCAGGAAACTCCCATGATCGGGGCAATAGATAACGTTTCAACCGTTTTCGAGTAGCGAAGTACGTGATCACTTACCTCCAGAACATCAACGACCGGAGGAAGTTCCAGAGCGGCCGATCCGTCGGCGCGGCCGCGACGACGAGCCGCACCGTGCCCGGGTGGTGACCGCCCCAGGTCTCGTGCACATACCAGGAGTCGGGGATCTTCTCCGGCGGCAAAGTGTGCTCCGAGTAGTCCCAGTCGCCGCGGACCCCGTAGCCGGACTCGTAGTAGGTCTCGACGGCGACGTTCCGCTCCCGCAGGAGACTTCGCGCCCCGGCGACCGTCAGATTCGTCAGATCCTCGCCCTCCAGAACCTCGCCCGGCGCGGCCGGGTCCCCGGTGACCGCGTACTGTTCCCCCGGCCGGGCGGGACGCCCCGCACTGATCTCCAGTGGGCTGCGGAGATCGAGGGGAATGCTCACCCCGGCCAGGCACCAGAAGTTCCCGCAGTCAGCGCCCTCGATGGCCTTGACGAGCTGGTTCGCGACCTCGAATCCGTCGGGACGGTGGTTGACCGAGTGGTCGGGGGAGAAGATGCCGAGGACCTTCCCCACCAGACTCGGCGAGGCGGGTTCCATGACCAGATTCACCTTCAGGCCGTGCGCGGCGAAGTCCTCGCGGTAACGCCGGGGGTCGGCGTCGGGGTCGACGATCTGGACGTCGATGTAGTCGCCCTGCTTCGCGAACGCGAGGGCCTTGGCCGGCCCCAGGACGAAAGGCGCTCCCGGGGCGGGCCGCAGGACGATCGGCAGCACGACCGCCAGCACGGCGGTGAGCGTGATCAGGATCAGCGGCTTTCGGCGACGGCGCCGCACCGGCCGGGGCGATCGGATGATGGCGTCCAGCGTCGCCGACATCGTCGCGGGGTCGGCGCGCACGTGGGCGGCCGGGTCGTTGTCCTGGAGCCAGGTCATCGCATGCTCCTTTCTGGTTCCTCCACGAACAGGTGCCGCAACCGTCTGCGTAATCGGTGCACGCGCATCGCCGCCGTCGCCTTGGAGCAGCCCACGACCTTCGCGGCCTGCGCGAGGTCGAGGCCCTCCCACGACATGAGCAGCACCAGCTCGCGGTCGCTCTCGCTCAGGCTGTTCAGCGCGGCCAGCGCCGCCTGGCGGGTGGCGACCTCGGCGGCGTGGTCCTCCTCCGTTGCGGTGACGAGCGTGGTCAGCGCGTCGCGGCGGTGGGTGCGCCGGATCAGGTTCAGGGCGAGGTTGCGGGCGGTGGCGTAGAGCCAGGGCAGCGGCTGGTCACGCGGCACCCTGTCGTACTTCTCCCAGGCGATCTTGAACGTCTCGGCGGCGACGTCGGCCGCGTCGGCGGGGCCGACGCGGCGCCAGGCGTAGCGCAGGACCGATTCGTAGTGCTGCTGGAACATGCCGGTGAAGCCCGATTCGTCACGCACGCCCCGTCCTCTCTTCAGGTGCCGTCACCTGGTAGATGTCGCGAAGCGCGGTGTTATCACCCCTACGCTTGAGTGCATGGAGACACGGCTCGGGTTGGTGCGGCGGGCGCGGAAGATGAACCGGATCCTGGCCGAGACCTATCCCGACGCCCACTGCGAGCTCAACTTCGCCGACGCGTTCCAGCTGCTCGTCGCGACGGTCCTGTCGGCGCAGACGACCGACGTGCGGGTCAACCTGACCACCCCGGCGCTGTTCGCCAAATATCCGACGCCCGAGGACATGGCCGTCGCCGATCCCGACGACATGGAGGCGATCCTGCGGCCGACCGGGTTCTTCCGGGCCAAGACCAAGTCGGTCATCGGCCTGTCGATCGCCATCAGAGACCGGTTCGGCGGCGAGGTGCCGCGGAAGATGGCCGACCTCGTCACCCTGCCCGGGGTCGGGCGCAAGACCGCCAACGTCGTGCTCGGCAACGCGTTCGGGGTGCCGGGGCTGACCGTCGACACCCACTTCCAGCGCCTGGTGAAGCGGTTCGGGTGGATCGAGGGGGAGCTCGACCCGGTCAAGATCGAGCAGGAGATCGGGCAGCTCATCCCGAAGAAGGAGTGGACGGTCTTCTCCCACCGCATCATCTGGCACGGCCGCCGGATCTGCATCGCCCGCAAACCGGCCTGCGGGGCCTGCCCCCTGGCGGCGCTCTGCCCCTCGTACGGCACCGGCCCCACCGACCCCGAGGCCGCCGCCAAGCTGGTGCGTTCGGGACCGTTCTCGTGACGGGAAGCTTCGCGGGGCGCCGGCGGTTGGAGTGTCCATGACCGACGTACCCGCCTGGATCACCGACGCGGCGGAGAAGGCCGGTCGGAGCCCGGTCCCCCTCGCGATGCGCCCGCCCCGGAACCGCGGTCGCAAGGCCGCCGTCCTGCTGCTGTTCGGCGACGGCCCGGCCGGGCCCGACATCCTGCTCATCCAGCGCAGTTCCAAAGGACGCAACCACGCCGGTCAGCCCGCCTTCCCCGGCGGCGGGGTCGACCCCGGCGACGACGGCCCGGTCGGCGCGGCCCTCCGCGAGGCCGCCGAGGAGACCGGCCTCGACCCCGAGGGCGTGAAGGTGCTCGGCGTCATGCCCGAGCTCTACCTGTCGCACAGCGACAACCGCGTCACCCCCGTCATCGGCTGGTGGCACACCCCCTGCGCCGTGCACGCCGCCTCACCCGACGAGGTCGAGTCGGTCGAACGGGTGCCCGTGGCCGAACTCGTCGACCCCGCCAACCGGTTCAGGCTGCGTCACCCGAGCGGGTTCGTCGGCCCCGCGTTCCGCGTGCGCGGCCTGCTGGTCTGGGGCTTCACCGCCGGGGTGCTCGACGGCGTGCTCGCCACCTGCGGCTTCGAGCGGCCGTGGGACCGGTCACGGATCGAGGACCTGCCCCCTGACGTCGTGAACCTCGCCTCCCGTTAGCGCCAGCCCCAGCGTCGCCCAGTCGGCCACGTCGTCGTCGCGGTCGGCCGCCAAGCGGCGCAGCGCCGCGACCCCGGCCGGGTCGGCCGGGCGGCCGACGACGTTCGGGAGGGCGTACGCGGCGCCGTAGCGGACCGTCGCCTCCGGATGGGACGCGAGCTCGATCACCGAGGGCAGCGCCCGCGGGTCGCGCAGATGACCGAAGGCGATGAGCACCGAGTAGAGCACGCGAGGTTCGGTCTCGCTCGCGGCCAGGAATCGCAGCACCGGCAAGGTCTTGTCGGCGAACGGCCGGTCACGTCCGAGTTCTCCGAGAATGTCGACTCCGAGAACTCTCTCCGTGGCCGTCTCGGCGGCGCACAGGCGCCGCGCGGCGGTGAAAGTCTCCAGGTCGCCGCGTTCCTGCAAGGCGGCGATGGCGTCCCAGCGGGTCGGGCCGTCCGGGTCTCCATCGGCCAGTGCGGTCTGGATCAGTTCCTCAACAGGTCCCCCCATGGCGTCACGATATCGAGTGGACTGCGAAGAACCCGTGCACGAGACCGCGCGTGGCTGGATACGGTTAAGGGTGGTGGCCGGGCCCGGTGGCGATAGAGGTGGAATACAGGCGTGCAAGGCGATCTGCTCGACCTCATCCTGATCGGCCTGATTCTGGCCTTCGCGGTGTCGGGGTATCGCCAGGGTTTCATCATCGGCGCGTTCAGCTTCGTGGGTTTCGCCGGAGGCGCGCTGGTCGGGATGTTCATCGCGCCGCCGATCGCCGGAGCCCTGGTCAACGGTGAGACCGAGCGTGCGCTGCTCGCCATCGTCATCGTGTTCCTCGCCGCGACGGTCGGCCAGTTCGCCTCCTCGACGATCGGCGCCGTCGTGCGTTCCCACGTCACGTGGGAACCGGCGCGTGTCATCGACGCCTTCGGCGGCTCCCTCGCCAGCGGCCTGTCGGTGCTGGTGTTCGCCTGGCTGATCGGCTCGCTCGTCATCTCGATGAACTTCCCGCTGCCCAAGCAGCAGGTGAACGACTCCCTGCTGCTGAAGACGATGGACCAGGCGATGCCCGAGGCGGCCCGCGACCTGACACGCGGCTTCCGCGAGTTCGTCGACGCGTCGCCGTGGCCCGAGGTCTTCACCGCGATCGGCGGCGCGCAGTTCGTCGACGTCCCGGCCCCCGACGAGAGCATCATCAACGACCCGCAGCTGGCGCGGGCGCGCCGCGCGATCGTGAAGGTGCAGGGCACCGCGCCGACGTGCCGCAAGCGCATCGAGGGCACCGGCTTCGCCTACGCCCCCCACCGCATCATGACCAACGCCCACGTCGTGGCCGGCGTCTCGCAGGACCTGCGGGTGACCGACTACCGGGGCGCCAGCCACGACGCCCGGGTCGTGCTCTACAACCCCGACCGCGACATCGCGGTCCTCTACGTCGAGTCGCTCGACGTCAACCCGCTCAAGTTCGACATGGCCGCCGAGTCGAAAGACGATGCCATCATCGCGGGATATCCGAAGGGCCACGGCTTCACCATCAAGCCGGCCCGCATCCGCGTGAAGCAGCCCGCCGAGTCCTACGACATCTACAACCGCCACACCGTCGACCGCGAGGTCTACGCGATCCGCGGCGAGGTGCAGCCGGGCAACTCGGGCGGGCCGCTGCTCGCTCCCGACGGGCGGGTCTTCGGGGTCATCTTCGCCGCCGCCACCGACCAGAAGGACACCGGCTACGCGCTGACGGCCGAAGAGGTCCGCACCGACGCCGAAGACGGCAGCGCGGCCATCGCCCGGGTCGACACCCAGGAGTGCGACTAACCGGCCGCGACCGTCGCCTCGATGCCGTCGAGCAGCCAGTTCAGGCCGCGTTCGAAGCTCTCGTCCCAGTCGTCGGCCGCGGTCAGCGGGCCGTGAGCGGCGAGGGCCGGATAGCGGTCGCTCTGCTGGGCCATGTGGTCTCTGGCGGCGTCGCGGGTCTCGGCGTCGGCGTTGACGAGCCAGGTCGCCTGCATGAGCGCCGAGCCGATGACGAAGTTCGACAACCCGAACGCGGCGGCCGTCAGGTGGGGCTCGGTCACTCCGGCGCCGACGAGGGTGGCGTACAGGAAATCGCTTCTGGCCAGCACGTTCGGGCCCAGCATCGGGCGGCCCAGTAGCGCGGCCGACCACGGATGCCGCAGCAGGGTGGCCCGCCAGTCGCCGATCAGGCGGGTGACGCCGGCCCGCCACTCCTGGTCTTCGGGGATCGGGACGGCCGCGAAGATCGCGTCGAGCGCGAGGTCGAGGACGTCGTCTTTGGTCTTCACGTGCCAGTAGAGGGTGGTCGAGCCGGTGCCGAGCCGCTCAGCCAGCCGCCGCATGGTCAGCCGGTCGGCGCCCTCGGCGTCGAGCAGCGCCACGGCCTCGTCGACGATGCGCCGCCTGCTGAGCGGGGGGCCACCCCGTTCCTCTCGGCCGGACGTCCTCAGCCACACCCCGCCGGTTCTCGCGTTCACCCCGCCGAGTCTAGTATGACGTTCGAGTACCGGATCGTTGGTCCGGTCACTCGAACAACGATCCGGTGGAGGTCGGATGCCGGGACATGTCGACGTCGAACACCTGCGTTACGTGCTGCCCGACGGGCGTCCGCTGCTCGACGACGTGTCGTTCCGGGTGGGCGACGGCGTGAAGGCCGGCCTGGTCGGGCCGAACGGCGCGGGCAAGACCACCCTGCTGAGGCTCATCTCGGGTGACCTGCGGCCCGACGACGGCCGGGTGACCCAGACCGGCGGGCTCGGCGTCATGCGGCAGTTCGTCGGGAGCATCCGCGACCGGAGCACCGTCCACGACCTGCTGCTGTCGGTCGCGCCGCGGCACGTCAGGGACGCGGCGGCGGCCGTGTCGGCGGCCGAGGCGGCGCTGGCCGCCCGCGACGACGAGGCGAACCAGCTCTGCTACGCGCAGGCCGTCGCCGACTACGCCGACGCCGCCGGCTACGCCATGGAGACCGTCTGGGACGTGTGCGTCACCGCGTCGATGGGCCGGCCCTTCGACGCGGTCCGCGAGCGCCCGGTCACGACGCTGTCGGGTGGGGAGCAGAAACGCCTGGTCCTGGAGGCCCTGCTGCGCGGCCCCGACGAGGTGCTGCTGCTCGACGAGCCCGACAACTACCTCGACGTCGCGGGCAAGCAGTGGCTGGAGGGCCGGCTCGCCGCCACCACCAAGACGGTCCTGCTGGTCTCCCACGACCGGCAGCTCCTCGCGAACGTGGCCGACCGCATCGTCACCGTGGAGGACCGCGGCGTCTGGATCCACGGCGGCGGCTTCGCCACCTACGCCGCCGCCCGCAACGACCGGATCGACCGGCTGGAGGAACGCCGCCGCCGCTGGGACGAGGAGCACGCCAGGCTCTGGCGGCTCGTGCACACCCTGCGGCAGACCTCGGCCAACAACGACGCGCTCTCGTCGGCCTACCGCGCCGCCCGCACTCGGCTCGCCCGCTTCGAGGAGGCCGGACCGCCCGAACGGCCGCCGAAAGCGCAGAACGTGCGCATCCGGCTGCGCGGCGGCCGGACCGGGAAACGCGCCGTGACGTGTGAGGGCCTGGAGCTGACCGGCCTGACCCGGCCGTTCGACACGGAGATCTGGTTCGGCGAGCGGGTGGGCGTGCTCGGCTCCAACGGATCGGGCAAGTCGTCGTTCCTCCAGGTCATCGAGTCGGCGTACGGCGCGGCGTCCCCGGCGGTCCGGCTCGGGGCGCGGGTGCGGCCCGGCCGTTTCGTCCAGACCCACACGCGGCCCGACCTGCACGGCCGCCGGCCGGTCGACCTGGTCATGACGTCCGGCGCGCTCGTCCTGAACGACGCGATGGCCGCGCTGGCCCGCTACGAACTGGCTCCCGCCGCAGGCCAGCTGTTCGAGACCCTGTCGGGCGGGCAGCAGGCGCGACTGCAGATCCTCCTGCTGGAGTTGTCGGGCGCGACGTTGCTGCTGCTCGACGAGCCCACCGACAACCTCGACCTGGCCGGGGCCGAGGCCCTGCAACAGGGGCTGGCGGGCTTCACCGGCACGGTGCTGGCCGTGACGCACGACCGTTGGTTCGCGGCCGACTTCGACCGCTTCCTGATATTCGGCGCCGACGGGGCCGTCTTCGAGAGCGCCGAACCGGTCTGGTCGTGATCACTCCGACGAGGCCACCACGGCGTCGCCGATGCGGCTGCGGTAGTAGAGGACGGACCTGCCGGCCCGGCGGCGTTCGATCAGGCCCGCGTCGAGGAGCACCTTCAGATGGCGGCCCACCGAACCGAGCCCCTGGCCTGTCAGCGCGACGAGCTGCGTCGTGCTCTTGGGGGTGTCGAGCAGGACGAGCACGGTTGCGCGGGCGCTGCCCAGCAGGCGGCCGAGCGGCCCCGAGACCTCGCGCACCTCGGTGAGCACCCCCGCGGCCGGATAGATGACCGCGTAACGGTGCGGATGCTCCCACGCCACCCATCTGTGCCGGGGCGTGACCGGCACGAACATGAGCCGCGCCGTCGTGATGTCGCGGGGCGGGTTGCTGGTGGTGTTGATCTGCAACCGGCTGTCGCCCAGCCAGCGCATGCCCGGCCGCATGTCGTTGAGCGCCGCCTCCCAGCCGCCCATGCTCAGGCTGCCGATGCGGCCGATGATGTCGGCCTCGAGGATCCTCCTGCGCCGGTCCCAGGTGGGTTCGACCGCTTCCGTCCACACCCATTCCAGTACGGACGCCGCCCGTTCGGCCAGGTCGGCACGGCGCAGCGGGCCCGGCAACATCCGGCCGAGGGAGACCTCCAGGTCGGCGTAGACGACGTCGGGCGGGGTGTTCCTGATGGTGGCGACCTCGTCGGCGAAGGTCGGCTCACCCGTGCCGGTGGGCGCCGGGACGAGGAAGTCGGCGACCCACTCGCGTCCGTTCGCGGCGCGCATCAGCAGGTCGTCGAGGGGGTCGGCGGCGAGGCGGGCCTTGAAGCGGTCGGCGTGCCGGTCGAACCAGAGCCGCTCACCCGGATGGGCGGGGTGGGCGCCGCCGAGGGCGAACATGCACGCGGTGGTCTCGGCGAGCGGCGACACCACGAACCTGCTCCCGGCCAGCGTGTCCGCGCCGACCTGCCACCAGCCCATGCCACCCCCCCGTGCCGGTCGTTTCGCGTCCCGGCGAAACATTACCGGCTCTGACCTGCGGGGATGGAATGTGTTCCGTATGCGTACATATCGAGAGTTGTTCGCTACCAAGGAGTTCGCGCCGCTGTTCGCGACGTCCACGTTGCACGTCGTGGCGTCGACGATCGGGAACCTCGCGCTCGGGACGCTCGTGTTCGAGGCGACCGGGTCGCCGCTGCTCTCGGCGCTGGCCATGTTCGGGCCGCTGCTCGCGCAGGTGGTCGGGGCGACGCTGCTGATGTCGGCCGCCGACCGGCTGCCGCCCCGGATGGCGCTCGCGGGGCTGGCCGTGGTCTTCGGGGTCGGCACGGCCGTGCAGGCGATTCCCGACCTGCCGATCGTGGTGCGGTTCGCCGTGCTCGTCGTGATCGGCGTGGTCGCGTCGGTCGGCGGCGGGGTGCGCTACGGGCTGCTGAACGAGATCCTCACGCGCGACGGGTTCCTGCTCGGCCGCTCGGTGCTCAACATGGCCGTCGGCGGTTCGCAGATCGCCGGGTTCGCGGCCGGAGGGCTCCTGGTCGCGCTGTTCACCCCCGTCCAGACGCTGCTGGTCAGCGCCGCGCTGGAGTTCGTCGCCGCCCTGGTCGTGCTGCTCGGGTTGTCGAGACGGCCTCCGCGCACGTCCGGGCGGCCGTCGGTGGCGCAGACGTGGCAGGGCAACTCGCGGCTCTGGGCGTCCCGGCCCCGGCGGTACGTCTTCTTGGCCCTCTGGGTGCCGAACGGGCTGATCGTGGGGTGCGAGTCGTTGTTCGTCTCGTACGACCCCGCCAGCGCCGGCGTCCTGTTCGCGTTCGCCGCCTTCGGCATGCTGATCGGCGACACCCTCGTCGGGCGGTTCCTCCCGGCAGGCTGGCGGGAACGGCTGGGCGGCCCGATGCGCCTGCTCCTGGCCGTCCCCTACCTGGTCTTCTTCACCGACCCTCCGATCGGCGTCGCGGTCGCCGCGGTGACCCTCGCCAGCGTCGGGTACGCCGCCAGCCTGCTCCTCCAGGAACGCCTGATGGCCCTCACCCCCGACGAGCTCAGCGGGCACGCCCTCGGGCTGAACGGCTCGGGGATGATGGTCATGCAGGGGGTGGGCGCGGCCGTGGCGGGGTCGGTGGCCCAGGTCAGCGGCCCGGCCACGGCGATGACCGTGATGGCCGTGGCGTCGGTCGCGGTCACGCTGGCCCTGGCCCCGGGGCTGCGCCCGGGACCGGCGGAGGTCTCCGCCTAGGCCCCCAGCGCGGCCAGGAGGTCGTCGATCGACCGCGCCCGGGCGGCCAGCGCCGCGTTGATCCCGTAGGGCCGGCCTTCGATCGGGGCCAGGCGTCCGGCGCCCCGGTCGAGCAGGGTCTCCGCGCCCCGCGTGTTGCCGCGTTGCAGGTGGGTCAGGCCGACGCAGATCTGCGCCAGGCCCTGCCACAGTTCCCGCTCCTCCGGCGGGCACGACTTCCAGCGGCCCTCGAAGATCTCGTGGGCGTGGAACGGGCGGCCGAGGCGCAACATCTCGACGCCGTCTTCGACGGCCTGCCGCGCCGTGGGGGCGTAGTCGTCGGGGACGCGGGCCACGCCCTCGGCGCCGTGGGGGAGGGGTCTGCCGAAGGCGTCTCGGGGGCGGGCGTTGCGGGCCCGGCCCTCGGCGTCGCGGTCGCGGGTCATCGGTCGGGCTCGGGGTCGGCCAGCCAGGAGGTCAGTTCAGCGGTGAAGACGTCGGGGCGTTCCTCGTGGGGGAAGTGGCCCGCGCCCTCGATCAGGCGCCAGCGGTAGGGGGCGGCGACGTACTGGCCCGACCCCTGGGCGGTGCGGGGCAGCATGCACGGGTCGAGCGCGCCGTGCAGTTGCAGGGTCGGGGCCTCGACCTCGCGGCGCATCTGGCGGGCGTAGCGGCGGCCGTCGGGGCGGAGCTGCGAGCGGGCGAACCAGCGGTGGTATTCCAGGGCGCAGTGGGCCGACGCGGGGATGCGGAACACGTCCTGGTAGACCGGGTTGAGCTCCTCGGAGGGCCAGGCGGGCCCCGCCCACGCGTCGAGCAGCCGGCCGACGCGGGCGGCGTTCTTGCGGGTCAGCCGGTGTTCGGGCCACAGCGGCACCTGGAAGCCGAACGCGTGGCGGCTGGCCCTCAGCTGCCGCGGGTCGGTGAGCAGGGCGGTGCGCAGGCGCAGCGGGTGGGGCGCCGAGACGACCACCAGGCGGCGCACGAACTTGGCGTCGCGGGCGGCCATCGTCCAGCCCATCAAGCCGCCCCAGCCGTGGCCGACGACGATCGCGCCGGTCTCGCCCATGGCCCTGATCAGGCCGGCCGCGTCTCCGGCCAGGGTCGGCAGGTCGTATCCCCGGGGCGGCTTGTCGCTGGCGCCGTACCCCCGGAGATCGACCGCGACGGCCCGGTAACCGGCCGCCGGCAGGGCCTCCAGCTGGTGCCGCCAGGTCCACCAGAACTGCGGGAAGCCGTGGAGCAGCAGCACGAGCGGGCCTTCACCGGCCTCCACCACGTGGAAGCGGGTGCCCCCGGCGTGGATCCAGCGGTGTTCCCACGGGCCCTCGGCCCGGACCAGCTGGTTCTCCTCCGGGGCCTGTTTCATGACGCGATCGTGGCGCGGTGGGCGCCCACCTCGCCCGCGGTGGTCGTGGTGGGTGTGGTGGACACCGGCTCGAGGTGCGGTGTCTCGTCGGTGGACTTGAGGCTCTGGAGCGAGCGCCGGGTGCGCTTGAACCCGGCCAGCCCCTGCAGCCTGCGGTAGCCGACGAAGCCGAGGATCCCGGCCGTCACCAGGTAGAAAACGGTGACGATCAGGAACGACAACCAAGTCGACAGGCCGACGGCGTCGTGCAGGACGTAGGCGATCGTGAAGGAGGCCAGGATCAGGACCAGGTGGAGCGTGAACGCGGCGGCGGCGAACAGGCCGGTCGCCATGCCCACCCGCTTCGCGTCGAACTTGAGCTCGCTCTTGGCGAGTTCGATCTCGGCTCTGACCAGTGTCGAAATATGGGTGCTCGCCTCGGCGACCAGAGCGCCGAGCGATTCGTCCTCGCGCATCAGGGATCTCCTATTCTGCGGACTGTCAACTATCATCTCGTGCCCTCGTCCGTACGCGGCTCCTGAGCACCGCCGTGGTGATCCCGGTGCCGCCCGGGCAGGCCCGGTCGCCGATGAGCAGTGAGACGGTGCAGCCGATCCCGGCGAGGACCGGCACGGCCGCGATGTCACGCCAGACCAGATCTGGGCTGATCCGGGCGAAACCCAGTCGTACCGAGAGCCACGCACCGCCGAACACACCGACGAACTTCCCGACGACGAGCCCGAGAAGCACGCCGAGAGTGATTCTGTCGGTGAAAACACTTCCGAGGGCGCTCAAATCGAGCGGAACCCCGGCGGGAAGGAAGGCGAAGACCGGCACCGCGAACGCGATGTCGGTCGCCGTCGGAATCGCCCACCCCCGTATGGCGTTCGGCACCCCTCAGCTCACCCCCAGATCAGCGCCGGCACCGCCATCCCGGCCACTGCGCGCGGGACGGCTCCCCGTGGACCAGCTCCTCCTTCAGCTCCACACCGGCGACGAAGAAGAAAGATCGCCGGCAGCCCATTCGTCCACCGTGGCGACCAGCATGATCACGCCGATCGTCTGGGTCCGCAGAGCCTCGGCGGCCCGCACCACGGCGCGACTGCTCCCCCTCGGGTGATCGGGGAAGCACCCGGACGATTCCCCCAGAAATCGCCGACCAGACTTCCCGGCACACCTTCGGCCCACTTTACCCAGCGCCGAACGATCACAGCCGGGGCGGGCCGTCACCTGTGGACGACCGCCCCGGCTGTGGATGTCGGATCAGTCCTCGCTCTTGGCGGTGGGAAGCTTCTCCGAGATCAGGTTCATGACCGAGCTGTCGGTGAGGGTGGTCACGTCGCCCAGCGACCGGTTCTCGGCCACGTCACGCAGGAGGCGGCGCATGATCTTGCCCGAGCGGGTCTTCGGCAGCTCCGGCACGACCATGATCTGGCGCGGCTTGGCGATCGGGCCCAGCACCTTGGCGACGTGCTGACGCAGCTCGGCGGCGATGTCCCCGCTCTCCTCGGCGCTCCCGCGCAGGATCACGAACGACACGATGGCCTGGCCGGTCACGGGGTCGGTCGCGCCCACGACGGCCGCCTCGGCCACCTTCGGGTGGCTGACCAGGGCGCTCTCGACCTCGGTGGTCGAGATGTTGTGGCCCGAGACCAGCATGACGTCGTCGACGCGGCCCAGCAGCCACAGATCGCCGTCGTCGTCGCGCTTGGCGCCGTCACCGGGGAAGTAGAACCCGTCGAACCGCGACCAGTAGGTGTCCTTGTAGCGCTCGGGGTCGCCCCAGATGCCGCGCAGCATCGACGGCCACGGCTCCCGCACGACCAGGAAACCGCCGCCGCCGTTCGGCACCGACTTGCCCTGGTCGTCGACCACGTCGGCGACGATGCCCGGCAGCGGCTGCATGGCCGCGCCCGGCTTGCCGGCGGTGACGCCGGGCAGCGGACTGATCATGATCGCGCCGGTCTCGGTCTGCCACCAGGTGTCGACCACCGGGGCGCGGTTCGCGCCGATGTGCTCGCGGTACCAGACGTAGGCCTCCGGGTTGATCGGCTCGCCGACCGAGCCCAGCACCCGCAGCGACGACATGTCGAACTTGGCGGGGATGTCGTCGCCCCACTTCATGAACGTCCTGATGGCCGTCGGCGCCGTGTAGAGGATGGTGACCTTGTACTTCTGCACGATCTCCCAGAACCGGCCGCGGTGCGGGGTGTCGGGGGTGCCCTCGTAGATCACGCTGGTCGCGCCGTTGGCCAGGGGCCCGTAGACGATGTAGCTGTGGCCCGTCACCCAGCCGATGTCGGCGGTGCACCAGTAGATGTCGGTGTCGGGCTTGAGGTCGAAGACCGCGTGGTGGGTCCAGGCGGTCTGGGTGAGGTAGCCGCCGGTGGTGTGCAGGATGCCCTTCGGCTTACCGGTGGTGCCGCTCGTGTAGAGGATGTAGAGCGGGTCCTCGGCGTCGTGCGGCTCGGGGGTGTGCTGGTCGCTCTGGCGCTCGACCACGTCGTGCCACCAGACGTCCTTGTCGGTGACGGCGACGTCCTGGCCGGTCCGGCGGACGACGAGCACCTTCTCGATCTGCGGGCACTGCGCGACGGCCTCGTCCACGGTGGGCTTGAGCGCGCTGGGCGCCCCCCGCCGGAAGCCGCCGTCAGCGGTGATCACCAGTTTGGCGTCGGCGTCGTCGATGCGGCTCTTCAGCGCCGAGGCGGAGAACCCGCCGAACACGACCGAGTGGATCGCGCCGATGCGCGCGCAGGCCAGCAGCGAGACGGGCAACTCGGGGATCATCGGCATGTAGATCGCCACCCGGTCGCCCTTGCCGACGCCGAGTTCGGTCAGCGCATTGGCCGCCTTGCTGACCTCTTTCTGCAGGTCGGCATAGGTGATGACACGGCTGTCGCCCTCGGGCTCGCCCTCCCAGTAGAAGGCCACCTTGTCGCCGTTCCCGGCCTCGACGTGCCGGTCGACGCAGTTGTAGGCGATGTTCAGCTTGCCGCCGACGAACCACTTCGCGAACGGCGCCTCCCACTCCAGCGTGGTGTGCCAGCGCTCCGCCCAGGCCAGCCGGTCGGCGGCGGCCTCCCAGAAGGCCAGCCGGTCGGCCGAGGCCTCCGTGTAGGCGCTCGCCGTGACGTTCGCCGCCGCCGCGAGCTCCGCGGGCGGCTCGAACCGGCGGTTCTCCTGCAACAGGTTCGACAGCGTTTCCTGGGACTCCGTCACCGCGAACTCCTTACCCGAAATTCCTATGGCCTTACTTCTTCGTATCGTGCCGTATCGGGTGTTAATGACACGTGACTGGGCCCAGGGGAGTCAAACCTGACTTCGTCCAGCGGTGCGTGCTCGTCGTTGAACGGTCTTCGGGCGGCGGGGGCGGTTTGACGAGGGGCCGGGACGGTCTTTGGGATGGGTTGACCGGCCTTTCGGAGGTCGCCGTGACGGTCTCTCGTGACGGCGGGGACCGGGAGCGGGGGCCGGCGCCGGATGCGGCGCGGGGCCGGGGGCGGCGGGCGGGGCCGGCCGGGGAGCCGTAACGGAAGGGCTCTTCTGTTGTCGATAGGGTCGGGCGGATGAGTGATCCGCTGGTCGTGGTGGCCGAGCTGCCCGGTGTGCCCGAGGCCGTCACGGAGGCCCGGGAGGCCGTCGACGTCCTCTATCGGCATCGCATCCTGCGCAGACGGCAGCCCGAGGTGTCGGCCGAGTCCGCCCTGCGCGGCGCGCGTGCCTCCGCCGCGCTGGAGGGCGCCGACGTTCCGCTGGGCACGCTCCGGGCCGGGGAGGCCGATGATCCGGTGGCGCAGGGGGCGCTGCGGGTCTCCGCCGAGCTGGGCCGTCTCGGGCCGCTGTGGCGGTCGGCGCCGCCGCAGGTGCTGGCCCGGCTCCACACGCTCGCGGCCGCGGGGCTGCTCGCCGATCCGGGGCGTCCGCGTACGGGCGACACGGCGGCCGACCCTCTGGGGATCGGCCCGGCCCCGGTGGACGTCTCCGCGCGCATGGCCGCTCTGGCCGGGCTGACCTCGACGAAGGCGCCCGCGCTGGTGCTGGGTGCGATCGTGCACGCCGAGATCGTGGCGCTGCGGCCGTTCGGCGTGGCCGACGGGCTGGTGGCGCGGGCGGCGGAGCGGCTCAGCCTGGTCGAACACGGCCTCGACCCCAAGTCGCTCGTGGCGGTGGAGGTGGGGCACCGGGAGTCGGCGGGGGCGTACCCGGAGGCCCTGAAGGCCTATCTGACCGGCACGTCCGAGGGTGTCGCGACGTGGGTGATCCACTGCGCGCGGGCAGTGGTCCTGGGCGTCAGGGAGACCACGGCCATTTGTGAAGCGCTGTCGCGTTAATCAATTGCGGACACAAGCGGACGGCGTCCCTGGAATGGGACGCCGTCGCCAGTACGTCGAGTCGGGTTACCAAGCGTGCACCTAATTTGTCGAAACGGGACAAGCCCGCAACGACACGCCTCCCGCGGCTGGTCGCACGTGGGTGCCCGACGGCCGTACCCGGACACTCGGTCCGTACGCCCTTTGTACGTCGGAACTGCGCACTTGGGAACCCCTCCGAGCAAGACCTTTACCGAGCCCGGAATCCGCCGATTCCGGCTTCTGGTGTGGTTTGTGACCATGTGGGGCAATGGATCGATACATCACGTCCCCTCCTGACAGTGATCACTGACCGTGACCATACGGCCGCATTCCCCCTGCTTGCGCGAAGCCCAAAAAAACTGCCGCAAATTGCAGATTGCTGCTCGACGAAACTCGGGCGGATCGGGCAGCATACGGTGTTATCTCCCAGTGTGGGAGTGACTGTGCACAGGGCACCTTTGCAAGTCCCTTGCCATGCCCTGGCCCACTGATGAAAGCTTTCATCACACGGGACCGGCTCTACCCCCCCGGAGCCGGACCGATCGGCGACCCCCGCTCTCCCCCCCGGCGGGGGTCGCCCCCTTTTCCACAGGGCGACCCTTATCCACAGATCCCGGTTCGGGCGTTCGTGATCTTCGGCAGGTCGGCACCGTGAGGCTTCCGACCCACGACCGAGGAGCCTCCGCCCATGCACCGCCCGCTGGCCGTCACCGCCGACCGCGACCTGCTCGACGACCTGCTGCGGGTGGCCGCGGCCGCCGGAGTCGAGCTCGACGTCGCCCATGAGGCCGCCCAGGCGCGCCCCCGGTGGCGGACCGCGCCGCTGGTCGTCATAGGGGCTGACCTGGCCGACGCCCTCGCGGCCACGGGCCCGCCGCCCCGGCAGGGCGTGCTGCTGGTGACGTCCGACCCGGCCGATCCGTCGATGTGGCGGCGCTGCGTGGCCGTCGGGGCGTCGGCCGTCCTGGAGCTGCCCGACGCCGAACGGCTGCTCGTCGACGAGTTCGCCGAAGCCGCCGAACCCTCCTCCCGCGCCGGGGCCGTGGTCTGCGTGGCCGGCGGCCGCGGCGGCGTCGGCGCCACGGTGCTGGCCGCCTCACTGGCCCTGACGGCGGCCCGATCGGGCTCCCGAACCCTGCTCGTCGACGCCGACCCGCTCGGCGGCGGCATCGACGTGGTGCTCGGACAGGAGGAGGCGACCGGCGCCCGATGGCCCGACATCGTCGGCCGGGAGGGCCGCGTGAGCTACGCGGCCCTCCAGGGGGCACTGCCGACCTTCGGCGAGTTGACTGTCCTGTCATGGCACCGGGGCGAACCGATGCGCATCCCCCGCGAGGCGATGCGCGCGGTGCTGGAGGCGGCGCGGCGAGGCTGCGATCTCGTGGTGGTCGATCTGCCACGGTTCGTCGACGCCGGTGCCGAGGAGGCGCTTTCGCGGTCCGGCGTGGCTTTGCTGGTGGTTTCCGCGGATGTGCGAGGGGTGCTCGCCGCCGGTCAGGCACTGGCCGGGGTGCGGGAACAGGCCGGTGACGTACGGGCGGTCGTGCGCGCCGGAAGCCTGGAGCCCGGCGTGGTGGCGCAGTCGCTGGGGGTGCCGCTGGCGGGCGTCGTGCCGGAGCAGCGAGGCCTGGCCGAGGCGCTCGACCGCGGCGACGCCCCACCGCTGAAACGCACGCCGCTCGGGCGGTTCTGCGGGGAACTGCTGGCCGGGTTGTCGGTGTCGTGAGCGCGGTGTCGGCGGAGCTGCTGGAGGCGGTCCGCGTCCGGCTCGCCCGCGACGGCCTCGACCCGTCACCCGCCCAGGTGGCCGCCGCCCTGCGTGCCGAACGTGCGGTGCTCGGCGACGCCGAGGTCCTGGCCGTCGCCCGGCTGCTCCGCGCCGAACTGATCGGGGCCGGTCCGCTCGAAGGCCTGCTCGCCGAACCCGGGGTGACCGACGTGCTGGTCAACGGTCCCCGGGAGGTGTGGGTCGACGACGGGGGCGGGTTGCGGAAGACGTCCGTCACCTTCCGGTCCGACGACGACGTGCGACGTCTCGCACAACGGCTGGCGGCCGCCGCCGGGCGACGCCTCGACGACGCCTGCCCCTATGTCGACGCGCGGCTGGCCGGCGGGGTGCGGCTGCACGCGGTCCTGCCGCCGGTTTCCGCGGAGGGGACGTGTTTGTCGTTGCGGTTGCCGCCCCGGCACACCTACGGGCTCGACGACCTGGTGACCGGTGTGGGGGCGCAGGTGTTGCGGTCGATGATGCGGGCCCGGCTGGCGTTCGTCGTGTCGGGCGGGACGGGGACCGGGAAGACGACGTTGTTGTCGGCGCTGTTGTCGCTGGCCGACCCGGGGGAGCGGCTGCTGCTGGTCGAAGATTCGGCCGAGCTGCGGCCGGCGCATCCCCACGTGGTGCGGCTGGAGACGCGGCCGCCGAACCTCGAAGGAGTCGGCGGGGTGACGCTGCGAGACCTGGTGCGGCAGGCGTTGCGGATGCGGCCTGACCGGGTGGTCGTCGGGGAGGTTCGCGGGGCCGAGGTGGTCGACCTGCTCGCGGCTCTGAACACGGGGCACGAGGGCGGATGCGGGACCTTGCACGCCAACACGGCGGCTGACGTGCCGCCTCGGCTTGAGGCGTTGGCGTGCGCGGCGGGGTTGAGCCGGGAGGCGGTGCACAGCCAGCTGGCGGCGGCGCTGGATGCGGTGATCCACGTGGTTCGGGACTCCGGGACGGGGGTGCGGCGGGTGGCGGAGATCTGTTTGTTGCGGCGGGGGGTGGATGGGTTTGTCGAGGCGGTGCCGGCGGTTTCGTTCGACGGGCGGGGCGGGGTGCGGGAGGGGGCGGCGGTCGGGGCGCTGCGGGAACGGTGCCTGGGGAGGTGAAGGGGGCCTTCCGGCTTGTGGCAGCGATTGCCGCGGGATGTCGGTCTTTCTCCTTTACGGCTTCGCCTGGTCGGCACCGCCCGCCGCCTCCGGACCTCTCCTGTGAACGGCGGCAACCGGCCGCGTCGGTGCTGCTTTGTTACGGCGGCAGGGTTTGCGCGGAGCCAGGAGGCGAGCATCGACGGCCGGGCCTTGTCGATGTTCATGGCGGTCGTCATGGAGGCTCTGCGTGGGCAGCGTGGCTTATGCGACGTGGCTTTTGCGCGTCATCTCGTGGCTTGTGCGACGTGGCCTTCGCGCGTCAGCTGTGCAGCGTGGCTGGCGGGGCGTTCGTCGGGTGGCGTGGCGGTGGCGCGTGGCGTAGCGGCATTGCCTGTGAGGCGAGGTCTGTGCGGGTCTGTGCCGCCTGGTCCTTGGGGCGTGGCGTTGGGGCGTGGCGTTGGGGTGTCGCCTGTGCAGCGTGGCCGATGCGGCGTCTGTCGTGCGGTAAGGCGTACGTGGCTTGGCCCTTGGACGTGGTCTGAGTGCCGCCGGTCTGTGCGGTGGTCTGTGCGGGCCTGCGCCGCCCGGTTCTTGGTGCGTGGCCTGAAGGCTTGAGGTGTCTGCGACACGGTCTTTGGGCCGCGGTCTGTGGGGCGCGTCTGTGGGGCGCGGTCTGTGGGCCCGGCCTGTGCTCTGTGCCGTGCGTGGTCTGGGCAGTGCCGGTCTGGGCGGTGGTATGTGCGCGTCTGCGCCGCCCGGTCCTGGGGGTGGTCTGAAGGCCTGGTGTTTGCGGCGCGGTCTTTGGGGCGCGGTCTTTGGGGCGCGGTCTGTGGGCTCGGCCTGTGCTCTGTGCCGTGCGTGGTCTGGGCAGTGCCGGTCTGGGCGGTGGTATGTGCGCGTCTGCGCCGCCCGGTCCTGGGGGTGGTCTGAAGGGCTGGTGTTTGCGGCGCGGTCTGTGGGCGTGGCTTGTGCTGCGGCGGTGGATGACGGGCGGTCTGCGCGGTTCGGTTGCCCGGCGTAGGTCTGTGTGCGTCTCTGCAGAGCGGTCTTGGGCGTGACGTGTACGGCGTGGCCTGGAGCGTGGCCTGCGTCGCCTATGCGCGCATCCTGTGCGCGCGGTTTGGCGTGCCTGTGAGCGAGGTCAGTGCGAACGGCCCAGGGGTGTGGCCTCTGCGCCAGATGGGCGTTGGGCGATTGGAGATGGCGTGATCACGTTGTTGGTCGGGTTATGTGCCGGGCTGGCGGTTTGGGTGTGGTCCGGGCCTTCGGTTCCCGTGGTGCGACTGGCGCAGTTGACGCGGGAGGCCGGGCCCGGGTTCTCCTTGCCCGACCTGCTGAAGGCCAGGCGGTCGCGTAAGGGGCTGGTGCGGGCCTGGCGGGGTGGAACCGTTGAGTTGTGTCAGGCGATCGTGGCCGAGCTCGCGGCCGGGCGGACGCCTGGTGAGGCTCTTTCCAGGGCCATCGGTTCCATCGAGGGGCCGCCGGAGATCGTCGCAGCGCTTCGGCCGGTCGCGCGGGTGGCTCGCGATGGCGGGGATGTCCCGGCGGCGTTGATCGATGCGGCGCCGCCCGTGGGAGGTGAAGGGTTGCGGCGGCTGGCGTCCTGCTGGGAGGTGGGGGTCAGCGTCGGTGGTGGGCTTGCGCCTCTCGTCGAGCGTGTGGGTGGGGCGTTGCGGGACATGGAGAACCACCGGCAGGAGATTTCGGCGCAACTCGCCGGGCCTCGGGCCACTGCTCGGCTGCTTGCGGGGTTGCCCGCGCTCGGGTTGTTGATGGCGGCCGGGTTGGGGATGCGGCCGCTCCCGTTTCTCTTCACGACTCTGCCGGGGATCGGGTGTCTCGTCGTGGGGTTGCTGCTCAATGTGGCCGGGCTGCGGTGGACGGACCGCATGGTGCGGAAGGCCGAAGACAGTGTCCGCTGATGGGGCGGTGCTTCAGGTTCCACTTCAATGATCTTTCTCCGGGGTGCGATGTCGGTATCGATGTGGGTTCGGGGGCTGTCTTCAGACACGAGGTGGCGTAGAAGCCCAGGACTCGGCTCGGACGGTTGGCCCGACGCTCGTCTCTCAGCCCCGCGTCGGGCTGAAACCCGGCTCGGGCGGTTGGCCAGACGCTCGTGCAGTCCGGCGTGGGGCTAGGAACCCGCTCGGGTGGTTGGCCAGAAGCTCTGGGTCGTAGCCCGGCGTCGGGCTCGATGAGGCCGGTGCACGCTTCAGGAGTTCCCACTTCAGGCAGGGCCTCCAAGCCGCTGTGCGAGGCGGGCGGCGATTCACCAGTGGTTGAGATCGGCTCAAGAAGGAGGGCGTGGTGGTCGGGGTTCTTGCCGGTCTGTGTTTGGCGCTGTCGATCATGTGCTGGCCGGTTCGGCGTACTGCCGCTGAGCGGCTCAAGGCGGTGGTCGATCCTCCGCGGGCGAAGGGTCCCTCGGCCGAGAACCCGGCGGGCCGGATCGCCTTGGTCGCGGGCCCGGTGCTCGTGCTGGTCGTGCTCGTGGTCGGTGGGGTGGCCGGGGTCGTGTTGGGGGTGCTCCTGGCCGGGGCCGTGGTCGTCCACTTCAGGCGGAAGGAGGCTCCCCAAGATCGCCGCCATCGGGAGCTCGTCCGCGCAGATCTGCCGTTCGCCGCCGATCTCATGGCCGAGTGCCTGCGGGCCGGTCAGCCGCTCGTGGGGGCGATCGAGATCGTCGCCCGGGTCGTCGACGGTCCCCTGGGGGAGCGGTTGCGGTGGGCGGGTGGGCAGATGCGGTTGGGCGCCGATCCCGTCGAGGTGTGGCGGGGGCTCGCCGCCGAAGACGCGCTCGCTCTGCTGGCCAGGGCCATCGCGCGGGCGGTCGAGTCAGGCGCGCCGGTCGCCGATGTGCTGACCAGGGTCGCCGAGGATGCCCGGCAGGCCGGGCGGGCCGCCTCTTCGGCCGCCGCGCGGCGGGTGGGGGTTCAGGCGGTGGCGCCCTTGGGTGTGTGTTTCCTGCCGGCGTTCTGCTTTCTGGGCATCATCCCGGTCGTCGCGGGGCTGGCGACCCAGGTTCTCGCGCCCTGATCCCGGGCGAGCTGTCATGATCTTTGCGCGAGGTTTTCCACACCCATCGGCGGTACTGCACAGGGTGTGGACGGAAGTTGTCCACAGGTGTGGATAACGCTGGCTCTCCATGTGGATTCTGGGCTCGATTCCCCCGTACACACAGGTCTTTTGAGTTATCCACAGGTCTTTCGTTTTCCACAGGCCGAGGCTGGTCCCGGTGGAAAGGCCGGTCCGATCGGCAGGCTGGGACCGCCGGAACGGATGGTCCGGGCCGGTGTCAGGAGGACGCGTGAACGTCAAGACCCAAGGCATCTCGTGGACCCGCGCGACCGCCGAGGCCAAGCGGGCTCAGGCCGCCGAGCGGTTGCGGGAGGCGGCCGCCCGGGCGGCTCGGGTGCTGTCGGAGCCCAAGGGAGATCGGCGTGCCGACGCGGGGATGTCCACCGCCGAATACGCCGTCGGCACCATCGCAGCCTGTGGGTTCGCGGGGCTGCTGTTCAAGGTGGTGACCTCGCCCGACGTCCAGCAGATGCTCGTCTCGCTCGTGCAGAAGGCGCTGGCGCTGGCCGGATGAGCCGGCGCGAGCGCGGTTCGGTCACCGCCGAGATGGCCGCGGCGCTGCCCGCGCTCGTGGTCGTGCTCGGCGCCGCGCTGTGGGCGGTGAGTGTGGTCGGGGCGCGGCTGGAGTGCGTCGACGCCGCCCGGGCCGGTGCGCGGGCCGCGGCCCGGGGAGACGAGGTCTCCGCCGTGCGTGCGGGTGCCCTGGAGGTGGCGCCGGCCGGAGCCACGGTCGAGCTGACGGTGGGGGCGGTGGTCACGGAGGTGACGGTGCGGGCTCGGGTTCGGCCTGCCTGGGCTGTCGTGCTGCCCGAGGTGGCGGTGTCGGCGTCGGCGAGTTCGGCGACCGAGAAGGGCGTGCCGGTCGGTCGGTGAGAAGGCGGGAGGCGACGGGTGATGGTGAGTGCCGGTGAAGTGAACAGGCGATGTGATCGGGGGTCGGCGACCGTCTGGGTCGTCGCGGTGATGGCCGTGGTGTGGGGGTTGGCTTATGTGCTCGTCCAGGTCGGGATGGCGAGAGTGGCCGTGCACGCGGCCCGGACCGCCGCCGACCTGGGCGCCCTGGCCGCCGCCGAACTGGCCGTCGCGGCACCCGGTGAGGCGTGTGGGCGGGCCGCGGAGGTGGTCGCCGCCAACGACGCCCGGATCGCATCGTGTGAGATCGAGGGCGGGGTGTCGGAGGTGACGGCGCGGGTCCGGTTGCGGTTTCCGGGGCTGGACGAGCGGGAGGCGTCGGCCACGTCGCGGGCCGGGCCCGTCTATCTCAAGGCGGAACGCTGAGCGGGACCGCCCGGTGAAACGTCCAGTTCCGGGGCTGGATGAACGGCAGGCGTCGGCCACGGTGGAAGCCGGGCCCGTCTACCTCGAGGCGGAGCGCTGAACGGAGCCGCCCAGTAAAACGTCCAGCAGCTCCAGGGCTCCGCGCTTGCTCAGCGGCTCGTTGCCGTTGCCGCACTTCGGCGACTGGATGCAGCTCGGGCACCCGTGGCCGCACTCGCACGACGCGATCGCGTCGCGCGTCGCCGTCAGCCAGGCCACCGCGTTGCCGAAGCCGCGTTCGGCGAAGCCGGCGCCGCCGGCGTGCCCGTCGTAGACGAAGACCGTCAGGCGTCCCGTGTCGGGGTGAAGTTCGGTCGAGACGCCTCCGATGTCCCACCGGTCACAGGTCGCGAACAGGGGCAACAGGCCGATCGACGCGTGTTCCGCCGCGTGGGCGGCCCCGCCCAGGTCGCCGATGCCGGGCGGCAGCGACTCGGGCGGCAGCGTCCACCACACCGCCTTGGTCCGCAGGCTGCGCGGGGGCAGGTCGAGGGGCTCGTCGCCGAGCATCTCGCCGGTGGACGTACGGCGCTTCATGTAGGACACCACCTGCCTCGTCACCTCGACCGAGCCGAAGTGCAGCTCCCCGGGGCCGAGGGCGTGGGAGCGCAGCGACTCGATCACGGCGATGTCGGTCACGTCGCGGGCGAAGGTCGAGTAGTCGGGGGTGCCGGGGGTGACCAGGGCGACGCCCATCTCCAGGTCGAGTTCGTCGACCACGAACGTCTCGCCCTGGTGGATGTGCACCGCCCCGGTGTGCACCGAGGTGTGCGACGACGCCTCGTCGCAGGTGCCCAGCAGCCGTCCGGTGTCGGTCTCCACGATCTGCACCGGCGACCCGCCCGACCCCCGGATGTCGGCCAGGCCGGCGGCCAGGTCGCGGCTGGTCCAGAACCAGCCGGTCGGGCGGCGGCGCAGCAGGCCGTCGGCCACCAGGTCGTCGAGCACCCCGGCCGCGGAGGGGCCGAAGATCTCCAGGTCGGCCTCGGTCAGCGGCACCTCGGCCGCCGCGGCGCACAGGTGGGGGGCCAGCACGTAGGGGTTGTCGGGGTCGAGGACGGTCGCCTCGACCGGGCGGCCGAAAAGGGCCTCCGGGTGGTGGACGACATACGTGTCGAGCGGGTCGTCGCGGGCGATCAGCACCGCCAGGGCGTCTTGCCCGTCGCGTCCGGCGCGGCCGGCCTGCTGCCACAGGCTGGCCCTGGTGCCGGGCCAGCCGGCGATCAAGACGGCGTCGAGGCCCGACACGTCGACGCCGAGTTCCAGGGCGTTGGTCGTGGCCACGCCGAGCAGGTCGCCCGACCGCAGGGCCTTCTCCAGGAGGCGGCGGTCTTCGGCCAGGTAGCCGGCCCGGTAGGCGGCGATCTTGTCGGCCAGGGGGACGCCCGCGTCCTCCAGGTGGCCGCGGGCCGTGAGCGCCACCGTCTCGGCCGACCGGCGGGAGCGGACGAACGCCAGTGTCCGCACCCCGTCGACCACGAGGTCGGCCAGCAGGTCGGCGGCCTCGGCGGTGGCGGCCCGGCGAATTGGAGCTCCACCTTCGCCGCGTAGATCGGTCAGGGGCGGTTCCCACAGCGCGACCGTCGTCGTGCCTCTCGGCGAGGCGTCCCGGGTCACCTCGGCCATCTGGAGGCCCGTCAGGCGCATGCCGGTCGTCGCCGGGTCGCTCGCCGTGGCCGACGCCAGGAAGAAGACGGGGGAGGCGCCGTATTTGGCGGAGACGCGCCGAAGGCGGCGCAGGATCTGGGCCACGTGGGAGCCGAAGACGCCCCGGTAGCCGTGGCACTCGTCGACGATCACCAGGCGCAGGCGGCGCCAGAACGACGTCCAGGCCGAATGCCTCGGCAGGATCGAGCGGTGCAGCATGTCGGGGTTGGTCAGGACGTAGTTGGCGTTCCGCCTGACCCAGGCCCGTTCCTCATGGGGCGTGTCGCCGTCGAAGGTCGCGGCGCGCAGGCCCTGGACGCCCAGCGCGCTCACCGAGCGGAGCTGGTCGGCCGCCAGGGCCTTGGTCGGGGTCAGGTAGAGGACGGTCCCGCCCGACAGGGCCTCGGTCACCGCCGGCACCAGATAGGCCAGCGATTTCCCCGACGCGGTGCCGGTCGCGATGATCACGTTTTGGCCACGATGCACCAGGTCGGCGGCCTCTGACTGGTGACTCCACAACCCCTGTATCCCGAGTCCCTCGAATCCCTCCCGCACCTGCGGCGGAACCCAGGAGGGCCACTGGGCTTGACCTGCCTGACGTGCCGGAACATGCTCCACATGAGTGACCCGCCCGTGGCGGCCCGGGACCGTGACCAGACGGTCGAGAAGGGGGCCGCCCCGGTTTGGCGTACGCTCTCGGGGAAGAGCTGGGGATGTCGGCGAAGTCATGGGTTTCCATCCTGGCATCTCGGGGGAGAGTCGCCCGGAGTCGTGATTTCGTATAGACACAGGGGCGTGGCGTGGTTGAATGCCGCGCGTCGGGGTCGTGCTTTCCTAGGATGCACGATCCGCATCGGGACCTACGCAGGCAAGGCGCTGGAGGATCAGTGGATCTGAAGTTGGACCACCGTACCGAGGACCGACTCACCATCGTCGAGGTTGAGGGTGAGATCGACGTCTACACCGCGCCCAGATTGCGTGAGCTGCTCATCGATTTGGTGAACAAGGGGAACTTCCACCTTCTCGTGAACATGGAGAAGGTCGACTTCCTCGACTCGACCGGCCTTGGTGTGCTGGTCGGCGGGCTCAAGCGGGTGCGGGCGCACGATGGCTCCCTGGAACTCGTCTGCACTCAGGAGCGGATTCTGAAGATCTTCCGGATCACCGGACTGACCAAGGTCTTCGGGATCTACGCCTCTGTGGAGGAGGCCAAGGAAGCCCACGGCCGAGACAAGTAGTCATGGCCACCGTCGAGCTGACGTTCAGCGCGCTACCGGCCCACGTGCGCACCGCTCGGTTGGTCGCGACGGCCATCGCCCGGCGCACCGGGGTGGCCGAGGCGCTGCTGGACGAAGTAAGGCTCGCCGTCGGAGAGGCGTGCTCCCGGGCCGTGGAGGCACATCGTCTCCACTGTCCGGGGGAGCCGATCCGGATCGAGCTCAAAGACGACTCGGGGCGGTTCGAGGTCACCGTGACCGACGCCGCCCCCAGCGACGACCTCAAGGCCGTCGACTCCTCTGACGGCTACCGGCTGGTCGACGCGATGCTCGGGATAGTGCCCGAGATGCCCGGCCTCGGGATCGCGGTGATCGCGGGCCTGGCCGACGACGTCGAGGTCTCACCCGGCCCCACCGGCGTGAAGATTCGAATGAGCTGGCCGGCCGCCCCCACCCCTAACGGGTTGGCTGCCGTCTAAGCAAGACGCAGACACGAGACGCGGCCGGCGGAAGGCCGGCTGTGGCTCGCGCCCTGACTTTGCTGCAAAGACACGAGATCCGGCCGGCCCCAGGCCGGTCGTGTCTCGCGACTTGGAATCTGCCTCGAAGTCACGTCTCCCTGTCATGCGGGAGCCTCTTTTTACCTGTGCGCAATCCCCGCGACATACGGCGATGCCCAATCCGCAGCCGATCTGTTCACCAATTTGCGGGGCGCAGGGGGTTCATATATGGCGAAGCGCTGCGTAGAGTACCCGGCACCGGCCAAGGTATTGCGGAACGCAACCGGAAGCGGCACTGCCAATGACCCGGAAGTGCGCCGCCGGAGCTCTCCTCCTACGGGGCAGCCGTAACATTTTGGGGCAGCCACTCCCGGGCAGGACCTACCCGTCTGGCCGAGGAGGACGGATTGTCTGTTCCTGCACATTTTCTAGCCGTGGATGACGGCGCGGCGGTTTCCCTGAGCGGTGGTCACCTCACTCTCGTGGTCGTGGTGGCGGCCGTGGCCCTTCTCGCCCTCGCTGTCGCGGGCGGGCTCGTACGCGAGGTCCTCGCGGCGGGTCAGGGCACCGAGCGCATGCAGAACATCGCGAAAGCCGTTCAGCAGGGCGCCGCCGCCTATCTCACCCGGCAGTTCAAGACGCTTGCCATCTTTGTCGTGTTGATCCCGCTGGTGCTTCTGTTGCTCCCGGCGGAGACGACGGGGGTGCGTATCGGGCGCAGCGTCTTCTTCGTGATCGGCGCGCTGTTCTCGGCGCTGACCGGTTTCATCGGCATGTGGCTGGCGGTGCGCGGCAACGTCCGCGTCGCCGCGGCGGCCCGTGAGTCCGGTGAGAAGACGGCGATGCGCATCGCCTTCCGCACCGGTGGTGTGGCGGGCATGTTCACCGTGGGGCTGGGCCTGCTGGGCGCGGCGATCGTGGTGTTCGCCTACAAGGGCGACGCGCCGAGTGTCCTCGAAGGGTTCGGTTTCGGCGCCGCCCTCCTCGCGATGTTCATGCGAGTCGGCGGCGGCATCTTCACCAAGGCCGCCGACGTCGGCGCCGACCTGGTCGGCAAGGTCGAGCAGGGCATTCCGGAAGACGACCCGCGCAACCCGGCGACCATCGCCGACAACGTGGGCGACAACGTCGGCGACTGCGCCGGCATGGCGGCCGACCTGTTCGAGTCGTACGCGGTCATGCTGGTCGCCTCGCTGATCCTGGGCAAGGCGGCGTTCGGCACCGAGGGTTTGGTGTTCCCGCTGATCGTCCCGATGATCGGTGTCATCACCGCGATCATCGGCATCTTCATCACCGCGCCCCGGGCGGGTGACCGCAACGCGATGGCCGCCATCAACCGCGGCTTCTTCATCTCGGCGATCATCTCGGCGATCTTCGTGGCGGTGGCGGCGTTCCTCTACCTGCCGGGCAGCTTCTCGGAGCTGAACGGCGGCGTGCAGAACCTCGACGCCGACCCGCGCTGGATCGCCATCGGCGCGGTGCTCGTCGGCCTGGTGCTGGCCAGCGCGATCCAGATCCTCACCGGCTACTTCACCGAGACGAACCGCCGTCCGGTGAAGGAGATCGGCGAGAGCTCGCTGACCGGCCCGGCGACCGTCATCCTGTCGGGTATCTCGGTCGGCCTGGAGTCGGCCGTCTACTCGGCCCTGCTGATCGGCGGCGCCGTCTACGGCGCCTTCCTGCTCGGCTTCGGCAACGTCACCGTGGCGCTGTTCGCGGTGGCCCTGGCCGGAACCGGTCTGCTGACCACGGTCGGCGTGATCGTGTCGATGGACACCTTCGGCCCGGTCTCCGACAACGCCCAGGGCATCGCCGAGATGTCGGGCGACGTCGAGGGCGAGGGCGCGCAGGTGCTGACCTCGCTCGACGCCGTGGGCAACACGACGAAGGCGATCACCAAGGGCATCGCGATCGCGACCGCCGTGCTCGCGGCGACGGCGCTGTTCGGCTCGTTCCGGACGGCCGTCGAAGGGGCGCTGGCCGGCGCGTCACCGGCGGTGAGAGACATGCTCGGCGGGTTCGCCAACTTCTCGCTGAGCGTCGACTCGCCGAACGTGCTCGTCGGTCTGATCGTCGGCGCGGCCGTGGTGTTCCTGTTCTCCGGTCTGGCGATCATGGCGGTCGGGCGCGCGGCGATGCGGGTGGTCTTCGAGGTACGCGACCAGTTCCGCAGCAAGCCCGGAATCATGGCGGGCACCGAACTGCCCGACTACTCCCGCGTGGTCGACATCTGCACCAAGGACTCGCTGCGTGAGCTGGCGACGCCGGGTCTGCTGGCCGTCATGACGCCGATCGCGGTCGGTTTCGCGCTGGGATACGCCCCGCTGGGCGCCTTCCTGGCCGGCGCCATCGCGGCCGGCACGCTGATGGCGGTCTTCCTGTCGAACTCGGGCGGCGCCTGGGACAACGCCAAGAAGCTCGTCGAAGACGGCCACCACGGCGGCAAGGGCTCCGAGGCCCACGCCGCGACGGTCATCGGCGACACCGTCGGCGACCCGTTCAAGGACACCGCCGGTCCGGCCATCAACCCGCTGATCAAGGTCATGAACCTGGTCGCGCTGCTGATCGCCCCGGCCGTGGTGACCTACTTCGACAACGTCGCCCTGCGGGTCGGCGTGACGGTCGTGGCCGTGGTCGTCGTGATCGGCGCGATCGTCGCGTCGAAGCGGCGCTCGGTGACGATCGACAAGCCGAACACCGACAACGAGCAGAAGCTGGAGCCGGTGGTCAGCTAGACCCCCGGTCGGCGGCGGCCCTCCGGCACCCATGTGCCGGAGGGCCGCCGCACGTCCATAGACTCGACTTTCATGAACGACAAGGGTGGCCGCGGCCTGGCAGTCATTCTGCTCGGCATGGCTCTGATGTTCGCCGTGATCGTCGGCCTCGCCATGTGGGCGATGCCCTGAAACGGGAGTTGACCGCGTGAAGAAGCTCATCGTGTTGCGGCACGCCAAGGCCGAGCACACGCCCGGCGTGCTCGACTTCGACCGCGTGCTGACCAACCGTGGCGAGCGCAACTCCCGCGAGGCCGGTGAGCTGATCGCGCGGCTGACCCCCGACCTGATCGTGGCGTCGCCGTCGGCCCGCACCCGGCTCACGGCCGAACTTCTCGGGCTCGAAGGGGTGCCCATCGAGTTCGAGCGGGACATCTACGAGGCGTACACCGACGACCTGATCGAGATCGTCCGGCGGACCGATCCCGAGCTCGAGACGCTGGTGCTGGTCGGGCACAACCCCTCGGTCCACGACCTGGTCGTGCAGTTGTCGGGGCCGCAGACCGAGACCTTCAAGCCGGGGGCGTTCGCGGTGATCGAGCTGCCGGGGCCGTGGGAGGAGCTCGACCCGGGCACCGGCACCCTGGTCGATGGCCACCAGCCTTAGAGACCGCGGCCTCGCCGTCGGCTACGGCCTCGTCGGCGCGGCCGGACTGCTCATCCCGCTCATCGTCGGGCTGGCCGCCGGACACCCCGCCAAGGGCGGCGTGGTGGCGCTCGGCGCCTTCCTGGTGACCATCAGGGCCAACCCCGATCCGCCGGGTGTACGCCTGCCCTTCATGCTCGCCGGCGTGCTCGTGCTGGCCGCCGGGTCGGTGCTCGGTGCCCTGCTCGTGGGGCACGACTGGTTGCTGGTGCCCGTGGCGACGGTCGCGGCGGCGCTGGCCATCCGGTTCCCGGTGGTGGGCTTCACCGCGCCGCTGGCGCTGCTGCTGACGGCGGCCAACCCGCTGCCGGTCGACCCGATCCCCCACCTGGTCCTTCAGGTGGTGGGAGGGCTGCTGGCGGCGTTCCTGCTGACGTTGCCGTGGGCGTGGCGGCGGACCCGGCCGCTGGCCGCGACCCTCTCCGAGGCCTCCGGCCTGCTGGCGGACCTGCTCGACGCGACGTTCGACGGCGAGCGCCGGGAGGAGCTGCGCGACCAGGTCACGGGCGCCCTCCACAGCGCCCGCACCGCCTGCGCCCGGCACCGGTGGGAGCGCCGCTCCCGCGACGCCGAGCGGGTCACCACGGCCCTGCGCAGGGTCTTCTACGAGGCCATCACGCTGCGCGAACTCGCCGAGGCGGCGGGCCTGCGCGCGGAGATCGAGCCGCTGACGGCCGAGCTGGCCGCGCGCACCCGCGCCCTGTTCCAGGACGACGTCGAGATCGTCGAGGTCGACTTCGCCGCCCGCGTCGACGAACTGCGCGGCGAGCGGCCCGACGACGAACGGACCCTGCTGCGGCTGGTGCTGCTGCGGCAGGTCGACCACGCCGCCACCCGGATCAGGGCCACGCTCGACCAGGCGAGGATGCCCGCGATGAAGCTGCGGTCGGGCCTGATCCCGATCCCGCGGCTGCCCGTGGAGAGCCCGGTCACCGACGCCATCATGATCGTTCCCAGATCTCCCTCAATGCGCCTGACCAGGGACGACCCCGGTTTCCGGCATCTGCTGCGGGCCATGCTGGGCACCGCCACGGCGTGCGTGATCATCGCGATCTTCACGCCGGAGCACGCGCAGTGGCTGGCGCTGGGCGTGCTGCTGACCATCCAGCCCACTTACGGCGAGACCCTCGACAAGGCCGGCGCCCGCGTCGGCGGCAGCATCGCCGGGGCGCTGGTCGCCGCCGTGGTGCTGGTGATCGCCCCCGGGTACGGCTGGCTCGCCGCTCTGATCGTGGTCAGCGCCGGTCTGGGATTCGGCCTGTACGCCGTCCACTACGTCTACTGGGCCACGTTCATGACCATGTGCGTGCTGCTGCTGATCGACATCCAGGCGGTCCAGACCTGGGAGATCGCCGGGTTCCGGATCGGGCTGAACGTGCTCGGCGGGGCCATCGCGCTGGCCTGCGTGCGGCTGCTCTGGCCGCGCGGCGAGGCGGTGCGGCTCCGGCGGCGGCTGGCCGACCTGCTCAGGGCGCACGCATTGGCGGCCCGCACCCTGGCCGAGACCACCCGGGGCAGACGGCCCGAGGGGTCGGCCGAGCTGGCCATCCGGCGGGCCGCCGACATGGCCGACGCGGTCGGGCAGGGCATCGCGGCGATGGCGCACGAGCCCGGCGCGGGGGAGACGGGGCACGTCGCCGAGTTGCTCGAAGAGGTGACCAGGGTGCGCGACGGGCTCATCACGCTGACCTCGGTGTTGCGGGAGGACCCGGGCAACGACGTCGGCCCGGCTCCGGCCGTGCTGCACGCGGTGGCCGATCGGCTGGAGGGCGGGGCGGTGGCCGTACAGGAGGGAGAGCCCTACCAGTCACAGGGTGACGTCGACCAGACGCTGTCCGACCTGCGGAAATGGCTCGGAGAGCTGGCTCTGCGACGGCTCGACGAGCTGAAGACCGACCCGGTCGACTCCCGCACCGAGGTCAGGAGGGCCCTGCTGCACGCGGCCGCCGCCGACCACGCGCTCAAGGCCCTCGCCGACGACTCGGCGCGGGTGGTGATCCTGGCTACCGGAGACCGGTGAGGCCGTCTTCGGCGTCGGCCGCCTCGACCTCTTCGCGGGAGATGCCGAGGAGGTAGAGGATCGAGTCGAGATAGGGCACGTTCAGCGCGGTGTCGGCCTTGGCCCGGACCACCGGCTTGGCGTTGAAGGCGATGCCGAGCCCGGCGACCTCCAGCATGTCGAGGTCGTTGGCGCCGTCGCCGACCGCGACCGTCTGGCTGACCGCGATCCCGGCCTGGGCGGCGAAGCGTTCCAGGGCGCGGGCCTTGCCGGGCCGGTCGACGATCTCGCCGACGACCTTCCCGGTCAGCCGGCCGTCGACCACTTCGAGGGTGTTGGCGGCCGAGTAGTCGATGCCCAGGTCGGCCACCAGCGTGTCGGTGATCTGGGTGAACCCGCCGCTGACGATGGCGAACTTGTAGTCGAGCCGCTTCAGCGTGCGGACCAGGGTGCGGGCGCCGGGAGTGAGCACGACCTCCTTGGCGACCTTCTCGAAGACCTCCTCCGGCAGGCCCTCCAGCAGCGCGACCCGGCGGATCAGCGACTCGGCGAAGTCGAGTTCGCCGCGCATCGCCGCCTCGGTCACCCGGGCCACCTCGTCGAGGTTGCCCGCGTGGCGGGCCAGCAGTTCGATGACCTCGCCCTGGATGAGGGTCGAGTCGACGTCCATGACCACCAGGCGCTTGGCCCGGCGGAGGATGCCGGTGCGCTGCACCGCCACGTCGACCTGCTGGTGGCTGGCCTCGATGGCCAGCTCGGACCGCAGCGTCTTCGGGTCGGCGCCGGAGACGGCCATCTCGATGCAGGTGACCGGGTAGGACGACAGGCGTTCGATGCGGTCGATGTTGGCCCCGCTGGCGGCGATCCGGCCGGTGATCCCGGCCATCGCGGCCGGGGTGAGCGGGTTGCCGAGCACCGAGATGTGCAGGCGCCCTCGCCTGCGGGCCTCCTTGGAGGCCGTCCCGGTGGTGAGTTCGAGGTCCATGTCCAGGTCGGCGGCGACCTGCTCGATTGCGGTCCACAGGCCGCCGATGGTCTCACCGGTGCCCTTCGGTTTGCCTCCCGCGTAGGCCACCAGGACGCCCAGCGTCAGGCGGCCGCGGATGACCACCTGCTCGACGTCGGCGACGGTCACGGGGAAACCGGAGAGTACGGAGAAGAGTCGGGAGGTGACCCCAGGGCGGTCAGGACCGGTGAGCGTGATCAGAAGAGTGCGCTGTTTCATCCCGGATCTCTGGGCGTAGGACGGTTCCGTCGCCTCAACGCTACTGGGCCTGGTACCGGGGCCGTACACCAGGTTCACCATGCGGACGCCGACACGCCCGAAAAGTGAGAGATCTTCGTCACTTCCTCATGTCGTCATTTCAGTCATGAAGACTGAGAGGGAACTCCACCTCACGGACGCCCGCGGACGGTACTCCGTCAGCCTCGCCACCAGCGCCGCGGACGTCCAGGCGGCCCAGCGGCTGCGCTACGAGGTGTTCGCCGGGGAGATGGGCGCGCGGCTCGACTCCCCGGTGTCCGGGCTCGACGCCGACCGGTTCGACGCCTACTGCGACCACCTCATCGTGCGCGCGGGCACCGAGGTCGTCGGCACCTACCGGATGCTGCCCCCGGGGCGGACCGACCGGATGTACTCCGACGGCTACTTCGACACCGGCCGGCTGGCGGGCGTCCGCGACGGCCTGGTGGAGGTGGGCCGCACCTGCGTGCGCGCCGACCACCGGGGCGGCGCGGTGATGGGCCTGATGTGGGCGGCCATCGCCCACTACATGGTCGGCGGCGGCCACTCCTGGCTGGCCGGGTGCTGCTCGGTGCCCCTCGACGACAACGGCGCGGCCGCGGCCGGGGTGGTCGCCAACATCGACCTCGGGCCGGAGGAGTACCGCGTCGCCCCGCGCAGGCCGTGGGTCGGCGGCGTCCCGCCGGAGCGGTTCGTCATCCCGCCGCTGCTGCGCGGCTACCTGCGGCTCGGCTCGTGGATCTGCGGCGCGCCCGCCCACGACCCGGATTTCGGCACCGCCGACTTCTTCGTGCTGCTCTCGCTGGCCAACGTCGACACCCGCTACCTGCGGCACTTCCTGGGAGAGGCGGCATGACCATCACGGCGCCGGTCCGGGCGCTCACGCCCTGGTTGCCGCTGGCGCCCTGCGAGCCGGACACCTGCGTGGCGCCCGCCCGCCGTCCGGCCGGGGTGGTGCGCCAGGCGGCGCGGCTGACCGGTGCCGTCGTCGTGCTCACGGCCGGGCTCGTCTTCGCGGTGTTCGCGCGGCGGTTGTCGGCCGAGACCCTGGCCCGGGTGACGATGGCCTGGTCACGGCTGCTGCTGCGGGCCCTCGGCATCAAGGTCACGGTGGCCCAGGGGTTCGCCTTCGTCGGCGGCGCGGCCATGGCCGTCAAAGCGGTCTCCGACGGGGCCGGCGCCCTCATGGTGGCCAACCACATCTCCTGGCTCGACCCGCTCGTGATGGCGGCAGTCATGCCCGCACGCCTGCTCGCCAAGAGCGAGATCGCCCGCTGGCCGCTCATCAACACGCTCGTCGCCGGCTCGGGCGCCATCTTCATCGACCGTGAACGGCTCAGCCTGCTGCCCCGCACGGTCGGCGAGGTCACCGTGGCTCTGCGCGCCGGCGACACCGTGGTCGCCTTCCCCGAGGGCACCACGTGGTGCGGCCAGAGCATGGGGGGTTTCCGCCCGGCCCTGTTCCAGGCCGCCATCGACGCGGGCGCGGCCGTCCGCCCCGCGACGATCCGTTACCTGGAGGACGACGCCACCTCCGCCCGGCCCTGTTACGTCGGCGGCGACTCCCTGATCGGGTCGATCACCCGGGTGGCCGCGACCAAGCACATGACGGTCGAGGTGACGATGTTCCCGCCGGTCGCGGGGACCGGCCAGACGCGGCGGTCCCTGGCCGGAGTGGCCGAGGCGCAGGTCAGGACCGCCCTCGGCACCTCTTTTACCGGCCCGCACTCGTGAAACGAACAGGCGACCAGGCCATGAGGCCTGATCGCCCGTCCTCCTACTTCACGATCAGCCGTTCGGCGGCGTGTGGTTCACGAACGGCGAGCAGTTGCCCGGCCACGCCGGGTTCATGCCGGTGCCCGGAGTCGGGTTGACCGTGCACGACGTCTGCCGGACGACGCCGGTGGAGGTGACGACCGTGACGTGCAGGTCGTTACCCATGACGGCCAGCGACACCCCGGTCACGTTCGCCGGGTAGTTCGGCACGCTGCTGATGTCGTGCCAGGTCGGCACGGTCCGCGGGTCGCGGATCAGCGTGGTGCCGTCACCGGGCGCGTAGCCGATGAACTTGTTGTTGCCCTGGAAGGCGCTGTCGATCGAACTGCCCGAGCGTCCGGGCGGGCCGGGAGGGCCCTGCATTCCGGGAGGGCCGGGAGGGCCCTGCATTCCAGGCGGGCCGGGAGGGCCCTGCATTCCGGGAGGGCCGGGAGGGCCCTGCATTCCGGGCGGTCCGGGCGGTCCGGGCGGTCCGGGCGGGCCGGGACGGCCCTTGCAGATCACGCACGGCTTGTGGTGAGGCTTGTGGTGGTGGTGGTAGCGGTCGCAGCTCCAGTGGTTGCAGCTGGACGTCTGGGCCTCGGCCACGTACTGCGGCGTGACCGGCTGGACCTCGCTCGCCTGCGCCGGCGTCGCCATCGAGAGGAGGCCGCCGGCCATCAGCGCCGCCGTCGCCAGGGCGCCCGCGAGGGACCCCTTGGCCGGCGAGCACGAAGACCCGATCTTGAGTCGGTGAATCACTGTTTTTCCTTTGGGTTGTCTGAGAGAAGCGCCCCGTACGTTCGGCCCCGTAGGGGGCGCAAGATCAGAAATACCCGTGAACGAATGTGAATCCTGTGACACCGGTTACCGAAAGCGCAAAATCAATACCTCAGCGTAGGAGGGGGCTTTTGGGGCGGCTGGGGGCGAATCGCCCGCCTACCTTCATACCTGGGTAGTCTTCGCCCCATGGGGTCCACGATCATCGTCAATGATCTGCGAAAACACTATGGTCAGGTGCGCGCCGTCGACGGCGTGTCGTTCTCCGTCGAAGAGGGCGAATTCTTCGGCATCCTCGGCCCGAACGGCGCAGGGAAGACCACCACCCTGGAGATCGTCGAAGGCCTCCGCGAGGCCGACTCCGGCACCGTCGAGGTCCTCGGCATGCGTCCCTGGCCGCGCAACGCCAAGCTGCTGACGCGCATCGGCGTACAGCTGCAGGCGACCTCGTTCTTCGAGCGGCTCACCGCCCGCGAGCAGATCAGGACCTTCGCCTCCCTGTACGGCGTCGCCGCCAAGAAGGCCGACGAGATGCTCGCCCAGGTCGGGCTGGAGGACAAGGCCGACACCCCGGCCGAACGGTTGTCGGGCGGCCAGGGGCAGCGGCTCTCCATCGCCTGCGCGCTCGTCCACGACCCCGACATCGTCTTCCTCGACGAGCCGAGCGCCGCCCTCGACCCGCAGGCCCGGCGCAACCTGTGGGACCTGCTGCGCCAGATCAACGACAACGGCCGCACGGTCGTGCTGACCACCCACTACATGGACGAGGCCGAGTCGCTCTGCGACCGCGTCGCCATCATGGACGACGGCCGCATCCTCGAACTCGGCCCCCCGGCCTCCCTGGTCAGAGGCCTGGAGTCGGTCACCAGGATCAGCCTGGAGACCGGCACGCTCAGCGTCGAGTCGGCCGCCGAGATCGCCGGCCCCGGCGCCTCCGTCGACGACGACGGGGTCTCGGTCACCATCGGCACCGACGACCCGGCGCGGGTGCTGACCGCGCTGGCCGAGCGCAACCTGCTCACCGGCATCCAGGTGCGCGGCGCCACCCTCGAAGACGTCTTCCTCAACCTCACCGGACGGGAGTACCGCGCGTGACCGCCTTCACGTCCCTGTCGCGGGCGATGTTGCTCGGGTGGTTCCGGGACAGGTCGGCCCTGTTCTTCTCCATCCTGTTCCCGCTGATGTTCCTGGTCCTGTTCGGCGGCATCTTCAGCGACATGGGCACCTCCAAGATGGCGGTGATCCAGGTCGGCAGGGTGCCGCTGCTGGAGCAGAGCGCGGCCGGGCTGGGCGACGTACTGGAGATCCAGAAGAGCGACGACCCGGCCGCCGCGCGCGAGAAGGTCAGGGAGGGCGACGTCGTCGCGGCGATCAGCCAGCAGGGCGACACCCTCCAGGTCTCCTACTCGGCCGCCGACCAGGTGCGGTCGGGCACCGTCCAGGGTGTGCTGCGGCAGGTCGTCACGCAGGCCAACGCCGTCGGGGTGCCGCAACGTTTCACGATGACCGCCCAGCAGGTCGAGGACGACTCGCTCAAGGCCATCCAGTACGTCACGCCCGGCCTGCTGAGCTGGGCGATCGCCATGGGCGCCGCGTTCGGCGCGGCGGCCACGCTGGTCACCTGGCGGGAGAAGCGCATCCTGCGCCGGCTGCGGCTGGCCCCGGTCGCGCTCGGGTCGGTCGTCGGCGCCCGGGTCGGCGTCAGCGTCGCCATCGCCCTGATCCAGACCGCGATCTTCCTGGTCGTCGCCTCGTTGCCGTTCTTCGGGCTGCAGCTGTCGGCCTACTGGTGGATGGCGATCCCGCTGGTCGTCGCGGGCACCCTGACGTTCATGGCGATCGGCCTGGTCGCGGGCGGGCTGGCCAAGTCGGCCGAGGCCGCGTCGGGCATCGCCAACCTGATCGTGTTGCCGATGGCGTTCCTGTCGGGCTCGTTCATCCCGCTGGACGCCGCGCCCGGCTGGCTCCAGACGTTGTCGAACGTCTTCCCGCTCAAGCACCTCAACCAGGGCCTGCTCGACGTGATGGTGCGCGGCCAGGGGCCCTTGTCGGTGCTGCCCGAACTGGGCATCGTGCTGGCGTTCGGGCTGGTCATCGGCCTGATCGCGATGAAGGTGTTCCGCTGGGACAGCGTCTAGGAAAACGGCGACCCGCCGTCGCGGCCACGACGGCGGGTCTTGGGGGTGCCTTGGGGTGCCGCTACTTCTTCTTGACCACCGCGGTCTTGACGGTCCGCATCATCTCCCAGCCCTTGAGGTTCTGCTCGCGCAGCCGGGCCCGGTCGAGGTTCTCCGCGCCGGCGGGGATGTCGTACACCCAGGCGCCGACCTTGCCGGTCTGGGTGCCCTTGGCGGTCTTCTTGAGCTGGAACCGCAGACTCACCCAGGTGGAGTCGCCCACCTCGAGGATGAAGTCGTTGGGGCAGAAGAAGTTCCGTCCGTCGATGTAGCACTTGAGCTCGTCGCCGGAACCGTAGGAGATCCTCTTCTTGAGGTCGACGTGCGGGGGCAGGACCCCGCCGACGTCGAAGTAGTCGGCCGCGTGCGGGCCCTTGTTGGTCACCTCGAAGGTGTAGGTGACGTAGCCGCCCGGCTTGGCCTTCTTGGTGTACGACAGCTTCGTGATCTTGAACAGCGACCACGGGTCGTCGGCGGTGGTGGCCGAGGCGGAGGCCGGGGCGACTAAGGCCGCCGCGGCCAGCAGGGCGACCCCCGCGATCGCGCGCGTGACAGTGCGCATGTGTTGTGTTCTCCCAAAGAACAGACGGGGAGAGAGAAGGAACCCCCGTGATACTCGGAGGATTTCCTACCATTACCCGGTTGAACTTCGAAAGATCTTTTATGCGTCGATTCGGTGCGTTCCAAGGATGAGGTGGACATCGCCGAACTCGTGCCACAGATAGCCGTTGTCGAGCGCGGCCTCGTACGACTTCATGACGAGATCGGCGCCCCCGACGGCCGACAACATCATGAGATGCGTGGACCTGGGCTCGTGCAACCCGGTCAACAACGCGTCGACGACCTCGGGCGGGTGTTCCGGCGAGACGATCCGCGACGTCCAGCCCTCGTCGTGGGCGGTCTCCAGCGCCCGGACCACCGTCGTGCCGACCGCGACGACCCGGCCGCCGTTCTCCTTGGTCATCGCGACGAGCCGCCGGGTGGCGGCCGGGACGTCGAAGCGTTCGGCGTAGGGCGGTTCGTCCTTCTCCGGTGAGGCCACTCCCGTGTGCAGGGTGACGGGCGCGATCGTGATCCCCCTGGAGACCAGGTCGGTGACCAGGCGCGTGGTGAACGGCCGTCCGGCGCTGGGCATCTCGGCGCTGCCCGGGATCCGGCCGAACACGGTCTGGTAGTCGTCGATGGGCCAGTCGCGGTCGACGTAGGAGTAGCGGATCGGCGTGCCGTGCCGCTGCAGGTAGCCGATGACGTCGGTGTCGAGCCGGGCCTTCCACAACCGGGGGGTGAAACGTTCGACCAGCCGCAGCGTGGCCCCGCCCGGGAGCGGCAACCACTCGCCCGGGGCGCCGCCCCTGTAGGTGGTGCCCTCCGGGCACCGGAGCTCGACCAGCCACTCTCCCCAGGGCAGCTCGGTCGAGAAGTGCACCCAGAGCCGGTCGAGCTTCACGGCGGCCGGGAGGGTGCGCGAGTTGTTGACCACGACCAGATCGCCGGGGTCGAGCAGTTCGGGCAGATCGGTGAAGGCGTGGTGGGTGATCGCGCCGGTCCGCCGGTCGGAGACCATGAGCTTGACCGAGTCGCGGGCCTCCGGCGGCCGGTGGGCCTCGTTGACCGAGGGCAGGGCGAAGTCGATGCTCATGCCAGGCTCCCCCGGGTGTGGCGTCCACTGGGCCGGCGCTCGGCGACCAGCTTGACGATCAGCGGCGCGACCTCGTCGGGGAGCGGCGCCTCGCCCGCCTCCTGCGGCCCGATCGCGTCGGCCAGCATCCGCGTCCGCATCTCGCCCGGGTCGAGCCACCAGACCGCCACGTCCCGCTCCTCGACGGCCAGCACGTTGGAGATCTGCTCCAGCGCGGCCTTGGAGGCGCCGTACCCGCCCCACCCCTCGTAGGCCTCGACGGCGGCGTCGGAGGAGACGTTGAGCACCGCCCCCTTGCGACGGCGCAGCGCGGGCAGCACCGCCTGCGTCAGCGCCAGCGGCGCCACCACGTTGGTCTCCAGCAACTGCCGCAGGACCGGGACGGGATAGTCGCCCAGCGGCGGCAGGGGCGCGGCCCCCAGCCCACTGGCGTTGTTCACCAGCAGATCCAGGTCCGGTACGGCCTCCGCCAGCCGCTCCCGATGCGCGGGATCGGCCACGTCCCCCGGAATCGCGGTCGCGCCGAGACGCTCGGCCGCCTCGGCGAGGTCGTCGGCGCCCCGGGCGGTCAGGGTCAGGCGCCATCCGTCCTTGGCGAGTTCGGTGGCCAGCGCCAGCCCGAGCCCTCGGGAGGCCCCGGTGATCAGTGCGTTCTTCATGCCCTCAACGCTAGGAACAGCGGCGTTCCGGCACATCGGGCCCGAGACCCGCCGGACCTAGGCCTTCCGGGCTAGGACTTAGGGTTGCAGCATGCGGGATAGTCAGGACGCGCTGCTGAACGCCGTCAGCGCCGCCGTCCTCGCGGTCACCCGGCACCTCTCCCCGCGGGAGGTGCTGCAGGTCATCGTGCGCTCGGCCCGGGAGCTCCTCGACGCCCGCTACGCCGCCCTCGGCGTGCCCGACGACGACGGGTCGTTCGCCGAGTTCGTCGCCGACGGCATCACCCCCGAGCAGTGGGCGGCCATCGGGCCCACCCCGCGCCAGCACGGCCTGCTGGGCGCGATGTTGCGGGAGGGCACCCCGGTCCGGCTCGGCGACGTGCGCCGCGATCCCCGGTTCGACGGCTGGCCCAAGGCCCATCCCATCCTGAAAGACTTCCTCGGCGTCCCCATCCAGGACGGCGACCAGGTGCTCGGCATCATCTTCCTGGCCAACAAGGCCTGCGGCCCCTTCACCGCCGACGACCAGGATGTGCTGACCCTCTTCGCCGCCCACGCCGCCATCGCGCTGACCAACGCCCGCCTCTACGAACGGGGGCGCGAGCTGACGGTCATCGAGGAGCGCCAGCGCATGGCCCGCGAGCTCCACGACGCCGTCACGCAGAAGCTCTTCTCGTTGCGGCTGACGGCCCAGGCCGCGAAGGCGCTGGTGGCCACCGATCCCGAACGGGCCGCGCGGGAGCTCGACACCGTCCAGCGGGTGGCCGGTGAGGCGCTGGCCGAGCTGAGAGAGGTCATCGTCGAGCTGCGGCCGGCCGAGCTCGACAGCCACGGGCTGGTCGAGACGCTGCGCAAGAACGTCGGGCTGCTCGACCGGCTCCACTCCGCGACGGTCAGCTTCGAGGGGCGCTTCGACGGCGACCTCCCGGCCGAGACCGAGGTCGCGGTGCTGCGCGTCGCCCAGGAGGCCCAGCACAACGCGCTGCGCCACTCGGGGTGCTCGTCGTTGCGGGTGCGGCTCCGGCGTGAGCACGCCGACCTCGTGCTGGAGGTCGTCGACGACGGCGTCGGCTTCGACGGCGAGCCCACCCGGGGCCTGGGGCTCGCGTCGATGCGCGACCGCGCGGCCGGGGTCGGTGGCAGGCTTGACGTGATCTCCCGGCCGGGGGCCGGGACGACGGTGAGGATGGTGGTGCCGACATGATCCGGGTGCTGATCGCCGACGACCATCCGATCGTGCGCCAGGGCCTGCGCACGTTCCTTGAGGTCCAGGGCGACATCGAGGTCGTGGCGGAGGCCGGTGACGGCGCCGAGGCGGTCGAGCTGGCCCGCGCGCTGTCGCCCGACGTCGTGCTGCTCGACCTGAAGATGCCCGTGCTCGACGGGCTGGGCGCGCTGGCCGAGCTCGACGGGGCCGCCCGGGTGATCGTGCTGACCTCGATGACCGAGCGCGGCGACGTCGCCCCCGCGATGCGGGCCGGGGCGGCGGGCTTCCTCTACAAAGACGTCGACCCGGGGGCGCTCGTGTCGGCCATCAGGGCTGTCCACGGCGGGCAGGTCGCGCTGGCCCCCGAGGCGGCCGAGGCGATGTTGACGCCGTCGTCCGAGGCGGTGGCGCTGACCGACCGGGAACGCGAGGTGCTGGCGCTGATCGCCGGCGGGCGGTCGAACCGGGAGATCGCGCGGGCGCTCGACGTGGCCGAGAAGACCGTCAAGACGCATGTGTCCAACGTGCTGATGAAGCTGGGCGTACAGGACCGGACACAGGCGGCCCTGTACGCCGTGCGGCACGGACTGGCGTAAGCCGTCAGGTGCCCTTCTTGCGGTTGCGCGTGGGAGCGCGGTCGGGCTTCGGCGGGGGCGGGGGCGGCGGCACGTAGACCTGCTTCGTGCTCTTCTTCGTCTTCTTGACCGAGGGGGCGACGATCTGGGTCTTCACGGTCTTGGTGTAGATCCAGCCCTTGATGCCCAGCTCGCGGAGGCGCTTCTCGTCGAGGTCGCCGGCGCCGGTCGGCACGTCGAAGGTGATGCCGCCGAGTTTGGCGGTGGCGGTGCCGCGGGTCTTCTTGTTCAGGGTGACCTGGATCGTCAGCCACGTCGTGTCGGTCTGCCAGTCCTCTTCCGGGTTCGGGTAGAGGATGGGCGGCGGCCAGCACCAGAACTCGTTGCCCTCCCACGTGCACGTGGTGTTCTTCGGGCCGTTCCACTTCAGGGTGCTGATGATGCCCTTCGGCAGGATGCCCCCGATGTAGTAGTAGTCGGCGCTGTGCGGGCCGACGTTGGTGATCTCGAAGTAGTAGGTGATCTTGGCCCCGGCCTTCACCTTCTTCGGATAGACGACGTTGTGCACCTTGAAGGTGGCGAAAGGAGCCTTCTTCGCGGTGACGCCCTTGGCGGCGCTCGCCAAAGCGGGCGCGGCGCTCGCGGGAACGCTCACCGCGAGCGGCGCTAAGAGCATGAGTCCGGCGACGATGCCGGAAGTTCGGCGCATGGAATTCTCCGTTGGACAAGACATGGCAATCCCCGTATGTCTAGACCATTATCACTTTGGAACGGTTAAGCACTACTACACTTCGCGTAGAGTTGATCGTTTGTACGGGGGAGCACCGTCGTGCCGCAGACTTCGCCATTACGGCCTGGCGACCCAACTGAGCTGGGGGTTTACCGCATCGATGCGCGCCTTGGGGAGGGCGCGCAGGGTGTCGTGTACGCCGGGACCGCACCCGACGGGACCCCGGTCGCGATAAAACTGTTGCGCGTTACGGACGCAATCGACGCCGACTCGTTCCTTCGCGAGGTCTCCGCCGCGCGCCGCGTCGCGCAGTTCTGCACCGCCCAGGTCATCGGCGCCCACATGGACGGCGACCGCCCCTACATCGTGTCCGAGCTCGTCGACGGCGTCTCGCTGCAGCGGGTCGTCCAGCAGGAGGGTCCCCGCACCGGCGGCAACCTCCACCGGCTGGCGGTCGGCACCATCACCGCCCTGGCGGCCATCCACCGGGCCGGGATCGTCCACCGCGACTTCAAGCCGTCGAACGTGCTGCTGGCCCAGGACGGGCCGCGCGTGATCGACTTCGGCATCGCGCGGGCGCTCGACTCGTCGTCGACCCTGTCGAGCGGGGTGGTCGGCACGCCGGCGTACATGTCGCCCGAGCAGATCGAGGCCAAGCGCGTCGGGCCGCCGTCCGACATGTTCAGCTGGGCCGTGACGATGTTCTACGCGTCGACCGGGCGGCCCGCCTTCGGCCACGACAGCCTGCCCGCCGTGCTCTACCGGGTCATGAACGACACCCCCGACGTCTCGACGCTGCCCGACCTGCTGCGCCCCATCGTCGAGGCCAGCCTCGACAAGCAGGCCGAGAACCGCCCGACCGCGAGCGAGGCTCTGTTCGCCCTCCTCGACCACCAGGTCGACGACGACCTCGACAAGTCCCTCCTGGCCGGCCTCAACGCCGCCTCGAAGAAGAAGGACAACACGCCGCAGGCGGAGAAGAAATCGCCGGCGGAGAAACCCCCGTCCACGCCCCCGCCCGTCACCCCGGGCTTCGCCCCGCCCGACCCGCAGGCACCCCACCTGCGGCCACCGGGCGAGGGCTTCCCGCCACCCGGCTATCAGGCGCAGCCGGGATATCCGCAGGGGCCGGGCCAGAGTTTCCCGCCACCCGGCCATCAGGGGCAGCCGGGCCAGAGCTTTCCGCCACCCGGTTATCAGGTCCAGCCGGGCCAGAGCTTTCCGCCACCCGGTTATCAGGTCCAGCCGGGCCACCCGCAGGGGCCGGGTCAGAGTTTCCCGCCTCCGGGTCATCAGGCCCAGCCCGGCTACCCGCAGGCCCCCGGATACCCGCCGCCCTACCAGCAGCCGCAGCCGGGGCAGAGCTTCCCGCCGCCGGGCTACCAGGGTCCGCTTGGACCGCACCAGAGTTTTCCGCCGCCCGGATACCAGCCGCCGGCCGAGCCGAAGGCCAAGGGCAAGTCCAAGGCCAAGTCGAAGTCGAAGTCGAAGGACGTGGCGACGTCCAAGGACACACCGCCGCCGCCCCTCGACGCCGACGCGACCACCTACCACCCCCGTCCCGACCCCACCGGCGGCTGGCTCGGCGAGGCGCCGCCCACGAAGAGCAGGGCGGGCCTGGTCACCGGGGTCCTCGTCGGCGTGCTCGCGGTGGCGGCGACCGCGCTGTTCCTCGTGCCGAACCTCTTCGGCGGCGACGAGGACGAGCCCGAGAAGATCCCCGTCGCCGCCCAGGGCGGGGTCACCGACGCGCCCGTGACCCAGCTGCCGGGCACCACCACCGCGGCCTCGGTCCCGTCGCCGGCGGCGGCCTCGTTGTCCCCGACCACCGCGCCGTCGCCGTCGCCGTCCCCCAGCCCGACGCCGACCGTGGCGCCGGTGCCCGAACTCGGCAAGCAGGACGGCGGCTCCCTGGCCGGCCACCGGAGCTCCGTCTACTCCGTCGCCGTCGGCGGCGACAAGGACAAGCCCGTCGTCGTCACCGCCAGCGTCGACCGGTCGGTCCGGATGTGGAGCGCCGAGTCGCACAAGGCGCTCGGCAAGCCGATCTACGCCCACGGCGACTGGGTCTACGCCGTCGCCACGGCCGAGGTCAACGGCCGCCCGCTCGCCGTCACCGGCAGCCGCGACGGCTCGGTCCGCGTCTGGGACGTCGAGAAGCGCAAGGCCGTCGGAGGCGGCCTGTGGGGCCACGGCGACTCCGTCTACACGGTCGCCATCGGCAAGGTCGGCGGCAAGTGGGTGGCCGCCTCCGCGGGCGCCGACGGCCGGATCCGGCTCTGGGATCTGAAGACCCGCCAGCCCATCGGCGGCGGCATCAGGGCCCACAAGAACGTGATCAACTGGCTGGCCTTCGGCCAGGTCGGCGACAAGACCGTCATCGTCTCGGCCAGCGAGGACAAGAGTCTCAAGGTCTGGGACGCCTCGTCCGGCAAGCAGTACGGCAAGACCTTCAGGGGCCACGGCAAGCCCGTCTACTCCGTCACCACCGGCGAGGTCGACGGCAAGGCCGTCGCCATCTCGGGCGGCCAGGACAAGAAGGTCCGCGTCTGGGACCTGAAGACCGGCAAGCAGGTGGGCAAGAGCCTGACGGGCCACAAGGACAACGTCTACTCGCTGGCCTACCGCGAGATCGGCGGCCACCCGATGGCGGTCTCCGGCTCCACCGACGGCACGCTCCGGATGTGGGACCTGGAGGAGTCGGAGGAGGCCGGCAAGCCGGTGAAGGCCCACGACGGCAAGAACGTCTACTCGGTCGGCTTCGCCGACGTCGACGGCGAGACGGTCGTCGTCTCGGCCGGGGAGGACAAGCGGGTCAGATTCTGGAAGCTGACGAACTAGGCGCGAAGTTGTTCGAGGATCGCGTGGTGGGCGGCGACCCGCGCCCGGCGTACCGCATGATCGAGGGCCTTCAGCGCCTCGCGGCGCGCGGTGACCTGGCCGGAGGTCAGCCCGCGCTCCTCGGCCAGCCGCAGCGCGAGCGAGAGGCGGGCCGCGAGGTGGCCGACGCGGTGGGCGCGGCCGGGGTAGCCGGGCGCCAGCGCGCCGTCGACGTGGTCGAGCGCCGGGAAGCCCTGCATGGGCCCGTCGACCGAGGTCAGCGCGTCGGTCGCCGACCGCATCGCGGCCGACAGGGCCCGCTCGGCGTCGGCCAGTTGCGGCACGTCGGCGTCGGCGACGTGGGCGTCGTGGACGGTCCACCGGATGCCCGAGTAGGACGAGCCGCGCCGGTCGGGGGAGGGCACCAGCCCGAACCGCCGGGTGCCGAGCACGGCGATGACGGCTTGCCCCGCTTCGAGCGCGGCGCCGTTGAAGACGGGCGGCCCGGTGAGGCCGAGAAGATCGCCGGGGATGGGCAGCGCCAGCCGGAACGACGACAGTCCGGTCGCCCGCAGTTCGGCGAGGAAGACGCGCAGCGGCGACTCGCCAGTGATATCCGTCACGATCTGGGGACCGGCCACCCGCTCAAGGGCGTCGACGGCGTCGTCGAGACCGGCGTGGCCGGTCAGCCAGGCGTTCCCCCAGGAGACCAGGGCCGCGGAGATCGGTGAATCGGTGCGCACCCCAACCACGATAAGGCAATAGATTTTACGCGGACGGATTCGGACGTGAGGGGGATCGTCGTGGGCGGTCAGGTGCTCAACATGCGTGGCGTCGCCATCCGGCGCGACGGCGCGATCCTGGTGCGCGACATCGACTGGGCGGTGGCCGAAGACGAACGCTGGGTGGTGATCGGCCCCAACGGCGCCGGCAAGACCACACTGCTGCAGATCGCCGCCGCGCTGCTGTTCCCCACCGACGGCCACGTCGACATCCTGGGCGAGCGCCTGGGCCAGACCGACGTGTTCGAGCTGCGTCCGCGCATCGGCCTGGCCAGCTCGGCGCTGGCCGAGAAGGTCCCGCCGGAGGAGAAGGTCATCGACCTCGTGCTGACCGCCTCCTACGCCATCCTCGGCCGCTGGACCGAGGAGTACGACTCCCACGACGTCACCCGCGCCGTCGAGCTGATCGACCAGCTCGGCTGCGCCCACCTGATCCGCCGCCGGTTCGGCACCCTCTCCGAGGGTGAGCGCAAGCGCGTCCAGATCGCCCGTGCCCTTATGCCCGACCCCGAGCTGCTGCTGCTCGACGAGCCGGCCGCCGGACTCGACGTCGGGGCCCGCGAAGATCTGGTAAGGCGCCTTTCCCAGCTCGCGCAGGACCCGAAGGCGCCGACGATGGTGCTCGTCACCCACCACGTCGAGGAGATCCCGGCCGGGTTCACCCACGCGCTCATGCTCCGGCACGGTTCGATCGTGGCCCAGGGCCCGATCGACTACGTGATGACCGGCGACAACCTGTCGAAGACGTTCGGGGTGCCGCTGGGGCTGGAGAGGAACGCGTCCGGTCGTTGGTACGCCAGGCCATTCTGATATTTCGTTCTTTTTCCTCTTGTAAAGCGTCGTCCAAATATCATTCACTCCAGTCGTCACAGACTGGAGTGGACGCATGACCCAGCTCGTCATCACCCTCGTCGTGGTCTTCCTCGCCGCGTTCGCGCTGGCCCGGACGATTCGCATCGTGCCGCAGGCGACGGCGAGAATCGTCGAACGGTTCGGTCGATATCACCGCACTCTGAACGCGGGACTGAACATCGTCGTGCCGTTCATCGACCGCATCAAGGTCGAGGTCGACCTGCGCGAACAGGTGGTGACGTTCCCTCCCCAGCCGGTCATCACGTCCGACAACCTGGTCGTCTCCATCGACACGGTCATCTACTTCCAGGTGACCGATCCCAAGGCGGCGACGTACGAGATCGCGAGCTTCATCGTCGCTGTCGAGCAGCTGACCGTGACGACCCTGCGCAACGTGGTCGGCGGAATGGACCTCGAACGCACGCTGACCTCCCGGGAAGAGATCAACACCGAGCTGCGCGGGGTGCTCGACGACGCGACCGGCCGCTGGGGCATCCGGGTCAACCGGGTCGAGCTCAAGGCCATCGACCCGCCCGCCTCCATCCAGGACTCGATGGAGAAGCAGATGCGCGCCGACCGCGACAAGCGCGCCGCGATCCTCACGGCCGAGGGCAACAAGCAGTCGGCCATCCTCACCGCCCAGGGCGAGCGCGAGGCGGCCGTGCTGAAGGCGCGCGGCGAGGCCGAGGCCGTGGTGCTGCGGGCGCAGGCCGAGGCGGAGGCCCGCGCGATGCGGGCGAAGGGTGAGGCCGACGCGATCGGCATGGTCTTCAAGGCCATCCACGACGGCAACCCCGACGAGCGGCTGCTGGCCTACCAGTACCTGACGACCCTGCCGCAGATCGCCAAGGGCGACGCGAACAAGTTGTGGATCGTCCCCTCGGAGATGGGCAAGGCCCTGGAGTCCTTAGGGGGCCTCTTCCAGCCCCAGAGCAAGCCCGACAAGGACCTCCCCGCCAAGCCTCCCGCGACCTGACCGGAAGTCCCGACCCTCTGTCCTGAGCTCGGGCCGCTGCCGCCTAGGATTCCGTCAGCCGGTACGAGATGAGGATCTGTGACACCGTGTTGACGGCGTGGGAAGCGGCCGCGGTGTTCGCGGCCGGGATCGGGGCGGGCGGCATCAACGCCGTCGTCGGCTCCGGTTCGCTGATCACGTTCCCGACGCTGCTCGCGGTGGGGTATCCGCCGATCGTCGCGAACGTGTCCAACAACATCGGGCTGGTGCCCGGCGGCGTCACCGGCGTGCTCGGCTACCGGGCCGAGCTCCGGGGGCAGCGCGCCCGGCTGACCAGGCTCGCCGCCGCCTCGGTCCTGGGGTCGCTGGTCGGCGGGTTCCTGCTGCTCCGGCTCCCGGCCCAGGCCTTCAACGTGATCGTGCCGGTGCTGATCGCCATCGCGTGCGTGCTGGTGGTCATCCAGCCCTGGGTGGCCGGCTGGATCTCCCATCGCCGCCGTTCGGAACACGGCGGGCCGTGGCTCTGGCTGGGAATCTTCGGGGCCGGCATGTACGGGGGCTACTTCGGCGCCGCCCAGGGGGTCGTGCTCATCGGGCTGATGGGGGTGTTCCTCGACGAGGAGCTCCAGCGCCTCAACGCGGCCAAGAACCTGCTGTCGCTGCTGGTCAACTTCACCGCGGCGGTGCTGTTCGTGGTGATCGCCGAGGTCGACTGGACCGTGGTCGCGCTGATCGCGCTCGGTTCGGCGATCGGCGGATTCGTGGGCGCCCGGATCGGGCGGCGTATTCCGGCGCCCGTTCTGCGGGGGGTGATCGTCGTGGTGGGGATCGCGGCGATCGTGAAGTTGTTGGCCTGATTTATGCGTACAAATTATCGAAAATGGGTATGAAACCCCATGTGAAAGGCGATCGCGTAGAAATCGTCATCGACGCCGGAGGGACCCCCCGCACCTACGAGGTCATCGCGACGAAGGCCGGCCGCCGGGTCGAGGTGACCACCGGCCGGGGCGTCGTCGAGGTCTCCGAAGTGACCAGGAACGGAACTCCGGTCCGCACCGCCCGGTTCATGCAGAGCCGGGTGCTCGCCCTGGTGGAGCACCCGATCGACGCTAACGAGCCGGCCTGACCTGAACCACGCCGTCGCGGCGCACCCTCGTCTCGAACGAGGGCTGCCTCGCCGTCGCCGGGCCGTGGATCACCGCGCCGTCGGCGATCCGGAACACGCTGCCGTGCCACGGGCACACCACGCACGGCTCGCCGTTCTCGATCGTCACCCGGCCCTGGTGCAGCGGCCCGGCCAGATGGGAACACCCGTCGGCCAGCACCGTCACGCCCTCGCCCAGCCGCAGCACGAACAGGTCGATGTAACCCAGGCGGCGGGCGACGGGCCGTCCGTTGGGCAGGTCGCTGATCGGGCCGAGGTCGTGCCAGCCGGTCGGCACCAGATGGCTGACCTGTTCGGCGTGGTTGGCCCCCGCCGCGAGCCGGTAGGCCAGGTGGCCGCCCAGGTAGGCGCCGGCGCTCGCGGCCATCAGGCCCGCCGTCGCGAAGAACCGCCCGGCCTTCTCCCGCCCGGCGATCCGGAACGCCAGCGAACCGGCGTAGAGGCCCACGGCGGCGGCGTTGGCGACGGCGTGCACGAATCCGACCCGCTGCTGCTCACGGTGGAGGGTCGACCAGTCGGTGACCCCCGCCGCCGCGGTCGGCAACGCGGTCGCCAGGCCGGCGGCCAGGACGGTCCGGGCGGCCATGGGGTCGGACTTGGTCGCGTCGAGGATGGCGGTGGCCACGAAACAGCCCACGGCCACGGTCGCCAGCGGCGGGTGCACCGGATGGCCGATCGGCACGCCGTGGAGCGCGTCGCGCACCCAGCCGGGCCCGATCCGCGATCTGACCGCCTTCGCGAGCCCCCTGATCGGCCGGTCGAGCGCGGTGGCGTGTTCGAGCCGGTCGAGGAGATCGCCGCCGCCATTGCCGATTTTGCGTGGCTTCGCGGACTTCTCGGTTGATCTGTCCATCGATGTCACCCCCTGACACGACGTACCCGGACTGTCAGGAGACGAACATCATCGGGCGAGGTGACCTCGGAGCACCGACGTCTCGACCAGATCGTGGGCGTAGGCGCCCAGGGTGGGGGAGCCCTCCTCGATGATCGCCACGTTGGCGAGCACCTGGGACGCGGTGACCTTGTAGAGCGCCCAGGTGCCGCCGTCGTTGTGGTGGTTGGCCATGATCGGCGCGAGCCGGTCGAGGGCCTTGGCGTAGCGGGCCTCCGGGGTCTGCCGGGCCTCGAACTCGTCCCACAACTCCCGCAGAGGCCCGGCCTGGTCGCTCGGCAGCAGCCCGAAGATCCGGTCGGCGGCGGCCCGCTCGGCCGCCTCCTGCGCCTCGACGGCCACCCGGTCGTAGATGAAGGTGTCACCGGCGTCGATCTCGACGATGTCGTGGACGAGCAGCATGCGCACCACTCTGTCGATGTCGGTGCCCTCGGGGGCGTGCTCGGCCATCACCAGCGCCCAGACGCCGAGCTGCCAGGAGTGCTCGGCGTCGTTCTCGCGGCGCGATCCGTCGATGAGGGTGTTCCGGCGGATGACACGCTTCAGCTTGTCGATCTCCACCACGAAGGCGAGCTGAGCGTCGAGGCGATCCCGGTGCTGCGCGATGGTCACCGCGCCACCCTATTCCGTGGTGATCAAACGCGGCACAGGATCACCGGAACACCGTTGAACACGGCATTCCCGGACAGCGGATCAATGATCTTTTCATCCGTCAGCACGTTGACGTTCACACCCGCGTTCCCGGACGCCACCTGTTGCGGCAACCCGTCGTGTCCCCAGCCGTGCGGCAGGCTCACCACGCCGGGCATGATCTTGTCGGTCGGTTCGAGCGGGACGGTCAGCTCGCCCGCCTCCGACCGGATCAGCGCGTGGTCTCCGAGCCCGAGCCGGGCGACGTCGGCGGGGTTGATCTGGAGCGTGCAGCGGTTGCTGCCGCCGACGAGCGGCTCGATGTTGTGCAACCACGAGTTGTTCGACCGCAGGTGGCGGCGTCCGATGAGCACGAACTCCGGACTCTGGACGGTGAGCCGCTCCCTGAGCCGGGAGACGTCCTCGACGATCTCCGGCGGCGCCAGCTCGACCTTCCCGGAGGCCGTGGTGAGGATCCCGGGCAGGCGTGGCTGAAGGGGCCCGAGGTCCAGGCCGTGGGGGTGCTCGTCGCGGAGCTTGCGCAGCGTGAGGTCGCCGCCGTTCCATTTCCCGTACGGCCCCAGCCGCAACATGGCGTCGAGACGGCGCTCGGCCCCGGTGCCCCCGTCGAGTTCGGCCGGGTCGTGGTCGCCGATGATCTGACCGATGATCAGGTCGTCGACGTCTACGACACCGGAGGCGATCGTGATGAGCCGGGTGAGGATCTCGGCCTCCGACGGCCCGTCGGCCGCCATGACCGGCGGCGAGTAGCGGGCGTAGTTCCGCACCGCGAAGTTCAGCAGCGCGAAGTCGTAGTGGCCGGTGGCCAGCAGCCGGGGCGGCGGCAGGATCACGTTCGCGTGGCGGGTGGTCTCGTTGAGGTAGATGTCGACGCTGACCATGAAGTCGAGCCTGGTCAGGGCTTCGGCCAGCCGTTTCGCGTTGGGCGCCGACGAGGCCGGGTTCCCGGCCACGGTGACCAGGGCCCTGATCCGCCCCTCGCCGGGCGTCTCGATCTCGTCGGCCAGGGTCGCGACGGGCAACTCGCCGTTGGTCTCCTTAAGGCCGCGGACCCGGCTGGTCCACCGTCCGGTCCGGTACGGCTTGCGCCGGCGCGCCCCCTCGGTCGCGGGCGCCGGGAACATGGCCCCACCCGGGCGGTCGAGATTGCCGGTGAGGACGTTGAGGACGTCCACGAGCCACTGGGTCACGGTGCCGAACTCGGCGGTGCAGGTCCCGATGCGGGCGTAGACGGCGGCGGTGGGGGCGGCCGAGAGAGCGCGCGCGAGCCGTACCGTCACCTCGGCCGGGACGCCGCAGGCGGCCTCCACCACCTGCGGCGGGAAGTCCTTGACGACCGCCTCGACCTCGGCCAGCCCCTCGACCGGCAGGGCGACCTTCACCAGGTTCTCGGCGAAGAGCGTGTGCACGATCCCGGCCAGCAGGAACGCGTCGGTGCCGGGCCGGACGAAGACGTGCTCGTCGGCCAGGTCGGCGGTCCGCGTCCGCCGGGGATCGACCACCACGAGGGTCCCGCCCCGCTTCCGCAGGGCCTTGAGACGGCCGGGGAAGTCGGGCGCGGTGCAGAGCGACCCGTTGGACTCCAGCGGATTGGCCCCCAGCATGAGGAGGAAGTCGGTCCGGTCGAGATCCGGCACGGCGATCGTCATCGGATGCCCGAACATCAGCCCCGAGGCGACGTGCTTGGGCATCTGGTCGGCCGTGCTCGCCGAGAAGACGTTCCGGGTGCCCAGCGCCCTGATGAGCGCCCCTCCGTAGAGAGACCCGGCCATGCTGTGGGCGCTGGGATTGCCCAGGTAGACGGCCCGCTCGGGTCCCGAGATGTCCTTCAGGCCCTTGGCGACGGCCGCGAAGGCCTCCTCCCAGCTCACCTCGCGCCACTGGTCACCCTCGCGAACCAATGGTGCGGAGAGCCGGTCGGGGTCTTCGTCGAGCCGCCCGAGCGAGGCCCCCTTGGGGCAGATGAAACCCTTGGAGAAGGGATCGTCACGGTCGCCGGTGACCTTGGTGACGTGGCCACCCTCAAGGGTGATCGTGAGACCGCAGACGGCCTCACAAAGCGGGCAGGTTCGGTGGACGGTCGTCATGAATCTCATCGTGCGCCCACGAGCAGGAGGGGCGGAAGCCCCAGAACGGAATAAAATTCTGCGGCCCCGCCGTCGCCCAGACGCCCCCGCGGACCGTCCGGGCCTCCTCCTGAGCCGCGCCCGGCGCCCGGTGGGCACGGCCCAGCTCTATGGGGTCAGCCGGCCAGCAGGAGCCGGCCGGCCTCCTCGACCTCGCGGACGACGTCGAAACGGGGGTCACGGTAGACGCGACTCCCGAAGCCTCTGCGAGTGGTGGTCCATTCCAGCTCATAGGCCCAACGATCCTGCGCCGAGCACAACCGACGGTCGGCCCCATCGCGGAGCAGTATGAGTCGGGCCTTGCATAGCAAGATGGCGTTGGTACGGTGGAAGGGCATAGGAGACTCCTTATCGGTGGCTTCGAGTGGAGCTCTCGGGTCGGGTCGTCGGTGGCAGCCTTCGGCCCGGCCTTTTTTCATTGCCGGAAGGTTCTAGAGCCGGTTCTGTCCGGTTGAGTGATCTTCTATGAACCTTTCTGTCTCGATGGTCTATCAGATGAGATTTGTCGGCAAGACGTGCCGTAAGAAAATTCTCGGCTTACACTGCATGTGCAGTGCAATTTGCATACGATGCGAGTGGCTCTCCCTATGAGGGCTCCCAGTCCAGCAGTTGAGGGACGGAGGGGACGAAATGGCAGAGAAGGACACCGCCGCACCTCGTCGCCGCCGCCTCGGTCAGCAACTTCGCCGCCTCAGAGAGGCGACCGGCAAAACCGGCGCGCAAGTGGCAGGCCCTCTGGGCTGGTCCGCCGCGAAGGTAAGCCGTATCGAGACCGCACAGACCATGCCGAGCGAGGCTGACATCACCGCACTTGTATCTGCGTATGGTGCCGATGACACCACACTCGGGCATGTTCTCAAGCTCCGGCAGGATGCCGCCCAGAAGGGCTGGTGGGAGCCGTACAGCGAATCCATGCCACAGGGATTCGTCTCATATCTGGGACTCGAGGCCGACGCCGAGGAGATGCGGAACTGGGAGCCGATGGTGCTGCCCGGCCTGCTGCAGACCCCGGCCTACGCCCGAACGCTGATGGGGCAGCACATGCAGCCCATCGCGCCGATCCCCAAGACGTGGCTGAACGACCGGGTCGAGGTGCGAGAACGCCGGCAGGAGATCCTCCTGCACGGTCCCAAACCGCTGCGGCTGCGGGTCGTCTTCGAAGAATCGCTGCTCCGCCGAGACGTCGGCGGCGCCGAGGTGATGAGCGAGCAGCTGGAGAAGCTGGTCGTCGTCTCCGAATTCGATCACGTCGAGATCAGGGTCATTTCCACGTCAACGCCGCTGCCGGTGACCACCGGCCCGTTCGTTCACTTCACGTTCCCCGACTTCCCGGACATCGTGTACCTCGAAGATCTCGAAGGATCGCGCTTCCTGGAGGACGCGGAAGAGGTCTTCAGGTACGAGCGAGCTTTCGATCATCTGATGGGAGTGGCCCTAGATGCCGCCGCTTCCAGGCGGGCGATCAAGGACGCAGCGGCGTTCTGGCATGGTTAGGGTGCCAGGCGCGGAAATGGATGTCGGTCTACATGGACATGAGCAGGGCTGTCTGGCGTAAGAGTTCGTTCAGCGGGACCGCGCAGTGCGTGGAGGTGGCGCGGCTCGATGAAGAACATGTGGGCGTGCGTGACAGCAAGGATGGGTCGGGCCCTGCGCTCATCTTCACGCCGCAGGAGTGGCGCGCCTTCGTCGGGGGCGTCAAGAACGGCGAGTTTGACCTGTAAGTTAACTATGTTCTGGTTGTGCCGAATGGGGTATTGCTGGACTACATAGTGACGTTTGAGGCATTGAGCGACCCATCCCCTTTTCGTCATTCTTGGGATGACCAAGACGAAAAGGGGTGGGCCGTGTCGAGTGTCGACATGTCCGATGCCGTCTGGCAGAAGAGCAGCTTCAGCGGTCAGTCCAACTGTGTTGAAGTGGCTCGGCTGGCAGGGAGTTACACCGCCGTCAGAAACAGTCGGGACCCTGACGGGCCTGTACTGGTGTTCACCGAAGCCGAGTGGAACGCCTTCCTCCAGGGTTTGGCGGTTGGAGAGTTCGACTGAGGCTGACGTGAAACGGCCCGCGTCCTCGGTGGGGAGGAAGCGGGCCGTTCGTTTTGCGGCGGACCGGAAGCCCCCATTGGGGTTAGGTAAATATTACTGCAAATGGTCAAATATCGCTGTTACCATGGATGTGGGGGTAATCCAGATCGGTGCCTGAGGTGATGCACGCCACATAGGTCACCGTCATAACTCGGCGCTTCTTTCCATGACCTGGATTCGGCAAGTGGCGGATCTGCTGGATTTCCCACCGGAAGCGCGTTGCCCATGACTCATTCGGCCTTCCGAAGCGGGCATGAGAATGATCTTTATGATGCCCGTGGTGAAAGCCCGCGAGGGACGACTCAGTTCGCGAGCGTGCTTTCGACTGCTCCATGGACAAGGCAGGGCGGCGCTGGTCTGCGACGCGGTGCTGAGAAACCGGTCGCCGGGATTGGGGGCTGAGCCAGTGGAAACGATCAGGCCAGTTTGGAAGAAGAGCTCTTACAGCTGCGCGGGCAACTGTGTCGAGGTGGCGGATCTGGGTCTCCGCGGGATCGCGGTGCGTGACAGCAAGAACGAGTCCGGTCCCGCTTTGATCTTCACTCGTCCCGAATGGGACGCCTTTCAGCGAGGAGTTCGGGACGGCGAGTTCGACTTCTAACTGAAAGCCTGAACGGCCCGCATCCTCTCCGGAGGACACGGGCCGTTCTCGGTCGGACGGCTAGTCGATCCCGAGCCCCTGGGCCACGCCCTGTCCCAGGTCCTTGTGGACGTTGGTCCAGTACTCGACCACGCGCTTCTGCACCTCACGCGTCATCTCCGGCGCCGAAGCGTGCCCCACGATGTTGCTCGTCAGGTTCGCCCGGTCCTCGTCGCTCAGCACGTTCTCCCACAGCGCCCGAGGCTGCACGAAGTCGTCGTCCTCGGCGTGCGGCCGGTAGGCGGAGCGCATGATCTCCCCGGTCACGTGGTAGGTGTCCCCCGCGTACAGGTCCTCGAACGCCGCCGGGCCGCCCATGCTGTTCGGCGCGTAGACGGGGTCGGGCATGTTGGCGTACCGCATCGCCCCGTCCCGGTTGTAGCTGTGGACGGGCACCTTCGGCGCGTTGATCGGCAACTGCTGGTAGTTGGCGCCGATCCGGTAACGGTGCGTGTCCGGGTAGGAGAACAGCCGCCCCTGCAGCATCTTGTCCGGCGAAGGGCCGATCCCGGGCACGAAGTTCGACGGCTCGAAGCCCGCCTGTTCGACTTCCGCGAAGTAGTTCGCGGGGTTCCGGTTCAGCGTGAACCGGCCGATCGTGATCTCCGGGTAGTCGCCGTGCGGCCAGACCTTCGTCAGGTCGAACGGGTTGAAACGGTAGTCGGCCGCCTCCTCGAACGGCATGATCTGCACGTTCACCGTCCACGACGGGTGGTCGCCGCGCTTGATGGCGTCGTACAGGTCCCGGATGTGGAAGTCGGCGTCCTGGGCGATCATCGCGGTCGCCTCGGCGTCGGTGAAGTTCTTGATGCCCTGTTCGGTGCGCAGGTGGTACTTGACCCAGAACTTCTCGCCGGCGGCGTTGTACCAGAGGAACGTGTGCGAGCCGAAGCCGTGCATGTGCCGCCACGACGCCGGGGTGCCGCGGTCGCTCATCAGGAAGGTCACCTGGTGGGCCGACTCGGGGGACAACGTCCAGAAGTCCCACTGCATGTTGTGGTCGCGCATGTGGTTGTCGGCGCGGCGCTTCTGGCTGTGGATGAAGTCCTGGAACTTCTGCGGGTCTCGTACGAAGAAGATGGGGGTGTTGTTCCCCACGAGGTCGTAGTTGCCCTCGTCGGTGTAGAACTTGATCGCGAAGCCGCGCGGGTCGCGCTGGGTGTCGGCGCTGCCGAGTTCGCCGGCGACGGTCGAGAAGCGCAGGAACAGGTCGGTGCGGGCGCCCTTCTGGAAGAGCCCGGCCTTGGTGAACTGGCTGACGTCCTCGGTGATCTCCATGAACCCGTGGGCGCCGCCGCCTTTGGCGTGGACGACACGCTCTGGCACCCGCTCCCGGTTGAACTGGGCCATCTTCTGGATCAGGTAGTGGTCCTGCAGCAGAAGCGGGCCCCCGGGGCCGACGGAGAGCGAGAACTCGTCGCTCGGGGCCGGTGTGCCGGAATCCGTCGTGGTACGTGGCCTGCCATTCATTCGGTCAGTCATCGGGTGTCCTCCAGAGTGGTCTGGTCTCACCACCTTCCCCACGCTACGTCGCTTAACTTGAACTGTTCAAGTAAGTGAATTTCCCCAGTTTGTCCATAAGAAGTCTCCCTAAGGCGCGAACCTTCATGAGATGGCATGCTCTGGACCGTGAGACGTGCAATTGCGATGATCGCCGCCGCTGCCCTGAGTGCCGGATGCGCCGCCGCCGAGGGCGACCCCGGCGTCCAGCGCGTCAAGGCGCCTGAGCAGGCCACCCGCCAGACGCCGTCTCCCAAGCCGAAGCCGACGAAGAAGCCGTTCACCATCGCCTTCGGGGGTGACGTCCACTTCGAGGGCATTCTGCGGTCGCGGCTGAACGCCAACCCGAAGACCGCGCTCGGGCCGATCGCCAAGGTGCTGTCCAAGGCCGACCTCGCGATGGTCAACCTGGAGACCGCCATCACCGAGGCGGGCACCCCGGCCCCCGGCAAGCAGTACACCTTCCGCGCCCCGGCCACCGCGCTGACCGCGCTGAAGGCCGCCGGGGTCGACGTCGCCTCGATGGCCAACAACCACGGCATGGACTACATGCAGAGCGGCCTGGACGACTCCCTCGCCGCCATCAAGAAGTCGAAGTTCCCCATCGTGGGCATCGGGCGCAACGCGACCGAGGCCTACCGCCCCTGGCGGACCGTCGTGAACGGCAACAAGGTCGCGATCATCGGCGCGACGCAGGTGCTCGACGCCGAGTTCATCTCCTCGTGGACGGCCACCGGCTCCCAGGGCGGCCTCGCCTCGGCCAAGGAGGAGGCGCGGCTGATCCAGGCGGTCAAGAACGCCCGCCGGAACAACGACACGGTGATCGTCCACCTGCACTGGGGCACCGAGCTGCAGAAGTGCCCCAACCAGGCGCAGCTCTCGCTGGCCCCCAAGCTGGTCGAGGCGGGCGCCGACGTCGTGGTCGGCGGGCACGCCCACATCCTGCTCGGCGCGGGTTACCTCGACGACGCCTACGTCAGCTACGGCCTGGGCAACTTCGTCTTCTACAACTGGGGCCCCGACACCGGCCGCACCGGCGTGCTGACCCTGACGATCAACGGGCGCAAGGTGATGAAGGACACCTGGACCCCGGCCCGCATCAACGGCGGCGTGCCGGTTCCGGTCACCGGGTCGGCGGGCAGGCAGGAGATCGCCTACTGGCGGTCGCTGCGCGAGTGCACGGGACTCTCGGCCAAGCCCTGATTTGTCAATCGGCTGGTCATGGCGTTGTCAGCCCCGGCGGCACTACCGTCTCCTCATGACGCAGCGGTCCCAGTTCATTCTCGACGTCCTGCTGGCCGAGTTCGGTGAGTCCATCGGCCGCACTCCGGGGGCGTTCCGGGCCAAGTTCCGCAAGATGGCCGCCTCCCCGTTCGCCTTCTACCGGGGCAGCGCGTGCCTGTTCTACGCCGACCTCGCGGGTGAGCTGGCCGACGACGCGTTCCTCGACGACCTGACCCGCCGCGTCTGGATCCACGGCGACCTGCACGCCGAGAACTTCGGCACCTATATGAACTCCTCGGGCCGCCTGGTCTTCAACGTGAACGACTTCGACGAGGCCTACGTCGGGCCGTACATCTGGGACCTGAAGCGGTTCGTGGCGAGCGTCGCGCTCATCGGCTACGCCAAGGCGCTGTCCGACGAGGTCATCTCCGAGCTGGTCCGCGAGTTCGCCGGCTCCTACCTCCACGAGCTCACCGCCATCGCCCACGGCGGCGACGACGCCATCGGGTCGCTCACGCTGGAGACCACCAGCGGGGTGCTCCACCGGGTGCTGCAGACCGCGCGGCTGAACACGCGGGTGGCGCTGCTCGACGAGGAGACCACGATCGAGAACTTCGAGCGCCGCTTCGCGGTCGCCGACAACCGTCACCCGGTCGACGATGCCACCCGCGAGGCCGTGCTGACGGCCTACGAGGGCTACCTGGCCACGCTGCCGCAGCCGCTCAACCCGGTCGAGCACCACGTCAAGGACGTCGTCCTGCGGCAGGGCATCGGGATCGGGTCGGCGGGGCTGCCGTCGTACAACCTGCTCCTCGAAGGGCACACCCAGGCGCTGGAGAACGACGTCATCCTCTACATGAAGCAGGCCCAGGTCCCGGCCGTGGCCCGCTACATCGACGACGAGAAGGTGCACGGCTACTTCAGGCACCAGGGCCACCGCACCGCCGAGTCGCAGCGTGCCCTCCAGGCCTACGCCGACTCCTGGCTCGGGTACGCCGACCTGAACGGCGTCGGCCAGCTCGTCGCCGAGGTCTCGCCCTACTCGGCCGACCTCGACTGGAGCGACGTCAACGAGCCCGCCGAGCTCGCCTCGGTGATCACCGACCTGGGCCGCGCGGTCGCCCGCATGCACTCGGTCGCCGACGACGAGTCGAGCCACGACCTGGTCGACTTCTCCACCGAAGAGGCGATCGTCGCGGTGGTCGACGGCAACGAGGCCGCGTTCACCACGCTGCTCGTCGACTTCGCCCACGAATACGGCGCCCGTGCCCGGCGCGACCACCAGCTCTTCGTGGATCTGTTCCGTAACGGGCGATTCCCCGGTCTGTAGATTCCCGGGCAAGATAGGGAGAGTGTCCAGCCAGCCCCTTGACTACTCCGACGATGCCGGAAACTCCTCGCTGCGCCGTCAGCCGACGCAGCGCCGCAGCGCGCGCCGGGTCGAGCGCATGCTCGACGCCTGCGCCGAGCTGCTGGACGAGGTCGGGTACGACGGCCTGTCGACGACCAGGATCGCCGAGCGCGCCGGCGTGGCGATCGGCTCGGTCTACCAGTTCTTCCCCGACAAACGTGCCATCAGCCAGGCTCTGACCAGGCGCAACGTCGAACTCTTCGTGGCCCGGGTGGGCCGCCGCTTCATCAGCGAGGAGTACGGCGGCTGGTGGGACGCGGTCGACGCGATCATCGACGAGTACGTCGAGATGCACCGGTCGGTGCCCGGCTTCCGGTCGTTGCGGTTCGGCGACGCGGTCGACCTCAACCTGCTCGACGCGGGCACCGACAACAACACCGTCATCGCCGGCCGCCTGCGCGGGCTCCTGCTGAAGGAGTTCGGGATGGCCGACAGCGAACGCCTCGACACCGCGATCCTCGTGGCGGTCGAGGGCGGCGACGCCGTGCTGAAACTGGCCTTCCGGCGTGATCCCGACGGAGATCCCGAGATCATCGCGGAGGCCAAGACCCTGGTGCGCAGCTATCTGTCGCGGCAGCTGCGCGACTTCACCGCGTCGGCCAACCGGGCGGCGCCTGGAGCTCGATCCGGCTCCTGATGAGCGCCTCGACGGCGGCCGGGTCGGGCATCGGCGTGCGCGGTTCGGCCAGGATCACGCGTTGGAGTTGTGACCGGCACGGTTGCCGCTGCGCCCTGTCCTGGCCTGTCTGCGCGGCCCGCAGTTCGGCGTCGCGCAGTTCGAGGGTCCGCATGTCGGCGCCCCTCGCCGTCCGGATGTCCTTCAGTTGTGCCCGCAGCCGGAGCACCTCGTTGACGGCTTGTTCGTGGGCCTCGAAACGCGCCGCGACATAACCCGCCAAACCGGGCAGAATCGCAGCCGCCATGAGCGCGCCGGCCACTGTGAAGGTCGTCTGCTTGGAAAGGCCCATCGCAGTCCCGTCACCTCCTGATGAAGCTCAGGTCCCGTGAATAATGCCCATGAGCTGGAACGACACACGCTCTGTAGGTGATCTGGCGCGAATCGTTGCCGGAGGAATGCCTGCCGTTGTCCGGGCAAAGAACCTTCGCGCTCGCTAGCCTCATCCTTGTGGCACATGTGACGCGGGAGCAGCTTGATCGTCTGCTCGAACAGGCTCTGCTGCTCGACGACCACGGTGCCCTCGCGAGGCGCCTCGACGACCTCGCGCAAGGGTACGAATCGGGCGAAGTATCCCGGGCCTACATCCTGGCCTTGGCCGCCGAGGAATGGCGTCAGGCGGGTCACCCCGACGCGGCGCTCGACCGCTACCGCATGGCGGCCGAAGACGACGGGGGAGATGTCAACGTCGACCCCCGGGCGGGCATCGCCGACACCCTCTTCGAACTCGACCGGCCCGACGAGGCCCGCGACGTGATCGAGGCCCTGCGCGCCGCGCCCTGCACCCCGGCGACCGTGCTCAACGTGGCCGAGACCCTGGCGGCGTACGGCGACCTGGCCGGAGCCCACGAATGGGCCACCGAGGGCGTCACCGCCTGCCCTCCGGGCAACTCGCTCCGCGAGTCCCTGCTGCGCACGCGCTACCGCATCCGCATCGACCTGGGCCTCCCGGAAGACGACCTCGACGCCCTGGCCTCCTGACCAAGAGAAACGGGCCGCGAGTGTACGCACACTCGCGGCCCGTTCTCATATGTCGACGGCCCGCCCGCTCTCGGGGAGCGCTGGCCGGAGGCGAAGGGGAAAACAAGATCAGTGGTGGCGGGACGCCGCCTCAGTGGAGGAGGGCTCCGCCCAGGAGGCCGCCGGTCAGCCTGGTGATGCCGGAGAGACCGCCGACGCCCAGGTCGTCGGCCTTCCTCTTCGGCGCGGGGGCCTGCTGCGGCTGGACGCCGTCGACGACGCCGCCCACCGAGTCGGTGATCCCGCGGGGCACGACGGCCACCTTCGGGACCTTCGGCAGCGCCTTCGACACCCGGGGCACCGGCGGCACACCCGGCAGGTCGGGCAGCACCGACAGATCGGGCACCACGTTGGGCACCCCCGGCAGAGCGGACCCCGACGCGACGCCGAGCACCCCGTCGGTCCGCGCCAGGCCCGCCAGCCCGAGCAGGGCGGCGGCGCGCTGGACGGTCCGGGACACCTCGTCGGCAGGGGCCACCCGCCCGCACGGCACCCCGGCAAGACGGCCGGCCTGGGCCATGGTCATCGCCGCGGACCCGCCCGTGCGGGTCAGGTCGCGGGCCGTCCGGCCGGCCGCGCCCGCCGCCCGCGCGACGTCGGCGGCGCCCTTCACGACCGAGGCGGTGACCGCGCCCGTCCTGGCGGCGGCCCGGTAACCGGTCACGCACACGCCGTCGTCGGCGTGGGCCTGGTGGCCGGCGGCGGACAACCAGCTCACCCCGGCGGTGACGACCGCCAGGGCGACGAGCCGCCCCCGGATGCTACGTGGTGTCGTCGGCATCGACGTCCCCCTGTTGCTTGCGGTAGTTCGGTGAGTGCCGAACGTAGCAGCGGGGTTTTCGCAGCCGGGAGCCGCTTGTCCCAGTCGTGGAGAACTGATTACACGCCGGGCCGCACGCTCAGCGTGTCGCCGGCCTCGTCGAGGTCGACGATCACCTCGTCGCCGTCGCGGATCTCCCCGCTCAGCAACGCGCGGGCCAGCTTGTCGCCGATGGCCGACTGCACCAGGCGGCGCAGCGGCCGGGCGCCGTAGAGCGGGTCGTAACCGGTCAGGGTCAGCCAGTCGCGGGCCGCCGGGGTGACCGTCAGCGTCAGCCGCCGGTCGGACAACCGCCGCGCCAGGTGGTCCACCTGCAGGTCGACGATCTGCGACAACTCCTCGGAGCCGAGCGCGTCGAACAGGATCACGTCGTCGAGCCGGTTGAGGAACTCGGGCTTGAACGATCCCCGCACCGCCGCCATCACCGCGTCGCGCTTGGCCCCCGGCTCAAGAGCCGGGTCGACCAGGAACTGCGAACCGATGTTGGACGTCAGGATCAGGATCGTGTTCCGGAAGTCGACGGTACGCCCCTGCCCGTCGGTCAGCCGCCCGTCGTCGAGCACCTGGAGCAGGATGTCGAAGACCTCGGGATGGGCCTTCTCGACCTCGTCCAGGAGCACGACCGTGTAGGGACGGCGCCGCACCGCCTCGGTGAGCTGGCCGCCCTCCTCGTAGCCGACGTAGCCGGGCGGGGCGCCGACCAGGCGGGCCACGCTGTGCTTCTCGCTGTACTCGCTCATGTCGATGCGGGTCATCGCCCGCTCGTCGTCGAACAGGAAGTCGGCCAGCGCCTTGGCCAGCTCGGTCTTGCCGACACCGGTCGGGCCGAGGAACAGGAACGAGCCCGTCGGCCGGTCGGGGTCGGCCACGCCCGCCCGCGCCCGCCGGACGGCGTCGCTGACGGCCTGCACGGCGGCCTTCTGGCCGATGAGACGCTCACCGAGCACGTCTTCCATCCGCAGCAGCTTGGCGGTCTCGCCCTCCAGCAGGCGGCCCGCCGGGATGCCCGTCCAGGCGGAGATGACCTCGGCGATGTCGTCGGGGCCGACCTCCTCCTTGACCATGGTCTGCTCGCGCTGGGAGGCCTGGATGGCGTCGGCCAGCTCCTTCTCCAGGCGCGGCACCTCGCCGTACATGAGGCGGGCGGCCTCTTCGAAGTCGCCGTCGCGCTGGGCCCGCTCGGCCTGGCTGCGGGTCTCGTCGAGGCGCATCTTCAGGTCGCCGACCCGGTTGAGGCCGGCCTTCTCGGCCTCCCAGCGGCCGACCAGGCCGTTGAGCTCCTCCTGACGGTTGGCCAGCTCCTCGCGGAGCCGTTCGAGGCGGGCCACGCTCGCCTCGTCGGTCTCCTTGGCCAGGGCCAGCTCCTCCATCTTGAGCCGGTCGACGATGCGCTGCAGCTCGTCGATCTGCACCGGACGCGAGTCGATCTCCATGCGCAGCCGCGAGGCGGCCTCGTCGACCAGGTCGATCGCCTTGTCGGGCAGGAAGCGGGCGGTGATGTAGCGGTCGGACAGGGTCGCGGCGGCCACCAGCGCGCCGTCGGCGATCTGGACCTGGTGGTGGGCCTCGTAGCGGCCCTTCAGGCCACGCAGGATGGCGATCGTGTCCTCGACGGTGGGCTCGCCGACGTACACCTGCTGGAAACGGCGCTCCAGCGCCGGGTCCTTCTCGATGCGCTCGCGGTACTCGTCGAGCGTGGTCGCGCCGATCATGCGCAGCTCGCCGCGGGCCAGCATGGGCTTGAGCATGTTGCCCGCGTCCATCGCGCCCTCGGCCGCGCCCGCGCCGACCATCGTGTGCAGCTCGTCGATGAACGTGATGACCTGGCCGTCGCTCTCCTTGATCTCGTTGAGCACGGCCTTCAGGCGCTCTTCGAACTCGCCGCGATACTTCGCCCCGGCGACCATCGCGCCGAGGTCGAGCGCCACGAGACGCTTGTTCCGCAGGCTCTCCGGCACGTCGCCCGCCACCACCCGCTGGGCCAGACCCTCGACCACGGCGGTCTTGCCGACGCCCGGCTCACCGATCAGAACCGGGTTGTTCTTGGTCCGCCGCGACAACACCTGCACCACCCGGCGGATCTCCGAGTCACGGCCGATGACCGGGTCGAGCTTGCCGTGGCGGGCCCGCTCGGTCAGGTCGACGCCGTACTTCTCCAGCGCCCGGTAGGTGTCTTCGGGGTTCTCACTGGTGACCCGGGTGTGACCGCGCACCTTCTCGAACGCGTCGAGCAGCGCCTGGGCGGTCGCGCCCTGCTCTTTCAAGAGGTCGGCGATCGGGCCGCCGTCGGTGGCGAGACCGACCAGCAGGTGCTCGGTCGAGACGTACTCGTCTTCGAGCTGGGCGGCCCGCTGAGCGGCGGTGTGCAGCACGGTCAGCAACTGGCGGGAGGTCGACGGCGCGCTCACCGTGGCGCCCTGTGCCTTCGGGAGCGCCGCCAGCAGGGTCTCGGCGCGGGTGCGCAGGCTCTTCCAGTCGGCCCCGACGGCCTCGAGCAGCGGGACGGCCGTGCCCCCGGTCTGCGCCAGCAACGTGGTCAGCAGATGAGCCGGCGCCACCTCGGGGTTTCCCTCGGCCGCCGCCCGGCGCACCGCCCCCGCCAGCGCCTCCTGGCTCTTCTGGGTCAGTTTGTAATCCACCTGTTTACCTGCCTCGCTTCGCTCGGCGGCCCAGCCGCTTTCAGCCGGCGCGGCTGGGCACTTCCCCCATATGACAAATGCTTGGACCTATGACGGTGGGAGTTCATACCTGACCAGAGCCCGGATCAGCTTGAGTTCCGCGGCCATGCGGGTCAGTTCGTCTCTCAGGCGGAGGTTCTCGGTCTCCAGCTCCAAGATGCGTTTGATGCCCGCCAGGTTGATGCCCTCTTCCTGTGACAGGCGCTGGACCTCGCGCAACAAGACGATGTCGCGGGTCGAATAAAGGCGGCCTCGGCCGGCTGTGCGGCCGGGGCTGACCAGGCCCAGGCGGTCGTACTGGCGCAGGGTCTGGGGGTGGAGGCCGCTGAGCTGGGCCGCCACTGAGATCACATAGACGGGCGTCTCGTCGGACAGGTCGAAGAAATTGGCGTCCATGCGCTACTCGCTTCTGGCCTGCTTGATCAATTCTTCGCGAAGGTCGTGGCCGTCGGTCGCGTCGCGGAACTGCTCCAGGGCGGCCCTGGCCTTCTCGTCGAGGTGTTCGGGCACGGCGACCTGGACGGTCGCCAGCAGGTCGCCCTTCGTGCCGTCCTTGCGCGGGGCGCCCCGGCCGCGCACCCGGAAGGTGCGGCCGTTGGGGGTGCCCTCGGGGATGCGGAGCGTGACCGGCATGCCGCGCAGGATGGGCACCTTGATCTCGGCGCCCAGCGCGGCCTCGGGGAACGTGACCGGCACGTTGACCGTCAGGTTCTCGCCGCTGCGGCCGAACACGGGGTGGGGCTGGACGTGCACCAGCACGTAGAGGTCACCAGCGGGGCCGCCATTCTCGCCGGGTGCGCCCTTGCCCTTCAGCTTGACCCGGCCGCCGTCGCTGACGCCCGCCGGGATGCGGGCCTGGATGGTGCGGGTGCTGCGGCCGCGGCCGCTGCCCTCGCAGACCGGGCACGGGTCGTCGACCAGCAGGCCACGGCCCCGGCAGTCGCGGCAGGGCTCGGAGAAGGCGAAGTTGCCCAGGTTGCGGCTGGCCGCGCCGGTGCCGTCACAGGTCGGGCAGACGCGGGGCGTGGTGCCGGCCTTGGCGCCCGTGCCGGAACAGGCCGGGCAGGCCGAGGAGCTGGTCAGCCGCAGCGAGACGGTCGTGCCGTCGATCGCCTCGGCGAACGACAGGGTGACCTCGGACTCGATGTCCTGGCCGCGGCGGGCCCGCCCGGCGGTGTTGGCCTTCGGGCCGCCGCCGCGGTTGAACAGGCCGCCGAAGATGTCGCCGATCCGGTCGCCCGCCTGGGCGGTGCCGCCGAACAGGTCGCCGAAGTCGAAGCCCTGCTGGCCCTGGCCCGGCCGCCCGCCCCGGTTGAACCCCCCGAGACCGCTGCCGAACAGGCTCCTGGCCTCGTCGTACTCCTTGCGGCGCTTGGTGTCGCTCAGGATGTCGTAGGCCTCGGAGACCTCCTTGAACTTCTCCTCGGTCTCCTTGTTGCCCTTGTTCGCGTCGGGGTGGTACTGCCGGGCGAGCTTGCGGTAGGCCTTCTTGATCTCTTCGGGGGTCGCGGTCTTGGGCACACCGAGGACGCCGTAGTAGTCCTTCTCCAGGTAGTCCTTGGTGCTCATCTAACGCTTCCTCCGCGTGAAAGACACATATGTGATGGGTGCCCCTCCCGCGTCCGGGGCGGGAGGGGGCTCCCTGGAGAATCAGGCGCCGGCGGGCTCGTCGTCGAGGACGTCGCCACCACCGGTCTCCGGCTCGGCCACCGCGACCCGGGCGGGGCGCAGGACGCGCTCGCCGAGCCGGTAGCCGGGCTGCAGGATCTCGACGCAGGTCGGTTCGGTGACCTCGGTCGAGTAACTGTGCATCAGGGCCTCGTGGAACGTCGGGTCGAAGGGGTCGCCCTTCGTGCCGAACGACGTCAGGCCCAGCTTGCCGACGGCCGCTTCGAGCGACTCGCTCACCTTGGCGAAACCACCGGTCAGCTCCCCGTGGTCACGCGCCCGGCCGATGTCGTCGAGAACCGGCAGCAGTTCGTTGATGACACCCGCGACGGCCTGCTCCCGGACCGTGATCCGGTCGCGTTCGACCCGCTTGCGGTAGTTGGCGTACTCCGCCTGCAGACGCTGGAGATCGGCGGTGCGCTCGGCCAGGAGCTCCGCGGCCGCCCCGCCCAGGGCGGAGGCGTCGGCCGCGGTCTCGTCGGGAGCCGGTGCGTTCTCGCGGGCCGCCAGCGTCTCGGGGTCGATCTTGCGGTTGTCGCGGATCACCGGCTCCTGCTCGGAACCGTTCTCACGCGGGGTCACTTGGCGCCGCCCTCCCGCTTCGGCTCGTCGTCGACGATCTCGGCCTCGACGACGTCGTCGTCGGCCTTGCCCGCGTCGCCCTGCTCGGCGCCGGGGGCGCCTTCGCCGGCCTGGGCCTGGGAGTTGGCGTAGATCGCCGAACCCATCTTCTGGCTGACGGTGGCGAGCTTGTCGGCGGCGGTCCGGATGGCCGGGACGTCGGTGCCCTCCAGAGCCTTCTTCAGCTCGGCGAGCGACTCGGTGACCTCGGTCTTGATGTCGGCCGGGACCTTGTCGTCGTTCTCGCGGAGGAACTTGTCGGTCTGGTAGGCCAGCGAGTCGGCGTTGTTGCGGACCTCGGCCTCCTCGCGACGCTGCTTGTCCTCCTCGGCGTAGGACTCGGCCTCGCGGACCATGCGGTCGATGTCGTCCTTGTTCAGCGCGGAGCCGCCGGTGATGGTCATCGACTGCTCCTTGCCGGTGCCCAGGTCCTTCGCGCCGACGTTGACGATGCCGTTGGCGTCGATGTCGAAGGTGACCTCGATCTGCGGGATGCCGCGGGGCGCCGGGGCGATGCCGGTGAGCTCGAAGGTCGCCAGCTTCTTGTTGCGCGCGGCGATCTCGCGCTCGCCCTGGTAGACCTGGATCTGCACCGACGGCTGGTTGTCCTCGGCCGTGGTGAAGACCTCGGAGCGCTTGGTCGGGATCGTCGTGTTGCGCTCGATGATCTTGGTGAAGATGCCGCCCTTGGTCTCGATGCCCAGCGACAGCGGGGTCACGTCGAGCAGCAGGACGTCCTTGACCTCACCCTTGAGCACACCCGCCTGGAGCGCGGCGCCGATGGCCACGACCTCGTCGGGGTTGACGCCCTTGTTGGGCTCCTGGCCGCCGGTGAGCTCCTTGACCAGCTCGGTCACGGCGGGCATGCGGGTCGAGCCGCCGACGAGCACCACGTGGGCGATGTCGGAGACCTTGATCCCGGCGTCCTTGATGACCTGGTGGAACGGGCCCTTGCAGCGGTCGAGCAGGTCGGCCGTGATGCGCTGGAACTCGGAGCGGGTCAGCTTCTCCTCGAGGTGGAGCGGGCCCTCGGCCGAGGCGGTGATGTAGGGCAGGTTGATCGTGGTCTCGGTCTGCGCCGAGAGCTCGATCTTCGCCTTCTCGGCCGCCTCACGCAGACGCTGGAGGGCCATCTTGTCCTTGGACAGGTCGACCCCGTGGGCGTTCTTGAAGCGGGTCACCAGCTCGTCGACGACGCGCTGGTCCCAGTCGTCGCCGCCCAGATGGTTGTCACCGCTGGTGGCCTTGACCTCGACGAACCCGTGACCGTCTTCCTGGCCGACGTCGAGCAGCGACACGTCGAAGGTGCCGCCACCGAGGTCGAAGACCAGGATGGTCTGGTCCTTGTCCTTGTCGAGCCCGTAGGCCAGCGCCGCGGACGTCGGCTCGTTGATGATCCGGAGCACGTTGAGGCCCGCGATCTGGCCGGCTTCCTTGGTGGCCTGGCGCTGCGCGTCGTTGAAGTAGGCCGGGACGGTGATGACCGCGTCGGTGATCTTCTCACCGAGGTAGGCCTCGGCGTCCTGCTTCAGCTTCTGGAGGACGAAGGCGCTGATCTGCTGGGGCGTGAACTTCTTGCCGTCGATCTCGACGGACCAGTTCGTGCCCATCTCACGCTTGACAGAGCGGATGGTCCGGTCGACGTTGGTCACGGCCTGACGCTTGGCGACCTCGCCGACGAGGACCTCTCCGTTCTTCGCGAAGGCGACCACCGAGGGGGTGGTGCGGGAGCCCTGCGCGTTGGCGATGACGGTGGGCTCACCGCCTTCGAGGATCGAGACGACGGAGTTGGTCGTCCCCAGGTCGATACCTACCGCACGTGCCATGAGTACGTCCTTGTAGTCAAAGTTGAGTCGTGGTGACTCAAGTTTCGGTGAGTACGACAGCCCTTGTCAAACGCTGTCCTGTCAACGGTCTTGAGTCTAGTGGGCTCAACTCTCAGCGCGAGCGGAATGTTCCCGGGATATCCCTGATTCGACCCTTAAGGGTTACCTGGCGCCGTCGAGGATCACCCTCTTCCCGACGGGCTTCTTGAGCTTCACGTACGTTGCCTTCTTGATCGCCATGGCCACGCACATGCCGGCGTCCTTGACCGAGCCCTCGTACAGGGTGATCCGGACCGTCTTCCTGGTCTCCTTCACCGTGACCTTGGTCAGCACGGTGCACGGCTCGACGCCCGACCACCACACGACGCGCACCCCGCGCATGTGGGGCTTGGCGCTCAGCCACTTCACCTTCTTGGGGGAGAGGGCGCCCTTCTGGACCTTCACCACCTTCGGCCCGGGGGCGGCCTGCGCGGGGGCGGCGGCGGGGACGAGCAGCGCGGCCACGGCCGCGGCGACGACTAAGAGTCTCACTTGGCACCATCCACGACTTCCCGGCCGGCCAGGGGTTTGGCCAGCTTGACGAACGTCTCCTTCTCGATCGCGATCTGGATGCAGGCCGCCTCGGGGTCGGTGGTGCCCTCCCAGAGGGTCACCGTGACCTCGGTGTCGGACTCCTTCACGTCGACGCGGTCGAGGGTGTAGCAGGGCTCGACCCCCGAGCTCCAGGAGATCATCACGCCGTCTCCGGCGGGGGTGGCGCGGGTCCAGGGCACCTTCCGCGGGTCCACCGTGCCGCCCTTGGGCCGCACCAGCTCCGGCCCGGGGCTCGGCGCGGCCGAGGCCGGCGGGGTGGCGGGCTGGTCGGGGCCGATCGGCGAACCGCTGTCCACGGTGTCTCCCTTTCCGCAGGCCGCGGTCATGATCACGGCCGTGAGCATGGCCGCGGTGGCGAGCCAGATCCTTCTCATGCCCCTATGACGGGCGTCACTCGGCGGGGGTTCAGTAACCCGTTGACTCCGGTATGGGCCCAGGTTTAATTTCATCACATGATGAGTTCTGCTGAACCCGCGATAGCCGTCACCGGGCTGCGGGTCGTCCGGGGAGCCCGCGAAGTGCTCCACGGCTTGTCGTTCGAGGTGCCGAAGGGCCAGATCACCGGGCTGCTGGGCCCGAGTGGTTGCGGCAAGACCACGCTGATCCGATCGATCGTGGGCGTGCAGGTCGTCGCCGGGGGCGAGGTGACCGTGCTGGGGCGTCCGGCGGGGTCGGCCGAGCTGCGCCGGCTCATCGGCTACTCCACCCAGAACCCGGCGATCTACCGTGATCTGTCGGTCATGGAGAACCTCCGCTACTTCGCCGCCGTGCTCGGCGCGCCGAAGACCGACCCGGCCCGGGTCCTCCGCGAGGTCGGCCTCGAAGGGCACGCCGACCAGCTCGGCGGCACCCTGTCGGGCGGCCAGCTCAGCCGGGCCAGCCTGGCGGTCTCGCTGCTCGGGTCGCCGCAGCTCCTCGTCCTCGACGAGCCGACCGTCGGGCTCGACCCGGTGCTGCGCAAGGAGTTGTGGGAGCTGTTCGGCGGCCTGGCCGAGCGCGGCGTGACGATCCTGGTCTCCAGCCACGTCATGGACGAGGCCGCCCGCTGCCAGCGCCTGATCATGCTGCGCGAGGGCGACATCCTCGCCGACGACAGCCCCGAGGGCCTGCGCGCCCGCACCGACACCGCCGACCTGGAGCAGGCCTTCCTGCGCCTCATCGAAGAGAGGCAGCCGGCATGATCACGCTCGCCACGGCCCGCCGGATCCTGGCCCAGCTCCGCAACGACCATCGCACGGTCGCCCTCATGGTGCTGGTGCCCAGCCTGATCATGATCCTGCTCTACTACGTGATCGACAACGAGCCGGTCTTCGCCCAGTGGGCCCCCGCCCTGCTGTCGATCTTCCCGTTCCTGGTGATGTTCCTGGTCACCTCCATCGCCACCCTCCGCGAGCGCACCTCCGGCACGCTGGAGCGGCTGATGGCCTCCCCGCTGCGCCAGCTCGACCTCCTCCTCGGCTACGGCCTCGCCTTCGGCGCCGCCGCCGTCCTCCAGGTGGCCCTGGCGCTGACGGTCTCGCTGACCTGGCTCGGGCTCGACCTGCGGGGAGACCTCTGGGCGCTGGTCCTGGTCGCCCTGCTCAACTCGCTTCTCGGCACCGCGCTCGGCCTGTTCTGCAGCGCGTTCGCCCGTTCGGAGTTCCAGGCGGTCCAGTTCATGCCGCTGGTGATGGTCCCGCAGCTCCTCCTCGGCGGGATCATCGTGCCGCGCGACCAGATGGCGACCGTGCTGGAGTGGATCTCCAACGTGCTGCCGATGTCCTACGCCCTGGAGGCCATGAAGCTGGCCGTCATGAGCGGCGACCTGGGCTCCGACTTCTGGCGCGACATCGCGGTGGTGGCCGGATCGGTCCTGCTGGCCCTGGTTCTGGGGGCCGCGACGCTGAAGAGGCGCACCCCGTAAACTGCCACGCATGATCGCGATCCTGGGCACCGGCAAGATGGGTGAGGCTCTGCTCTCCGGCCTGGTCCGGGCGGGGCGGGCGGCTGACCAGATCATGGTCACCACCCGCCGGCCCGACCGGGCCAGGCAGCTGACGGAGACCTACGGCGTCAAGGTCGTCACCAACCTGGAGGCGGCCGAGCAGGCCGACGCGCTGATCCTCGCGGTCAAGCCCCAGGACATGGGCACCCTGCTCCGCGAGATCGCCCCCGTGGTGCCGTCCGACCGGCTGGTCATCTCGGTCGCGGCGGGCATCACCACCGACTTCGTGCAGGCCCGGCTGGGCGGCCCGATCCCGGTCGTCCGGGTCATGTCGAACACGCCGGTGCTGGTCGACGAGGCGATGAGCGTGATCTCGGCCGGGGCCCACGCGAAGGAGGAGCACCTCAAGCTGACCGAAGACCTGCTCCAGCCGGTCGGCAAGGTGCTGCGCATCCCCGAGTCGCAGCAAGACGGCGCGACGGCCCTGTCGGGCTCGGGTCCCGCCTACTTCTTCTACCTGGTCGAGGCCATGGTCGACGCGGGCATCCTGCTCGGCATGCCGCGGGCGGCGGCCCTCGACATGGTCAAGCAGTCGATCGTGGGCGCGGCGATCATGCTGCGCGACTCGGGGGAGCACCCGGTGATCCTCCGCGAGGCGGTCACCTCGCCCGGCGGCACGACGATCGCCGCCATCGCCGAACTGGAGCGCCACCGCGTGCGCGCCGCCTTCCTCGACGCGATCGAGGCCGCCCGCGACCGCAGCCGGGAGCTCGGCGGCACGAACAAGTAGCGCCCGCTACCCATTGTGACCAGCCGAAAAGGACTTAATGGTTAGGAAGCTTTCCTTATAGGCTAAGGCGAGTGGTGGTACTCTCCCCGGCTCGCCTGTGGTCTCGTGACTTCTCCCTCTACTTCGTCGGCCGGGCGGTCGCCCTCATGGGCGACGCGATGTTGCCGGTGGCGGTGACGCTCGGCGTCCTCGGCATCTACGGCCCGGTCGGGGTCGGCGTCGTCCTGGCGGCGTGGATGGCGGCCTTCGGCGGCCTGGTCCTGTTCGGCGGGGTGCTGGCCGACTGGTTCACCGCCCGGCGCATGATGATCTTCGCGGACGTCCTGCGCATCGCCACCCAGCTCACGATCGCGGTGGCCTTCTTCGCCGGGCAGCCCCCGCTCTGGCTCCTGATCACGATGTCGTTCCTGAGCGGCCTGGGGGCGGCGCTCTTCCAGCCCGGCGTGAACAGCATGATCCCGCAGATCGCCGCCGACCCCCAGCGCGCCAACGCCACCCTGCGCGTGGCCGACGCGGTGGCCCGCCTCGTCGGCCCCGGCATCGCCGGCGCGATCGTCCTGTTCGGCGGCCCCGGTGTCGTGTACGCCATCAACGCCGGAACGTTCCTGGTCAGCGCTCTGTGCCTGCTCGCGATGCGGGTGCGGCTGACCAAGACCGAGGCGACCTCGCTGATCAGCGACCTGCGGGAGGGCTGGGCCGAGTTCCGGTCCCGTACGTGGATGTGGTCGGTCATCCTCGTCTGGGCGGTCTACGGGATCGTCCTGTTCGGCCCGATGTGGCCGGTCGGCGCCCAGGTCATCTCCGAGACCAATGGCGACGCGGCCTACGTCATGGCCATCACGGGCGAGGGCCTCGGCAGCATCGTCGGCGGCCTGGTGGCCATGCGCTACCGCCCGGTCAGACCGCTCTTCTCCGGCGCGGTGGCGATGATCGCCTTCATGGCCATGCCCCTGGTCGTCGCGCTGGCCGCCCCCATCCCGGTGATCGTCACCGGCTACACCCTCGCGGGCGCGGCCTGGGCCTTCTGGTCGGTGATGTGGGCGACCAGCGTCCAGACCCAGGTCCCGGGCGAGGTCCTCAACCGCGTCACCGCCTACGAGGTGGCCGGCTCGGTCCTGAGCATCCCCATCGGCCAGTCCCTCGGCCCGATCGTCGGCGAGGCCATCGGCGCCCAGACGGTCATCTGGGCCGGCTTCTTCGCGGGCCTGGCCGGCATCGGCGTCCTGCTGTCCATCCGCCCGGTCCGGAACCTGCGCGCGGTCGGCCGCTGACTCGGGGACCGGCACGGCCGGGATCTACGATGGGCTGTTGTGGTGATCCGGCGTGGTATCCCCCTGTTGGCGCTCCTTCTCGCGTTATCCGCCTGTACGGCGGAGGAGGCGCCCGTCGTGCAGACCGCGACCGTGGCGCGGGCGCCCGTCAGTGAGGTGGTGGAGGCCCCGGCGACCGTCGGGGCACGGGCCACCGCGAGCCTCACCTCTCCCGCGGCCGGGACGGTCGCCAAGCTCTACGTCTCCGACGGCGACACCGTGAAGAAGGGCGAGATCCTCGCCCGCATCAGCGCGCCGCAGGCCCGTGACCGGCTGAAAGAGGCCAAGAAGGCCGACCGGCAGGCGGCGAAGCCGGTCTCCTTCGGAGGCGCGCCGAGTGTGCCGTCGCTACGGCTGCCGAACGGGATCGACCCCCACGTCCGGAAATCGTTCGCGCAGGCCCGGCAGGCGGCCCGCAAGGTCGAGGACAAGGCCATCCGCAGGCACCTGCTGTCGGCCATCGACCTGGCCGAGAAACAGCACCGATCCCAGCAGAAGGCGCTGAACGGGATCGTCGGCGGCCTCAACCGCATGCTCACCTCGTTCACCGGGCAACTCGGCGCGGGCATGAGCGGGCTCTCGTCGTCGATGAGCTCGCTTCAGGCGGCCTCGCGCAGCCAGACCCGGGCCGCCGTGAAGGCCGCGGAGGAGACCGTCGAAGGGCTCACGATCAAGGCGCCGTTCGGCGGGGTCGTCACCCTCGGCGGTGGTGGCGGGTCGGCCACGCCCGCGCTGCCCGATCTGGCCGAGCTCGTCTCCGGCGGAGGTGTCCCGGCCCAGGCGGCCGGCAGTTCGGCGGGCACGATCGCCGAAGGTGTCCCGGTCGGCCAGGGGGAGGCGCTGCTGACCGTCACCGACGTCTCCGAACTGAACCTGCGGGCCGACGTCGACGAGACCGACGTGCTGCTCGTCGAGAACGGCACCCGGGCCGAGGTCGAGTTCGACGCCGTGCCCGGCGCGGTCTACACGGCCGAGGTCACCGGCGTCGGGGTGACGCCCCAGGAGGGCGCGACGGGCGGCGTCAGCTATCCGGTACGCCTTTCGCTCGCCGAAGGCCGCTTCGACGACGGCTCCGAGGCGCCCGACCCCAAACCCGGCATGAGCGCCGTCGTCCGCATGATCGTCAAGGAGTCGCCCGAGGCCGTCGCGGTCCCGGCCGCCGCCGTGGTCACCAGCGGGCGCGACACCGTCGTCTGGGCCGTCGTCGGCGGCAGGGCCGAACGCCGGACCGTCACCCTCGGCGCGGAGGGCGACGCCTTCGTCGAGGTCGTCAACGGGGTCAAGGTAGGCGACCGGGTCATCACGCGGGGGGCCGACGGCGTGCGTCAGGGGCAGGAGATCCCGTGAGCGCCTTCGAGGCCGCAGGGTTGACGAGGTCGTACCAACTCGAAGGCGTGACCGTGGACGCGCTGCGCGGCGTCGACCTGACCATCGGCGACGGCGAGTTCGCCGCGATCGTCGGGCCGTCGGGGTCGGGGAAGTCGACCCTGATGCATTTGCTCGGCTGCCTCGACCGGCCGACCTCGGGGGTGCTGAGGGTGGGCGGCGTCGACGTCTCGACCCTCGACGACACCCAACTGGCCGAGCTGCGCAACCGGATGATCGGCTTCGTCTTCCAGTCGTTCCACCTGCTCGCCCGGACCTCCGCCCTGGACAACGTGGCGTTGCCGCTCGTCTACCGAGGGGTCGCCAGGGCCGACCGGCGCAAGCGGGCGCGGGCCGCTCTGGAGGCCGTCGGCCTGGCCCACCGGCTCGACCACCGCCCGTCGCAGATGTCGGGCGGCGAGCAGCAGCGGGTCGCCATCGCCCGCGCGCTCGTGGGTGACCCGCAGGTGGTGCTGGCCGACGAGCCGACCGGCAACCTCGACACCCGCAACGGCGAGGAGGTCATGGGCCTGCTCGAACGCCTCAACGCCGACCAGGGCGTGGCGATCGTGCTGGTCACCCACGAAGCCGAGGTGGCGAACCGGGCCCGCAGGCAGATCCACGTCAGAGACGGCCTGATCGAGCGGGACGTCGCGTGAGGACCGCCGAGGCCTTCCGGATGGCCCTCGAGGCGCTGCGGGTCAACCGGCTGCGCAGCGCCCTGACCATGCTCGGTGTGATCATCGGCGTGTCGGCCGTGGTGATCCTGGTCGCCATCGGCACCGGCGCCAAGGACGCCATCGAAGACGAGATCTCCGGCCTGGGCTCCAACATCATCCTCGTCGTGCCGGGCCAGCTGAACTTCCAGGCCGCCCCCACCCAGAGCCGCCTCGACCTGTCCGACGTCAACTACGTGCGCAGGGTCGTCGGCGACCCGAGCCGGGTCACCGTGTCGGTCCAGTCGGGCGAGAACATCCGCGTCGGCCGCAACGAGGCGTTCGTGACCGTCGTCGGCACCGACGAGAACATCCCCAACGTCTTCGAACGCCCGCTGAAGCGCGGCCGCTACCTCACCGAGACCGACGTCGACACCCGCCGCCGCGTCGCGGTCCTGGGCTCGGAGGTCTCGCAGCAGCTCTTCGGCGACCTCGACCCGGTGGGCAGACAGGCCACGATCGCCGGGGTGCGCTTCCGGGTCGTCGGCGTGTACGAGAAGGTCGGCGCCACCTTCGGGGTCGCGCGCGACCGGGAGACCCACATCCCGGTCACCACGGCCCAGCGGCTGCTCGGCGTCCAGCGCGTCAACGGCATCGCCATCGGCGCCTCCGGCCCCGACGTGATCGACTCCCTCGGCCAGAAGGTCGTGGACGCCCTCACCTCCCGCTACCCCGACGAGAAGTTCTCGGCCGTCACCCAGACCCAGCTGCTGGGCACGATCGGCACCGTCCTCGGCATGCTCACCGGCGTGCTGGCCGCCATCGCGGGCATCTCGCTGCTGGTCGGCGGGGTCGGGGTGTCCAACATCATGCTGGTCAGCGTGCGCGAACGCACCAAGGAGATCGGCCTGCGCAAGGCCCTGGGCGCCCGCCAGCGCGACGTCCTCGGCCAGTTCCTCATCGAGGCCGTGCTGCTCACCACGATCGGCGGCACCATCGGCATCGCCCTCGGCATCGGCGGCTCACTCCTGATCGAGGCGCTCTCTCCCGTACCGGCGTCGATCACCCTCTGGTCGATCCTGCTGGCCTTCGGCGTCTCGGCCGTCGTGGGCGTCTTCTTCGGCGTCGCCCCGGCCCGCCGCGCCGGGCGCCTCGACCCGGTGGTGGCCCTCCGGGCCGAATGAGCGTGCGGTAATTTGCTGGCTATGAGCGACTTCGCGCGTGGCGCCTGCGGACCCGTGCGGGTCGTCTGGGACGACGCCCTGACGTCGTACGACTTCGGGCCCCATCACCCTCTCGCGCCGGTGCGGGTCGAGTTGACCATGGCGCTGGCCCGGGAGCTCGGGGTGCTCGGCGCGGTCGAGATCGTGCCCTGTGCGCCGGCGACCGACGACGACCTCGCGAGCGTGCACAAGCGTGATTACATCGAGGCGGTCAAGCGGGTCTCCGAAGACGGCCGGCCCGATCTGCGGGCGGGGCTCGGCACCAGCGACAACCCGGCCTTCGCCGGCGTCCACGAGGCCTCCGCGCTGATCGCGGGGGCGACGCTGGAGGCCGTGAAGCAGGTGCACCAGGGCGGCGCGATGCACGCGCTGAACGTCGCCGGGGGCCTCCACCACGCCATGCCGGCCACGGCCAGCGGCTTCTGCGTCTACAACGACCCGGCGGTCGCCATCGCCTGGCTGCTCGCCCAGGGGGTCGAGAAGGTCGCCTACGTCGACGTCGACGTCCACCACGGCGACGGCGTGCAGGCCATGTTCTTCGACGACCCGCGGGTGCTGACGATCAGCCTCCACGAGTCGCCCCGCACGCTCTTCCCCGGCACCGGCTTCGCCGAGGAGACCGGCGCCGAGGGGACGGCCGTGAACGTGCCGCTCCCGGCCGGCTGCGGCGACGCCGGGTGGTTGCGGGCCTTCCACGCGGTGGTGCCGCCGCTGCTGCGCGAGTTCGCCCCCGACTTCCTGGTCACCCAGCACGGCTGCGACTCCCACGCCCTCGACCCGCTGGCCCACCTGATGTTGTCGCTCGACGGCCAGCGGACGGCGTACCGGGAACTGCACAAGCTGGCCCACGAGACGGCCGGCGGGCGGTGGCTCGCCACCGGCGGCGGGGGATACGAGCTGGTCCAGGTGGTGCCGAGGGCGTGGACCCATCTGATCGCCGAGGCCGCGGGTGCTCCCGTCGAGCCCGAGACCGCCACCCCCGAGGCGTGGCGCGAGTTCGTCCGCGCGCGGACCGGCGAGTTGCCGCCGCTCACGATGACCGACGGCCGCACCCCCGAATATCGGCCCATCTCCGAGGGTTACGACCCGGCCGATCCGATCGACCGCGCGATTATGGCCACCCGGAACGCGGTCTTCCCCTACCACGGTCTGGACCCACTGCCATGACATCAGGCATGACGCGAGCAGAGCTCATCGACCACCTCGTGCGCACCCGCATCGCGGGTGACGTCGCCACGAGCCGTGAGAACAACCTCGACCACTACCGGTCACTCGCGGTGCGCGACCCCCACTACATGTTCGGGCTGACCTTCGAGGGCGCCTGGACCTACCGCGACGTCCTCGACCTGATGGCCAAGTCGGCGGGTGTGGTGGCCGATCCGGGCCACCGGTCGGGTCAGGACACGATCGACCCCGAGCGGACGGTCGCGGCGCTCGACGCGATGGGCGACCGGATCGCGGGGGCGCTGCGGCGGCCCGACCCCAAGATGATCATCGCCACCGGCCACCCGACCGGGCTGATGGTCGTTCACATGGCTATCGCTCGTTTCGTCGTGACTCAGGGGGCGACTCTACTTACTCCGGCGGAAGGGTGGACGTACCTTCCCGGTTCGTTCGGCCGCCGGCGCTCGATCCGCTACATCGACGACGTCGCCCTCCTCGACGACGGCGGTGCCCTTGTGCACACGCATGACTCCGCTCCGATGCGGCGGATGCTCGAGGAGCAGAGACCGGATTTCGTCATCGCCGACCACGGCTGGGCGGGCGCGGCCGGGGAGGCGGGCGTCGAGACGGTCGGGTTCGCCGACTGCAACGATCCGGCCCTTTTCGTGGGAGAAGCCGAGGGGAAGATCGCGGTCACCGTGCCCCTGGATGACAACGTGCTGCCCCGCTATTACGGACCGTTGACCGACTACCTGCTTCGATGTGTGGCGGCCGGCCTTTAGGGGCGTCCCTTTTAGGGGTTTCACGCCCACTTTTGCACTGGTGTGTCGACCGCTTGACAACTTTTTCCTGATCCTGGGCGACTCTAATGTGAGAGAAGTTGGTCCGTTCCAAGATCAAGGCGAGGGGCACGGTCCGGCTGCTGGCCAGCGTTTTTCGGTGTTTCGCGGGCAAGATCCCCCGATGGCTGATGAAATGGGGGGTTTGCCTCCGTGAAGTCCCGACTTACGCTGACAGCAGTACACGTGCGTGAGCAATGGCACCAGTGGGGATAACCCGGAAACACGTGCGGAAGAGGCGTCCGATGGGTGCAGGCGAAAGACCTCTCAGCGAGGTGAAGTTCCTGACGGTGGCAGAAGTGGCCACCGTCATGCGGGTGTCCAAGATGACGGTGTACCGGCTCGTGCACTCGGGCGAGTTGCCGGCCATCAGGGTAGGCCGGTCCTTCAGAGTGCCCGAACAGGCGGTGCACGACTATCTGAGGGACGCTTTCATCGAGGCTGGATGAAGTGACCTGTAGCGACTAGCGATACCAAGGGCAACGCGGGTCCCCCCAGGGGAACGATCAACCATGGATCGCCGGTAGGCTGTTGTGCCGGTGTGCGCTCGCGCACCGGTACGACGTCTATCTTCACCTGGGGGTCCCGTGGGCTCTGTGATCAAGAAGCGCCGCAAGCGCATGGCCAAGAAGAAGCACCGCAAGCTGCTCAAGAAGACCCGCATCCAGCGGCGTAACAAGAAGTAGCCCAGCGCGGTCCCTGCGAGGAAGAGTCTATGAGTCCCGTGACCCGGACAGTCCTGGTCACCGGGATATCCCGGCACATCGGCGCTCGGCTGGCGAGCGTCCTCGCAGCCGACCCGGCCGTCAGCCGGGTCATCGGAGTCGACACGGTGCCGCCGACGTCGCTTACGCGTGATGGCGGCGCCCAACTCAACCCTCTGGGCCGCGTCGAGTTTGTCCGCGTCGACCTGCGCAGCCCCGACATCGCCCAGGTCATCGCGGCGGCCGACATCGACACGGTCGTCCACATGAGCCTGATGAGCGGGCCGGCCGGCAGTCGTCCGGCGATGAAAGAGCACAACGTCATCGGCACGATGCAACTGCTCGCGGCCTGCCAGCGCTCCGAGACCGTGCGCCGGGTCGTCGTACGCTCCACCACGGCCGTCTACGGCTCCTCTCCCACCGACCCCGCCGTCTTCACCGAGGACAGCGAGCCGGTGGAGGTTCCCCACACCGGCTACGGCAAGGACGCGTCCGAGGTCGAGGGCTACGTCCGCGGCTACGCGCGGCGGCGGCCCGACGTGGTGACGACGACGTTGCGGTTCGCGAACTTCATCGGGCCCAAGGTCGACTCCCCGCTGACCCGCTACTTCCGGGCGCCGGTCCTGCCGACCGTGCTCGGCTTCGACCCGCGACTCCAGTTCGTCCACGAAGACGACGGGGTCGAGGTGCTCAGGCGGGCCGCGCTCGACGATCATCCCGGCGTCTTCAACGTCGCGGGCGACGGCGTGCTGCTGCTCTCGCAGTGCCTGCGGCGGGCCGGCCGGTTCTTCCTGCCGGTGCCGGCCCCGGCGTTCCGGTTCCTGGGCGAGGCCGCCCGCGCGGTCGGGCGCATGGACTTCACGCCCGACCAACTGGCTTTGATGAGCCACGGCCGGGTGGTCGACTCGGCCAGGCTGGCCGACGAGTTCGGCTGGGTGCCCAAACACACCACCGCGTCGGCGTTCGACGACTTCCTCCAGACCCGGAGCACGTGGTGACCGCCGAGGAACTCCTCACCTTCGCCGCCCGCCGCATCTCGGGCCGCTACGAGGTCGACGAGTTCGGCTACGACGCCGAGCTCAACGACAAGGTCCTCCTCGAACTGCTGCGCCCGCTCTACCGCCACTGGTTCCGCGTCGAGACCATCGGCCTGCACAACCTGCCGCCCGACGGCGCCCTCGTGGTCGCCAACCACTCGGGCACCCTTCCGATCGACGCCCTGATGTTGCAGGTCGCCCTCCACGACAAGGCCGGGCGGGTGGTGCGGCTGCTCGGCGCCGACCTCGTCCACCGGCTGCCGCTGCTCGGCCATCTGTCCCGCAAGACCGGCCACACCCTGGCCTGCAAGGAAGACGCCGACCGGCTGCTGCGCAAGGGCGAACTCGTCGGGGTGTTCCCCGAGGGCTTCAAGGGCATCGGCAAGCCCTGGTCCCAGCGCTACAAGCTCCAGCGGTTCGGCCGGGGCGGGTTCGTCGCCTCCGCGATCAGGGCCGGGGTGCCGATCGTGCCGTGCTCGATCGTCGGGGCCGAGGAGATCTATCCGAAGATCGGCGAGTTGCGCCCGCTGGCCCGCCTGCTCGGCCTGCCCTATCTGCCGATCACGCCGCTGTTCCCGTGGTTCGGCCCGCTCGGGCTGGTGCCGCTGCCGTCGAAGTGGCTGATCGAGTTCGGCGAGCCGATCAGGTCAGACGAGGTCGACCCCGCCGACGCCGACGACCCGATGGTGGTCTTCGAACTCACCGACCAGGTCCGCGAGACGATCCAGCGCTCGCTCAACGCGCTGCGGCTGCGCCGCGGACCGGCCTTCTTCCTCTAGTGCTTCTTGTAGTGGCGTCGCAGGGCCAGCCCCGCCGCCACGCTGCCCGCGATCGCGCCCGCCGTCGCCGCGATGGGCAACCCGATCATGGTCGCCTTGCGGGTGGTGCGGAAGTCGCGCACCTGCCAGCCCCGCTGCCGGGCGTGTTCGCGCAGCTCGGTGTCGGGGTTGATGGCGTAGGGGTGGCCGACCAGCGACAACATGGGCAGGTCGTTGGCCGAGTCGCTGTAGGCCGAGCAGCGGGTCAGGTCGAGCCCCTCACGGCGGGCCAGTGCCCTGACCGCCTCGGCCTTGGCCGGGCCGTGCAGTAAATCGCCCACCAGGTGACCGGTGTAGGCGCCGTCTCTGGTCTCCGAGACGGTGCCGAGCGCGCCGGTCAGGCCGAGCCGCCGGGCGATGACGTGGGCCAGCTCGACCGGCGTCGCGGTGACCAGCCACACCCGCTGACCGGCGTCGAGGTGGGCCTGGGCCAGCGCGCGGGTGCCCGACCAGATGCGGTCGGCCATCACCTCGTCGTAGATCTCCTCGCCCAGCAGGACGACCTCGTCGACCTTCAGCCCGGCGACGAACGCCAGCGCCATCTCCTTGGCCTTGGCGACGTGGTCGGGGTTCTCGTTGCCGCGGACCCGGAACATGGCCTGCCCGACGGCGAACTTGACCAGGTCGCCGGTGGTGAACAGGCCCCGGGCGGCCAGGCCCCTGGCGAAGTGGTAGATCGACGCGCCGCGGACCATGGTGTTGTCGACGTCGAAGAATGCGGCGGCGGTCGGATCGGGCTCGGCGCTCGGGGCCGGCAACGCGGCCGCGGCCGCCACCTCACCCGCGAGTTCCGCCGCTTCGCGCCGTCTCAGTAGCCGCTTCATAACCTCCGAGCTTAACCGCTGGGCCCCCTTCGCCCGGTTGCCCGCGCATGAACAGCGCTAGTTGCCGGCGGGTCCCGCGTAGCCGTCGATCAGGCTCAGGTACTCGGTCGCGATCTCGCGGTTCTCGGCGTCGAGCTTCGGCACCATCTTCTCGACGACCTTCTTCTGCTCCCGGGCGAACCGGCGCACCTTCGCGGGCGGCTTGGTGGGCTGTTTCACCTTCTCCAGCGCGAGCCGCGTGGTGCTGTCCATGTCTTCGAGGGTCTGCTCGATCAGTTCCGCGCGGTCGGGCGTGGCGGCCTTCAGCAGTTCGGCCGCCTCGGCGGCGCGCGAGCGGGCCACCGTCATCTGCCGGTCGGCGCGTTCGGCCTCGCTGCGGGTGAGCGTCAGCAGCGTCGACTCGGCCGCCCGCTTCAGCGGGTAGAGCACCTCGCCCGGCCCGGACGAGTAGGTCACCGTCGCCACCGACATGGTCGCCGTGACCATCGCGCCGAGCGCCAGCCACGGGCGCAGCCGCACCAGCAGGGGCACACGCCGGATGCGCGGCCGCGCGTGCGCAGGTCCGGGACGCCGCGGCGCGGCGCGTTCTTCCTGGTGTGTACGTAACAACTCGGCCCGCAGCTCCTCGCGGAACTCGGCCCGGGGCCCGGCGACCTCGCGGCCGGCGGCCTCACGACGGCCGAGCTCCTCCAGCCGGGCGGCGACACGCGCGGCACGCCGCGCACGCGGAAGACGCCACCACCCCATCGCCAGAGCTCCCGCTCGAAGATCCACCCACCCCTGCGAATAGACCAACGACGCTGCGTCGGAGGGGTTACGGGGTGTGTCTCAACTGAGATCTTTCGGGAGCGACCTGGCCAGCGCCTTGATGGCGCGGAACTGGAGGGCCTTGATCGCGCCGCTCTTCTTGCCCATCGCGGCGGCGGTCTCGGCGAGCGACATGCCGTACAGGAACCGCATGATCACGCACTCCTGCTGCTCGGGGCCGAGCTGCTGGACGGCGCGCATGACGTGCTCGTTCACCATGTTGGTGATCGCGGCGTTCTCGGGGATGTGGGGGCCGTCGAGCGGGGTGTCGAGGACCTCGGCGGTGGACACCTCAAGGCGGCTGCGGCCCGACTTGTAGTGGTCGGTGATCAGGTTGCGGGCGATCGTCACGAGCCAGGCGCCGAAGTCGCGGCCCTGCCAGGTGAAGTCGGAGATGTTGCGCAGGGCGCGCAGGAACGTGTCGCTCGTCAGGTCCTCGGCGAGGGGGTGGGAGCCCACGCGGAAGAAGACGTACCGGTAGACGAGGTCGACGTACCGGTCGTAAAGCTGCCCGAAGGCCTCGGTGTCGCCCGTCTTGGCGCGCAGCACCAGCGTGCGCATCTCGTCGAACTCCGGCGAGACCGCCTCGGGCGCGGGCTGCAACGCTCCAGCGGGGACCGAAGGGGCCAGCCCGGCTAACGACCAACTGTTCAGCATCCGGATATCCCATGGGAGAGGGGAAGTCGGCGTGCTCGCCACTCTAGAAATCTCCCATAAATTACACAATGAGGGTGGTCTCTGTAATCCCTTCCGTAACGGACGCTTCCGACGAGTCCCGCTGGCTGGGCGTGTGGACAGGGACAGGCCATAGAGTTGGTCCGTCATGGAACTCGTTGTCGCAGTCATCGCGTTCGCGGGGGCGATCCTCGCCGCGATCACCACAGGCGTCCTGGTCGGGCGGATCCGCGAGGAGTCCTCCGGCTGGCTCGTGGCGTGGGCGATCACCACGGTCGCGGTGTGCCTCGGGCTCGGCGCGATCGCCATCGGCACCCTCCTCGGGTTCGGCCCGCTGACCTTCCGCGTGTTCCAGATCGGCGGCGCCCTGCTGGCGCCGCTGTGGCTGGCCGCTGGACTGATCCAGCTGCTCGCGGAGTCACGGTCCGCCCGGCTCGCCGGCTGGCTCCTGGTGGGCGGCCTGAGCTTCGTCGGCGTGGTCATCATGACCCTCGACCCGGTGCAGAGCGGCTTCGACAAGACGCTGCCGATCGCCGCCGACAAGTGGGACATCCCGCCCGAGTGGTTGCTGCGCGGCGTCCACGTGCTCGCGCTGGTGATCCTGTTCGTCGCGCTGATCGTCGCGCTGATCCGCATGCGGTCGGGTGACGACTACGACGCCGACAACATGAACGCGACCGTCGTGCTGGCCCCCATCGGCATGGCCGCGATCGGCTCCCAGCTCTTCCTGGTGCAGGGCATCTTCGTCGCGGCGCTGCTGGCCGCCATCCCCGGTGGCGTCTGGTACGCCGTCAACCGCCCCCTCGCCCCCTACGACGACGAGGAGGAACCGGCGCCGCAGCAGCAGGGCCCGCCGAGTGGCCCCATGCCGGTGCAGCCGCAGCAGCCGGTCTGGCAGGAGCAGAGCCTCGGCCGCCGCGTGGCCGGCATGCCGCCGCCGCCTCAGCAGCAACCCATGGCCAGCCCCATGAGCGGGCCGATGAGCGCCCCCATGGGCGGTCCCATGGGCGGCCCGCCGATGCCCACCACCGGCCCGCAGCCGGCGGTCCCGCCCGCGCCCCGTTCGGGCCTCGGCGACCTGGTCGCCGAATACCGCGCCGGCGAGCAGCAGGGCGGTGGCTTCGACTACGCCTCCCGCATGCAGCCCCCGCCGCCGCAGCAGCAGCCGCCCCAGCCGCCGCTGCCCCCCGACTTCGGCGCCCCGGCGACCGGCACCTTCATGGCCGCCGACGCCTTCAACCCTCAGGCCCCCGAATACGCCATGCCGGTGCCGCCCCCGACGGCGTCAACCGAGTTCCAGATGCCGAACACCGGGGTGCTCTACCCGGGTCAGGTGCAGGCCGCCCAGTCGATGGCGGCGGCGCAGGTCCCGGCCCCCACGACGGCGACCGGTTCGGTCCGGCCCTCACCGAACATCTACGGCATGCTGACCGTCTTCACGCTGATGGACGGCGCCGGCGAGGCCTTCGACCAGCTGGCCGAAGACACCGTCGAGCAGGTGCTCCGCAACGAGCCCGACACGCTGCTGTTCGTCTGCCACGGTGTGAAGTCGGCCCCGCTCCAGCGGCTGGTCTACGAGCTCTACCGCGACCAGACCGCCTTCCACGACCACCAGCGGCAGGCCCACATGGAGCGGTTCGCCACCGAGCGTCAGCCGCTGGTGCTGGCCACGAATGTGATCGAACTCACGGTCAACGCCGCCAAGGTCGTGCCGCTGCCCACGACCTTCAGGATCTGAGCGCCTGCCGCAGCCGGTTCTCGTCGACCCGCCAGTAGTCGTGCTGCACGCCGTCGACCAATGTGACGGGAATCATCTCCCAGTATTTCTCCAGGTCGGCGGGGTTCTGCGTGATGTCGCGCTCGTCCCATTCGACGCCGAGTTCGGTCGCGACGCGCTCGATGACGGCGCGGGCGTCGTCACACAGGTGGCAGCCGGGTTTGCCGAGCAGCGTGATGCGGTGAGCCATATGCCTACCGTATGGGGCGGATTCGAGACCGGCGGCCAGTCCTGACACCCTGGAAGTGAGCACGACAAGGGGGTCGCTCGACTTTGTGCATCACTTCACAAAGGCACTAACCTGGAAAGCGGCCCCGAAACCGATTCCCCCTCAGGAGTGCCGGCCTGTGATCCGCCGAACCCCGCAACAACCGCGTGAACGCGGCATCCCCGACGCGACCGTCGCTCGGCTGCCGCTCTACCTGCGTGCGTTGAACGGTTTGGCCGAGCGGGCCGTAGCCACAGTCAGTTCCGAGGATCTCGCGGTCGCGGCGGGGGTCAATTCCGCCAAACTGCGCAAAGATCTGTCGCATCTGGGCTCTTATGGAACACGGGGCGTCGGCTACGACGTTCAGTACCTCATCTACCAGATCTCCCGCGAACTCGGCCTGACCCAGGACTGGGCGGTCGCGATCGTCGGAGTCGGAAACCTCGGCCGGGCCCTCGCCAACTACGGCGGGTTCGTCTCCCGGGGGTTCCGGGTGGCCGGGCTGCTCGACGCCGACCCGGAGGTCGTGGGCGACCACATCGCCGGGCTCGTCGTGGAACACAGCGACGAACTGGAATCGGTGATCGCCAAGCGGGGGGTGTCGATCGTGGTCATCGCGACTCCGGCGACCGCCGCCCAGGCGGTCTGCGACCGGGTCATCGCGTCCGGAGTGACGAGTATCTTGAACTTCGCCCCCGTCGTGCTCACGGTTCCTGCGGGCGTCGACGTCCGCAAGGTCGATCTGTCCATCGAACTGCAGATCCTCGCGTTCCATGAGCAGCGCAAGGTGAATGGGGGGCCCGTAATGGGCGAGGAATGGGCGGGGGAGGTCTCATGAGTCTGCTGATCGTGGGGCTGAGCCACCGGAGCGCGCCGGTCTCGGTGCTCGAACAGGTGGCCATCTCCGGCGACGCCCTGGTGAAGCTCCTCCACGACGTGCGGCAGGACGCCCACGTCGCGGAGGCCATGGTGGTCTCCACGTGCAACCGGGTCGAGGTCTACGCCGAGGTCGACCGGTTCCACGGCGGGGTGTCGGCGATCACCACCCTGCTCGACCGCCACGCGGGGGTCGACCTGGCTCCCCATCTCTACGTCCACTATGAGGACCAGGCCGTACACCACCTGATGTCGGTGGCCTCCGGGCTCGACTCGATGGTGGTCGGCGAGGGGCAGATCCTCGGGCAGATCCGGGCCGCGCTGCGCCTGGCCCAGCAGGAGGACGCGGTCGGCTCGATCCTCAACGAGCTGGTCCAGCAGGCCCTGCGGGTCGGCAAGCGGTCCCACAGCGAGACCGGCATCGACCGCGCGGGCGCCTCCCTCATCGGCGTCGGCATCACCCTGGCCGAGACCGTGCTCGGGCCCGTCGAGGGCCGCCGGGCGCTGGTCGTCGGCGCGGGCTCGATGAGCGCGCTGACCGCCGCGACCCTCGCGCGGGCCGGCGTGACCGAGATCGTCATCGCCAACCGGACCTTCGAGCGGGCCGAGCGGCTCGCCGAGACCGTCGGCGGCCGGGCCGTGCCGCTGTCGGAGATCGCCGCCGAGCTGGCCACCGCCGACCTGGTCGTCTCCTGCGTCGGCGCGGGCACCCGCGTGATCACCCCCGAGATGATTCCCGCGCGGCGGGTCCCCCTCTTCCTGCTCGACCTCGCGCTGCCGCACGATGTCGACACCGCCGTCCGGGCGCTGCCCGGGGTCACCCTGGTCGACCTCGAAGACATGCAGCAGTCGGGCGCCGGGTCCGACGGCGGCCGGGCCGCCGACATCGCGGCCGTACGCCGGATCGTGGCCGACGAGGTCACCGCTTACCTCAACTCCGCGCGCGCGGCCAAGGTGACGCCTACTGTGGTGGCGCTGCGCAGTCGCGCGGCCCAGGTGGTCGAATCGGAACTCGGCCGGCTCCACTCGCGCATGCCCGATCTCGACGAGCGTCAGCGCGACGAAGTGGCGCAGGCGGTCCGGCGGGTGGTCGACAAACTGCTCCACGAGCCGACTGTGCGTGTCAAGCAGCTCGCTGCGTCTCCGGCAGGCGATCATTATGCGGAGGCGCTGCGCGAACTGTTCAACCTGGACCCGAAGGCGCCCGACGCCGTTTCCCGGATGGAGATCGAGCAGTGAACCTGAGGCTGGGCACCCGCAAGAGCCTGATGGCGACCACGCAGTCGCAGCAGGTGGCGGACCGGCTGACCGAGCTCACCGGCCGTGCTGTCGACCTCGTCGGGATCACCACCTTCGGCGACGTCAGCAAGGCCCAGCTCTCCCAGCTCGGGGGCACCGGCGTGTTCGTCAGCGAGCTGCGCGAGAAGCTGGCCGCCGACGAGATCGACTTCGCGGTCCACTCGCTCAAGGACCTGCCGACCACCCCCGACCCCCGGCTGGTCCTGGCCGCGATCCCGCTGCGCGACGACCCGCGCGACGCGCTCGTCGGCGCCCGCAAGCTCGCCGATCTGGCGCCCGGCTCCCGCGTCGGCACCGGTTCGCCGCGCCGCATCGCGCAGCTGCGGCTGCTGCGCCCCGACCTCGACTACGTCCCGATCCGCGGCAACGCCGACACCCGGATCGGCAAGGTGACCTCCGGCGAGCTCGACGGCGTCGTGCTGGCCGCCGCCGGCCTGGCGCGGCTCCGGCGCGACGACGAGATCGCCAACTTCTTCGACACCGACGAGATGCTGCCCGCCCCCGGCCAGGGTGCGCTCGCGGTGGAGTGCCGGGCCGACCGGCCCGAGCTGATCAAGCTTCTGAGCACGCTCGACGACGCGCGCACCCGTGACGCCGTCGTCGCCGAGCGTGCCGTTCTCGCGGCGCTGGAGGCGGGCTGTTCGGCCCCCGTCGGCGCCTATGCCGTCGATGACGGCCACACGCTCACCCTGACCGCCACCGTGGTGTCCATCGACGGCGCCGCGGCGGTGCGCAAGTCCACCACCGGACCCGTCTCCTCGGCCATGGAACTCGGGCGCGAGCTCGCGGCCACCATGATCGCGGAGGGGGCCGGGCAATTGATGGGAGAGCAGGCCCATTGACCACATCAGAGCATCATGAGCATGGCATCGGGGGCTTCGTCGCCTTCGTAGGAGCTGGTCCCGGTGACGAGAACCTGCTGACGCTCCGGGGCGCCGATCTGCTGTCCAAGGCCGACGTCGTGGTCGTCGACCGCGAGTCGTACGGCCCGCTGCTGCGGCACTGCCGGGCCGGCGTCGACGTGCGTGACGTCGTGGCCGACCCCGGCGCGCTGGTCGGCGCGGTCGGCGCGGCCAAGGCCGGGAAGCTGGTCGTCCGGGTGTGCCCCGGCGACCCGTCGTTCTTCTCCTCGGTGTCCGAGGAGGTCGCGGCGTGTTCGCAGGACGAGGTCGACTTCGAGATCGTGCCCGGTGTGCCGCCGGCGACGGCGGTGCTGACCTACGCGGGCATCCCGCCGGCGTCGTCCGGGCCGGAGTTCCGGATCGTCGACGCGAGCCAGGTCGACGACTGGTCCAAGCACGCCTCGGTCGAGGGCACGCTGGTGATCTACAACGGGGTGGCCGAGGCGCCCGCGATCGGCAAGGCGCTGATCGCCGCGGGCCTGCCCGACTACACCCCGGTCGCGGTGACCAGCGACGGCACCACCACCGAGCAGTACACCGTGGTCTCCTCGCTGGGCCGTCTCGGGCCCGACCTGAAGCACGCCGGCATGACCGAACCGGCGCTCGTCGTGGTCGGCGACGCCGTCGGCCAGCGTGAGAAGCACTCGTGGTTCGAGACCAAGCCGCTGTTCGGCTGGCGGGTTCTGGTGCCGCGTACCAAGGAACAGTCCGCCGGCCTGTCGGAGCAGTTGCGGAGCTACGGCGCGGTGCCCGAGGAGGTGCCGACGATCTCCGTCGAGCCGCCTCGCACCCCGCAGCAGATGGACCGCGCCATCAAGGGCCTGGTCACCGGCCGCTACGAGTGGGTGGCCTTCACCAGCGCCAACGCGGTCAAGGCCGTCCGCGAGAAGTTCGAGGAGTACGGCCTCGACGCCCGCGCCTTCGCGGGGCTGAAGGTGGCCGCCGTCGGCGAGGCGACCGCGAGGGCCCTGGTCGAGTTCGGGGTCAAGCCCGACCTGCTGCCGACGGGCGAGCAGTCGTCCGAGGGGCTGCTGGAGGAGTGGCCGCCCTACGACTCGATGCTCGACCCGATCAACCGGGTGCTGCTCCCGAGGGCCGACATCGCCACCGACACGCTGGTGGCGGGCCTGACCGAGCTCGGCTGGGAGTGCGACGACGTGACGGCCTACCGGACCGTCCGGGCCGCCCCGCCGCCCGAGGAGATCCGCAACGCCATCAAGAGCGGCGGCTTCGACGCCGTCCTGTTCACCTCGTCCTCGACGGTGCGCAACCTCGTCGGCATCGCCGGCAAGCCGCACAACGTCACGGTGATCGCGGTCATCGGGCCGCAGACCGCCAAGACGGCCGAGGAGTTCAACCTGCGCGTCGACGTGATGGCCGACAAACCCTCGGCCTCGGCCTTGGCCGCCGCACTGGCGGAGTATGGTGCCAAGCAGCGCCAGGCGGCCGTCTCCGCCGGCGAGATCCCACGCCGCCCCTCGCAGACCCGAAGGGGTGCCCGGCGACGTCCCAAGTGACCTCAGAAGGTGGTTTTCGCATGAGTGCCGAGTTCCCGGTCGCCCGCCCGCGACGGCTGCGCCGGACCGCTCCGCTGCGCCGGATGGTGGCCGGGACCCGGCTCCACCCGGCCGAGCTGATCCTGCCGATGTTCGTCAAGGAGGGCATCACCGAGCCGGCTCCGGTGGGGTCGATGCCGGGGGTCGTCCAGCACACGCGCGAAAGCCTCCGCAAGGCCGCCCACGAGGCCGCTGAGGCCGGGGTGGGCGGCGTCATCCTGTTCGGCATCCCGGCCGTCAAGGACGGCCGGGGCTCCGGCGCCGACGACCCCGAGGGCATCGTCCAGCTCGCCCTGAACGATCTGCGGAGCGAGGTCGGCGACGCGCTGGTGATCATGTCCGACACCTGCCTCGACGAGTACACCGACCACGGCCACTGCGGCATCCTGACCGAGGCCGGCGAGGTCGACAACGACCTGACCCTGGAGCGTTACGCCGCCGCCGCGGTCGCCCAGGCCCGCGCGGGCTCCCAGGTGATCGCACCCAGCGGCATGATGGACGGCCAGGTCGGCGCGATCAGGGCCGCCCTCGACGCCGACGGCCACGCCGAGATCCCGATCCTGGGCTACTCGGTCAAGTACGCCTCGGCGTTCTACGGCCCCTTCCGCGACGCCGCCGAATGCGCCCCCCAGTTCGGCGACCGCAGCGCCTATCAGCAGGACCCGGCCGGCCCGGTCGGCGAGGCGCTGCGCGAGGTGCGGCTCGACCTCGCCGAGGGCGCCGACGCCGTCATGGTCAAGCCCGCGCTGGCCTACCTCGACATCCTGCGCCAGGTCAGAGACCTGGTCGACGTGCCGGTGGCCGCCTACCAGGTGTCGGGGGAGTACGCCATGGTCGAGGCCGCCGCCGCCAACGGCTGGATCGACCGCGACCGCGTGATCATGGAGTCGCTGATCGCGATCCGCCGCGCGGGGGCCGACCTCATCCTCACCTACTGGGCCACGGAAGTGGCCCGGCGGCTGGGCTGACTCGACGCTTTGTCATCGGGTGGATTCAGAGCGCGAACCACGGCCGGACTTCGGCCGTCCACGGCCCGCTTTCCTGGGGTCGCCCTGCGAAGATCCGGTCGGTCCGGGCATTATCGGGGGCAACAGCCCGTTTTTTCTCTGTGGGGGAGGAACAGCATCTGATGGTCGGGGTCCCGCTCGCTCGCCGCTCCAAACGCCGCGCGCACCGAATACCGCACCGGCTCGAAGCGGTGGTCGACTACGCCCGGCTGGGCTGGGCGAGCTGTCTGGGAGCTCATCCGCTGCGTGAGGGGCAGCGGGCGTGCTCGTGTGACCGTGTGGGCTGTCCGGATCCGGGCGCCCATCCGCTGTCGCCGGCCTGGCGCATGCAGGCCACGACCGACACGGCGCAGCTCACCCGGTGGTGGGAGCAGGAGCCGGAGGCGAATGTGATCCTGCCCACCGGACGCGTATTCGACGTGTTCGACGTCCCGGCGGACCTCGGGATGTCCGCCCTGACCGCCATGGAGTCTCCAGGCCCGGTTGCCGCAAGCGGCGACCGGGTTCTTTTTTTCGTGGCCACGCGCGGCAACCCCGAGGACGAGGACGAGTGGTGGACGTCGTCGATCGACCACGCTCCCGAGACGATCGAGTCGAATCCGGGGCTGCGCTGGCACTGCCGTGACTCCTACGTCCTGGCGCCGCCGTCGTCGCTGGTCGGCGGGGGGACGGTGCGGTGGCTCCGGCCGCCCGACGGGCGTCCGCTGCCCGATCCGCTGCGCGTGCTGGACGTGCTCGCCGACTAGGCTCGGTGGCCGTGAGTCGTACCGATGAATCAGCGGCCCTGTTCGCGCGGGCCAAGGAGATCGTGCCGGGTGGGGTCAACTCGCCGGTCCGGGCGTTCAACTCGGTGGGGGGCACGCCCCGCTTCATGGCGTCCGGACAGGGTCCCCACATCACCGACGTCGACGGGAACACCTACGTCGACCTGGTCTGCTCGTGGGGGCCGATGATCCTGGGCCACCGCCACCCGGCGGTGGTGGAGGCGGTCACCCGGGCGATGTCGGGCGGGTTCTCCTTCGGCACGGCGACCGAGGGCGAGGTGCTGCTGGCCGAGGAGATCGTCTCCCGGGTGGCGCCGGTCGAGAAGGTCCGCCTGGTCAGCTCGGGCACCGAGGCCACGATGAGCGCGGTACGGCTCGCGCGCGGCTTCACCGGCCGCTCGAAGATCGTCAAGTTCGCCGGCTGCTACCACGGCCACGTCGACGCCCTGCTGGCCTCGGCGGGGTCGGGCGTGGTGACGTTCGGCCTGCCCGACACCCCGGGGGTGACGGGCGCGGCGGCGGCCGACACGCTGGTGCTGCCCTACAACGACCTGGCGGCGGTCGAGGAGGCGTTCACGCTCCACGAGATCGCCGCGGTGATCACCGAGGCGTGCCCGGCGAACATGGGCGTGGTGCCGCCCGCCGAGGGCTTCAACCGGCGGCTGAAGGAGCTCTGCGCGGCCAACGGCGCGCTGCTCATCGTCGACGAGGTGCTGACCGGCTTCCGGGTCTCGGCCGAGGGGTGGTACGGCCTCGACCCGGTGGACGCCGACCTGATGACCTTCGGCAAGGTCATGGGCGGCGGGCTGCCCGCCGCCGCGTTCGGCGGACGGGCCGACGTGATGGCCCGGCTGGCCCCCGAGGGCCCGGTCTACCAGGCGGGCACCCTGTCGGGTAACCCGCTGGCCTGTGCAGCCGGTCTGGCGACGCTGCGGCACTGTGACGCCGACGTCTACGCGCGAGTCGACGCCGCCGCGCTGGCCCTCGGCGACGCCGCGTCCGGCGCGCTCGCGGCCGAGGGTGTTCCCCACCGGCTGCAGCGGGCCGGGAACCTGTTCTCGATCTTCTTCACCGAGGGGCCGGTGACCGACTTCGCGTCGGCGAAGACCCAGAACACGGCCGTGTTCACCGCGTTCTTCCACGCGATGCTCGACCAGGGCGTCTATCTTCCCCCGTCGGCCTTCGAAGCCTGGTTCCTGTCGTCCGCCCATGACGACGGGGCGCTGTCGAAGGTCGTCGACGCTCTCCCGATCGCGGCCAAGGCCGCGGCCCAGGCTGCGGGTTAGGCGCTCCGGGCGCGGTTCTTGGCGCGCGATTGGCGAGCGTTGGTGGCCAGGGTCTCGAGGTAGGAGACGCGGGCGACGGTGGACTGCTTCGTGAAGAGGTTGTTGATGATTCGCATGTCTTCATGATGCAACGCTTAATAGTTGAGGACAAGCGAGATTTTCTTGGGTGGACCCTTTAGACTGACTACATGTTGGACTTGCACCGCTTGAAGGCCCTGTACGCGGTCGCCACCTACGGCTCGGTCGGCGCGGCGGCCGAGGCGCTGATGGTCACCCCGTCGGCGATCTCCCAGCAGCTCGCGAAGCTGGAGAAGGAGACCGGCGCGGTGCTCGTCGAGCGCAACGGCCGGGGCGTGAAGCTCACCGACGCCGCCGGGCTGCTCGCCGAGCACGCCGAGAAGATCCTCGCCCTGGTCGAGACGGCCGAGGCCGACTTCGAGGCGCTGCGCGGCGCGGTGGTCGGGCGGCTCTCGATCGCAGCCTTCCCGACGGCCGCGCGCGGCATCTTCCCCGCCGCGCTCAAGCTGCTCAACGAGCAGCATCCCGACCTGGGCATGCTGTTCTGGGAGCGGGAGCCCGAGCGGCAGATCCGCGAGGTCACCCGAGGTGAGATCGACCTGGCGGTGGTGCAGGACTGGCTGAACCGCCCGATGGCCATCCCCGAGGGGCTCTCGCGCGCCGCCCTGCTCGACGACGTCGCCGACATCGCCGTGCCGGCCGAGCATCCGCTGGCCGACCGGCGCGAGATCTCCCTGTCGGAGCTGCCCGACGACCGCTGGATCACCTCGGCGCCGGGCACGGTCTGCCACGACTTCCTGCTGTTCCTGGTGCGGTCGGCGGGCAAGGAGCCCGACATCGTCTGCATGGCCGACGAATACCCGACCCAGCTCGCGCTGGTCGCGGGCGGCCACGGCCACGCGCTGATCCCCAGGCTCGGGCGCGGCGTGCTGCCGGAAGGGGTGCGGGCGATCCCGATCCTGCCCCGGCCGACCCGGCGCATCTACGCCCTATGGCGTACCGACGCGGCCCGCCGGCCGGCCATCCGGGCCGCCGTCGACGCGCTGCGCACGGTGTGCGGCCAGTTGGAGACCACGCTCGAGCTCGTCTGAGGCATTCCGATCAGACTCTTCGGCTGGCCTGACGCCGTCTCGTCATTTCCCGCGAGTAGGCTGGCGCCACCATGACTGAGATGACCGTCGTTCACCTGTTGCGCCATGGTGAGGTCTACAACCCGACCGGGGTCCTCTACGGCAGGCTGCCCGGCTTCCACCTGTCGGACAACGGCCGGGCGATGGCCGACATGGTGGCCAAGTCGATCGCCAACCGCGACATCGTGACCCTGTGGAGCTCACCGATGGAGCGCGCCCAGGAGACCGCCGCACCCTCCGCCGAGGTGCTCAAGCTCCCCGTGGTCCTCGACGAGCGGCTGACCGAGGCCATGAACGTCTTCGAGGGCAAGCCGGTCGCCGGCGACAACCGCGCCTTCTTCCGCGACCCCCGCAACTTCTGGCACTTCCGCGACCCCCGCCGCCCCTCGTGGGGCGAGGCCTACCGCGACGTCGTGGCCCGCATGAAATCGGTCATCGACGACGCCCGCGCCGAGTCCCGGGGCCACGAGGCGCTGCTGGTCTCCCACCAGCTGCCGATCTGGATCATCCGCCTGGCCGCCGAGAGCAAACGCCTCTGGCACGACCCCCGCCGCCGCCAGGCCAGCCTGTGCAGCCTGACCACCTTCACCTTCGACGGCGACCGCCTCATCAGCGTCGGCTACAGCGAACCCGCCGCCGCACTGCTGAAGAACTAGTAAAGATCTCGCTTCACGTGTAGCCACGTCTACTTGTGCCGTGTCCGGGCGCGCCGGCGTCTGGACTGAGGAGCGCAGGAGAGCGAAGCGAACCGGAGCGACGAGGGAAGACGCCGGACAAGAGCGCCCGGACCCGCCGCGCCGGAGGCGCGGCCGTCAAACAGAGAGCGCCCGGACCGACCACCAACCAGGTGGGTCGATACTATGTTTGCTCTACCGGTTGTAGTTCAAGGAGATCTCCTCCATGTCCCCCTTCTCGCGTGCTCTCGTCGCCGTGTGCTCGGTGCTCGTTCTGACCGGATGCGCCGGGAACGTCGGAGGGTCGGGGCAGCCGGAGTCCGACGACACCCGCTTCGTCGCCGGTGACGGCAAGGTCCAGGTCTTCGACGTGGGCGAGCGCAAGCCCGCCCCCGTCGTCGAGGGCCAGACCCTTGAGGGCACGCCCACGAAGATGGCTCCCGGCAAGGTCACGGTGATCAACTTCTGGGCCTCGTGGTGTGCGCCGTGCCGGGCCGAAGGGCCGACGCTCAAGGACGTCGCCGCCCGCACCAAGGCCGACGGCGTCGACTTCCTCGGCATCAACTTCAAGGACCAGAAGGCCGCCGCCACCGCCTACGACGCCCAGCTCACGCCGGGCTATCCGAGCATCCACGACCAGAGCGGCAAGGTCCTGCTCGGGTTCTCCGGCACGGTCCCGCCCGCCGCCATCCCCTCCACGCTCATCATCGACAAGGAGGGCCGGATCGCGGCCCGCGCCCTGGGCGCCGTGAAGTACCAGGCCCTCCTCGACGCCGTGACCAAGGTCTCCAGTGAATCTCGCTGACACCGTCGCCTCCGGGTCGCTGCTGGTCGCCCTGCCGATCGCGCTGCTCGCGGGCCTGGTGTCGTTCCTGTCGCCCTGCGTGCTGCCGCTGGTGCCGGGCTATCTGTCGTACGTGACCGGCATGAGCGCCGACCCCAAGCGGGGGCGTCTGGTGCTGGGCTCGGGGTTGTTCGTGCTCGGGTTCGCCCTGGTCTTCGTGCTGGGCGGGGCGTTGTTCGGCGGGCTCGGGGCGGCCATGCTCGGGAACGCCGAGGTGATCACGCGGGTGCTGGGCGTGGTCACGATCGTGCTGGGGCTGGCCTTCATCGGGATCATCCCCGGGTTGCAGCGCGACTTCCGCATCCACCGGGTGCCGGCCGCCGGGCTCGCCGGGGCGCCGCTGCTGGGTATCGTGTTCGGACTCGGCTGGACGCCGTGCATCGGGCCGACGCTGGCCGTCGTGCTGACCCTCTCGGTCGACCAGGGCAGCGCCGCCAGGGGCGCGCTGCTGGCGTTCGGCTACGCCCTCGGGCTCGGGCTGCCGTTCGTGGCGGCCGGGCTCGCCTACCGCAAGGCGCTCCACACGTTCCGGGCGGTGCGCCGCCACACCCAGCTCATCACGCGGATCGGAGGAGCCATGCTGGTCGCCGTCGGGCTGCTGCTGGTCACCGGTCTGTGGGGCGAGCTCATCGCCGGTCTCCAGGTGTGGATCGGCGGATTCGAGCCGGTGATATGACACTGACCGACGAAGAGAAGACGACCGGCACCGGCCCCGCGGGGCTGGGCGTGGTCGGCTGGCTGCGCTGGGGCTGGCGGGTGCTCACCTCGATGCGCACCGCCCTCATCCTGCTGTTCCTGCTGGCCCTGGCCTCGGTGCCCGGGTCGCTCTACCCGCAGCGCGGGGTCGATCCGGGCGCGGTCGCCCGCTACTTCCAGAACGACCCGACCAAGGCCGAGTGGCTCGACCGGTTCTCGCTGTTCGACGTCTTCACGGCGCCCTGGTTCGCGGCGATCTACCTGCTGCTGTTCCTGTCGCTGATCGGCTGCGTGCTGCCGCGCACGATGGTGCACCTGAAGGAGATCCGGCGCACGCCGCCGCCCGCGCCCCGCAACCTCGCCCGGTTGCCGCACCACGCCGAGATCGAGGGCGACCTCGCCTCGGCCGAGGCCTACCTGCGGTCGAAGCGCTGGCGGGTGACGACCGGCGACGGCTGGGTGTCGGCCGAGAAGGGTCACCTGCGCGAGACCGGCAACCTGCTCTTCCACGTCGCGCTGCTCGTGCTGCTGGTCGCCGTCGGGGTGGGCGGCCTGTTCGGCTACCGGGGCAACGTGCTCGTGGTGGAGGGCGACGGGTTCGCGAACACGGTGGCGGCGTACGACCGCTATCTGCCGGGGTCGCAGGTGTCGCCCGAGGACCTCCAGCCGTTCTCGTTCACGCTCAAGGACTTCCAGGCGACCTACATCGGGCCCGGTCACGAGAAGCAGGGCCAGCCGCTCGACTACTACGCCAAGCTGGCCGTGCAGGATTCGCCCACGTCTCCCGAGCGCGAGGTCACCCTCCGGGTCAACGAGCCCCTTGAGGCCGACGGCGCGCTGACGTACCTGATCGGGCACGGCTACGCCCCCACGTTCCGGATCACCGGCGGCGACGGGAAGGTCGCCTTCGAGGGCGCGGTGCCGTGCCTGGTGAACAACACCTCGACCTACGAGTCGGAGTGTGTCATCAAGGTGCCCGACGCGGCCCCCGAGCAGCTCGCGTTCCTCGGCCGCTTCCTGCCCTCCACGGTGCCCAACGGCAAGGACTGGTTGTCGATCTTCCCGGGCGCGGCCAACCCGACCGTGCAGATCTGGCCGTTCAAGGGCGACCTGGGGCTCGACGAGGGAATCCCCCAGTCGGTGTACGACCTGGGCGGCCACCAGAACCTCAAGCCGCTCGGCCAGATGACCGAGTCGCCGAAGCCGATGGCCGTCGGCGACGTGGCCGACCTGCCCGAAGGGGCGGGCAAGATCGAGTTCACCGGTGTGAAGGAGTGGATCACCCTTCAGACCACCTACGACCCGGGCCGCTTCCCGGCCCTGCTCGCCTCCGGCGCCGCCATTCTCGGCCTGCTGCTGTCCCTGCTCATCCACCGCCGCCGCGTCTGGGTGCGGGTGAGGGACGGAGGGGTCACGGTGGGAGGATTGACCCGCACCGAGGGCGGAGACTTCGGCGAGGAGTTCGCCGAGCTGACGAAAGCCCTGGAACACCACGCTCGCGCAGAGGTGAAGGATGTCTCCTGATCGTTTGGCCACGCTGAGCGACCAGCTCGTGCTGGCCGCAATTCTCCTCTACCTGGCCGCGATGATCGGCTACGCCCTGGAGCTGGCCTTCGGCCGGGTCACCGAGACGGTGAAGGAGCGCCGTCTGGTCGCCGTCGGCGGTCCCTCCGACGACCTCCCCGAACCGGCCCCCGCGCCCGAACCGGCGTCGTGGGCCCCCAAGGCGGGCCTCGTCGGCACCGCCGCCATGTGGCTCGGCTGGGCCGCCAACGTGGGCGGCACGCTCACGCGCGGCCTCGCGGTCGACCGCTGGCCGTGGGGCAACATGTACGAGTTCGTCGTCGCCATGCTGCTCGCGGCCGTGACGGTGTTCCTGCTCCTGCAGCTGCGTTACCCGGTGAGGTTCCTCGGCGCGTTCGTCGGCGTGGTCGCCGCGATCGGCCTGGGCTTCGCGGTCCGCGTCCTCTACACGCAGGCCGGCCCGGTCGTGCCCGCGCTCGACTCCTACTGGGTGGCCATCCACGTCACCGCCGCCGTCGCGGCCAGCGGCCTGTTCATCGTCGGCGGCGTCGCCGCGGCGCTGTTCCTGATCCGCAAGGAGGGCCCGTCGCGGCTGCCGTCGCGGGCCGACCTCGAACGGGTCGCCCACCGGGTCATCGTCATCGCGTTCCCGATCTGGACGTTCGCCGTCATCTCGGGCGCGCTCTGGGCCGACAAGGCGTGGGGTCGCTACTGGGGCTGGGACCCGAAGGAGGTCTGGGCGTTCATCACCTGGGTGGCCTACGCCGCCTACCTGCACGCCCGCGCGACCGCCGGCTGGAAGGGCAAGGCCGCGATGATCGTCTCGCTGATCGCGTTCGCGTGCCTGATGTTCAACCTGGTCGGGGTGAACATCTTCATCGGCGGCCTGCACTCCTACGCCGACGTCAACAAGTAGACGCCGGCTAGTCCTCGTCGCGCAGCTTGCGCTCCAGGCTGCGCAGGAAGTCGGGGTCGTCGTCGGGACCCCTCGGCGCCTCAGGGGGCGGTGAGGGGAGAAGGTTCTGTCCGGGGGTGATCGGTTCAAGCACCGGCCGCCCGGCGAGCAGCCACAACACTCCGCCCATCGCCGGAATCATCACGACCAGAACCCACGCGGCCTTGGGGAGGGTCCGCACGATCTCCGGGGGAGTGGTGATGACGTCGAAGAGGCAGTAGAGCCAGAAGGCCAGCAACGCCAGGCCGACAACCACGTTCGCCATTCCAACACGGTATGCCATCCCGTGGCCTGATCGTGTTGCGTCTTGCATAGCGACCGACGAAGCGGGATGACTCGGACCAGACGGGCATCGTACGCTGCACCGGTACAGCACCTTCCCGACCAAAGAGAGGTGCGATGGCGCAGCAGGGCGACAGAGGCCGCCACCGGCGAGGGAATCGGTGGTGGCAGCGGAGCCACGCAGGGGCCAGCTACGTCTCCCGTCGTGGGGCGGAGGCGACGCAGGAACGCATCGAGACGAAGGTCACCGACCGATGGGCCGATGCGCCGAGGGTCGCAGAGACCCCGGTGACCGCCCCGGTCGTCGACCGCCCGCAGTACACGTGGCGCGACTTCGAGCTGGACGACCAGCCCGCCCGCGCCGAGCCGCACCACCCCGACAGCCCCGACTACCGTGACGGCCGCCGCAACTGCGGCGCCCTGGAGACGATCCTCTACCGGCAGTGGGACGCCATGGACGGCCCCCCGCCCCCCGACGTCATCCGCGCCGTCGACAGCCTCGCCAGACTGCCCGACCGGCTCAAGGAGATGCTGGCGGTCGGCCTGGACGGCATCTACGTCGGCCCGGGCGGCGTCCCCGACCTCGACGACATGGGCTACCTGCGAGGCGCCCCGCTGCCGAGCGGCCGCGCGACCTGGGACATCTGCGCCGGCGCCTACGGCGACCGGAAGATCGTCGTCGGCGACCGCCCGAGTCCCACCCCCGATGTGATGATGCACGAAGTCGGTCATGCGCTGGACGACGTGGACTCCCGTCCGGGAGAGTGGGTCTCGGACTCACCCGAGTTCGCCGCCCTCTACGACGAGTGCATCCCCCACCTGGCCTCCGCCTTCCACAAGCAGTCCGGAGAACTCGGCCGCAAGGAGTTCTTCGCCGACGCCTTCGCCGCCATCGCGTCGAGGCAGCGTCCCGCCCTGATAGACATGCTGGGCGGCGACACCCGCACGGCACTCAACGTCATGCTCTTCTTCAACAGGCGCTACGGAATCTAGAGGTCCCCTGATGTTCGTGATCCGGCTCGCTGACGGCACGCTGCGGGTCCCGCAGTCGTTGACCAGCGACGACGGCCGCCTGATCGGCAACGCGTATGTCGAGATAGCGCCCGGCGAGCCGGACTACGACCAGTGGCTCGAAGAGTCCATCACCGAGGAAGAAGAAGCAGAACGCCGCAGAAGATGGCAAGAAGAGAACGACGCCCTGGAACAAGAATTCCTGGCCTTCAAGGCAGAGCAGGAAAAATAATCGAGCCTCAGCGGCGTGCAATTTCACATGCCACCAAGTGGTCAAATATTCAATCACCAGGCCGGCGCCGGGAAATAATTCAGGCCAGATTCATGAATTGCCGCAGCGCGCCGGCGTCTGGACTGAGGAGCGCAGGGGAGCGAAGCGACCCGGAGCGACGAGGGAAGGCGCCGGGTATAAGCGCGAGGACTGCCGCGCCGAAGGCGCGTCCATAGACACAGAAAAAGGCGCGGCTCCCAGGTTCTGGCCGCGCCTCTCTGCTTCTTCCCGTGAAGCTCTACCCGTTCGGCTTGTCGGCCGTCAGGACGTCTTCTCCACGGAGAAGGGCGTGCACTTCCGACTCGCGGAAACGCCGATGCCCTCCGGGGGTACGGATGCTGCTGATTCGCCCCGCCGCGGCCCAGCGAGTCACGGTCTTCGGGTCGACCCGGAAGAGGGCGGCAACCTCTCCAGGGGTCAGCAGTCGCTCGCTGCTACTCTCCACAATCTCTCCCCCTCGCATCCCGCGTCATGCAGCGGGCGGACAGGTAACCAGTGTGCCGAGCGAAGCCTGATTTATCCGTGGTTTTCAGAGAAGATCACGGGATGTTACCGGCTCAGTGCCCGATTGTTATATGATAGAGCCTCTTTGGGGCGCTCATGGGTGTTTCTTTACGAAAGCGCCGTGATGGGCACACTAGCAGCGCTCGTGCCGGATGCGAAGAGAGTCCGCCATACGGGACAGTGACGTAACCTCTACGGTGTGCATCCGGTAATCGTCTACACGGTGTCCCGCGTGGCCCTGTTCGCCGCCAGCTTCGGCGTCCTCTACCTGCTCGGCCTTCGCACCTTCGTGCTCTTCGTGGCCGCCTTCCTCGTGAGCGGGCTCGCCAGTTACGTTCTGCTGTCGAAGCAGCGGGACGCGGTCAGCGAGAAGATCAGCGAGAAGAGGGGCCAGCCCGAGGGCTAGTCAGGGCATCGGGAACATTCCGACTCGGGCATGGTACTCGTGCCCGAGCTTCGTGGTGTCGCTTCCCACCAAAAGCCCCTTCTTTACCGCGAGAAAGGCCTTCACCCCGATTCCTCTCTCGCGGCCGGGATTGAACCCGAGCGCCTTTCCGGTACGCGGATGGAGCGCCGCGATGCCCTCTCGTGGGACCGCTCCCGGCCCGGCGGAGTCCTTTCCCAGCGGGTTGTCCATCCAGCGTTGGTGGCCGCCGACGTAAACGGCCGCGCCGGTGACCGCGACGCTGTAGAGCGAATCGCCGCCCGTGTGATTCACCCAGGTCGGCTTCACGTTCACGCCTTTCGCGTACGTCTCGAAGCGGGCCGCGGTGTCGCACAGTTTCCCCGTCTTCGGCGCGGCGCCCCCGGTGGTGACGACCACGAAATAGGAACCGTCGGGGGAGACGTCGAGGCCGCGTACATAGGACGGAAAACCGTCGCGGCAATGGGGGGCGTAGGCATTGGTGCGCCACCGGGCGACCCCGCCGGTCTTCAGATCGATCTGGCCGAGTTGGTCGCGGGGCTGGCCGCCGAGGGTGGTGAACGAGCCGTCGAGAATCAACCGGTCTTTCGTCGCGGCCATCGCGTGCACCTTCGGATCGCCTTCCGACCGGCCCCCGCCGACGGCGACGGCGAATGCGGGGTCGACCGCTCCGGTGGAGACGTCGAGGCGGGCCAGCGCGGTGCGCTGGACTCTGCTGATGTGGGAGAAGTCACCGCCGACGTAGAGGTGCGCGCCCCGGCGTACAAGAGAGGTGATCTCACCGCCGTAGGCGGTCGCCCCGAACGACGGGATCGGGGCTCCCGACGGGACGGAGAAGGCGGCGAGGCCCCGGGAGAAGGAGCCGCCGGCGTAGACCGTGCCGTTCGCGCCGGCCGCCAGTGCGTTGACCGGGCCGTCGAGGAAGGGGGCGAAGGGGGTGACCCTGCCGGTCGTCAGGTCGAAGGCGAAGAGGTTGGCGCGGCGGAAGGTGGAGGTGCCCGACTTCACCGAGGAGAACTCGCCGCCGACGACCACGGTGTTCCCGACCAGCGCCAGCGCGTTGACGATCCCGTCGAGGACGTGGGGCGTGTGGTTCACCGGATCGGGCGACACGACCGAGGGGTGACGGACGCCCGCCGAGGCCGGCGTGGCCACGAGCGCGAGAGCGCTTACTGTGATCATGAATCTGGCACGCATGGCCAAGTCCTAGCAGACGCAGAGTAATCAACGCACTACGTTGCGCACATTCGACCGGGCGTGGCATGACGGTGTGTGAGGTCGTCCTAGGCTGGGCACCATGACGCGCGCTTCGCTGGACAAACAGCCCCATGAGGTCGCGGCCATGTTCGACCGCACGGCCGCGCGCTACGACCTGGTCAACGACGTGTTGTCGCTCGGCCAGGACCGGCTGTGGCGGCGGGCGACCGCGTCCGCGATCGACGCCGGGCCCGGCGAGCTGGTGCTCGACCTGGCGGCCGGCACCGGCACCTCTACCGATGCGTTCACCCAGCTCGGAGCACGTGCCATCGCCTGCGACTTCTCGCTCGGCATGTTGCAGACTGGAGTGCGGCGGCGTGGTTCGTCCGGGTTGACCGGCGGTGTCGCGGGTGTGACGTTCGTCGCAGGCGACGCGTTGCGGCTGCCGTTCGCCGACGGGGTGTTCGACGCGGTCACGATCTCGTTCGGGCTGCGCAACGTCGCCGACACCGGTCAGGCGCTGGAGGAGATGCTGCGGGTGACCCGTCCCGGCGGGCGGCTCGTGGTGTGCGAGTTCTCGCGGCCGAAGCCGAAGGCGTTCGACCTCGTCTACACCCACTACCTGATGCGCCTGCTGCCGGTGGTGGCCCGTACGGTGAGTTCCAACCCCGACTCCTATGAATACCTCGCCGAGTCCATCCGCGACTGGCACGACCAGAAGAGCCTCGCGGCGGTCATCCAGGGCGCCGGGTGGAAGCGGGTGGCGTGGCGTGACCTGAGCATGGGGATCGTGGCGCTGCACCGGGGCATCCGCCCGGAAAAGTCATGAAATTTGCACCGGCACGCCAGGTATGGCGATCTTTTCGTCACGACTGTGCATGTTTACCCGCCGGTAGGTGTCTACCCCCTGACGAAGGTGTCGGAAGAGGGACTAGACTGCGGCGCGACAAGTTTGTGAAGTAGTTCACAAAGGCACGAAAGGCTCAGCCTACACGGTCTGCGGCCCCAAGAAACTCAAAAGGACAGGACAGGTCCCCTCGTGAGCGAGCCAGCCCTTGCGGCCCGGCGGAGCGAGACCGATGCCGACGTGATCGTCGTCGGCGCCGGCCCCGCCGGATCGACGACCGCGTTTTATCTGGCGCAGTCCGGGCTCTCGGTCCTGTTGCTGGAGAAGACGACCTTCCCCAGGGAGAAGGTCTGCGGCGACGGCCTGACCCCGCGCGCGGTCAAGGAACTGCTGGCGATGGGCGTGAACGTCGACGCGCCCGGCTGGATCAGGAACAAGGGCCTGCGCGTCGTCGGCGGCGGCCTGTCGTTCGAGCTCGACTGGCCGGAGCTGTCGAGCTTCCCCGACTTCGGGCTGGTCCGCACCCGCAAGGACTTCGACGTCATCCTGGCCGACCACGCCGTGTCCAAGGGCGTCACCCTCCTTCAGGGCGTGAACGTGACCGCCCCGGTGATCGACGAGCGCAGCGGCCACGTCGTCGGGGTGAAGACCGCCTCCGGCGACGTCTACCGCTCCCGCCTGGTGATCGCGGCCGACGGCAACTCCACCCGCATCTCCCTGGCCATGGGCCTGCACAAGCGCGAAGACCGCCCCATAGGGGTCGCGGTCCGCACCTATTACAAGAGCCCCCGCCACACCGACGACTACCTCGAGACCTGGCTGGAGCTCTGGGACGGCGAACGCCTGCTGCCCGGCTACGGCTGGGTCTTCGGCGTCGGCGACGGCACCTCCAACGTGGGCCTCGGGCTGCTCAACACCAGTGAGGCGTTCAAGAAGATCGACTACCGCGACCTGCTCCGGCGCTGGACCAAGAACATGCCGGCCGAGTGGGGCTTCGTCGAAGAGAACATGGTCGGCCCGATCCGGGGTGCCGCGCTGCCGATGGCCTTCAACCGGCAGCCCCACTACACCCGGGGCCTGGTTCTCGTCGGCGACGCCGGTGGGATGATCAACCCTTTCAACGGCGAGGGCATCGCGTACGCGATGGAGACCGGCCGCATCGCGGCCGACGCCGTGGTGACCGCGCTCGCCCAGCCGACCCCCGCCGCGCGCGAGCGGGTCCTGCGGGCCTACCCGCGGATACTCAAAGACGCGTACGGCGGCTATTTCACCCTGGGCCGGGCCTTCGTCGAGGCGATCGGCAAACCAGGCGTGATGAACTTCCTGACGCGGCACGCGCTGCCCCACCCCCGGTTGATGAGGTTCGGCCTGAAGTTGCTGGGCAACCTGACCGACCACGGTGGCGACGCGTCAGACCGGATCATCAACGCCCTGTCGAAGGTCGCGCCGTCGGCATGACACCACTGGATCGAAGAACCATGACCACATTCACCGAGAGGACGCCTTAAGCGATGGAGCTCTACGCCCCCATCCTGGTGCTCGCGGTCCTCGGGGCGGGATTCGCCGTCTTCTCCGTGAGCATCGCCCCGTTCACCGGGCCGAAACGGTGGAACCGCGCCAAGCTCGACGCCTACGAGTGCGGCATCGACCCCACTCCGCAGCCGATCGGCGGCGGCCGGTTCCCGCTGAAGTACATGATCACCGCGATGCTCTTCATCGTCTTCGACATCGAGATCATCTTCCTCTACCCGTGGGCCGTGGCCTTCGACAAGCTCGGGGTCTTCGGTCTGGTCGAGATGGTGTTGTTCATCGTCACCGTGCTCGTGGCGTACGCCTACGTGTGGCGGCGTCGCGGATTGGACTGGGACTAATGGGCCTTGAAGAGAAACTGCCCAGCGGCTTCGCGCTGACCACCGTCGAGCAGGTCGCCGGCTGGGCGCGCAAGAACTCCGTCTGGCCGGCCACCTTCGGTCTCGCCTGCTGCGCGATCGAGCTCATGTCCACCGGTGGCCCCAAGCACGACCTGGCCCGCTTCGGCATGGAGCGCGCGTCCGCGTCGCCCCGCCAGGCCGACCTGATGATCGTGGCCGGTCGCCTGTCGCAGAAGATGGCGCCGGTGCTGCGCCAGATCTACGACCAGATGGCCGAGCCCAAGTGGGTCATCTCCATGGGCGTGTGCGCCTCGTCCGGCGGCATGTTCAACAACTACGCGGTCGTCCAGGGCGTCGACCACGTCGTGCCCGTCGACATCTACCTGCCCGGCTGCCCGCCGCGGCCCGAGATGCTCATCGACGCGATCGTCAAGCTGCACGACAAGATCCAGAACATGAAGTTCGGCGCCCACAGGGAGAAGCAGGTCCAGGAGCTCGAACTCCAGGCGCTTCGCACCCTGCCGCTCATCGACCAGGGAGGGCAGAAATGAGCGACAACCTTCCTGAGGTCCCGGAGCAGCCGATCGCCCGGACCGGCATGTTCGGGACCTCCGGCACCGGCGACACCTCCGGCTACGGCGGCCTCGTGGTCCGCCGCCCGGCGCCGGTCTCCAGCCCGCGCCCCTACGGGAGCTACTTCGACGAGATCGTCGACGGCCTCGACCACGAGGGCGTCGAGCGGGTCGTGGTCGACCGGGGCGAACTCACCCTCCACGTGGCGCGCGAGCACCTCGTCGAGATCATGAAGAAGCTGCGCGACGACCCCGCCCTGCGGTTCGAGCTCTCCCTGGGCGTCTCGGGGGTGCACTACCCCCACGAGACCGGGTCGGAGCTGCGCGCGGTCTACCACCTGTGCTCGATCACCCACAACCGCCGCGTGCGGGTGGAGTGCGCGACGCCCGACACCGACCGGCACATCCCGTCGACGGTGTCGGTCTACCCGACGCACAACTGGCACGAGCGGGAGACCTACGACTTCTTCGGCATCATCTTCGACGGGCACCCGGCGCTCACGCGCATCGAGATGCCCGACGACTGGGAGGGCCACCCGCAGCGGAAGGACTACCCGCTGGGCGGCATCCCGGTCGAATACCGCGGCGCCGAGATCCCCGCGCCGGACCAGAGGAGGTCGTACGCATGACTCAGGAAGCGACCGAAGGCAAGGTCTACGACGTCGCGGGCCAGGACTGGGACAAGCTCACCGAGGCGGTGGCCGAGTCGTCCGAGGAGCGGCTGGTCATCAACATGGGCCCGCAGCACCCGTCGACCCACGGCGTGCTCCGGCTGGTGCTCACCCTCGACGGTGAGACGGTGACCGAGGCCCGGACCGTCATCGGCTACCTGCACACCGGCATCGAGAAGAACCTCGAATACCGCACCTGGACCCAGGGCGTCACGTTCGTGACGCGCATGGACTACCTGTCGCCGATCTTCAACGAGACGACCTACTGCCTGGGCGTGGAGCGCCTCCTCGGCATCGAGGACCGCATCCCCGACCGGGCGCAGGCGATCCGGGTGCTCACGATGGAGCTCACCCGCATCTCCTCCCACCTGATGGCGATCTGCACCTACGGCATGGAGCTCGGGGCCACCACCCCGTTCCTCTACGGCCTGCGCGAGCGCGAGATGGTGCTCGACATCATGGAGTACATCACCGGTCTCCGGATGAACATGGCCTACATCCGGCCGGGCGGCGTCAGCGTCGACCTGCCGGCGGGCGCCGTCGACAAGATCGGCGAACTGCTCAAGGTCATGCCGGAGCGCATCAAGGACATGCGCAAGATCCTGGACGCCAACCCGGTCTACACCCGGCGTACCAAGGACATCGCCTACCTCGACCTGACCGGCTGCATGGCGCTGGGCATCACCGGCCCGGTGCTGAAGGCGGCCGGCCTGCCGTGGGACCTGCGCAAGTCGCAGCCCTACTGCGGCTACGAGACCTACGACTTCGAGATCGCCACCCAGCAGACCTGTGACGTCTACGGGCGCTACCAGGTCCGGGTCTCGGAGATGGAGGAGTCGCTGAAGCTGATCGAGCAGGCGCTCGACCGGCTCACCGGGCCGCTGAAGAACCAGCCCGTCATGATCGAGGACAAGAAGATCGGCTGGCCCGCGCAGCTCGCGCTCGGCCCCGACGGCCTCGGCAACTCGCCCGCCCACATCGCGCACATCATGAGCAGCTCGATGGAGGCCCTGATCCACCACTTCAAGCTGGTGACCGAGGGCTTCCGGGTGCCGGCCGGCCAGGCGTACGTGCCGGTCGAGTCGCCCCGCGGCGAGCTGGGCGCCCACGTGGTGAGCGACGGCGGCACCCGGCCCTTCCGGGTCCACTTCCGCGACCCGTCCTTCACGAACCTGCAGGCTGTGCCGGCCATGTGCGAAGGCGGATACATCGCCGACGTCATCTCGGCGGTGGCCTCGCTCGACCCCGTCATGGGAGGTGTGGACCGATGACCTACTCCCCAGAGGTCCGCGAGCGTCTGGAACTGGACGCCAAGGAGATCATCGGCAAGTACCCCAAGGCCCGGTCGGCGCTGCTCCCGCTGCTCCACCTGGTCCAGTCGGAGGACGGCTACGTCTCCGACGCCGGTCAGGAGTTCTGCGCCGAGATGCTGGGCCTGTCGAAGGCCGAGGTCGTCGGCGTCTCGACGTTCTACACGATGTACAAGCGCAAGCCCGCCGGTGAATACCACGTCGGCGTCTGCATCAACACCCTCTGCGCGGTGATGGGCGGCGACCAGATCTGGGAGGAGCTCAGCGAGCACACCGGCGTCGGCCACGAGGAGGCCACTCCCGACGGCAAGGTGTCGCTGGAGCGCATCGAGTGCAACGCGGCCTGCGACTTCGCGCCGGTGATGATGGTGAACTGGGAGTTCTTCGACAACCAGACGCCCGAGTCGGCCAAGCAGCTCGTCGACGACCTGCGGGCCGGCAAGCCCGTCGTCCCGACCCGTGGCCCGAGCCGGCTCTGCACCTTCAAGGAGACCTCGCGGGTGCTCTCGGGCCTGTCCGACGAGCTCGCCGGTGAGGGTCCCTCGGCCGCCGGTCCCTCGCTCGAGGGCCTGCGCATCGCCAAGGCCAACGGCTGGGAGGCTCCCAAGTGACCACGCTGACTCCGGTCCTCACCAAGAACTGGGACCTGCCCAACTCCTTCACGCTGGAGGGCTACGGCGACTACTCCGCCGCCCGCAGCGCGCTGGCGATGGACCCCGACGCGATCATCCAGGCGGTCAAGGACTCCGGTCTGCGCGGCCGCGGCGGCGCGGGCTTCCCGACCGGCATGAAGTGGGGCTTCATCCCGCAGGGTGACGGCAAGCCCCACTACCTCGTCGTCAACGCCGACGAGTCGGAGCCGGGGACCTGCAAGGACATCCCGCTGATGATGGCCAACCCGCACTCGCTGATCGAGGGCGTCATCATCACGGCGTTCGCCATCCGGGCCAACTACGCCTTCATCTACATCCGCGGCGAGGTCGTCCACGTCATCCGGCGGGTGCAGGCGGCGGTGCGCGAGGCCTACGAGAAGGGCTACATCGGGCGCGGCATCTTCGGCAGCGGCTACGACCTGGAGATCGTCGTGCACAGCGGCGCCGGGGCGTACATCTGCGGTGAGGAGACCGCGCTGCTCGACTCGCTGGAGGGCTTCCGGGGCCAGCCCCGGCTCAAGCCGCCGTTCCCGGCCGTCGCGGGCCTCTACGCCGCGCCGACGGTCGTGAACAACGTCGAGTCGATCGCTTCGGTACCCTCGATCGTCGCCAACGGCGCCGAGTGGTTCGCCGGCATGGGCACCGAGAAGTCCAAGGGCTTCGGCATCTTCTCGCTCAGCGGCCACGTCACCCGTCCGGGCCAGTACGAAGCCCCGCTGGGCATCACCCTGCGGGAACTGCTCGACATGGCGGGCGGCATCCGCGAGGGCCACCGGCTGAAGTTCTGGACGCCGGGCGGCTCCTCGACGCCGATCTTCACCGACGAGCACCTCGACGTGCCGCTCGACTTCGAGTCGGTCGGCGCCAAGGGCTCCATGCTCGGCACCCGCGCGCTGCAGATCTTCGACGAGACCACCTGCGTGGTCCGGGCGACGCTGCGCTGGACCGAGTTCTACGCCCACGAGTCGTGCGGCAAGTGCACCCCCTGCCGTGAGGGCACCTTCTGGCTCAAGCAGGTGCTCAAGCGGCTGGAGAAGGGTCAGGGCACCGAAGACGACCTGACCACGATCACCGACATCGCCGACAACATCCTGGGCCGGTCGTTCTGCGCCCTGGGCGACGGCGCGACGAGCCCGATCTACTCCTCGGTGCAGCACTTCCGCGACGAATACCTCAAGCACTTCGAGATCGGCGGCTGCCCGTTCGATCCCGCACTCGCCACCGTGTGGGGGGCCAAGTGACCATCCAAGCAACCCAGCCCGAGGAGCGGGCGGTCGTCGAGATGGTCACCCTGACCATCGACGGCTTCCAGGTCAGCGTGCCGAAGGGCACGATGATCATCCGGGCGGCAGAGCTGCTGGGGATCCAGATCCCCCGCTTCTGCGACCACCCGCTGCTCGACCCGGCGGCCAACTGCCGCCAGTGTCTCGTCGACATCCCCGACGCGGGCAACGGCCGGGGCTTCCCCAAGCCGCAGCCCTCGTGCGCGATCGAGGTCGCGCAGGGCATGGTCGTGCAGAGCCAGCTCACCTCGCCGGTCGCCGAGAAGGCGCAGCGCGGCGTGATGGAGATGCTGCTGCTCAACCACCCGCTCGACTGCCCGGTCTGCGACAAGGGCGGCGAGTGCCCCCTGCAGAACCAGGCGATGTCCAACGGCCAGGGCGAGTCGCGGTTCGTCGAGCAGAAGCGCACCTTCGAGAAGCCGATCGCGCTCTCGACCGAGGTGCTGCTCGACCGGGAGCGCTGCGTGCAGTGCGCACGCTGCCTGCGCTTCTCCGACCAGATCGCGGGCGACCCGTTCATCGAGTTCTTCGAGCGCGGGGCCAAGGAGCAGGTGGGCGTCGCCGACGGCGAGCCGTTCCAGTCCTACTTCTCCGGCAACACGATCCAGATCTGCCCGGTGGGCGCGCTGACCGGCGCGGCCTACCGCTTCCGGTCGCGTCCGTTCGACCTCGTCTCGCAGCCGAGCGCGTGCGAGCACTGCGCCTCCGGCTGCGCCCTGCGCACCGACCACCGGCGCGGCAAGGTCACCCGCCGCCTGGCCGGCGACGACCCGCAGGTCAACGAGGAGTGGAACTGCGACAAGGGCCGGTGGGCGTTCTCCTACGCCACCCAGCCCGACCGCCTGCGCAGCCCGCTGGTCCGCAACGAGGAGGGCGTGCTGGTCCCGGCCTCCTGGCCGGAGGCCTTCGCGGCCGTCGCCGCCGGGCTCGCGGGCCGCAAGGCCGGTGTGCTCACCGGCGGCCGGCTGACGGTCGAGGACGCCTACGCCTACAGCAAGTTCGCGCGGGTCGCCCTCGGCACCAACGACATCGACATGCGGGCCCGCCCCCACTCCGCCGAGGAGGCCCAGTTCCTGGCCCACTCGGTGGCCGGCAAGGGCATCGAGATCTCCTACACCGACCTCGAGAACGCCCCGGCCGTGCTGCTGGCCGGGTTCGAGCCCGAGGAGGAGTCGCCCATCGTCTTCCTGCGGCTGCGCAAGGCGGCCCAGAAGAAGGGGCTCAAGGTCTACGCGCTGGCGCCGTTCGCCACGCCGGGCCTGGCCAAGATGGGCGGCACCCTGATCCGGACCGTCCCCGGCGCCGAGGCCGAGTCGATCGGCGAGCTCATCTCCGACGGCGTCAAGCTGCCCGCGGGCACGATCATCATGGCCGGCGAGCGCCTGGCCTCGGCCAAGGGCGCGCTGTCGGCCCTGGTCCGGCTGGCCGGCTCGACCGGCGCCCGGCTGGCCTGGGTGCCGCGCCGGGCCGGTGAGCGCGGCGCCGTCGAGGCGGGCGCGCTGCCCAACCTGCTGCCGATCGGCCGCCCGGTCGACGACGAGGCCGCCCGCGCCGAAGTGGCCCGGGTCTGGAACGTCGCCTCGCTGCCGGCCCAGGTCGGCCTCGACACCGGCGAGATCCTGCGGGCCGCCCTCGACGAGCGGCTCGACGCGCTGGTCATCGCGGGCGTCGACCCCTATGACCTGCCCGACCCCGAGCTCGCCCTGCGGGCCCTGGAGAACACGCCGTTCATCGTCAGCCTGGAGATCCGGGCCAGCGCCGTCACCGACCGCGCCGACGTGGTGCTGCCGGTCGCGGCGGTCGCCGAGAAGGCCGGCACGTTCGTCGACTGGGAGGGCCGCGGCCGGTCCTTCGAGGCGTCGATCCCGCAGCCCGGCGTGATGAGCGACCTGCGCGCCATCGCCGCCATCGCCGACGCGATGGACGTCCACCTGGGCCTGCCCGACGTCGCCGCGGTCCGCCGCGAGCTCGGCGCCCTGGGCTCCTACAAGGGCGGGCGCCCGGCCGCGCCGAGCGTCACCGGCGGGACCGTCGCCGAGACCGGCGCCGGCCAGGCCGTCCTGGCGAGCTGGCACCTGCTGCTCGACGACGGAAAGCTGCAGGACGGCGAGCCGTTCCTCGCGGGCACCGCCCGCGACGCGGTCGCGCTGCTGTCCCCGGCCACCGCCGCCGAGATCGGCGCGGTCGACAAGGTCACCGTCAACGGCGTCACCCTGCCGCTGCGGATCGCCGACCTGCCCGACCGGGTCGTCTGGGTGCCGGCCAACTCCGGCGGAGTCTCGGTCACCCGCGACCTGCGGGCCGAGGCGGGCGATGTCGTCACGATCGGAAGTGCCTCATGAGCCTCCTGACAACGGCCAGCGTGCTGGCCAGCCCGGCCGCCCCGGGCAGTCCCGGCCCCGGGCTGGCCGACTTCGGCCACGATCCCGTGTGGATCAGCATCATCAAGGGCCTGGTCATCTTCGTCTTCCTGCTGCTCGGCGTGCTGTTCGGGGTGTGGCTGGAGCGCAAGCTCATCTCGCGCATGCAGCACCGCTACGGCCCCAACCGGGCGGGCAAGTTCGGCCTGCTCCAGACCGTCGCCGACGGTCTGAAGATGGGGCTCAAGGAAGACCTGATGCCGCGCAAGGTCGACAAGGTCATCTTCTTCCTCGCGCCGGTGGTCATCTCGGTGCCGGCGATCCTGGCCTACTCGGTCATCCCGATGGGCCCGGTCGTCTCGATGTTCGGCCACAAGACCCCGCTCCAGCTGACCGACATGCCGGTCGCGGTCCTGTTCATCCTCGCGATGTCCTCGATCGGCGTCTACGGCATCGTGCTGGCCGGGTGGGCGTCCAAGTCGCCCTACGCGATCCTCGGCGGCCTGCGGTCGTCGGCCCAGGTGGTCTCCTACGAGATCGCGATGGGCCTGTCGTTCGTGGCGGTCTTCCTGTACGCCGGCACGCTCTCCACCTCGGAGATCGTCGCCAAGCAGGCCGACGGCGGCACCGCGACGCTCTTCGGCGTCGACGTCCCGCTGCCCAGCTGGTACGCCATCCTGCTGATCCCGTCGTTCCTCATCTACGTGATGACGATGTTCGGCGAGGTCAACCGCGTGCCGTTCGACCTCCCCGAGGGCGAGGGCGAGCTCGTCGCGGGTTACCACACCGAATACAGCTCCTCGCTGAAGTTCGCGATGTTCCAGCTGGCCGAATACGTCAACGTGTTCGTGGTCTCCGGTGTGGCGGTCACCCTGTTCCTCGGCGGCTGGCGGGCCCCCTGGCCCATCTCGCTCTGGGACGGCGCGAACGTCGGCTGGCTGCCGCTGCTCTGGTTCTTCGCCAAGATCGTGCTGATCTTCTGCTTCTTCGTCTGGGTCCGCGCCTCGCTGCCGCGGGTCCGCTACGACCAGCTCATGGCCTTCGGCTGGAAGGTCCTGATCCCGCTGAACCTGGCGTGGATCCTGCTGGTCGCCACCTTCCGCGCGCTGCGTGTCGAGCAGAGCACCCCGGTCTTCATCCTGATGGCCATCGTGGTGATCGGCGCCCTCGCGGTCTTCTTCCGCTTCGACACCGTGCAGCAGCGCCGCCGCGAGGCCCAGGCCGAGCAGGTCGAAGAGGAGTTCGAGCAGCTCCGCGAGGAGCCCACCGCCGGTGGATTCCCGGTCCCGCCGCTGGATCTGCCGCACTACCACGGGGCGAATCGCAAGGAGGTCCCCAGTGCCTAAGTTCGACTGGCTGAACCCCGTCAAGGGGTTCGGCGTCACCTTCCACCACATGTTCAAGAAGCCGGTGACGGTGAACTACCCGGAGGAGAAGCGGCCCACCGCGCCGCGTTTCCACGGGCGGCACCAGCTCAACCGGTGGCCCGACGGCCTGGAGAAGTGCGTCGGCTGCGAACTGTGCGCCTGGGCCTGTCCCGCCGACGCCATCTACGTGGAGGGCGCCGACAACACCGACGAGGAGCGCTTCTCTCCCGGGGAGCGCTACGGCCGGACGTACCAGATCAACTACGCGCGCTGCATCCTGTGCGGGTTGTGCATCGAGGCGTGCCCCACCCGGGCGCTCACGATGACCAACGAGTACGAGCTGGCCGACTCCAGCCGCGAGGCGCTCATCTACACCAAGGAGATGCTGCTCGCCCCGCTGACCGCGGGCATGGAGCAGCCGCCCCACGCGATGCGCCTCGGAGAGACCGAAGAGGACTACTACCGACTGGGACGCGACAATGGGTGAGACCATCACGTTCTGGGTGCTCGCCGTCGTCTCGGTCAGCGCGGCACTCGGGCTCGTCTTCAGCCGCAAGGCCGTCTACTGCGCCCTGATGCTCGGCGTGGTGATGCTCTCGCTGGCGGTCCTCTACGCGGTCCAGGACGCTCCGTTCCTGGCGGCGGTGCAGATCATCGTCTACACCGGCGCCGTGATGATGCTGTTCCTGTTCGTGCTGATGCTGGTCGGCGTCGACTCCTCCGACTCGCTCGTCGAGACGATCAGGGGCCAGCGCTTCTGGGCGATCGTCGCCGGGCTCGGCTTCGCCGCCCTGGTGGCGCTGGGCATCGGCAACGTGGTGTTCGCCCCGGCCGCCGGTCTCGGCGCGGTGAACGCGGCGGGCAACGTGCCGTCGCTGGCCGAGCTGATCTTCACGCGCTACGTGTTCGCCTTCGAGGTCACCTCGGCGCTGCTGATCACCGCGGCGCTGGGCGCGATGGTGCTGGCCCACCGCGAGCGCCTGGAGCAGAAGGCCACCCAGCGGGACCTGTCCCGCGAGCGCTTCGTCAAGTACGGCGAGGAGGGCGTCGACCCGTCCCCGCTGCCCGGCCCCGGCACCTACGCCCGCGCCAACGCGATCGACATGCCCGCGCTGCTGCCCGACGGCAAGATCTCCAAGCTGTCGGTCAACCGCTACATCGCCAGGTACGAGGCCGAAGAGGGCACCATCGACCCGAAGGTGGCCGAGATCCTGGAAGGTGAGGACAAGTGACCACCCACTACCTCGTGCTCAGCGCGCTGCTGTTCGCGATCGGCGGGATCGGCGTGCTCGTCCGGCGCAACGCCATCGTCGTGTTCATGTGCGTGGAGCTCATGCTCAACGCGTGCAACCTGGCGTTCGTCACCTTCGCCCGCCAGAACGGCAACGTCGACGGCCAGGTCATCGCCTTCTTCGTGATGATCGTGGCCGCCGCCGAGGTCGTCATCGGCCTGGCCATCATCGTGACGATCTTCCGAACCCGCAGGTCCGCGTCGGTCGACGACGCCAGCCTGCTGAAGTACTAAGAGGTGGCCGTGGAACCCGCAGAGATCCTGTCGCACGCCGGCGGGGGTGCGATCAGCCTGGCCTGGCTGATGATCGTGCTGCCCCTCGCCGGTGCCGCGATTCTCCTTATCGGTGGCCGCGCCACGAACAAGTGGGGCCACCTCCTTGGCGTGCTCATGTCGGTCGGCGCCTTCGTGGTGGCGGCCCTCGTGTTCCTTCAGCTCATCGGGCTCGACCCGGCGCAGCGCCGCCAGTCGGTGAACCTCTACGAGTTCATCCCGGGCGTCGCCAACATCGGGCTCCTGATCGACCCCTTGTCGATCTCGTTCTGCCTGCTGATCACGTTTGTCGGCTCGCTGATCCACATCTACTCGATCGGCTACATGTCGCACGACCCGGACAGGCGGCGGTTCTTCGCCTACCTGAACCTGTTCGTCGCGGCGATGCTGCTGCTGGTGCTGGCCGACAACTACGTCGCCCTGTTCATCGGCTGGGAGGGTGTGGGTCTCGCGTCCTACCTGCTGATCGGGTTCTGGCAGTACAAGCCCTCGGCGGCCGTGGCCGCCAAGAAGGCGTTCGTGGTCAACCGGGTCGGTGACTTCGGCCTCCTGGTCGCGATGTTCCTGATCTTCGCTCAGTTCGGAACGCTGTCGTACGCCGAAGTGTTCCCGAACGCCGCCCAGGCCTCGCAGGGCGTGCAGACCGCGATCGGCCTGCTGCTCCTGCTCGGCGCCTGCGGCAAGTCGGCGCAGCTCCCGCTGCAGTCGTGGCTTCTGGACGCGATGGAGGGCCCGACCCCGGTCTCGGCCCTCATCCACGCCGCGACGATGGTCACCGCCGGCGTCTACCTGGTGGTCCGCTCGGGCGCCGCGTTCTTCCCCGAGGGCAGCACGGCCGGTCTGGTCGTGACGATCGTCGGTGTGGCCACGCTGCTGGCCGGTGCGATCATCGGTACGGCCAAGGACGACATCAAGAAGGGCCTGGCCGGTTCGACGATGTCGCAGATCGGCTACATGATGCTCGCCGCGGGCATCGGCCCGGCCGGTTACGCCTTCGCCATCGCCCACCTCATCACCCACGGCTTCTTCAAGGCCGACCTGTTCCTCGGCGCCGGTTCGGTCATGCACGCCATGAACGACGAGGTCGACATGCGGCGCTACGGCGGCCTGCGCAAGCTGCTGCCGATCACGTTCGTCACCTTCTTCATCGGCTACCTGGCGATCATCGGCTTCCCGCTGCTGTCCGGCTACTTCACCAAGGACGGCATCATCGAGTCGGTCATGCACCACAACGCGATCCTCGGCTGGCTCGCGGTGGTGGGCGCCGGCATCACCGGCTTCTACATGACCCGCATGGTCGTGATGACCTTCTTCGGCCCCAAGCGCTGGGACGAGAAGGCCCACCCGCACGAGTCGCCCGCCGTGATGACCTGGCCGCTGATCGTCCTGTCGATCTTCTCGGTCGGCCTGGGCGCCTACCTGATCCTCAGCAACCGCCTGATGGTCTTCCTCGGCCCGGCCGTCGGCCAGCCCGCGGAGCTGCCCGGGTTCCACCCGTTCAGCGTCCCCGGCCTGACCACCCTGGCCCTGGTCGCCGTCGGCGCCGGGATCGCGATCGCCAAGTACGGCCGCTCCGAAGTGCCGGTCGTGCAGCCGCGCGGCTCGTTCCTCACCGTCTTCGCCCGTCGTGACCTCTACGGCGACGCCCTCAACGAGGCGCTGTTCATGCGCCCCGGCCAGTGGCTCACCCGCCTGGCGGTCTTCTTCGACAACCGGGGCATCGACGGCGTGGTCAACGGCCTGGCGGCCGGTGTCGGCGGATCCTCCGGCAGGCTGCGGAAGATCCAGACCGGCTACGTCCGGTCGTACGCCCTGTCGATATTCGTCGGTGCCGCCGTGCTGGCCGGTGCCTGGTTCGTGGTTGGGACCCTGTGATGACCGCCATCCCGTGGCTTTCGATCCTGATGGGCGTGTCCGTCCTGGGCGCGCTCGGCGTGTCGTTCCTCAAGAACGACAAGGTCGCCAAGCAGGCGACGCTCGGCGTCTCGCTGCTCGTGCTGGTGCTGGCCGTCGTGATGACGGTCGGCTTCAGCCCCAACGGCGACCGGTTCCAGTACGCCGAGACGTATGACTGGATCCCCTCCTTCGGCGTCCACTACGCGGTGGCCGTCGACGGTGTGGCGCTGGTGCTGATCCTGCTGTCGGCCGTCCTGGTGCCGATCGTCGTGCTGGCCTCCTGGCACGACGCCGAGCAGGGCAAGCGCTCGGTCCGGACCTACTTCGCGCTGCTGCTCGTCCTCGAGGCGATGATGATCGGCGTCTTCGCGGCGACCGACGTCTTCCTGTTCTACGTGTTCTTCGAGGCCATGCTGATCCCGATGTACTTCATGATCGGGTCGTACGGCGGCGCGCAGCGGTCCTACGCGGCGGTCAAGTTCCTGCTGTACTCGCTGTTCGGCGGCCTGCTGATGCTGGTGGCCGTGATCGCGCTCTACAACGTGGCCGACAAGAACAGCTTCCTGTTCCCCGAGCTCATCGGCGCGGTCACCGACCCGACGACGCAGAAGTGGCTCTTCCTGGGCTTCTTCATCGCGTTCGCGATCAAGGCCCCGCTCTGGCCGGTGCACACCTGGTTGCCCGACGCCGCCGCGCAGGCCCCGGCCGGCGCCGCGGTGCTGCTCGTGGGCGTGCTCGACAAGGTCGGCACCTTCGGCATGCTGCGGTTCTGCCTGGAGCTGTTCCCCGACGCGGCCAAGTGGGCGACCCCGGTCGTCATCGCGCTGTCGGTGATCGGCATCGTCTACGGCGCCATCGTGGCGATCGGTCAGACCGACATCAAGCGGCTCATCGCGTACACCTCGATCTCGCACTTCGGGTTCATCACGATGGGCGTGTTCGCGATGACCACCACGGCGGCCTCGGGCGCGACCCTCTACATGGTCAACCACGGGTTCTCGACCGGTGTGCTGTTCCTGGTGGCGGGCTTCCTGATCTACCGTCGCGGCTCGCAGTTCATCGCCGACTACGGCGGCGTGCAGAAGGTCGCCCCGCTGCTGGCGGGCGCGTTCCTCATCGCGGGTCTGTCGGGTCTGTCGCTGCCCGGTCTGAGCACGTTCGTCAGCGAGTTCATGGTGCTCCTGGGCACCTTCGAGCGCTACGCCGTCCCGGCCATCATCGGCACGACCGGCGTCATCCTCGCCGCCATCTACATCCTGTGGATGTACCAGCGCACCATGAACGGCCCCACCGCCGAGTCGGTCGCCGAGATGAAGGACCTCAACGGGCGCGAACGCTGGGTCGTCGCGCCGCTGATCGCCCTGATCGTCGTCTTGGGCTTCTTCCCCAAGCCGCTTCTCGACGTGATCAACCCCGCGGTCAAGGAGTCGCTCGTCAACGTGAAGGTCACCGACCCGGCTCCGGTCGTCGCTGTTAAGGAGGGCCAGTGATCACGGCTCCCACCATCGAGTACTTCGCATTGGCCCCGCTGCTGATCATCTTCGGCGCGGCCATCATCGGGGTGCTCGTCGAGGCGTTCGCGCCTCGCTACCTGCGGCGGGCGGTCCACGTCCCGCTGACGCTGCTGTCGCTGGTCGGCGCGTTCGCGCTGGTCATCCTGCAGACGATCCGCGGCGTCCCGACGACTCCGGCGGCGATGGGCTCGGTCGCGGTCGACGGCCCGACCCTGTTCATCTGGGGAACCATCCTGGTGCTGTCGTTCGTCAGCATCCTGCTGATCAACGATGAAGAGCAGTTCGTGCCCTCCGCCGCCTCCGTCCCCGGCTCCGCCGAGGAGGAGAAGGCGATCACGGAGGGTGCGGCGCACACCGAGGTCTACCCGCTGGCCCTGTTCGCCATCGGCGGCATGCTGCTCTTCCCGGCCTCGAACGACCTGCTCATCATGTTCGTCGCCCTCGAGGTCATGTCGCTGCCGCTCTACCTGCTGTGCGGTCTGGCCCGTCGCCGCCGCCTGCTGTCGCAGGAGGCGTCGGTCAAGTACTTCCTGCTCGGCGCGTTCTCCTCGGCCTTCTTCCTGTACGGCACCGCGCTGCTGTACGGCTTCGCCGGCACCGTCGACCTGGTCGGCATCTCCCGCGCCCTGGCCACCGCCGGCGGCACCGAGACCCTGCTGCTCGTCGGCACGGCCATGCTGGGCGTGGGCCTGCTCTTCAAGATCGGCGCCGCGCCCTTCCAGGCGTGGAAGCCCGACGTCTACCAGGGCGCCCCGACCCCGATCACCGCGCTGATGGCCTCCGGAACCCTGGTGGCCGCCTTCGGCGCCGTGCTGCGGGTCTTCTGGGTCGCGCTGGGCAACGACAGCTGGAACTGGCAGCCCATCATGTGGGGCGTCGCCGCCCTGACGATGGTGGTCGGCTCGATCCTGGCGATCACCCAGACCGACATCAAGCGCATGCTGGCCTACTCCTCGATCGCCCACGCGGGCTTCCTGCTCGTCGGCGTCATGGCCGTCGGCGAGAAGGGCCAGAACGCGCTGGCGCTGTCGGGTCTGCTGTTCTACCTGGTCACCTACGGCATCACCACGGTCGGCGCGTTCGCCGTCGTGACGCTCGTGCGCGACCCGGGCGGCGAGGCGTGGCACCTGTCGCGCTGGGCGGGCCTGGGCAAGCGTTCGCCGAAGCTGGCGGGCCTGTTCGCCTTCTTCCTGCTGGCCTTCGCCGGAATCCCGCTCACCAGCGGCTTCTTCGGCAAGTACGCCGTCTTCAGGTCGGCCGTGGCCGTCGGCCAGGGCTGGCTGACCGGCCTGGTCGTGCTCGCGGTCGTGGCCTCGGCCGCGGCGGCGTTCTTCTACGTCCGCGTGATCGTGCTGATGTTCTTCAGCGACCCCTCGGCCGACGGCCCGACCGTCGTCACGCCGTCGTGGGCCACGTCGACTGTGGTCGGCTTCTCGGCATTCGCTACGGTAGCCCTGGGGGTTTTCCCGCAGCCTGTCCTCGATCTGGCGGAAAAGGCTGCGAAGTCATTGTTCGTGCAATAAGGGAGCTTTGCTATGGCCGCGCCGCCCGTTGTTGACCTGCCCGTCGCCGACGCGCGGCTGGCCGAGGACCTCTCCAACGGCCTCGCGGCTGTGGAGAAGCAGCTCCGTTCGGCGGTGGAAAGTGAGGACACGTTCGTCACCGACGTGTCCAAACACCTCATAGAGGCGGGCGGCAAGCGCTTCCGCGCGATGCTCGTCCTCCTCGCCGCCCAGTTCGGCGACCACACGGCGCCCGGGGTCATCCCGGGCGCCGTCGTCATGGAACTGACCCATGTGGCCACGCTCTACCACGACGACGTGATGGACGAGGCGTCCGAGCGGCGCGGCAAGCCGTCGGCCAACGCCCGCTGGAACAACACCCTGGCGATCCTGACGGGCGACTACGTGTTCGCGCGGGCCGCCGACATCATGGCCGACCTCGGACCCGAGCCGGTCCGCATCCAGGCCAAGACCTTCGCCCGGTTGGTCCGCGGCCAGATCCGCGAGACCGTCGGCCCGGCCGAGGGCGTCGACCCCATCGAGCACTACATCGACGTACTGGCCGACAAGACCGGCTCCCTGATCGCCACCTCCGCCCGGCTCGGCGCGATGCTGGCCGGCGCGCCGCAGGACGTCGTGCTCCGGTTGACCGCGGCCTGCGAGGCCATCGGGGTGGCCTTCCAGCTCGGCGACGACATCATCGACGTCGCCTCCGACACCTCGGGCAAGACGCCCGGCACCGACCTGCGCGAGGGCATCCGCACCCTGCCGGTCCTCTACGCCCTCAACTCCGACGAGAACCCCCGTCTGCGCTCCCTCGTCGCCGGCCCGGTGCCCGAGGCCGACATCGACGAGGCGCTGGAACTGCTGCGCGCCTCGGAGTCGCTGAAGATGGCACGGGCGGAGCTGGAGCGCTGGTCAGCACGCGCCAAGGAGCAGCTCTCCGAGCTGCCCGACATCCCGGCCCGCGCCGCCCTGCTGTCGCTGTGCGACTTCGTGGTGGAGCGCTCGGGCTAACCGACCGTCGCCAGCTCCTTCTCCTGTACGGGCTGCTTGACGAGCCCGTACCGGAGGCTGTCCCACGTGAACACCGCCAGGGCCAGCCAGACCACCCCGAAGCCGAGCCAGCGCTCGGCCGGCATGGTCTCCTTGACGATCAGCACCCCGCAGAGGAACTGCAGCACGGGCGCGATGTACTGGAGCAGCCCCACGATCGTCAGCGGCACGGTGATGACCGAGGCGGCGAAGAACAGCAGCGGAACCGCCGTCACGATGCCGGAGCTGATGAGCAGCAGGGCGTGCCCCGTGCCGTGGTTGCCGAAGGTGTTGCCCCCGCCCAGGGTGAACAGGTAGATCGCGGCCGGGACCAGCATGACCAGGGTCTCGATCGTGAGGCTCTCGGCCGCTCCGACCTGGGCCTTCTTCTTGACCAGGCCGTACAGACCGAAACTGAACGCCAGCGTGAGGGCGATCCAGGGCAGCTGCCCGTAGCCCAGGGTGAGGATGACGACCGCGGTGGCTCCCAGGCCGACCGCGACCCACTGCCACCGGCGCAGCCGCTCACCGAGGATGACGACGCCGAACAGAATGCTGACCAGCGGGTTGATGAAGTAGCCGAGGGCGCTCTCCACGACGTGCCCGGAGTTGACCGCGTAGATGTAGACGCCCCAGTTGGCCGACACGAGCGCCGCCGCCGCCGTCAGCAGCAGGACCTGCCTCCTGGTCATCCGCCTGATCCACTTCCAGTGCCGCCGGACCGCCAGGATGGCGACCACGGCGGCCAGCGACCAGAGCATGCGGTGCGCGAGAATCTCGACGGCACCGCTGGGCTTGAGGAGAGGCCAGTACAGAGGGAACAGGCCCCAGAGGACGTAGGCGGCGATGCCGTACCAGACTCCTCGGCGCAAATCAGGCATGAACCCAAGTTTGGCTGCTTACCTTGTTTATTACAAATAAGTGATGTTGGTTTGATGGTTAAGTGGTTCTAACGGAACAAAGCTTGGCGCACCTTGGTTGAGGTGGTCAGGAGGTAGACATGGGTTGGATCTTCGGTACGAACAAGGCAACCATGGTGAGCGCCGGCGACGCGCTCCCGGGACGGTCCGCCACCATGCCGGTGGCCGACCGGCACCTTGTCCTGGGCGCCCCACTGACCCCGCCGTGGCCCGAGGGCACCGAGGTCGCCGACTTCGGACTCGGCTGCTTCTGGGGCGCGGAGCGCAAGTTCTGGCAGACCCCCGGGGTCGTCTCGACCGCGGTCGGCTACCAGGGCGGGTACACCCCCAACCCGACCTACGAGGAGGTCTGTTCCGGGCTGACCGGCCACACCGAGGTCGTCCGGGTCGTCTTCGACCCCTCCCGGGTGTCGTACGAGGAGCTGCTCCGCGTGTTCTGGGAGGCGCACGACCCCACGCAGGGGATGCGCCAGGGGAACGACGTCGGGACGCAGTACCGGTCGGCGATCTACACGCACTCCGAGGCGCAGGAGAAGTCGGCGGCGGCTTCGCTGGCGGCTTACCAGGAGGTGCTGACGGCGGCTGGGTACGGGGGGATCACCACTGAGGTGCGGGAGGCGCCGGAGTTCTACTACGCGGAGGATTACCACCAGCAGTACCTTCACCGCAACGTTAACGGGTACTGCGGGATTGGCGGGACGGGCGTCAAGATAGGTGACCCGTCGAACTGGTGCCCCACAGGGCTGACCAGCTCCTCGCCTGAGGAGTAGTTCGCGGTTCGGGTGAGACCTCCGGCGGCACGGCCGCTCGGGGGTCTCCTTTGTTTGCCCTACTTCACGAACGAGCCCATGCCGCGAGTGGTAACGATCAGGCCGTCTTCGCGTAGTTGGGCGGTGACCTTGCGGATGGTCACTCGGGCGACGTTGAACTCCGCCTCCAACTGGACTTCCGAGATCAGGTGATTGGGCGGGTATTCGCCTGACTCGATGCGTGCGCGTACGACCTCGACGATCTGGATCCACTTGGGTCGGGTGGGGTCGTAGTCGATCACCGCAGCACTGTAGGTAGGTGCAGGCTGGTAGCCATAGAAGTAGCTAGCTATAGACAGGTATATATTTCCTGCTTATTGTGTTGCGAATGATGCAGCTTGAGGAGCTTGCCGCTTGCTTCCCGACCTGGTCGATCTGGCGTAGCGAGAGCGTCGACGGAACCGGATCCTGGTATGCCACATGTCGCGCTCATCGCATCACCGGTCCCGAGCTTGCGGCCGGCGTGTGCATGACGGTCGATGCCCCAAGCCTTGATGTCCTGCACGTCCTCCTCAACGCTCAGGCCGCCTGTCTCGCTCGCGTTGACGAATGACACGCAGACAGGCGCATGGCGGTATGACCCCGCACGATGTGGACTGTCCAGGGATATCGCCTCATGTTGCGCCCCTGGCCGCTGATCGAGTCGCTTTAGCCTGGGAGGCCCAGTCGCGTGGGCCGTATCGAGTCCTTGACTACACGTGCTCGTGCCTGGCGGTGTACTACGAGCTCGTTCAGGTCGGTGGGCTCCAGCAGATTCACAAAGTGATCCAGAGCGAGCCTGAACAACACATGTTCACGGAGGCGTGGCGGGCGGAGAAGGCCCGCTACTGGTGGCGGCTTCTTCTGATGGGCGGTGCCCGCTAAGCACCTGATCTGTAGCCCTTCCAGGAGTGTCCCTCCCGAGCAGTTGTTCTTGAACTGCGCGGGGGCGCTGTGACGTGGGGTGATCGCGACATCTGGGTTCTGATTTAGGAGATGTCTGCCGGTGGTTGTCGTTCCCCGCGGCTGCTTCTCGGTCTCGTGTGTCCTCGTCGTGCCCTGCGGTGATCACCCAGGCTCATCCGATGGCAAGCCGACCCGGAGCACAGGGCCGCTAGGCCCGAGCACCGGAAGCGGCGCGGCAGCCGATCGCCCCAACCCGTCAACAAGAGGTCCGAGGTGGCGATTCGTCACGGCCCCGACTTGGAATCGCTAGCGGTTTCAAGACCGCCGTGAGCAACTCGGACACCCACCCTTTACCTGGGCGTCCTCTCGCTATCGTCGAGAAGATCATCGCGCAGATATCGCGCAACCGCCAGTCAGCACACTAGGCCCTGCCAGGTGAGCCCACACAAGACACCATGCTTAGGCAGCGACGAACTCCTGCGGCCACCGCAGCATCGCAAACTCGGGCAAATTGTCAGTGGTCCGTGCCAGACTGTTAGGGATCCGCAGGAGGTGTGGTGGCTGAATCAGATGAGCATAAGTTCTTATCCGAGGAAACAATATCGATCTTGAAACGCCTTTCGGGCAGCAGGCTTTACGGCTTTAAAGAGAGCGAGCGGAAGAAATTTGACTTCACCTGCGAACTAAAGCGCGACTGGTCTCGCGCGCTGAGCGGTCAAACTCTTTGGCGGCACTCGGAAGGCATAGACAAGGATCTGAGGATCCTCTTGTCCGACGATGAAACCAAGATATCTCTCTATGTTGCCCGAGATACCACTTCGAATCATCGCGCAACTTGGGAGATAATCGAAGACTTCAAGAAGACCCCCCTGAGAGATCGATTATCTCGACTCCGCATTATCTGGATACCATCAAACTTCGACTCCGATAAGGAGGATGACCGAACGGCGGTATCTAGACACCTCCAAGAACGCATAGCAAAAGATCTTCTTGTTTCAACAATCCTTGGCGGCGTCTCCAGCACCGATATAAGCCACCTCCTAGGAGGCGGCATATCTGGCCTCAACCTGGCCCTGATTGAGTCGATTGCAAGGGCCGGGTTCGTTAACATGCCCAATCTGGCCGAGCGGCTCCATGTATCAACCACCACCGTTCGAAATCGTGTGCATATTCTTGCGGCAGCCGGCCTTTTGGATCAACCAAATCCGTCTGCGCAGATGTATCAGACCTCTCTCCGAGGGAAGGTTATTCTGGATATATGCCGCGCGCTTTTTCTTGCCACCAGATCGGAGGATACTGGCCTAACGGAAGAAATGATTTACATTTTGGAAGTTCTTGGACTCGAATACATGGAAAAACTAAGTCGAGAATGGCGGTCCGCAACGAGCGACGATCCGCTAGCCGCGCCCACGGCCAAGGAATTGTTCGAAGGCCTAGTTGATCAGGCTCTCTGGGCAACGAAACAATTCGATCTTGAATGGTCAGAGTCATACTTTGAAAACTCTATTGATTCCGAGCGGTCTGCTTGGCTGAAGCGTTTCCACGCGGCGATGTCTTCTGATGGCTAGCATTTTGCAGTGGAAACGCCCTGGGTGCCGGGCGGCGCGGGCCGCGACCGGCCGAAGAGCCGCAGCGCGGCCCGCAATCGCCCGGCGCGCGGCACGCCGCAGGCGGGCCGCTTTAAAGACGTACAGATATTTTTCTTTCTGATCATGGTGGGTGCAGTGTGTAGCCACCCGGGACGTCTGCTGATCTGAGACGTCCTGATGTCGTCCCTGCGTGTGGTCGTGCTGCTCGTTACCCAACTCGCATCCTCTTTGTAGAGCCATACAGAGAGGAGTACGAGAAGGGAGGCAAGCATGCGACGAAGGGAGCAAGTACGTAGGCGTTGCCAGCGAGGCTGGGCAGAGGTTCCTGCTCGGTGGCGGAAGTGACTGAGGAACTGCGGGCTAGGGTGGCTGCTTCTCGGGCGGCTCAAGGGTTACCGCCGGTAATTGAGGATCTTGCGGTGTTGGAGCGGGTGGCGGCGGTGTTCCGGCTGGTTGGCGATGGAGGGTCGGAGCGCCGCCTGGTGGCCGCTTAGGCGATCCAGTCGAAGGCAAAGCGGTCGGGGTCCCACCTCTTGCGTGGGTCGGCGGGGGCGACTGAGATCGTGCGCACGGTGGCGGCGACGATCGCGCGTTGCTGGGAGACGTTCATCGCTTTCCACCGGTTGAGCATCTGTTCGGCGGTGCCGATGAAGGTGATCAGTGGTGAGTGGCGGGAGAGGCTGGCGAGCTCGGCGCGGTTCTTCTCCAGGCGAAGGTCGATGGGCGCGAGCGGCCATCCATTCCTTGCGGCTGGCCCATGCTTCGGCGAGTTCTTCGAGCTGCTCTTCGTCGGTGCGGACAAGTTCGGCGAGGTTGTGGTTGTCGCCGGTCTGGCTGCGGATGCGCTGGGCCAGGGTCGGAGAGTCGAGCGCGGTCAGCAGCATGTCGCGGACATGGTCATCGGTTCGGGTGGTGTTGGTGGCGATGCCGCCGCAAGAGCCGCTGCCGGGGACATTCGGGCAGACGTAGCGAGGGACTCCTGACCGAGGACGTCCGTTCATACGGTGCCCACATCGGCCGCAACGCAGAATGCCGGACAGTAAATAGGTGCGCCCGGTGGCGGCCTGGCGGTGGTAGTCGCGGGCCGGGTCATTGAGCAGGGCGCGGAGCCGGTCGGAATCGACGGCAGTGATGATGCTCGGCCAGACGGCGTCGGCGACGATTTCGCCCAAGAGTGGCCGGGTGGTCTCGGAAGCGCTGCGCGGACTGTGCTCGCGTCGGCCGCTGATCCGCGCTGAAGCAAGTAACCGCCGCAGCGTGGTGGGGATCCAGTGCCCGCCACCGGGTGTACGTACATCACGCTGCTCGAAGTCACGGCAGATGCGCGACAGCGATTCGCCGGCCAGGGCTCTCCGGGCTGCTTCCCGGATGATCGCCGCTTCTTCCTCGATGACGGTTACGCGATCGTCGCCGTAGCCATACGGGCGCAATCCTCCTCCGGAGACCTTGCCCGCTTCGGCGTTCTGTCGTCGCTGCCGCTTTGGACGTTCTGCTTTGTGCTCTGCTTCGTGGCGGGCCGCCGCTCCGAGGACGCCGACGACGTGCCAGCCCTTGCGCTCGACCAGAGCGCGGCAATCGGCTTCCTGTCGGGCGACTCCCAAGCCCGCACCTGCTCGGTCCTGGCTGATACGGCAGTAGATCGCTGCGCGTCTCGTCATGGGCCACATAGATACACGTTGGTTGGGACTGGGGTTCCTGTCCTGTTGGTCTTACGTCCGGTGAGGCGTAGAGCTGCGGCTTCGGCCTGAATCGCTGGCCCTTGGTCGTCCTCCTTCGGAGGCTGATCTCGGGCCAGATGTGTGTTCGGCGACGAGTTTCTCCGAGAGCTCCAGTCGAGGTGTAATGCTCACCGTGGAGGCGCACCCCTCGGCGTTGGCGGGTGGGGGTCGCGGTCTCCGTCGGGCGGAGGCCGTCTGGTTAGACTCGACGGATCACGCGCCGGTCATGCCGGTCGTACCATGCCATCTCACTGACTTGCGAGACATTCCATGATCTTCATTACGGCGAAGTTCCACGTGCTGCCCGAGTATGCCGACCAGTGGCCGGAGATCACACGCGAGTTCACCGAGGCCACTCGCGGTGAGCTTGGCTGCTTGTGGTTCGACTGGTCGCGCAGTGTCGAGGACCCGACGGAGTACGTCCTCGTCGAGGCGTTTCGGGATGGCGATGCGGGAGGTGCGCACGTCCAGTCCGATCACTTCAGAAAGGCGCAGCAGACGTTGCCCCGCCATCTCGCCGAGACCCCCCGGATCGTCAACGCGACGCTTCCGCAGGACGACTGGTCACTTCTCGGCGAGATGGCCGTGCCTGAGGCGTGAGGCAGGCTTGGGGCGTGAATGTCCACGTACCCGCGGACGATGTCAGAGCCTCCCGGGCGCAGGCCGGCCCGAATCGGCAGCACGGAGCCACTGTCCATTGCACTGGAGCACCGGGCGAGGTCCGGATTCAGCTGGCCGTGCAGGTCACAGGTCTGGCCGGGCGGAAAGCGGCTTGCGGCGAGCCACGCCCAGATCTGCGCATGCTCCGGTCCTAATGGGTCACCTAAGTACACGCTCGTAGGGACGGGTGTCCCATGTCCGGTCGGTCTTACTTCTGGTGAGGCGGAGAGCGGCCCTTAATCGGCTCCGTGCGTGGAGCTGATCTTGGGCCGGACGTGTTTTCGGTGACGAGTTTCTCGACAGGGTCAAGGCGCCCGCCTGGGGCGGCCGGCGGCGCGTCCGGGCGCCAGGACGAGGCACTGATTCTAGGTGCTCATCGAATTTTAAGATTCGCCAGGTGAACCCGTCCTGGGAGGCGGGCGAGGAGTGACATTGCTGAGCTTCTCGCCCGCTTTCCTCTCGCTGTCGTCGTACAGGATCTGGATATCTTCTATGAATGCCTTTCCTGCCGAAAGTCAACAGAGCCTCCTGCTTGAACATGGACTCCATAGCTTCTTCATGGCTCAATGGGTCAGCATCGAAGACATCGGCGAGGTGGCCCGGCGGTTGCGCATCGCAGCGGAGACGACAGTCGTGTGCGACTTTCAGGCTGCCATGGAATTTTACGGTTCTAAGTCCGGAGGGTCGCAGCGGGCTTGGATCACCCGCCTTGCTCCCGGCTGGTCCCTAGTTCTTTATCTCAATGGATTCAGGTCGTCTCCGGAGGCCCTCAGCCTAGGCGGCCAGCGCGTCTTCGATGTCTCATGCATCTACGGCATAGGAGAAATCGATGAACTCTCTTACATCCACGATGGTGTATGGGATGGAACCATCTACGATGAGGAAGAATATCGCGTTCACTGGGAGGATCTGACATGTGACATCAGTTCACTGGAAGGGCAGCTGGAAGAGTATCTATGTGTCTTGGGAAGAGTCAGTGGGCGGTTTCTCGACCGCGACTTGTTTTCATCGCAAGGGCTGCTGGGCGTCATTTCCGAATGAATGCGCATGTCTCATTTGCGGGCAAAGGATGTGTAGTTCCCGGCGTGCGGGATCGATCTCGTGGAGTCTGATGCACGGTCGGCCTCACGGCGGACCGAGGTTCACAGCCAGCCCGCATCCTCGGCGATTCGGATGGCGTCGATCTTGTTGCGGGCGCCGGTCTTGGTGATGGCGCCGGTGAGGTAGTTGCGTACGGTGCCCGCCGACAGGTGCAGCCGGGCGGCGATCTCTTCGGCGGTGGCGCCTCCGGCGGTTTCCCGCAGGACGGTGGCCTCGCGTGAGGTGAGAGGGCTCTCTCCGCGCTCCATCGCCGAGGCCACCAGCTCCGCGTCCAGGACCCGCAGCCCGGCCGCCGTGCGCCTGATCGCGTCGGCCAGGCGGTCGCCGGGGGCGTCCTTGACCAGGAACGCCTCGATGCCCACCGACAATGCGCGCCGTACCTGACCTGGCTGGCCCATCGCGGTCAGCACCAGGATGCGGCAGTCGGGGAGGACCTCCCGCAGCTGCGCGGCGGCGGTGATGCCGTCCAGCACGGGCAGGTCGATGTCGACGATCGCCACGTCAGGCCGCACCCGCAGCGCGGCGGGGACGATCTCGTCGCCGCGCGTCACCTCGGCCACCACGTCCAGGTCGGCCTCCAGTCGGAGCAGGGCGGTGAGGGCGGCCCGGATCATATGCATGTCCTCGGCCAGGAGGACGCGGATCATGTGGGCACCTCCATGGTCAACCGGAATCCGCCCTCTGACGTGCGCCCGGCCTCGACCGTGCCCCCCACCTGCGCGGCCCGCTCCGCCAGCCCGACCAGCCCGCCGGTGAGAGTCTGGACACCCCCAGGGCCATCACCGGCCGTAGCGCTTTGCGCGTCATCAGGTGGGAGGCCGTTGTTGACGATCTCCAGATGGGCGCGTCCCGCACGGTTGGAGGTGGTGATCGAACAGGTGGTGGCGCGGCTGTGCCGCAGGATGTTCGTGACACCCTCGCGCACGGCCCAGGCGAGGGCCTCGTCCGGCTCCTGGGACACGGTGATTTGGGCGAGGTTGACCTGGCAGCCGATGCCAGACGATTCGAGCAGCGCCGCGGCCCGGTGCACCTCATCGGTGAGCGTCATCCGCCGGTAGCCGCGAGCCACCTGACGCACCTCCTGCGCGGCCTCCCTCGCCACTTGGACCAGCGCGCCGACCTCGGTCTTCGCGGTGGGGAGATCGCGGTCCATGAGCCGGGTGGCCAGGTCGCCCTTCAACACGATCGCGGTGAGGCTATGGCCCAGCCCGTCGTGCAGGTCGCGGGAGATCCGCAACCGCTCCTTCAGTACCGCCGCCTCCGCCAGGCCGGCCCGCGCCTGCTCGAGTTCGGCGGTGACCCGGACCAGCCGCACGACGACGTAGAACATGGCGCCGGTGATGACGATGGTGAGGGAGTAGAAGAACGAGCCGGTCACGTCGTGCCAGATGCCGTAAAGCCACCAGAACTCCACCGCCGCCATCGTCATCACCATGACGCCGCCCCAGCGCAGTGGGAGCAGCAGGAGCACCGGCCCGGCCAGGAGCGGCGCGGTCCCGGCCGACCAGTTGGGGAATCCGATGACCTCCGGCAGGTAGGCGGCGACCACCTGCACCGTCAGTGTCGCGGGGAGCCACCGGGATCTGGCGCCTGTGAACGCCTGTCGTACATGAAGGATGTGCGGCAAGTAGAAAGCGGTCAGCGCAGCGAGCAGCCGGGCGTTGATCGACATGGAGGCGGTCACGAGGGAGGCCACGACGGGGATGATCGTGTAGCCGATGGAGATCAGGACGATCAGCGCGATCCCGAGCCGCCGTGCGGAGGTCGAGTTCATGATCGGCCCATTATGACTTTCTGGAGTCCCAGCGGAACCACCTCCTGATCGAGAGCAGTGCGACCCCCGCCCACACCGCCAGAGCCAAAGCCGGTACGGCTGCCGCCGCCAGGTCGGAGCCGAGTGTTCCCGGCCCGTAGGAGGTGCGGACCACGTCCACCACCGCGCTGGTGGGCAGGGCGGCGAGCAATGGGTGCAGCCAGGAGGGCAGCAGGTCCATGATCGAGCCCATCGCCCCGGACGCGAGCCCGGCCAGGAAGAAGAACGGCAGAGTCATGGGCGCCGCGAGCTCCCCACGCGGGATCGCGGCCGTCCACGCCACCCCCAGCGTCGCCAGCACCGCCGAACCCGCGATCGCGAACACCGTGAACAGCACCGGATTCCTCGGCAGCGGCACATCGGCCAGGAAGTGTACGGCCACGGCCGACACGATCATGAGGGCGACCGTCTGTGTGACGTTGTTCGCGACCTCGCCGAGGAGAATCTGCCGGTCGGTGAGCCGGGTGGTGCGCAGCCGTTTGAGCACGAGCTGGTCGCGGCGCATGGTCAGGGCGACGGTGATGTTCAGAAACGCGGTTGCCGCCAGGATGAGCGCGAGGGCCCCCGCGAACATCTGCGCCGCGGCCGCGACGCCGTCGGCCCGGACGTTGCGCATCAGCGTCGGCATTCCGATCGCCAGCCCCAGCGGGGTGATCACGGAGGCGGGCAGCATGCCCTTGTCGCGCCAGAACAGCCGGGCGCTCAGCTTGTAGGTGGCTGTGAAACTCATCGCCGTGGGTCCCATCGGAAGAGGAAGCGGACGGTGACCAGGCCGAGGAGGGCCCAGACGGTCAGGTTCAGAACGGGCCCGGTCAGCGTCGCAAGCTCGCCGCCCCGGTAGGCGAGTCCGGCGATCTCGACCATCGCTCCGGTCGGCAGCAGGTCGAGTGCCCACTGGACCCAGCCGGGCAGGAGGGCGGTGACGAACGGCCCATATCCTCCGGCCCCGACCGCGGCGGCCACAATGAACGGGATCGTGGCGGGGGCGTTCAGGTCAGGGCGGCGGGTCACGATCGAGAAGACGACGCCGATCAGCGCCAGCACCCCGGCCACCGCGACGACGCACGCCGCGAACAACAGCGGCAGTTCAGGTGGCGGGACGTAGGTGAAGGTGTAGAGGATCAGCGAGATGAGGGCCGACAGGAGAGTGGCCTGCGTCACGATGTTGACCAGCTCGCCGCCGATGATGGCCCGCCCGCGCAGGCCCGAGGCGCGTAGCCGCTTGAGAACCAGCATCTCCCGCCGGGTCGACAGCGTCACGGCCGTCTGAGTGGTCGCGACCATGGTCAGGACCACGGCGAGCATGCCGAGATGCATGCCGAGCACCACCTCCACATCGCGGCTCCTGAGCGAGGCGGCGATCAGCAACGGCAGGCCCGCGCCCAGGCAGACGCCGAGCACCGCGATGCCGCCGACCGCCCGCCCGTCGCCCCAGAACAGCCGTCCGCCCAGCCGCGCCACGGCCAGCACGTCACGCACGGGCGCCACCACTTCGGCCAGGGCGGTCGCTTCGGGCCGGTGCGCCGTTTGGAAGTGTTTCGTGGTTCTGGGCCAGTTCCAGGAACAGGTCTTCCAGTGAGGCCGCCCGGACCTCCAGTCCGCGCAGGCGCAGGCCGCGTTCGCTCGCCCAGCCCAGCAGCGTCTGGGCGGCCAGGTCCGGATCGGCGGCCTGGACCACGGCGACTCTGCCCCGCACGGTCGCGGGCAGCGGCAACTCCCCGGGATCGATCACGGACGGCAGCTCGAAAGAGACCCGCCCCACCCGCGCGGCCAGCGTCTCGGCCATGTCGCCGCCGACGACGATCTCACCTCTGTCCATGATGGCCAGGTTCGTCGCCAGCTGCTGGGCCTCCTCCAGATAGTGGGTGGTCAGCAGCACGGTCGTGCCCCGGGCGGCGAGGTCGCGGACGACCTCCCAGATGTTGCGGCGGGCCTCGGGGTCCATGCCGGTGGTCGGCTCGTCCAGGAACAGCACGTCGGGCCGGCCCAGCAGGGCCAGCGCCAGGTCCAAGCGGCGTTTCTCACCGCCGGACAGCTGCCGCACCTTCGTCTTCGCCTTCGCGGTGAGGCCCGCCAGCTCCAGCGCCTCGCTCGCGGGGCGCGCGGCGGGGGTGAAGTCCCGCCAGATCTCGACCGTCTGCCCGGCCGTCAGGTCCGGGAAGAACCCGGCCTCCTGCAACATGATGCCGACGTTGCCGCGCACCTGGGCGCGGTCTTTGATCGGGTCGAGGCCCAGCACCCGGACCGAGCCGGTGTCCGGCTTCTGGAACCCGATGAGCAGCTCCATCGTCGTGGTCTTGCCCGCGCCGTTGCGGCCGAGCAAGGCGAAGACCGTTCCCGCCTCGACCTCGAACGAAATGTCGTCGACCGCCTGGAATTCGCCGTAGCTCTTGCTGATGCGGTTCACCTGAATCGCTGTCACGCCTTGATTCTTCGGTAGGGGAGGTGGTGGAGACAGTGAGCAATTCATGACTTCGCGGCGCGTGCGAAGCATTCGAGGCGACGCGACTTGCGTATGAACTGGGCAAGATGCTGCGCGACAGCGGGACAATCCCGACGCTGCCCATCATTGAGAGCCTGGCGCACGCAATGAATGCAGAGAGATAGAGGTCGGGTTGACGTGGCGACCTCGGTGTCCTTCGGCGGATCACGTCGGGGCGACATCGCCGGCGGGGATGCGGTTTATGCTCGGGAGCCATTCGGCGACAGGGGTTCGGATGTTCTCTCGACGGCTGCCACCCATCCTCGCCGCGCTGATTCTGGCCGGGTTCGTGCCGCTGGCCTCGGCCGGGTCGACCGTCGTGAAGTGGCCTCGGGCGGCCACCGCCTGCCAGGAGACGTCACCCGGTGGCGTTCCCGCCTCGTTCGCGGCGCCCGTCGCGATGGACATGGGCGGTCACTCCGACGTGACCTCGGTGGCGGTAGATGAGCTGGACGGCCGGCCCGTCGCGATCAGCGCGGGTGTCGAGCACACGATCCGGATCTGGGACAGGGCCACTCTGAAACCGATCGGCGATCCGATCCCCGGCGACGGCCCGGTGGCGTACGGCACCGTCGACGGCAGGCCCGTCATCCTCGGCCGGAGCCATGGGGCGCTCCAGAGGTGGGACGCGACCACTCGGCTGCCCGTCGGCGGACCGCTCCCCGCCGGGCGGTTCCGTGCCGTCGCGTTCGGCGAGCTCGACGGCAGGCCGATCGCCGCCGCGGCGGGCACCGACGGCGCCCATGTGTTCGATCTGGCGACCGGCCGCCGGATCGGTCGGCCCATCGGCACCGGGATCTTCAGCGCCGTCGCGCTGACCCGCGTCCACGGCGTCCCGCTCGTGCTGACCGGAGAGGGCGACGCCGTGATCGCCTGGGATCCGGTGTCCGGAAAACCCGTCGGGAAACCGCTCACTCTTCAGGACGAGTTCATCCAGAGCATCGACACGATCAGGACGACCACGATCGGCGGCCGTCCGGTGGCACTGATCCCCACGCCCGATCTCGGGGTGATCCGCTGGGATCTGGTCACGCGTGAGGCGACCTACCACTGGCTGAGGGGAAGGTTCGGCCCTTCGTCGCTCGCCGTGCTGAACGGCCGGACCGTGTTCGTCTCGGTCGAAACCGTCGGGGGCATCGCCACCGACCCTTACGGATCGAGGCTCCGTAGCTCGATCGCGGTCATCGATACGGCCACTGGTGAAAGGGTGTCGTCCTTCGAGATTGCGGGGCACGTCACGTCGCTGGCGGTCGGTGATCTCGGCGACCGTCCCATGATCGTGACCGGCGGGCGCGACAACGCCGTCCGCGCCTACGATCTCGCCACCGGCCGGGAATCCGCTCCTCCTGCCACCGGGGGGCCCAACGGTGACATCCACGGCGTGAACGGCGAACTGCACGGCAGGCCGATCGTGGTGGCCCAAGGGAACGGTGACGACAGATTCCCCGGCGTGTGGGATCTCGGCAGCGGCAGGCCGCTGGACGCGCCGGTCAGGCTGCCCGGGCGCATCACCTCGTTCGCGACCGGCGACTACGGCGGACGAGCGGTTCTGGCCGCGGGGATCGGTTCCGGAGACTATTCGATCCGGCTATTAGATCTTGCCAGTCGCATGCCGATCGGCGAACCCCTCATCGGCTCTGACGGCTTCGTCAACGGGGTCGCGCTGACCGAAGCCGATCGCCGGACGCTTGTGGTCGGAGCGGTCGACGAGGACGACGCGGCCGGTGGCTCTTCCTCTCGGGGCGCGGTACGCATCTGGGACTTTCCTTCGGGAACGCTGCTGCACGATCTCGCCGTCGGAAAGGGCCCGGCCGGACAGCTGGCCCTCATCAGCCTCGCCGACCGGCCGGTCGCGGTGACCTTCAGCGCCACCCGCGCCCGGCTCTGGGACGTCGGCGCGGGAAAACGGATGGCATCGTTCCGCATCGCGAAGACCGAGCACTCGGCCCGGGTGGAGATCGCCTTGTTCGACTGTACGGCGGTCGCGATCGTGGCCACAGGCAGGACCGTGGAACTCTATGACCTCGCCACGGGCAAGCAGGTCGAGCGTCCGTTGCTCGGCCACTCCAAGCAGGTGAACAGCATCGCCTCCGGACGGGTCGCCGGTGTCCCGATCGCGGTCACCTACTCGCCCCAGGACAGGAGCATGCGGGTCTGGGACCTCACGACCAGCCGGCAGATCGGGACGCTTCAGTGTCCTTCCCGCTACCTCGGCTCTCTCTCGATGAGCTACCTCGACGGCCGCGCCGTGCTTGTCGGCGGCGGCCGCGAAGCGCTGTGGACCTGGGATCTGGGGCCTGCCGCGTGATGCAGCGTCCGTAGTCCTGTCGGTGTGACCCGGTAGGACAATCTCAGGCCGGCCCCTGATCGTCCACATCGATTGCGGGCCTTCGCTGTGTGCGCCTGGCGGGCAGTGTCCGGGTGCCGATCACCGTGAGGATCGTGCCGGCCAGCACCAGTGCGACGGCCTGGGCGACGGTGACGGCGTTCATCGTGTCGGTGGCCTGGTCGGAGCCGGGGTTCAGGTAGGACAGGCGTGCCAGGGTGACGGGCACGGTCAGGATCGCCAGTGCCAGCGGCACGGAGGGCGAGCGCCACCGAGGGGCGGTCAGGTGGGCCGCGAGACAGACGGCGCATGCCACCAGGAGCGCCAGGCAGAACAGGCCGGAAGGCGGCAGCCACGACCAGACCCAGACCCACGTGCCCGGCCACTCCGGCGACCGGCTCGACGCTGTCATGGCCCAGGTCGACATCATCATGACCAGGAAGACCGCCGCACCGGCGACCACGGGGAGCGCCGCCAGTCGTCCCGAGTGGCGGTGCGCCGGGGCGTCGCGGTGATATCCGGCCAGCAGGGCGAGCGTGGCGACGACGAGCACGAACGACTCCGCCGCCTCCGTCCCGGACAGCACGTAGACGGTCAGGCCCAGGGTCGCCGTCGCCTTTGCCACACGCGGACGGCCGCGGACCAGCGCCACATAGCCGGCGATCCAGAGCAGGGACGAGAGGTCCCTGGTCACGTGCCACAGTCGTTCGGCCGAGGCGGGATCGCCGATCGGCGTCTCGTCGAACGGCAGGGGGAGCAGCCCGTGGACGCCCAGGGTCTGGGCCAGGTAGACGCAGCTCATCGTCGCCTGGAAGGCCAGGCCGATCAGGGCGGTCAGTCGTACGGTCCGGCCCCAGGCGGCGCTTCTCGGGGTCGTGCCTCCCAGCCGGATCCGCACCGCCAAGGCGGCCACGCCGGCGATCTCCGGCCAGCGTGGCCGCGCGTTCTCGTCGTCCGGGCCCGCGCCGTCGAGGAAGGCCGAGACCATCTCCTCCTCGCGTTCGGCGCGGTAGGCCGCCGGCAGCAGCCGCAGCACCCGCCGGTAGCGGTCTTCCAGGGTGGTCACGCCGTCCCCCCGGCATGGCGGGCGCGCAGGCGTTCGGTCGCGTAGCGGGCGGTTTCGGTGAGGCGGGCGGCCTCCGCCTCCAGGGCGCTCGCGCCCTGGTCGGTGAGCCGGTAGTAGCGCCGCAGGCGTCCCTGGTGGGCCTCCTCGCGGTCGAGCGACAGGAGTTCCTCGGCGGCCAGTCGGTCGAGCACTCCGTACAGGGTGCCGATCTTCAGGTGGACGCGGCCCTCTGAGAGTCGCTCGACCTCCTGGACGATCCCGTAGCCGTGGCGGGACTCGTCTGCCAGTGCGGTGAGGACGAGGAACGCCTGCTCCGTCATGCCCCGTGAGTTCATGAGGCTCAGCATATCCTGTCTAGCAGGATATTAGGATCGGCGCATGCTGGTCCGCTGGTCGGGCGGGGTGAGCTCCCGCAGGTACCCGTTCTGCAGCAGCCAGCTCACCGGTACCTCTTCGTTCGACTGCGGGGCTTCGGGAATGTACTTGCTGAGCACGTGATACTGCGTGCCGCCGCCCGGTTGCTGGAACGCGGGGGAGACCGGGCCCACGTCCACGCGGAACGACTTGAGCACCCTGAACACGTGATAGTTGCACGGGTGTGCGGGGTCCTGCGGATTGGTGTTGAGGTTGCGCGGCGGCAGGGCGCGTTTGGCGAAAGCGTCTCCCATGGGAGCGAAGAATGCGCCTCCGTAGCCGCCGAAACGGTCGAGTTTCATGCCGATCTGGAGGAACGTCGTCTTGGACAGCAGCCTGCCGTTGGGGTAATTGCCGGAGAGGCCGAACCCGGAGTTCGGCGGGTAACGGTAGTCGTTCACGCCGTAGTTCCAGTAGCGCGAGAGGAAGTGCTGGGGCTTGAGGCCGCCCATGGGCACGTAGCCGCGCACGAGTGCGCCGAGGTAGCCCGACCGTGGCAGGCGTACCGGCCCGAGGTCCGGGTCGCCCGTCACATAGGGTGCGCCGCAGATCTGACCGATGTTCTGCGGAATTCGATTGTGGACGATTTTCCTGGGCGGGGGCGCCGAGGGCCGGAGAGTCGGCGAGCTTTTCGGCTGGACGGCGTTTTCGGCATATGCGGCCGTGCCGCCCATGGTGCAGGCCATGGCGATGGCCAGTACGACACTCCGTCGGTAATGTGGCATGACTTCCCTGTTGGCTATTTGAGACGGTGAACGACTTCTACATTCCCGATGCGTCATAAGGGAAGGGCAAAAGGCAAGGCGGGAAAACGTTTTTCCCCGCCCTGCGATAAATGCTGATATGCGGGAATGCTCCGCACGTCGGCCACGTGGGGCAAGCTTGTGCCGTGCACGCCCAACTACCTGCGGACGACGTCAGCGACCCGCGTACGCAGGCCGGCCCCAACCCGCAACACCTGCTGGCGACCCTGCTCGGCGAGTACCTCGACTCCTCGGAGGCCGACCTGCCGTCGGCGGCGGTGGTCGCGATGCTCGCGGAGTTCGGCATCAGCGAGTCGAGCGCGCGGGCCGCGTTGTCGCGGCTGACCAAGCGCGGCCTCATCGCGGTGCGGGGGTCGGGGCGGCCGCCCGTCTACCACCTCACGCCGCAGGCGATCGCGCGGCATCGTTCCCGGATGGATCACTTCCTGAGCTTCGGCGCGCGTCCGCCGAAGTGGACCGGCGACTGGGTGACCGTCTCCTTCTCACTTCCGCAGTCGGGCCAGGCCGCGCGGCACGCGGTGCGCAAGGCCCTGGGGGCGCTGGGGTTCGCCCGGCTGTACGACAGTGTCTGGATCCGGCCGGGATCGGAGTCCGGCCCGGTGAAACAGGCGATGCACGACATCCTCGACGGGGTCGACGGGGGCCGGTGGTCGGTGATGCACACCCGGTTCGACGAGGAGGCCGGGCCGCACGGTCCGGCCGCCGCCTATGATCTGGCCGGGCTCGCCTCGGGCTACGAGGACTTCATCGCGCAGTACTCCGGCCTGCGGGTGGCCGTGCGCGACGGGGAGGTCGACGCCACTCGGGCGCTGGTGGCGCGGACCTCCGTCATGGATTCCTGGCGGAAGTTCCCGGACGTCGATCCGGACCTGCCCGAGCATCTTCTTCCTGCGGCGTGGCCGCGCCATGCGGCCCGGGAACTGCTGCTGGAGATCCATTCCGCGCTCGGTTCGCTCGCCGAGGCGCGGCTCATCGAGATCGCGACCCCTCATTGGCCGGACGCCGCGTCCTGGATCACGCACTTCCGGGCGTCCGAGGAGTCTCTGTCGGTTCGGGTGCACCGGGACCGCTGAGGAAAGTTTCACCGTCACCCGGCGCGGGGCTGTTTCGTGCGCGCCGTGGGATGCCGGGCCGCGGGGCGAGGTGATCTGGGCCTCTGGATGCGCCTTGTCCGAGGGTGTTCGCGGTCTGCGTGCCACACCTATTAATAGGGCGAGTTCGAGTGTTTGACACTTTTTGTTACCGCAGTGATAGTAACTGCACATTTCGAACGCCTTTGGAGGGTGAAGTGAGGAAACGCTCGATCATCAGCGCGGGATTGGCGGCCGCGGTCGTCCCCTTATTGGCTGGAATAGTGGCGCTCACCAACACGCCGGCCGCCGCGGCCGTCGGCGGGTCGGGCCCGTACCCCGCCGATTGGGACGGCAGCCTCCAGAACCACACCGTCTACCGGCCCGTCACCATCCCGTCCCAGAGACTCCCTATATACGTGTGGGGCAACGGCGCCTGCTCCGCCAACGGGTTGTCGCAGGCGAACTTCCTCCGCGAGATCGCCTCGCACGGGTTCCTGGTCATCGCCAACGGCAGCCCGAACGGATCCGGCTCGACGACGTCCCAGATGCTCACCCAGTCGATCGACTGGGCGATCTCGGAGAACGGCCGCCAGGGCAGCGTCCTGTACAACCGGCTCGACACGAGCAAGATCGCGGTCGGCGGGTTCTCCTGCGGAGGGCTGGAGGCCTACGCCGTCTCCAACGACCCGCGCATCTCCACGACCACCATCTTCAGCAGCGGGTTGCTGAACGACGCCGACGACTACCAGCTCAGACGGCTGACGAAGCCGATCGCCTACTTCATCGGCGGCACGAGTGACATCGCCTACCCCAACGCGATCGACGACTGGGGCAAGCTGCCGTCCGGGCTGCCCGCGTTCATGGGCAATCTGAACGTGGGTCACGGCGGCACCTACGGGCAGACGAACGGCGGCGAGTTCGGCCGGGTCGCGGTGTTGTGGCTGAAATGGCGGCTGAAGGGGGACACCGCGGCCGGCGGCGCGTTCGTGGGCAACAACTGCGGTCTGTGCAACACGCAGTGGCAGATCCAGCGGAAGAACCTGACACTCGACGGCACGCCCTCCCCGTCGCCCAGCCCGTCTCCCAGTCCTTCGCCCAGTCCTTCGCCCAGTCCTTCGCCCAGTCCGTCCCCCAGCCCTTCGCCGAGCCCGAGCCCCTCGCCCAGCGGGACGCAGGGCTGCTCGGCGACGTACACGGTGCAGGACCAGTGGGGCGGCGGGTTCGTCTCGTCCATCACCGTCACCGCGGGCAGCGCCGCGATCAACGGCTGGAGGTTGGCCCTGACCCTGCCCTCCGGTGCCGCGATCACGTCGTTGTGGAACGGCGTCAACTCCGGCACCAGCGGATCCGTGACCGTCACCAACCAGAGCTACAACGGGCGACTGACAGCCGGGCAGAGTGCCACCCTCGGCTTCCAGGGCACCGGAACCGGCGCGGGGGCCACCGTCACCTGCACCGCCACCTGACCTAGGCCGGCGGCGGCCCGTGGCCGATCGGCTCCAGGGCACCGGATGAGCGGCGCGTGCACCATGGCCGCCGAAGTCGGCTGCGCCGTGGTCGGGTATGCCGTGGTCGGCGGCCATGCCATCGCCGACCCCGTCGCCGTCGTCGCCTGACCTGGGCGGGCGGCGGCCCGTGCCGATCGGCTCCGGGGCGCGGGAGCCGCCGTCGCCTGTTGTGGGCAGGCAGCCCGTGGCCGATCGAATCGGCCACGGGCCTTTGGGGTGCGTGGCTATGTGACTGTTCGGATACGCATTGCTACCCTAAGTCAACATGCGTGCCTTTCTTGCTGCCGCCATCGTGGCCGCCCCGCTGTTCGCCGCCCATCCGGCCCTGGCCGACACGCCCTCGGGGGCACTGACGCTCAGCAGGAGCGTCGACGGCCGGGGGCACACGGTCGCCACGCTGTTCTGCGATCCGGACGGCGGCACGCACACCAGCCCCAAGCCGGCATGTGACCTTCTTCGCGAGATCAAGGGTGACCTCGGCAGGCTGGTGTCCAACCCCAACGTGATCTGCACCAAGGAGTACCTCCCGCACCGGGTCACGGCCTTCGGCACCTGGGAGGGCAGGCCGGTTCGCTACATCCGCACCTTCGGGAACCGCTGTGAGATGACCGTGGTCACGGGGGCCGTCTTCAACTTCTGAGGCGGGTTCAGCGGCGGCGGAGGCGGGCGTGCCGCAGGGCCGGCGGGGTGGTGTCGTAGTTGTCCTTGGGGTCGAGGTCGGTTCCCGGCGGGACGATGGCGTCGACGCGGTCCAGGACGTCGTCGGTGAGGTCGACCTCGGCGCCGGGCAGCAACCCGTCGAGCTGGTCGGCGGTGCGCGGGCCGATGATCACGGACGTGACGGCCGGGTGCGCCCGTGCGAAGGCGATCGCGAGTTGTGGCAGCGTCAGCCCGGCCTCGGCGGCGAGGTCGGTGAGTTCGGCGAGCGCGGCGGCCTTGAGCCGGCCGGTCGGGCTCTCCGGGTCGTACCGGCCCGGGAGCAGGGTGGCGCGGTGGCCGGCCGCCAGGTCGGCGCGGCCGGAGAGCCAGCCGCCGTTGAGCGGGCTGAACGTCAGGACGCCCATGCCGTGGCGCTGGGTGGTCGGGAAGACGGCCGCCTCGGGCTTGCGGGTGAAGATCGAGTACATCGACTGCTCGGTCAGGAAGCGGTGGGTGCCCGTGCGCTGGGCGGCCCACTGGGCCTCGGTGATCAGCTCGGCGGGGAACATGGAGGAGCCGAAGGCGCGGATCTTGCCGGCCCGGACGAGGTCGGTCAGCGTCGAGAGCGTCTCGCCGACGTCCGTCTCGTGGTCGGGGCGGTGCATCTGGTAGAGGTCGATGTGGTCGACGTCGAGGCGGCGCAGGCTGTCGTCGACCGCCTTGACGATCCACCTGCGGGAGCCGCCGCGCTGGTTCGGGTCCTCGCCCATCGGCAGGCCGAACTTCGTGGCGATCACCAGGTCGTCGCGGCGGCCCTTCACGGCCTTGGCGACGATCTCCTCGCACTCGCCGTGGGAGTAGACGTCGGCGGTGTCGATCACGTTGACGCCCGCGTCGAGCGCGCGGTGGATGATGCGGATCGCGTCGTCGTGGTCGCGGTTCCCCATGCTGCCGAACATCATCGCGCCGAGGGAGAGTTCGCTGACCGACATCCCGGTCGCGCCGAGAGTTCTGCGTTTCATGTGGTCAAGTCCACCAAGCCGGGCCGCCCGGCCGTGAGCCAGATCCTGCCGCCGCCGTGCCCGATCCTGTCAATCAGGGTGGTTGACTGGCGCGCATGGAGCTCCTGGACGAGATGCGGCGGCTGATCATGCGCCACACCGCCGACGGCCGTCAGAGGACCATCGCGGGTGGGGTGACCATCGCGTCGGTGGCGTGCGCGACCCCGCCGGTCGCCACGATCTCCGAGCCGTCGGTCGCGATCGTCGCGCAGGGGGTCAAGCGCACGGTGCTCAACGGCGTCCCGTACGACTACCGCGCCGGCCAGTACGTCGTCGTGTCGGTCGACCTCCCGGTGGTCGGCCAGGCGCTGGCGGCCAGCCCGGACGAGCCGTTCGTGGTCTTCAGCATGGCCCTGAGCCCGGCCGTCGTCGCGCCCCTGCTGCTGGAGATCGCCGTGACCGGGCCGTCCCCGGCGTTCACCGGGCTGGCGGTGAGCGACGCGACGCCGGAGCTGCTCGATCCGGTCGTCCGGCTGCTGCGCGTCGCCGACCGGCCCGACGACCTGCGGGTGCTCGCGCCCGGATACCAGCGGGAGATCCTCTGGTGGCTGCTCAGCGGCGACCAGGGCGCGCTCGTGCGGCAGATCGGGCTCGTCGACGGGAACCTCGCGCTCATCTCGCGGGGCATCCGCTGGATCCGCGAGCACTACCGGGAGCATCTCGTCGTCGCCGACCTGGCGGGGTTGTGCGGGATGAGCGCGTCGTCCTTCCACCGGCACTTCCGGGCGGCGACGTCGATGACGCCGGTCCAGTTCCAGAAGCAGATCCGGCTCCAGGCGGCCCGCACCCTGCTCATGACCAGGTCGGGCAACGTGGCGGAGGTCGGCTACTTCGTCGGCTACGAGAGCCCGTCGCAGTTCAGCCGCGAATACCGCAAGGCGTTCGGCGCCTCCCCGGGCCGGGACGCCGCGCAACTGGCGGCCCTAGCGCAGAACCGGTGACTCTGGGTGGGTGCGCCAGACCCAGGGAAGGCCCGTCGGCACGGCCTACCGTCGGCGGTACGACATCCGGATCCGCCCAGATGGGAGCCGTACCGTGCAGCTCAGAACACGTGTCGCCGTCATGGCCGTGGCCGCCGTCTCCAGCGTCGGCCTGCTCGCCGCCCCGGCGCAGGCGGCCACGTTGCTCCACACCTTCGCCAAGTCCTACGCGGGGCAGCTCTACTGCGAGGGCGTAGAGCGCTACTACGAGAACTGGAGGGCGGAGCAGGAGGGGCACGCCGGGGACTGGTACGCCTGCGTGGGGACGTCAACCGCCTGGGAGGTGTGGGAGCGCTGACCCGTCGGCGTCCGCGACGACCTTCAGGAGCCGCAGCCGCTCCTCGTGCCCGGGCTGCGGAGTGAACACGACCATGAGCGGGCCGGGCGGGGGCCGCAGCGGATAGGCGTCCCACTCGACGGCGATGTCGCCGACGTGGGGGTGCTGGAAGGTCTTCGTGCCGTGGACGCCCTCTCTGACGTCGTGCCGGGCCCACATCCGGCGGAACTCGGAGCTGGTCATGCTGAGTTCCGCCACGACCGCGACCGCTCGGGGGTGGTCGGGGTCGGTGGAGACGGCGGCACGCAGGACGCCGATGTAGTCGAGCGCCACAGATTCCCAGGCCGAGCAGCGCGGCCTGGGAATCTCGTGGAAGAGGGTGAGCAGCACGTTGCGCCGGTCGGGCGGCAGCCGGCCCGGATCGCCCAGCAACGCCGCGGCCAGATGGTTCCACGCGAGCATGTCGAGATGCCGGCTGGCGACGAACGCGGGCAGGCCGACCGACGCGAGCAGCAGCCGCGCGTTCCTCGGCACCCGGTCGGCCGCCCGTCCTGACGACGCATGCGGCCGGCGCGTGAGCTGCGCCAGCCTCATCAGGTGGCGGCGTTCCACCTCGTCCAGGTCGAGCGCGTCGGCGATCGAGTCGAGGACGGTCTGGGAGGGACGCACACTCCGGCCCTGCTCCAGACGCTGGTAGTAGTCGGTGCTCAGACCGGCCAGCACCGCCACCTCCTCACGTCTCAGTCCTTCGACCTTCCGCCTCGGGCCGGGCTCCAGCCCGAGTTCTCCCGGCGTCGTCTGCTCCCGCCGGGACCGGAGGAACCTTCCGAGCTCCCGGGCGGCCGCCCACTCATCGGCCATGGTTGAATCTTGCATTACCTGACCGAAATGCCGAGGGCGCGTTCGCACGGCACGAGGTCAGCGACGGCCGGGCGTGAAACTTTCACGCCGGGCGCCGGGCGTTGCCCGTGGACCAGGCCCACGCGGCGATGCCCACCCGGTTCCTCGTCGCGAGCTTCCGCTGGATCCCGGCGACGTGGTTCTTGACCGTGCCCGCCGTGATGAACAGGGCCGCCGCGATCTCGGCGTTGGTGTGGCCCTGGGCGACCAGGCGGGTGATCTCCAGTTCGCGGGCGGTGAGGCCGGCCGGGCTCGCCTGCGACGGGGTGGTGAGGTCGCGCAGGAGGCGCACGGTGATCTGCGGGCTGATGAGGGTGTCGCCCGACACGGCCGCGCGGACCGCCTCGGCGAGCATCGCCGGGCTCGACCGTTTCAGCAGGAAGCCGCAGGCGCCGTTGCGCAGTGCCGTGTGGACGTATTCGTCGAGGTCGAAGGTGGTGACGACCACGACGCGGATCGGGTCGCGCACGTCCGGTCCGGCGAGCAGGCGGGTGACTTCGAGGCCGTCGAGGCGCGGCATCCGGATGTCGGCGAGCACGACGTCCGGGCGCAGGTGCCGGGCCTGTTCGACGGCCGAGGCGCCGCACGCGGCCTCGGCGACGACGGTCATGTCGGGCTGGGCGTCGATGATGATCCGGAACGCGCTGCGGATGTCCGCCTGGTCGTCGGCCACCAGGACGCGGATCACGTCGTCACCGACGGCATGGTCGCCTCGACCCGCCAGCCGCGCGGCGGGTGCGGGCCCGCGGACAGCGTGCCGCCGAGCGCCTCGACCCGTTCGGTCAGGCCCGGCAGGCCCGAACCGCCGCCGCGGCGGGTTCCGCCGGGGCCGTCGTCGGTCACGGTGACCCGCAGGGCCGGGCCGGGGACATCGGTCACGGTCACCTCCACGTGGCTCGCCGTCGGCGCGTGGCGGCGGACGTTGGTCAGGGCCTCGACGACGACCCGATAGGCCGTGGCCGCCGCCTCCCTGGCCGGGTGGTCGAGCCGGGGGCCGATGTCCAGGTGGACGGTCGTGGCGCCGGAGAAGCGGTCGCACAGGTCCCGGAGGTCCGCCAAGGAGGGGAGCGGCGTCCGGTCGGCGGAGTCGTCGAGCATCCGTACGGTGCGGTCCATCGACGCCAGGGCCTGGAGGGCGGTCTGTTCGATGCGCTCGAAGAGGGCGGCCGCGCGTCGGGGGTCGTGTTGGGCGAGGACCCGGCCGGCCTGGGCCTGGGCGAGCATGCCGCTGATGTCGTGGGCGACGAAGTCGTGCAGGTCGCGGGCGAGCTGGGTGCGCTGGGCCCGGCGTGCGTCGAGCACCGAGCGGGTGCGGCGGTCGTCCAGGGACCGGAGATAGAGGCCGACCGTGGCGGCGAGCGCCGCCGACATAGCCCAGACGGCGAAACCGGCCACCGCCTCGGGGGTCGGAGTGCCCAGACCGTACCGGAGCAGCAGAGACGGCGTGGCCAGGCCCGCGAGCGCCGCAGCGGTGAGCGCGGCGCGAGCGGGGGCGGCGCGGACCGCCACGATGATCAGCGAGAGCAGGCACCCGGACTCGGCGACGGTCCACCCGGACGCGTCGTTCTGCCCGCCGGTCGCCACTGTCACGGCGGTGACGGTCAGCGACACGACGCCCGCGCCGCCGGTGATCGCCGCGATCAGGCGGCCGTCGACCGGCCGGGTGATTCGGGTGCGCATGTCCTGAGCCTAGGTAGGCGGCCGGCCCGTCGCCTATGTGCCGAACGGCATATGGGCGGGCGGCCCGGCGTACCCAAGGCTGGTGCCAACCGGATGTGAGGACGTGATGAAGTGATGCTCCGCTGGTGGAGGCACTGGCCGACCTGGGCCGGGTACGCCGCGGCCGCCTGGTCGGCGGTCTATGGGGCGCTCGGGGTGTTCTGGGCGCTGGGCGGCGGCGGGTTCCCGTTCGCGCCCGTCGCCGCCGACCGCGCGTCGGGGTCGATCCTGGAGGGCAGCCGGGCCGGGGTCGTGGCGCCCGTCATGGCCGTCGCCGGGCTGGCGGGCGCGGTCGTCGCGGTGGCGATGGCGCGTGGGTGGGGACGGGGCTGGGCCCGGACGGTGATGCTGGTCTTCGGCTGGACCATGGCGGCGACGCTGGCGCTCGCGATCCCCGACTACACCCTGCTCGTGCTGGCCTTCGCGCCGCTGCTGCTGGTGTTCGCCTTCACGGGCGTGCCGGGTCCGCAGGACGGCATCGGGGACATCCTGTACTGGCACCGGGTGAACCTGATCATCGTCTTCCTGGGCGGCCTGTTGTGGGCCCTGGCGGCCCTCGCCTACCACCGCCCGCGGTGGACCACCCCGGAGGCGGCCCGTCGCTGGGGCCGGTGGGCCGTCTACGTGGCGTGCGCCGCGCCCGTTCCCTATGAGATCACCAGGATCGCCTGGTACTTCGGGGTACCGCTCGGCATCCCCGAGGACTTCCTGCTCATGATGCGGCAGACGCCGGGGATGCTGGAGGTGGGTCTCGGCGGGGCGATCGGGTCGATCGGCGGATGCGTGCTCACCCACGGCCTGGTCAGCCGGTGGGGCGAGGTCTATCCCCGCTGGGTCTGGTTCAGGGCGGGCGAACGGGTGCCGCCCGCGCTGGCCGTCGTCCCGGCGTCGGTCGTGGCGGTGGTGCTGGTTCCCGCCGGGCTGATGAACGTCCGGATGGGCGTCGACCCCGCCTCGTGGGGGGTGAACGTGCCGGGCATGCTCTGGACCGTGTGGGGCCTCGCCCTCGGCGTCGCGGCCTGGGCCTACGCCCTGCGCCGAGGCTGGTGGTCGGTGACGACGGTGCCGCGCATGAGCCAGGTCGGCCCCTCGGCGTAGGCGCCGGCCTCGGCGAAGAACGCGCCGAAGTAGGGGCCCGCGGCGTGCGCGTTGAAGGCGTCGACGTCGGCGTAGACCTCGTTCAGGTAGAAGACGTCGGGGTTCGCCTCGTCGGCGATGACCTCGAACCGCCGGGAGCCGGGCTCGTTCGCGAGGGAGTCGCGCGCGGTCTTCCGCGCCGCGCGGACGAAGTCGTCGCGGTGCTCGGGCCGGACGGTGAACGAGACGACGAACTGGTACATGGACGATCCTCACGTGGCTGGTTCGGTGACTGAACTACAACGTAGCACGCACAGTTCAGTCACCGAACCGAGGTGGGTAGAATCGGGCGCATGACCCTGCCCAGCACCTATGCCGACCGCAACTGCTCACTGGCGCGCGCGCTGGAGGTCGTCGGTGAGCGGTGGACGCTCCTGATCGTCCGCGACGCGTTCTTCGGGGTGCGCCGGTTCGGCGACTTTGCCACCCAGCTGAAGATCCCGCGTGCCGTGCTGACCAACCGGCTGAAGCTGCTCGTACGGGAAGGCGTGCTCACCCGCGAGGAGGGCGCGACCGTCGAATACCGGCTGACCCCCAAGGGCGTCGAACTGTGGCCGGTCGTGCGGACCCTGATGAGCTGGGGCGACACCCACTATTCGCCGGGCGGGGCGCGACGCGCGGTCCGCCACGACGGCGACGGGGGCTTGCTCGACCCCGCCGGGCGCTGCGAGCGGTGCGGCGAGCTGGTGCCGGTCACGGAGACCCGGGTCGAGCCCGGCCCGGGGTTCGACCCGGCCGACCAGGGCGACGACCCGGTGTCCGACGCGATCAACACGCCACGGCGGCTGCTCGAACCGATCGGCTGACGCCCTCGGGGTCGTGTCGGTGGACGTCCCTATACTCCCGGCATGTCAAGATCACCGTCGTCGCTCGACATCGCGTTCGGGCTCCTGCACGAGGGCCGGCTGGTCGACGCCGAACAAGTCATGCGGAGAGAACTGCTGGCCGTCGAGAGCCGGCACGGCCGGGAAAGCCCAGAATGGGCCTCCGCCCAGTGCGATTTCGGCAACCTCCTCTTCGCCTCCGGTCAGTCCGACCGGGCGGTCGAATGTTTTCGCAGCGCCTGCTCCGGCCCGCCGTCCGGCGACCCCGAGACCCGCAAGGAGCAGCTGACCTACGGGCTCAACCTCGGCATGGCGCTGGACGTCGCCGGACGGCTCGACGAGGCCGAGACCGAGTTGCGCCGCAACCTCCGCGACCGTGAGGTCTTCTACGGCCGGGACCACCCCGGTCACGCCTTCGCGCTCGAACCGCTGGCCGATGTGCTCCTGCGGCGCGGCGACGTCGCGCAGGCGCGCCAGGTCGTCGAGGAGGCGGTCGGCGTCTACTGGCGCAGCGGTCACGAGCGGGTCGCCGCCGCGCTGGCGGCGCGGGGAGAGATCGTCGTGGCCGGTGACACCGGCGAGCCCCCGTTCTCCGCGCTCGACCGGCTGCCCGACGAGGTGGTCGCGGGCGTCGCGTACGCGGCGGTCGACCGGTCGGCCCGCGACCCGATGCTGGGGAAGGCCGTGCTCGCCCGGCTCGCCGACGCCCTGGAGGAGCGCCTGGGCCCCGACCACCAGGCGACGCTCAACGTGCTCTCCCAGCTCGCCAACGCCGGTCGCGACTCCGGCGACCAGGCCGGACGGGTCGAGGCGATCGGGAAGGTGCTCGCCTCCTACGACCGGCAGGGCCGGGAGGAGGACGCGTTGACGGCGGCGCTCGCCCTCGCCATGGCGCAGGACGAAACCGGTGACACGGCCGGGGCGTTCGCCACCTACGCCCGGGCCCAGGCCATCGCCGACCGCCTCGGTCGTCCGGAGTTCCACGCCCAGGTGCTGCGCAATTGGGGTCTCGCGCTGGCGGCGGCGGATCGTCCTGGCGAGGCGGAGGAACGGCTGCGGGCGGCCGTCGGTGTGGCCGACCTCGGCACCGACCACGAGATCCTCGGCCGTTCGCGGATCGCGCTCGGGCTCTTCCTTCAGCACGCCGACCGGCTCGACGAGGCCCGGCACGTCGTGGAGGCAGGGCTGGCGACGCTGGACGTCGCGCACCCCGACGCGATCACCGGGCGGAGCCACCTCACGGCCATCGCGGCCGGGCGGTCGTGCGGCTGCGGCGACGTCCAGGGGGCGATCGCCGACGCGTTCCGGGAGTTCGTTCTCGGCAGGTTGCCGAACGACCTGCTCGCCGACCTCGCCGTGACCGTCGAGAACGGCGACTTCGCGATCAACGCCGAACTCCGGCGCGAACCGACCGAGGCCGAGATCGAGCACCTGAACCAGCTGATCCAGAGCGCGACCGCCGAGTTCCGGGGCCGCCTGGTCGCCGGAGGGTAACGGCCAGAGCCGGCGCGCGGGGTGGGCAGGGTCGTCAGCTCGGCGGCGGACGAGGGTCGAACCGGCTTGTCGGCCATATGGGCATGGTCTCGGGACAGGCGTGCGCCGGACATCGGTGAAACCACCGGTCCGGGCGTCGCTCCGCCTCCCGGAGGAGGCGGAGCGACGGACACGGGGACCCAGGAGTGTGGTGCCACCCAGGCCCTACGACGTCGCGCTGAACAGGCTCGGCCCTGTTAGCGCTACCAAGTCGTAGTGCGACCTCCCTTCGGCGTCCCGGCGTCGGTGGTGCTGGCGGTGAGTAAATACAGCGGGTGGGACGGCGTCAAGGGCCCTCGGGGGCCGCGACGGGGTGGCGTGCCCTGCTGACAAGCCGTTTCGGCGTCCGTAAATTACGGCGTGAGCATGAAACTTGCAGTTGTGCGGCACCGGTAAATTTTCGCCGCCCTCCCGCGACACACTGCCTCGTTGACGCCTGTACACGTGCTCGCGGCGGATATCAGGCCAGGGTGCATGGCCGCCGAAAATTTCGCTCCGGTGTTGACATGTTTCGGTTGGGTTTCCACACTAAGTCTCCGAGGCGGTCGGCCCGGCCTGATGTGGTGATCAGAGGGGCCGCCGGTCATGACGCCATCAGTGGTGTGCGCCAGCGGTCTGGGGTGCGGCGTCGTTCGCCGGGTTCCCGCATTCCCTCTTTCGGTGATTTCAGTTATGGAGTCAGGCATGGGTATGAACGCATTACCCGCATCCTCCCTTCGGAGGGTCTTCAGCGCCGGTGTGGTGAGCGTCGTCGGAATCGTGGGCGCCGCGCTGATGGTGACGGTGCCGGCGGACGCCGCCGGCAGCACGCTGGCCGCCGCCGCGCAGCAGAGCGGGCGGTACTTCGGCACCGCCATCGCCCAGGGCAAGCTGGGTGACTCGCAGTACACGACGATCGCGAACCGCGAGTTCGACATGATCACCGCCGAGAACGAGATGAAGATCAACGCCACCGAACCCAACCGGGGGCAGTTCAACTTCCAGGCCGGCGACCGGATCTACAACTGGGCGGTGCAGAACGGCAAGCGGGTGCGCGGCCACACGCTGGCCTGGCACTCCCAGCAGCCGAGCTGGATGGAGCAGACGTCCGGGAGCTCGCTCCGCCAGGCGATGATCGACCACATCAACGGCGTGATGGGCCACTACAAGGGCAAGATCTACGCCTGGGACGTCGTCAACGAGGCCTTCGCCGACGGCAACTCCGGCGGCCGCCGTGACTCCAACCTCCAGCGGACCGGCAACGACTGGATCGAGGTGGCCTTCCGCACCGCGCGGAACGCCGACCCGGCCGCCAAGCTCTGCTACAACGACTACAACATCGACAACTGGAGCTGGGCCAAGACCCAGGCCGTCTACAACATGGTCCGCGACTTCAAGCAGCGCGGCGTGCCGATCGACTGCGTCGGACTCCAGTCCCACTTCAACAGCCAGAGCCCGTACAACAGCAACTACCGCACGACCATCCAGAGCTTCGCGGCTCTCGGCGTCGACGTGCAGATCACCGAGCTGGACATCCAGGGCGGCTCGGCCCAGACCTACGCCGCCGTCGTGAACGACTGCCTCGCGGTGGCGCGCTGCACCGGCATCACCGTGTGGGGCGTGCGTGACAGCGACTCCTGGCTGGGCGCCAACACCAGCCCGCTGCTCTTCGACACCAGCGGCAACAAGAAGGCCGCCTACAACTCGGTGCTGAACGCCCTCAACGCCGCGACGCCCAACCCGTCGCCGTCGCCGAGCACCTCGCCCTCGCCGGGCACCTCGCCCACGCCGAACCCCACGCCCACGCCGGGCACCGGGCAACAGATCCGCGGCCAGCAGTCGAACCGGTGCGTCGACGTGCCGAGCGCCTCGACGACCGACGGCGTGCAGGTCCAGCTCTACGACTGTCACACCAACAGCAACCAGCAGTGGAGCTACACCTCGGCGCAGGAACTGCGGGTCTACGGCAACAAGTGCCTCGACGCCGCCGGGACCGGCAACGGCGCGAAGGTGCAGATCTACACCTGCTGGGGCGGCGCGAACCAGAAGTGGACCATCAACTCCGACGGCAGCATCAGGAACGTGCAGTCGGGCCTGTGCCTGGACGCCGCCGGCTCCGGCAACGGCGCCCTGATCCAGGTCTACTCCTGCTGGAACGGGGCCAACCAGCGGTGGAGCCGGACCTGACCCGCGGTCTCCCTCGGTGATCCGGTCCCTGTCCGACCGGTAGAGCCGTAGGGGACGCGCGGCTCGGTCCTGCCGAACTCCGGCGCCGCCGACGGCGCCCAGACCCCGGTCTGGGACGCCGCGGCGGCGCCGACCAGTCGGTGGACGTGGGGCGGGAACGCCCGGAGTCCACCACCGGGTCTGGGTGATTTCGGGAGGTCACCCAGCCCCGGGCGGGTGCAGTGCGCGGGTGCACCACGTCAGGGCCTCCAGCAGCGTGACGCGGGTGCTGTCGTCGAGGCCGGCCAGCATCTCGTCCTCGATGCCGTCGAGCGCGCGGTCGCACCTGCGCAGCGCCGCCCGGCCCTGGCGGGACAGGTGGACCCGCAGGATCCGCCCGCCGTCCGGGTGGGCGTCACGGTGGATGAGACCACGTCTCTCCAGGTCGCGGACCACCAGATTCATCGCCTGCGGGGTGACGAAGGCGATGCGGGCCAGTTCGGCCGACGACAGGCCGTCGCGTACGCGCAGTTCGCCGAGCGCCATGTATTCGGTCGTCGTGATGCCGTGGAGCGCGAGGGCCTCGTCGAGCCGGGCGCGGATGCGGCGCTCCAGCCGGTAGACCAGATAGCTCAGCCTGGGCGGGTTCACCGGATGACCATAACGGGCGATGTAAGTTTCCCGCCCCACATATCAAGCTACTTGATAAGCACTGGCCCGATGACCAGCGTGAGCAGCGCATTTCCATGATCATTCGATTGTGATCGCGTACGGGCGAACCTTGACCGGGGTTCCGCGCCGCTCGTATACCGGCTGACGTCAGGACGTCGACCAGAGGAGGGCCGATGAAGCGATTGACCGCAGTCGTCGCCGCCGGAGTGGTGTACGCCGCCACGATCCTGGCGGCCGGACAACCCGCGGCCGCTGCCACGCTGACCGAGGTGACCAACTTCGGCAGCAACCCCGGCAACCTGCGTATGCACCTGTACGTGCCGGACAACGTGCGGCCCAGCCCGGCGATCGTGCTCGCCATGCACGGATGCGGAGGTTCCGGACCGGGGTTCTACTCCAGCTCGGAGTTCCGATCTCTCGCCGACCAGTACGGCTTCATCGTCATCTACCCGTCGGCGTCCAAGAAGGGCAACTGCTTCGACTCGTGGTCGGCGGCCTCGCAGGTGCGCAACGGCGGCAGCGACCCCGTCTCGCTGATGTCGATGGTCACCTACACGCGGCAGCGCCACAACGGCGACGCCAACCGTCTCTTCGTCACCGGCAGCTCCGCCGGGGGCATGGAGACCAACATCATGCTCGGCAACTACCCCGACGTGTTCAAGGCCGGAGCGGCGTTCATGGGGGTGCCGTTCGCGTGCTTCCCGAACGAGGCCGACTACGTGCCGTCGCCGGGTGTCAGCGACTGCGCCTCCGGGCGCATCAACAAGACGCCGCAGCAGTGGGGTGACCTGGTCCGGGCCGCCTACCCCGGCTACAGCGGCCCCCGGCCGAGGGTCCAGCTCTGGCACGGCACCAACGACACCCTCGTCTACTACGCCACCCACCAGCAGGCGATCGACCAGTGGACGAACGTGTTCGGCCTGAGCCAGACGCCCACCAGCAGCGACACCCCGCAGGCCAACTGGAACCGCCGCCGTTACGCCGACTCGTCCGGCACGGTGCGGGTCGAGGCGTACAGCATCCAGGGCGCCGGGCACAGCCTGCCGAGCACCGGCATGGCCGCGGCCGCGATCCAGTTCTTCGGCCTGACCAGCGAGCCGAGCCCGTCCCCGTCCCCTTCGCCTTCACCTTCGCCTTCGCCGAGTCCCTCTCCCAGTCCGTCCCCGTCGCCCAGCCCGTCGCCCAGCCCGTCGCCGAGCCCCGGTTCCGGGTGCCGGGTCACCTACGTGCCCAACACGTGGAACAACGGGTTCACCGCCGAGGTCAGCGTCACGAACACCGGGACGACGCCCGTCAACGGCTGGACCGTCACGTGGTCGTGGGCAGGCAACCAGCGGGTCACCAACGCGTGGAACGCCACCGTGACGCAGTCGGGCACGCAGGTCACCGCGCGCAACGTGAACTACAACGGCACCATCGCACCGCAGGGCCGGGCCGGCTTCGGCGTCCAGGGCACCTACAGCGGCACCAACACGAACCCGTCCGGGTTCACGCTCAACGGCACGGCCTGCGTCATGGGATGAGTTCGTCCAGGACGCCGTCGGCGACCAGCCGGGCGGGGCGCACGTATTCTTCCGCGCGCGCGTGGAAGACCTGCTCCGCCCGGATGGCCGGCCAGTCGTCGGGGAGGTGCTCGGCCGGCAGGTGGGGGTCCTGCCGGACGAGCTGCAACCAGTCGGTGTGCAGCAGCAGCTGCCTGACCAGGGCGTCGGGGGCGTCGGGGAGCGGCCGGGGCACGTCCCACCGGGCCAGGAAGGCGCGGTAGCGGCGGGCGATCTGCTCGATGTCGAAGGCCTTGGCGACCAGGTCGGCGGCCTCGGTGGGGGTGTAGGCGCGGGCGGTCAGCACCGTGACGTGGTCGTCGACATTGAGGCCGTCGAAGACGCCGGTGACGTCCTTGGTGCCCGGGGTGATCCACAGCCCGCTCTGGAGCGGCCCGAATCCGGCCCAGATCAGGCGTGAGCGCAGGTCGTGGCGGGTGCTCCGGCGGCTGTCGGGCAACGAGAAGCCGACGACGGTCCAGGTGCCGTCCCAGTCGCGGTTCACCGCGCCGGTCTCCCAGACGCGGCGGCGGCCGTCGCGCAGCACCGTCTCGGCGTGGGGGGTGAGCCCGAGGTAGACCCTCCGGCCGAGCCGGTGGCGGACCAGCAGGTTGCGTTTGACCATCCGCGCGAGCGTCGACCGGACGGCCTCCTCGGAGACGCCGAGGCGGGCGAACACCTCGATGACGCTGCCCGAGGAGATGGCGGTGCCGCGGTCGAGGGCGTAGACGCCGAGGAAGCTGAAGATCAGGGATTGGGGGCGCGCGGAGGGCGCGGCCGGTTCGTCGTCGCCGCCGATGGTCACAGCGAAAGCGTAGACGGGCCAGATGTCAGGCACATAATTGACGAAAGTCAGATTTGTGCCCAAGGAGGTCCCATGAACGTCGACGAACTGGTCGCCATCGACGTCCACACGCACGCCGAGGTCTCCGCCGACGGGCACGCGTCGCTGAGCGACGACCTGGTCGCCGCCTCGGCGAAGTACTTCAAAGAGGGGGCCCGGCCGACGATCCCCGAGATCGCCGCCCACTACCGCGAGCGCCGCATGGCCGCCGTGGTCTTCACCGTCGACGCCGAGCACGCCACCGGGCATCCGCGCATCTCCAACGAGGAGGTGGCGGAGAGTTGCGCCGCCCATGCCGACGTGCTGATCCCGTTCGCCAGCGTCGACCCGTGGAAGGGCAGGGCGGGCGTCAGGGAGGCCCGCCGGCTGGTGGCCGAGTACGGGGTGCGCGGCTTCAAGTTCCACCCGAGCGTGCAGGGCATGGCGCCCGACGACCGGGCGGCCTACCCCCTCTACGAGGCGATCGAGGAGCTGGGCGTGCCGGCGCTGTTCCACACCGGTCAGACCGGCATCGGCGCGGGCCTGCCCGGCGGCGGCGGGATCCGGCTGAAGTACTCCAACCCGATGCTGGTCGACGACGTCGCCGTGGACTTCCCCGAGCTGCGCATCATCCTGGCCCACCCGTCGTTCCCCTGGCAGGACGAGGCCCTGGCGGTCGCCACCCACAAGCCCCACGTCTACATCGACCTGTCGGGCTGGTCGCCGAAGTACTTCCCGCCGATCCTCGTCCAGTACGCCAACACGCTGCTCAAGGACAAGGTGCTGTTCGGCTCCGACTACCCGATGATCACGCCCGACCGGTGGCTCGCCGACTTCGACAAACTCGACATCAAGCCCGAGGTCCGGCCGAAGATCCTCAAGGAGAACGCGGCCCGGCTGCTCGGTCTGAGTTGATAGTTGGCAAAGGATTGACGTCCGTCACGAATGTGCCTAACCTCCGGGCAGCAGGCGCAGCGGCTCACTCCCTGATCGAGGAGCTTGTCATGTCGGACCCGTCGGTCTTACCCCACAACCAGGTTCAGCTCCGCCGCGCGGTGGCCTCGAGCTTCCTGGGCAGCGTCATCGAGTACTACGACTTCCTGCTGTACGCCACCGCCTCGGCCGTGGTCTTCGGGAAGGTCTTCTTCTCCACCCTCGACCCGCTCACGGCCACGGTCGCCAGCTTCGGCACCTTCGCCACGGGCTATCTCGCCCGGCCTCTGGGCGGGGTGATCTTCGGTCACTTCGGCGACCGGCTCGGCCGCAAGCGCATGCTGGTCCTCACCATGACCCTGATGGGCCTGGCGAGCTTCCTCATCGGCGTGCTGCCCACATACGAGCAGATCGGCGTGCTCGCCCCCGTCGCGCTCGTCGCGCTGCGGATCGTGCAGGGCCTCGCCATCGGCGGTGAGTGGGGCGGGGCCGTGCTGATGTCGGCGGAGCACGCGACCAGCAGGCGCGGCCTGTGGGCGAGCTTCACCAACGCCGGCGCTCCGTTCGGCATGGTGCTCTCGACCGGCGCGCTGAGCGGCACCGCCGCGCTCCTCGACGAGCAGGCGTTCCTGAGCTGGGGCTGGCGGGTGCCCTTCCTGCTGAGCATCCTGCTGCTGGCGGTCGGGCTGTTCGTCCGGTTGCGGGTCGAGGAGACCCCGGTGTTCACGGCGGCCGAGCGGCCCGCCCGGATGCCGCTGCTGGAGGTGCTGCGCGACCATCCCCGGACCCTGCTGCTCGGCGTGGGCGTCGGCCTGTCGGCCTTCGTCGCCCAGGGCACGCTCACCACCTATCTGATCGCCTACGGGGTGCGGACCGGCTTCGCCCGCCAGGACGTGCTGAACGGCCTGACCCTCTCGTCGGCGCTGGCGGTGGTGAGCATCATCGGCTGGTCGGCGCTGTCCGACCGGACGGGCCGGCGGCCGGTCGTGCTCGTCGGCGCGCTGCTGATGGCCGCCTTCGCGTTCGTGCTGTTCCCGATGGTGAACACCGGCAGCGTCGTCGTGCTCACCTTGGCGCTGGTGATCGGCCAGGCGATCATCCACCCGCTGATGTACGGCCCCCTCGCGGCGCTCTACGCCGAACTCTTCCCCACCAGGAACCGGTACACGGGGGCCTCGCTCGGCTACCAGTTCGCCGGGCTCGGCGCCGGCCTCGGGCCGCTGCTGTTCGCCCAGATCGACGCCTCGTCTGGCGGCGGCGGCACCACGGCGGTGTCCGTCGTCATCGCGGTCTGCTGCCTGCTGACCGTCGTCTGCGTGCTGGCGCTGCGGGAGACCAGCACCCGAGACCTCGCCGCCACCGATGCGTAACGCCGGGCTCGGCGGCTGGCCGGCCCGCCGCGCCCGGATGAGCCCCGGCCGGACCGCGTTCGTGTACGCCGGCCGTGCGGTGACCTACGCCGAGTTCCACGAGAGGACCACCCGCCTGGCCTCCCGGCTGGACATCCGGCCGGGAGACCGGGTCGCCTACCTCGGCCCCAACCACGTGGCGCTGGCCGAGACCATGTTCGCCACCCACCTGCGCGGCGGGGTGTTCGTCCCGCTGAACTTCCGCCTGGCCGGGCCCGAGATCATGTACATGCTGCGCGACTCGGGCGCGTCCCTCCTCGTGTACGACCCCGCCCACGCCCAGAAGGGGGTGGAGATCCCGGCCGCCGACCTCGACGAGATCGAGACGTGGATCGCGGCCGGCGACCCCGCCCCCATCGACGTGGCGGTCGCGCCCGAGGACGTGGCGCTGATCCTCTACACCTCGGGCACCACCGGCAGCCCGAAGGGCGCCATGCTGACCCACGCCAACCTGGTGTGGAACTGCGTCAACATGATGATCGGCGTGGACCTGACGAGCACCGAGGTGACGCTGATCAGCGCGCCCCTCTTCCACGTCGCGGCCCTGAACCAGACCCTCCTGCCGACCTTCCTCAAGGGCGGCACCTCGGTGATCATGCCGTCGTGGAACGCCGACCGCTGCTACGACCTCATCGAGGAGCACCGCGTCACGTGGATGTTCGGCGTCACCACCATGTTCGCCGACTTCGCCCGGTCGCCCCGATGGCGCGACGCCGACCTGTCGTCGCTGCGCACCCTCATGTCGGGCGGGGCGCCGATCCCGGTGGCGCTGATCCGCGCGTACCAGGAACGCGGCCTGGTCTTCTGCCAGGGCTACGGACTGACCGAGACCGCCCCCGGCGCCACCTTCCTGGAGGCGGCCGACAGCGAACGCCGGGCGGGCTCGGCCGGGGTGCCGGTCTTCTTCGCCGACGTGCGGGTGGACGCGCCCCCCGGAACACCCGGCGAGGTACTCATCCAGGGGCCGAACGTCACCCCCGGCTACTGGCGCAACCCCGCGGCGACCGCCGCCGCCCTCACCGAGGACGGCTGGTTCCACTCCGGCGACATCGGGGTCATGGACGGCGAAGGGCACCTCACAATCGTCGACCGCGTCAAGGACATGTACATCTCCGGCGGTGAGAACGTCTATCCCGCCGAGGTCGAGGCGGTGCTGTTCACCCATCCGGCGGTGGCTGAGGCCGCCGTGGTCGGCGTGCCCGACCCCCGGTGGGGTGAGGTGGGCCGCGCCTTCCTGGTGCCCGTGGCGGGCGCGGAGGTGAGCACCGGGGAGCTGACCGCCTTCCTACGCGACCGGCTGGCGAAGTACAAGATCCCGGTGTACTTCGACGTCGTCGACGCCCTCCCGAAGACCGGTTCCGGCAAGATCCGCAAACCGGAGCTGCGCGCGCTGGGCGTCCCGAAATGAAGATTTCAGCAGGTCGCGATCTACGCGGAGAGCACGGGGAGGCCTGTAAGCGCAGGACCCCCGGGTCCGCGACACGCCCCCGAGTTTGTCGGAATGTTTCATACTCTTGACGCTGCCCGCTCGCCTGTTGTTTGCTACGCAAGACCTGTCAGGGTGGATTCACAGGAAGAAAGGAGCTGTGGCGACGTGTGCGCGTGTTAACGCTCACATGTTCGTGAACTGCGCATCGTCTGAGGATGGACGCCGCATCCCTCCGCAGAGGTCGTCGATGAGGAGCCGCAGGTGAGAAGGCTCTTCCTTCTCCCGAGCCCCTGATCAGACCGATATGCGCCACACAGATGTCACGGCGGCCCCGGCCAGTATCCGGTGGTGCCACTCCGGTCACCGGCCGGGCCGCCTTCGTCTCCCCTGAACGGCATGCCGGACGCGCCGGCCCTGTTCGCCTGCCCTGAAGCCGGTCGAGAGCGACCTCATCGTCCTACCGAGCGCAGAGGAAGTCGCATGACGTCAAGATTAAAAACGATCTTCGCGGCCGTCGTGGCCGCAGCCGGGCTGGTGCTGGCCTCGGGGCTGGTCGCCACCCCGGCCGGCGCCGCCGCGACCGCCGGGTGCGGCAAGGCGCCGACGCTCCGCAGCGGTACGCAGACCATCCAGAGCAGTGGCAAGACCCGGCAGTTCATCCTGAGGGTGCCCGACGGTTACGACAACAACCGGCAGTACCGGCTGATCTTCGCCTTCCACTGGCGGGGCGGCACCATGAACGACGTCGCCTCCGGCGGCACCAGCGGGACCGCGTGGTCCTACTACGGGCAGCAGGAGCAGTCGAACAACAGCGCCATCCTGGTCGCGCCGCAGGGCTTCGGCAACGGCTGGGCCAACTCCGGCGGCGAGGACGTGCGCTTCGTCGACGACATGATCGCGCGCATCGAGAGCGACCTGTGCGTCGACACCACCCAGCGCTTCGCCACCGGCTTCAGCTACGGCGGCGGCATGAGCTACTCCCTGGCCTGCTCGCGGGCGACGGTCTTCCGCGCGGTCGCTGTCTTCGCCGGCGCGCAGCTCAGCGGATGTGAGGGCGGCACGCAGCCGATCGCGTACATGGGACTGCACGGGATCACCGACAACGTGCTCAACATCTCCCAGGGACGGTCGTTGCGCGACCGGTTCGTCCGCAACAACGGATGCACCGCGCAGAACCCGCCCGAGCCCGCCGCGGGCAGCCGCACCCACACCCTGACGACCTACTCCGGCTGCCGCGCCGGCTACCCGGTCGTGTGGGCCGCCTTCGACAACGGGCACATGCCCGGCCCGGTCGACGGCACCTACGGGGAGAGCGGCGTCACGACCTGGACCAAGGGCGAGGTCTGGAAGTTCTTCTCCCAGTTCGGCAGCGGCCCCAACCCCTCGCCGTCGCCGACGCCCACGCCCACCACCTCTCCGGGCACGACCGCTCCGCTGCGCGGGGTCGGCTCGGGCCGCTGCCTGGACGTCAGCGGCGCCTCCCAGGCCAACGGCGCGGTGACCCAGCTCTGGGACTGCAACGGGCAGGCCAACCAGCAGTGGACCGCCACCGCCGCCGGTGAGCTGCGGGTCTACGGCGGCAAGTGCCTCGACGTGAACGGCGGCGGCACGGCCGACGGGACCGCGGTGATCATCTGGGACTGCAACGGCCAGAACAACCAGAAGTGGCGCCTCAACTCCGACGGCAGTGTCACCGCCCTCGGCGCCAACAAGTGCCTCGACGTGTCCAACTACGGCACCGCCAACGGCTCCCGGGTGCACATCTGGGCCTGCCACGGCGGCACCAACCAGCGCTGGACGCGCGCCTGAGAAAGCGGCCTCCGGCCGAACGCTCCCCCCAAGGAAGGCTCCATGCTCCCGTTCTCCTTACCCGCCCTGAGAAGGCTGCTGTCCGCAGGGACGACCGCGCTCGGGCTCACCGTCGCGGTCACCGTCGCGGCCCCGGTCTCCCCGGCCGCCGCGGCGACGACGACCCTGTACGTCTCGGCCACCGGCTCGGGCAGCGCGTGCACCTCGGCGCAGCCGTGCTCCATCCCGGCGGCGCAGACGGCCGTGCGGTCGCTCAACGCCGGCATGTCCGGTGACATCGTGGTCGAACTGGCCGCGGGCACCTACCGGCTGACCGCGCCGCTCCGCCTGACGGCGGCCGACTCGGGCAACAACGGCTACACCGTGCGCTGGCAGGCCGCCGCGGGGGCCCGGCCTGTGATCACCGGCGCGAGGGCCGTCACCGGCTGGACGCTCGCCGACTCCGCCAGGAACATCTGGCGGGCCAACGTCGGCACCGGCGTCGACTCACGGCAGCTCTACGTCAACGGCGCGGCCGCGATCCGGGCGCGCACGCAGGTCAACCGGGCCGACTTCACCGCGAGCAGCACCGGCATGCGCTTCACCAGCAGCGCCCTGAACTACCTCAACAACCTGGCGAACCAGAGCCGGGTCGAGATGGAGAGCGTGGGGTCGTTCACCGATCGGTACTCCCCGGTGCAGAGCATCAGCGGCGGCCAGATCACGATGCAGCAGCCGGCCTGGAACAACAACAACTTCGGCTACGACACCTTCACCCAGCCCCACCGGGCCGGGCCGCTCTACCTGACCAACGCCTACGAGTTCCTCGACGCCGCCAACGAGTGGTACCTCAACACCGGCACCGGGGTGCTCTACTACATCCCGGCCGCCGGGCAGAACATGAGCAGCCTCAGCGTCGAACTGCCGGTGCTGCAGTCGCTCGTGTCGGTGGGCGGCACCCTGTCCGCGCCCGCCCACCACATCGCCTTCTCCGGCATCACCTTCACCGGCACGACCTGGCTCGGGCCGAGCAGCAACCAGGGCTTCGTCGACCAGCAGACCGGTTCCTACATCTACGGCAACTGGAACTGGCCCGGCTTCTCGACCTGCCACAACGGCTGCACGCAGTTCGAGGCGGCCCGGCCCAACTGGAACCAGATGCCCGCCGCCGTGCAGATCTCGGCCGCCGACAACATCACGTTCGGCGACTCGCAGTTCGTCAACCTGGGGCAGACCGCCATCGGGATCGGCAACGACGCCAACGCCACCACCAGCGGCGTCGGCCTGGCGGCCAGCAACATCACGATCACCCGGTCGGAGATCGCGCGCAGCTCGGCCGGCGGCGTCGTGGTCGGCGGGGTCAGGGCCGACGCCCACCACCCCAGCGACCAGCGCATGGTCAACCGCAACATCACGATCAGCCACAACCGCATCCACGACCTGGGGCTGGACTACCGGGGCATCGTGTCGGTGCTGACCACCTACGTCAGCGACGCCACGGTGTCGTACAACGAGGTCTACAACATGCCCTACACCGGCATGTCGATCGGCTACGGCTGGGGCGCCAACGACACCGGCGGCAACACCCAGTACGCCAACCGGGGCCTGTACAACTACCAGCCCCGCTACACGACCCCGACGACCGCCTCGAACAACCGGCTCATCGGGAACTACGTCCACGACGTGATGCAGCAGATGAACGACGGCGGCTGCATCTACACCCTGTCGTGGAACCCGGGCGCGGTCATCAGCGACAACTACTGCCTGCGCACCAACGGGCACTTCGGCGTCTACTTCGACGAGGGGTCCAAGTACTACACCGTCAGGAACAACGTCTTCTCCTCCATCGGGGTGTGGGCCACCGCCAACTACTGGGGCGGGGAGAACATGGGCAACTGGACGGTCACCGGGAACTGGACCAGCAGCAGTTCCACCAACGTGACCAACGGTGACCGGGGCAACGTCGTCAACAACAACGTCGTCGTCTCCAACGGCAACTGGCCGTCGGGCGCCCAGGCCGTCATGAACGCCGCCGGGCCGCAGGGCGGCACCACCACTCCGCAGACCGTGGAGATCGTGGGCGTGCAGTCCAACCGGTGCGTCGACGTGCAGAACAACAGCAACGCCAACGGAGCCCCGACGCACATCTGGGACTGCTCCGGGGTGGCCACCCAGCGGTGGTCGCGGACGTCGTCCGGGCAGTTCACGGTGTTCGGGAACAAGTGCCTGGACGCCTCCGGCCAGGGCACCGCCACCGGGACCCCGGTCGTGATCTGGGACTGCAACGGCGGCGCCAACCAGCGGTGGACGGTCAACGCCAACGGCACCATCACCGGCGTCCAGTCGGGACTGTGCCTGGACGTGTCCGGCAACGCCACGGCCAACGGCAGCCGTCTGCAGCTCTGGTCCTGCCACGCCGGCGCGAACCAGCGCTGGACCCTGCGGGGCTGACGAGACGAGGGGGGCCGGACTCGGCGCCCGGCCCCCCTTCCATCGTGGGATGTGCGGCCTCATGGCGAGGCCCATCAGTCGTACTCTTGGGGGTGTGGCAGAGCAGACGAGCGGCGTGGAACGGGCGGCGGCCCCTTATCGGCCCGGTTATGAGGTGGCGGCGGAGCAGGTGCTGGAGCTGATCAGCCGGCTGAGGCTGCGGCCGGGTGACCGCATGCCCACCGAGATCGACCTGGCGCAGCGGCTGGGCACCAGCCGCACGGTGGTCCGTGAGGCGGTGAAGATCCTCTCCGCCCTGGGCCGGGTGCGGGCGCACAAGGGCCGGGGCCTCTATGTGGCCGACGACGAGGGCATGCTCGGAACCGGCCGGTGGGCGCCGTTCTTCCTCCCGGCCGACCTCGACCACGTCTACATGTTGTTCGAGTTCCGGCGTACCCAGGAGATGGAGACCAGCCGCCTGGCCGCGCGCCGGGCCACGCCCGCGGAGCTGCACGAGATCGAGAAGGCCGCGGGCGTCTGTCGGCATGGGTTCGACACCGACCGTGGAGACCTGTTCAACGAGGGCGACGACGCCTTCCACACGGCCATCGCGACCGCTTCGCACAACATGTTCCTTCAGGTGGCCGTCCGGGAGGCGCGACGGCTCCAGGCGCAGTCGAGCCTCATAGGGATGAGCGGCTCGATCGGGGGCCACGCCGCCAAGGCGGTCGAGGAGCACGAGGCCATCTTCCAGGCGATCAGGATCGGCGACGCCGAGGCCGCGGCGGAGGCCGCCGCCGCCCACATCGACAACACTCTTGAGGACTACCGGAGAGAGATTCAGCAACGGATCTTCTCAGCGACCGAATAAGTATTGACGTAAGACGTCATACGAATTACGTTCCGGTTCACATGAGCGGCCGGGCCGACCGGCCGCCGCCGGGAGAGTGAACCAACGATGAAGCGAACCCTGAGCGCGGGCGTTGTGGTGTTAGCGTTAACGGTTGCCGGGTGCGGCAGTGCGACGCGCCCCGCGTCCACGCCGACCGAATCCGCTGGAGCCGCCGGAGCCGCGAGCAAGCTCGTGGTGTGGGACTGGAAGTCCGGTGAGCCCTACGCCGCGTCGTACATCGAGAAGGCGAAGGCCGACTTCGCCAAGAAGCACCCCAACGTCACCGTCGAGTTCGTGCCCCAGCCCTTCGAGCAGTACTACACCCTGCTCGGCGCGGCGATGCAGACCAAAACCGGGCCCGACGTCATGCTCTTCAACGGCGGCGGCCAGATCCGCGACCGGGCCGACTCGCTCCTGCCCCTCGACGAGTACGTCGCCGAGGACAAGTCGCGCCTGGCCGGCTGGGAGGCCTTCGCCAAGGACGGCAAGACCTACGGCGCCCCGGTGACCCTCCAGGGCCACCCGATCTACTACAACAAGGCGCTCTACGAGAAGGCCGGCATCACCGCCCCCGCCACGACGTGGGACGAGTTCCTCGCCAACTGCGACAAGCTCAAGAAGGCGACCGGCGCCGCCTGCTTCGCCCTCGGCAACAAGGAGGGCATCGGCCCGCAGTTCTGGCTCTCCGCCATGGGCTCGGGCGTCCTGACGCCGGCCGAGTACGACGACTGGATCGCCGGCAAGCGCGACTGGAAGTCCCCCCACGTCAAGAAGATCTTCGAGATGTTCAAGGAGACCGGGGACAAGAAGCTCAACAACGAGGGCGCCAACTCCACGGCGATGTTCACCGACATCTTCTCGGTCTTCAACACCGGCAAGGCCGCCCACATCATCGGCCTGATGTCCGACATCGGCCACTGGAAGGACTTCGGCGAGTTCATCGGCCCCGACAAGGTCGGCATCATGCTCGCCCCGGTCGTCACCGAAGGGGCCACGCCGAGCCTGCCCTACGACGGCGGCATCGGCTACGCGGTGGCCAAGTGGACGAAGGACCCCAAGGCCGCGGCCGACCTGGTCCGCTCGCTGACCACCACCGACGCCCTGTCGTCCTTCTCCGCCGAGGCGGGCGCCATCGCGTCCGACACCACCATCTCCGCTCCACAGGACGCCCCCGTCGTCGGCGAGATCGTGGCGCAGCTGAAGGCGGGCAAGCCGGCGCTGCACGTCGCGATGGACTCCAAGACCATCGACCTGATGGGCCGGCTGTCCCAGAAGCTGCTGAGCGGTTCGGCCACCGTCGACGAGGCGGTGGAGGAACTGGCCGCCTCCGACCAGGAGAACTGAGCGGTGCCGACGAGGAACACCTCACCGATGGTCCGCCCGGGAACTTCCGGGCGGGCCGTCGAGGGAGGCGACAAGAGGGAGCGGGCCCGCCACGGCGCGGCCCGCCGCAGAGGGCGTTCCGAACGCTTCGCGCCGTATGTGCTGATCGCTCCGGCGGTGCTGATCATCGTGGCGCTGCGGCTCTACCCGCTCGTGCTGGGCGTCAACTTCTCCTTCACCGGAGACGGCGAGGCCAACGGCACGGCGGTCGGCTTCGCCAACTACCTGGAGCTGCTGGACGACCCGCTGTTCCAGACCGCGCTGGCCAACGTGGGGCTGCTGGTGCTGCTCCTGCCGGTCGCGGTCGCGATCCCAGGCCTGCTGGCGACGTTCATCTACCTGAAGGTGCCGGGCCACCGGTTCTTCCGCAGCGTGTACTTCTTCCCCGCGGTGTTGTCGCCGGTGATCGTCGGGGCCATCTTCAACCTCATGCTCGCCTTCGACGGGCCGCTCAACGAGTTCCTCGGAGCGGTCGGACTGGGTCCGGTCGACTGGCTGGGCGACCCGGGGGTGGCGAAGTTCGCCGTCGTCGGGGTGCAGATCTGGGCCACGTTCGGCATGGCCCTGGTGGTGTTCCTGGCCGGGTTCGCCACCCTGGACTCCTCGCTGCTCGACGCCGCCCGCGTCGACGGCGCGTCGCTGCGCCAGAGCATCTGGCACGTCATCATCCCGAGCCTGAGCCAGACGATCCAGTTCGTCTTCGTCACGACGATGATCGGCATGCTGACCTCGATGTTCGGCCTGCTCTACGTGATGACCAGCGGCGGGCCCGAGGGGTCGACCTACCTGCCGGAGTACTACATCTGGATTCAGCAGGGGCAGATGAACCGGCCCGCGCTCGCCTCGGCGGCCTCCACGGTCCTGTTCCTCATCATGCTCGTGGTGGGCCTGCTGCAGATCAGCGTGCTGCGCCGCGCAGGACGGGAGGACTGATGCGGCGCCTCGCCAAGTGGGTGGTCGCCGTTCCGATGGCGATCCTGGCCCTGGCCACGATCTATCCGATCATCTTCACGGCCAACGTGGCCATGAAGACCCGGCGCGAGTACGTGCTCGACCGGTTCTCGCTGACCGAGTCGCTCCACTGGGACAACATCGTCGCGGCGTGGAGCAGCGTCGGCATGGCGCGCTACTTCGCCAACTCGCTGTTCGTGGTGGCGGCGTCGGTGTTCCTGCTGCTGCTCCTGGGCTCGATGGCCGGGTTCGCGCTGAGCAGGTTGCCGTTCCGAGGGTCGAAGGCCCTGTTCATCGGCTGCCTGGCCGCGTTGTTCATCCCGTTCCAGGTGATCATGGTGCCGCTGTCGCGGGTCATGGCCGACACGGGTCTCATCGACACCTACCCGGGGCTGATCCTCGCCTACGTGGCCCAGTTCCTGCCGTTCACCGTGTTCCTCATGACCAGCTACTACCGGTCGGTCCCCAAGGAGATCGTGGACGCGGCCCGCATCGACGGCAACACCGTCTACGGCGTCTACCGCCGGATCATGGTGCCCATCGGCCGGCCCGCGTTGTTGTCGGTCGGCATCCTGGACGCCCTGTTCTGCTGGAACGACGTGCTCATCGCGCTGCTGATGATGCCGTCGGCCGACCACCGCACCCTCATGGTCGGGGTCACCTCCCTGCGCGGCCAGTACACCGACAACGTCCCGACCTTCGCGGCCGGGGTGCTGATCGCCGCCGTGCCCGTCCTGCTCGTCTATCTGTTCCTCCAGCGTCAAATCGCCGACGGTGTGACCGCCGGTTCCACGAAGGGCTGACATGCGCATCTCGGGGTATCGCGCGTTGACCACCGTCCATGACTGGGGCCGTCCCGTGGGGGACGCCAACGGTCTCTACGCCGACGGGGTCGTCCAGGTCCCGATCGTCGTCGTCGAGACCGACGAGGGCATAACCGGCGTCGGCATGGGCCCGCACGTGGAGATCGACTCGATCTTCTCCGCGCTGGAGGGGGAGGACCCCCGCGGCGTGACGGCGCTCTACGACCGCATGCTGCGGCGGACCTTCAAGGCCGGCCACGCCGGGACCGTGTTCGGCACCATCGGGGCGCTCGACACGGCCCTGTGGGACATCAAGGCCAAGGCGGCCGGCGAACCGCTGTGGCGCCTGCTCGGCGGGCGCGACCGCCGGGTGCCCGCCTACGCCTCCGGCCTGGACATCGGCCTGGACGACGCCGGGCTGGTCAGCCTGTACAAGGAGTACGCCGAACGCGGCCTGCGCGCCGCCAAGCTCAAGGGCGGCCTGGACGTCGACCGCGACCGCGACCGCCTGACCCTCGTCCGCGACGTGCTGACCGAGGCCGGGAACGGCGCCCGGCCGGGGCTGATGCTCGACGCCAACGAGGCCTGGTCGCGCAAGCAGGCGGTCCGCCACGTGGCCGAGCTGGAACGCACCCTCGATCTGACCTGGATCGAGGAGCCGGTCCGGCGCTGGGACGCCGACGGCCTGGCGGCGGTGGGCCGGGGTGTGCGCGCCGCCGTCGCCACGGGCGAGAACCTCACGGGGCTGGAGCAGTTCCGGCCCCTGATCACGGCCGGGGCCGTCGACGTCGTGCAGACGGCGGCGGTCTGGGGGGTCACCCACTTCCTGCGCGTGTCGGCGCTGGCGCACGCCTACGACCTGCCGGTCAGCCCGATCGGCACCACGCCGTTCGGCCTGCTGCACGCCGCCACGTCGGTGCCGAACCACCTGGTCACCGAGTTGCAGGACCTCCGGCCGCCCACCGGGCTCAACCTCGACGTGTCCATCGAGGACGGCGCGTTCATCCTCGGCGACACGCCGGGGGCGGGCGTCACGCTCGACGAGGACGCGATCAGAGCGGTGACCGGCGGCCCGTTCACCCGCGCCTACGACAGCCCCGCCGTCCGTCCCGGGCTGGCCGGACTGCGGTTGCTGGCTCCCCGCGTGCACTGACGTCGCCGTGTCCGTACCGGAAGAAAGGATCTGCCGTGTCTCTCTCACCCGTGGTCGTCACCGTCGCCCCCACCGGCGCCGCGAACGCCGACGACGCCGGGCCCGGCAGGCGGAGCCGGCCGCTCGCGACCCTGGGCGAGGCGCGGCGCAGGGTGCGCGCCGCCCTCGCCCAGGGGCACCTCGACGTGACCGTGGAACTCCTCGACGGCGTGCACCGGCTGACCGCGCCGCTGCGGCTGGACGCGGCCGACTCCGGCCGCGACGGCCACCCGGTGATCTGGACGGCGGCCCGCGGGGCCGAGCCCGTGATCAGCGGCGCCGTCGCCGTCACCGGGTGGGAGCCCGACGACCCGGCGACCGGTGTGCACCGGGCCCGGGTGGAGGCCGGCGCCGACAGCCGCCAGCTCTACGTCGACGGCGCGCTCGCCCGGCGGGCCCGGATCAGGCTGCCGCGCGAGCACGTCACGCTGACCGCCACCGGCCTCACCCTGGACGACCCGGCCCTGGCGTGGCTGGCCGGCCTGCCCGACCAGGGCCGCGTCGAGTTCCAGGCGACGTCGGCGTTCACCAACCGGTTCGCCCCGGTCGAGCGGATCACCGGGACGACCGTCGTCATGCGGCAACCGGCGTGGGACAACAACACCTACGGCTACGACACCCTCCAGGCGCCGATGCGCGTCCCGGAGTTCTTCCTGGTCAACTCCCGCAGCTTCCTGGACGAACCCGGCGAGTGGCACCTGGACCCCACCTCCGCCACGCTGTACTACCGGCCGCTCCCGGGGCAGGACATGGCCACGGCGCGGGTCGAGCTGCCGCGCCTGGAGTCGCTGCTGGAGGTCGGCGGCACCTACGACGAACCGGTCCGCAACCTGCGGTTCGAGAACCTGACCTTCACCGGCACCACGTGGTTGCGCCCGTCGTCCTCCGACGGATACGCCAACCAGCAGACCGGCGCGTTCATCGCCGGCCCGCAGCCGCACCGCCCGGCCGACGCGTTCGCCACGTGCGCGGTCGGCTGCGCGGGGTTCGAGGCCTCCCGCGACGGCTGGTTCCAGGTGCCGGGGGCCGTCCAGGTGTCGGCGGCCGAGGACGTCGCCTTCGCCGGATGCACGTTCGTCAACCTCGGTTCGGTCGCCCTCGGCATCGGCAACGACGCGAACGCGCACGCCACCGGCGTCGGCCTGGGCGCGCGCCGGATCACGGTCACCGGCGGCGTCTTCACCGCCAACGCCGGAGGCGGCATCACGGTCGGCGGCGTGCGCCCGGACGCGCACCACCCCTCCGACCCGCGCATGGTCAACAGCGACATCGTGATCAGCGACAACCGCGTCTTCGCGACGGCGGTCGACTACCTCGACCACGCCGGCGTCTTCGCCAGCTACGTCACCCGGCTCACCATCGCCCACAACTACGTCGCCGAGCTGCCCTACTCGGGCATCGCCCTCGGCTACGGCTGGGGCGCCAACGACCCGGGCGGCAGCCTCGACTACCTCGCCCGCGGCCTGTACGACTTCCGCCCCGTCTACGACACCCCGACGACGATGCGGGACGTCCACGTCGTCGGCAACCACGTCCGCGACGTGGTGCGGACGATGGCCGGCGGCGGCGCGCTCTACACGCTCTCGGCGATACCGGGCGGCGTCCTGGAGGAGAACTACTGCGAGAGGAGCGGCCAGTACGGCGTCTACTTCGACGAGGCCTCCCGCCACCTGACCGTGCGCCGCAACGTCTTCGCAGACACCGCCGGCCCGTGGGCGCACGCCAACATCGCCAACGGCAACCGCACCGGCGACCTGACCTTGACCGGCAACCACGTCACCAATTCGGCCGTCACCGGCATCGCCGACGGCCGCCGGGGCGACGTCCTGCGTGACAACGTGACCGTCACGCCGGAGACCGTCTCGGTGGAGGCCGCCCGGGTGATGTACGACGCCGGTCCCACCGGCGACCACCGCGGCCCGCCCGACCCGGGGCGGCCCCCTTTCGGGGTGTCCCTGGCGGCCGACCCGCCCGTGCTCGACGCGGGGGAGACGGCGGTCGTCACGGTGGACGTGCGGAACCTGAGTGATCGCCGCGCGTCGGCGGTGACCGTCGCGCTGGTCGTCCCCGACGGCTGGCGGGCCGAACGCGCCGGCCGGCCGGTGCGGTGCGGGCTGGACTCCGGGGCGTCCGGCACGGAGCGCTGGAAGGTCACCGCGCCCGCGTCGGCCCGCGTCCCCGTGGGGTCGGCCGTGGTGAAGGCGGTCGTGTCCGGATGGGCCGACCTGGCCGGGGCGGAGGTGGTCCGGTCGCTCACGCTCACCGCGCTGAACCCGCTCACGTCGCTGAAGTCGCAGGGCTCGGTGTCCAGCCGGTTCGCCGAGGCCGGTTCCCGGTACGCCATCATGATCGCCGAGCCCGGGTCGCCCGACGAGTACGGCGTCGTCTACCGCGACGGCGTGGCCGGCCCCTCGGCCGTCATCACGGCCCGGGTCACCCACCTCGACCCCGCCGACCCCCGGGCCGAGGCCGGCGTCGTGCTGCGCGACGACCTCTCCGGCTGCTCGCGCGGCCACGCGGCCATGGTCGCCACACCTGGCGACGGCGTGGCCTTCCGGTGGGACGCCGACGGCGACGGCCGGCTCGACTCGGCCGGGTCGGTCCCGGACATCGGGGCGCCGGTCTGGGTGCGGCTGGTGCGCTCGGGTGACCAGGTCAGCGGCTACTACTCTCGCAGCGGCACCACGTGGATCAAGGTCGGCCCGACCGCCGACGTCACGGGCGCCCACCGGCAGGACGCGGGCCTGACGGCCACGGCACGCGCGGGTTGGTTCGGATTCAGCGACTTCAGTGTGAGGCAGGCATGAGCAACTCCGTCGTCGACGCCCATCACCACCTCTGGGACCTGTCCCGGCGTCCCCAGGACTGGCTGACCTCCCCCGAGATGAAGGTCCTGCTGCGCGACTTCTCCCCGGCCGACTACGCCGCCACCGCCGCCGAGGCGGGGGTGAGCCGGTCGGTCCTGGTGCAGGTGCTGGCCGACGCCGACGAGACGCGCGAGTTCCTCCTCACGGCGGCCGGGTCGGAGACCATCGCCGCCGTGGTCGGTTGGGCCGACCTGACCCGGCCCGACCTGCCGGAGGAACTCGCCGCACTGGCCGCCTCCCCGGGCGGCGGGCTGCTGCGCGGCATCCGCCACCTCGTGCAGGCCGAACCCGACCCGGCCTGGCTCGCCCGCGACGACGTGCGCGCGGGCCTGCGCCACGTGGCCTCGGCCGGGCTCACCTACGACCTGCTGGTGGCGCCCCACCAGCTTCCGGCCGCGATCGAGACCGTGCGGGCCCTGCCCCACCTCGGCTTCGTGCTCGACCACCTGGCCAAACCGGCCATCGCCGCCGGGGAGCTGGAGTCGTGGGCGGTCCTGCTGCGGCGGCTGGCCGCCGAGCCGAACGTGACGGCCAAGCTCTCCGGCCTCATCACCGAGGCCGACCGGGAGCACTGGGACGCCGACGGCCTGCGGCCCTACGTGGAGGTCGCGATCGACGCGTTCGGTCCCGACCGGCTGATGTTCGGCTCCGACTGGCCCGTCTGCCTGCTCGCCGGGTCGCTGCCCCGGTGGACCGACACCGTGCGGACCCTGCTGGCCGGGTTGTCGGAGACGGAACGGCAGGCGATCTTCAGCGGAACGGCCGAGCGCGTGTACCGCCTGTAAACCACCTGATTCGTATGACGTCTAGACTCATCGCACACGTGCGTGGGGGTCAGCTGGAGGGGACATGGCGGCATCTGGGAGGGCGTCCACGGGCACCGGGCCGTCTCCGGACTGGACGAAACGACCGGCCAACCTCGCCCAGGCGCTCACGGGGGAGCTCGTCGACCGCATCGTCCGCGGGGTGCACGCCCCCGGAACCCCGCTGCCGCCCGAACCGGCGTTGTGCGAGTCCTTCTCCGTCAGCCGGACCGTCGTCCGGGAGGCGGTGAAGGTCCTGCAGGAGAAGGGGCTGGTCCAGGTGCGGCAGGGCAGCGGCACCATCGTCACCCCGTCCAGCGAGTGGAACATGCTCGACGAACTCGTGCTGGGTGCGACCATCGCCCAGGACGACGGCATCACCGTGCTCGACGACCTGGTCGTCACGCGGCGCCTGCTGGAGTCCGACATGGCCCACGTGGCCGCCCGCGTCGCCGACCGCGAGATCGTCGACCGCCTGCGCGCCCTCGTCGACCGCATGGACGAACTGGTCGGCGACCCCGTCGCCTACGCCGACTACGACCGCGCCTTCCACGACACGATCATGCGGGCGTCCGGCAACCGCATCGCGCGGGCGGTGGTGCGGCAGCTGGAGAGCCAGGTGATCAACACCTCGCGCTACACGGGCCGCACCGAACGCGCGTTGTGCGTGGCCTCCAACCTCGGCCACCGGCGGGTCTACGAGCGCATCGCCCTCGGCGACCCCGAAGGGGCCTCCGAGGCGATGTTCACCCACATCACCGAGGCCTGGCTGGTCCGCCGGGGCGGTCCGGGCGAGCCCGTGCGCCTGCGGCGCTGACCGGGTCTCACGCCCTCGCGGCGACCGACTCCCGGTGCCGCACCGGCATGGGCACCCGGAACACCTGGCCGGGCTCCACCTCCCCGGCCATCTGGGCGAACAGCACCTCCACGGCCTTGCGACCCAGGTCGTAGTGGGGCAGTGCCACGGTCGTCAGCTTGGGCCACATCCACGAGGCGATCGGATGGTCGTCGAACGACACCACCGAGACGTCGCCGGGCACCGAGAGCCCGGCTTCGGCGAGCGCCTGGTAGGCACCGATCGCCACCCGGTCGTTGAGGCAGATCAGCGCCCGGGGACGGTGGTCGGCGAGTAGCGCGCGGGTCGCGGCCAGGCCGTGTTCGGGCTGCCAGTCGGGGCACACCCGGGCTCCGGCGATCTTCAGCCCGGTCTCCCGGATGCCGATCAGGCGCTCGACGGCCGCGACGCTGTCGGCGGGCACGTCCTGGAGCGTCGGCCCGGCCCCGATCACATAGACCTCGTCGTGGTGCCCGGCGTCGAGCAGCACCCGGGCGGCCGACCGCCCGGCCTCGATCTCGTCGGGCACGATCGAGGGCAGGCCCGACGCCGGCCGGGGCAGCGCGTTGAGCAGGACGGCCGGGCCGATGTCCTTCGGGACCTTGATCGTCCGGGTGAACATGGCGGCCAGGATGATGCCGTCGACCTGGCGGTCCTGCATGGCGTGCAGCAGGCCGCGCTCCAGTTCGGGATCGCCCTCGCTCTCACCGATGAACAACATCACGCCGCGTTCGCGGGCGGCCTCCAGGGCGCCCTTGATCATGTCTCCGGCGAGGTGTGATGTCGCGACGGTGTCGGAGACGAAGCCGATCGTGCGTGTCGTGCCGGTGCGCAACCCGACGGAGACCGCGTTCGGGCGATAGCCCAACTCGTCGGCGGCACGCAGTACCCTCTGCTCCACGTCGTGAGAAATGCGCAGCTCACGGCCCCTGCCCGTCATCACGAGCGAGGCGGTCGTACGGGACACTCCGGCCGCCTCGGCCAGATCGGCCAAGGTGACCCGACGTCGGCTCACGGGGGGAGACCTCCATATTTCAACCCAATTACGGGGCCTTGACACGGTCGGATACGCACGGTGAGACTATCGCATCGCTAATCCGATTTAGCAAAGGGAGACGCACCATGTCTCGTCGAGTTCACTCCCGCCGGAGCCGCGTGGCGATGGTGGTCATCCTGGGGGGAAGCCTGGCCGCCGCGTGCGCCGCGCCGGGCAGCGGCAACGCGCAGCCGACGGCCGCCGCCTCGTCGGCGCCGGCGTTGTCGGCCGCGCCGACCTGCGGCACCGAACCCATCACGTTGAAGGGCTACTTCGAAACGGGCTTCCCGATCGCGAGGGCCCTCACCGACGAGTTCACCAAGCAGCACCCGAACGTCACCTGGGACATCCGCGAAGACCAGTTCGCGGTGATCACCCAGAACGCGCCGCGGGTGCTGGCCGACGACCCGCCGGACCTGATGCGCCTGCCCCAGGTCTCCGAACTGGTCAAGAACAACCTGCTCAAGAACCTCGACGACTACGCCAAGGTCTTCGGCTGGGACAAGTGGCCCCCCTCGCAGCTGGAGCAGATGCGGCTGTCCCCCGGCGGCGCCGTGCGCGGCGAGGGCTCCCTCTACGCCATGGGCCTGAACTTCTCCATGACGGGCGTCTTCTACAACAAGAAGCTGGCCGAGCAGATCGGCATGACCACCCCGCCCGAGACGCTCGCCGACCTCGACGCCGCCCTGGCCAAGGCCAAGGAGGCGGGCCTGGCCCCGATCGCCCAGTTCAACGGCGGCGCGACCGGCGGCCTGGCCTTCCCGCTCCAGGACCTGATGGCCTCCTACGGGCCGCCGGCGCCGATCAACGAGTGGATCTACCAGAAGCCCGGCGCGACCATCGACACCCCGTCGAACCTCCAGGCCACCCAGCACCTGGAGAAGTGGATCAAGTCCGGCTACTTCTGGAAGGACGTCAACGCCGTCGACTACGCCACCATGATGAGCCGCTTCATCAAGGGCGACGGCCTGTTCATGTTCAACGGCGACTGGGAGTCGGGCAACCTCGACAAGCAGATGGCCGGGAACATCGGCTTCTTCCTGATGCCCCCGGCCCAGGCCGGCGGCAAGCGCGCCGCGATGTCGGCCCCGCTGACCTTCGGCATCGGGGCGAACGCCAAGAACGCCGACTGCGCCGCGGCCTTCCTCAACTGGGTCGCCACCGACACCCAGGCGCGCACCATCGGCGTCGAGGTCGGCGGCTCCCACCCGATGGGCCCGGCCGACGCGCCGATGCCGCCGGTCGCGGCGGGCAGCGTCACCGAGAACACCCTCGCGGCGGGCGCGCGGATCGCCGAGGACAACGGCGCGATGGACTTCATCGCCAACGCCACCGGCGCGATCTACGCCAAGAGCTGGACCCCGAACCTGCAGAAGCTGGTGGCCGGCGAGCAGACGCCCGACGGCCTGCTGAAGAGCGTGCAGGCCGACTACCAGTCCCAGGTCAAGGGAGGCTGACGTGAAGGCGGCCGCGCAGCGGCGCAGAAACTGGGCCGGCTGGCTGTTCGTGCTGCCCGCGGCCGCGTTCTACGTCGTGTTCGTGATCCAGCCGCTGGTCATGACGGTGCAGTACTCCCTCTACTCGTGGGACGGCATCGGCGTGGCCACCTGGAACGGCGTCCAGAACTACCTGCGGGTCTTCACCGATCCCGACCTGTTCGCCGCGATCCTCAACGCGCTGAAGCTGATCGTGTTCTTCAGCGCCGTCCCGGTCGTGCTCGGGCTGGCCATCGCGGCGACGATCCGGCGCATCGCGGCCAGCCGCCTCGCCCTGGTGGCCCGCACGGTCATCTTCCTGCCGCAGGTGATCCCGCTGGTCGCGGCCGGCATCACCTGGAGCTGGTTGTTGTCGTCCACCGGGCTGGTGAACCAGCTGCTGACCGCCGTCGGACTGGAGGGCATCACCCGGGCCTGGCTCGGCGACTTCTCCACCGCGCTGCCGGCGGTCGGGGTGATCGGCGCCTGGGTGCTCCTGGGCCTGTGCACGCTCCTGCTGCTGGCCGGCATGAGCAAGATCGATCCGGCCCTGTACGAGGCCGCCCGGCTCGACGGCGCCGGTCCGCTCCGTGAGTTCTTCTCGATCACCCTGCCCAGCCTGCGGCAGGAGATCGGGGTGTGCGTCACCGTGACGGTCGTGGCCGCGCTGGCCAGCTTCGACATCGTCTACATCTCGACCCAGGGCGGGCCCGGCAACGCCAGCATGGTGCCCGGCCTGGAGATCTACTACCTGGCCTTCTCCGAACGGGAGGTCGGCCTCGCCTCGGCCCTCGCGGTGGTCCTCACCGTGCTGGTGATCGCGTGCGCGCTGCCGATCCAGTGGCTCACCAGGGACCGCTCATCATGAAAACCGCTCGTCGTGAGGCCTGGACCGGCCGGGTGCTGCTGCTGGTGCTGATGGCCGCCACCCTGATGCCGTTCGTCAGCCTCTTCGTCACCGCGCTCCACCCGTCGGGCAGCTACCCGCTCGGCCTCGACTGGCCCGACGACCCGCAGTGGGGCAACTTCGCCACCGCGTTCACCGCCGCCCGGATGACCGAGCTGCTGAAGTCGAGCGTGCTGATCGTCCTCGGGGTGGTGCCGATCTCGCTGGTGGTGGCCACGATGGCCGGGTTCGCCATCGGGCACCTGCGCATCCCCGGGCGGCGGTTCGTGTTCGTGGCGTTCGTGCTCGGGCTGACGCTGCCGTTCGAGGGCATCGTCACCCCGCTCTACTACCTGGCCCGCGACATGGGGATCCTGAACACGCGGTGGGCGATCATCCTGCCGCTGATCGGCCTGTTCATGCCGTTCTCGGTGTTCTGGATGCGGGCCCACTTCGTGAACATGCCCGAGGAGCTCTCGGAGAGCGCCCGCATCGACGGCGCGAGCACCTGGCAGCTGTTCTGGAAGGTGCACGTGCCGCTGGCCGCCCCGGCCACGTCGTCGCTGGCGATCCTGCTGTTCCTCTGGACGTGGAACCAGTTCCTGCTGGCGATCGTGCTGGTCGACGACCCGTTGCAGCGCACCATGTCGGGCGCCCTCGGGGCGTTCCAGGGGCAGTGGGGCACCGACATCCCGTTGTTGTGCGCGGGCTCGCTGCTCATCCTCACGCCGACACTCCTGGTGTTCCTGATCTTCCAGCGCCGTTTCGTGACGGCCCTCCTCCAGGGCTCGTTGAAGGGATGACCGTGACGACCACCCGGTGGACCAGGCGCCACCTCGACCTGATCGAAGACGACCCGGCGACGACCGCGCCGCTGATCACCGGACCCGTCGAACCGGCGCTGCCCGGTTTCGACCTGTGGGACATGTGGCCGATCCAGGAAGAGGATGGTGCCACCGCCCTCTTCGACGGCCGCGAACTCTGGATGGGCCTGGCCGCCCCGGCGGCCGGCCATCCGGAGGACCGCCACGACGTGGCCCGCATCCGCTCGCTCGCCTTCGACGACGGCAAGTGGGTCGACCTCGGCGACGTCTTCCCCGACGGGGCCTCTCCCGGCAGCCGCGAGTGGTCGGGCACCGCGATCCGGCGGGCCGACGGCACGATCTCGGTCTTCTACACGGCGAGCGGGTTCCGCGGCGAGGAGCGCCGCACCTTCACGCAGCGGGTGTTCGAGGCCCGCGACGGCGTCCACCGGGAGCTCGCCAAGCCGGACCCGCGGTACTTCCTGCCCGCCGACCAGATCGAGGGCGGCCCCGGGCGGATCCTGGCCTGGCGCGACCCGGCCTGGTTCCGGGGACGCCTGCTGATCGCCGCCTCGGTTCCGTGGGGCGACCGCTACATGGGGGCCGTCGCCCTGACCGACTCCGGGTCGGGGAACCACCCGCTGCTGGTCGCCGACGGGATCAACCGCGAGCTGGAACGCCCCCACGTGGTGGTCCACGACGGCCTGCACTACCTGTTCTTCTGCACCCACCGCCAGTCGTTCGAACCGGCGGACGCCGCCCCGACCGGCCTCTACGGCTTCGTCGCCGACTCGCTGGAGGGGCCGTACGAACCCCTGAACGGCTCCGGGCTCGTCATCGGGAACCCGCAGGCCCAGCCCGACCAGGCCTACGCCTGGATGGTGCTCGACGACCTGCGGGTGGTGAGCTTCCTCGACTACCGGGGCCCGGTCGACCGGGCCAACTTCGGCGGCACGGTGGCCCCCCTGCTCAGACTGCGCCTGGAGGGCCACCGCACCCGGGTCGAACCCTGCTGAGCGTCAGGTCCGGGGCGTGCCCCCGTAACCGACGATCAGGGCGTCGGCGTCGCGGAGCAGGGTGGTGCGGACGATCTCGTCGGCCTCGACGCGGTGGTCCTTCACCCCGCTCTTGAACTTCTCGATCGCCTTGATGACGTTCTTGTCGTCCTTCTCCTCGGCGATGGCCGCGATGACACGGTCGAGTGCCTTGTGGAGACGGACCGCGCTGCTGGCGTTGGTCTTGTCCTCGGCTGCGAAGCGGTCGATGAGCGCCGAGACGTCCTCGACCGAGGTGGTGATCGTGAACCCGACGGTCTTCACCGTCTCGTTCCCGGCGTGGTCGACGGCGGTGACGACCAGCTCGTGCTCGCCCAGGGCCTGGGTGTACAGGGTGATCGCGCCGGGCTGGACCGGCTGGCCGTCGAGGGTCGCGGTGATCGTGGCCACGCCCGACTCGGCGTCCTCGGCGGTCCAACCGAGGGTCAGGTCGCCGCTGTCGCCGTACTCGCCGCCGTCGGCCGCGCCGGTGACCTCGACCGCCGGAGCGGTCTCGTCCTCGGCCTTGCTCTCGAAGGCCCACGAGTCGACCTCGAACAGGTCGGCGCCGGCCGGTCCGGCGTAGGTGAAGTACACGTCGTGCACGCCGGTGAGGCCGTCGAGTTCAGCGGTCAGCTCCGTCCACGCGTTGAGCGGCGCGTCGACGGGGATCGTGGCCACCACCGGGGCCGTGCGGTCGTCGAGGCGGACGTCGATCCGGCCGCCGGCGACCAGGGGCTTGACCTTCGCGGTGAGCGCGGTGGCACCCTTCTCACCGAAGTCGACCGACGCGAGCGACGTCCAATCGCCGTTGTCGACGTCGTGCAGCACCAGGTTGGGCGCCCGGTCGCCGAACTCGGCCGAGGAGCCCTCGACCTTCTTGGTGGCGATGCCCTGCTGCCAGGCGATGGTCTCGGCCTCGATCACCCGGTAGGGGGCCAGGTCGCGGATGTTCTCGACGCCGTCGTAGGTGCCGAGCACCTCCTTGACCGTGCCGTCCTGGTTGAACTCCAGCTTGGCGATGTGCGGGCTGCGGAAGCCCTGGGTCGCGCCACCGGTGATCCGGCGGTTGAGCGTCTGGGCGTGGTAGGTGAAGTAGTAGTCCCCGCCGAGCTGGAACACCGACTGGTGGTTGTTGCCGCCCGCGCCGAAGAAGTTGCCGGGGTTGCGGAAGATCACGCCCTTGTACTTGTCGGCGGTCCAGGGGCCCATCGGGTTGTCGGCCACCATGTAGGCGATCGCGCCGGTCGGCGGACCGGCCGGGTCGATCGGCCCGCCGAAGCCGAAGTTCGAGGAGTACGAGTAGTAGTACTTGCCCTCGCGCTTGAAGACGTGGCCCGCCTCGAACATGAGCGGCCCGTCGATGACCTCCGCCGAACCGACGGTGCTGGTCATGTCGTCGCCGAGTCTGATCACGCGGGTCGACTTGGGGTGGTTGGTGTTCTCGTAGCTGCGCGACCCGTCGTCGCCGCCACCGCCGAAGTAGAGGTAGGCCTGGCCGTCGTCGTCGATGAAGACGCCCGGGTCGAAGAGCCAGTTGACGCCGTTGGACGCGCCCGGCGTCGCGCCGGTGATCAGGAGGCTGCCCCGTTCGTCCCGCCACGGGCCGAGCGGCGAGTCGCCGACGATGACGCCGGTCGCGGCGCCGTTGTTGGCGAAGTAGAGGAAGAACTTCTCCTTGCCGTCGACGATCTTGCTCTCCATCGCCGGGGCCCACGACTGGCTCGCGTACTTCGCGACCCCGTTCGGCCCGGCGACCGGGATCTCGCCGTGGTCGACCCAGTTCACCAGGTCGTCGGAGGAGATGACGGTGATGGTGTTGATCCCGCCGTAGGTGTTGGTCGGGGAGATCCCGTTCGGGCCCGGGTTGTACACCTGCGTGTCGTTGGTCATGTAGAGGTAGACCCGGCCGTCGTGCACGAAGGCGTTGCCGTCGGCCCCGAACTTGTGCGAGATGAGCGGGTTGCCCTCACCGGGGTTCTTGCCGAGCACCTCGATCGTCGTCGAGGGCGTGAACTCCCTGAGCGTCACGTCGTCGACCTTGAAGTCCATGAGGTGCGTGTCGGGCGCGGTGGAGGGCGTCTGCGTCCACGGGGTCTCGACGAAGATCCGCGCGGTCGTCACGCTCTGCGCGGCGGGGATGGTGAACGTGCCCTGGATCAGGCCCCACTGTCCTCGCGGGGTGGTCACGGTGCCGAGGTTGGTGTACGTCCCCCCGCCGTAGTGCATGGTGACGAAGAACTGCTTGGTGGCCGGGCTGTTCGGGTTCTCGTACTTGACCCGTGCGGTGACCGAGTAGGTCTTCCCCGCCTGCACCTTGCCCGACAGGTCCTGCATCGGGCCCGATCCGGTCGTCGTCCGCTGGGTGACCGCGACGGCGGCCGAGCCGGAGTAGGCGTCGGTCGTCGGGGTCAGCGTGGCCGTGTCGGTCGCGTTCCCGTTGTTCGGGAACCAGCCGGTGAGGCCCGACTCGAAGCCGCCGTTGACGATGAGGTCGGGACCGGCCGCCTGGACGGGCGAGGCCGTGACGGTCGACAACGTGCCCAGCATCGCGGCGGTGGTCACGATCGCGGCGAAGCGCGAGCGTAATTTCACGACATGTTCTCCTTGTTCGTCGAGATCTGCTGAACCGGCGGTCAGGACCGGGGGGTTCCTCCGTAACCGACGATCAGGGCGTCGGCGTCGCGGAGCAGGGTGGTGCGGACGATCTCGTCGGCCTCGACGCGGTGGTCCTTCACCCCGCTCTTGAACTTCTCGATCACCTTGATGATCTTCTTGGCGTCCTTCTTCTCGGCGATGGCGGCGATGATCCGGTCGAGCTCCTTGTGCAGGCGGACCGCGCTGCTCGCGTTGGTCCTGCCCTCGGCCGCGAACCGGTCGATCAGCGCCGAGACGTCCTCGACCGACGTGGAGACGGTGAACCGGACGGTCTGCACGGTCTGGTTCCCGGCGTGGTCGACGGCCGTGACGGTGAGCACGTGCTCGCCGAGGGCCAGTTCGTAGAGGGTGAGCGGGCCGGGCTGGACCGGCTCACCGTCGAGGGTCGCGGTGGTCGTGCCGACGCCGGACTGGGCGTCGGTGGCCTTCCAGCCGATGTGCAGGTCCCGGCTGTCGCCGCTGTCCTCCACACCCGAGACCTCGACGACCGGGCCGGTCACGTCCTCGATCTCCAGCGTGCCGAGCCGGGCCAGCTCGTAGCTGAGCGCCCGCTCCGGCGCGTCGATCTGGTTCTGGGTGCCGAACGCGCCCGCCCGGGCCGCCTTCGCCGCCGTGAGCGCCTTCTGCGCGCGGGCCCAGGCGTCGGCCGGGTAGAGGTGCTCGTTCAGCGTCCCGGCGTGGGCGATGGCGGCGTCCAGGCGGGAGGTGTCGAGGGGGAGGTTCTGCGCGGTCAGGGTGTCGCTGAGCAGGTAGTGGTCGAAGTCGACCCGCCCGCCCTTCTCCTGGGTCGCGTAGTTGAACAGGGCGACCCGGTGGCCCATGAAGTGGGCGAGGCTGCCGTCGAGCGTCTGCGGGCCGACGCGGTTGCCCAGCCGGGTCCAGGTCAGCCCGTCGAGGCTGTAGTAGAAGGTCGTCCACAACTGGCCGACCGGCGAGGCGAAGTCGAGGTCGGCCTTGACCGACACCACGGTGGCGTCGCCGAGCGGCACCGTCGTGCCCGGGACGAAGGCCTCCAACGCGGTCTGGTCGAGGTCGACCCCGAACGGCTGGCCTCGGTTGACCACGCCCAGCGTGTTCACGCCGCCGGCCCGCTTGACCGCCACGTAGGAGAAGCCGCGGTTGAAGGCGGCCAGGCCGGCGACGTCGCCGTTCTTCATGCCGGAGACGTCCATCCGGGTCTCCGCCGACTGGCGCGGCCCGAACGTGCGCTGCGTCAGGGTGTTGCGGGCCTCCTCCAGCCACGCCAGCTCGGCCCGGTTGGAGAGCTTGGTGTAGACGTACTGGCCGGTCACGGGCTTGCCCGTGGTCAGCCGCAACCAGCCGTCCCGGTCGGTGAGCGACCAGTTGCGGTTGTCGGGGGCGTGGTTCCACTCCCAGGCGACGTCGAGCCGCGACCCGTTGGGGGCGATCTCCGCCTCGGTCGGGTACTCCGCCGTGGACGGCAACCCGACGACCGATACGTCGTCGATCAGGTACTCCACGCTGGACGACGCGGGCTGCGGGTTGGCCCACGGCGTCTCCACCGCGAACTTGAAGTTGTTCAGGTTGGCCGTCGCCGGCACGGTGAAGCGGCCGGAGACCGTCGTCCACTGGCCGCTCGGCACGTTCCCGAACGTCATCACCTGGACACCGGAGCCCCAGTCGGCCACCAGGTTGAACCGAACGCTGCTCGGGCCGGAGGTGTACTTGATCTTCGCGGACACGGTGTAGGTCACGCCGTGCTGCATCTTCCCGTTGAGGTACTGGTTGGGGCCGGAGCCGTTGAGGGTCCGGTTGCCGACCTTCAGCGCCGCCGCGCCCGCGGCGGGGTCACCGGTGTCCCGGCTGAGGGTCGCGCCGAACTGGGCCGCCCACGGGGAGGTCGTCTCGGCCTCGAACCCGGGATTCTGCACCAGTTCGACGCCGATCAGCGACTCGTCGATGTCGGGCGGCTCCGGGATCGTCCAGTCCTCCTCCATGTACTCCCGCTCCGGGGCGTCGTTGGCGAAGTCGTCGGAGGCGACGATGCTCTTCTGCCGCTCGAAGGTCTCCTGCTCCGGGGTGAGCCGGATCGGCTTGTCGAACACGCCGTCCACCTGGGCGGCGCTGAAGGTCGGCCAGCCGTCCTGCCAGGTCGCGGGGATCAGCGCGGGGATGCGCCCGACGGGGAAGGTGTCGCGGAAGAACATGCCGTACCAGTCGGTCCGGCCGCCGTCGCGGGAGATGGGCACCAGGCTGCCCTGCGCGAAGCCGTTGGAGTTGAGCACCCCGCGCGCCTCGTAGGTGTTGACGCCGCCGGCGGAGGTGTAACGGCCGAGCAGGTCCCGGGAGCGGAACATGACGACCTGGCGGCCCTGCCCGGACGGCCAGGTGATGATCACCGCGTAGTACCAGCCGTCGATGTGGTAGAACTGCGCGCCCTCGAACAGGCCGCCGATGAAGGGCCGGCCGGCGTAGTCGGCCGCGGTGAAGATGTTCGGGTAGTCCTGCGCGATGGCCGTCAGGTCGTCGTTCAGCCGCACGGCGCTGGTCCCGCCCGAGCCGTAGAAGATGTAGGCCGTGCCGTCGACGTCGAAGAACAACGAGGGGTCGTGCAGGCCCCGGCCGAGGGCCGTGCGCTCCCACTTCCCGTCGTCGATGTCGTCGGTCCGGTAGAGGTAGGCGCCGCCCAGGTTGTTGGTGTTGAAGGCGACGTAGAACATGCCGTCGTGGTAGCGCAGCGACGACGCCCACTGGCCTTGGCCGTAGCTGTTCTGGCCGTTGCGCAGGGAGAAGGAGTCCCCGATGTTCGCCCGGTCGAAGACGTAGTTGACGATCTCCCAGTTCACCAGGTCGTACGACTTCATGATCGGCGCACCCGGGCTCAGGTGCATCGTGGTGCTGATCATGTAGTAGATGTCGCGGCCCTCGTCGTTCTCGGCGGCCGGGACCCGTTCCACGCTGATGTCGGGCACGTCGGAGCGCAGCAGCGGGACGGTGTAGCTGCCGTCGCCCCTGTCGGTGGAGGTGTACGACGAGGCCGGCGACCAGGAATCGGCGCTCGCCCGTGGGGCCACCATTCCGACGCAGGCCAGCACGGCGAGGAGAACGACGGGGAGACGTGAACGGAGGCGGGGGGACACGAACATGGCGGACTCCAGAGGTACAGCGGGCGCCGGAAAGCTACGTAACTGTTATCGCTAACATTTCAAGGTGAAGAGGCGTCATTCTGTTCGCGTGCGGGCATGCGTCACCGACCTCTGTCGATGGTGATGATGAGGCTCCTGGAGGGATCGGCGCGTGTAGATGAGCTGTTATCGCTAACAAATCGGGGGACACGTACACGCGTGGATTCGGTCAGGACACGAAAGCACCCTTCGGATGGACGGGAGGCGAGAACGCCTCAACCGGGCATACGGTCAAGAAGGTGGCAGTTATTTTCTGGTTATTTTCTGAACCTTTCGTCTGAAACTGTAAAGTGACTGGACACTTCAGACAAGAGGCGCGGAGCAAGATCCCGTAACAACCGCGAAACCTGTCCCGTGAACGGCCTCGCCGCCGCGGTGGCACCCGCGGCGGCGAGGAACTCGGAGGGCTCCGTCAGATCGTGACGACGGTCCACTGGTTGTTGGTGTTGGTGTTCGGCGCCCACATGCAGACGGTGGAGCCGGAGGTGGCGTTGCCCATGCCGTCCAGGGCGGTGCCGGTGCCCCGGTTGATGATCTGGTAGCGGCCGTTGCTCGCGGCGGCCAGCCGCCATTGCTGGTTGTTGCTGCCGGTCCAGGCGGCCTGGCGGGCGTTGGCGCCGTTGGCGGTGTTGCCCCAGCTGTCGATGACCATGCCGTTGGTGCGGTTGACGATCCGGTACCAGCCGCCGCCCAGGTCGACGAGCTGCCACTGCAGGTTGGTCGAGCCGTCGTAGTTCCACTGCTTGACGACCGAGCCGGAGGCGACGTTGCCGCCGCTGTCCAGCACCAGCCCGGTGGTGCCGTTGACGATCCGCACATACGAGGTCGGCTGCTGCGGGGTTCCGGTGCCGGTCAGCCGGTAGGTGCGCCCGGCCTGCCCGGTGAAGGAGACCAGGTCGGATTCGGGTTTGGTGAAGGTGACCGCCGCGCCGTTGTCGGTGACTTCGACCGTGCCGGTGAAGACCGCGTTACGCACCCGGACGGTCCCGGCCCGGTCGAACCTCACGAGGATCTCCGTCGCCCGGCCGGAGGCCCAGGTCGCGCCGACGGTGTAACCACCACGCCCGCGCAGCCCCTGGTATTTGCCGGTGGGCCAGGCCGAGGGCAGCGCGGGGAGGATGTGCAGCTCCCCGTTGTGGCTTTGGAGGAGCATTTCGGCGATGCCGGAGGTGGCGCCGAAGTTGCCGTCGATCTGGAAGGGCGGGTGCAGGTCGAACATGTTGGGGGCGAGGCGGGCGGTGGTGACCAGCAGGCGGAGCAGGGTGTGGGCGCGGGCGCCTTCTTCCATCCGCGCCCAGTAGTTGATCTTCCAGGCGAGGGACCAGCCGGTGCCGTCGTCGCCGCGTAGTTCCA